>NZ_JBYMDW010000001.1:0-2500 GCF_057766385.1 Mesorhizobium sp. P160927
GCCCGCCAGGTTTGAACCTGGCGGGCCGTTATTGATTGGTTGCGGGGACAGGATTTGCGTTTTCTGTCCCGCGGCGTCGGCTCCGCCTCCTTGCGGGGCCCTGATGACAGGTAAAATCGCCGGCTGCCACAGCAAAATACAAAAGAGCCCGCACGAGGGCGGGCTCTTTTGTATTTGGTTGCGGGGACAGGATTTGAACCTGTGACCTTCAGGTTATGAGCCTGACGAGCTACCGGGCTGCTCCACCCCGCGTCATATTCCTCACCGCCAAATGAAAGGGCCGCTTTCGCGGCCCGTGATCCCGTTGGCGGGCCTGTACGTAGAGAGAAGATTTCACTGTCATCCGATTGGATGAGAGTTTGAACGTGCGTTTTGCAGACCTGGCAGCGACCTACTCTCCCGCGTCTTGAGACGAAGTACCATCAGCGCTGGAGCGTTTCACGGCCGAGTTCGGAATGGGATCGGGTGCAGCCGCTCCGCCATAACCACCAGGTCGGCAAAACGCACGTTATTCGAGAAGCTTTTGAGCGAAGAAGCATAAGAGACATCGACAGCGGAGCTGTCGGTGCCTCTCGGGGCTGTTCGCTGGTCTTAATTGTGCCTTTACGGTTCTTTTGGTCCTGGCGCCTTTCGAAGCGAAGCTTCGCAAGGTCGACCGACCGTCGGCGCTGATGCGCCGCACCCACGTAGCGCCGCCCGCGGGGCGGAACAAGCGTGAGTGAGAACAGACCATCTGATTTTGTCAGATGGGCATAAGGAATGAGAACGATCAAGCCGATCGAACTATTAGTACCGGTAAGCTTCAAGCGTTGCCGCTCTTCCACACCCGGCCTATCAACGTGGTCGTCTTCCACGGTTCTCAGGGAATACTCGTTTTAAGGTGGGTTTCCCGCTTAGATGCCTTCAGCGGTTATCCCGTCCGGATATAGCTACCCTGCTATGCGGCTGGCGCCACAACAGGTCCACCAGAGATCCGTCCATCCCGGTCCTCTCGTACTAGGGACAGATCCTTTCAATATTCCTACACCCACGGCAGATAGGGACCGAACTGTCTCACGACGTTCTGAACCCAACTCACGTACCGCTTTAAATGGCGAACAGCCATACCCTTGGGACCTGCTCCAGCCCCAGGATGCGATGAGTCGACATCGAGGTGCCAAACAACCCCGTCGATATGGACTCTTGGGGGTCATCAGCCTGTTATCCCCGGCGTACCTTTTATCCGTTGAGCGATGGCCCTTCCACGCGGGACCACCGGATCACTATGACCGACTTTCGTCTCTGCTCGACTTGTCAGTCTCGCAGTCAGGCAGGCTTATGCCATTGCACTCAGCGAACGATTTCCGACCGTTCTGAGCCCACCATCGCGCGCCTCCGTTACTCTTTAGGAGGCGACCGCCCCAGTCAAACTACCCACCATACATTGTCCCGGACCCGGATAACGGGCCGCGGTTAGACATCCATAGTAATAAGGGTGGTATTTCAAGGGTGGCTCCACCTGAGCTGGCGCCCAGGTTTCAAAGCCTACCACCTATCCTACACATGCCACTACGAATGCCAATGTAAAGCTATAGTAAAGGTGCACGGGGTCTTTCCGTCTAACCGCAGGAACCCCGCATCTTCACGGGGAATTCAATTTCACTGAGTCTATGCTGGAGACAGCGGGGAAGTCGTTACGCCATTCGTGCAGGTCGGAACTTACCCGACAAGGAATTTCGCTACCTTAGGACCGTTATAGTTACGGCCGCCGTTTACTGGGGCTTCGATTCAGAGCTTGCACCCCTCCTCTTAACCTTCCAGCACCGGGCAGGCGTCAGACCCTATACGTCGTCTTGCGACTTCGCAGAGCCCTGTGTTTTTGATAAACAGTCGCTACCCCCTGGTCTGTGCCACCCTCCTCCACTTGCGTGGAAAAGGGTCACGCTTCTTCCGAAGTTACGCGTGCAATTTGCCGAGTTCCTTCAGCATAGTTCTCTCAAGCGCCTTGGTATACTCTACCAGACCACCAGTGTCGGTTTCGGGTACGGTTTATAAGGAGGAGCTATTTCCTGGAACCACGCAGCAGCCCGTTCAATCCGATAAGATTGGACTACCTCAATGATCCGTCACTACCTCCAAGCCCACGAATATTAACGTGGTTCCCATCGACTACGCGTTTCCGCCTCGTCTTAGGGGCCGGCTAACCCTGCTCAGATTAGCTTTAAGCAGGAACCCTTGGTCTTTCGGCGGGGGAGTCTCTCACTCCCCTTACGTTACTCATGTCAGCATTCGCACTTCTGATACCTCCACCACCCCTCACGGGTATGGCTTCGTCAGCTTACAGAACGCTCCGCTACCGCTTGGCCCTTGCGGACCAAACCCTAAGCTTCGGTGTATGGCTTTAGCCCCGTTACATTTTCGGCGCAAAGACCCTTATTTAGACCAGTGAGCTGTTACGCTTTCTTTAAATGATGGCTGCTTCTAAGCCAACATCCTGGTTGTTTTGGGATCCTCACATCCT
>NZ_JBYMDW010000001.1:4807500-6070000 GCF_057766385.1 Mesorhizobium sp. P160927
AGATTGGCGACCTCATCGCCACCTTGAAAAAGGCCGTTATCGCGGAGCTGGCGGCGCAAGGCATCGCCGAGGCCGCGGTTGCCACCAGGCCGGTGCTGCACATTCGCTATGACGGCACCGACACGACCCTCCCGGTGAATTTTGAGAACGATTCGATTTTCCAGGCAAAGCGCGATTTCGAAATCGCCCACAAAGCGCAATTCGGTTTCGTCTATGACGCCAAACCGATGATGGTCGAGACCGTCGGCGTCGAGGGCACCGAAACCGGCCAGACCAGCGCCGAGGCCCATGCGCCTGCCGGACCGGCAACGATCCATCCAGCCGCTTCCGAGACCCGGCGTATCTACACGGAGGGCCAGTGGCATGAAGCTGGCGTCTACCGTCGCGAGACCCTGGGACCGTCCAATCTGGTCGCCGGCCCCGCTTTGATCATCGAGCCGAACCAGACCATCGTCGTCGAGCCGGGCTGGCGGGCCGAAATCACCGACCTCAATCACGTCGTCATACGCCGCACGGAAAAGAAAACGCGCGCCGCTGCCCTGGGCACGCAAGCCGATCCGGTGATGCTCGAAATCTTCAACAATCTCTTCATGTCGATCGCCGAGCAGATGGGCGTGACGCTGCAGAACACCGCCTATTCCGTCAACATCAAGGAAAGGCTGGATTTTTCCTGCGCCGTCTTCGACCACACCGGGGCGCTGGTCGCCAACGCGCCGCACATGCCGGTGCATCTCGGCTCCATGGATCGTTCGGTCGAAACCATCATCCGGCTGAACTCCAGCGACATCCATCCCGGGGACGTCTTTGCCTTGAATGCCCCCTATAATGGCGGCACGCATCTACCCGACATCACCGTGGTGACACCGGTGTTCGACGACATCAGGAAAAACATCCTCTTCTGGGCGGCCTCGCGCGGCCACCATGCCGACATTGGCGGCACCGCCCCGGGCTCGATGACGCCGCTCGCCACCACGGTCGACGAGGAAGGCGTTCTGTTCGACAACTTCCGTATCGTCGACCGTCGAAAATTCCGCGAGACGGAGTTGCATACGCTGCTCACCGATCATCGCTACCCCGCCCGCAACCCGCACCAGAACATCGCCGACCTCAAGGCACAGATTGCCGCCAACGAGAAGGGCGTCGCCGAACTGCGCAAGATGGTCTCCCATTTCGGACTCGACGTCGTCGAGGCCTATATGGGCCATGTCCAGGACAATGCCGCCGAGAGCGTGCGCCGCGTGCTGGAGCGGCTGCCGGACACGTCGGAATATGAATATCCGACCGATACCGGCCAGGTCATCAAGGTGAAGATCACGGTCGACCGGCAAAAGCGGGAGGCGACCGTCGATTTCACCGGCACGTCGCCTGTCATGAAGAACAATTTCAACGCGCCCGAACCGGTCGCTCGGGCCGCCGTGCTCTACGCCTTCCGCGTCATGGTCGAGGACATGATCCCGATGAACGCCGGCTGCCTCAGGCCGATCAACATCGTCATTCCCGACGGCTGTATGCTGAAGCCGGCCTACCCTGCCGCCGTCGTCGCCGGCAATGTCGAGACCTCGCAGCACGTAACCAATGCGCTGTTCGGCGCCATGGGGGCGATGGCCAATGCGCAAGGCACGATGAACAACCTGACTTTCGGCAACAAGAAATACCAATATTACGAGACCATCTGTTCGGGCTCGCCGGCCGGCCATATGAACTCCGGCCGCGGCTTTGGCGGCACCTCCGGCGTGCACACCCATATGACCAATTCGCGCCTAACCGATCCGGAGGTGCTTGAACTGCGCTTCCCCGTGGTGCTGGAGGATTTTCACATTCGCCAGGGATCCGGCGGCAAGGGCAAATGGAACGCCGGCGACGGCACCAGACGCACCATCCGCTTCCTGGAGAAAATGGAATGCGCCATCCTCTCCTCACATCGCAACCGGCCGCCGCAAGGGCTGGATGGGGGCGGCGACGGCGAGGTCGGCTCGACCAAGGTCCGCCGCAACGACGGCACGGTCGACGTGCTGAAAGCCTGCGACCAGACCGTGCTCGACGCTGGCGAGGCCGTCATCGTGACGACGCCGACGCCGGGCGGGTTTGGCAAGCTGTAAGGGAGACGTCAACAGGCTGTCACCGGCCTGTCATGACCCTGGGTTACCCGCTTGCGGCAAAGCAAATGGGGAATCACTTTGCCATGACGGACGTCTCATCGGATCTGGTTTTTCGCCGCGGCAAGGAAGTTGGAAAAGCGGTCTACCAGAACCGCGCGCTTTCGAAAGCCGGCATCTCGGAGCGGCTGTTCGCCTTCCTGTTTTCCGGCCTCGTTTATCCACAGATCTGGGAAGACCCTGACGTCGACATGGACGCGATGCAGCTTGACCAAGGTCATCGCGTCGTCACCATCGCTTCCGGCGGCTGCAACATCCTGGCCTACCTTACCCGCTCGCCGGCACGGATCGACGCCGTCGACCTCAACGCCGCCCACATCGCGCTGAACCGGATGAAGCTTGAGGCCGTCCGCCATCTGCCTTCGCAGGGCGACCTCTTTCGTTTCTTCGGCGCCGCCGACACCAGTCACAATTCCGAGGCCTACGACCGCTTCATCGCCCCGCATCTCGATGCGGTCAGCCGCCACTATTGGGAACACCGCAACTTGCGCGGCCGCCGGCGCATTGGCGTTTTCGACCGCAATTTCTACCAGACCGGCCTGCTTGGCCTGTTCATCGCCATGGGCCATCGCACGGCGAAGTTCTTCGGCGTCAACCCGGCCCGCATGATGGAAGCCAGAAATATCGGCGAACAGCGCCGCTTCTTCAACGAGGAACTGGCGCCAGTCTTCGAGAGGAAGCTGCTGAAATGGGCAACGTCGCGCAAGGCTTCGCTGTTCGGCCTCGGCATTCCGCCGGCGCAGTATGATTCGCTGATCACCTCCGGCGACGGCACCATGGCCAGCGTGCTGAAGGCCCGGCTGGAAAAGCTTGCCTGCGACTTCCCCTTGGAAAACAACTATTTCGCCTGGCAGGCCTTTGCTCGCCGCTACCCGGAACCAGGCGAGGCCGCCCTGCCCGCCTATCTGGAAAAGCACAACTACGACACCATCCGCGGCAATATCGACCGCGTCGCCATCCATCACGCCAACCTGATCGAATTCCTCGCTGGCAAGGATGCCGGCGCCGTCGACCGCTTCATCCTGCTCGACGCGCAGGACTGGATGACCGATGACCAGCTCAATGCACTGTGGTCGGAGATCACCCGCACCGCTTCGGCCGGCGCCCGTGTCATTTTCCGCACCGCCGCCGAGCCCAGCCTGCTGCCGGGCCGTGTCCCGACCTCTTTGCTCGACCAGTGGACCTATGAGAGTGATGCCTCGCGCGAATTCTCGGCCCGCGACCGCTCCGCCATCTATGGCGGCTTCCACCTCTATGTGAAGTGCGCGGCATGAGCACGACCGAGCTGCCGGCCCGCCCCGAATTCCAGGCCAACCATGCCGAACTGATGGACGGCGTCTATCGCTGGCAGCGCCACATCTACGACCTGACCCGCAAATACTATCTGCTTGGCCGCGACCGATTGATCGAGGGGCTGGACGTGCCACCCGGCGGCACCGTGCTGGAGCTCGGCTGCGGCACCGGCCGCAATATCATCCTCGCCGCCCGCGCCTATCCAGAAGGTCGCTTCTTCGGCCTCGATATTTCGGCCGAAATGCTGGAGACGGCAGGCGCCGCGGTTGCCCGCGATGGCCTGTCCGATCGCGTAGCGCTGGCAAGAGGTGATGCCACGGATTTCAACGCCAAAGCGCTGTTTGGCCAAGGCAGCTTCGACCGCATCTTCGTATCCTATTCGCTGTCGATGATCCCGGGCTGGGAGAAGACCGTATCGGCAGCACTTGCCGCGCTGGCCCCCATGGGCTCGCTGCACCTCGTCGATTTCGGCCAGCAGGAAGGTCTGCCAGGCTGGTTCCGCACCTTGCTGCGCGGCTGGCTGAAAAAATTCCACGTCGCGCCGCGCTCAACCCTGCGCGAAGTTCTTGAATCAGAATCGCGGCGAACCGGCGCAACCTTCCGTTTTCGTACGCTTTATCGCGGCTATGCCTGGCTGGCCGTGATCAAACCTGGCCTTTGACGGCCAGACACTCAGGAAAGCTGCTCAGCGGTTTTCCCGCCGCAATTTTACCGGTCAGGGCCAATCGACGCAACGGATGAAAGCCGGTATATTAGCGGTCTCTATTTTCTCTCAAGGAGGAGAGCATGAGTGCGCGGGGAATGCTTTCATTGGTTGCTTGCACGGTTTTCTTGAGCTCGTCCGCAATGAGCAATGCAAGCCTGGATATGCCAATCAGGTTTAGCGTTCCGCACCCTGGCAATACTGAAAGACAAAGCCAGCCGGCGAACCGATACCTTCAGACCGCGCAGCAGGATGTCTGCTGCCCGGGTGGTTATCCCTGGTATCGCAATTCAACAAATACCTGTTACGGGAACTACGAAGACTGCCACGATACCGATGGCGGAGGCTGGTCTTGCAGGCAGGTCAACGCCTGCTAGGGTCATAAGCGATTGGGCTAATGCAGCGCCTTCACCAGCGCACCCACCATCGTCTGCGGACGGTAGCCGAACTTGGCCGGCGTTAGCCCGAGCCGCACCACCACCAATTGCTCAGACGGAATAACGGCGACGGTCTGTCCGTCATGGCCCTCCATCCAATAAGTGTCCTTCGGCAGCCCGGCCGCGACGCCGGCGCCGGGATTTTCCTCGTCGCCCGGCGCTTCGATCCATAACTGGCCCTTGCCGTAGACTTTCGAGGAGGATGCCGGCTCGCGCATCCAGTCGACGAAGCCCACCGGCAGGATTTGGTTGCCGTTCCATATACCGCCCTGCAGCAGGAACTGGCCGAAGCGGGCCCAGTCATGCGCCGTGGCGTAGAGATAGGACGAGCCGACGAAAGTGCCCTGCTCGTCGGTCTCGAGCACCGCGCTATGCATGCCGAGTGGATCGAACAGCGCCATGCGCGGCCACATCAATGCCTTGGCCTTGTCGCCGATCGCGTCCTGCCAGAGGCGCGACAGCATCACCGCCGTGCCACTTGAATAGGAAAACGTCTTGCCGACCTCGCCGGTGAGGGGTTTGGTTGCGGCAAAGCCCGCCATGTCCGGTTCGAGATAGAGCATGCGCGTCACATCGGCGACGTCACCATAGTCTTCGTTGAACTCCAGCCCGCTCGACATCGCCATCATGTCGGCAAGGCTGATCGCGGCGCGGCCGTCGGCCTTCCATGGCGTGAACAGGCCCTTGTTGGTGACCGCCATCTTGCCGTCCTTGACCAGCGTGCCGACGATGGCGGCGTTGACGGTCTTGGTCATCGACCAGCCGAGCAGCGGCGTCTTTTCGGAGAAGCCGTCGCCATAGCGCTCAGCGACGACCCGTCCGTTCTTGACCACCACGACCGCGCGCACGCCGGTGCCGGTCATCGCGGCGTCCCCGACAATCTTCGAGACCTCGGGATTCTGCGAGGCATCGACCCGCTCGCCCTCGGGCCACAGCGCGTCCTGACTGGTCGGCGATGGCGGGGCATGGATTGCCGTGCGCCGCGCCTTGCCGACATCGCCGTCGGGAACCGAGGCGCAGCCCAGCCCGTCGCGGGCAACCGCCTCGCTCTTGCCGAGGAAGCCGAGCAGGCCGGCCGAAACCGTCCCCCGGTTCTTGTCGACCGAGACCCGCATCAAGCGCAGCAGCGGGTGGCCCGGCGCCTGCACATCGAGGGCCAGCACCTCGTTGGCGTCGCGGCCGGCGATGAAGACGTTGGAGCAGACGATCTTGGCCGAATAGCCCGAGCCGACGCGGATCAGTTCCGGCGGCGCGATATAGAGCCAGGCAAACAGCGCGGCGATTGCAAGCACGATCAAGCCAAGAAGCCATTTGACGACCTTGACGACGAACCGCATCCATTGCCTCCCAGGCATTCGCCTGACGTTTATGTCATCGAATTGCCGCCATTGCTTCCGCAAAATCTCGCCTCTTGTCCAGCGCCATAAACCAGATATCAACCATGATCGGCGATCACAGGGATGCATGTCGCCCAAAAGTGCGCAGCGGTTTTGGGACACGACATGCATGAAGAACGATATGCCAGGCGATGCGTGGGGCGATCGACTGGAGGGGGCCAGACCAACTTCGGCCATCAGTGCACAGACCCATCAGCGACCGGCTGATTCCGGCTTGGAAGTTGCGATGCGCCGTCTTGCGGCCCTTTTCATGCTGACGCTGCTCGGCGCCTGCTCGACCGTGGACGATCTCTCGCCGCTGTCGCCGTCCGCGTCGAGAAGTCCGACGGTGGCCGTACGCGCGCCGCGCTTTGCCGATTCAAAGCCGCATGAGTGGGACAGCGGTGCGCCATGGAACTATGCCGTCCATGGTACCGACGTTTCCAAATACCAGACCTCGGTCGATTGGCCGACGGCCAAGGCCAGCGGCATCTCCTTCGCCTTCATCAAGGCAACGGAAGGCGGCGACCGTTTCGATGAGTATTTCAGCGAGCACTGGGCGCGCACGAAAGCCAACGGGATTCCACGCGCGGCCTATCATTTCTTCTATTTCTGCACTCCGGCGGCCGTCCAGGCGCGCTGGTTCATCCAGAATGTCCCCGTAGACCGCTCCGCCATGCCTCCGGTTCTCGACATGGAATGGAACCCGAACTCGCCGACCTGCCGGCTGCGCCCCGACGCCGCCACGGTGCGCGCGGAGATGACGACCTTCCTCGAAATCGTCGAGCGGCATTACGGCAAGAAGCCGATCATCTACACCTCGGTCGACTTCTTCGACGACAATGAACTGTCGACCTTCCGCGGCTATCCCTACTGGCTGCGTTCCGTCGCCGGGCACCCGCGCGAGAAATATGGCAGCCACCCTTTCACCTTCTGGCAGTACACCGGAACCGGCATCGTTCCCGGCATGACCGGCAAGTCCGACATCAACATCTTCAACGGCTCGGAATCCGCCTGGAACAAGTGGCTGCGGCAGAACACGCATTGACGCAGTGGCAACGGCAGCGAAGCCGCGGGAATCGTGGTTGCGGCAGATCACCCGTTGACACCGTGACAACGGCAGCGAAGCCGCGGGAATCGTGGTTGCGGCAGATCACCCGTTGACACCGTGACAACGGCAGCGAAGCCGCACGAATGGTGGTTGCGGCAGATCACCCGTTGACACCGGGCCTGCCGCCTGCTTTCGACACAGCCAGCGCTAAAGAGTGCAACCGCTGGTAATTCAGGGCGTTGCGCTTTCAGCCAGGCATGACAATGCCCTCTCGTTTCGAAAGGAAGCTGATGCGACTGCGTTCCCAAGCCCTCGCGGCGCTGTTCTTGTGCGCCACGGCCTTGCCGGCGATGGCGCAGGAATGCGGCGGCGATTTCGAAAGCTGGAAGCAGGGTGTGGCGACGGAAGCCAAGGCTGCCGGTGTCGGCGCGGTCGGTCTTGATGCGCTGGAGGACGCCCGGATCGACGAGAGGGCTCTGGCGCGCGACCGTGCGCAGGGCGTCTTCACGCAAACATTCGTCCAGTTTTCCAACCGCATGATCTCGGCTTACCGGCTGAAGCAAGGTGCGGCGAACATGAAGAAATACGCCGACATCTTCGCCCGCGCCGACCAGCAGTTCGGCGTCCAGGCCCCGGTTATCACCGCCTTCTGGGCGCTTGAAACGGATTTCGGCGCCGTGCAGGGCGATTTCCACACGCTGAGCGCATTGGTGACGATGTCGCATGACTGCCGCCGCCCGCAGCTTTTCCGCCAGCAATTGGTGCCGCTCCTGGAACTGATCGATCGCGGCGTGCTGCCGGCCGACGTCACCGGCGCCTGGGCCGGCGAGATCGGCCAGACGCAGATCCTGCCATCCGACTATCTTGCGCGCGGCATCGATGGCGACGGCGACGGCAAGATCGATCTGCGCGGCTCCGTGCCCGACGTGATCATGACCACGGGCAACAAGGTGCTGTCGCGCGGCTGGAAACGGGACGAACCCTGGATCCAGGAAGTGCGCGTGCCCGAAGAGATGCCGTGGGACCAGACCGGGCGCACCAACAAGCTGCCGCTGACGCAGTGGGCGCAATGGGGCGTCACCAACCCCGACGGCTCGCCGCTGGCCGACAAGGGGCTGAAAGCCGGCCTGGCGCTGCCCATGGGCCGCAAGGGCCCGGCCTTCCTCACCTACGAGAATTTCGACGTCTATCTCGAATGGAACCAGTCCTTCACCTACGCGCTGACCGCGGCCAATCTCGCCGCGCGCCTGGCGGGCGCGCCGCCGCTCGATCCGCGCAATCCCGAGCCCGGCCTCAACAATGAGCAAATGAAAGAACTGCAGACCAAGCTCGAGGCCAGGGGCTACGACGTCGGCACGGTCGACGGCATCTTGGGCACCAACACCCGTGAAGCGATCCGCAAGGAACAGATGCGGCTTGGCCTGCCGGTGGATGGTTGGCCGACGCCGGAGCTGTTGGGAAAATTGTGAGCGAACAGTGAAGGCCGCGAGAGCCTCGTACTGCTACTCGCCACTCCGCCTCTCCCGCACAAAATCAATGAACGCCCTCAGGGCTGGCGGCACATGCCGCACGCTCGGATGGTATAGATAGAAGCCGGGGAAGCTGGGTGACCAAGCTTCCAGAAACCGGACCAGCCGGCCGTTTTCGATCCAGGGCTGAACCTGATAGTCGATCATGTAGGCGATACCGGCACCGCCCAGCACCGCGTTCAGCAGCAAGTCGGTGTCGTTAACGGTCAGCTTGCCTTCGACCGCGATTTCCAGCGCCCGTTTGCCCCGCGCGAACTCCCATCGGTAGATGTTGCCGCCGCCTGGCCATTGGAAATTGATGCAGCGATGCTGGTGCAGATCGCCGGGATGACGCGGCGTGTGGCGTCCCGCGAGATACGCGGGAGCGGCCACCGCGGCCATTTGCAGATCCCCGCTCAGCTTCACCGCCACCATGTCTTTTTCCAGCCGCTCGCCGAGCCGAATTCCGGCGTCAAAACGCCCTTCGACAATGTCCGTCAGCATGTCGTCGATGATCACTGTCAGGCCGATATCGGGATAGGCGCGCTGGAAATCGCCCAGGATCGGCGCGATGAACCGCATGGCGGCCACGCGCGGCACGTTGACGCGCAGCGAACCCGCCGGTTGGTCGCGCGCAGCATGAATATCGGCGACCGCGCCTTCCAGTTCCCTGAAAACAGGACCAAGCCGCGTGAACAGCGTGTCGCCAGCCACGGTCGGCGATACGCTTCGTGTCGTGCGATTGAGCAGGCGGACACCGAGACGTGCCTCCAGCTGCCGGATTGTCTGGCTGAGAGCCGGCGGCGAAATCCTGAGCTTGGCGGAAGCCCGGATGAAGCTGCCCTCCTCCACGATCGTCGCGAAAGCCTTGAGTTCGGAAAATTCGGACCCGCGCATTGTGTATCCCAGGATTAACAGGCAAGTCAGATAATAGCCCATTATATGATCAATAGCTTCGGCCTATTTTCGACCAAGCCGCGTCGCGCGGTCACGAACGGCCGAAAGGAATTGATCATGTCTCATTCGCTTCAGGGCAAAACCGCGATCGTCACCGGCAGCTCGCGCGGCATCGGCCGCGCCATTGCCGAAGGGCTCGCGGCCGACGGCGCCGCGGTCGTCGTCAACTATGTCGGCAATGCCAAGGCCGCTGACGACGTTGTGGCGGCCATCGTGAGCAAGGGTGGCAAGGCGATCGCCATCCGGGCGGACATTTCAAATGTTTCCGACATCCGCCGTTTGTTCGACGAAGCAGAAAGCCAGTTTGGCGACCTCAACATCGTCGTCGCCAATGTCGGCGTCGCTGTGATCAAACCGCTGGTCGAGGCCAGCGAAGCCGATTTCGACCTTGTCTTCGGCACCAACGCCAGAGGCACTTTCTTTACGCTTCAGGAGGCCGCTCGCCGCGTGCGTGACGGCGGCCGCATCATCGCGGTCTCCACTGGCGGAACGAAGATGTTTTTCACGCAGACCGCGCTCTATCTCGGCAGCAAGGGCGCGGTGGAACAATTCGTGCGCGTTCTGTCGCGCGAGCTCGGGCCACGCGGCGTCACCGTCAACGCGCTGTCGCCAGGCTTCACCGACACCGACCTTCTGCCGGAGCGCGACCGCGCCGTGGCGGCCGGCATGTCGCCCTTCGGCAGGATCGGTGCGCCGCGCGATGTCGCCGACGTTGCCGTTTTCCTGGCCAGCGACGAGGCCCGTTGGCTGACCGGCGAGAACATCCAGGCCGGCGGTGGCGTTGCCTAATCCGCCATCGTCTCCAGGCTGGCGAATCCCACCGGCGCGTCGCCCTCATCGAAAGGCGTCGTCACCTCGACGAAGGTGTCGGGATAGAAGCCGTTGAAGCGGGTTCTCAGCGACAGTGAATAAGCGCCTATATGGCCGATCTCGATCCAGTCGCCGGTGTCGACGGTTTCCGGCAGCCAGAACGGCCGCGACAGGATGTCGACGGAATCGCAGGTCGCCCCGCACACCTTGAACGGTACGATCTTGTTCTCGTCGCCGTTGCGCGTGCGGATTGCCGGATCGGGGATAAACCGCGCCGGCAGCGTAATCTTGCCGGTCCACGAATCCGACAGCGACGCCCAGATACCGTCATTGATGTAGAGCCGCTTGCCCTTGCGCAACAGCACGCGCACGATCAGCGACAGGCAGCGCGCCACGATCACCCGGCCCGGCTCGGCCACCAGCGGCATCTGGTCGAACTGATATTCCTTCAGGTCGCCGGAGAGCCGCGACATGATCTGGCCGAGCGACGGCATCTCGATCTGCTTGCGGTTGGGATCATGTCCGTATTCGGCCGGAAAGCCGCCGCCGACATCGAGCCCGGCAATGTCGAAGGTCAGCCGGTTGCGCACCCAGTCGGCCGAGGCAAGCGCCCGCTCATAGGTGTCGGGATCCTCGATCTGGCTGCCGACATGGAAACACAGGCCGACCTTATAGCCGGTGCGGTTCAGCCGCTCGGCGAGTTCGACCGCATAGGCAGGCCCAGCGCCGAATTTTTTGGACAGCTCGTAGGCGGCATGGCCCTTTGTCTGCACACGCACGAAGACGCTGACCGCGCCCGGGTCGATATCAAGCGCCCGCACCACACGGGTCAGCTTGGTGATCTCGTCCTCATGGTCGAGCGAGATGACGCGAATGCCGTATTTCTCCAAAGCCAGCTTGATGTCCGACTGCGCCTTGACCGGATGCATGTAGAGCATCTCCGCATCGGGCGAAACGGCGCGCACGGCGGCGAACTCGCCTGGTGAAGCGACGTCGAAGGCGGTGACGCCGGCCTCGACGAGCGTCTTCAGCACGATCTGCTCGCCATTGGTCTTGACCGCGTAGGCGGTCTTGCCGGGGAACATGCCCATGAACTGCTTCGCATCCGCCTTCAAGACCTGCGGGCGGAAGCAGTAGACCGGGTCATCCGGACGAAGCGCCAGTGCCGCCTCGCTTGCGTTCTCGAATCGCTGCATGGACGAATCCTCGACTTCAGCTCGCACAATTAATCCACGCTAGCGGCTAGCGCATGACCCCGAAAGTTAATTTCGACTTGCGGAAGGATCATGCGCCAGGAATGAACCTCGCAGCGTCCTTTGCGCGTCTCTGGAGACGCGCGGCGCTGCAAGGAAACAATTCTGCGTCTCGTGCTCCTGACTGCACGGCACCTGGCCTTTGCCGAAAGGCTTGGCAGCCGGTCGGGTTTCGGGTGGCCCTTGCCACCGGACCCGATATGGCTTCTGCCTGACGGCTTGCATTCGGGCCGTCTGGGGGAGGATTCATATGGCAGGGAGCGCTGCATCTGCACGCGGACCGATGACGCTCAGGGACTGGGGGCAGTTGCTGCTGCTCGGCGCCATCTGGGGCGGCTCGTTCTTCTTCGCCCGCATCGCGGTGGCGGAGCTTCAACCGCTGGTGCTGGTGCTGTTTCGCGTCGCCATCGCAGCGGTCGCGCTGCAGCTCTATCTCGGCTTGCGCGGACCGTCCTTTCGCCTCGCTCTGCCGCATGCCGGGCTGTTCTTCCTGCTGGCCTTCACCAACAATGTCGTCCCCTTCTCGTTGATCTTTGCCGGTCAAACCCAATTGGGCGCCGGTGTCGCTTCCGTCCTCAACGCCACGACGCCTTTCTGGACGCTGATTTTGGCCAACGCGCTGACATCAGATGAAAAGCTGTCCTGGAACAAGCTCGCCGGCGTCGGGCTCGGTGTCGCCGGCACGGCCGTGATGATCGGTCCCGGCCTGCTGGCGGGGCTCGGCGGCCCTGTCTTGGCCAAATTCGCGCTGATCGGCGCCTCGCTGTCCTATGGTATCGCGCTGATGGTCGCGCGCCGTTTCAAGGGCGTGCCCTCGTCGGTCGTCGCCACCGCGCAATTGACGGCTTCGACCATCATCATGATCCCGATCGTGCTCTTCGCCCATGGCCCGGCCGGCCTGTTCTCCGCCTCGCCGCCGGTGTGGGCGGCAGTGCTGGCGCTGGCGCTTCTGTCGACGGCCTTCGCCTACATCCTCTACTTCAACCTCGTCGCCTCGGCCGGGGCCACCAACGCCTCGCTGGTCACGCTGATCGTGCCGGCCAGTGCCATGCTGCTCGGCTTTCTTTTCCTGGGCGAGCGGTTGGAATTGTTCGAGATCGGCGGTGTGGTGCTGATCGGACTTGGTCTTCTGACAATCGACGGGCGAGTGTTCGGACGGCGTTAAAATTCGGCATGTGCAATCGCGAAAGTCGAAGACGACTTTCGCGGGGGTAGCGCTGCCATGACACAGCATCGACACGCCACCGCCATAATTTATTCACAGGCATGAAGCGGGTTTTTGCCAAGGAGTTTCAACGGCTAACGGCGAAACCGAAGTCGCAAAATCCACAATCACGTCGCAATGCAGCACATTTTCCGCTTGCCTGTGGCACAAATGAACCTAGACTCCAGGACATAGCTCTTTAAGAGGAGGCTATGTCATGGGACTTACGAGGCCAATCAACGCATTGATGATTTGTGCTGCGTTTGCTTTCATCGGCGCCCTCATTATGGGCGTCCTTCCCTGAACCCGCCAAGACGGGGAAGACCAGCACCAAATAGTCCAACCGATTCGAAAGGCCGGGTTTTTACCCGGCCTTTTGCTTACCTGACTGGCCCTCAGGCAGCAGCGGAGCCCGCCACCTCATGCGAGCGGATGCCGATCATATGACAGACGGCGAACACCAGATCGGCCCGGTTCATTGTGTAGAAGTGGAAATCGCCCACGCCGCGCTCGACCAGGTCCAGAACCTGCTCGGCGGCCACGGCGGATGCCACAAGGGCGTGCGTTTGAGGATCGTTCTGCAGGCCGTCGAAACGCTCGGCCAGCCATGCCGGCACCAGCGCGCCGCAGCGGGCCGAGAAATTGGCGACCTGGGTAAAATTATGCACCGGCAAGATGCCGGGAACGATCGGGATGTAGATGCCAGCGCGGCGCGCGCGCTCGACGTAACGCTCGTAGAGATCGTTGTCGAAAAAGAACTGGGTGATTGCCCGCGTCGCACCATTGTCGACCTTGCGCTTCAGCATGTCGATATCGGTGGCGAAGTCAGGGCTTTCCGGATGCTTTTCCGGATAGGCCGAAACCGAAATGTCGAAATCGCCGGCGTCCTTCAGCGCCCCGACCAGCTCGGCGCCGTTGGCGTAGCCGTCCGGATGCGGCCGGTAGGCAGCGCCGACGCCTTCCGCCGGATCGCCGCGCAAGGCGACGAAGCGCTTCACGCCCATGTCGGTGAATTCCTGGATGACGGCGTCGACCTGATGGCGAGCCGCATCGACGCAAGTCATGTGCGCGGCCGGCGTCAGGCTGGTTTCCTTCAGGATGCGGCCGATGGTGCGCGCCGTGCGCTCACGCGTCGAACCGCCGGCGCCATAGGTCACCGAGACGAATTTCGGCTGCAGCGGCTCGAGCCTTGTGACCGTATCCCACAGCCTTGCCTCCATCTCGTCGTTCTTCGGCGGGAAGAACTCGAACGAAACCCTGACCTTGTCGCCGATATCGGGCCGGCGGGAAAAACGAAACTGGTTCATCAGGCGATTTCCCCTATCGAGCTCACTCTGGTCTGCTGGCTGGCATTGGCGGGATCGGCGATCAGCAGGCGCCGGTCGCGGCCAAGCCAGAGCTTGACGGTGAGCCTGGCCTCGTTGCCGCCGCGCGGTTCGAATTCCTGGGCATCCTCGAGATCGAGGCCGGCTTCGGAGAACCACTCTCCGATCTGCCGGTCGGAAAAGCCCAGCCGCATATGCGCATGCTCATCGCGCAGGAATTCCAGTGTGTGCGGCGCGAAATCGACGATGACGAGACGGCCGGCCGGGCGAAGCAGCCGCGCCGCCTCATGGATGGCGCGGGCCGGATCGTCGAGATAGTGCAGCACCTGGTGGATGGTGACAAGATCGAAGGCATCGCGCTCGACCGGCGGCGAGAAGATATCGCCCTGCCGCACCTGCGCATTCGAAACGCCGGCCTTGTCGAGATTGGCCCGCGCCACGGTCAGCATCTCTCGCGACATGTCGATGCCGATCCCCCGCCTGTAGAGTGGCGAGAAGATTTCGAGCAGCCGCCCGGTGCCGGTGCCAAGATCGAGCATGGATTGGAACGGCCGCTTGCCGACCAGCTTCAGCATCGCGGCCTCTACGGCACGGTCGGGCACATGCAGCGAGCGGATATGATCCCAACTTGCGGCGTTCTGCGAAAAATACGCGGTGGCGCGGTCCTGGCGCTTGCGCTTGACGGATGTCAGTCGCTCCAGATCGCGCTCGACCTGCGGATCGGCGCCGCGAATGCCGGCAACCAGCCTCATCACGAAGTCTCGCGCCGAGTCGGCGTCCGACAGGCGGAAGAACGCCCACGACCCTTCCTGGTAGCGGCCGATCAGCCCCGCCTCGAGCAGCAGCTTCAGGTGGCGCGAGACACGCGGCTGCGACTGGCCGAGAATTTCGGTAAGGTCGGAAACGGTGAGGTCGCCACGAGACAACAGTGCCAATATGCGCAGGCGGCTGGATTCGGCCGCCGCCTTCAATGTATCCACCATGGTGTCGAGCGAGACATGCATTAGCGTATTCTCTTCGAAAAAGATATAAACATATGTTTATGTCGAATTTGGCGACCTTGCAAGCGCTATGTCGCTTCCGGACCAGAAAATGCCGCATGCGTGATTTCCCGGTCCGGGTCAGCCCGGAACGTCTAGCGGTTTGAGACAATGGCATGCACCAGCACAGAGACAGGCAATGACCGGACCGCGTGAGATGTTCGAGGTACGCGAAGGCGAGCAGAGACTGGACCAGGATCCGGCCTTGATGCCGCCGGACGCCGGCATCGTCTTCATCGGCCGTATTGCCTCGCCGTGGACCACCCGGGATAGTTGCCCGAAGAACATGCGCGCGGCGCGCGAGGCGGGACAGCCCGCGGTGCTGACCATCGATGCGCCCTATCGTGCGGGCCTGCGCGGGCTGGAGCGCGCCAGCCACGTCGTGATCCTGTCCTGGCTGCATCACGCGCCGCGGAATCTGATCGTGCAAAAACCCCGCCATGCTGCTGAATCGAAAGGCGTATTCGGCCTGCGCTCCCCTGCCCGGCCGAACCCGGTCGGCCTGCACGTGACCAAACTCGTCGGATTGGACATTGGCATCGGGCGCGTCGACCTCGACGCCATCGACGTGCTCGACGGCACGCCGGTCATCGACATCAAGCCGTATTTCGCCTCGACCGATGCCATTGCCGAGGCAACCGTTGAAGGGCGTGACGGGCGATGACGGCACCAACCGGCCGCCGCCGCGCTATCGCCAAGGCTTTGACAGCACTTCTGCCGCTGGCCCCTTATGCCGACATGGAGAAGATCCGCACCGATGCCGGCTCGGTCCATATGAAAGCCTTGCCGCCGACGATCGCCGTCTGGCTGGCGACGATCGCCCACATCCGCCACATGCACACCGATTACGAAAAGCTGCTGGCCGAGGGCTATGACCGCGACTCCGCCCGGTTCTTCGTCATCGAGCAAACCAACATCATGCTCACGCGCTGGCGCGCCACGCGCCTGCTCGACGCCGATGACGAGGAGGAATGAGGCCACTGCCGGGCAGATGGCGCTCTGCTGCCGGATCTTCACCTCGAGGACGACTGAAGTCGGAGCACTGGCCCTATGCGCTCCGCCCGTTGCCGATAGCTTATGACTTCATGGCGAGGAGCTGCCGATGAGCCAAGCCGCACAGGATACTCCGCCGCTGCCTGCAGTGAGCGATCGCCATATTGACCCACATTCCTATCCCGAAGGCATTGCCTTCCTCGACGGCCAATATTTGCCGATGTCGCAAGCCAAGGTCTCGGTGCTGGATTGGGGATTCCTGCACTCGGATGCCACCTACGATACGGTGCATGTCTGGAACGGCCGATTCTTCCGCCTCGATCTGCATGTCGACCGTTTCTTCCTCGCCTTGCAAAAGCTGCGCATGACTATCCCGTTCGATCGCGATGGCGTGGCCGAGGTCCTGCACAATTGCGTCGCGCTGTCGGGTCATCGCGCCGCCTATGTCGAGATGCTGTGCACGCGCGGCGCCTCGCCGACCTTCAGCCGCGACCCGCGCCAGGCGATCAATCGCTTCATGGCGTTCGCCGTGCCGTTCGGCTCGGTCGCGAATGCCGAGCAGTTGCGGCGCGGCCTGCGTGTCGCCATCAGCGACAAGGTGCGCATTCCGCCGGCTTCGATCGACCCGGCGATCAAGAACTACCACTGGCTCGACTTAGTGGGCGGCCTCTATGATGCCTACGACCGTGGCGCCGAGACGGCCCTCATTCTCGATTTCAACGGCAACGTCGCCGAAGGCCCGGGCTTCAACGTCTTCTGCGTCAAGGACGACAGACTGTCGACGCCAGCCATCGGCGTCCTGCCGGGCATCACCCGCCGCACGGTCTTTGATCTCTGCGCCGAGGCAGGTCTTGCCGCAACGACCGCCGACGTCAGCGTCTCCGCGCTGCGTGGGGCCGACGAAGTCTTCATCACCTCGACCGCCGGCGGCATCATGCCGGTGACGGAGGTTGACGGCGCTGACATCGCCGACGGAAAGGTCGGGCCGATCACCAGCCGGCTGATGGCGCTCTATTGGCAAAAGCATGACGACCCGGCCTGGTCGTCTCAGGTGAACTACCCCTGATCAACACGATTTCTTGTTCCACGGGGAAGAGTCTTGTTCAAAAAGATTCCCCCTCGCCTCTGGAAAATCACGGGACAGGCCGTATATGCCCGAAAGCGGAGAAGCCTCCGCTTCCATCCAGAAATTGCGCCCGCAGGGGCAAGGATTCCACATCATGACATCTAAGGTTTGGTTCATCACCGGATCGTCGAAAGGCTTTGGCCGCGTCTGGGCCGAGGCCGCACTGGCGCGTGGCGACCGCGTTGCGGCGACCGCACGTGACACAGCCACGCTCACCGATCTCGTCAATAGATACGGCGACAACATCGCCGCCATAAAGCTCGACGTAACCGACAAGAAAGCCGTCGATGCCGCTGTCGCCGAGGCGCACAAGCGCTTTGGCCGGCTCGACGTCGTCATCAACAATGCCGGCTACGGCCATTTCGGCGCCATAGAGGAAGTCAGCGAGCAGGAAGCGCGCGACCAGATCGAGACCAATGTGTTCGGCGCGCTGTGGGTCACCCAGGCCGCCCTGCCGATCATGCGGGCGCAGCGCTCCGGCCACATCATCCAGATCTCGTCGATCGGCGGCGTCAATGCCTTTGCCTCGCTCGGGCTCTACCACGCCTCGAAATGGGCGCTGGAAGCCTTCAGCCAGTCGCTCAGCATCGAGGTCGCGGAATTTGGCATTCATGTCACGCTGATCGAGCCGGGCGGTTTCTCCACCGACTGGTCGGGAGCATCGGCCAAGGTCTCCAAGCCGATCGAGGCGTATGCGCCCGCCCGCGCCAAGATGGCCGAGCGCCGCGCCAACTCGGTTGCTGGCGATCCCGAGGCGACCGGGCCGGCGATGCTGGCCATCGTCGATGCGGCGGAGCTGCCGCTTAGGGTGTTCTTCGGCGATGGCGGACTGCCGATGATACGACAGGAATACGCCAACCGCCTCGCCACCTGGGACAAGTGGGACCACGTCTCCGTCATGGCGCAAGGCGTCCACAAGAACCGCAAGGGCTGACGCCCAAAATAATAGCTACGCCGCCTACTGGGCGGAGTAGCTATGCCTTGTAAATCCATTGCTCCGGCACCCGCACCGAAATCTCTTCGCCGACCCTGACCACGCCGGGTTTTTCAACCCACGCGACAAGGCCACGCAGCCGCTTCGCCGTCTGCGGGAAGAGCAGCGCGGCTGCATCGCGATCCGGTGCATGGACATGGGTGGCGATGGATTGCCCGGCGACCCGGCACGGCTTGTTCTGCGCGTCGATTTTGATCGTCACGCCCCCTTCGAAGAACATCAGTGAGCCGGCCGGCAGCATCGACAGATGCGGCACGCCCCCGATCAGCATATTGGCTCCGATCCATTCCGGCTTGATCTCCTTCAGACCCATGCGCTCGGCGACGATCGAAAGCTCGTCCGTGGCGACCAGCGACAATTGCCGCTCGTTGCGCATCTCCGTGCCGCGCGGATACCAAGGCTCGCGCCCGCCGGAACGCCGCGTCATTCCGGCATGGAAGTCATGCGCGATCCCGTCGAAGCCAAGATGCAATTCCTCGACGGCTTTCGTCTCGAAATGATCGGAGGGAGCGGCATAGAGCGCCACTGCCTTTGCCGTCAGCTTACGGCCCGGGACGATATCGATCGTGGGCTCGGCAGTTGGAAAAAGCTCTAGGTTTGTTTCCTGCATGCTGCTGGTCTAGAGACCTCGGACAATGCGGTCCAGTCGAAAGCGCTGATGATCCGATCACTGCGTTTGATGCCGATCACGACGTTATTACCGGAAATGCCGTCCCCTTGCAGCGGGCGCGTCCCATTGCCGCCGCGCCACCGATATATATTCGGCGCCAACTCGGGAGGAGGTTCGGCATGGAGGTTGGACAAGCCATCGCAGCGCTCTGGCTGTTCTGGGTGGTATCCTGGATCGTCGCTGCATTCTGGGCTGATCCCGTCCAAAAGCGCGCCACCATCGTGGCGGAGGCCCGCTATCGCGTCTTCTGGCTGGCCGGCACCGTCCTGCTGTTCGTTCCAGCGCACGGCTATCAAGGCAGGCTGAGATTGTGGACGCCGACCCTTGCCGAAGCCTGGGTCTGCGTTGCCGTGATTGCGGTCGGCATCGGCTTCGCGTGGTGGGCGCGCATCCATCTCGGGCGGTTGTGGTCCGCCACGGTCACGGCCAAGGCAGGTCATCGCGTGGTCGATACCGGCCCCTATCGCCTGGTGCGGCATCCGATCTATACCGGGCTGTTGCTGTCTGTACTTGCCACCATGGCGGCAAAGGGCACGGTCTGGGGGATTGCAGGTACGGCCCTGCTCATCATCGGCGTCGTCATCAAGGCGAGGCTGGAGGAGCGTTTCCTGCGCGACGAACTCGGACCCGCCTATGACGATTACGCCAAGCGGGTGCCGATGCTGGTTCCCTTCACGCCGGCCTAGCGCGGCATCACTTCAGAGCATTCTCAGCAGCGCGCCACCGATCGAGTATCCCGCGCCGAAGGCGCAGATCAGGCCGTGGTCGCCCGGTTTCATGTCGGCATGGTTCTCCGATAGTGCGATGATGGCTCCCGCGCCCGCCGTGTTGCCGAGCCGCTCCAGCACCATCGGCGCGCGGTCATGGCCGACATCGTGGCCGAACGCCAGTTTCAGGATCATCGCATTCATGCGCGCATTGGCCTGGTGCAGCCAGAAGCGCCGCACCGCCTGCGGCGTCAGCCCGTGTTCGGCGAGGAATTCGACGATGAATTTGTGCCCGGCCACGGTGACTTCCTTGAACACCTTGTTGCCGACCTGCTTGATGAGGTTGCCCTCCAGGTCGATCATGTAGGGATCGTCCTGGGCGGTGCGGGTGTGATAGCCGAGATTGGTGCGGATGTTGTTCGACATCTGCGTCCAGATGCGTGTGTCCAGCACCTCGAAGCGGCCCGGCCGCTTCTCGCCCTGGGCCAGCCCCTCCACCACCATCGACACCGAAGCGTCCCCGAAGATGAAATGCGTCTGCCGGTCGCGGAAATTGAGATGGCCCGTGATGATTTCCGGCGTGGTCACCAGGATGCGCTTGTGCGCGCCCGAGCGCACCAGATTGACCGCCATGTGCAGCGCAGCCGCAGCCGACGAACAGCCAAGCCCCATGTCGAAGCCCGCGCCCCTCGTGCCCAGCGCCTCCTGCATTTCGATGGCGATCGCCGGATACGGCCTCTGTTGATGCGAGGACGAGCAGATCACCAGATCGATGTCCGACGCATCGACGCCTGCGTGGTCGATCGCCTTCCTGGCCGACGCGATGCCGAATTCCGCCTGCAGCGAGAGCGCGTCGTCTGGACGCGCCGGAATGCGCGGCGCCATGCGGGTCGGATCGAGAATGCCTTCACGCTCGACCACGTGGCGGGACTTCACACCTGAAGCATGAACGATGAAGTCGGCATCCGATTTCTGCAGCAGCGTCTCGCCGGTATCCTGGCGCCGCGCGTTCTCGGTGTCGACCCAGGCATTGAAGCTGGCGACCAGTTCCTCATTCGTGATTACAGGCTTGGGAATTTCAGCGCCGATGCCGCTGATGATGACGCGATGCATGTTTCAGTCCGTCCCCATCCGCGGGCGTTGCGGTTTGATGTGGGCGCCGAGACGTCTCGGCGCAACACTTTTCTCACTCGGCCGGTTTACGCCGGCTTAAACCAAGGTTTTCGCCAGCCTATCCCGCCTGCTTGGCGATAATGAAAATGCGGGGGAAACGCAGCAGCACCTTGCCATCGGCGGCCTTCGGATAGGCCTTGGCGATCTTGGCCGTGTAGCTGTCGAGGAACAGCTTGCGTTCGTCCGCGTCCAGCTGATCGAGGAAGGGCTTCAGCCCTGTCGACTTCACCCACTCGACGATCGCCTCGGCATGGGCCAGCGGATGGTTGTAGATGGTGTGCCAGATGTCGAGCCGGGCGGAGAGCGGCGACAGCAGGTCGTAGTAGAACGACACCGGCGGTAGCGGCGCACGGGCCGCATCCCTGATCTTTGCGGCGAAAGGCGCTTCGGCGGCGGTCTCCCGCATCAGGCGATGCGAATCCTCGGCCATATTGTCGGGCATCTGGACGGCCAGCGCGCCGCCGGGCGCGAGAAAACCCATCAGACGCTCGAACACCGCCGGATGCTCCGGCAGCCACTGGAAGACCGCGTTGGCGAAGATCACGTTGACCGGCTCGTCCGGCTGCCATGTCGAGGCATCGGCGAGGTCGAAGCTGACATTGGGTAGGCGCGCCCTCGCCTTCTCGATCATGTCGGGAGACGTGTCGAAGCCGCTCACTTGCGCATCCGGCCAGCGCTCGACCAGAAGTTCGGTCGAATTGCCCGGCCCGCAGCCGATATCGACAACCCGACGCGGAAAGTCGACCGGAACCTGTGCCACCAAGTCGCGCGCGGGCCGCGTGCGCTCGTCCTCGAATTTCAGATACTGGGTGGCGGACCAATCAGCCATCCGAGCTCCTCGTGTCTTGAGAATTCGCCGCCCGGGTGCCCTCTTACCGCGTCAGCCTCTTGTAGGTCATGCGGTGCGGGTTGACGGCTTCGGGCCCGAGCCGGCGGATCTTGTCCTGCTCGTAATCCTCGAAATTGCCCTCGAACCATTCGACGTGGCTATCGCCTTCGAAGGCGAGGATGTGCGTCGCCAGACGGTCGAGGAACATGCGATCGTGCGAGATGATGACCGCGCAGCCGCCGAAATTTTCCAGCGCGTCTTCGAGTGCCGCCAGCGTTTCCGTATCGAGATCGTTGGTAGGTTCGTCGAGCAGCAGAACATTGCCGCCGGTCTTCAGCATCTTGGCCAGGTGCACGCGGTTGCGCTGACCGCCGGAGAGGTTGCCGACCTTCTGCTGCTGGTCGCCGCCGCGGAAATTGAAGGACGCGCAATAAGCGCGGGTGTTGGCCTCGAACTTGCCGAGCTTGACCACTTCGGCGCCGCCCGAGATTTCTTCCCACACGGTCTTTGACGGATCGAGCGCGTCGCGGCTTTGGTCGACATAGCCGAGCTTGACCGTCTCGCCGACGCGGACAGAACCCGCATCGGGCTTCTCCTGGCCGGTGATCATGCGGAACAATGTCGTCTTGCCCGCGCCATTCGGGCCGATGACACCGACAATGCCACCCGGCGGCAGCTTGAATTCGAGGCCTTCGATCAACAGCGTGTCGCCGAAGCCTTTCGACAGGCCCTCGACGTCGATGACCACGTTGCCGAGCCGCTCGCCATGCGGAATGACGATCTGCGTATCCGTCGGCCGCCGCTTGTCGGCCGCATCGAGCAGATCCTGGAACGCCTGGATACGCGCCTTGGACTTGGTCTGGCGAGCCTTCGGGCTCGACTGGATCCACTCGCGCTCGCGGCCGATGGCGCGCTGGCGGGCGTCGTCCTCGCGGCCTTCCTGCTTGAGGCGCTTGGCCTTGGCTTCGAGGTACTTGGTGTAATTCCCCTCATAAGGAATGCCGCGTCCGCGATCGAGTTCGAGAATCCAGCCGGTGACATTGTCGAGGAAGTAGCGGTCGTGGGTGATGATCATCACGGCGCC
This sequence comes from Mesorhizobium sp. P160927, assembly GCF_057766385.1. Classification (NCBI taxonomy): domain Bacteria; kingdom Pseudomonadati; phylum Pseudomonadota; class Alphaproteobacteria; order Hyphomicrobiales; family Phyllobacteriaceae; genus Mesorhizobium; species Mesorhizobium sp. P160927. The sequence continues at coordinate 4,830,190 of NZ_JBYMDW010000001.1, forward strand.
CGGATAGGCGCGCAGATGCTTTTCCAGCCACGCCGTCGTCTCGGCATCGAGATGGTTGGTCGGTTCGTCGAGCAGCAGAAGATCAGGCTGGCGCAGCAGCAGCTGGCAGAGCGCGACACGGCGGCGCTCGCCACCCGATAGCTTGGTGACGTTGGCATCCTTTGGCGGGCAGCCCAGCGCTTCCATTGCCATCTCGACCTGCTGTTCGAGATCCCACAGGTTCAGCCGGTCCATTTCGTCCTGGAGCTTGGCCGACTCGTCGGCCGTCTCGTCGGAATAGTTCATCATCAATTCGTTGTAACGCTCGATGATGGCGGTCTTGGCCGCGACACCTTCCATGATGTTTTCGAACACGGTCTTGTCCGGGTCGAGCGCCGGCTCCTGCGCCAGGTAGCCGACAGTGGCGCCTTCGGCGAGCCACGCCTCACCGCTCCAGTCCTTGTCGATGCCGGCCATGATTTTGAGGATCGTCGACTTGCCGGCGCCGTTTGGGCCCAGGATGCCGATCTTGGCGTCGGGGTAGAAGGACAGATGAACGTTCTCGAGCACCTTCTTGGTGCCATAGGCCTTGTTGAGGCCGGCCATGTGATAGATGAACTGGCGTGCCACGCGCGCTTTCCCTGAAAAAATGACTGGATTTGTCGAATTGAATGGAGGTTGGCCGCTATGTAGGCGATGCGGCGCCGAACGGCAATCGCTTTTGCCATATCAAGCCAACCACACGGACAAGTGTGCACCGACAGCCAGGTTTTCAACCCCGTCGATGGCGCGCGGAAATCTCCGGTTAACCCTTCCACGTCAAAACAGGATCGGAGTGGAATCGCTGGCTGGCCGCGATTTCGAACAGAGAGCGGATCGACGGCATTGCTGAACAGTTTCCTGCTCCTTGCCGAAGCGATCGTCTACTTCAGCGTGATGGTGACGCTTTTTCGCTTCCGCAAGCGCATCGGCCTGGGCGTTTTCATCTGCGCACTCGGCGTCATGCATTTCCTGGAAACCTATCTCGCCAGCGTCTTCTACGTCGCGCTGCCGTTCGGCATGGTCTCGCCGGGCTCCGCGGTGCTGTTTTCCGGCAAGTTGGTAATGCTGCTTCTGCTCTACATGAAGGAGGATGCCGCCACCGTGCGCCAGCCGATCTATGGCCTGCTGCTCGGCAATGCGGTGATGATCGGTCTGGTTCTGCTCTTGCGCCTGCACGCCATCGCTCCGCTTCCCGATGGCCGGCTCCCCGACATCGGCTTCATCGACGAGATGGGCTGGCTGATGGTTTGGGGCACGACGCTGCTGTTCGTCGACGCCATCCTGATCATCCTGCTCTATGAGAAACTTGGCCGCGTCCTGCGCAAGGCGCGGTTCGCACGCATCCTGATTTGCGTCGCCTGCGTGCTGACGTTCGATCAGGCGGGGTTCTTCACCGCGCTGCATTTTGTTGCCGGCGCGCCGATCGCGGTCTTCTTCGGCGGCTGGTTCGCCAAGATGGCGGCGGCACTGACCTTCAGCGCCATGCTGGTCGCCTATCTCAAATGGTTCGAGGTCCGGGATGTGCAGATGCCGCGTGGGCTGACCGACATCTTCGAGACCTTGACCTATCGCGAACGCTACGAGGCGCTGGTCGAACATGTCGGCCGCGATGGCCTGACCGGCCTGCTGCACAGGGGACGCTTCGATGCAGATGGCGAGGCAGCCGTCCAGTCCAGCCTGCGCACGGCGAGGCCGCTCAGCCTGCTCATCGTCGACGTCGACCACTTCAAGTCGATCAACGATCGTTTCGGCCATGCCGAAGGCGACAAGGTGCTGAAGGCGGTCGCAACCGTACTTTGCGAGGCGGCAGGCGCTGAGGACCAGGTTTTCCGGATCGGCGGCGAGGAATTCGCGATCCTGAGTTCGCGTCCGCATTCCGTCGCCAGGCTCTTCGGCGAAAGTGTCCGCACCGCGCTCAAGGCATCGGCCGCCACCAGCCGGTTCGAATTGACCGTCAGCGCCGGTGTTTCCACCGTCAGCGAAACGACGCAGTGCCTGGCCGACCTGTTCGCGCTCGCCGACCAGCGCCTTTACAAGGCGAATTCGACCGGACGCGACCGCGTCGTCGGCGAACCCGGCGGGCATGAGGCTGACGCCGATATCGCCTGGACCAGGTCCGCGCAGATCTAGCCAAGTCAGTCCAGATCTAACCTTGTCGCTACGATTTCCTCTGCCGCGCAACGCCTGTCATGGTCGAGACGGCCATCAGCACGATCGCCAGCCATTTAAGCGCCGTGATGATCGGCCCGGCCTGGATGTCATAGGCGATGAAAAGCAGGATGCCCGGCACCAGCAGGCCGCACATGATCAGCATGACGCGGTTGATCTGCCAGGAGACTTTCGATGCCAGCACATCGTCTCCGGCCGCCGGAACCAGCGTCTCACGCATCCTCTTGCCACCGACGAGCATGGCCGACAGACGCATCGAGATCGGCAGGCCGAGGCCGATGATGAGGAAGGCGCAGGCGGCCAGGAGTAGCGAGAACTTCAGCGCGCTGGTCTCCGCCGGCACCGGAAACAGCACCGTGGCCAGCGGCAGGAAGACGCCGAAAATGCCGAGCGCGGCGCGATGAAGATCACCGCGTTGATGATCGTAAAGAGATGATAGGTGCCGGCGCCGATCGGTGCGGACAGTGCGCGCATGCGCGCCCACTCGGGCTGGCTATAGGAAAACCCCGGCCATTCCATGCGAGCATCGTTGATCGAAACCATGCCCTTGGCCCAGAAAGCCAGCCGCGCCAGCGCGCTACTCGTTATGCCACTCATTGCACCCCCCGCTGAATGAACCGCCCTGCGAACCTAGCTGCCTAAATACGTGCCCGTGCGTTACTGGAACCCGATCGCGTCGACCGTGCCGGTCGGGCAACCGGCCTTGTTCGTCGGCACTGAGGCCAGCAGCAGATCCTTGAGCGAACTATTCGGACCGATCGGGCCGGCAAGGCCAAGCGTCAGTTCGCCGATCAGCCGCCGGCCGCTCGACGGATCAATAAGGCAGGACACACGCACCCGGTCCCCTGCTCCCGCGCCGAAGGCCTGGTCGAAGGCGCTGCGGATCTGGTCCGCGGTCAGCTTGCCGCCGATATTTTTGGCGAAAAGGTCGCGGACAGGCGAGCTGTTGACCTCACGCATCAGATGAAGGGCGTCGGAAAAATACTCCTGCTGGCTTTTGCCGTAGCAGGTGCCGTGCTTGATCCATTCATGCCGTTCCAGCTTCGAGGCGGTGCCCGGCATCACCTTGTCGAGCTCGGCGCGGGTCCCGGCATCGAGGTTGACTGGTGGCAGGTCCTGCCAGTGAGCCGGATTGTCATTGGCCTTGTCGCTGGCCGAAGCCTGGCAATAGAAATTGCCGTTCGGCTGCGGCCACAGACCGTGCAGCGTGAAATTGGTGGCATCGAATTCACCAGGGTTTTGCGCCTTGCATTCGGTCTTGTTCGACTTGGTCTCGCAGAAGGCCGGCTGCCAGCTCAGCGCGAAGACATATTCGGGTTTTCCCGAGGCCGCCGGCTTGCCTTGCCCGCCGGGTGCCGCCGGCGCGGTTACCGCACTGCTGCCCGAGAGATGGCCGCAGCTGACCTTCACCCAACGGCGCTCGGGATCGGCGCCCGGCACCAGGATGAGGTAGTGGGTCGGAGCATCCTTGTTGCCGGCCAGCAATTGATAGGTCTTGCCCGCATCGGTCGAGACATTGCCGGGATTCTTGCCGTTCTTGATCGCCTGCGTCGCGGGACAGGCAGCGTCGGCCACGAAGGTGCCGCTCATCTTGACGTCGGCATGCGCCGCGCCTGCCAGCGAGCCCGCCAGCAAGGCCAATCCGAAAACAACAGCAATGCGCATGGAGAATCCCCTGCTAGAAAGTGGGCGACAGACTGAAGCTGTCTCCATGTCAGAATTGCGATATTTTGCGGGCCCGTGGCAAGAAAGATCGTCGCGGAAAAGCCGGCAGGCCCGATTGACGCAAATCTGGCGCCGGCGCACACGTTGGACATTGCAAGGGCGAAACCAGGGGGAGGCCAGCCGGCATGCCATTCAGCCAGCAGCGCGTGGTCCGCTCGCCGACCGGGGCCGATCTCAATCTGTTGATCCGGCAGGCCGACAGCTCTCCGCGTGCGGTGGTCCAGATAAATCATGGCCTGGCCGAACATGCCGCGCGGTACGACCGCTTCGCCGGTTTCCTGGCCACCCGGGGCTTCCATGTCTATGTCCATGACCACCGTGGCCATGGGGCGACCAGGGCGCCCGACGCGCCGCTCGGCAGATTCGCCGACAAGGACGGACCGCCCAAGGTGATCGCCGATGTCGATGCCGTGCACGATCTTATCGCCCGCGAGCAGCCTGACCTGCCGGTGATCCTTTTCGGCCACTCGATGGGCGCGTCCGTGGCGCTGAACTACTTGTTCCGGCACTCGAATCGGATCCATGCCGCCGCCATCTGGAACGGCAATTTCTCGCAAGGCCCGCTCGGCCAGGTGGCGCTCGGCATCCTGGCCTGGGAGCGAATGCGGCTGGGCTCCGATGTCCCGTCGCGCCTGCTGCCGAAACTCACCTTCCAAGCCTGGGGCAAGGCGGTCCCCGACCATCGCACCTTGTTCGACTGGCTTTCGTGCGACGAGGCGGAGGTCGCGAAGTACATTGCCGATCCGCTCTGCGGCTGGAATCCCACTATATCGATGTGGCGCGATGTGGTCGCAATGGCGCTGAACGGCGGCAAGGATGCAGGCTTTGCCGGCATCCGGCGCGGCCTTCCCGTCGCCATCGTTGGCGGCGAGAAAGACCCTGCCTCGGACTACGGCAAGGGCATCACCCATCTCGCGAACCGCATGCGCGGGATGGGCTTTTCGAATCTGGTTTCGAAGGTCTACGCCGGCACCCGCCACGAGAGCCTGAACGAGGTGAACCGGGATACCGTCATGGACGATTTCTCCAACTGGGCGGACGCTGTCCTGAAAGCCTGACGGTTTGGCCCATAGCAAGAACCGTGACAGCCGCTGCCGGGCTTGATAGAGGCTCTGCTTTCGCAGCGATCGGGATGATTGCAGCAACCACGGTGATTTATGGCCGAACCCCCGCTGAAAGGCGTCCGCGTCGTCGAACTCGCCCGCATTCTGGCCGGACCCTGGGCCGGGCAGTTGCTTGCCGATCTCGGCGCCGATGTCATCAAGGTCGAGAGCCCCGACGGCGGCGACGACACCCGCAAATGGGGTCCGCCCTTCGTCGTGAGCCATGACGGCGAGAACCTGTCGGCCGCCTATTACCATTCCTGCAATCGCGGCAAGCGCTCCATCGCCATCGACTTCTCGACGCCGGAAGGCGCCGAGACGGTGCGCCGGCTGGTCGCGACGGCGGATGTGCTGATCGAGAACTTCAAACTCGGCGGCCTGAAGAAATATGGGCTCGACCATGGCAGTCTGAAGGAAATCAACCCTCGCCTCGTCTACTGCTCGATCACCGGTTTCGGTCAGGATGGGCCTTATGCGCCTCGCGCGGGCTACGATTTCATCATCCAGGCCATGGCCGGCATGATGTCGATCACCGGCGAGCCCGGCCGCGAGCCGCAGAAAGCCGGCGTCGCCATCTCGGATATCTTCACCGGCCTCTATTCGGTCATCGCCATCCAGGCAGCACTTCGCCATGCCGAACAGACCGGCGAAGGCCAGCACATCGACATGGCGCTGTTCGACACGCAGATCTCGGCGCTCGGCAACCAGAACCTCAATTATCTCGTCTCCGGCAAGTCGCCGGTGCAGATGGGCAATGCCCATATGAACATCGCCCCTTACGAAGTGCTCCCAGTCAGGGACGGCCACATCATCCTGGCCGTCGGCAATGACGGCCAGTTCGCCAAATTCTGCGCCGCGGTCGGGCTGGGCGATTTGCCGGCCAATCCCGATTTCACCACCAATCCGGCCCGCGTCGCCAATCGCGTGGAACTTCGCGCACGCATCATCGAGGCGCTGAAGATTTTTGATCGCGATCCGCTGCTGGCAAAGCTCGAAGCCGCCAGCGTGCCGGCGAGCCCGATCAACACGATCGGCCAGATGTTCGACGACCCGCAGACCATTGCCCGCGGCATGCGGCTCGACCTCGACGACGGCCATGGCAACCGCCTGCCGTCGGTGCGCGCCCCGATGGTGATGTCGGGGACGCCGCTTACTTATGAACGCCCCTCGCCGCGCCTTGGCGAGCACACTGACGAAATCCTTGCCGAACTGGAGAAGTCTGGGAAATGAAGACCGGTGGACAATTGATCGTCGACGCCCTCGAAGCCAATGGCACCGACCGAATGTTCTGCGTGCCGGGCGAATCCTACCTTGCGGTGCTTGACGCGCTGCATGATTCCTCGATCCGCACCATCGTCTGCCGCCAGGAAGGCGGCGCCGCCATGATGGCCGACTGCCAGGGGCGGCTGACCGGCAAGCCCGGCATCTGCTTCGTCACCCGCGGACCCGGCGCCACCAACGCTTCGGCCGGCATCCACATCGCCATGCAGGATTCGGTTCCCCTCATCCTGTTCATCGGCCAGGTCGCCAGCCACGCCAAGGAGCGCGAGGCGTTCCAGGAAGTGGACTACGTCAGGTTCTTCGGCGACATCGCCAAATGGGTGGTCGAGATCGACGACGCCTCGCGCATCCCCGAATTCGTCACGCGCGCCTTTGCCGTGGCGACGTCGGGCCGCCCCGGCCCGGTCGTCATATCGCTGCCCGAGGATATGCTGACCAGCGTCGTCGACGCGCCGGAAGCACTTCCGCACACGCCGGTAGAAACCTATCCCGGCGAAGCCGAACTCGACGCACTGGAAATGCTGCTTGCCGGCGCGAAGCGTCCCTTCGTCATCCTTGGCGGCACGCGCTGGAACGCGGACGCGGTCGCGCGGATGCATGAGATTGCCGAGGCCTGGTCGCTTCCTGTCGGCTGTTCCTTCCGCCGCCAGATGCTGTTCGACCATCTTCATTCAAACTATGCCGGCGATGTCGGCATCGGCATCAATCCGAAGCTGGCAACGACTATCAAGCAGGCGGACGTCGTTCTCTTGATCGGCGGGCGCATGGGCGAGATGCCCTCTTCCGACTACACGCTGCTGAAGAGCCCCTATCCTGACCAGGCCCTGGTGCACGTCCATGCCGATGCCGGCGAACTCGGCCGGGTCTACCGTCCGACCCTGGCCATCAATGCGTCGCCAGCGGCTTTCGTCGAGGCTTTCACCAGGCGCATGCCGGCCGGAACGCCATCATGGGCGGCCGAGACGCCCAGGCACCATGCCTCATATCTCGAATGGTCGACGCCGCCACAGACCGGCCCCGGCGCGGTGCGGATGGGTCCAATCATGGATTATCTGGAAAAGGTACTGCCCGACGACGCAATCCTGACCAATGGCGCCGGAAATTACGCAACTTGGGTACACCGCTTCCATCGCTTCCGCCGCTTCGCCACGCAAGGAGCGCCGACGTCGGGCTCGATGGGCTACGGTACGCCGGCGGCGGTCGCCGCCAAGGCGCTGTATCCGGAGCGCACGGTAGTCGCCTTCGCCGGCGACGGCTGCTTCCTGATGAACGGCCAGGAATTCGCCACCGCTGTGCAGTACGACCTGCCGATCGTCGTCATCGTCGTCAACAACGGTATTTACGGCACCATCCGCATGCACCAGGAACGCGACTATCCCGGCCGCGTCGTCGGCACCGATCTGAAGAACCCTGATTTTGCAGCACTTGCCCGCGCCTATGGCGGCCATGGCGAGACGGTGGAGAAGACAGCCGATTTCGCGCCTGCCTTCGAGCGCGCGCGAACCAGCGGCAAGCCGGCGATCGTCGAGATCAGGCTCGATCCCGAGGCGATCACCCCGACCCGGACGATGACGCAGATACGCGACAAGGCTTAAGGACCGGCAGGACAGAGGGGGGCGCTGTCCCGCAGGCCGTCAGATGTTAGCCGCGCTTCGGGCTCTACATCGCCTTTTCGATCTGGCCGCGAATCTCGCCGTCCTTATTGGCCGCCGTGTGCACATTGACGTAATACTTGCCGGCCTCCAGGTCCGCGGCCTGCGCATCCGTCAGCGTCGCCGACCCCTTGATCGGGCTCTTGAGCTTGCCTTTGAACGGGATCACCGGAGGCGCGTTCTCGCCCGCCGCCGCCGGGCCGTGAATATGCGCCGCTGTCGCCGGGCCGCTGAGGCCGGAATACTTCACGTTCCAGCTGAGCTTCTTCTTGGTGGTGTCGAAGGTGAGAGTGGCCGTCCCCTTGCCCTTGGTGGTAACGGCTGGGCTCTGCTGGCCGCCATCGAGGGTCGCCTTGTATTTTACCATCTCGGCCATGGCTGGTGATGCGAACAGGAAAGCGGTGGAAATGGCGAGCGCCGATAGCGCCGGCAGGAAGGAGTAAGCGCGCATGAAGAACCTCCAATTGGATAGAGCGTGCGTCGCGGCTCCCCGACGCGCGCATGCTTCAATGCAACGGCTGGACGGCGCAATGTATCCCCGCACACGGTTTTGTGATTGGAGCGCATGAAAAAGGGGCGGTCGCCCGCCCCTTTTTGATCGTCAGACCCGGTCTCACGCGCTGTTGATCGCGCCTGCGAGGACTACTTGACCGCCTTGTCGGTGATGGCGGTGGTATAGGCGCCTTTCGGCTCCTTGGTGATGATCTTCTGGTCGAGCAGCGCCTTGGCGGTTCGTTCGTAGGTCGCCGGGTCGAGCTTGCCGTCGGCATTGTCGATCAGCTTGGCGACTTCGCTCATCATCCGCTTTTGGTGGTTCTCGTCCTGGCCGCCGCCGTCCATCACGATGCTTGCGGCTTCGTCATTGTTGTCGATCGCGTATTTCCAGCCCTTCATCGAGGCGCGCACGAAACGCACCATCTTGTCCTCGAAGGCCGGATCCTTGAGCTTGTCTTCCGAGGCATAGAGGCCGTCCTCGAGCAGGTCGTTGCCCATGGCCGAGTAGTTGAAAACGGTCAGCTGTTCGGGTTTGTAGCCGGCGTCGATCAGCTGCCAGTACTCATTGTAGGTCATCACCGAGATGCAATCTGCCTGCTTCTGGATCAGCGGCTGCACGTCAAAGCTCTGCTTCAGCACGGTGACGCCATCGGGACCGCCCTCCGTCTTGAGGCCAAGCTTGTTCATCCACGCGTAGAATGGATATTCGTTGCCGAAGAACCAGACGCCGAGTGTATGACCCTTGAAGTCGGCTTCGGTCTTGATCGGGCCATCCTTCGGGCAGACCAGCTCCATGCCGGCCTTCTTGAACGGCTGGGCGATGTTGACCAGCGGCACGCCCTTTTCGCGCGCGGCGAGCGCGCCGCCCATCCAGTCGACGATGACGTCGGCACCGCCGCCGGCGATCACCTGCTCGGGGGCGATGTCGGGACCGCCCGGCTTGATGTCGACGTCTAGGCCTTCGGCTTCATAGAAACCCTTGGCCTTGGCGACATAGTAGCCGGCAAACTGCGCCTGCGTGACCCATTTCAGTTGCAAGGTCACCTTATCGGCGGCCATTGCCTGGAACGCGGCCAGCGACATCGCGCCGGCCAGAACTGGAATAATAAGTCTTTTCATTTTTTTACCCTCTGGAGTTAGTGCCCTGAACCCACCGCCCCTATCCACCACGGACAGAGGGATGCCAAAACGTGACGGCCCTTTCGACAAGGGCGACCACGCCATAAAAGACCGAACCTGCAAGTGCTGCAACTGCGATTTCGGCCCAGACCATGTCGATGTTCATCCGCCCGACCTCGGTAGAAATGCGGAATCCCATGCCGACGACGGGCGTGCCGAAGAACTCGGCGACGATGGCGCCGATCAGCGCCAGCGTCGAATTGATCTTCAGCGCGTTGAAGATGAAGGGAGCGGCGGCCGGCAGCCTGAGCTTGACGAGCGTCGGCCAGTAGCCCGACGCATAGGTGCGCATCAGGTCGCGCTCCATATGGCCGGACGCAGCGAGCCCGGCGACCGTATTCACCAGCATCGGGAAGAAGGTCATGATGATCACCACCGCCGCCTTGGACTGCCAGTCGAAGCCGAACCACATGACCATGATCGGCGCCACGCCGATGATCGGCAGCGCCGAGACCATATTGCCGATCGGCAGAAGTCCACGCCGCAGAAACGGTACACGGTCGGCGAGAACAGCGGTGATGAAGCCAGCGCCGCTGCCCACCACATAGCCGAAGAGCACCGCCTTGAAGATGGTTTGCCGGACATCGGCGCCGAGCACCGGCAGCGAACTGACGATGCGCGCGCCGATGGCGCTCGGCGGCGGCAGCAGGATGAAAGGAATGCCGGCGCCGCGTGTGACGGCTTCCCAGATGATCAGGATCCAGGCGCCGAAGATAGCCGGGATGACCAGACGCAGTGCGGTCCGGACCCATCCTGCCTTCGGCCGCAATCCCGAAAGCACCGCCACACAACGCCAGCCAAGCAGCCAGGCAGCCGTGAGCAGAAGGAAATACGGCGTCAGCGCCGTCCCTTCGAAACCCGCAATGCCCGATATCAGCAGCCAGGCGACCAGATGGGCGCCCATGAAGAGCACCACGGCCTCCGCCAGGGGCGCAATCCTGACCATGGAGATCAGCGCCGCCAGCACGGCCATGCCAAGCATCAAGCCCTTCATTCCGAGATAGGGGTAGCCGATACTGGCCGTCGGATCGGCAAGCGCTGCCGCTTCCGGCTTCGACATGGCGCCGAGCGCAATCGCGATCAGGCACAGCACGATTGCCAGTACGGCCTGCCAGGAAGGTTTCAGCCAATTCATGCTGACCTCCCGCCCATGGCGCGGTCGACGATGCGGCCGGCGATGCCGACCACCATCACCAGCAGTGCCGCCACGATGGAGCCGGCGACCAGCGCCGACCAGATGTCGATGGACTGGCTGTAATAGGCGCCGGCCAACAGCTTGGCGCCTATGCCGGCGACCGCACCCGTCGGCAGTTCGCCAACGATAGCGCCGACGAGGCTTGCCGCTACAGCCACTTTCATCGAGGTGAACAGGAACGGCACCGAGGCCGGCACACGCACTTTCCAGAAGGTCTGCGCGTTGCTGGCGTTGTAGGTGTGCATCAGGTCGAGATGCATGATCTCGGGCGAGCGCAGGCCCTTCACCATGCCGACCGTCACCGGGAAGAAAGACAGATAGGTCGAAATCATCGCCTTCGGGATCAGTCCGGTAATGCCGATCGCCGCCAGAACGACGATGATCATCGGCGCCACCGCCAGGATGGGAATCGTCTGCGAGGCGATAATCCACGGCATCAGGCTGCGGTCGAGCGTCGCCACATGGACGATGCCGACGGCGATGACGATGCCGAGCGCGGTGCCGAAGGCGAAGCCGAGCAGCGTCGAGGACAGCGTCACCCAGGCGTTGTAGACGAGACTGCGGTTCGAGTTGATGGGCCGCAGAAAAGTGTTCTCGAAGAAATTCACCGCCACCTGATGCGGCGCCGGCAGCGTCGGCTTGGGCTGCGACAGCGTCTTGCCTATGAGTTCGCCGAACGTGGAGGTTTCGTTGGCACGCCGGTCGAGATCGCGCTGGAACGGCGCGTTGAGGATAACGGCGAAGATGTACCAGAGCACGACCACGCCCAGAAGGATGGAGGTTACGGGGATGATCTTGGAGCGGAAGCTATCCATGGGCGAAGTCTCGCGGAACACGCGCCTTCGTCACATGCGCCTTCGTGATCCTAGGGCGGAGCAAGGAGCGAAGCGACGCGGCGCGGACCCTCGGCTCCATGCCGTTACATTTCTGCTCCGCAGCGGTGCGGAATACGGCTCCTTGCGCTCCACTCTGTTGGGCGGGTATTCTCAGCTGCTTACGCCCCTCGGCCAATGTCGCGGCATGGATGGTAGGGTCTGCGCAGGCTGCTACACGCCTGCTCCGCCCTAGGATGACGAAGGCGCGGTACGCCGCTCGCTTGTCACCCGCCTCAATCATCATAACTATGCCCTGCCCTCAACCCATCCCGCACCCGCGCGGCGATCGCCAGAAACTCCGGCGTCTCGCGGATGTCGAGCGGCCGCTCTCTCGGCAGCGTCGATTCGATGATGTCGCTGACCCGGCCCGGGCGCGGCGACATGACGACGATGCGCGTCGACAGGTAGACGGCTTCCGGAATGGAGTGGGTAACGAAGCAGATGGTCTTGTTCGTCCGTCCCCACAGTTGCAGCAATTGCTCGTTGAGGTGGTCGCGCACGATCTCGTCCAGCGCGCCGAACGGCTCGTCCATCAGCAACAGGTCGGCATCGAAGGCCAGCGCACGCGCGATCGAGGCGCGCTGCTGCATGCCGCCGGAAAGCTGCCAGGGGTATTTCTTCTCGAAGCCGCTGAGGTTCACGAGGTCGAGCGTGCGCTTGATCCGCTCCGCCTGCTCGGTCTTGGACAGGCCCATGATTTCCAGCGGCAGCCCGACATTGCGCTCGATGGTGCGCCAGGGAAACAGGGCGGCGGCCTGGAACACATAGCCGTAGGCACGTCGCTCGCGAGCCTGTTCCGGCGTCATGCCATTGACCGAGATCGTCCCCGAAGTGGGCTTTTCCAGATCGGCGATGACGCGCAGCAAAGTGGTCTTGCCGCAACCTGAAGGCCCGATGAAGGAGACGAACTCACCCTTGCCGATGGTCAGGTCGACATTGGACAGCGCCTGTACCGGCCCGTCATTGGTCTGGAAGGTGAGGTCCAGTTTGCTTGCCGAAACGACGGCTGGCGAAGGTCCCGTCATCGGTTGCTGCCTGCCTTCCGCCGCACGAAAGCGATTGCTTTTATCGTGATGTTGTTTTCCACTCGACCCGTCCCATTGGCCCCAGTCCTGCTGAGTTTGTCCCACTCGATCGACGCCCGGAGTTTCCCCGATGTCGCCTAAACCCACTTGTCATCTTATCCGCCCTGAAAGCACTTATGAAGGCAAGCAGGGCCTGACCTATTTCGCCGGCATCGCCACCGAATCGGTCGGCTCCTCCGGCATCTGCATGCACGTGCTCACGATGCCGCCCGGTGCCCGCGCCAAGGCGCATCTGCACGAGAACCATGAAACGGCGATCTACGTGCTCTCCGGCGAGGTCCATACCTGGTATGGCGACCGGCTGGAGCATCACATCGTCGTCAAGGCCGGCGACCTCTTCTACATTCCCGCAGGCGTGCCGCATTTGCCGGCCAATCTGAGCAATGCCCCGTCCTCGGCCGTCATCGCCCGCACCGATCCCAACGAACAGGAAAGCGTCGTCCTGCTGCCGGAGTTGGACGCGCTCGTCGCCTAAGGCTGACGGAAAGCCTTCCGCCCTCATCGGCACCGGGCAACTTCGCCCATGACGCTGCCGTCCTCGTCGGCGATCACCAATTTCTTGGCATTCTTGGCGCTGTGCTTGATCGTGAAGGTGGCGGGCGACTTTCCCTCCTCGCCTTCCGCTTCGCACTCTGCCTTGACCGTCAGCGAACCATCGGCCTCACCGTGTTTGCCCGTGAAAGTGCAGGCACTGGTCGCGGTAATAAAATCGGTGTCGGTCAGCAGCAGCATGTCTTCGGCATAGACCTGCTGGCCGTTCTTGTTGATGCAGCCGGACTTGTTGCCATAGGGCTTGGACAGGTCGATGCCGGCCGCCACGGCGGAGCCGGCTGCCAGAACAACAACGGCGGTGAGATAGAGCCCCGCGCACCTCACCGTCACACCCCCGTCGCCGGAATGCCTGACCGCTCCACCTTGCGCGGCGCGGTGATTTCCTTCCAGGTCGACAGCGCCCGGTTGACGGCCGCGTTCGGTTCGCGGCCGACGAACTCACCATGGCCAGGCTTCGCCTTGACCTCTGCCTCCTCGACCGACAACTCGCCGCGCGAGAACACGAAGCGCGGCAGGCCGGTCACTTCGACCCCTTCGAAGACGTTGTAGTCTATGACGGACTGCTGCTTCTTGGCGGAAATCTTCTTCTTGCGTTGGGGGTCCCAGACGATGATGTCGGCATCCGCGCCTTCGACGATCGCGCCCTTCTTCGGATACATGTTGAGGATCTTGGCGATGTTGGTCGAGGTCACGGCGACAAACTCGTTCATCGTCAGCCGGCCGGTATTGACGCCCCTGGTCCACAGCACCGGCAACCGGTCCTCGAGGCCACCCGTGCCGTTGGGGATCTTGGTGAAATTGCCGACGCCGAAGCGCTTCTGGTCGGTGGTGAAGGCGCAATGGTCGGTCGCCACCACCTGCAGCGAACCGGCCTGCAGGCCGGCCCACAACGAATCTTGATGCAGCTTGTTGCGGAAGGGCGGGCTCATCACGCGGCGCGCCGCATGGTCCCAGTCCTTGTCGAAATACTCGCTCTCGTCCAGCGTCAGGTGTTGGATCAGCGGCTCGCCGAACACCCGCATGCCTTTCTGGCGTGCCCGGCGGATCGCCTCGTGGCTCTGTTCGCAGGAGACATGCACGACATAGAGCGGCACGCCCGCCATGTCGGCGATCATGATGGCGCGGTTGGTCGCCTCGCCTTCCACTTCCGGCGGACGCGAATAGGCATGTCCTTCGGGACCGTTATTGCCGGCGGCAAGCAGCTTCTGCGACAGGGCCGCGACCACGTCGCCATTCTCGGCATGCACCAGCGGCAGCGCGCCGAGGTCGGCGCAGCGCTGGAACGACGCGTACATCTCGTCGTCGTCGACCATCAGCGCGCCCTTGTAGGCCATGAAGTGCTTGAACGAGGTGATGCCCTTGTCGACCACGGTGGCCATCTCGTCGAACACCTGCTTGCCCCACCAGGTGATCGCCATGTGGAACGAATAATCGCAGGACGCCCTCGAGGTCTTGTTGTCCCACATCCGCAATGCTTCGAGCAGCGATTGCTGCGGCGCCGGCAGGCAGAAATCGACCACCATGGTGGTGCCGCCGGCTAAGGCCGCACGAGTGCCGGATTCGAAATCATCGGCCGAATAGGTGCCCATGAACGGCATTTCGAGATGGGTATGCGGGTCGATGCCGCCCGGCATGACAAAGCAGCCGGTGGCGTCATACTCATGGTCGCCATGCAGGTCCGAGCCGATGGCGACGATCTTGCCGTGCTGCATCAGCACGTCCGCCTTCCAGGTTCGGTCGGCGGTGACGACGGTGCCGTTCTTGATGACTTTGGTCATTTTGCTGTTCCCTTGTTCTTCTCTTCCCGCTTCTTGGTGAGCGGCGTTTGAACGTAAATCTCTAAGTTCACTCCACGATGACGGCCGTCTCCACCACGGCATGAAACAGAACGTCGGCGCCGGCCGCGGCCCATTCCTTGGTGATTTCCTCGGCCTCATTGTGGCTCAACCCATCCACGCATGGGCACATCACCATGGCGGTCGGCGCGACGCGGTTGATCCAGCAGGCGTCGTGCCCGGCACCCGAGACGATGTTGCGGTGCGTGTAGCCGAGCCGCTCGGCCGCATCGCGGATTGCCTTGACACAGCCCTTGTCGAAGGTGACCGGATCGAAAGCGCCTACCTGCTCGATCTTGTACTGGATGTCGAGCGCATCGCAGATCGTGTCGATGCCTTCGCGGATGCGGCCATCCATGGCGTCGAGCACTTCCTTCTCCGGCGAGCGTATGTCGATGGTAAAAACGGTGCGGCCGGCGATGATGTTGCGCGAGTTCGGGTAGACTTCCATGTGGCCGACCGCGCCGACAGCGTCGGGCTGGTAGTCCATGGCGATCTCGTGGACCAATTCGATCACTCGGGCCATGCCGAGCCCGGCATTGCGGCGCT
This sequence comes from Mesorhizobium sp. P160927, assembly GCF_057766385.1. NCBI lineage: Bacteria > Pseudomonadati > Pseudomonadota > Alphaproteobacteria > Hyphomicrobiales > Phyllobacteriaceae > Mesorhizobium > Mesorhizobium sp. P160927. The sequence continues at coordinate 4,845,906 of NZ_JBYMDW010000001.1, forward strand.
TGGGCATCGGCGTCGAGCCGGTATGCGCCTCCTTGCCGGTCAGCGTCACCTGCAGCCATTTCAGGCCCTGGCCGTGGGTGACGACACCGATGTCGATCTCTTCGTCCTCGAGGATCGGGCCCTGCTCGATATGCAGTTCGAAGAAGGCGTGGATCTTGCGATCACCGACCTTCTCGGTGCCCTTCCAGCCGATGCGCTCCAGTTCCTCGCCGAATTTCTTGCCGTTCTTGTCCGTGTGCTCGTAGACATCGGCTTGGTCTAACACGCCGGCGAACACACCGGATGCCATCATCGCCGGCGCGAAGCGCGCGCCCTCCTCGTTGGTCCAGTTGGTGACGACGATCGGATGTTTCGTCTTGATGTCGAGGTCGTTGAGCGAGCGCACGATCTCCAGGCCGCCGAGAACCCCGAGAACGCCGTCATATTTGCCGCCGGTCGGCTGCGTATCGAGATGGCTGCCGACATAGACCGGAGGCAGGCTGGGGTCGGTGCCTTCGCGGCGGGCAAACATGGTGCCCATCTCGTCGACGCCCGTTTCGAGCCCCGCGGCATCGCACCAGCGCTTGAACAGATGCCGGCCCTCGCCGTCCTCGTCGGTCACGGTCTGGCGATTGTTGCCGCCGGCAATGCCGGGGCCGATCTTCGCCATCTCCATCAGCGAATCCCACAAACGGTCTGAATTGATTCGCAGATTCTCGCCGGGTGCGGCCATCTTGAGTTCCCATCTACACCAGGAGTCTTGTCGCCCCTTGAGTGAATTGCAGCCTGACCGTATGGTCAGCTTTTAAACTACACAACCTGACCAACCGGTCAACTAGAATCTTGGGGAAGACATGGCTGAACCCACCCGCCCCATGCGGCGACAGGACATCCGCCGGGAGAATGAAAAAACCATTCTCGTCGCCGCCGAAAAGGTTTTCGCGGAGGCAGGGTTTGGCGGCGCCACGATGCAGTTGATCGCCGATCTGGCGGGTCTGCCAAAGGCAAATCTCCACTATTATTTCGCCACCAAGGAAGAACTCTACCGATCCGTAGTCCAGAACATTTTTGAAATCTGGCTACAGGCGGCCAATTGCTTCGACGCGGCGCGCGGCCCGATCGACGGCATCAGTGCCTATATCGACGCCAAGATGGAAATATCGCGCCGCCATCCGGACGGCTCCAAGGTCTGGGCTTCCGAAGTGATGCACGGTGCGCCTGTGCTTCAGGACTATATGGAATCAACGCTGCGCGAATGGACCGACGGCCGCGTCGAAATCATCAGGCGCTGGATCGAGGAAGGCAAGATGGACCCGGTGGATCCACGCCACCTGCTCTACATGCTTTGGGCCGCGACACAGCATTATGCCGATTTCGGACACCAGATCGAAACACTCAACGGCGGCAAGCCTCTGTCCGACCGGCAATGGCGGGAAGCCAAGGACAATATCAAGCGGGTGATCCTGACCGGGATCGGCGCGCGGCCCGCCTGACTCCGACCGTTTGCGGCAAAGATCAGGCCGGCGCGGTGCCGCGCCGACCAGCCGCTTCGCGGCCACTCTCCTGTGTGGGAGCGTGGCCGCATCAGGCCTCAGTCGATCGACCGCAGCACTTCACGCACATGGTCGATCAGTTCGTTGATCTGGCCCTTGGTGATGATCAGGGGCGGCGACAGTGCGATGATGTCACCGGTGGTGCGGATCAGCGCGCCGCGCTCGAACGCCTTGACGAAGGCCGAGAAGGCCCGCTTTGTCGGACTGCCGGCGATCGGCGCCAGCTCGATCGCACCGATCAGGCCGATGTTCCTGATGTCGATGACATGCGGCTCGCCCTTCAGCGAATGCAGTGCCTCTTCCCAGTAAGGCGCCAGTTCCTCGCCGCGCGTCAGCAGGCCCTCTTCCTTGTAGGTGTCGAGCGTGCCGAGTGCAGCCGCGCAGGCGATCGGGTTGCCCGAATAGGTGTAGCCGTGGAAGAATTCGATCATGTGCTCGGGGCCGGTCATGAAGGCGTCGTGGATTTCCTTCTTCACGAACACCGCGCCCATCGGGATGACGCCGTTGGAGACGCCCTTGGCGGTGGTCATGATGTCGGGCGTGACGCCGAAATAGTCGGCCGCGAACGGCGCACCGAGACGGCCGAAACCGGTGATGACCTCGTCGAAGATCAGCAGGATGCCGTGCTTGGTGCAGATTTCGCGCAGCTTCTCGAGATAGCCCTTCGGCGGCAGGATGACGCCCGTGGAACCCGCGACCGGCTCGACGATGACGGCGGCGATGGTCGAGGCGTCATGCAGGGCGACGATACGCTCCAGCTCGTTGGCGAGTTCCGCGCCATATTCCGGCACGCCTTTGGAGAAGGCGTTCTTCTCCGGCAGATGCGTGTGCGGCATGTGGTCGACGCCGCCCAGCAGCGTGCCGAACATCTTGCGGTTGGTGACGATGCCGCCGACCGAGATGCCGCCGAAATTGACGCCGTGATAACCGCGCTCGCGGCCGATGAGGCGGGTGCGCGAGCCTTCCCCCTTCACGCGATGATAGGCGATCGCCATCTTCAGCGCCGTTTCGACCGATTCCGAACCGGAATTGGTGAAGAAGACATGGTCCATGCCCTTGGGCGCGAGGTCGACCAGGCGGTTCGCCAGTTCGAACACGATCGGATGGCCCATCTGGAAGGCGGGTGCATAGTCGAGTTCGGCGGCCTGGTGCTGGATCGCCTCGGTGATCTTCGGTCGGCAATGGCCGGCGTTGACACACCAAAGGCCGGCGGTGCCGTCCAATACCTTGCGGCCATCGCTGGTCGTGTAATGCATGTCCTTGGCGGACACGAACATGCGCGGCGCCTGCTTGAACTGCCGGTTTGCCGTGAACGGCATCCAGAATGCGCTGAGATCGTTCGGCGTGACTTTCAGCCGGTTGGACATGACCAAGACTTCCCCTTGTAACCTGTTTCGCTGCGTCCAACGCTTGGTCTTTGCCGCGCTTTCATGCTACGCAAATTTTGACCGATTGGACAAACGTTAGCACCGCCATGTCGGCGGTCAATGGATTACTAGCGGAAATGCGGCTCCTGAAGTGCGTTCCACAGCCTAGGGAAAAACTGGTCCAGAGAATTGGTCCAGATGACCTTGAATGCGAGATTTGGCAAGGCGAGGGCCCGCAACGGTGACCACGAGCACGCAAGCCCCTCGCCGCACCCGCATCCAGCAGGAAAAACGCGAACTGATCCTTGAGGCCGCGCTCGAAGTGTTTTCCACCAGCGGCTTCCGCGGTTCGACCATCGACCAGATAGCCGAAGCCGCCGGCATGTCGAAGCCGAACCTGCTCTACTATTTCCGCCGCAAGGAAGACATCCACGAGACATTGATGGAACGGCTACTCGAAACCTGGCTGGCGCCGCTGCGGGAACTCGACGACATCGGCGATCCGATGACCGAACTCAGGAGCTACATCAGGCGCAAGCTGGAAATGGCGCGCGACTTTCCGCGCGAGAGCCGACTCTTCGCCAACGAGATCCTGCAAGGCGCGCCGCGTATCATGCCGCTGCTGGCGGGCGAGTTGAAGACGCTGGTCGACGAGAAAGCCGCCGTCATCAAGGGCTGGATGCGCGCCGGCAAGATCGCCCGGACCGATCCCTGGCATCTGATCTTCTCGATCTGGGCGACGACGCAGCATTACGCCGACTTCGATGTCCAGGTCCGCGCCGTGCTGGGGCCGAACCGTGGCGGCGACGGCCGCTTCGAGGACGCTGCCCGCTTCCTCGAGCAATTGTTCCTCGATGGGCTGAAGCCGAAGGCTTGATCCTACGACGGCTCACGCGCTGCGCCGTTCGGCCGGCATCGCCTCGAGCAATTGTTGAAGTTTGGCGATCGAGTTCTGCTCGGCGAGCGGTGTGTAGACGATCAGCCGCATGTCCGAGCCGTCGTCGATTGACAGGCTCATATGCTCGAAGGCCATCAAGCCCACCGTGGGATGCCGGACATGCTTCACGCCGGTCAGCCTGCGCGCCACGTCGCGCCGGGGCCACCGGTCACGGAACTCGGGACTTGAACTCATCATCAGCGCGATCAGCCGTTCGAAATCCGGATCGCCGACATATTTGGCGCTTTCGGCACGAAATGAAGCAAGCACCACGCGGGCGAGTTCTTCCCAGTCGACCAGCAGGCGGCGATGGTGCGGGTTGGTGAACACCATGTGGACGATGTTTCTGCTATCGCCCTCGAGCAGGCCGTAGTCGCCGAACACCGCCACGGCCGCGTCGTTCCAGGCAAGAACGTCCCAACGACGGCCAACGACATAGGCGGGCTGCAGCACCAGGCTTTGCAGCAAGTGCAACAGCGTAGCGTCGACCTTCTCAGGCGCCGCCACACGACGCTCCGGCTGCTGGCGGCCGGCCAGGATGAACAGATGCCGCTTCTCGACGGCGTCGAGGCGCAAAGCCTCGCAGAGCGCCGCCAGCACTTCCACCGAGGGCCGCACGTCCCTGCCCTGCTCGAGCCAGGTGTACCAGGTGGTGCCGACACCGGCGATCATCGCCACTTCCTCGCGTCGCAGACCCGGTGTGCGCCGTCTGGGCCCCGTCGCGATGCCGGTGGCCGATGGCGCCAGCCTTTCCCGGCGCGACCGCAGGAAGGCGCCGAGTTCGCGCCGGCGGCTCTCGTCGGCTGATCGGGTGGAGGCAACGGGAGCGTTCATGCCGGTCATTATAGCAGTATTGATACCAGGATAAAGTTTGAACTGTTTGACATGGGCGAAGCGCTCCATCTTGCGTTCAGAGCAACAACAGGAGGCTCTGAACATGAAAGTGAAAGACAAGACCGTCCTCATCACAGGCTCGACCGATGGCGTCGGCCGCGTGGTAGCGCAAAGGCTGGGTGCCGCCGGCGCACGGGTGCTGGTGCATGGCCGCGATGCCACACGCGGAGACGCCGTCATCGCCGAGATCGAAGCCGCCGCCGGCAAGGCAGAATTCTGTGCCGCCGACCTTGCCTCGCTGGCCGAAGTCCGCCGGCTCGCCGCGACCGTTCGCGCACGCACCGATCGGCTCGACATCCTCATCAACAATGCCGGCGTCGGCACCGCCGGGGACGAACGACAGACAAGCGCCGATGGCTACGAGTTGCGCTTTGCCGTCAATTATCTCGCCGGCTTCCTGCTGACCTCGGAGCTTCTGCCGCTGCTGAAGGCGAGCGCGCCGGCGCGCATCGTCAATGTCGCCTCGGCCGGCCAGCAGGCGATCGATTTCGGCGATGTCATGCTGACCCGCGGCTACAGCGGCGTGCGCGCCTATTGCCAGAGCAAGCTGGCCCAGATCCTGTTCACCGTCGATCTGGCCGGGCAGTTGAAAGGCAGCGGCGTCACCGTCAACGCGCTGCATCCGGCGAGTTACATGAACACCACCATGGTCCGCCAGGCGGGCGTCACGCCATGGAGTTCGGTCGAAACCGGCGCCGAAGCTATCTTGAACCTCGCCACCTCGCCCGCGCTGGAAGGGCGCAGCGGCCTCTATTTCGACGGCCTGCAGGAATCCCGCGCCGACGCCCAGGCCCATGACGTCAAGGCAAGACAACAATTGCGAAGCCTGAGCCTAGACCTCGTCGGGATGGCTCCGCCAGAATCGAAGGAAGAACAGCCATGACCAACAGAACCGAACACACAGTCATCATCGGCGGCTCATCCGGGATCGGCCTGGCGACGGCGCGCAAACTGCTCGGCCCGGGCATGAAGGTCACGATCACCGGGCGCAACCAGGACAAGCTCGTCGGCGCCTGGAAAAGTCTTGGCGGCGCCGCCGGCAAGGCTGCCTTCGACGCTTCGAAGCCGGATGAGGCGCGCCAATTCTTCGAGCGCCTCGGTCCGTTCGACCACCTCGTTCTGGCGGCGAGCGGCGGCAAGGGCCTTGGCCCGTTCGAGACCCTCGACCTTGCCGACATCGGCGGCGGCGTCGAGGAGAAGGTACGGCCGCAACTCTCCTGCCTGCAGGCGGCCTTGCCGACGCTGAACAAATCGGGGTCGGTCACCTTCATCTCGGCGGTGTCGGCGCAGGTCGCCATGCCGGGCGTCGCCGGCATCGGCGCCATCAACGGCATGCTCTTGACCGTCGTGCCGATCCTGGCCGTGGAACTGAAGCCGCTGCGCGTCAACGTCGTGGCGCCCGGTGTCATCGACACGCCGTGGTGGGACTTTCTGCCCGCAGAGCAGCGGCAGGCGGTCTTTGGAGAATATGCGGGGAAAACGCCGGTCGGCCGCATCGGCCGCGCCGAGGACGTCGCCTCGGCGATAGCCTTCCTCGTCTCCAACGGCTTCGTGACCGGCCAGGTGCTGACCTGCGATGGGGGCCTGCGGTTCGCGGCGTAAACGTTGGAGAGTTAAAGCGACTGGGCGACCAGCGTCAGAAACCCTCCGCTCAGCGCGACATCCTTTGAAACAGCAGGGGCGCCGCCTTTCCCCGCGGCGCCCCAAAGATGTCCGGACTGTCAGGCCGCCTTGGAGGCCGGCATCGGATGGATGGCGTGAAACGGAATGCAAAGCCGGTTCCAGGTGTTGATCATGCCGACCGCGACGGAGAGCTTGACCAACTCCTCTTCCGAGAAATGCTCCAGCGTGCGGGCGTAGAGTTCGTCCGACACGCCGTTGCTGGCGATCAGGGTCACCGCTTCGGTCCAGGCGAAGGCGGCGCGTTCGCGCTCGGAGAACAGCGGCGATTCCTTCCAGGCGGCGACGAGATAGAGCCGCTGCTCGGTCTCACCGTCGCGCCTGGCTTCGCGGCTGTGCATCTCCACGCAGAAGGAACAGCCATTGATCTGCGAGGCCCTGAGCTTGACCAGGTGCAGCAGGCTCACCTCCAGTCCACATTCGTCGACCGCCTTGTTGAGCGCCGACACAGCCTTCATGATCTCGGGCGCCTTGGCAAAAAACTGCAGCCTCTGTTTCATCGTCTTTCCTTTCGCATCCTTGGGGAGGTAACTTAGGCTTGGTTGGTTGAACTGGGTTTTTGCCGCCGTTGATGGCGCTCGACAAAGGCGCAGCTCGCGGCAAACGATCTGGGGTCGCCTTCCGCGGCGTAGTCCGCCACGATGTCGGACAACTTCACCTCGGCGAGGGCTGCCCGATAGGCGCGCTCCGCCTTCAGCATCGCCGCATTGATGCCGCAAGGTTTGACATAGGCAGAGGCATCGATCTTGACCGGACCGTTACGGCGGATCTCGCCGCAGCGAAAAGCCGGCTCGCGCCCTTCGATGGCGAGCACGATGTCGAGCAGCGTAATGCGTTCGGCAGCCTGTGCCAGCCGGTAGCCGCCGGCGGGACCCGGAACTGATTCCAGAATGCCGGACGCTGTCAGCATATTGAGGTGTTTCAGGAGATAGCTCGGCGACAGGCCAAAGGATTCCGCCAGCGCCGCGCCCGGGATTGTACTGTTGCCGTCGACGCTCGCCAGTGTCGCCGCGCAGTGGATGGCCGCCTCAACGCCCTCGCCCAGCTTCATAATGCTAGTCTCCAATTCATAGATAAGACATATCCTGGATAAAACTTATCTGCAATAGCAAAATGGAAAAAGCGACGTCCAGAGACGCCGCTTTTGAAGGTTGCCCCTACTCCGCCGCCACCTTGGCCATCGGATTGTTCGGGTGCGTGGTCCAGTTTGCATAGACCGGCGACACCGGTCTGCCGGTGCGCTGGTCCAACGCGCCGGCCGCTAGCGGCTCCATGGTGATGCAATTGTCAACCGGGCAGACATTGACGCAGAGATTGCAGCCGACACATTCAGCTTCGATCACCTCGAAATGCCTGACCCCGTTGACCACGTTGGTGATCGCCTGGTGCGAGGTGTCCTCGCAGGCGATGTGGCAGCGGCCGCATTTGATGCAGGCGTCCTGATCGATATGCGCCTTGGCGACATAGTTGAGGTTGAGATACTGCCAGTCGGTGACGTTGGGCGTGGCGCGGCCGATGATGTCGTCGAGCGACCGGTGGCCCTTCTCGTCCATCCAGTTTTCGAGGCCGGCGATCATCTCCTGCACGATCTTGAAGCCGTAGGTCATCGCCGCCGTGCAGACCTGCACATTGCCAGCGCCCAGCGCCATGAATTCGGCGGCGTCCCGCCACGTGGTGATGCCCCCGATGCCTGAGATCGGCAGGCCGCGGGTTTCGGGATCGCGGGCGATCTCGGCCACCATGTTCATGGCGATCGGCTTCACCGCCGGGCCGCAATAGCCGCCATGCGAACCCTTGCCATCGATGGTCGGCATCGGCGCGAAACTGTCGAGGTCGACGCCGGTGATCGAATTGATGGTGTTGATCAGCGACACAGCGTCGGTGCCGCCGGCATGCGCTGCCCGCGCCGGCTTGCGGATATCGGCGATGTTGGGCGTCAGCTTGGTGATGACGGGCATGCGCGTATATTGCTTGCACCAGCGCACCACCATTTCGATATATTCCGGCACCTGGCCGACGGCCGCACCCATGCCGCGTTCCGACATGCCGTGCGGGCAACCGAAATTGAGCTCGATGCCGTCGGCGCCCGTCTCCTCGACCAGCGGCAGGATCGATTTCCAGCTTTCCTCGACGCATGGCACCATGATCGACGCGATGAGCGCGCGGTCGGGCCAGTCCATCTTGACCTGCTTCATCTCGCGAAGATTGGTCTGCAAATCGCGGTCGGTGATCAATTCGATGTTGTTGAGGCCGAGCAGGCGCCGGTCGGCACCCCAGATCGCGCCGTAGCGCGGGCCGTTGACGTTAACCACCGGCGGCCCCTCTTCGCCAAGCGTCTTCCAGACGACGCCGCCCCAACCCGCCTTGAAAGCGCGGATGACATTGTAGGCCTTGTCGGTCGGCGGCGCCGACGCCAGCCAGAACGGATTGGGCGATTTGATGCCGACGAAATTGTTTCTGATGTCAGCCATGACAGGTCCCTTTCAACGGAGACGAAGGAGCATTTCCACGGGTGCAAGACTGCCGCCCTCAAGCGCGGCGGTGAGATTGGCGATCTTGGTGCGGGCATCCTCGCCCATGACAAGGCCGACGCCGGGCGGCGGCTTTTTGCCCTCGGCCTGCGCGGCGGCCATGCGGGCACGCATGGTGTCGAAGAACTCGATGGCGAAAGCGCCGCGCGGGCGCTCGGCGGTTACCGAAAAGCCGCAGGCGGTCGCGGCCGCTCGATAATCAGCAGGCGTGGCGACGAACGACATGGTCGCGTCGGATGCCCATGGCAGCGGATAGGTCAGTGCCCCAACCTTGAGCCGCATCACGTCATAGACGGCAAAGACGCCGCCGGGCTTCAGCACGCGGGCGGCCTCGCTCATCAGCTTGGCCTTGTCAGGCAGGTTCATGCCGACATGCAGGATCATTGCCGCATCGAAGCTGGCCTTGGCGAACGGCATGTCCAGCGCGCTGCCTTGCACGAAGCGCGTCTTGCCGGCCATTCCCACCCGCTTCGACAGGCTGGTCGCGATATCGACATAGCTTTGCGTCAGGTCGATGCCGGTGACATCGGCGCCGGCATTGGTCGCCGCAAAACGGGCCGGACCGCCGATGCCTGAACCGATGTCGAGAAGCCGGGCTCCAGGCTTCAGCCCCATCTGGTCGATGAGTTCCCGGGTGGCGGCGATGCCGCCAATGTGGAATTCGTCGACCGCTGCGAGATCGTCGGCGCTCAGATGGGCAATTTCCACGCCGGTGTCGGCAAGCGCGGCAAGAATCCGCTCCTCCAGGGCTGAAATCTCATAGTGACGGGCAATGCCCGGTTCCACCGTGGCCATGATCCTTATCCCTGGGTCAGGTTCCTGTGGATGCTTTCCGCCGCGTCGCGCCCTTGCGCCACGGCCGAAACGGTCAGGTCGTCGCCACCGAATATGCAGTCGCCACCGGCCCAGACCTTGGCCAGCGACGTGCGCCCTTGCGCGTCGACCTTGATGCGGCCGGCTTCAAGATCGATCGACGCCCCGCTGCCGTTGAGTGCAACCGGCACGAAACTCTGGCCGATGGCCTTGAACACCTGGTCGGCAACCAGCGTCAGCGTCTCGCCGGTGCCGGCAAGCCGCTCGCCGTCGAGCGCCGTGTATTCGAGTTCGATGGCACTGACCTTGCCGCTTTCGGTAATCACCCGCTTCGGCTGCAGCCAGTGACGGATGGTGACGCCATTGGCGGCGGCCAGGTCCTGCTCGAATTCGGAGGCGTTCATATGCTCCTGGCCGCGCCGGTAGCAGATCGTCACCTCCTCGGCGCCAAGCAGCTTCGACTGCACGGCGGCGTCGATCGCCGTCATGCCGCCGCCGATGACGACGACGCGGCGGCCGACCGGCAAGCCGGAGAGGTCGCTGGCCTGGCGCAATTCGGCGATGAATTCGACCGCATGGGTGACGCCGGCGGCATCCTCGCCATCGGCGCGCAGCGCGTTGACGCCGCCAAGCCCCATGCCGAGGAAGACGGCGTCGTAATTGCGGATCAGGTCGGAGAGCTGGTAGTCGCGGCCGAGCGTCTTGCCGTTCTGGATGTCGATGCCGCCGATCGCGGTGACATAGTCGACCTCGGCCTGGGCGAAGTTGTCGACGCTCTTGTAGGCGGCAATGCCATATTCGTTGAGGCCGCCCGCCTTCGGGCGCGCCTCCAGGATGGTCACGTCATGGCCATGGCGGGCGAGCCGGTGCGCGGCGGCAAGACCGGCCGGGCCGGCGCCGACGACGGCTACGGTCTTTCCTGTCGGCTCGGCACGCGGATAAAACTGCCTGCTCTCGCTCATCGCGACATCGGTGGCGTAGCGCTGAAGACGACCGATCTGGACCGGCTTGCCTTCCGCAACCTCGCGGACGCAAACCTCCTCGCACAGCGTCTCGGTGGGACAGACGCGGGCGCACATGCCGCCCAAAATATTCTGGTCGAAGATGGTCTTGGCCGACCCGATCGGGTTGCCGGTCGAGATCTGGCGGATGAACAGCGGAATGTCGATCGAGGTCGGGCATGCGTTCATGCACGGCGCGTCGTAGCAGAAATAGCAGCGGTCGGATTCGACCAGCGCCTCGTGATGGTCGAGCGGAGGATGCAGGTCGGAAAAATTGTCGGCGTATTGGTCGGGCAGAAGCCGGCCGCCGACAATACCGTCTTTGAACTGACCTTCTGGCATTCTCAGTTCCCCATCTTTTCGTTTTGGAGAAAGCTAGCACATTTTATTTTTTTATCAATTGGTCAATTTTTGGGGTAAGCCGTTGAAAGGACCGGAAGAAAATATGACAATTTTATTCATATTATGATGACGGTGACGCTGGGATGGGGCCGCCACCCCTGCCATTGCCGTGGATCGACCTGATCTCGTCGGCGACCAATTGCTGCAACGTCCAAAGATTGCGGTCGCGGATGCCGAATTCCTCGAGGTGGCTCACGGTGTTGTAAAGATATTCCGCCCCGGAGCCGACATGGCCGCAGGCGCGCGCCAGCACCCGTGCCACTGTCTCCAGCGGCTGCCCGAGCGAAGTGCCCCTGCCCGTCACCCCGACCCAGAAACCCAGCGCCCGCAGATGCCCTTGCGCCGTACGCACCGGGACCCACCTGACCGAAGCGACGCTCTCGTGATCGTCGATCTCGCGCCGCAACAGCCTTTCGATCCGAGCAGCCTTCTCCCCTTCCGGCAAACGATAGATCACACCATCGCACCGCCCACCGCGTTCCAGCGCCATCATCAATCCAGGCTGCGCGACGCTGCCGCGCCAGCGAACCATGTCGATGCAGAACGAGCGGTGCCAGCCATGGGCGGTGGCCCGCTTGCGTTCGACGGACTCGAAAGCCGGCTTCCAGATCAGCGAGCCATAGGCGAACACCCATAGCGGCCCCGCATCTGCTTCATCGGCGAGCCGCTCGGAAAGGACCCGGAAATCCTCGTCGCTCAGTTGCGTCCAGCTGCCGCTGGGCCCGGGATCGGCCTCCTCGCGATGGCACAGTGCGACAAGCTCGGCTGTGAGTGACATCTGCCGCATGGAACGACGACCCCTCCTCGGGGCCAAGCAAAGGCGAAAATCGCAAGACACGCACGATCGCCAGAGGTGCGCCTTGCCGTTCCCGATTTCCAGCCCAGATGTCGGATTTCCGTCGTCAAGATCGTCCTGGGATGGATCGAACGACGATCGGTGCACAACGGTGAGGAGACCGACCATGCCACAATCCCCGATGCCCTTCTTCTGGTACGAACTGATGACATCAGACCTCGACGCCGCCGAGGCTTTTTACCCCGCCGTGGTGGGCTGGAAGGCCGAGCCCTTCGACAAGGTCCCAGGCATGCCGCGCTATGTCGTCATGAATGTCGGCGAGCGTGGCGTCGCCGGCCTGATGACGATGCCCCAAGATGCCGCCAAGATGGGCATGCCGCCGGCCTGGCTGGGCTACATCCACGCCCGCGATGTCGACGCGGCAACAGCGTCGCTGGAAAAGGCAGGTGGCGCCGTTCACCGCCAGCCCGACGACATTCCAGGCGTCGGCCGCTTTGCCGTCGTGGCCGATCCGCAAGGCGCGACCTTCATGTTCCTGCAGCCGAATGGTCCGGACCAGCCCGTCGTGCCAGCCAATACGCCTGGCCATATCGGCTGGCATGAGCTTTATACGAGCGACTGGAAGGCCGCGTTTGATTTCTATTCCGACCAGTTCGGCTGGGCCAATGCCGGCGAATTCGACATAGGGCCGATGGGCATCTACCAAACCTTTACCGCCGGCCCCGAATCCGGCGGAGGCATCATGAACAAGCCCGAGCAGATTCCGGTGCCGGTGTGGCAGTTCTATTTTAACGTCACCGGCATCGACGCGGCCGCAAAACGCGTCACCGACAATGGCGGCAAGATCCTGATGGGACCGATGGAGGTCCCCGGAGGCAGCTGGGTCGTGCAATGCCAGGATCCACAAGGCGCGCACCTCGCTTTGATGGCACCGGTGCGATAAGCGCCCGCGTCAACCGCTGATATCATGCTTGCTGGCGTCGGCTCATTCCGGTGCCAGCACCGCGACCTTGAGGGTCTCTTTCTTGGCACCGCTGAACTGGACGGTGGCTTGGCCGGCCGCGAGCTTGAAGCGCACGCTTTTGCGGATGCCGGGGCAGGTCTTGACGCCGCTATAGCCGGACGATTTCACGGCTTTGCCGTCCTGGATGACATCGACCCAGGCCTCTCCCGACAGGCTGATCTGGATGGTCCCTTCCGGCGGCACCGCCACATTGGCGACAGCGCCGAACGTGCCCTGCGCGGGCGCGCGTTCGGGCGGCACCGGAAAGCCGGCCTTCTCGGCCGGTACCAGGGCCAGATCCGCGGCCTCCCCCACTGCCAGTGTCGCTCCGGACGGCGTTGAGGGCGCAGTTGCAAACAGCGCCTGTTCGCGCGTCACAGGCCATTTGAAGGCCTCGCAGCCGGCGTCCTCGGCCTTGACTAAGCTGGTACTCACAAGGATCGCGAACAGGCTGATGGCGGCTTTTTTCATGGCAAGAGGACCCACATGTCAAGAGCGTTCAAATCGGCGACTACAACCAATACAACCATACAGAAAAGAATGCAACCTAGACGAGAGCATAATGAAAGGTCAGGCCGGGGAACAGTTCCAATCACTAATTGTTGATGGCCGGCCCTGGGAAGTGAATGGTCCACCGCCGGGCAATAACCTATGGCCGATCCGAGAAGCTAAACGGAGTTTTGGATGAAGCTTTTCGATGGCCTTGCCAGATATCAGCCGCAGGCGCTCGGCGTCCTGCGCATCATGACCGCGCTGCAGTTCATCGAGCACGGCACGCAGAAACTGTTCAATTTCCCTGCCAGCGATCACGCAGCCACCGCGTTGAGCGGATTGCCGTTAGCAGCCGGCATCCTCGAATTCGCCGGCGGCATTCTGCTGGCGCTGGGCCTTTTCACGCGCCCGGTCGCATTCCTTCTGGCCGGCGAAATGGCGATCGCCTATTTCATGGCGCACATGCCGCGTGACTTTTTTCCTGTCAACAACAGCGGCGATTCGGCGATCTCGTTCTGCTTCATCTTCCTCTATCTGGTCTTTGCCGGCGCCGGCGCCTTCGCGCTCGACAACCGCCGGAGCGCGTGATCCCCGTGCGGGGGTGGTTCACCCCCGCATCCGTTCGAAATTCGCATCGAACAGCGGCGCCGCCTGCATGCGCGCCGCATGCCGCTTGCCGAGCAACTCGATTTCGAAGCCGTCGCTCTCGTCCGCGATCTCCTTCGGCACATAGCCGACAGCGACCGACTTCTTCGAATGATGGGCATAGCCGCCCGACGTCACCCAGCCGCGCACCGCGCCACCGAACCAGATCGGTTCGTCGCCAATGACATCGGCATCGTCGGCATCGACGATGAAGGCGCGCAGCCGCAACTTGCCGCCCTGTTTGCGCTCGGCCAGAGCCGCCGCCTTGCCGATGAAATCCGCGTCCTTGCCGTAGGCGACGAAACGATCGAGGCCGGCTTCCAGCGGCCCGTAGATCGGCCGGTATTCGCGCCCCCATGAACCGTAGTTCTTCTCCAGCCGCAGCGCGTTGAGCGCGCGCGAGCCGAACAGGCCGATACCGAATTCCACCCCCGCCGCCATCAGCGCCTGATACGCGGCACGTTGATATTCCGGCGCCACCCAGATCTCGTAGCCGAGATCGCCGGTGTAGCTGACGCGGCCGACCAGGCACGGCGCCATGCCGACGTCCATCTTGCCGACTGCCATGAAGGGAAATGCCTCGTTAGATGTGCCGGAGCGCGTGGCTTTTGCCAGCACGTCCCTGGCCTTGGGGCCGGCAATCGACAGGCCGGTAAGCTTTTGTCCCAGCGCTTCGATATGAACCGAGCCATCATCAGGCAGATGCTGCTCGAACCAGCGCATGTGATATTGCTCGGCAATGCCGGAGCCGGCCAGGAACCAGCCCCCTGCTTCCCGATCTTGGGGGCTGAGATTGGCCAACGTGAAGTCGCCGATCAGCCTGCCGTCTTCCTTCAGCATCGGGGCGAGCGTCATGCGACCGGGTTTCGGCAGCTTGCAGGCGAGCATCCGGTCGAGCCAGGCCGCCGCCCCCTCCCCTGTCACCTTGTATTTGGCGAAGCTCGATATCTCCGATAAGCCGACGCCTGCGCGAACCGTGGCGACTTCGGCGGCGACATGGCTGAAGTCGCTCGAGCGCCGCCATGAGAACTCGTCCTTGACGCCTTCCGGCGCATACCAGAGCGGCACCTCCAGCCCGTAGGCGACGCCCCACTGCGCCCCCTTGGCCGACAACAGGTCATAGACGGGCGTAGTCTTCAGCGGCCGCCCGGCCGGCAATTCCTCGTTCGGGAAGCGGATCGAAAAACGCCGGGAATAGTTTTCGCGCACCTTGGCGTTGGTGTAGGCCATACCAGCCCAGTCGCCGTAACGCGCCACGTCCATCGCCCAGATGTCGGCGCCGGGATCGCCCTCGATCATCCAGTTGGATAGCGCCAGACCAACGCCACCGCCCTGGCTGAAGCCGGCCATGACGCCACAGGCGACCCAGAAGCCCGGCAGGCCGCGCACCGGCCCGACCAGCGGGTTGCCGTCGGGCGCGAAAGTGAAAGGCCCGTTGATGATCTGCTTGATGCCGGTGTTCTGGAAGGCCGGGAAATGCCGGAAGCCGACCTCGAGCGACGGCGCGATGCGGTCGATATCCGGCGCCAGCAATTCATGGCCGAAATTCCACGGCGTCTGGTATTCTGACCATGGTTTGTTGGCCTTCTCATAAGTGCCCATCAGCATGCCGCCGCGCTCCTGGCGCAGATAGAGCTCGCCGTCGAAATCGACCGCATGGATGATTTCGGTGCCGGTTTTCTGGTTCCAGGCGGCAACCTCCGGCATGTCCTCGGTGATCAGGTACATGTGCTCCATCGCCAGCACCGGCAGTTCGAGCCCGACCATGCGGCCGACCTCGCGCGCCCACAGGCCGCCGGCATTGACGATATGCTCGGCCACCACCTCGCCCTTGTTGGTGATGACGCGCCACAGCCCGTCGGGACGGCGCACGATATCCTCGACCTTGGTGAAGCGCTCCACCTCGGCGCCGAGTTTTCGCGCCGCCTTGGCATAGGCGTGGGTGACACCGGAGGGATCGAGGTGGCCGTCCTCCTTGTTGCGGACGGCGCCGACGAATTGCTTGGGATCGAGCAGCGGCATCAGTTCGGCCGCCTCCTTCGGCGAGATTTCCTCCAGCTCGATGCCGAGATAACGGCCCTTGGCGACGACGCCGCGCAGCCAGTCGAGCCGCGCCTCGGTGGCCGCCAGAAGCACGCCGCCGGTCAGGTGGACGCCGGTCGCTTGTCCCGACAACTCCTCGATCTCCTTGTAGAGATTGATGGTGTATTTCTGCAGCTTGGCGACGTTGGGATCGCCATTGATCGTGTGCATGCCGCCGGCCGCGTGCCAGGTCGAGCCTGAAGTCAGCTCGTCGCGCTCCAGCAGCACGACGTCGGTCCAGCCATGACGGGCAAGATGGAACAGCACGGAACATCCGACGACGCCACCGCCGATGACTACGACCTTTGCATGCGATTTCATCGATTTTTCCCTGATATCAGTGAGTTGGGAGAGAAAGTGATGCGAAAGGACAGCGCCCGGCTCCCCTGCCGCGCGCCAACACCGCGAAATTCACGGCTCGCCCTGCCCGATCGCTTCCTTGCGCTTGGCCACATAGGCCTCGAGCGCTTCGCGCACGGCGATGTCCATCACCGGCTCGACATAATCCTCCAGCGCCTTCTTCCACAGCCGCGTCGCGCGCGCGGTCGCGTCGAGGCCGCCGGCCTCCTGCCAGGCTTCGTAATTTTGCCAGTTGGAGAGCATCGGCTGGTAGAAGGCGGTGGCGTAGCGCTCCAGCGTGTGCGGCTCGCCGAAGAAATGGCCGCCGGTCGGCACAGCCCCCAGCGCCTCCACGGCAAGCTCCGCCTCATCGACCACGATCGGGCGCAGAAACTCCATCATGTGCTGGATCATCTCCACGTCGATGATGAATTTCTCGAACGACGCCGTCAGCCCGCCCTCCTGCCAGCCGGCGGCGTGGTAGACGAGATTGCCATGGCCAAGCACCGCGCCCCACAACGCCATCAGCGTCTCATAGGCGCCTTGCGCGTCGGCGGCATTGGAAGCCGAGCCGGGCGTCGTCCGGTATGGCAGGCCATAACGGCGCGCCAATTGTCCCGAAGCAATGTTGGCCTTGGTGTTTTCAGGCGTGCCGAAGGCCGGCGCGCCCGACTTCATGTCGACATTGGAGGTGAAGGCGCCGTACATCACAGGCGCGCCTGGCCGCACCAGTTGCGTCAGCACCACGCCGAACAGCGCCTCGGCATTCTGCTGCGCCAGCGCCCCGGCCAGCGTCACCGGGCTCATCGCTCCCATCAACGTGAACGGTGTCACCGCAACCGACTGGCCGTACTCGGCCATGGTCATCAGCCCCTCGGCCATCATCTCGTCGAAGCGACGCGGCGAGTTGACCGAGATGATGGTGGCAATGCCGGGATCATCAGCCATCTGGGCCAGCGTCATCCCACGCGCGATCGCCATCATCTCGATGCCGTCCAGCGCCCTGCCGCGGCCGATCGCCGAGACATGAAAACTCTTGTCGGTCAGCGTCAGATTGGTGAAGTATGTATCGAGATGGCGTGAGTTGGCCGGCAGTTCGACCGGCGCGCAGACCTGGTTGCCAAGCATGTGGACGCAGTTGAAATGCTGCGCCAGCCTGGTCAGATCCGCATAGTCGCGCAGATTGCCGGCACGGCGGCCCCGCTCCATGTCATGCACATTGGGAGGACCGGCAACCAGCGTGAAATTAATGGTGTTGCCGCCGAGATGGATTGTGTTGGCCGCATTGCGTGGGGTCAGCGTATAGCCGGACCGCGTCGTCTTCAGCGCCTCGTCGATCATGCCGCGATCGACGCGCACATTCGCCGAGGCGTGATCAACCTTCGCGCCGGCCTGCTCGAACAGCGACAGCGCACGCGGACTCATTACCTCGATGCCGAAATTCTCCAATATGTGCATCGACGCCTGATGGATCGCCTCGACCTGTTCTGGTGACAACAACGCCATCGGCGGATAGGGATTGATCACCCGCCTGGGCGGCAGTTGCGTGATGGGCGCTGGCCCCCGGTTGCTGGTGCGCTCGGCGCCGCGCTTTCGTCTAGGTTCGCTCATGTCGGCATCAAAGCTTCGGCAGGGCGGTCAAGCTGTCGGAAATACGCCATTTGTCGACGCGATTTTAGCCAAGGCGCCATATATGCGATGTCCATTTAGAAAAGGCGACAAATAGCGTCGGAATACCTATATGGCATTTTCTTGCCCGCTCGTGCCGACAAGGCGTTAACGGCGACAGCAAGATTCCTTTTATGATTTCGGCCTATTGCTCATCCAATGCGTAGGTCGAGTTTTAGTAAAATTGTAGCGGTTGGCGTGCTGCTGGCACTTTCGGCCTGCGCGACGGCACCCAGTCACATCAACAATGTCTGCGCCGTCTTCGATCAGAACGATGGCTGGTTCGACAATTGGCAGTCGGCTGCAGAGCGCGCCTCACAGAAATACGGTGTGCCGGTGCCGGTGCTGATGGCGACCGTGCGCAAGGAATCCGGTTTCAAGAGCAACGCCCGCCCGCCACGCACCAAACTCCTCGGCTTCATTCCGTGGAAACATGTCTCCTCGGCCACCGGTTTCTCGCAGGCGCTGGACGGCACCTGGTCGCAATATCAGCGCGAAACCGGCAACTGGGCGGCGCGGCGCACGAGATTCGCCGACGCCGTCGACTTCGTCGGCTGGTACCATTCCAAGACATCGGACAGCTACGGCGTCGCCCGCAACGACACCTACAACCTCTACCTCGCCTATTATCTCGGCTGGACCGCCTATGGCCGCGGCAATCGCGGCGATGCCGGCGTCCAGGGCTACGCACGGGCCACCGACAAGATGGCCCGCGACTATGACGCTCAGCTAAGGCAGTGCAACAACTGATCCGCCGGGGTCAGCGAAATCACTCGGCATCTTTGATGCTATGTCAGAGCCGGGCCTGAGTCCGGATTTCACTCGGTCGGTATGAGGTGGAGAACCAACTTTCCTCCCTTTACCGCCGCCGTCGACAATTTTCGATCAAAGGTCGCCAACTTGCCGTCACGCGCACTGGCTAGCGCCAGTAGGTAACTATCCGTGACTTGCGCCGAGGTCAGGATCTTGCCGGTATCGATATCGGCAGAACCGACCAGACTGATGTCGTCCGGCCAGAATTGATGTCCTGGAAGTGCGTGCATTTTACCAACAATCCGCGCAACGACCGCAGGCGAGCCGGGAGAATTGGGGTATTTGGAATTGCCCACGATCCTGATGACACCATTCTCGGTGATAGGGCTTGTGGCCCATGAGGTGCGTCCGACGGATTCGAACCATCGATGGGCATCGTCATGCGCGACATGGCTGGGATCGATCAGCGCGATCAAGACATTCACGTCGAGCAGGAAGATCACGGCAGTTCGTCGCGAAGCCTGTTGACCGTCTCGAGATCAACCATCGTGCTGCCAGGCTGGGACGACAGCAAGGGAATGCCATTGCGCTCATCGCCCGCCTGAGGCCGATGCAGCGAGCGGCGAACAAGATCGGAAATGACCTCCCCAACGCTGCGATCCTGCTGCCGCGCCATGGCTTTGGCGGCAAGGAGGACATCATCGTCGATGGCAAGTGTCGTTCTCACAACTTATCTCCTTGCGCGCATCAAGCATCACGCATCACATAGGACAACAAGGAGAAATACTCAAGGCGATGGGGGGAATATGGTCCGCCCTCCAAACGCATGTAAGATATCCCGGCCGCTTCGAGAGGCAATGCGCCGCCCTGACGGCCCGGCTTTAATGCATATCAAATCGGCTTCTTGCCATGTGGCCGCTTCGGCGGCTCGCCGGCAAAGCCCGGACCTTCGCCATGGGGCGCGTCGTCAGGCACGCCTTCATGGGCAGCATGTTCCTTGTCGAACTTGATCACCGGCTCCATGGTCTTGAGCACGTCGTCGGAGAGCCAGCACAGGCTCATATGGCCATCGCCGAGGTTCTTGACCGGCGGCACCTTGGTCTCGCACAGATTGTCAGGCACCAGCTTCTTGTAGCCGCAGCGTGTCTGGAACGGACAGCCGGACGGCGGGTTCATCGCCGAGGGGATGTCACCTTCCAGCACGATGTGCTTCTTGACCACGCTGGTATCGGCAATCGGGATCGCCGAGAGCAACGCCTCGGTATAGGGATGATAGGGCGGCGCGAAGATCTGGTCGGTCGTGCCTTGCTCGACGATATAGCCGAGATACATGACGACGACGCGGTCGGCTATGTAGCGCACGACGGAGAGATCGTGGCTGATGAACAGCATCGTCGTCTTGTTCTTGCGCTGGATATCCATCAGCAGTTCCGTCACCGCCGCCTGCACCGAGACGTCGAGCGCCGAAACCGGCTCGTCGGCCACCACCACCTTGGCATCGCCGGCGAAGGCTCGCGCCACGCCGATACGCTGCTTCTGGCCGCCGGAAAGCTGACGCGGCTTGCGGGTTTCGAACGCCCGCGGCAGTTTCACCAGGTCGAGCAGTTCCAGCATGCGCTTGCGCCGGTCGGCGACGGTCCTGCCGACGTTGAATTTTTCCAGCGTCCGGATGATCTGCGACCCGACCGAATGGCTGGGGTTGAGTGTGTCGAACGGGTTCTGGAACACCATCTGGATCGACGACACGGTGTCGACGCTGCGCTTCTCGATGCCGGTCGACTGGATTTCCTTGTTGCCGAGCGTGACGCTGCCGGAGCTGGCGGTTTCCAGTCCGAGCAGCACCTTGGCCAGCGTCGACTTCCCGCAGCCGGATTCGCCGACGATGGCGACTGTCTCGGATTCGCGTGCCATGAACGAGATCGTCTCGTTGGCCTTGACGACGCGGCCTTCGCTCGAGCCGAACACCTCGCTGCCGCCGACCTTGTAGTATTTCCGCAGGTCCTCGATCTTGAGTACTGGCGCGCCCGGTACGACGCGCTCATTCACCTTCTTGGCGCCCGGCGGCAATGCCTCCCAATCGATCTCGTTGAAGCGCACGCAGCGCGAGAAATGACCCTCGTGTCCGGCGACTTCTATCATCGGGATTTCGGCGGCGTTGCAGACGCCCTCGACGAAATGGTGGCAGCGCGGGCCGAAATTGCAGCCTTTTGGCCGTTCATGCGGCAGTGGCAATTGCCCCGGGATCGAGATCAGCGGCCGCGAGTTCTTGTCCGCGCCAGGCAGCGGGATCGAACGGAACAGCCCCTGCGTATAGGGGTGGCGCATCCGGTCGAAGACGTCCTTGATCTTGCCGGTCTCGACCGCCTCGCCCGAATACATCACAGTGATGCGGTCGCAGGTTTCCAGGATGAGGCCGAGGTTGTGCGAGACGAAGATCATAGAGGTGCCGAACTTCTCGCCCAACCCCTTGACCAGATCGACAATGCCCGCCTCCACGGTCACATCGAGCGCCGTCGTCGGCTCGTCGAGCAGAAGCAGCGCCGGCTTCGACAGCAGCGCCATCGCGATAACGATGCGCTGCTGCTGGCCGCCGGAAAGCTGGTGCGGATAAGAGCGCATCATGCGCTCGGGATCGGGAAGCTTGACCGAGCGCACCATTTCGAGCGCCCTGGAGTAGGCCTCTTTCGTCGACACCTTGTCGTGGATCAACGGCACTTCCATCAGCTGCTGGCCGATCTTCATCGCCGGATTGAGGCTGGCCATCGGCTCCTGGTAGATCATTGCGATCTTGTTGCCGCGGATGCCGCGCAGCTCCTCGTCGGAGAGCTCGCCCATGTCCTTGCCCTGGAACTTGATCTTGCCGCCGACGATCTTTCCGATATTGGAGAGGTCGCGCATGATGCCGAGCGACACGGTCGACTTGCCGCAACCGGATTCGCCGACGATGCCCATTGCCTCGCCCGGCATCACCGTGCAGGAAAAGTCCATGACGGCCGGTATCTCGCCCTTGCGGGTGAAGAAGGAGATCGAAAGGTTTTCGATCTCGATGATCGGCTGTGCCGGATTTCGAACTGCCTCGTTCATGGGTCGCTCCAATCCTAATTCTTGGCCAAGTGGGATCTGGGACCCCGCCATCAATCCTTCATCGATTGCTCACGCAGTGAGTCGGCGAGCAGGTTGAGACCCAGAACGAACGACATCAACGCGATCGTCGGCGGCAGCGCCGGGTGAATGAAGGAACGCAGCAATCGGCTGGCATCCTTGATCGCCGTACCCCAGTCCGGGCTCTCGGGCGCAAGGCCCAGGCCGAAGTAACCCAGCGTGCCAAGCAATATGGTTGTGTAGCCGATGCGCAGGCAGGCATCGACGATCAGCGGCCCGCGCGCATTGGGCAGGATCTCCCACAGCATGATGTACCAAGGCGATTCACCGCGCGTCTGCGCCGCCGCCACATAGTCGCGCGTCTTGATGTCCATCACCAGGCCACGCACGATGCGGAACACGCCCGGGCTGGAGGCGAACACCACCGCCACGAAGATGTTGAGCTGGTTGGGATCGATGTGGACGATGTGCAGCGGGTCCCTGTCGAAGACAAGGCCGAGGTAGATCCAGCCGCCTATGATCAGTGTCAGGCCAAGCAGGATATAGATCCGGTCGGGCCGGTTCTTGTAGCGCGTCCAGAACAGCACGCTGAAGAAAATGATCGGAAACAGGAAGAAGACGCCGGCCAGCGCATAGGGGATCGGCGTGTCCATGATGCCGGGCGTTACCAGCAGGTAGAACAAGAGGATCACCGGGAAGGCCAGTACGAGGTTCGCCAGGAACGACAGGATGGAATCGATCTTGCCGCCGTAGTAGCCGGCCGGCAGGCCAAGCGTGATGCCGACCATCAGCGCGAAACCGGTCGCGGCGGGTGCGATGATCAGCACGATCTGGCTGCCATAGACCATGCGCGAGAACACATCGCGCGCCAGCTTGTCGCCGCCGAACAGATAGGCGAGCCCCGATTGCGGTTCGATGGCGCCCGGCAGCGTGTCCTTCATCATCGGGATCTGGCCGAGCGGATCGAAGGGCGAGATGGTCGAGGCGAAGATCGCCGTGAACAGCCAGAACAGGCAGATAAAGACGCCCGCTACGCCGACGCCGCTATCGAACAACTGGCCGTAGAGCGCCAGCTTCTTCTTGTAGAGAAAGCTCGCACCCATGACGATGGCGAGGGCGACCCAGACCGGCCAGAAGCGCCAGAGCACTTCGAGGATGATGGTGGAGGCGCCGATATATTGAGCTTGCATGCGCCTTCTCCCTACTGAACGCGGATGCGCGGATTGAGGAATGCGTAGCCGACGTCGGAAATGAGCTGGGTGATCAGCACGATGAACACCGAGACCAGCGAACAGCCGAGCAGAAGATCGATGTCGTTGTTGCCGGCGGCCTCGACCAGCGTGTAGCCGAAGCCCTGGTAGCGGAACATCACCTCGACGATGACGACGCCGGTGAGCAGCCAAGGGAACTGCAGCATGATGACCGTGAAGGGTGCGATCAAGGCGTTGCGCAGCGCGTGCTTGACCACGACGCTTTTAAAGGAAAGCCCCTTCAGGCGTGCCGTGCGGATATATTGCTGCGTCATCACCTCGACCATGGAGGCGCGTGTCATGCGTGCGATATAGCCGATGCCGTAGATCGCCAGCGTGATCACCGGCAGGGTGAAATTGTAGAATGTGATGCCCTGGCTCGCGGAAGCGGCCGACCCGTTCAGCCAGCCGAGCCAGGAGGCGAAGACGACGGTGAAGATGACGCCCGACACATATTCAGGTGTCGCCGTCGAGGCGATCGAGGCGATCGACAGAACGCGATCGGTGCGCGACCCCTCCCGCATGCCGGCAAGGATGCCAACCAGCAGCGACACCGGCACCATTACGCCCAGCACGCAGAGCATCAGAATGCCGGTAGCGCCCAGCGCAGGGAATAGCTTGGCCGCGACCGTGGTCTTGAACTTGGTCGAACAGCCGAAATCACCCTCGATCACGCCGGAGAATGTCGGCACGGCCGGGTCATTGCAGAAGGAGAAGCGCTGCGTGGTCTTTCCGGTCGCCGAATCCGTGATCGGCTGCTTGGGCACGACGCCGAGCCACTGGCCATAGCGAACGAAGAAATTCTGGCGATAACCGTGATTGACCAGCCAGCTTTCAAGCTGCTCGGCCGATGTGTGCATTTCGGTCTGGCTGATCGCCAGCTTCTTCAGATTGGGTTCGAGATTGACGAGGAAGAAGACGACCAGCGTCAGGCACAGCATCGTGAGCAGTATCGTGCCGATGCGTCTGATGATGAATGAGAACATTGTGCCCCCCTGCCGGCCGGGTTGGGGTCAGATATGGTCAACCCTGTGACGAAAACCTTGTGACGTCACGCCGCCGCTGCATCCAATGCAACGGCGACGATCCTGAGAATATGAGGGACACGCGCCCCTCATATTCATCAAGCAGCGGTCACGCCTTGTCGAGCCAGACCTTGCCGAAATCGTGCTCGTAGGTGGGGTGCATCGAGTGGTTCTTCACCTCGGGCTTGATGTTGATGTAGAGCTTGCGCCAGTAAGGCTGGATGATGATGCCGGAATCCTGCAGCATCTGCTCGATATCCTTCATCACCACCTTGCGCTTCTCCGCATCAGCGACGCCGAGCGCCTCGTTGACTTTCTTGTCGAAGTCCGGATTGGCATAGGCCGTCTCGTTCCAGGCTTCGCCCGAGCGGTAGGCGATGGCGATGACCTGGATGCCAAGCGGACGCATGTTCCAGTTGGTCTCCGAGAATGGATACTTCGTCCAGTCGTTCCAGAAGGTCGAGCTCGGCAGCACGGTGCGCTTCACCTTGATGCCGGCTTCGCGCAACTGGGCCGCGATCGCGTCCGTGGTGTTCTTGTGGTAGTCCTCGTCGTTGCTGATCAGCTCGTGTTCGAAATCGATCACGCCGGCTTCCGTCAGCATCTGCTTGGCCTTGGCGACGTCGCGCTTGATCTTCGGCAGTTCGACATATTCCGGATGGATCGGCGCGACATGGTGGTTTTCGGCCGGCGTGCCGGCATTGCCGTAGCCGAGTTGCAGGACCACCGAATTGTCGACGGCCAGGCACATCGCCTGACGCACCTTCTGGTCGCCGTAAGGCTTGGCGTTTACGTTGAAGCGCGACACCACGGTAGCCGCGGTCACCACTTCCGAAGGCGGCGCGCCGACGTCCGCGATGATCTTTACGTAGTCGGCGGTCGTTTCGTGGTTGGTCTGCACTTCGCCCGATTCGAAGGCCGAAACGGTCGCGGCCGGATCGGTGCCGTAGTCGATGAACTCGACGCCGTCGAGGAAGGCTTCGCCCTGCCACCACTTGCCGGTCGTGCGGCGCTTGTAGACCACCTTCTGGCCGACATCATAGGAGACGAGCTCGAACGGACCAGTGCCGATCGGGCAGTTCTTGAAGTTGGCGCCCTTCTCGTCGAAGCTCTTGTGGACGACGAGGCCGGGATAGTCGCACAGGTTCGGGATGATGGCGATGTCGGGCTTCGACAGCTTCAGTTTCACGGTCATGTCGTCGACCTTGACGATCGACCCTTCGCGCAACTTCTTGGTCTTTTCGTCGACGAGGCTGCCGAGACGTCCCGGCATCGAGTTGCCTTCGGCTGATTTGTCGGCCCAGCGTGTGAAATTGTAGATCACGTCATCGGCCGTGAACTTGTCGCCATTGTTCCATTCGACGCCAGGCCGCACATGCAGCGTGTACTCGGTGGCGTCGTCGTTGATGTCCCAGCTTGCCAGCAGATATGGAGCGAATGTGTACTCCTTGGTGTATTTCACCAGCGGCTCGAGCGCCTGGCGCTGGGCGTTGGCAATCTCGGACCAGTCGGCGGTACGCGGATCTTTGGGATCCTTGACCGACATCGCCACTTTCAGCACGCCGCCCTTCTTGCCCTGGACGTCCTCGGCCTTGGCCGGGGTCGGAGCGGCAAGGCCGAGCAGGCCGTAGGCCATGGCGGTCGAGGCACCGAAGACGCTGGCGAGCGCGAGGAATTCGCGGCGATCGACTTTGCCCGACTTGGCTTCTTCGGCCATCGCCAGGATGTGATCCGGAACGCTGTCGCCGTTGCTCTTATAGATTGTCATGACTAACTCCCATTGTTGGCTTTCCGCCGATTAACATTCCGCATCCGGGCCATGATGTCAAAGACGGCATGGATTGGGAACATGTTAGCGAATGTGCAACTTTGGAAGGGGGGCAGTTCGCGTGATAGCGACAGTCTTGGCGCAAAATTGCTAGTGCGCCCAGATTTCGCCAAAATCTCTTCGAGCAATTAAATTGAGACATTCGCACTGGTTACGACAGCGCCAGCTGCGGCCAGGATGAAGGCCAGGGCCTCAATATTCCTTCTCGTAGAAGATGCCGCCCTTGGCTTCACCGGCGTCCGTCGCCTCGCCGCGCAATTTGACGCCGCGCCCGACATTGAGGTCGATGGTCGCCTTGCCGGAACCCGGCTTGTCCCCCTTCTGGATGGTCACATAGGTGCGGTCGTTCAGGTACTTGCCGGCCGAGACCGCCGTGCCGCCCTTGTCGTCGGTGGTCACGTCGAGGTCGTCGACGCCGATGGCGCTGCGCAGGTTTTCCAGAAGAGACGTCGAACCGCCGACGCCGGCCAATTGTCCGGCGGCCTCGGCCAGCTGCGCGATCTGCAGCGGCGACAGGTTCGACATCGACCGCCCGAAGATGAGTTGCGCCAGCACCTCGTCCTCCGGCAGCGCCGGCACCGAACTGAAGTTGAATTTGGGATTGGTCGCCTCGCCCGACACGACGATGGTGACGGTCGCGCCGGTTGTCGTCGTTGTCGCCGTCAGGTTGAGATAAGGCACCAACGAACCTGAGAACCCGACCGTGCCTTCGGTGAAGGTCAGCCGCTTGCCAAGGATCGACAGCCGGCCGCGCTGCAAGGTGAAGGTGCCGACGGCTTGCGGCGACGAGGCCGGGCCGGTCAGCTTGAGCGAGCCGCCGAGTTCGGCGTCGACACCCCTGCCCTGGATGAAGATCTGGTTCGGCGCGTTGACCGTGACGTCGAGCGCAAGACCGCTGCCACCGCTCTTGCCGCTGGTCGTGGCCGGGCGCAGCGCCTTGTCCTGCGCCCTGACCGGTCCCGGCGCATTCTTGTGCCTGACGTCGAGCGCCGAGAGCGAGCCCGGCAACTTGTCCGGGACCGTGATGACGGTCTTGGCCAGGTTGACGGTGCCGGCAATCGCCGGTGCCGAAGTCAGCGGTCCCTTGATCGTCAGGTCGCCGCCAAGGTTGGCGGTCACCACGCGACCGTCCGTATAACGACCGTCCGTGAGCTTGATCGACAGGTCGGCCGGGAACCCTTGCGCCGGATTGATACCGACCGTGCCACTGGCCGACAGGCTGCCGCGCGTCGACAGTGTACCGGTCAGCCGGTTGATCCTGGCGACGCCGTTGCCGATCGAGACATCGAGGGCGATGTCGTTGACCGCGAGGCCCGAATTGGCATCGACCAAGCGTGCGCCGGACGCCCTCACCGTACCGCCGATGACGGGCGATTTCGCCGGGCCGCGCACCTGCACATTGACATTGGCGTTGCCGCTCAGCGACAGGCCCTGCGCGGCAAGCTTCTCGCTGAGGAGACCGAACGGCACCGCACCGTTGAAGTCGAGCGACAGCGCCGGCGTGCCTGATGTCGTCACCGTGCCGCCGCCCTTGAGGCCAAGGCCGGCCCCGTCGCTGATATTGGCGTTGAAGGCCAGCTTGTTGCCGGCAAAGGTGCCGGTCGAGGAAACGCTCACCGCGCCGACGCCCGCGCCACGGGTCTGCGATGTCTGCACGCCCGCCGCGTCTATGTTGAAGGCAACAGCGGGGTTCGCCGGTGCGCCCGTCACCTTCACCGTCCCGGAAATGGAACCCGCGGCATCGAGCCCGGGCGAAAAACCGTTGGCGAGCGACATCGGCACGCGCGCCAGCACCGCATTGATGTCGAGCGCCTGCCCGACCTTGCCGGTTACCGTCGCGGTGCCGCCGCCAAGGTTGAGCACCAGCCTGTCCAGCGTCGTCGTGCCATTGGCGATGCTGACGGTCGAGGCCTGGGCGATGGCCGCCTTGATGCCCTGGACGGTTGCCTGCCCCGAAGCGAGCTCGATCGTGGTGGTGCCGCCGGCCACCTTCACGCGGCCGGCTGCCTTGGCCGGAATGCCCTTGACCGTGGCGCCGCCGGAGAAGCCGGTCCAGTCGCCGTCGCGCCTGAGGTCCACGTCGATGCCGCTGATCACGGTGCCGCCCGATATAACCGTGTCGGCGCGGATCTTGCCGGAGACGACTGGCGCCGCAAGATAGTTTGCGATCAACGCATCGATGGAAACTGCCTTTGCCTGGAGATCGCCACGCGTGATCGAGGTCGTAGCCGCCTTGATGGCGACCTGGGGTGCCGCGCCATTCCTGGAGAAGGCGATCGTGCCGCGAACGTCGCCTTCCGCCTTTTCCAGCGCCAGCGCGGCAAGTGGCCCGATGTCGGGGAGGTCGAGCGAAATTGTGCCTTCAGGCACGAACTTGTCGTCCAGCGCCAGATCGCCTGAGACCCGGTTCTTGCCCAGCGACAGCAGCAGTCCGTTGATGGCGCTCTTGCCGTTCGTCGTTGCCAGCACGGCACTCCCCTGCAGCGCCTGCCCGGCGACATTGCCGGTGAGTTGGACATTGGCCGCCGGATTGGCGGCATCGGCCTTGCCGGTAGCCGTGAGCTTCAACCCGGTGATCTCGCGCGATGCCACCGAGAGCCTGTCGCTGTTGACGGTAAGCGACAGGTCGGGCGCCATGGCCGGCCCTTGCGCGCTCAGCGCGAAGGCGATGGCGCCCTTGGCATCCCTAGACAATGGCGAGATGTCGCTCAGCGTCCCCCTGATGTCGGCGGTCACCTTATTGTCGGCAAGGCTTGCCTGTCCGTCGGCGCTCAGCGCGCCGGAAGCCAGCTTCAATCCACCGATATGGAGATTGCCGTTGGGTTCGCGCTTCAGCGTGGCGCTTATCTGGGCGCGGTCGCCAAGCATGCCGCGTGCCGCCGTCGGCAAGGCCGACGATGGCGCATCCGCCTTCAGGTTGAGATCGATGGCACCGTCACGCAGCGATACCTGGCCGGCCACCTGGCTGCTCAGCGTATCGCTTTTCAGCGAGCCGCTGTCGATGGCCACGGTGTCGGCGCTCAGCCGGGCGCTGAGCGCGGCCGTGACCTTGCCGGCGATGAGCGGCGCAATCGTTGGATTGTCGAGCCCAACCTTGTCCACCGATACCGTTCCGGAAACCGGCCCGGCGCGATTCCGGAGATCGAATGCGTCCGAGTGCAGTGCCAGGGTCAGTCCGTCCACCTTCGCCGGGCTGGTGACGACCGAGGGCAGGATCACGGAAAGGTCCACTCGGGCATGCGTGCTTTCGCCCGCGATTTTGGCCGATACTGATCGGACCTCGATCTTGACGGGGCTCTCGGCGCTGCCGACCGTCAGCGGCAGGCTGGGGCCCGACGAGGTCAGATCGATCGCAAAATCGCTCGCCCCATTCGGATTGATGGTGCCTGTCGCCTGCCCGGAAACCTTGTCGCCGGACAGGGTAGCATGGTCGAGGGCGACGCCGCCGGCGATTGTGTAGCTGCCGGCCGCATCGACGGCGAGCGGACCGAGCCCTGCCTGGCGGGTCTGGCTAGTCTCGGCACCGGCCAGTTTCGCGTTGAAACGGATGTCGGGAGTTGCCGGCGCTCCGCTCACTTCAGCGATACCGTCAAGCGTTCCCGTGGCATCCAGGCCAGGCGAAAACGCATTGGCAAGGGCCGCGGGCAAGGCGGATACCTGCGCCGCCAGATCGAGCGTCTCGCCAGCGCTGCCCGACAGCGCCACCCTGCCGCCGCCAATATCGAGCGCAAGCTTCTCGATCTTGGCCGTACCGTCGGCGATGGTCAGAGCCGACGGTTCGGCGATCGCCGCCTTGATGCCGCGAACGGTGGCCTCACCCGAGGCGATCTCGACGCTGGTGGTGCCCGCGGCGATCTTCACCCGGCCGGCAGCGGTCGCGGGAATGCCCGCTATGGTCGCGCCACCAGTGAGATCGGTCCAGTCGCCGTCGCGCTTGAGGTCGACGCCGACGCCGCTGATTTCCGTGCTTCCCGAAGTGACCGCATCGGCCTTGATGGTGCCCGAGATCGCCGGCGCCTTGAGATAATTGGCGACCAGCGCATTGATGGCGATCACTTTGGCGGTAACCTCGCCTCGCGCGACCGACGTGCTCTTGGCATCGATGGCAATGGACGGTGCATCGCCGTCCTTGCTGAACAAGATGGTGCCGTTGATGTCGCCGGTCACCGCCTGGCCGGCGAGCGCGGCCAACTGGTCGATGGCAGGTGCGGCGAGCGTCAGCCTGCCCAAGGGCATGAACTTTTCGTCGAGCGCCAGGTCGCCCGAGACCTTGTTGTCGCCCAGCGACACCAGGAATCCATTGATCGAACGCTTGCCCTCGCTGGTCACCAGGGCCGCCTTCATGTCGAGCGGCTGGTCGTTGACGGCGCCGGTCAGCGAGACGTTGGCGGAAGGGTTCGTTATGTCGGCCTTGCCGCTCGCGGTCAGCTTGATGGCCTTGACCGTACGGCCCGAAGCGGTCAGGCTATCGCTGTTGGCGCTAACGGTGAAATCCGGCGCGGTCATCGCGCCGCTTGCCGACAGCGCGAAATCGACCCCGCCGGCAACCGGCACGCCGACCGTCGGCGACAACACCGAAACGTCGCCCAATTTGCCCTTGATGTCGGCCTGGATGTCAGTGCCTTGCATGCTGGCCGTACCGCTGGCGCTGAGCGATCCTGAAGTGAGTTCGATGGAGTTCGCGGCGAAAGATCCCTGCGGATCGCGCGATGCCGTGGCCGAGAACTTCACCCGGCCGCCGAGTACCGAGGCTATCTGCTGGGGAAACGCGGTGGCCACGGCATCGGCATTCATTTTGAGCTGCATCGACATGTCGGCGAGCGCCACCGTCGCCGTCAGCGAGGCATTGACCGCATCGGAGCGCATCGTACCCTGATCGATGGCAATGGCGTCCTTGCTGATTGAACCGGCCAGATCGACATTGACCTTGCCGGTGATCAGCGGCGCCAACGTCGCGACGTCGGTTTTCAGGCCGCCCGCCTCCAGCTTGACGGCAACCGGGCCGGCGCGGTTCTGAATATCGAACCCGTCGGAATGGATTTGCGCTGCCAGATCGTCCAGCCGCGTGCCGCCGGCGACGATCGAAACGAAGGAGGCGCCGATGTCGACGATCGGCGCCTTGCCGTCGCCGAAGGCGCGCGCGGTGGCGTTCTTGATCGCGAGCGTGATCGGCTGCGCCTTGCTGCCGACACTGATCACCACGGGCGGGCCCTTGGCGGCGAGTTCGACCGACAGGTCGCTGGCGCCGGCAGGATCGGCAATGCCGGAGGCGGTGCCGTGCACCGCATCGCTCTCGATGCTGGCCCGGTCGATGCTGATGCCGCCCGCCGACGTGGCGGTGCCCGCGACATCGAAACTGGTCTTGCCGGCAAACAGCGGCTTCAGGTTTTCCGGCAGGAAACGCGCAAAATCGCCGTCGCCCTTTGCTTCGAGATGATTGCCCTTGTCGGTGAGCTGGTGACGGCCGGTGAGTTGGGTGACGATCCGATGGTCGACGAGGAAGGTGCCGACACCGCTCCAGTTGGCAAGCGGCCCGCTGCCCGAAACCACGATATCGACCGGTGGCGCATCCGGCAGCTTGAGCAGGTTGGCAATGATGCCGCCGGCCGGCTCCGACGCCTTGAGGTCGAGGTCCAGCTTGTTATCGGCGGGTGCGAAGTGGATCTTGGCGTCGACATTGCCCTGTTTGCCGTCGTGACGGGTGACGTTGAGCACCGTCTGGACCGCCAGTGGCGCGGCATCGGCCTTGAGCATTCCCTTGGCCGCCAGCTCGGCGATGCCGCTGCCGGCCAGTTGCTGGCCAAGCGCGATTTCCGGAAGCTCGATCTGCTTGATGTCGATGGAGACCGGCAGCGTCGTCGTGCCGCTCTGTGCGGGCGGCTGCGTACCGGCCACCGGCAGGCGTGCGAGTTCGACGCGATCGGCGGCGATGCGATCGGCGCTGAAGCTTTTGGACAAAAGGGCGGTCGGCGACCAGTCGACGGCCACCTTGCGCGCTACTAGCCAGGCGCCCTCACGGTCCTCGAGCACGACATGGTCGACGCTGAGATTACCCGACCAGATGCCGTCGATGCCGCTGACGGTGACCTTGCGGTCGTCGCTCGAAGCCAGCCGCGAAATGATGCCGGCGAGGTTGTCGCGCCCGCGCTCGGTTTTGGTCAGCACGACCAGCGCGCCGATCGCACCCGCGACCACGATCAGCAGCGTGTAAAGGACAATGCGAAGAATGCGCCAGACCGTCTTCATCGTCAGAACGCCTGTCCGATGCCGGCATAGATGCCGAAGTGCGGATCACCTGGATCGCGGTTGAGCGGCACGGCCGCGTCGATACGCAGCGGCCCGAACGGCGTGACGTAGCGCAGGCCGACACCGGCGCCGACCTTGACGTCGGAGAAGCTGGGAACCGACTTGGTCGACACAGTGCCGGCATCGACGAACGGCACGATCCCGATCGTGTCGGTGACGGCGATGCGCATCTCGACTGAAGTCTCGAAGAAGGACAGGCCGCCGATCGGCTGGCCCGTGAAGTCCTTCGGGCCGATGCCCTGATAGGCATAGCCGCGCACCGAACCGCCGCCGCCGGAATAAAAACGTCGGTCGGCCGGGACGTTCTGCAGCCCGGTACCGACGATCGAGCCTACGGCGACACGTTCGGCCAGCACGAATTTCGAGGCCGTGTCCAGCGACTGATAAGCCGACCCTTCGCCCTTCAGCTTGAGGAAGGCCGCACCGCTCAAAATATCGTAGCTCGGCTCGGCATAGGCCAGCAAACGGAAGCCGGTGGTCGGATTGAGCCGGTTGTCTCTGTTGTCATAGACATACTGCAGCGGAATGCTGGCGATCAGGTATTTGTGCTTGCCGAAGGCGTCGTGAATGCGCGAATAATCGAGCGCGACCTCGGCTGACACGGTCTGCTTCTTGTCGAGTTCATAGGACAGGCCGGTGCTGCCCTTGACCGAGAAATGGTCGTAGGCGTCGGGATGTTCCAGCACCGTCTTGACGCTGGCGAAGAACTTCGACGCCGGCCCGATGACGCCGGGTTTCTCGAACATGATGCCGGCATTGTAGTTCAGTTCGGACAGATTGTTGCTGCCGATGCCGCTGATGGCACCGTCGATGCGCAACTTTTCGGCACGGCCAAACAGGTTGCGATGGCCCCAGTAGCCCTCCAGGCCAAGCCCCTCGGTATTCGAGAATGTGCCACCCAGCCCGAAATAACGCGGCTTGCGCTCGCTGACCTGGACGCCGATCGGGATGTTGCCGTCCGCGTCGAGCTTGTCGGCTTCCTTGAAGGTGACACTGTTGAATACCTCGAGCGCCAGCAGCCTGTCGCGCGCGTCACTGATCTCCTGCGGCGAGTATTGCTTGCCGCGCTTCAACCCGGTCATGTATTCGGTGAAGTCGCGGTCGACCTTCTCGGTGCCTTCCACCGTGGTCGCGCCATAGCCGGCTACCGGGCCGGCCGCGACCGTCAGCGTCACGTCGAGCGTCGATGTGGCATGGTCGGCGACGATCTGCCGGTCGGTCACCCTGGCCAGCGGCCTGCCCTGCTCCTTCAGCGTCCGCACGATCAGCGCCTCGGCCTTGAGCACCGCGCCCGATCCGGCGTCGCCGCCTGATATCAGCCCATAATCGGCGCTCATCAGCCCCGCTGCGTCGCCTTCCAGCCTGATGTTGCCGAGCGTGAATTTGGGGCCGGCTGAGATGGTGATCACTACCGGGATGGGCTGCGGCCCCTTGAATTCGGCGTCCGGCGGCAATTCGTCGAGCGGCTTGCCGTCGATGGTGACGGTGACGACGCCTTCATAACGGGCATCGGCATAAAGGGCTGCGACCAGCTGTTCACGGTCGCTGCGTGCCTTGGCCATCAGCCCGAGCGAGCCCGAAACCGGTCGGTCCTCGTCGCTTTTCAGCGCCGAGGCGTTTTCGAGCTTCTTGACGAGGTCCTTGTCGGCATCGGGCGCGGAGATGGTCACCGCATAGCGCAGGGGATCGACAATGTCGGCGTCCTCGTCGCTGGACGATCCCCACAGCTTGATGCCGAAAAGCTCGAACGCGGCCGCGGACCCCAATTCGCAAAGCAGCGCCATCGAGCACATCATGGCCAAAGCCAGGGCGCGCGGAAGCACGCGCCCTGGCGCGATCCCTCCTGACATCTGCTCTTCATGCGCCGGCATTAAGACAACCTAGTTCGTAAAACTAAAATTGGAATGAAGTTCTGAAGCGCTCGTAAAGGGGCCACAATCCAATTGTCTGAAATAGGACGGGCTTGGAATTCACACCTTCTGCGTTTCCGCAAGAAAGCGTGATCCCCTTTGCCATGGAGGTTACTGTTCGCATACCGGTCCTTGGCCGGAAAATAAACCGTTGGCAGGCGGCACCTGCCGCGTTCGCGCGTTGACAAGCCCGACTGAAGCTTGATCATGCCCGGACGTCTGCAATTGTCTGGAGGGTGTAATGGCAATGCGCGCGGCTCGTGGTCTGTCGATTCTCGTCCTTTTTTTTCTTGCCTGGGGTAGCGTCGCGCAAGCGGCCGAGGCCCGGCGAATCGCGACGACGGACAATTCCGATTATTTCGGCTTCGATCTCCGGTCCGACCAGAACGTCACGCTCGACCAGTGCAAGACGACATGCCTCGGCGATCCGGCCTGCCGCGCCTTCACCTACAACACCAAGGCAAAATGGTGCTTTCTCAAATCCGACCATAACCAGTTGAAATCCTTCACCGGCGCGATCGCCGGCAAGGTCGTCAACATAGACGGCGATCCCGATATCGGCGCGCCGCCGGAACTCGCCTTCTTCCCCAACTGGATGGCCGACCAGGCCCAGCAATACCGCAACAAGCTGCTCGGCCCTGCCTTCGACAAGCCGACAGAGGGCATGGCGGCACTGACCAATGCCGCCGAACAGGCCGTGTTGACCGGCGACCATCGCTCCGCCATGCAGAAATACGAGGCCGCGGTCTCGGTCATGCCTGACGATGGCCAGCTCTGGCTCAAGCTGGCGCGCGAAACGCTGGCCGTGCAGCCTGCCGCCAACACCTCCGAAGCCTCGACTTTGCCGGCAAACGGCACGTCGGCCGCGTTCAACGCCTATAAGCTGCTGCGCACCACCAAGACTCGCGCCGAAGTGCTGGCGCTGCTCGGCGACGGTCTCGATAAGCGCGATCTCTACCGGCCGGCGCTGCAGGCCTATGAGGCCAGCCTTGCGCTGGAAGGCTCGCCCGCGGTCCAGGCCGACTATGCCGATCTGAAAGCCCGAAAAGGATTCCGCGTTGTCGATCACAGCA
The DNA here is from genome assembly GCF_057766385.1 of Mesorhizobium sp. P160927. Classification (NCBI taxonomy): domain Bacteria; kingdom Pseudomonadati; phylum Pseudomonadota; class Alphaproteobacteria; order Hyphomicrobiales; family Phyllobacteriaceae; genus Mesorhizobium; species Mesorhizobium sp. P160927. Next base: position 4,881,335 of record NZ_JBYMDW010000001.1, read on the forward strand.
TCGATGCCGACACCAGCGCGCCGCGCATCTGCGCGCAATTCTCCGAGGATCTAGTCAAGACCGGCGTCGACTACGCGCAGTTCGTCACCGTCGACAACGCGCCGCCAAAAGGCGTCGAGGCCAAGGACAAGCAGATCTGCGTCGAAGGCCTGGAGCATGGCCAGCACTACGACGTCACCTTCCGCGCCGGCCTGCCGGCCGCGATCGGCGAAGTGACCGCCGCCCCAGTGGTGCTGTCGATCTATGTGCAGGACCGCGCGCCGTCCGCCCGCTTCACCGGCGACAGCTTCGTGCTGCCGGCCGGCGCGCGCCGCGGCATCCCGGTCGTCACCGTCAACATGAACGCCGCCGAAATGAAGCTCTACCGCATCGGCGACCGTTCGCTGGCGCAGCTTCTGTCGGGCTATCAGTTCCTGCACCAGCTCGACGGCTATGACATCTCCAACATCTCCGAGCAGATGGGCGCGCCGGTCTGGCAGGGCCAGCTCGACATCGGCAACGACCTCAATAAGGAAGTCACCACCTCCTTCCCGGTCGACGAAGCGCTGCCGCAGCGCAAGCCCGGCGTCTATGTGCTGACCGCGCAGCCCGTCAACGACAAGAGCGACGACTACGGTTCGCTGGCCACGCAGTGGTTCGTCGTCTCCGACATCGGCTTGTCGACCTATACCGGCCAGGACGGGCTCAATGTCTTTGCCCGTTCGCTAGGCAGCGCCAAGCCGATTGCCGGCGCCGAATTGACGCTCGTTGCCAGGAACAACGAGGTTCTCGGCACCGCGACGTCGGATGCCGACGGCCATGCCGTCTTCAACCCTGGCCTGACGCGCGGTGACGGCGGCATGGTGCCGGCCGTGCTGATGGCCAAGCAGGGCGACAATGATTTCGTCTTCCTCGACATGGCCAAGGCCGGCTTCGACCTGTCCGACCGCGGCGTCACCGGACGCGCGGCACCAGGCGCGCTCGACGTCTATGCCTGGACCGAGCGCGGCATCTACCGCGCCGGCGAGGACGTCCATGTCGCCGCCCTTGCCCGCGATGGTGCGGCCAAGGCGGTCGAGAACCTGCCGCTGACCTTCATCTTCTCGCGCCCCGATGGCGTCGAGGACCGCCGCATCGTCAGTGACGGCGCATCGGCCGGCGGCCATGCCGTCGACCTGCCCCTCGAACCCAACGCCATGCGCGGCACCTGGTCGGTGTCGATCCATACCGACCCCAAGCAGCCGGCGGTGGCAAGCCAGATGTTCCTGGTCGAGGACTTCGTGCCGGATCGCATCGAATTCGACATGAAGGCCGACAAGCAGGAGATTGCGCGGGGCGAAACCGCCAACATCAACATTGACGGCCGCTTCCTCTATGGCGCGCCGGCGGCGGGCCTTGCGCTGGAAGGCGAGCTGACGCTGTCGACCTCTCGTGACTGGGACCGCTTCCCCGACTTTTCCTTCGGCCTCGCCGACGAGCAGTCGTCGGAGCCGACGGTCACGCCGCTCACCGACCTGCCGGTGGTAGGCGATGACGGCAAGGCGACCTTCCCTGTTACCGTCGACCAGTTGCCCTCGACCACCAAGTTGGTCGACGGCAAGGTGACGGTGCGCATGCGCGAAACCGGCGGCCGCGCCATCGAGCGCTCGCTCAACATCGGCATCCGCCCGCAAGGCCACATGATCGGCATCCGTCCGGATTTCGCCGATGGTGAGGTGCCGCAGGGCGGCACCGCCAAGTTCAGCCTGATCGCCGTCGATCCCGACGGCAAGCGCGAGGCGCTGAAAGCCGCGCAGTGGACACTGGTCAAGGTCGAACGGAACTACCAGTGGTATCGCTCCAACAATTCCTGGAACTACGAGCCGGTCTCCTTCACCAAGTCGATTGCCAACGGCCAGGTCGACCTCGGCGCCGACGGCGACGCAACCGTCTCCGTGCCGGTCGATTGGGGCCAGTACCGGCTCGAGGTCGAGACATCCGATCCCGAGGGGCCGGCGACCAGCTATGAGTTCGACGCCGGCTGGTATGTCGCCTCGACGACCACCGAAACGCCCGACGGCCTGGAGATCGCCCTCGACAAGGACAATTACGCCGCGGGCGAGGTTGCCAAGCTGAAAATCTCGCCGCATTTTGCCGGCGAACTTCTCGTCAACATCGGTTCCGACAAGCTGTTGAAGACCATCACGGCGACCGTGCCGGCCGGCGGCAGCACCGTCGATATTCCGGTCGGCGACGATTGGGGCGCCGGCGCCTATGTCACGGCCACCCTGTTCCGGCCGGGCGATACGCAGGAAACGCGCATGCCGGCCCGCGCCATCGGCGTGAAATGGCTGACGGTCGATCCGGGCGCCAAGAAGCTCGCCATCACCCTGACGCCGCCCGACAAGACCGTGCCGCGCCAGCAACTGTCGGTCCCGGTTTCCGTGGCCGGCGTGCAGCCGGGCACGAACGCCTATGTCACGGTTGCCGCCGTCGACGTCGGCATCCTCAACCTGACCAACTACAAGGCGCCAGACCCGGAGAACTGGTTCTTCGGCCAGCGCATGCTGGGCATGGAGATCCGCGACATCTACGGCCGCCTGATCGATGGCTCGCTGGGCACCACCGGCAAGCTCCGGACCGGCGGCGACGGCGCCAACATGCAGGCGCAGGGCAGCCCGCCCACCGAAAAGCTGGTCGCCTTCTTCTCCGGCATCGTCCAGCTCGACGCCGACGGCAAGGCGCGGATCGACTTCGATATCCCGCAGTTCAACGGCACCGTGCGGGTCATGGCCGTCGCCTGGACCAAGGAAGCGGTCGGCCATGCCCAGGCGGACGTGATCGTGCGCGATCCCATAGTGATTACCGCCGGCCTGCCGCGCTTTCTGGCGCCTGGCGACAACGCCGTCATGCGCCTCGACGTGGCCGACACCGATGGCCCGGCCGGCGACTATGCGCTGTCGATCGATACGACGGGCGACCTGTCGACCGGCGACAAGCCCCTGCCCCAGAAGCTGACGCTCGCACACGGCAAGCGCCAGACGCTTACCGTGCCGCTGATCGCCAGGACGGCGGGCAATGCCTCGCTCACCATCAAGCTGGCGCACGCCGACGACACCAAGGTCGAGCAGACGCTCTATGTGCCGGTGCGCCCGGCGCAATTGCCGGTCACCACGCGCCTTGTGGTCGACCTCAAGGGCAATGGCGGCGCGCTGCGCATCGACAAGGAACTCTTGGCTGCCAGCCTGCTCGACGGCGCTTCGGTCAGTGTCGGCGTTTCGCAGGCGGCGGCCTTCGACGTGCCCTCGCTGCTGATGACGCTCGATCGCTACCCCTATGGCTGCGCCGAGCAGACCACCAGCCGCGCCATGCCGCTTCTCTACGTCAACGAGATGGCATCCGGCGTCGGCATGGAAAGTGATCCGGACCTGCACGGCCGCATTCAGGATGCGATCTACAAAGTCCTGAGCTACCAATCCTCGAGCGGCAGCTTCGGCCTGTGGGGTCCGGGCTCCGGCGACCCGTGGCTCGACGCGTATGTCAGCGAATTCCTGACCAGGGCGCGGGAGCAGAAATACGACGTGCCGGCTCTCGCGATGAACCAGGCGCTCAACAACCTGCAGAACTCGCTCGGCTACGACCAGAGCGTACAGGACCGCGGCAGCGAGATCGCCTACGCGCTCTATGTGCTCGCCCGCAACAAGAAGGCCTCGATCGGCGATCTGCGCTATTACGCAGACACGCAGCTCGAAGCCTTCTCGAGCCCGATGGCCGTTGCCCAGCTGGCGGCCAGCCTGGCGCTCTATGGCGACGCGCAGCGTTCGGAGGCGACGTTCAAGACCGCACTGCAGCTCGCCAAATCGAGCACGGACTACGATTGGTACCGCTCCGACTACGGTTCGGCGTTGCGTGACGACGCGGCCATGCTGTCGCTGGCGGCGGAATCAAAGCCCGTATCGACCATCGTGCCCGAGCTGATCAAACTGGTGACCAGGGAACGCGCCGAAGCGCGCTGGACCAGCACCCAGGATGATTCCTGGATGCTGCTGGCGGCGCGCGCGCTGAAGGAAGGCAACGACTCCATCGCGCTGACCGTCAATGGCGCGCCGCATTCGGGTGGTTATTCCAACCAAGTCAACGGCTCTGAACTGGTCGACAGCCCGCTGGAAGTCGCCAACACCGGCAAGACCCCGCTGCAGGCCGTCGTCACCACCGTGGCGTCGCCGATCCAGCCCTTGCCGGCCGGCGGTGACGGCTTCACCATCAGCCGCACCTACTACAAGCTAGACGGCACCGAAGCCAATGTGACCGAGGCTACCCAGAACGAACGCTATGTCGTCGTGCTCAAGGTCACCGAGCAGAACAGCTGGCCGTCGCGCCTGCTGGTCACCGACCTGTTGCCGGCCGGCTTCGAGATCGACAATCCAGGCCTGGTCTCCAGCGCCCAGTTGACGAACTTCTCCTGGCTGGCACAGACCGACGCCGCGCATCTGGAATTCCGCGACGACCGGTTCGTCGCGGCATTCAACCCGGCCGATGGCGACCATGACCACAATCTGACGCTTGCCTATGTCGTGCGCGCCGTGACGCCGGGTACCTACGCCCATCCGGCGGCAACGGTTGAGGACATGTACCGTCCGCAATATTCAGCCCGCACCGCCACCGGCATGATGGAGATCAAGGCACCGTAAGGCGATGCTGGCGAATATGAACAGGACGACGGCGCTGCCCCTCATCCGCCTGCCGGCACCTTCTCCCCGTATAGTGACGGGCAGAAGGGAGCTATCTCGAACTTCGCCGCTTTTTCTGCAACGCTGGCGATTGGCGAAACCATCAGCAACAGCCTCTTTCTCCCCGTTTCTATACGGGGAGAAATGCCCGGCAGGACAATGAGCGGCGGCGCCATGTTCTCCAGAAAATTCCTGCGCCGCGCCGCCATAACCGCGGCTTCTTGCGCCGGCTTTCTCGCCCTCTCCACCGCCACCCTCTGGCAACTCGACCGTGCCTTCCCGCCCCCGCTTCCTGAAAGGCTCACGGTCTCCACCGAAGTCCAGGACCGCGACGGCCAGCTGTTGCGCGCCTTCGCCACGCCGGACGGCTACTGGCGGCTGGAAACCCGGCTCGACCAGGTCGACAAGCAGTTCGTCGACATGCTGGTCACCTATGAGGACAAGCGCTTCTGGGACCATGAGGGGGTCGACGTGCTGGCACTGGCGCGCGCCGCCGGCCAGTTCGCAACCAGCGGCCACATCGTCTCCGGTGGCTCGACCCTGTCGATGCAGCTTGCCCGCCTGATCGAGCCGCGTGAGAGCCGCAGCCTCGGATCCAAGATCAAGCAGATGCTGCGCGCCGTCCAGATCGAACGGCGGTTGTCGAAGCGCGAGATCCTCGAACGCTATCTCACACTGGCGCCATATGGCGGAAATTTGGAGGGCGTGCGTGCCGCTTCGCTGGCCTATTTCGGCAAGGAGCCAAAGCGGCTTACCGTTTCCGAAGCCGCGCTTCTGGTGGCCCTCCCCCAATTGCCGGAAAAGCGCCGCCCTGACCGCAACCTCCAGATCGCCCACGCAGCTCGCGACCGTGTGCTCACCCGCATGGTTTCATCAGGCCTGATCGGCGAACGCGAGGCGGCACGCGCGGCGCTTGAGGATGTGTTGAGCCTGCGCCGGCGCTTGCCGGCGCTCGCCGCGCATGCCTCTTACGCGATGCTGCCCAAGGCCGTCCCCGGCCAGCCGCTCAAACTGACGATCCGCAAAAGCGTCCAGCAAGGACTGGAACAGGTGGCCCGCGACGCCGCCACCAGGCTCGGGCCGCGTCTGTCGGTCGCCATGGTGCTGGCCGATGCCCGCACCGGCGACATTCTGGGCGAAGTCGGCTCGGCCAATTTCTTCGATTCCAGTCGTTCCGGCTGGATCGACATGACCAAGGTCGTGCGCTCGCCCGGCTCGACACTGAAGCCGTTCATCTATGGCCTCGCCTTCGAACAGGGACTGGTGGCGCAGGAGACGCTCATCGAGGACAGCCCGGTCGATTTCAGCGGCTACAGGCCGAAAAATTTCGACATGGGCTATCAGGGAGATGTCTCGATCCGCCAGGCGCTGCAATTGTCGCTCAACGTGCCGGCGATTCGGCTGCTCGACGCGGTCGGTCCGGCGCGGCTGACGGCGCGGTTCCGCCAGGCGGGCGTCAACCCGATCCTGCCGGTCAATGAGGCGCCGGGGCTGGCGATCGGCCTTGGTGGCGTCGGCGTCACGCTGCGAGACCTCGTCCAGCTCTATACGGGGCTCGCCAATGGCGGCAAGACGCACTCGCTGCGCGACGGCACCGAGCCGGCCAATGCCGTGAGTTCGACCACCACCATCCTCAACGACCAGGCCAATTGGCAGATCATCGACATCCTCTCCGGAGTAAAACCGCCCGAAGGCGCCTTGCAGCGCGGCATTGCCTACAAGACCGGAACCTCCTACGGCTATCGCGATGCCTGGTCGGTGGGCTTCGATGGCCGCTATGTGCTGGGCGTCTGGGTCGGCCGGCCCGATGCCGGCGCTGTGCCGGGCCTCTCCGGCTATGTCTCGGCCGCTCCCATCCTGTTCGAAGGTTTTGTCCGCTCCGGCCTCGCCACCGTGCCGCTGCCGGGCAAACCGCCCGGTGTCTTCGCACCCAAGCGCGAGGACTTGCCTGTGACGCTTGCCCGCTTCGGTGCCGGCGCGGATGGCTTGGTGCAGGCGACGCCGACCGAACCGGCGCCGACCATCATCTTCCCGCCTGACGGCGCCCGCGTCGATCTCGCCACCAACTCGGCCGACGCCTCGCCGCTGGTGCTGAAATTGCAAGGCGGCCGCGCCCCGTTCCGCTGGCTGGCCAACGGCAAGCCCCTCATCGGCCTCGACCGCCGCCGCACCGCGACCTGGCTGCCCGACGGCGCGGGTTATTCCACGCTCACTGTGATAGATGCGGCCGGGCGGGCGGCGAGTGTGAAAGTGTTCGTCCAGTGAAAGCGATCCTTGAATAGTATGCGCCAACCGATTCAGCGCATTGGCTTTTGTGCGCTGATGATTGCCGGCTTCGCCCTGCCGGCGCGTGCCGATCCCCTCCCCGCGGGTTTCGTTCGCCTCGCCGATGTCGCGCCATCTATCCGCCAGGACATCCGCTACGCCGCAACCGACAACTTTCTGCACCGCAAGGTGAATGGCTATGACGCGCCGGTCTGCATTTTGACCCGGGAGTCCGCCGAGGCGCTTTCCCGAGTCCAGCGGGCGATCGCAACCAGAGGCCTGACGCTGGTCGTCTTCGACTGCTACCGCCCTGCCCGCGCCGTGTCCGATATGGGCCACTGGACGGCCGCCGGTGGACCGCCGGACCCGCAATGGTATCCGACGGTCAAGCGTGGCGATCTCATCGCCAAGGGCTATGTCGGTGAACGGTCCAGCCATTCGCGCGGCTCGACCGTCGATGTTGCCATCGGGCCTGTCGACAGTACCCCCGTTCCGAAACCGGACTGCGGCGCGATCGATGCCGACACCGTCGATTTCGGCACCGGCTTCGATTGTTTCGACCCGATGAGCGAGACCGCGCATCGCCCGCTCGGCGCCGAAGCGGCGGCAAACCGAAAGCTGCTCGTCGATGCCATGCGTGCTGGCGGGTTCAAGAACTACACGCGCGAATGGTGGCACTTTGCGCTGGCCCGCGAGCCATTTCAAAAGCAGCGTTTCGATTTCCCGGTGACCGCCGAGTAACCTGCCCAACCAGCCTTGCCCGGCAACCGCGCATCCCTAGATAGGCCGGATGGCGGGCCGACTCCGGCGCGGAGCGACCCCGAGCAAAATAGTTCTCACAACAGCGACATATCGCCGAAGATTTTCTTCACGAGGGCAAAAAAGGCAACATTCAATGCATCTTATTTCTACCAATTCGCTAGATTTGGCGCGGGTTCAAAGGAGGCAGAAATGACCAAACCTCATTTCCGGAAATTGCTCGGCGCACTGATGGCCGCATCTGTCCAGTTCGGCACGCTCGGTTTCGCGTTCGCCGATACCACCATTCTCAACGTGTCCTACGATCCGACGCGCGAGCTCTACAAGGCCTATGACGAGGCCTTTGCCGCGCATTGGAAGACGGAGACCGGCGAGACGGTGACCATCCAGCAGTCGCATGGCGGATCGGGTGCCCAGGCCCGCGCGGTGATCGACGGCCTCGACGCCGATGTGGTGACGCTGGCGCTCGAAGGCGACATCAACGCCATCGTCTCCAAGTCAAAGAAGATCAATCCCGACTGGCGCACCAAATTCGAAAACAATTCAGCGCCCTACACCTCGACGATCATCTTCCTTGTCCGCAAGGGCAATCCCAAGGCCATCCACGACTGGAACGACCTCGTCAAGGACGGCGTCCAGGTGATCACGCCTAACCCCAAAACCTCGGGCGGCGCACGCTGGAACTATCTCGCGGCCTGGGCCTATGCCAATGCCAACGATGGCGGCGATGAAGCCAAGACGAAGGAATTCGTCGGCAAGCTCTACGCCAATGCTCCGGTGCTCGACACCGGCGCGCGCGGCTCGACGGTGACCTTCGCGCAAAAAGGCCTGGGTGACGTGCTGATCGCCTGGGAGAACGACGCCTATCTGGCGCTCGACGAGTTTGGCGCCGACAATTTCGACATCGTTTATCCGCCGACCTCCATCCTGGCCGAGCCACCGGTGGCCGTGGTCGACGCCAATGTCGACGCCAGGGGCACGCGCAAGGTAGCCCAGGCCTATCTGAGCTATCTCTATTCCAAGGAAGGCCAGACCATCATCGCCAAGAACCATTATAGGCCGTCCAAGCCCGAATTGGTTCCCCCCGAGGATCTCGCCAAGCTGCCGCCAGTCAAGCTGATCACCATCGACGATCCGCTTTTCGGCGGCTGGAAGAAAGCGCAGCCTTATCATTTCGGCGACGGTGGTATATTCGACCAGATCTACAAGCCGGCCCAGTGAGCTAAACCTAGATCAGGACGACATGACCACAGCACCCGCGCAGGCGGGGTGGCGGTTCAGACAGCCGAGCGTCATTCCGGGTTTCGGATTGACGCTCGGCTTCTCGCTTGCCTACCTCACCCTCATCATCCTCATCCCGCTATCCGGGCTGATCTGGCGTTCGGCCGCGCTCGGCTGGGTCGATTTCTGGGCCATCGCCACCGACCGCCGCACGATCAACGCCCTTCGAATCAGCTTCGGTACGGCGTTCATCGCGGCTGTCGTCAATGTCGTCTTCGGCACGCTCGTCGCCTGGGTGCTGGTGCGCTACCGTTTTCCCGGCCGCCGCATCGTCGACGCCATGGTCGACCTGCCCTTCGCCCTGCCGACGGCTGTGGCCGGCATCGCGCTGACCACGCTCTACGCGCCGAATGGCTGGATCGGCAAATTGCTGATGCCGCTCGGCATCAAGGTCGCCTACACGCCGCTGGGCATCGTCATTGCGCTGATCTTCATCGGCCTGCCCTTCGTCGTGCGCACCGTGCAGCCGATAATGGAAGAAATCGACAAGGAAGTGGAGGAAGCCGCAGCCACACTTGGCGCCAGCCGCTTCCAGATCATCACCCGCGTGCTCTTTCCCGGCCTGGCGCCGGCCATCATCACCGGCTTCTCGCTGGCCTTCGCGCGCGGAGTCGGAGAATACGGCTCGGTCATCTTCATTGCCGGCAACCTGCCCTACAAATCCGAGATTGCGCCGCTTTTGATCGTCATCCGGCTCGAGGAATACAATTACCCGGCGGCGACCGCGATCGCGGCGATCATGCTGGCGCTGTCGTTCCTCATGCTGTTGATCGTCAATCTGGTGCAGACATGGAGCCGCAAGCGCTATGGCTGATCCCGAGATCAAATCCTACGAACCGTTTCATGAAAGCCGCTCGGCGGCGGTGACCGAGAGCCGGCCGGCGCAGTCCGTGCTGATGGCCATCGTCTTCGTCTTTCTCGCCGTATTCCTGTTGCTGCCGCTGATCATTGTTTTCAAGGAAGCTTTCGCCAAAGGCGTTGGCACTTACTTGCAATCGCTAAGCGATGCCGACACGCGTTCGGCGATCCGCCTGACCTTGCTGGTGGCCGCGATCTCGGTCCCGCTCAACATCGTCTTCGGCATCTCGGCCGCATGGGCGATCGCCAAGTTCGAGTTCAAGGGCAAGGCCTTCCTGACCACGCTGATCGACCTGCCCTTCTCGGTCTCGCCGGTCATTTCGGGTCTGGTCTACGTGCTTCTGTTCGGTGCTCAGGGGTTGCTCGGCGAGTGGCTGAAGGCACATGGCATCCAGATCCTGTTCGCAGTGCCGGGCATTGTGCTGGCCACCGTCTTCGTCACCTTCCCCTTCGTCGCGCGCGAGTTGATCCCGCTGATGCAGGAACAGGGTAATGGCGACGAGGAGGCGGCCCTTTCGCTTGGCGCCAATGGCTGGCAGGCCTTCTGGTACGTGACCTTGCCCAACGTCAAATGGGGCCTGCTCTACGGCGTGCTCCTGTGCAACGCGCGCGCCATGGGCGAGTTCGGAGCGGTTTCGGTGGTGTCGGGCCACATACGCGGCCTGACCAACACCATGCCGCTGCATGTCGAAATCCTCTACAACGAGTACAACGCCGTCGGCGCCTTCGCCGTCGCTTCCTTGCTTGCCGGGCTGGCGCTCGTCACGCTGGTCTTGAAAACACTGCTCGAGATGCGCTACGGCGCCGAACTCGCCGCGACGCGCGGACATTAGAAGGTTCATTGCATGGAAGTTCGCGTTGCCAATGTGCGCAAGGAGTTCGAGCGGTTTCCGGCGCTCCACGATGTCTCGCTCGACATCAAATCGGGCGAACTGATCGCGCTGCTCGGACCGTCCGGCTCCGGCAAGACGACGCTGCTCAGGCTGATCGCCGGGCTGGAGCGCCCGACGCGTGGAAAAATCTTTTTTGGTGACGACGACGCTTCGCAGAAATCGATCCAGGAGCGCAATGTCGGCTTCGTCTTCCAGCACTACGCCCTGTTCCGCCACATGACGGTGGCCGACAATATCGGCTTCGGCCTCAAGGTGCGGCACGGGCCGACGCGGCCGCCGGCCGCCGAAATCCGCCGCCGCGCCTCCGAGCTTCTCGATCTCGTCCAGCTTTCAGGGCTGGAGAAGCGCTATCCCGCGCAGCTTTCGGGCGGCCAGCGCCAGCGCGTGGCGCTCGCCCGCGCCATGGCGATCGAACCCAAGGTGCTGCTGCTCGACGAGCCGTTCGGCGCGCTCGATGCGCAGGTGCGCCGGGAACTGCGCCGCTGGCTGCGCGAAATCCATGACCGCACCGGCCACACCACCGTCTTTGTGACCCACGACCAGGAAGAGGCTTTGGAGCTTGCCGACCGCGTCGTGGTGATGAGCCAGGGCCGCATCGAGCAGGTCGGCACAGCCGATGATATCTACGACACGCCGAACTCGCCTTTCGTCTACGGCTTCATCGGTGAATCCAGCTCCCTTCCCGTCAAGGTCGAGAATGGCGAGATCTGGCTGGCCGACCGTCCGATCGGATTGTCGGCGCCGCATGCGCCCGAGGGCGACGCGATGCTCTACTTCCGGCCGCATGACGTCGAACTGCTGGACGGTTGCAGCGGCTGCATCGCCGGCACCGTGGCCGCCAGCCGCCGCGTCGCCGGCACAAGGCGCGTCGAGCTTGAAATTGGCGGCGAACGCCAGCGGGTCGAGATCGAACTGCCGGTCGATCATCCGGCGGCGCAGAAGAGCCGCGTGGCGTTCCGGCCGGGGCGCTGGAAGCTGTTCCCGGCTGCATAAAAACACGACCAATATGAATTTTGTCGCCACCCGGTTCGACAGCGGTCGACTACCGTTTCACCGGGCCCCTTTCAACGACAATACCAGGATCATCGGTTGAAGGACTGGCAAGGAAAGGGTTCACAGGATGACCCTATTTGAAAGAAAAAACTACGATCCGCATGCTCGGGAAACGGTTTTCTAGCAACAAGTGCCAAGCCCTGATTCTATGCCTCGCCGCCCGTCTTGGCCCCGGCTATGGTCCGGCAATAGAGCGTTGCATCCGGAGCCCTTTCATGAAGCGATTTTTCCTCGGCGTTGCCGTCGCAGCCGGCCTCATCCTCGCATCCTCCCAAGCCTGGTCGGCCGACAAGCTGCTTAACGCCTCCTATGACGTCGGCCGGGAACTCTTCGCGCAGGTCAACAAGGCCTTTATCGCGAAGCATCCGGGTGTCAGCATCGACCAGTCCCATGCCGGCACTTCGGCGCAGGCGCGTGCCATCGCCGAGGGCCTCGCCGCCGATGTCGTCACCTTCAACCAGGTCACCGACGTCGACTTCCTGGTGAAGAAGGGGCTGGTCTCGGCCGACTGGCAGAAGGATTTTCCAGACAACGCCTCGCCCTTCTATTCGCTGCCCTCGTTTCTCGTCCGCGCGGGTAATCCCAAGCACATCAAGGACTGGAACGATCTCGTGCGCGACGACGTGCAGGTGATTTTCCCCAATCCGAAGACATCGGGCAATGCGCGCTACACCTATTTGGCGGCCACCGCCTACGCCAAGGAAGCCTTCAAGGGCGACGACGCCAAGGTGAAGGAGTTCATCACCAAGCTGTTCAACAACGTGCCGATCTTCGACACTGGCGGGCGCGCCGCGACCACCACCTTCGTGCAGCGCGAGATCGGCGACGTGCTGATCACCTTCGAATCCGAGACGCGCGGCATCCGCAAGGAATATGGCGACGACAAATTCGAGCAGGTCACCCCTTCGGTCAGCCTTCTGGCGGAATTCCCGGTGGCGATCGTCGACAAGGTCGCCGACGAACACGGCACGCGCGACCTAGCCAAGAGCTATCTCGACTTCCTCTACACCCCCGAGGGCCAGGGCATCGCCGCCGAGAATGGGCTGCGCGCACGCGACGCAGCTGTCGCGGCCAAATACAAGGCCGATTTTCCGGATGTGCGCCTGCTGACGGTGGAAGACGTCTACGGCGGTTGGGACAAGGTCCAAAAAGAGCATTTCGCCGCCGGCGGCCTGCTCGACCAAGCTTATGGGAGCCGGTAAGTCTCCACGCCCAACAATAAGATCGACGAAAGCCGGCCCGGGGCCGGCTTTCCTTGTTTAGGCGATAAGGCAAATCAGGCGCGCATCGTGCAAAACGTTACAAACAATCAACGCGTTTGTGTCAAACATGCCTTTCCAATGGCTTGTTTTCGCGAAACGGCAGCGTGTGAAAGCAATGCCGTCATCATTTGCACACAAACAGCCGCCAGATGCGGGGTGGTTGGGGCTTAAACGGGTTATCAGGGCATGCTGACGAAAAAAGGCAAATACGGCCTCAAGGCTCTCGTGCATCTTTCCAATCTTCCGGTCGGCCAATTGGCCTTCGTCAACGACATCGCCGTCGCCAACAACATCCCGAAGAAATTCCTCGATGCCATACTGGGCGAATTGCGCAACGCCGGCTTCGTCCAGAGCCGCAAGGGCAAGGAAGGCGGCTATCGCCTCGCCCGTCCCGCTTCCGAGATCAAGATCGGCCATGTCGTGCGCGTGCTCGACGGTCCGCTGGCGCCGATACCTTGCGCCAGCCGCACGCAGTACCAGCGCTGCGAGGATTGCGACGAAGCGACCTGCCAGGTCCGTCACATGATGCTGGAAGTGCGCCAGGCGATCGCCGAGGTGCTGGACAACCGCAGCCTCGCCGCCATGCGCGATGCCGACAACGACGATTTTCCGGTCGAGTTGACATCCCAGATCTAGAGCCGGGCGAATGAGGCTGTCGAGGTTCACGAAATCCCGAAAAGTCCCCCGTAAGCCATCGGCAGCCAGCTTTCGCACCGAGATCATCGCCGACGTCTTTGTCCCCGAATATGCCGAGGACGTGCGCTTCTTCAGCCGCAAGCAGCTTAACGCCGGCAAGCTCCGCCGCTTCTCCACCACGGATCTTCGCGAAAGCCTGGCCGTCCTCTTCTACCTCGCGGTCGCGGCGGTGCTGCCGGTGCGCTGGTGGTCGCCGATTTGCGATTGGGCGTCGAGGTTTCGCCTGAAGCGCCATATGCGCAAGGATTTCCCCGGATATGCCGCCGCAACCCGCGCGGTGCTCGGCAGCGACATCGATGCGCGCAAGCTGTTCGAGGCGTTGCTCGCGGCGCGCCATCGCCGCCGCATGCAACTTGCCGCGCATCTGGTCGCCCGTCGCTGGAGGCCGGCGATCCGGCTGGAAGGGATCGAGGACTTGCAGGCCGCTTTGCAACGCGGCCATGGCGCGATCCTCTGGTGCGATCAGTTCACCGCCCAGACAATGATCGGCAAGCGCGCCATGCACGATGCCGGCATCGAAGCGCATCAGGTCAGCGTCAACACGCATGGCGTATCCGAGACGGCATTCGGCCAGCGCTTTCTCAATCCGCTAATGGTTCATGTCGAGAACCGGTTCCTGAAAAGCCGGATCGTCTTTGACCGTGAAGACGCCTATCAGGTCACCATCCGCATTCAGAAGATGCTGAGGCAGAACGGCGTCGTGATGATGACCAACACCACCCACGCCGGCTCGACCTTCGCCGAAACCGCGCTTGGCGAAAGCGGCTGGACGCACCTTGCCTCGGCACCGGCGAATTTCGCCGCCCGCGGCAAGACGGCCCTGTTTGCGATGTCGACCTTCGAGGTCGTTCCCTTCCGGGAATATCGCGCCGTCTTGAGCCCCGAACTGGTGCCGGCTCCACAGGCGCTCCAGGCAGCGGACACAATCAGGGACGGCGCCAAGAACATGGCCCTGCAGGCATGCTACATCCTGCTCAAACGCGACCGCCTGCTGCAGGCGCTGAAAGAATACCCCGAGCAGATGATGTCCTGGTCGCGCCACGAGCGGTTGACGGAAGCCCAGGGCGGCATCGGCATCAGCGCTGAAGAAGGCTCATGACCGGCGTACCAAGCGCATTGCCTGGCCAACGAGTTCGTCGACCGGCCCCGTCGCGTCGAGCGTCAATGCCCGCTCGTCTTGCCCCGGCGGCTCGAGGATGGCGAACTGGCTGTCGACCAGGCTTGCCGGCATGAAATGGCCCTTGCGGTTGCCAACGCGCCGCCGCGCGGTGGCGGGATCGATCTCCAGATAGAGGAAGACGATATCAGGGCAAAAACCGCGCAGGCGCTCGCGATAACCGCGCTTCAGCGCCGAGCAGGCGGCGACCACACCTTGCCCCTTGGCGATCGTGGCCCGGATCTGCTCGCCGATCGCATCGAGCCAGCCTTCGCGCAGTTGATCGGTGAGCGGCTCGCCGCGTGCCATACGGGCGACGTTTTCGGGCGGATGCAGCCTGTCGCCCTCGATGAAGACGGCATCCAGCGCGGTGGCCAGCGCGATGCCGACGGCTGACTTGCCGCAGCCGGCGACCCCCATCACCACGTTGGCCAGAGGCGCCAAACCTGAAGCGCCTGTCGACGCCTGCGCTGCGTTTTCGTCCACCGTCAGCGGCTCGCCGGCGCGCGGCCATAAAGAAGGAGCATGGTGACGATGACGACGCCATAGATGATCTGCCGTCCCGCCTCCGGCATCTGCATGACCGACAGGATGGATTGCAGCAGCGTGATCAGGATGACGCCGGCAACGGTGCCGAGATAGGAGCCGCGCCCGCCCAGGATCGAGGTGCCGCCCAGCACCACGGCCGCGATCGACGGCAGCAGATAGGCATCGCCCATCGACTGCGCCGCCTTGGAGGCATAGCCGGCCAGCAGCACGCCGCCGAAGGCGGAGAGCCCTCCGGAGACGGCGAAGGCGATCATCACCACGCGTCTCGTGTCGATGCCCGAGAGATAGGCGGCGCGCTCGCGGTTGCCGATACCATAGACCGCGCGGCCGAAGCCGGTGCGCGTCAGCACGAACACCATCGCAATCCCTATAAGCGCCCAGATGATGACGGCGTTGGGAACGCCCGGAATGGTGAAGCCGGTGGCCAGGTAGCGCATGGCGCCGGTCGCCGAATCCTGTGGCGAGAAGCCGCCGGTGTAGACCACCATCAGCCCTTGCGCGACGGCATTGGTGGCGAGCGTGATGATCATCGAGGGAATGCGCAAATAGGCCACGCCGATGCCGTTGACGACGCCGATCAGCACGCCGCAGAAGATGCCGAAAGGGATCGCCAGCACCACCCCGGCCGGACCGTAGGCGGCCGCCGCGCAGGCCATCATCGCGCCCGCCGCCACCGACCACGGCACCGACAGGTCGATCTGGCCGAGCAGGATGACCAGCATCATGCCGGTGGCGATGACGCCGAGGAACGAGGCCACCTTGAGCTGCTGCAGGAGATATTCAGGCGACAGGAAGCTCCGTGAATAGAGACTGCCGACCAACAGCAGCACCACGATGCAGGCAAAGGCGGTCAGCACCGCCGGATCGGCGCGGCGGATGAATTTCGGCATGCGGCCGGCAATGCCGCCCAAGGTCGTCTCGCTCACAGGAACCACTCCAGCCGGTTGCGGACCCGAAACAGGGCGAAGGCGCCGAGGCTGACGGCGACCAGCAGGATAACGCCCTGGAACAGCGGCTGCCAGAGCGGATCGAAGTCGAACACGAACAACAGGTCGCCGATGGTGCGGAAGGCAAGGGCGCCGAAGATGGCGCCGATGGCGCTGCCCTTGCCACCAAACAGCGACACACCGCCCAGCACGACAGCCGCGATCGAGAACAACGTGTATGCATTGCCGCTGGCATAGGCGGCCTCCCCGGTATAGGTGAAAAACGTCAGGAACAGCCCGCCGATCGCGGCCAGCAGCCCCGCCAGCGTGTAAGCGCAGAACTTGCCGCGCCTTATCGGCACGCCCGACATGTAGGCCGCTGTTTCCGAAGAGCCGGCCGCGTAGGCGGCACGGCCGAGTACCGAGCGGCTGAACGGCACCCAGATCAACAGCACGACCGCCAGCAGCACGATCAGGCTTGCGGGCACCAGATCGAACAAACGTCCTGTCATAGCATCGGCCAGATCCTCGTTGACCGAGCCGCCCGGAAAGGGCCGCAGCAAAAGGCCGATGCCGTAGTAGACCGCGCCGGTAGCGATGGTCGCGACGATCGGCTGCAGCCTTCCATAAATGACGATGGCGCCGTTGACGGCGCCGCACAGAAGGCCCGCCACAAGCACGGCGATGACGCCAAGCGTGGTCTGCATCGGCGTGCCCACCACCAGCCAGGAGGCCAGGCAGTTGGTGAGCAGGAAGATCATGCCCACGGACAGGTCGATGCCAGAGGTGATGACGACCAGCGTCTGCGCCATGGCGACGAAGGCAAGCAGCACGCCCTTGTTCGCCGCCGTCTGCACGACATTGGCGGTAAAGCCTGCCGGATGGTTCGAGGTATAGATGACGAACATGACGATGAAGATGCCGAGCGCCAGCAACGTTCCGCGCTGCTCGGCCAGCCAGTAGCGCCAATCTTTCACACGCTTGCTCCCAGGCCCACCGGGCTCTCCTCGCCATGGATGTTGAGCGCGCTCGCTATCAGCGCCCGCTCGGTGATCTCGCCGCCGACCAGCTCTCGCTTGACGGCGCCGTCATAGAGCACCAGGACCCGGTCGCAGCAGCCGATCAGCTCGTCATAGTCGGTCGAATAGAACAGGATCGCCGCGCCCGCATCCGCCAGCTTGCGCATCAGCTGATAGATCTCCTGCTTGGTGCCGACGTCGATGCCGCGCGTCGGGTCGTTGAGCAGGATGATGCGCGGCTGGCGCATCAGCCATTTGGCGATCACCACCTTCTGCTGGTTGCCGCCCGACAGCGCGCCGACCGGAATGTCGAGGCCCGCGGTCTTGATCGCCAGCAGGCCGACCATGTCGTCGATCAGCCGCTGTTCGGCGGCACGGTCGATGATGCCGCCTTTCGACAGCCGGTCGAGCGCGGCGAAGGACAGGTTCTCGCGCACCGTCATCGGCAGCATCAGTCCTTCGGTCTTGCGGTCCTCCGGGATGAGGGCCATGCCGATGCCATCCTCGCGGGCCGCTGCCGGGCTGGTGATCGTCACCGGCCTGCCGTCGATCAGCACCTCGCCGGAGAGGCCGCGGAGCACACCGAAGAACGCGAGCAGCAATTCGCGCTGGCCCTGGCCGTCCAGCCCGCCGAGGCCGACCACCTCGCCTGCCCTGACTGTCAGCGAGATATCGTGCAGCCGGTCGGCCCAGGACAGCTTGCGCGCCTCGAGCCGGGGGGCGGCACCGGCAGGTGCCGCTGCTGGCTTGGGCGGAAAAATATGGCTGTATTCACGGCCGATCATCAGCTCGACCACCTCGTTGTCGCTCTTCGAGCCGGCCTCGTAGCTGGCGACATTGCGGCCATTGCGGAACACGGTGCAATGGTCGGCCAGTTCGGCGATCTCATTCATGCGGTGCGAGATGTAGAGCAGCGCCAGCCCTTCCGAGCGCAGTCGTTTCAAGACGCCGAAGATCTTCGCGACATCCGCCGCCGTCAGCGCCGAAGTCGCTTCGTCGAGGATGAGGATGCGCGGTTTCCTGGCCAGCGCCTTGGCGATCTCCACCATCTGGCGCCGTGACAGGGGCAGATCCTTGACCAGTGCCAGCGGATGGATGTCGGCGGCCCCCGCGCGCGCCAGCGCGTCCTCGGCGATGCGCCGCTGCGCCTTGCGGTCGATCATGCCGAAGCGTTTGGGCGGATCGGAGATGACGATGTTGTCCGCGACGCTGAGTTCGGGGATCAGCGACAGTTCCTGGAAGATGCAGACGATCCCGGCCTTGTTCGCCGCACCCGGCGACGCGAAGGTCACCTCGCGTCCGTCCAGCGTCATGTGGCCCTCGTCGGGCGCCACGACACCGGCCATGACCTTGATCAGGGTCGATTTGCCAGCCCCGTTTTCACCGAGAATGGCGTGGATGCTGCCGGCCCCGACCGTCAGTTCGGCCTTTTCCAGCGCCCGCACGCCGCCATAGCGCTTGGAAATGCCTTCCATGCGAAAGAGTGGAGCCGCACCGTCCATCAACCCTCCCGAGGCGATTGTGGGATTGCAGGCTGGCGCCGCGGGATCAGCCGCGGGCGCCAGACTATAGCCAGCGACTACTGGTTTTCCTTGGTCTGCCCCATGATTTCTTGAGCGCTGAAATTGATGCCGCAGGTCGGGAAGGAATTGCCGACGAAGAAATTGTCGGACTGGTCGGGGAAGAAATCCTGGCCTGCCTTGAAGTTCGGATCCTCGACAATGGCCAGCGGCAGCTTCACCGATTGCGGCACGACATTGCCTTCGAGGGCCGCGATTGCCGTCTTGATTGCCACGGCCACCTGGGCGGGGCCGGTGCCGGCGGAAGAGCACTTCAAGCCGTCGCCGGCATGCGCGGCGCAGAATTTGCGAAAGCCGTTCTCCGTCTCGCCGCCGAACGGAACGAATGGATGCTTGGCATCCATCATCGCCTGCACGATGCCGGTGTCGCCGCCTTGCCCGGTGATGCCGTCGAAGGGTCCGTTGGTGGCAATCGCGTCCGCCGTAGCTTTCTGGGCGACGCCATCGTCCCATTTGCCGACCACCTCGGTGACTTCCCATTTCTTGCCCGAGCCGTCGAGAACCTCGTGGATGCCGGCATGGCGGTCCGTATCGACGGAGGTGCCGGCGACGCCGCGCACTTCGAGCACCTTTCCGCCGTTCGGAACATGTGAGACCAACCACTTGCCCCACAATGCGCCAAGGCCCTTCTGGTCCACATTGACGTTGATGGCATCCTTGGTGTCGAGGATGTTGTCGAAGGCGACCAGCACGACCCCCGCTTCCCTGGCGCGCTTGATGACCGGCCCGAAGGCGGTCGGATTCTGCGCGTTGACGACAATGGCGTCAAAGCCGGAATCAATGAAATTGTTGATCGCGGAGATCTGCGCCGGGACGTCCTCGCCGGTCGACACAACCTTGAATTCCTTCAGTTTCTTGGCGACATCCGGCTGTGCCGCGTACGCCTTGGCGGTCTGCACCATCTGGATACGCCAAGTGTTGGCGATATAGCCGTTGGCGAGCGCAACGCGATATGGGCCGGCCTTTTTGGGGAACTTGAAGAATTGCGTATCGGCTGCCCATGGGGCGAAGCAGTCCGGCTCGGCTGCTGGTCCCTTGACGACTTCTGGGCCTGCGGCCATCGCCGCTGAGCTCAACATGACGAATGCAGTGGCGGCAACGATGCCACCGACGAGTGACTTGATCATCGATATTCCTCCCAGTTGCAGTTCTGACTTCTTTGTTTAGCTGCGGTACAATGACGTGTTGACCCAAGCACCTCCCGCCGTAGTCCCACGCACGTCAGGTGGCCAGCGCCAACCTGCTCCTCCTTTTCGCTTCCTTAAGCGGGAGCAAAAGTATCATATTATCAATAATAAACAAGGAAATTCTGTCGCTTATGTATAATAAACAACACGCCGACGCCATGTGGTTTCGAATGGTAGCGCTACCAAGAATGCCTGTAAAGGCTGATTCAGCAGGTTCTAAAATGTTTCAGCGCGCCGTGCTCTCGCGGCGCTTCAGCTCGAAGCCAAGGTCGACGACGCGCTGCCGCGGCCTGTCACCTGATATCGCCGCAAGCGCCATGGCCACCGCGCGCCTGCCGATTTCGTAGCGATGGGTGCGGATGCTGGTGATCGAAGGAAACGCCACTTGCATCATGTCGAGATCGTTGAAGCCGACAATGCCAATGGTCTTGGGCACGTCGATGGAAGCGCGATGGCATTCGAACAACACGCCGAGCGCGATGTCGTCATTGTTGCAGAACACGCCGTCGAGCGTTGGCATCTTGGCAAGGGCATCGCGGAACAGTTCGCGACCAAGCGGCACGCTGGACAGCACCGGCGTTGTGGTGATCAGGCGCGGGTCCGAGAGGCCGGCGTTCTCCATCGCCATCCGGTAACCAGCCAGGCGCCGCTGCGAGCGGGGGTCCATGCGTGCACCGATGAAGCCGATCCGGCGATACCCCGCCTCGATCAGGTGCTCGGTCGCCGTCCGACCGCCATCGAGATGCGAGAAACCGACCATCATGTCCACCGGATCAGGCCCGGTCTCCATCACCTGCACCACCGGGCAACCGGCATTCTCCAGGAGTTTTCGCGAAGCGGTCGTCTGGTCGATGCCGGCAACGATGAGCGCGGCCGGGCGTTGCGAACCGAACAACTGCAGCAGCCGCTCTTCCTCCAGTCCGGAATAGTGCGTATTGCCGAGCTGGATGCGGAACGGGCTGTCCGACAGGCTGTCATAAATGCCGCGCACCACCTCGGCGAAGACGTTATTGGTCAGCGAAGGCACCAGCACACCGAACACTTCGGCGCGCGCCGAGGCCAGTGCGCGCGCATTGGGGTCCGGCACATAGCCGAGTTCGTCGACGGCGGCCTGAATCTGGCGGCGCAGCTCCTCGGAAACGCGCGCCGGGTCGCGCAGCGCGCGTGAAACGGTGATGGCGCCGACGCCGGCCTTGCGTGCCACATCCGATAGGGTTGGGCGGCCACCGCCCCGGCGCGAACGCGGCTTGATCACGATCTTGGCCCATGCGCATGGCCATCGAAGCGCGCCCGCAATGCGATCTTTCCAGCTGTCGCCATCTCACCGGCCTGTTGCCGCACCCTCCGCCTTGGCGTCGCGCAGTGACTGCCCGTTGTCAAGCCGGGCCACCGAATGGCCGTGCTTGGCTTTCCTCAGGCGGCTACGGCAGCCCTGTCCCTTGCCTTCCAGATGAACAGTCCGATCGCGAGTATGTTCAAGAGGTTCCAGGCAATCCCGTTCAGGAACGCGGCGGCATAGGAGCCGGTCAGGTCGTAGATCCAGCCCGACATCCAGCCGCCGATCGCCATGCCGAAAATCGTCGCCATCATGACGATGCCGATGCGCTGGCCGGCTTCCTTGGCGGGCAGGTATTCGCGCACGATGATCGCATAGCAAGGGACGATGCCGCCTTGCGACAGGCCGAAGACCAGCGACACGGCATAGAGCGAGGCGAGCCCGTCGAACGGGATGTAGAACAGCAGTGACAGGCATTGCAGCACGGAGCCGATAAGCAAGGTTTTGACACCGCCGATGCGGTCGGCGACAAAGCCCGAAGCGAGCCGGCTGACGACGCCCGCGGCCATCATGATCGACAGCATGTCGGCGCCATGCGCCATGCCGTAGCCGAGATCCATGCAATAGGCGACGATATGCACTTGCGGCATCGACATCGCCACGCAGCAGCCCAGTCCCGCGACGACCAGCAGCATCTGCATCGCGGCTGGAGACATTGGCATCGGCTGCACAGACCGGCTTCCGGCCGAGCCGGCGGCTGCCGCTTCCGGAGCGCCACGGCGCAGCAAAAGCACCAGCGGCACCATGGTGACCAGGCAGAAGACGCCGATGGCGGCATAGGTGAAGCGCCAGCCTTCCGCTTTGATCAGCGTCGGCATGATGGTCGGCCAGATCGCTCCGGCGAGGTAATTGCCGGCCGCGGCCGCGGTGACGGCGACGCCGCGCCGGCGATTGAACCAATGCGATATATCGGCGATCAGCGGCCCGAAGATCACCGATGTACCGAGACCGATCAGCACGCCCTGGGCAAGGGTGAATTGCAGGATCGAGGTCGACAAAGCCGCGAGCAGAAGGCCGGCGGAGAGCGCGATCGAGGAAAACAGCGCCGGAATCCAGTAACCCATGCGGTCGATGGCGCGGCCGACCAGCACATTGCCGGCGGCGAAGCCTACCATGGTCGCGGTGTAAGGCATGGATGCCGCGGCGCGGTCGACGCCGAACTCGGCCTGTACCGCCGGCAGCACCACGACAACGGCCCACATGCCGACCGCGCCGATCGTCGCCAGCAGCATCGAGATAGCAAGGCGCATCCAGGCGTAGGAACTGTCGATACCGGGGCTTGGCCGGCTCAAGTCGGCTCGTGACAAAGGCGTTTCCTGTCGGCGGCCTCAACCGCTGCTGTTTTGGCCACTATCGACGCATTCTCGGCGCACAGCAGCGCCACGGCGGGCAAATCCGTGGTTCCAGGGAGGTACGAGTGCGGAACCGACGCCAGCATCTGGAGTTTCCGATCAGCAACCCCGCAAAGGAGTCCAGCCATGACCGCCACCAAGCAGAAATGGTCGGCCGAGGTGACCGAGCACAGCGATGCCATGGATCTCGAGGACCACGTGTTCGAATCCGACGACGCCAAGAAGATCGCCGCCTCGCTCAAGCGTTCGGCCGAACACAGCCACCGCCGCAAGGCCGAGCCCTTCCAGTCCGCGATGTCGATGCTGAATTTTTACATCAACAGGGCCGGAAAAAACCTGCCCGCGGCACGCAAGAAGATCCTCGAGGACGCCAAGGACGAATTGCGCGCGGCATTCGGGCGGCCAAAAGAGGATTAGGCCCTCGCCGCCAATGGCTCCTCAAACTTGTTTCTCACCATCGAAAACGAGGTGAGGAACCCGTTTCTTACCGCTACCCAGACGGTCGGCGCCCTATTGCCTGATCTCGGGTTCGACAAGCTTGGCCAGGTTGCGCAGCGACTCTTGCCAGCCGAGATAGCAGGCTTCGGCGGGAATGGCGTCTGGAATGCCGGCTTGTGTGATGTTCACTTCGGTGCCTACGGACACTTTCTTCAACGTCACGGTCACCTGGATCTCGCCGGGCAGGTTGGGATCGTCGAACCTGTCGGTGTAGCGCAGGAGTTCGCCCGCGACGAGCTCGACATACTCACCGCCAAACGAATGGCTGTCGCCAGTGGTGAAGTTGCGGAACGACATCTTGAAGGTACCGCCGACCTTGCCTTCGAAGTGATGAACCGTGCAGGTGAAGCCGTTCGGCGGAAGCCATTTGGCAAGAGCGTCGGCCTCGAGGAACGCGCGGTAGACCTTCTCCGGGCTGGTGGTCAGAACGCGATGCAAACGTACGGTGCTGGGCATGTCGATACTCCTTCGTGGTCTCTGTTCGATGCCCCAAGGACGGACACAACACAGCCGGTCCGACATAGGCTTTAGAATTTTTTGCGGTGCTCCCCGAATTGCTTCGAGCTCGAAGGCGCAAACACCCCCGCCGAACGGCCGTGTCGCGGAAATCTATCGCGAACGGATGACGTTGTCGGTATTGGCCAGCAGCTTGCGCACGGCATTGCGCGCTGCGTCGGGCCGCTGGAGGCGGATATTCTTTTCGATTGCCTCGTGCATCTTCTGGGCGAGCTGCAAATCGTCGAGTTCACGGGTCGTGTAGGCAAACAGGTGGTCGAAGGCGGATTCGATCAGCACGCCGAGCGGCACCAGCAGATCATTGCCCGAGGCACGCAGGATGGCGAGGTGGAAGCGGGTGTCGGCGCGGGTCCGCTCCTGCAAGCTTTTCGCCTCGCCCATCTCACGACAGGCCTGGCTGATCTCGGCCATCTGCTCGTCGGTTCGCCGCATGGCGGCGAAGGCGGTCGCTTCCGGCTCGATGATGTGGCGGAATTCCTGCACCGTCTTCAGGAACACCTCGCGGTCGGGCGACGTCGCGTACCAGGCGAGCACGTCGCGGTCGAGCAGGTTCCAGCGCTCCTTCGGCTCGACCCAGCTGCCGATCTTGGGGCGCGATGCGAGCAGGCTCTTGGCCATCAGCATCTTGATCGCCTCGCGCACCGCCGAGCGGCTGACGCTGAAGGTCTCCGACCATTTGGCCTCATTGGGCAGGATGGTGCCGGGCGGATAGTCGCCGCGCACGATCCTGAGGCCAATCTCGCCGGCCAGTGATGTGTGCACGCTGGAGCCCGGAATACGTGCCGCGTCGGCTCGCCGAACACCGGCCGGACGATCGGCGGCTACAGCCTTTTTCGGCGATTTTTCCTTGTTCGGCTTCGCGTCCCGCATGGGTTCCAGAAAGGCCGGTTTAGGGGAGCTGTCAAGCGCGGTGCGAGCGTGGGGCCGCGAAGCCGGCCCTCTATGCACAACCCAGCCGTGATTCGAGCTCGCTCAGGCGGTCTTGACGTATTTGCGCCAGCTGTGCTCCGGGCGGAAGCCGAGCATGTCGCGCGCCTTGCGGTTCGACAGCAGCGTCTCATACTCACCGAGTTCGCCGTTGACCGGCACGTCGGGATAGAACCGCTTCAGGAGCTCGGCGGTCGGCAGATCGGACGAGGTGTCGTCATTGGCGGCATTGAACACCTGGTAGCCCAGCCCATCCTTCTCGACGGCGCGCAGCGTGATCTGGCCAAGGTCGCGCGCGTCGATGTAACTCCAGGCGATGCGCTTGCGAAAACCAGGATCGGCGAACCATTTCGGAAACAGCGAATACTCATGCGGCTCGATGACGTTGCCGATGCGCAAGGCATAGATATCCGTGCCGTTGCGCTGCGCGAAAGCGCGCGCGGTCTTCTCGTTGACGATCTTTGATAGCGCATAGCTATCCATCGGGTCGACGTCATACTCCTCGTCGAGCGGGAAATGCGTGGGGTCGCGCGGCTCGTTGGCGAACACCAGGCCGTAGGTCGTCTCGCTGGAAGCGATGATCACCTTGCGAATACCGAGCTTCACCGCCGCCTCGATGACGTTGTAGGTGCCCATTGCATTGATGCGGAACACCTCGTTGTCGGGCGTGATCATGATGCGTGGGATGGCAGCGAAATGCACCACGGCGTCCACTGGCTGCGGGCGTAGCGAGGGGTCGAATTCGTGCAGCCCCATATAGCTCGACAGCGCGTTGAACACCTGGCCGCTGTCGGTGATGTCGGTGATCAGCGTGCGCACCTTGGGATTGTCGAGCGGCTTGGTGTCGATGTTGAGCACCTGGCAACCCTGCTCGACCAGATATTGCGCGACGTGGCGCCCAGCCTTGCCGCTGCCGCCGGTGAACATGATCCGCTTCGTCATTTCTGGTCTCCACGAAAGTCCTGGGATTTACGTGTATTGTCAGACAATATTGCTTTCTGCAACCGTCTATGGCTAAAACAGCGGCGACATTATCGATAATCACGGGAACAGGACAGACAGCATGAGCACGAGCGCTACCGGTGAGAAGATCGGCTTTGTCGGCCTTGGCCTGATGGGGCACGGCATAGCCAAGAACATTGTCGACAAGGGATATTCCCTGACCTTCCTCGGCCGCAAGAACCGCAAACCGGCGGAGGATCTTCTCGGCCGAGGGGCTCGCGAGGCATCGACTTCCCGCGATGTGGCGGCGGCATCCGATATCGTTTTCATCTGCGTCACCGGCTCGCGCGAGGTGGAGGCTATCATTCGCGGTCCCGATGGCCTCAAGGAGGGTTTGAAGAAGGGGGCGGTGGTCGTTGACTGCTCAACATCGGATCCGGTCTCGACCGTGGCACTTGCCGCGGAACTCAAGGCGCTCGGCGTCGACTATGTCGACGCGCCGCTCAGCCGCACGCCGAAGGAAGCCTGGGAAGGCACGCTCGACGCCATGGTTGGCGCGCCCGACGCCGTCTTTGCCAGGGTCAAGCCGGTGATCGACACCTGGGCCGGCCGCATCGTGCATATCGGCGATACCGGAGACGGCCACCGCATGAAGCTGCTCAACAATTTCATCTCGCTTGGCTACGCCGCACTCTATTCCGAGGCCTTGGCACTGGCGGAGAAGGTCGGCATCTCGCCGCCGCGTTTCGACAGCGTCATTCGCAACGGCCGCATGGATTGCGGCTTCTACCAGACCTTCATGCGCTGGACGCTGGAAGGCGACCGCGACGCCCACAAATTCACCATAGCCAATGCCTTCAAGGATTTGACCTATCTGGAATCGATGGCGGGCGCGGCGGGCATCGCCAATCCGCTCGGCAACGCCACCAAGAATTCCTTCGCCGGCGCTCACGCAACCGGCCCGGCCGAGCAGTTCGTGCCGATGCTGGCCACGCACATCGCCAAGGTCAATGGCATCGACCTGATGCCGACGAAGGATGGAAAGAAGCAGACGATCTGAGACCCGGACGGCGGCTGGCCTCAGCGCCGGCCCCTTCCGATCCCCTCATCCGTGTCGGCAAGCAGCTTGTGCACGGCGTTGCGCGCCGCGGCTGGCCGCTGCAGGCGGATGCTTTTCTCGATCGCCTCGTGCAGTTTCTGTGCCCGCCGCTGATCGCCGACCTGGCGCGTGGTGAAGACGAAGAGATGGTCGAGCGCCGATTCGATCAACACGCCGAGCGGCACCAGAAGGTCGTTGCCCGACGCCCGCAGGATGGCGAGGTGGAAGCGCGTGTCGGCACGGATGCGCTCGGGCAGGTTGGCCGCCTCGCCCATCTCGCGGCAGGCCAGGCTGATCTCGGCCATCTGCTCGTCGCTGCGCCGCATGGCGGCAAAGGCGGATGCTTCCGGTTCGATGATGTGGCGGAACTCCTGCACGGTGCGAAGGAACGCTTCGCGATCCGGCGCGGTCGCGTACCAGGCCAGCACGTCGCGGTCGAGCAGGTTCCAGCGCTCCTTCGGCTCGACCCAACTGCCGATCTTTGGCCGCGAAGCCAAAAGGCTCTTGGCCATCAGCATCTTGATCGCCTCGCGCACCGCCGAACGGCTGACATTGAAGGTTTCGGCCCATTTGGCCTCATTGGGCAGGATGCTGCCAGGCGGATAGTCGCCGCGCACGATCCTGAGGCCAATCTCGCTGGCGAGCGAGGCATGGACGCTGGACCCGGGAAAGTGCGCCGCATCCGCCCTGCGCATGGCTGCTGGGTCATGGCTGGCTTGCGCCTTGGCCCGGCCGGCTTTTTTCTTTGCCTTCTCGTCCGGCATTCACGTTCCAATAGGTCGGCCGCCAGTCACCCGGATTGATCCGAACCCGCGTGGCGCACCGATCCCGTTGCCGAAAATCCAAACCACTGACGCGTCAAAGCCGGAGCCCGATTGCCCCAACCAAGGCGTCCTGTTGAAGAGTGGAGGAAACGGGACGCTCGTTGGCGAGCGCCCCGAAATCGCGGCCTACTTCTGGATGCAGGTGTCGACGGTGTCCTTGGTGCATTCGTCGAGACCGGTGAAGACCGGATCGTCAACCTTCTTGCCTTCGACCAGGTCGATCATCACCGATGGTGCCTTGTAGCCCATTTCGAAGGGCCGCTGGCCGACCAGCGCGGTGACAAGGCCGTCCCTGGCGATCGCCACCTCGTCGCCGATCGTGTCGGCGGCGCCGATGACGAAGTCGTTCTTGGCCAGCCGGTCCTTGAGCGGGCCGATCAGGTCGCGGTAGGGCTGCGGCGCGCCGAACAGCGGCCACCCGCCCATGATGCCGAACGCGTCGAGCTTGGGGTTGGCGGCGAGGATGTCGGTCATCGCCTGAACGCCCTTGGCTCCGTCGTCATTGGTGAACACCGGGCAGCCGGCGACTTCCGTCCAGCCGCCTTCGCCGGCAAGTGCCGTGAGGCCTTCCTTGCCGGTCAGCGCGTCGCGCATGCCTTGCGCGCGGCGCAGGATGTTGTCGGCCGCCGGATTGCCCTCGATGGTGCAGATCGTGCCACCATTCGGCTTGGCCTTCTTGATGTACTCGCCGATCTTCTTGCCCATCAGGTAGTTGTCGGTGCCAAGATAGGTCTTGCGCAGTGCCGCGTCTCCCTTGGCGAGATCGGCGTCGACGGTCATGATCGGGATCGACGGATTGGCGCTCTTGATCGTCTGTGCGATCAGCGGCGCGTTGGACGGCGAGATCGCCATCGCAACCGTGTCGGCCTTGCTAAGCATATCCTGCACGATCTGCGCCTCGCCGGCCTCGTCGGAAGTCGATGCCGGGCCGGTGTAGAAGCATTCATATTCCGAGCTGGCGTTTTCCTTGTTCCATTTCTCGCAGCCCTGGTGGATGGCTTCGAAGAATGGATTGTCGAGACCTTTCACCACGATGACGAGCTGCTTCTTGGCCAAAGCCGGCCCGGCGCCCAACGCCATGGCGGCGACGGC
This sequence comes from Mesorhizobium sp. P160927, assembly GCF_057766385.1. Classification (NCBI taxonomy): domain Bacteria; kingdom Pseudomonadati; phylum Pseudomonadota; class Alphaproteobacteria; order Hyphomicrobiales; family Phyllobacteriaceae; genus Mesorhizobium; species Mesorhizobium sp. P160927. The sequence continues at coordinate 4,910,093 of NZ_JBYMDW010000001.1, forward strand.
GGCGAGCAATACTGTTTTCCTCATGTCAGTCCTCCCTTTGCAACCAGACGGACACGGCGTGCCCGCCACACAAACCAGCCAGGATGCGAGATGACTGAGACGCGTGCGCCCATTCAATCCGGCCAGGCCGATAAGCATTTTCAGATGCGACCCTCCCAGCGACGACGCTGCACGATCGCCAAAACCTTCTTGCCGTTGGCGCCGCCGATGGCGTCGTCAAAGCCGGCATGTCTTCCTCCGACGCTCAACTAATAACGGCTTGCCGCCAACGTCAATGCTATTTGTCCTACAAAACGGATTTTTCAAAATCTGCACGGCACTATTCGTCTGACAATTGCCTGTTCGACAATTGACGCCCGCGATACCATTCGCGTAAATGACCGCATCGCTGCCCCCGGGAGGAGCTGGGGAAAGCCAATGGAAGCTGTCGCCTGTCCGCGTGAGGATGGGTCAGGCATGGGAGGCAAAGACTGGTGGCGGTTCTCGAACTCACCAACATCTCGAAGCATTTCGGCGCCATCCAGGCGGTCAACGACGTGTCGCTGTCGATCGAGCCCGGAGAGGTCGTCGGCCTGATGGGCGACAACGGCGCCGGCAAGTCGACGCTGGTCAAGATGATCGCCGGCAATTTCCGCCCGAGCCATGGCACCATGCGCATGGACGACAAGGAACTCATCCTGCACAAGCCGGTCGAGGCGCGCCAGCACGGCATCGAGATCGTCCACCAGGACCTGGCGCTCTGCAACAATCTGACGGCGGCGGCCAATGTCTATCTCGGCCGTGAACTGCGTCGTGGCGTCGGCCCGTTCCGTATCCTCGACTATGCGGCGATGTACAAGCGCGCCGGCCATATCTTCGCCGAGCTGAAATCCGAGACGCGCCCGCGCGATCTCGTCAAGCAGATGTCGGGCGGACAGCGCCAGGCCGTGGCGATCGCCCGCACCATGCTGTCGCAGGCCAAGATCGTGCTGATGGACGAGCCGACGGCGGCGATCTCGGTGCGGCAGGTCGCCGAAGTGCTCAACCTCATCCGCAACTTGCGTAAACAGGGCATCGCCGTGGTGCTGATCAGCCACCGCATGCCCGACGTCTTCGACGTCGCGGACCGCGTCATCGTGATGCGGCGCGGCAGGAAGGTCGCCGACAAGGCGATCGCGTCGAGCTCGCCCGAGGAAGTCACCGGGTTGATCACCGGCGCCATCGAGCAGGCGGCGTGAGAGCGATAAAACCGGTTTTCATTGCGCTGGCGCGTTTCGCTGCCGGCAGGAAAGGTCGATAATGGCAGTCACCCTTGACCAGACGATCGCGCAGAAGCAGCACACTCTCCTGTCGCGCCTGTTCTCCAGCCAGACTTTCTGGGTGGTGGTCGCCGTCGTCCTGGCCTGCATCTTCTTGTCCTTCGCCACCGATGCCTTCGCCACCTCGAAGAACCTCTACAACATCACGCGCAACATCACCTTCGTCGCCATCGTGGCGCTCGGCATGACCTTCGTCATCATCACCGGTGGCATCGACCTGTCAGTAGGCTCGGTGCTGTGCCTGTGCTCGATGGTGCTGGCCGTCACCATGCATGCAGGCTATTCGATCGAGATCGGCATTCTGGCCTCGATCGCCACCGCGCTCGTCATCGGCGCGTTCAACGGCATTTTTATCGCCTATCTGGGCTTTCCGCCCTTCGTGGTGACGCTCGGCATGCTGTCGATCGCCCGCAGCCTCGCCATGGTCGCCTCCAACAACACCGTCGTCTTCCAGTTCGGCCCGGACCACGACAAGCTTCTGGCGCTCGGCGGCGGCGCCTGGGTGTTCGGCATCGCCAATCCGGTACTCTACACGATCCTTTTGGCCCTGATCACCGGCTTCGTCCTGCGCTGGACGAAGTTCGGCCGCCACATCTTTGCCATTGGCGGCAACGAGCACGCCGCGACGCTGACCGGCGTGCCGGTTCGCCAGATCAAGGTCGCCGTCTACATGATCTCGGCGCTGTCGGCCGGCATTGCGGGCATCATCGAAACCGGCTGGCTCGGCGCTGTCACCACCAATCTCGGCAACGGCATGGAACTGCAAGTGATCGCGGCCACCGTCATCGGTGGCGCCAATTTGGCCGGCGGCGTCGGCACCGCCTTTGGCGCCATCGTCGGTGCTGCCCTCATCGAGGTGATCCGCAACAGCCTTGGCTTGCTCGGCATCAACGCCTTCTGGCAAGGGACTTTCATCGGCGGCGCCATCCTGCTCGCGGTTTTGTTCGACCGCATCCGCAATTTCAGGCGCAGCGATTGAGGGCTCTTCGCCGTCGAAGCGCTAGTCGTTCTGATCCTATCGCTCAGTCTGAAAATCGGCCGAAGCCGACGGCCTTTGATGCCGGCCAACAGCCGATGCCTTGACGGATGCCGAAAACCGGCCGCACAATCCCCCTGCAGGCGAAGGGAGGCCAGTCGCTTGCGGGAGGATATGCCATGACGGAAGCGATCAGGCTCTACTGGGGCCGGTTCGGACATGTTTCTGTCCTGAATGTCGCGAGCGACTTCGTCACCCATGCCCATGTCGAGGCTCATCTGATCATCTGGCTCGAAGGCACCGCCGGCGAGATGACCATCGGCCGCGAGACGGTCAGCCTCGGCCCCTGCACCGCCGCCGGCATCAATTCCTTCCAGCCCCACAGCCATGTCCTGTCGCAAAACGGGACGCCCGGTCTGTTTCTCGCCTTCTACATCGATCCCGACTGGGCCCGCCGCCGGCGCGACCTGCCATCCAACGCGCCGCTGTTTTCGCGGGCGGCGATCGCGCTCGAGCCTTGGCTGCACCAGGCGGCCGCCAGCCTGCTCGACCATCTCACCGACAATGAGAGCGTCGACGATGTCGCCAATTACGAGATCGAGCGCTTCGTCGACTCGGTGCTCGATGCCGCCGATGCCTCGGCGCCGCAGGACGCGCGCGGCCGCATAAACACGGTGCAGGATTTCCGCGTCCGCAAGGCGATTCAGCTGATGAAGGCCAATATCTGCGAACGCATCTCCTTCGACGACGTTGCCCGCGCCGTTGGCCTTTCGCGGCCGCATTTCTTCGCCTTGTTCAAGGAACAGACCAACCTGACGCCCAATGTCTACTGGAACACGCTGCGCATGGAGGAAGCGGTGCGGCAGTTGCAGTGGTCGCGGGAGCCGCTGATCTCGGTCGCCTGCAATCTCGGCTTCACCACGCAAGGCAATTTCTCGCGCTTCTTCCGCGACCATGTCGGCGTGCCGCCGACGCTCTACCGCGAGGCCGCGCGGGCAACGGCCTGAGCAACAGCTATCTGTTTTTTCAGACTGGTTGATAGACGCTCAAGACGCATTGATAAGCGCTGCCCGCTGTAGCGCCCTACCCTTGCCGCAACGAAATTCGCAAGGGAACATCTTATGCCCAAAGTCACCATCTCCAGCGTCATCGACGCACCGGTCGAACAGGTTTGGGCGCGCATACGCGATTTCAACGGGTTGCCGGATTGGCATCCACGCATGGTCGAAAGCCATATCGAGGACGGCAAGGATGCCAGCACGATCGGCTGCGTGCGCAACTTCCAGCTGGCCAGCGGCGCGCGGCTGCGCGAAAAACTGGTCCACTTTTCCGATGACGATTTCCTCGTCAGCTATTCTATCCTGGAAACGCCGCAGCCGCTCACCAACCACAAGGCGACGCTGCAATTGCGGCGCATCACCGACGGTGACCGCACCTATGCCGAATGGACCGCCAGCTTCGACGCAGCACCCGAAGAAGCCGACAAGCTGGCCGAGGGCATGGGCGCCAATGTCTTCCAGGGCGGCTTCAACGCCTTGAAGAGCCATTTTGCCGGCCAGGGTTGAGGAGCGGGCCATGGCGCTGGCATTGCAGAGTTTTGCAACGGTGAAGGACGCCAGCGCGGCGCTGGAAGCCTCCGGCACGCGCTATCTCGGCGGCGGCACGCTCGTCGTACGCGCCGCCAATGAAGGCGATGTTTCGGTCTCCGGCCTTGTCAAGTCGACAGACCCGGCCCTGTCGGCAATCGCGGTCTCCGGTGGCACGGTGCGCATCGGCGCTTCCGTGACCATGGCGGCGATCGGCCGCCATCCCGAATTCGACCAGCTTGCCAAGGCCGCGCGTGCCGTTGGCGGTCCGGCGATCCGCAACATGGCGACCATCGGCGGCAATCTGTTCGCGCCGGCGCCCTATGGCGATTTCACCGTGGCCCTCCTGGCGCTCGACGCAACGGTCGCTACGAATGACGGCGAAAGACCCATCGAGACCTTCCTGGCCGCACGGGACGACAGCCGCGCCATCGTCACGTCGGTCGGTTTCACGCTTCCGAAGCCCGACAGCTTCCGCTTCCTCAAAGTGTCGCGGGTCAAGCCCAAGGGGGTCTCGGTGCTGAGCATCGCCGTCGTTCTGGAACAGGCTGAAGACGGAACCGTGTCCTCGGCACGGGTCGCGCTGGGCTGCATGGCCGATCGGCCGATGCGTGCCAAGGCAGCGGAAAAAGCGCTGCTCGGCAGGACGCTCGACCCGGACGGCATCGCACCGGCGCTGGCCGCCGCGGCTGAAGGCATCTCGCCCATCACCGACCCGATCGCCAGCGCCTGGTATCGCGCCGAGGTTCTGCCGGTGCATCTCGGCCGGCTGCTGCTCGGCTAATCACAATCGGGGGCGCGCGCTTGCCCCGCGGGGCAGGTGCGCAAGGAGGAAGAATGGCAAAGGTCCCGGTTCAATTCACGCTCAATGGCTCCGAAAAAGCCGAATTCATAGAAAGCGGCACGACGCTGCTCAATGCCTTGCGCGACAAGATCGGCGACACCTCGCCGAAGGGCGGCTGCCACCAAGGCACCTGCGGCGCCTGCTCCGTCATCATCGACGGCGAGTTGAAGCTCTCCTGCCTGACGCTGGCCGAGACCTGCAACGGTGCAATGATCACGACCACGTCGGGCCTCGCCGAAGGCGGCGTGCTGCACCCGCTGCAGCGCGCCTTCCTCGACACATTCGCCACCCAATGCGGTTTTTGCACACCGGGCATGATCATGGCCGCCAAGGTTCTGCTCGACCACACGCCCAATCCCAGCCGCGAGGATGTCGTCGAGGCGCTGTCCGGGAACGTCTGCCGCTGCACCGGCTATGAGCCAATAATCCAGGCGGTGCTCACCGCCGCCCGCGCCAATTCGCAGAACGCGGCCTGAGGGACCAAGGAAATGGAACTGCGCAAGAGCTACTTCGCCGATGTCCGCAAGGATGATCTGCATGAGATCGGCCAGGCCCGGCCGCGCTCGGATTCGCCAGGCCACGTCACCGGCAAGACCGCCTATTTCGCCGACCGCAACTTTCCCGGCATGCTGCATTTGAAGATGGTGCGCAGCCCTCATCACCATGCCCGCATCCGCTCGATCGACACGTCGGAGGCCGAAAAACATCCGGGCGTGGTGAAGGTGCTGACGGCCAGGGACGTGCCGCACAATGTCTACACGATCCTGATCCTGATCCAGGTCGGACCGGAAGACGAGACGGTCCTGGCCGATGGCAAGGTGCGCTGGAAGGGAGAGGCCGTGGTGGCGGTGCTGGCCGAAACCGAGCGTGCCGCCCAGGAGGCCGCCGCCAAGGTCAAGGTCGATTATGAAGTGCTGCCCGCCGTGTTCGACATGGAGGAAGCGCTGAAGCCCGGCGCGCCCATCGTCAACGAGTATCACGGTCAGAACTATTACCTCTATGACAGCGGCGCGTGCCGCAAGGTGCGCTTCGGCGATGTCGAGGCGGGCTTTGCCGAAGCCGATCACGTGCTGGAGCAAAGCTATCAGTCCTCGCCCATCGAGCACGCGCCGACCGAGACCACCGGTTGCGTGGTGGCGCCCGAGGGCAATGACCGCTTCACCTGCTACACCAACACGCAGGCCATGTTCTTCACCCTCGACAACACCTCGATCATCCTGCAGATGCCGGGCAGCAAGCTGCATTTTGTCGGCGGCACGGTCGGCGGCGGTTTCGGCGGCAAGGTCGATGTCATCGTCGAACCGATCGCTATCCTCGGCGCGAAACTAACCGGGCGACCAGTCTGTTTTATCTACAGCCGCGAGGAGGAGATGCAGATCTCCTCGCCCCGCGCGGCCGAAAAAGTCGTCATCAAGGACGGCGTCATGAAGGACGGCCGCATCGTCGCACGAAAGGTCACCGGCTACACCGATGCCGGTGCCTACTCCCGCCACTCGCCCTATGGCGCGCAGAAGGGCGCTGGGCACTATCCCGGTCCCTACACCATCCCCAACGTCTGGATCGACACCTACTGCGTCTACACCAATCGCACGCCGTCGTCGGCCATGCGCGGCTTCGGCGTCACCATCGGCGATTTCGCGCTGGAGGTGCAGATGGACAAGCTGGCGCGGCTGATCGGCATGGATCCACTCGAATTCCGCTTCATCAACGCCTATCGCGACGGCGACATGAAGGCGCATCGCCAGCCGACCGAGGGCGCGGCGCTCATCGAATGCATGCAGGAAGCCTCGCGCGCCGCCAACTGGCCAGTGGCGGAGAAATACATGGCGATGTCCTCCTACAAGAACGGAGCTTGAGATGGCGATCAGGCGTGGACGCGGCGTGGCCGCGATTAACTATCCCACCGGCATGAACCTTGGTGGCGACCCGACCCAGGCGCTGGTGCATTCGACACCGACCGGCAATTTCATGGTCACGCTTTCCAGCGTCGATCTCGGCCAGGGGATGAAGCAGATCATGGCTCAGATCTGCGCCGAGACGATCGGCGTGCCGACCGACCGCGTCGTCGTCGACACCGCCGACACCGACACCGGCCCGCACTGCATGGGCACCTTCGCCTCGCGCGGCACACACCGCGCCGGAAACGCGGTCATCCAGGCCGCCAGGGAAGCCCGTCAGGTGATGCTTGAAGTGGCGGCCGAGGAACTGGAAGTGAATGCCTCTGACCTCGAAACCGACGGACAGGGCAACATACTGGTCAAGGGCGCGCCGCAAAAGTCGATCTCGATCTTCGATGTCGCCCTGTCGGCGCATTTCAAGCGCGGCCGCTCGATTTCTGGCCGCGGCATGTTTTTGATCCCGCGCTCCTATCCGGAGAAGGAGACCGGCGCGATGAAGCCGTCGACCTGTTATGCGCATGCCTGCACGGTGGCAGAGGTGGAAGTCGACGACGAGACCGGCGAGGTCACGGTGCTGACGGTGAAGAACGTCTTCGAGATCGGCCGCGCGTTGAACCCCAAAATGGTCGAGCAGCAGCTGGTCGGCGGCTCCTGGATGGGCATCAGCCACGCGCTCTATGAGACGACCGAGCCCTACTACCCCAACCGCGACCATGGGGGCACCGACTTCAACCAGTATCTGATGCCCGGCCCCGGCGACCTCGCCGAAACCGAGATTATTGTGCTGGAGCGCCCTTCCGCCGACGGGCCGTATGGCGCCAAGGGGCCAGGTGAAATGTGCGCCAACCCGCAAATACCGGCGGTCGCCAACGCCGTCTTCGATGCCGTCGGTGTGCGCATCGACACGCTGCCGATCACGCCCGAACGCATTTTGCGCGCGCTCAAGGCGCAAGCCGCGAACTGAGGACCGACATGCCCGAGGTAAACGCCGAAACGGTCGCGACCTCGCCGGAGGCGGTGGCCGAGCGCCTCGCCGCCTCGCGCTATCTGGCCGACGACAGCCTCGCCACCGCCATATTCCTGGCGATCCGGCTCGGCAAGCCGCTGCTGCTCGAAGGCGCGCCGGGCGTCGGCAAGACGGAAGCCGCCAAGGCGATCGCAGAGCTGCTCGGCCGCGATCTGGTGCGCCTGCAATGTTACGAAGGCATCGACGCCGCGCACGCGCTTTATGAGTGGAACTACCAGCGCCAGTTGCTCGCCATCCGCCATGCGGGCGAGCAGGAGATCGACATCTATGACGACCGTTTCCTGATTGCCCGGCCGCTGCTGCAAGTGCTGAAGGCGCCACAGCAGCGCGTGCTGCTGGTCGACGAGATCGACCGTTCCGACCATGAGTTCGAGGCGCTGCTCCTGGAATTCCTGTCCGATTTCCAGATCAGCATTCCCGAGCGCGGCACCATCCGCGCCGCCGCACAGCCGATCGTCATCCTGACCTCGAACCGCACTCGGGAGCTTGCCGAGGCGCTGCGCCGCCGCTGCGTCTATCACTGGATCGGCTACCCCGACGCCGAACGCGAAGCCGCCATCATCATGCTGCGTGCTGGCGATGTCGCGGAGGCTACCGCGCGCGCGGTGGCGGCCGCGGTGCAGACCATTCGCGCCCGTCCGCTCGCCAAGCCGCCCGGCATCGCCGAAGCCGTCGAATGGGCCAATGCCGCGACGATCCTGGAAAAGGGCGGCAGCCCGTGGCCGGAAGCCTTCCGCCGCGCCATCGGCGTGTTGATCAAGGACGAGGAAGACCTCTCCTACATCGCGCCCGAGCTAGGCCGCATCGTCGAGGAGGCGCTGGCGTGAGCCGGGAGCTCGACAATCCCTTCGCTCCGTTCACGGGGAGAAGGTGCCCCGAAGGGGCGGATGAGGGGCGGCGCCATGAGGGGAAGAAGGTGGCGCCGCCCCTCACCTGCCTGCCGGCATCCTCTCTCCGTAAACGGGGCGAGGTGAGCGTACCTCCCGCCGCCGCGCCCTTGCTCGGCTTCGGCCGACTGCTGCGCCACTACGGCTTTATAATCGCCCCGGAGCAAATCTCCGGCTTCATGCAGGCGGTGACCTTGCTTGGCCCCCGCTCGATGGCCGATATCCGCGAGGCAGCGCTCGCCACCCTGGCGCCGCCACCTGACCGCCGCGACGAATTCGAGGCGCATTTCCAAAGCTATTTTTACGGCAACACATCAGCCGTGGCGGAAGGCGACAGCGACGAGGAAACCCGCGTCAAGGATGATGGGGGCGCCGACGACGAGCGGATCGAAGCCGAGCAGCGACAGGAAGGCGGCGAGCTATCCTCGACGATCGAACAGTTGAGCACCCGCGACTTCCAACGCGACGACGACAGGCTGACCGTCTTTCGTCGTCAGCTGTCGAGCGCCTTGCCCGCGCGCCGCTCCTTCCGCACGGTGCGCACCCATTCGCGCGGCAAGCTCGACCTGCGCCGATCGCTCCGGGAAATCGTCAGCGCCGATGGCGATGTCCCCTCGCCCTTGTTGCGCCGCCGTCAGGCTGTGCCGCGCAAACTGCTGATCCTGATCGACGTGTCCGGCTCGATGAAGCTCCACACGTCGGATTATTTGAAGCTCGCGCATGCCGCCGTGCAAGGCGCTGACCGGGCAGAAATCTTCACCTTCGGGACGCGTCTGACCCGCATCACGTCAGCGCTACGCATCCGCGACCGCGAGCAGGCGCTGGCGCGCGCGGCCGCCCAGGTTGACGACTGGGACGGCGGCACCCGCATGGGGCCAACACTGCTTGCCTTCCTCTCCGTGCCGCGTTTTTCCGCCTTCGCACGTGGTGCGGCAGTGATCATCCTGTCCGACGCGCTGGAGCGCGGCGACCATGCCGAACTGGAGACGGCGATGCGCCGGCTGAGCGCACGCGCTTTCCGGCTGTCGCTGGCGACACCTTTGGCCGGCGACCCGCGCTTCCAGCCGGCAACGGCGGCCCTTCGCGCCATTTTGCCTGACCTCGACGATCTCATCGACGGCTCGTCTGTGAACAGCCTCACCGATTTCATCCTGTCGCTCGCCCGCCCTGCCCCGCGGGCGGCGACAATCTGGAAAAGGGTACCGTGATGCAGAAAACCATCGACGCGCATTTCCACATCTGGCGCCAGCAGGACCAGCCCTGGCTGGTCGGGCCGATGGTGCCGCGCATCTTCGGCCCCTACGAGCCGATACGCCGCGACTACCCGATCGAGGAGTTTCTCGCCGACCAGCAGGGTTCCGGCGTCGAGAAAGCGGTCTACGTTCAGACCAACTGGGCGAAGGAGGATTTCGAGAAGGAAGTCGCCTTCCTGCAGAAAACGGCAGATGAAACCGGCTGGCCGCACGCCATCGTCGGCTACACCGACATGACGGTGGACGATATCAGACCCCAGATCGACCGCTTGAAAAAATATCCGCTGCTGCGCGGCGTCCGCATGCAGTTGCATTGGCACGAGACCCCGGCCTTCCGCTTCGCCACTGGCCCCGATCAGGTGATCGACCCCAGGGTACGGGCCAATGTGGCGCGGCTGAAGGATTATGGCCTGTCCTTCGACCTGCAGCTCTTTCCCGCCCAGATGACGGACGGGCTGACCCTGGTCGGCGAGAACCCCGAAACCAATTTCATCCTCACCCATGCCGGCATGCTGACCGGCATGGATCAGGAAACCACCGAAGCCTGGAAGGCCGGGCTGCGCACGCTGTCAGCGGCGCCGAACGGATACGCCAAGCTGTCTGGCCTTGGCACTTTCGTCCACCGCAACGACCCCGCGCTGATCGCCTACATCGTCGACAGCGCGATCGAGATATTGGGCGCGGATCACCTGATGTTCGGTTCCAACTTCCCCATCGAGAAGTTGTGGACGAGCCACGCCGAACTGATAAAGGCCCACCGCGCGGCTGTAGCGAAGCACGGTCCGGCGGCCGAGGCTGATATCTTCTGGAACACGGCGGAGCGAATCTACCGGCCGGCTTGACCGCAGGGAGTTCGCCGCGCCGTTGGCGCGGCGATGCCCTGGCAAGTCCTTACTGCGTCGGCAGCATGCCTTCGACGTCGCTTGCGGCGTCGCTGAGCGCTTCCTTGGGCGTGGCCGACTGGTCGACGATGCGCGACAGATTGTCGACGATCGACTGCGTCACCTTGACCCCATTGGTGCCCGGGAAGGCATACCACGGAACCATCAGCGGCATCTGGCTGAGCCCGGCCTGGAACAGCGGGTTCTTCTTGTAGAAGTCGCCGAGATAGTCGGAAGACTTTGCCGCGAGTTCATTGTTGGGAACATAGCCGGTGCCGGGCACGACGACAGATGCGCCATAAGGGCCGGCGGCGAATTTCGCGAATTTCCAGGCAGCGTCCTGCTTGGCGGCATCCTTGGTCAGGATGACCACGGCATTGCCGCCGGTTGGCAGATGGCCGTTGGCCGGATCGATCAGCGGGATCTTGGCCGTCCGCAGCGTGAACTTGTCGCCGACGTTCTTGATGGTGTTGACCAGCGCGCCGGTGGTCTGGAACTCGAAGCCAACCTTGCCGGCCGCGAAAGCCTGCTCGCCGGCCGGCTTGGTGAAGACCGGCATGCCGCCCTCCTTCACCATCCGCTGCAGGATCTCGACTGCCTTCCCGCCTTCCGGCCCGTTGAAAGCGACCTTGCTTTCGTCCTCGTCCAGCATCTTGCCGCCGGCGCCGAACAGCAGCGCCGAAAACATCCAGTCGTCACCCTGCCAGCGGAAGTCGATGCCGTCGACGCCATTGCCGAGCGCCTTGATCTTGCCGCCGAGCGCGATAACCTCGTCCCAGGTCTTGGGCGGATTGTCCGGATCACCGCCGGCGGCCTTCACCAGGTCGGCGTTGTAATACATGATCGGATTCGAGGTGGCGAAGGCGAGGCCGACCTGCTTGCCGTTGACCTGCGCCAGCTTCAGGATCGTGTCGGAGAAGCCGAGCTCAGCCATGTTGCCTTCCTTCTTGACCAGCGGGCCAAGATCGACGGCAACGTCGCGTTCGTTGAGCATGCGCAGACGGTTCAGCCCTATGAAGGTGATGTCGGGCATTTCGTCGGTGCCGGCCTGGCGAAGGATGGTCTGGATGCCTTCCTCATAGGTGGCGGACGGGCTGGCGAACTGGATCTTGATGTCGGGATTTTCTTCCATGAACTTCTTCGAGATCGTGTCCATCACGTTCTTGAAGAAGCCCGGCATCGGATAATGAACCGTCAGCGTCGTGTCGGCATAGGCCGGAAGGGCTGTCGTCAGCGAGATCGCCGCCGCTGCAAGAATCCTGGGAAGTTGCTTCATGTGCTCGTGCTCCTGGTTCGACCCGGTCAGCCTTTGAGACCGGTCATGGTGATGCCTTCGACGAAGCGCTTCTGTGCGAACAGGAAGGCAACGACGAGTGGAAGGGTGATGATCAACGTTGCGGCCATCAGCGCGCCGTAGTCGTCGCCCGCCTCGGCGGCGCGGAAATACATCAGGCCGAGCGGCGGCGTGGCGGAGGCCTGCTTGCTGACGACGATCAGCGGCCAGTAGAGATCGTTCCAGTGGGCGACCACCGAGAAGATCGCGAAGGCAGTAACCGCCGGCCAGGCGTTGGGGACGATGACGCGCGCGACGATCCCGAGCTCGGACATGCCGTCGAGCCTTGCTGCGTGGATGAGGTCGTCGGGCATGGCGCGGAAGAACTGCAGGAACATGAAGATCGCGAACACCGAGATGGTGAACGGCGCAACCAGCGAGGTGTAGCTGTTGATGAGCGACATCCGGTCGAAGGCGACATAGAGCGGCAGCGCCGTGGCATGGATCGGTACCAGCAGGCCGAGCATCACCAGCACCATCATCAGCCGCGCGGCACGGAACTTCAGCTTGGCCATGGCGTAGGCGCAGGGAATCGCGACCAGCACCTGGAAGAAGAAGATCAGGCCGCACACGACGACGCCGTTCCACAGCAGTGTTGCCATCGGCACCTTGCTCAGCGCCTTGGCGAAATTCTCGGCGAAATAGAAATGCTGGGGGATGAGCGACAGCGACGAGGTGAAGATGTCGCTCTGCGTCTTGCCCGCGGTCGAGATCATGAAAACGTAGGGCGCGAGGATCATCAGCGCGCCGAGCGAAAGCAGCGCGAAACGGATGATGCGGCCGGCGGGCAGGCTGGTCATGTGTAATGCACCCGCCGGTCGAGTACGCGGTATTGGAGAAGCATCAGCACGACCAGGATCGCAAGGAAGACCACGGTCATTGCCGAGGCATAGCCGACGCGCAAGTAGACGAAGCCTTCCTGGTAGATGGTGAACAGCAGCACTTCGGAGGCCTTGTTGGGTCCGCCATCGGTGAGCATCTTCACGGTTTCGAAGACCTTCACCGCATTGGTGATGCTGATGGTGACGACGAACAGCGTCGTCGGCCCGAGCATCGGCCAGGTGACCAGGAAAAACCGGTCGACCGCGGATTTCGCGCCATCGACGTGAGCAGCGGCGTAGAGCTCGCGCGGGATCGCCGTCAGACCCGCCAGGAACAGCACCATGTTGAAGCCGACCGACTGCCAGACGCCTATGATCGACAGGCTGTAGAGCACGGTGTTCGAGGCGCCGAGCCAGTTTGGGCCAGGAATGCCGACCAGAGCAAGCAGCGCGTTGAGTGGCCCGATGGTCGGGTGAAAGAGATATTGCCAGACTGTCGCCATGGCGACGATCAGCGATGCGACCGGCAGGAAATAGACGGTGCGGAAGAAACCGCGCGCACGAGGTTCGCCTTCGATCAGCAAGGCGACGCCAAGGCCAAGCACGATCGAGACCGGTGCGACGATCGCCGTATAGACCGACGTGTTCCACAATGATTTGCGGAAGGTGCGGTCGGTCAGGAGATGTGCGTAGTTCTCTAAGCCGACCAGGCGAAATTTACCATAGCCGAGCTCGAAATCGGTGAAGCCGAGAAAGATGACGGCGACCACCGGCAGCAGCACAAACAGCAGCAACAGCACGATCGCCGGGGCCGCCAGCAGCCAGGCGGTGCGGTCCTCGCTGCGCCTGTGGAGGGCCGCGGCGCTCGCGACATTGCCCGCCAGCGCGACGCTAGACATAGGCGGGCTCCTGGCGTGCGGGCGCGGCGCTCGCCATGCGCAGCCGCTTTCCCTCCGGCCCGAAGACCATGGCCTGCTCGGGTGGAAGGAGGATACCCACCGGCATTCCCGCGATCAGGTCCCTCGCCTCGTGCGGCGCCAGCTTGGCGATGACGGTGTCGCCGGTCGCGTCCAGCCGGCAATGGGCAACGACTTCCGAGCCGAGGAATTCCAGACGCTCGATCCTCCCGGCAAAGCCGCCCCGCCCGCTGCGAGACAGTTTGACGAATTCGGGCCGGATGCCGAGGCTCACCGGGCCGTTCGCCACTTTCTCCAGCAGCGCCAGCCCGATGCCCAGGAAATCGACGCGGCCGCTTTCGGCGAGCGCCGGGAGGATGTTTATCCTCGGCTGGCCGACGAAACGGGCGACCTCGATATGGGCGGGATCGTTGTAGATCGCCTCGGGGGCCGCAAGCTGCAGCAGGCTGCCGCCGATCATCACGGCCACGCGGTCGGCCATCGAAAGCGCCTCGGCCTGGTCATGCGTCACATAGAGCGTCGGCACGCCGGCGCGGCGGTGCAGTTCGACGATCTCGCCACGGGCGAGCACCCGCAGATTGGCGTCGAGGTTGGAAAGCGGCTCGTCCATAAGGAAGATCGAGGGGCGCCGCACCATGGCGCGCGCCAGGGCGACACGCTGCCGCTGGCCGCCCGACATCTGACCAGGCTTGCGGTCGAGCAGATGATCGATCTTGAGTACCGTCGCCATCTCGCGGACATCGCGCGAAATGCCAGCGCGGATTTCTTTCTGGCCCGGCAGTGCGGAGCCGACCAGCGGCAGCCGCTGCGTCCGGCTCAGCCGCTTCATGGCAAGCGGGACCGCAATGTTCTGGCCGGCCGTCAGATGCGGGTAGAGCGCGTAGGACTGGAACACCATGGCGATGTTGCGATCGGCCGCGGCGACCGCCGACATGTCCTTGCCAGCAACGAAGATCTCGCCGCTGTCGGCATGATCAAGCCCGGCAAGAATGCGCAGCAAGGTGCTCTTGCCGCAGCCCGAGGGGCCGACCAGGGCGATGAACTCGCCCGCTTCGACATCGAGGCTGACGCCGTTCAGAACGGCATTGCCGCCAAAGGATTTGTTCAAGCCGCGAAGGGAGAGCGCGCTCATGACGCGACCTTCCCGCGGACCTTGTGCGCCTCGTGCGGGTAGACTTCCTCGACCACGTCATCGAGGACATGGACGGTCATGCGGGGGATCGCGACGATCTCGCTGGTGACTGTATCGTCGAATTCATGCACGACCGCGCCGAGCAGCCGCTCGCCCGGCATGTCGCGCTCCATCTCGCCGACGACGAAGGCGGCTGACGGACCCCAGACCAGCGCGGTGTTTTCGTATTTGCCTTGCCATGCCCGGTGCAGGTGACCGCTGGCGAAAAGCGCCACATCATGGGCACCGATGAGATCGTAGAGACGCTGCCGTTGTGCCGGTCGGACGCTCCAGTAGCCGGTGTCACCTTCGCCGGGCTTGTCGATGAACAGCGGCTTGTGGGCGAAGACCGCGACGCGCCGGCCGCCACGGCTTTCCAGCGCCGCACGCAGCCATTCGAACTGGGCCTTTTCCTCGGCATCATCAAAACCCATCAGCAGGCTGTCGAGGCCGATAAATCGCCAGTTTCCGGCGTTCTCCATCCAATAATCGGGGCCAACCAGCCGGCGCCAGCGCTCGAGGCGTTCCGCGTTGACCGGCTGCAAGGAGCCGGGCAGATGACCGACATCGTGATTGCCGGGCACCAGCAGCATCGGGACCGAGATTTCCCGCATCAGCTCCATGCAGAAGCCGATGTCGGCATCCTTGTCGGCGCCGTCTACGCTGAGGTCACCGGTGTGAATGACAAGGTCGGCGCCGCTCTGTTCGATCCAGGCGGCGAGCGGCTGCCAATTGCCGTTGAAGTGCGGCTTTGTCGGGCTGAAATGGGTATCGGTGATCTGGACGATTTTCATGCCGGCTCCACTGCGAGAGCCGGCTGCCGGAAACCCACCGGCGCGACTTCGCGTGGGTCTCCTTAGTGCCGTTACATGTCACTTCCTTAACAGGTTGGGGACAAATGTTCCCTCCCCTGCCGATAGGCTGGCTGACGGCTAGCTTTTCACCTCGAATTGCGGATCGACCGGGATCTGCATGGCCGTGACCAGATGATTGGTCTGCCCGGCGAGCCCGATGATCGACACGAGTTCGCCATGCTGCGCGTCTGTCATGCCCTTGGCCCGCGCCGCCGCCGTGTGCGAATGGACGCAGTAGGAACAGCCATTGGCGGTCGACACCGCGATGTAGATCATCTCCTTGGTGAGCGGATCGATGGCGCTGTCGGCGACCATCACCACCTTCAACTGTTCCCAGATCCGCTTCAGCGCCGGCGGATCATTGGCCAGCCCGCGCCAGAAATTATTGACGAAATCCGATTTGCGCGTGGCCCTGATGTCGTCGAACACGGCCTTCGCCTTCGGGATTTTTTCCACCTCGGCATCGCTGAGGAGTTTTGTGGTGGCCATGGCGTTTTTCCTTCATTGGATCGTCGGGTGAATTGAATCAGGCGTTGAGCAAAGGGAAATAATCGGTTTGTCCGATTCATTTTTTTGGCGCGAGAAAACCGAGGAGTTGGCCGAAGCACCTCTCCTTCGTCATCCTAGGGCGAAGCAGGAGCGAAGCTCCGTCGCGGAGACCCTGGGATCCATTCCGTGACCTTGGCCATAGAGTGCAGCGCAGCAGAATTCTGCGCCGTGGCGGCGCTTCCGAGTCCCTGCATGGATCCTCGGGTCCGCCCCGCGTCGCTGCGCTCCTTGCTCCGCCCGTGGATGACGAAGGACTGAGGCTTTCGCCAATTGCCAACGCATGTGCGCCGAGCACCAGCCAACCCCCTAATGCACCGCCGCGTACATGATCTTCTCCTCCGTGGCCTCCGCCGGAGAAAACTCCTCGACGATGCGGCCTTGCCGGCAGACCAGTATCCGATCCGACAGGTTCATGATCTCCGGCAAATAGGACGAGATCACCACCACGGCCAATCCCTCGTCGGCCAGCCTGTTGATGATCTGGTGGATCTCCGCGATGGCGCCGACATCGACGCCGCGCGTCGGTTCGTCGAAAATGACGATGCGTGGCTGCTGCACCAGCCCCTTGCCGATCACCACCTTCTGTTGGTTGCCACCTGAGAGTTCGACCACGCGAGCATTGTCGTTGATCGCCTTGATGTTGAGCGTCTTCGTCCACTCGGCCGATAGCGCGTACATCTCCTGCTGGTTGATCACCCAGGCCTTTTCACGGCCGGCCGCCAGCAGGCCACCAAACAGGTTCTCGGCGATGCTCATCGTCTCGAAGATGCCTTCGCTCTTGCGGTCCTCGGTGACATAGACGATGCCGTCCGCCACCGCCTCGCTCGGCACGAGATAGCGCACCGGCCTGTCGTCGAGTTCGATTGTACCGCCGCGCAAAAAATCGCGCTTGTAGATGCCCGACACGATCTTGAAGGTCTCGGTGCGGCCGGAGCCGATCAGGCCGAACACGCCGGTGATCTGGCCCTCGAAGATCGAAAAGGAGTTGTTGCGCACGACATTGCTCATCGAGATGTCCTGCACCGACAGCACCTTCTTGCCCGCCTTGCGCAGTTTGGCTTCGTCGCGCTGGCGGTAGATCTGGCCCGACAGCGTACGCCCGACCATGGCGGCGACAATTCTGTCGCGATCGAAGGCAGCCGTGTGGTCGGTGATGACCAGTTCGCCATCGCGCAGGATGGTGATGCGGTCGGCAATCATCAATGCCTCTTCCAGCGCGTGGCTGATAAAGACGATCGAGACACCCCTCGCCTTCAGCCGCCGGATCAGCGCGAAGAAGTGGCGCTTTTCTTCCGGCGTCAGCGTCGCCGTCGGTTCGTCGAAGATGATGATCTCGGCATTGTGGTGCACGGCGCGCGCGATCTCGACCATCTGCCGCTTGGCCGCGCCCAGCGTCGCCACCATGGCGTTCGGATCGACGGGAAAATTCAGCGACTGCAGGAACTGCTGTGCTGAAATATACGTGCCGCGCAGCCGGTTGAGGAATTTTTCAGTACCGAGATAGAGGTTCTGCGCCACCGTCATCGACGGCACTAGGCTGGTCTCCTGGAACACCATGGCAATGCCGGCCTCAAGTGCGGCATGCGGCGAGGCGTAGGCGATCTCCCGGCCCTTGTGGAACGTCTTGCCGGATGTGGCATCGACTACACCGGCGATGATCTTGGTCAGTGTCGATTTACCCGCGCCGTTCTCGCCGAGCAGCGCGTGGATTTCGCCTTTGCGCAGTTCGAAGCTGACGTTCTTGACTGCCGGAACGCCGCGATAATTCTTGGTGACGTTTTCGAGACGAATAATCGGTTCCATCAGAAACCTCCCGAGGCGAGGTCGACGGCCAGCACGCAATCGCCACCCCTGGAAGCAATGAACAGCTGGCCATCCTTTTCCACCACGCTGCAAATGCCGTGGCGTGTGCCGTTGGCGCGGCTGTGCAGGCTGAATTGCGGCTGCATGTTTTGATCGAGCTTGACCACCAGCCCGTAGGAACGGGTCGGCGACCACGGCTTGTGGATCCCCATGGTTCTGATGCCGCCACATTGCAGCGGTTCGAGGAAGCTGCGGCTGGAGGCCAGCGCCGGCGCGATCCAGTAAGCCGGCGGCACCTGATCGATCATGTCCTGCCGGTAATGCCTCTCCTGCAGCACGAATTCGATCAATCGGTTGCGCGGCGCGAACAGGCTCAACCATGCCCCGCCATCACCGGAAGGCGAAAGCCGCGCGGGATAGCCAGGCAGATGCGTCAGCACTGTCGAGCGGTCTCCCCTCGCGCCGTCGAAGCGAACGAGTTGATGGCGCCAGCTTTCACTGACCAGCACATCCCCGCCAAGGGGATGGAGCCCATAGGGAAAGGCAATGTCGCCGGCCATCTTGCGGAACTCGCCACCCGCCGCGTCCCGTTTCCAAAGCGAACCGGACGCGCCCTTCTTCATCAGATCGGCGGCCCATTGCGACGGCGTATGCTCGGCCGACCCGTTGGCCAGCCACAGCGCACCGTCCTCGGCGTAGGCGAGAGCGGTGATGCAGCTGACACCGGCCGGCAGCGAAACATTCCTGCCGCCCACCAGCAGCTTGCCGCTTTCCAACCCGACCGTCAGTTCGCCCAATGGCGAGAGCGCCAGCGCGGTAATTGGGGACGCAAAGTTCTCGACCACCTTGGGTGCGGTTCCGGCGGCAAGCGAATAGATGGCGTTGCCGCTGGAGGCCAGCAGCCCGCCATCGGCAACCAGCAGATTGTCCGCTTCGGTCAATCCGACAAAAGCCGGCGCATCGTCGAGCAGCGTGTTGGGACGGAAGGCGCCGTCGAGCGGCGGGATGGTCACCGCTTTGCCGCGAAACATATCCAGGATTGGGTCGAGGATCATGGCTGCGCTCCCCAATACGAGGCGGGGCTGGTCCAGTTCGGGTCGGCGCCGGAAACCTTGTAGCGGCCGATCCGATTGTTGAGGATGCCGCCGACGAACAGATATCCCTTGTGCTCGCGCATCGAGGTGACCATCGGGTGCGCACCGCCCGTCAAATCGCCCATCGCCTCGACGATGCCGCCCTTCTCGTCGAATTTCACCACGCCGCCGGTGTTGATGTTGGGGAACAGCCATTCGTCCTGCGGCAGCCGGCGCGTCATGCGCTTGCGCATGTCGGGGTGGCGCAGCGACAGGTCGAAGCTCGGCGTGCGCATGCCCAGCCACGCCATCCAGTAATTGCCGTCCGACGCCCGGTTGATGTTGTCGGGATAGCCCGGCATGTCGCGAATGACGCATTCGGCGGTGCCCGCCTTCGGCCCTTCGAGCCAATAGCGATGCACCCGGCAGGCCCAGCTTTCGGCGAAGAACAGCGACTTGCCGTCATGCGCCATGCAGACACCATTGGTGTAGCGGTAGCCGTCGAGCAGCGTCTTTGTCGACCCATCCCTGGGATCGTAGACCAGCAGACGGCCGGTGGCGCGGTTCTCGATCGAGTCCAGCGCCCAGTCATGCGCGTCATAGCGCTTGGTCGAGTCCGTAAAATAGATGCGGCCGTCCGGCGCGATATCGCAATCATTGGGATCGCGCAGCCGCGCGTCGTCGACGATAGAGGTCCAGGAGCGCGACGTCTCCGCCGACAGCCT
Organism: Mesorhizobium sp. P160927; assembly: GCF_057766385.1. NCBI lineage: Bacteria > Pseudomonadati > Pseudomonadota > Alphaproteobacteria > Hyphomicrobiales > Phyllobacteriaceae > Mesorhizobium > Mesorhizobium sp. P160927. Next base: position 4,929,989 of record NZ_JBYMDW010000001.1, read on the forward strand.
TTTGACCGCGCGATCCGGAGAGACGGAATAGAGTCCCATCGCGCCGACGCAGCTGATCAGATTGCCCCCTTTGTCAAAGGCCAAGCCCAGCGGAAAGCCGCCAATATGGGCAAACACCTCCGACCTGACATAATCCGGCGCGAAGAAGCGGACGATCTCGCCATGGCGCGTGCCGCAATAGAGATTGTCGTCGCGGTCGAGGATGACGTCTTCCGGCCCCTCCAGTTCGCCGAGCCCGATATGGTCGGCCGCCCACAGCCGGTTGTCGAGCGCGTAAGGCGTGCCCGAACCCGGCACCGCGGACTGGGTTTCGCCCATCCTGAGATAGACCGGCGCGACATAGACCTCGTTCAGCACCTTGTGGCGGTTCTTGAGCCAGCGAATGTCGATGGTCACCGCCACCGCTAGCATGATGCCAAGCACCATCTGGTTGGTACCGGTGCCATAGCCCAGCCGGATCAGCCCGTTGGTCATGGTCAGCACGATGATGGCGCCCATTAGGCCCTTGATCACCGAGCCGCGCCCGCCGCCGAGGCTGACGCCGCCGACCACCGCCGCCGTCAGCGCCATGATCTCGAGATTGAGGCCGGTGCCCGGCCCTGCCCCGCTCAGCCGGCAGGCGATGAGAAACCCGCCGATCGAGGCGCAGAAGCCGGAAAAGACATAGGTCATGAACACGGTACGGCGCACCCGGATGCCGGCATTGTGCGCCGAGCGCCGGGAGCCGCCGACCGCCAGCACGTGCCAGCCGGGCCGCGAGCGCGTCAACGCGATATGGGTCACGATGGCGAGGATGATCGCCAGCCACACCGAGACGGACAGGCCCCAGAAAGTGCTGTCGCCGATGAAGTCGAGCACATCGGACGTAGCGGTCGAAAGCTGCACATCGGCGGCATAGGTGGTGACCAAGATGTCGAACAGCGCCCGCCCGAAGATGAAGGTCACCAGCGTGGTGAGGAACGCACGCAGCCTGAGATAGCCGACGAGGTAGCCGTTGATCGCGCCGAACACGAGGCCGGTGGCGAGCGAGGCGGCCAGCGCCAGCCAGATTGACTGTTCGAGGATGAAGAAGACATAGACGGCGGAAAAGCAGGACAGCGCGAAGATCGAACCGACGGAGAGATCGATGCCGCCGCCCAGCATCACCACCGTCATGCCGGTGACGACCATCGAAAACTCGCCGAGCTGGCGCGTCGATTCCTGCAGGGAAGAGAGCTTGAAGAAGCCCGGAATGATCGAGCCGAAGGTCGCCAATGTCACCACCAGCGCCAGGAAGGGAATGGCGTTGTCGGTCCAACGCTTGGTCAGTATCTCGCCGACGAGATGGTCGGGCACGAGATTGTAGCGCCAGGACTGGAGGCGTTCGCGAAAGCTCATCAGGTCACTGCTGCCAGGTCTGGGGCCACAAGAGAAAGAGGTGGTCGGACAATCCGGCCACCTCGTCGATATCGGTTGCGGACGATCAGCTTACTTCGCCGCCGCTTCGGCCTGCAGCGCCTTCAGGTCCCAGCAGCTGTCGGGCTTGAGGTCGGCCTTGCTCGTCGCCTTCTCCAGCGTGTAAATGTAGGTGTGGGAGGTGCCGGCCGGCTGGCCGCTCTGCAGCAAGAATTTGATGATGGCGTTCATGTCGCCCGACTGGCGGGCAAGATCGGTCATCACCACGGCGCCATAGGTGCCATCGTTCAGCTTGTCGCAATCGGCCGCCTTTTCGCCGCCGCCGGTGGTGACCAAAAACACCTTGCCGTCGAGCTTGGCGTCGCGGATCGCGGCCGACGCGCCGGTGGCATCGCCATCCCAGAAATCAATGATCGAGCAGATGTCCGGGTTCTGCTGCAGCATGGTCGTGGTCACGTTGCGCGAGGTCGTCGCATCCCAGTTGGAATCAGGCTTGGCCACGACCTTGTAGTCGGGATGCTTATCCAGCACCTTCATGATGCCGGCATATTGGTAAAGGCTGGAGGAGTTGGCCTGGTCGCCCTGCACCAGCCCGATCTTCTTGGACGAGTTCTCGCCGCAGCCCTTGATCGCGGCTTCCGCCTCGAGCTGGCCGAGCCGGTCCCAGTCGCTGCCGACGAAAGCATCGGCGGGAAAATTCGCCGGATTGTCGACCAGGATCACATAGGTGCCGGCGGCCTGCGCCTTCTTCATAAGCTTGGAATAGGAGTTGAGGTCCGGCGCATGGATGATCAGCACATCAGGTCTGGTGTCGGACGAGATCGCGTCCGTGATCGCCTGCGCGCCGGCATCGACGACCCAGTTGGGATCGCGCGTTTCGAACGTGCCGCCCCAGGCTTCGACTTCCTTCTTCAGATAATGCGACCAGCCCTGCGCCAGGTCGAAGCCCATCGCCAGCGGCACCAGCATGACGCGCTTGCCTTTCAGCGCTTGTGCATAGGCAGCGGGGCCTGGATCGTCGGCGGCGAAGGTCGGCGCCACGAAGGCGGTGACGGCCAGCGCCGTGGCCGCCGCCATGAGTGTTCTGATCAGTTTCATGTCTCATCCTCTGGTTCGGTTTTCATTGCCGGCCGATCGTCGCGATCGCCCCGGGTACCCCTGAGCAAGATGGGCTAGCCCATCTGCTCTAAATGTCACCTTGTTGCGCGGTCTGTTCGTCGCGCGGGTTGATGATGCCGTCGACGATGATGGCGCCGAGCAGGATCGCCGCCTTGATCAGGTTCTGGTAGAGCAGCGGAATGTCGATGATGGTCATGGCGTTGAGCAGGATGCCGATCAGAGCGGCGCCGACCAGCACGTTGCGCACCCCGCCCCGCCCGCCCGACAGCCCGATGCCGCCGATCACCGCCACCAGCACAATGTCGTAAAGCAGCGTCGAATTGACGACACGCGTGTTGATCGAATGCAGGCTGGCTGCGGTCAACAGGCCGGCGATCAGGGCGACGAATGCCGAGAGCACGTAACGCAGGACCAGCATCGGCCGCACCGGAATGCCGATATTGCGCGCCGCGACCGGATTGTCGCCAGCGAAATAGATGTAGCGGCCCCATTTGGTGTAGCGCAGGAACAGGAAGAACAGGAACGCGAGCCCCGCAAAGACGAACACCTCGATCGGGACGTCGAGAAAGCGTAGACCGCCGAGCAGTTCCACCCAATGGCCCTGCGGCACTGGCACCGCGTCCTGCGTGATCAATTGCGAACGGACATAGCCGAAGACGAAGGAGCCGGTCGCCAACGTGACGAAGATCGCCGGCACATCGGCATAGGCGACGAGAAAGCCGTTGAGCAGGCCGATGGCGAACACGCCGGCCAGCACATAGGCGAAGGCGAGCCCGTCCGGCGTTCCGCTGTTGAGCAGTTGCAGGTACCAGGCGACCGACATGGCCATGATCGCAACCGCCGACAGGTCGATGCCGCGGCCGATGATGACGACAGCCATGCCCAGCGCCAGTATACCCAGCACCGAGACCGAGCGGATAATGGCAACCAGATTGTTCGCATCGATAAAACCTGGCAGACCGATTGCGGCCGCGACGAACAGCACCACTGCTATGGCAAAGACAATGCCTTCCTGATTCAGGCTTCCGAAGTTCAGCCAGCCGGCCATGTTCATTGTCTGCTTTCACCCCGGTGGCAGCGCTGCCACCCCTGGAGAGAAAGCTAATCGGCTCAATGCCGCCTCGTCAAATGAATCCGCGTTCAAAACGTGGGCTGGCGATGAGATTCGCAAAGTGGACGCATTGGTGGCCGAATCTGGCGCAATCCCCGGAAACTCCTGCACTTTTGGCAATTGCATGCACCGTCTCGGCGCTTGGCGAAAGCACAACACCTAGGCGAAAGGCGAAGACGGAATTTAACCCTGCGATCTGGCGGAAAATTCGATTTCAATTTCCGGCCGTGTGGCCGGAAACCTCGGCGCCGGCGGTCCTCGGCAACACCAGGAAGCGGAACGACGCCACCAGCCCGATGATGCCAATCAGCAGGAAGGCTGCTCGAAAATCGGCGAGGTCGAGCACCGACCCGTTCCTGGCGATCTGCGACAGGTTGAGGATCGCCGCCGCCACCGCGACGCCGAACAGCATCGCCACTTGCTGCAGCATCGAGGACAAGGTCGCCGCGGAGCTACGCTGCGCCGCGGCGATATCGGCGAAGGCCAGCGTGTTGAGAGCGGTGAACTGCATCGAGCGCGACAGGCCGGCGATCAGCATCAGCGCCACCACCAGCGACTGCGGGGTCTGCGGCGAGATCGCCGCGCAGGCCATGATCGACACCGAGGCGACGATGCCGTTGACGACCATCACCGAGCGGAAGCCAAAGCGACGCAGCGTCGGCGTGGTCACCGTCTTCATGCCGAGATTGCCGAGGAAATAGGCCAGGATCATCATGCCGGCATCGACGGGCGAGAGGCCGAAGCCGACCTGGAACAGCAGCGGCAATAGGAACGGCGTGGCGTTGATCGCCACGCGGAAGATCGTGCCAGCGGCAAGCGTCGAGATGGCGAAGGTCTGCACCTCGAACGAGGAGAGGTCGAGTAGCGGATGCGGCGCGCGGCGCAGATGGCGCACCGCTAGCCAGCCGACGACGATCCCCGCCGCGATCAGCAGCACCGTCGGCAAGGCCCCATCCTCCGGATGCGCGATGCGCTCGAGTCCATAGAGCAGGCAGGCGAGCCCCAGCGACGTCAGGAAGAAACCCGGCCAGTCGAGCGGCTTGGGATCGGCTTCACGGTCGCCCGGAATGAAGCGGGCGACCAACACCAGCCCGATCGCGCCGAGCGGGATGTTGATGAAGAAATTCCAGTGCCAGGACAGATAGGTGGTGATGAAACCGCCAAGCACCGGGCCGACCACGGGCGCAAAGAGCGCCGGCCAGGTGATCAGCGCCGTGGCGTTGAGCAATTCGGATTTCGACGCGTTGCGGAGGACCAGGATGCGGCCGACCGGCGTCATCAAGGCGCTGCCCAGGCCCTGCACGGCCCGGGCAATGACGAATTCGGTCAGATTCCCAGAGAAGCCGCAGGCGAGCGACGCCAGTGTGAACAGCGCGATGGCCGCGAGGAAAATGTTACGCGCGCCGAACCGGTCGGCGAGCCAGCCCGACAGCGGGACGAACACGGCCATGGTCAGCATGTAGACCGTGATGCCGATGCTCATCGCCACCGCCGGCACACCGAAGGAAGCGCCCATCTGCGGCAGCGACGTCGAGATGATCGTCGAATCCAGCAGTTGCATGAAGAAGGCGATGGCGACGATCAGCGCCACGCGCCGCGAATTCGTCGCTGTCTCGGGTAAGGTTTCACTTTCGGGAATGGCCGTCATGTCGGGTCGGTTTCAACAACATTTAGCCAACTGCGTCCAGCGATGGACCAACAAACTTTCGTGTCGCATCGCCGCCTGTTATGGAATGAATGGGGCTCGGTCTTAAACGACAGGAACCGTGGACGCATGAAGCCTATCTATATCGACTACCTCAACGCCCTCGACATCGAAGCGCTTGCCATGGCCGATGGCGAGATCATCGGCGCCGTCGAGGCCGGGCTCGTTGCGCAAGGCAAGGGCCAGACGGTGATCGAGCCGCGTGTCCACCTCGAACCTGACCCGTCCTTCCACGGCCACTTCAATGTCTTGCGCGGCTACGTCGCGCCGCTCGATACGGCCGGCGTGAAAATCGTCGGCGACTATGTCGACAACTATCTTCACGGCCTGCCCTCGGAATTCGGCATCCTCAATTTGTTCGATCCACGCACCGGCACGCCGCGCGCCATTCTCGACGCCACGGTCATCACCGACATGCGCACCGGCGCCGTCACCGCCATCGGCGCCAAGCACCTGGCGCGCACGAACTCGAAGGTGCTCGCCCATATCGGCGCGCGCGGCACGGCGTACTGGAATGTGCGCCTGCTCGACCATCTCTTCGATTTCGACGAGATCCGCGTCCATTCGCGCCGCCCCGAAAGCCGCGACGGCTTTGCCGCAAAACTCTCCGCCGACCTCGGCAAGCCCGTCACCGCGGTCGCCGACTGGGAGAGCTGCGTCAAGGGCGCCGACATCATCGTCGAAGCCTCGCGCCTGCCCGAGCCGCAGCCGCTGCTGAAGACAGAATGGATCAAGCCGGGCGCGCTTGTCGTTCCCTATGGCACGATGAGTGCGGTGGAGCTGTCGCTGACCGACATCATGCAGAAGATGGTCGTCGACGACTGGGGTCAGTGCAAGGGTGGCAAGTTCGGCTCGCTGCGTGCGCATGTCGAGGCCGGGCGGCTGAGCGAAAAGACGCTGCATGCCGAACTCGGCCAGATCGCCGCCGGCCTCAGGCCGGGACGGCAGAGTGACGACGAAACCATCCTCTTCTGGCATCGCGGCCTGTCGCTGTCCGACATTGCCCTCGGCAAGGCGATGCTTGCCAAGGCGCAGGCGCAAGGCATCGGCCAAAGGCTGCGCTTCGCATGAGCGCGCTCGTCCTCACCGGGGCCGGCATCAGTGTCGCCGATGTCGCCACTGTTGCCCGCGAGGCGCGCAAGGTGGAGATCGGAGCCAATGTCATCGGCAGGCTGGAGAAGGCGCGAAAGGTGCTCGACCAGGCGGCGGCCTCCGGCCAGCAGATCTACGGCCTGAACACCGGGCTCGGCGCCAATCTTCGCACATCGGTCGAGGGTGACGCCAGCGCCTTCCAGCGCCAGTTGCTCGAGGGCCGCAGCGGCGCGGTCGGCGAAGCGCTGCCCATCGAGGCCGTGCGCGCCACCATGCTTGCCCGTCTGACAATGTTGTCGGCCGGTGGCTCCGGCCTGTCGCCCGCCGTGTTCGTTGCCTTGGTCGAAGTCCTCAACGCGGGCGTCCATCCAGTGATGCCGTCGCTCGGCTCGATCGGCGCTGGCGACCTGGTGCTGATGACCGCGATCGCCCGCCTGCTGATCGGCGAAGGTGAAGCTGATTATCAGGGAAGGCGCATGCCAGCTGTCAAGGCACTGATGATGGCCCGCCTCGGCCCCATCGGCCTGGCGCCCAAGGATGGGCTGTCGCTGATCAACGCTTCCGCCGTCTCCGCCGGCGGCGGCGCGCTTGCGGTCACGGACGCGCTGTCGGCTCTTGCCCAGCAGCAGCAGGCTGGCGCGCTGACCATGGAAGGTTTCGGCGCCAACCGCACCATCCTCGATCCCCGCCTGCACATGGCGCGGCCCGCCGCCGGCCAGCAGGAAGCCGCCAAGGCGCTGCACGATCTTCTCGCCCGCGACGAAGCGCCGGCCCCCACCACCATACAGGACCCGCTCTCGATCCGCTGCATGCCCTCGATCCATGGCGCGCTGATCGAGGCGATCGGCCAGGCAAGACGCGCCGTCGAGACCGAACTCAATGCCGCCGCCGACAACCCGCTGGTTCTGAGCGACGACGAGCTGGTGCTGTCGACGGGCAACTTTCACACCGCTTCGCTGGCGCTCGCCTTCGAGGCGCTAAGCCTGGCAATCGCTCAATGTGCCGCCGCCAGTGCCGCCCGCTTTATCCAGCTCACCGGTTCGGGTCGGAACGGCCTGCCGAAATACCTGTCGCCGGTCGGTGGCGCCTCGGCCGGTTTCGTGCCGTTGCAGAAGACGGTGACATCGATCCTGGCTGCCATCCGCCACAAGGCCAATCCGGTGATGCTTGACTTCCTGCCGGTTTCGGAAGGCGTGGAGGATCACGCCACGCAGACGCCGCTGGTGGTTTCGAAATGCGCCGACATGATCACGCTGTGGCGGCGGCTGATCGCCTTCGAGTTAATGGCGGCGGCGCAAGCCGTCGACCTGCGTGAGGGATTGGCGCTGGCGCCACGCACATCAGCCGTCCACACGGCGACACGCGCGCTCGTCCCCGCGCTCAAGCATGACCGGCCGCTCGGCGTCGATGCGGAAGCACTCCACGCAGCGCTCGCCGGCGGCAAATGGCAAACGGTCCTAGCCCCGGCCGACCTTGTCGAGGAACAGGCGTAGCTCGTCCGGGTCCATGTGCACGATGTGCCGGTCCTCGGGATAGGCGCCGCTGTTGACGTCGGCGACATATTCGGAAAATGCCGCCACCCGCTCCGCCTGCAGCCGATCGTATTCGGCGGCGAAATTGCGGTAGATCTTCGAGTGGCGCGGCATGTGGCCACGGTTCTGGCCAAGAATGTCGTCGGCGAACAGATATTGCGCGTCGCAGCCGGTGCCCGCGCCCATCGACAGCATGATCAGCGAGGTGCGCTCCGAGATAGCCTTCGCCACCTCGACTGGTACAACTTCTATTTCGGCGCCGATCGCGCCGGCAGCCTCCAGTTGCTTGACGGCTTCGAACACCTGCATCGCCGTATCGGCGGACTTGCCGACCGCCTTGAAGCCGCCGGTCCAGGTCGCGCGGGAAGGAATGAGGCCGACATGGCCGATGACGGGAATCGCATCGTCGGCCATTCGCTTGATGGTGGCGTAGCCCGCGCTGCAATAGACCGCGTCGGCGCCGGCCTTGTAGAGCCGGAAGGCCCAGCGCACGAAATCATCCGCGGTGCCGATCTCGAAGAAATTGTCGCCCGGCATGGTGAACAGGCTGGGCGCGGCATCGCGGTACCGCGGGTTCAGCACCAGTTCGGGCGGCACCGAGACGATGTCGACCCCTGCCCGTTCGGCGGCTTCCGCCTCGTCCAGGGTGAGCACGCGCAGCATGGTCAGCTGACGCTTGCCCTTCATGGCGCGCAAATCGGCGACGGTCGGTCTCTTTCGGCTCATTAAAACGTCCCCTTTTGTTGCGGGTTGCGCGATGGTTGATCATGCAGCGCTTCATATCTGGATCATCACCTTGCCAGCTTCGATCTTCACCGGATAGGTCGCGAGATTGACGCAGACCGGCGCACCCTTGGCCTGGCCGGTCTTGTAGTTGAAGCGGCCATTGTGCTTGGGACACTCGATGATGTCGTCCATGACAAGCCCGTCGGCCAGATGCGCCTTCTCATGCGTGCAAAAGCCATCGGTGGCGAAGAACTCGTCATCCGGCGAGCGATAGATCGCGAAGGTCCGCCCACCATGGTCGAAGCGGATGACATCCTCTTCCTCGACATCGTCCACCGCGCACGCTTCAACCCAATCGGCCATCTCTATCTCCTGCGGACATTCGCGATCTCTACTCGGCCGCCGCCGACATATCGACCTCATGGAACTCACCGCGATAGGGCCTGGCCGTGGGCGGCAGTTCGCGCTTGAGGTAATGATCCTCGTATTTCAGCTGCCTGAGCAGGACCGGCCAGACCTCGCGGTAGGCATGCCACATCGACGGATTGGGCTTCGGCAGATCGTGCTTGATCAGTTCATGCAGCCTGGGCAACGCGTGATACGGCACCATCGGGAACATGTGGTGCTCCACATGGTAATTCATGTTCCAGTAGATGAACCGGCTGATCGGGTTCATGTAGACGGTGCGCGTGTTCAGCCGATGGTCGACGACATTGTCGGCGAGCCCTATGTGCTGCAGCAGGCCGGTCGTGACCATGTGCCAGGTGCCGTAGAGGCGCGGCAGGCCGATCAGCACCAGCGGTATCCATGACCTCAGCGCGATCGCGAGGGCGATCGTCGCGACATAGATCGCGACATGCCAGCGGGCCGCGACCACGGCCTTATGCTGTTCCATCTCGGGGATATAGCTCTTCTCTTCGTCGGATAGCGTGCCGAATGCCTGCCGCACCAGCGTCGGCAGCGAATAGCGAAAGTCGAGAATGCCGGTAAAGGCGAGCGCCGCCTTCAACAGGTCCGGCGGACGCATGACGGCGATCTCGGCGTCGCGGCCGACAATGATGGTGTCGGTGTGGTGGCGGGCATGGCTCCAGCGCCATTGCACGGGATTGCGCATCAGCATGAACGAAGCGATGTGGTAGACGACATCATTCATCCAGCGCGTGCGAAAAGCCGTGCCATGACCGCATTCGTGCCAGCGCGAGTCGCTCGACGAGCCGTAGAGCACGCCATAGACGAACAGGAACGGCACCACCCACCACGAACCCCAGAACCAGACGATACCCGCGGCCGAGCCCAGGATCGCGACAATCCAGATGACGGTGTCGCGGATCGCTGGCCCGTCGGAACGCTGCATCAGTTCCTTCATCGCCTTGCGCGGCACGTCGGTGTGGTACCATTCGGCCGAGGCAAGCCCGGTCTCGATCGCCGTTCTGGTGCTTTCGCCGACCAGGCTGTAGTCGCGCTTTTTCGCCATCGTCGTCAAATTGGCCTCCAACCTTCGCGCAGCGCTGGCAATCCGGTCCGCCGGCCGGAGGGCTTGCTTTGAATAGATGTCGCGCTCATGTCCTGCCGGCCAGTCTTGGAAAATTTTGAGAAGGCTGAGGATAATCCTGCTCGGGCTGTCGGGCGATAGCCGCGATCCTGGCTTCGGCGCCAGCGATTTGCTCCTTGCCGTCGAGGACGCGGAACACCGCTTCATAGGCCCGGCTTTTGCCATGCTCCAGCCAGATCATCTCACCGCGCTCGCGGGCAGCGAGATCGCCGAGCACATGGTGGGTCGATGGCTCTATGCCAAGCGCATACTGCCCGGCCTGGAAATTCTGCCATTGATAGGCGCAAGGCAGTTGGTCCTTGCGCGTCACCACTTCGAAGCCGAGGCCGAGCCGGTCGTTGACCACCGCCACCGGCACCTCGCCCTTCCCGTCGGCGCCCATTTCGTGCTGCCAGACCTGCTCGCTGAATTGCATTTGCGGTTCCGGCACGGTGCGATAGCCGACCTTCTGCGTCTCATAGCGCTCGCCCGCATGGCCGGCCCACACCACGTCCCGGATCGGCGCCAGATAGCGCGAGCCCTGATCGAGCAAGGGATGGCTGATATTGATGTGGTAGAAATACATATGCGGGGTGCGGTTGAAGCCGTGGTTGACGACATGGTCCGAAAGCCGGATCTCGTTACCGCCGACATCGGCTTCGATGCGCCGAGTGAGATGCAGATCCTCGCCAAACACCGCCGATTGCTGGACAACGCCTTCGGCCCACAGCACGCAGCGGTCGCCTTCCCAGCGCTCGCCATAGCCGGTCAGCCGCGCCGGGATGGTACCGACACGACCATGCAGCGAATGAAGCACCGTCTTCTTGCCCGGATAGTTGTAGCTCTCGGCCGGCACTTCTTCCCGCCCCAGAATATGGTCGAGCCCGCAGGTGACCAGCAGACCCGAGAAGGACCGCGCCCAGGCGAGCCCCCCTTCCCCCTCATAATCGTGCAGGCCAGGATGGCGAAAGCCGCTCGGCGAATGCCAGCCGATCGCCTGGCCCTTGAAGTCGCAATCGGCAATGTCGAGCGCCCGGTCGACCAGCGCGGTGAAGCGCAGGCCCGAGCCGGTGCGGAACTCCAGCATGCGGATGCCACGCTCGACGCCGTCGCCAAGCGTCATCAGCCGCACGCCGGCGAATTGCGACAGCTGGCCTGACCGCTCGGCCACTTGCAGACGCGACAGCGTCTTGCCGTAAAGCTCTACCATGCGACGCCCTTCACTTTGCCCTCGCCTCCTTGAGCAAGGCCGACATGTCGGCGCCGGTGATGATGCTTTCCACGGTCAGGAGGTCGGTGTCGGCGACCGTCTGTTCGGCGACGATCTCACCGCGCCGCATGACGACGATGCGGTCGGCGACCTGGAACACGTGGTGGATGTTGTGGGTGATGAGCAGCACCGAATGACCGGCGTCGCGCACCTCCTTGACGAAGCGCAGCACACCGTGGGTTTCCTCGACGCCGAGATTGTTGGTCGGCTCGTCGAGGATGATCACCTTGGCGGCGAACTGCATGGCGCGTGAAATGGCGATCGACTGGCGTTCGCCGCCCGACAGCGTCGAGACCAGCGCATCGGCGTCGAGCTTCTTCGAGATGCCGACACGCTTGAGCAGTTCGGAAGCGGCTTTGCGCAGTTTGGCAAGGTCGAGCGGCGCGAACACGCCGAGCCAGCCGAAATTGACCGGCTCGCGGCCGAGGAAAAGATTGCGCGCGATGCTGAGATCGGGCGCCAGTGAGGTATCCTGATGGATGGTCTCGATGCCGAGGTCCATCGCATCCCGGGTCGAGCGGATCGAAACCTTTTCGCCGCGTACAAAGATGTCGCCACGATCGACCGGGAAAACACCCGAGATCGCCTTGATCAGCGTCGATTTTCCGGCGCCATTGTCGCCCAGCAGCGCCACCACCTCGCCTTCCCGCAGTGTCAGCGAGGCGTTCTTCAGCGCGCGCACGCTGCCGAAGGACTTTTGCAGGCTCTGCAGCCGAAGTAATTCTTGCATCATTCTCAGCCCCTTGCGGCGTTCTTCTGCAGCAAAGCGTGCAGGATGAGCATGGCGAGGATGATGAGGCCGACAAAGATGTTGTAGGCGAGCCCCGGTACGCCGATCAGTACGATGCCGTTGCGGATGGCGCGCAGCATGAGCGCGCCGACGATGGTGCCGAGGATGGTGCCGCGTCCGCCGGTCAGCGCCGTGCCGCCAACCACCACCATGGCGATCACTTCCAGCTCGTAGCCGGTGCCGGCCACCGGTGAGGCGGCCGAGATGCGGAAGGCACTGATCATGCCAGCAAGGCCAGCCAGCACCGAAGTCGCGATGAACAGCCAGATCTTGACCCTATCGGCCGGCACGCCGCGCGCCACCGCCGCGTTGCGATTGGAGCCGATGGCACTGATCCAGTTGCCGAGCTTGGCGTAACGCAGGATGTAGATGGCAAACAGCGAGAGGCCGATGAACCACCACAGCGAGGTGTAGAAGCGAAACGAGCCGATGTTGAAGCTGCCGGCGAGCAGCGTCACGAAGAAGCCCGGCTGGTCCCAGGATTTCAGCGGAAAGCCTTGCGTGATGTAGAGCGCTGCCCCGCGCACGACGAGCAACATCGACAGCGTCACCAGGAAGGAGGAGATGCCGATCTTGGTGACGATCAGCCCGTTGATCGCGCCGATCACGATGCACAGCAGCAGCCCGGCCAGAAGCGCGACACCTATATCCACCCCGCCATTTTGCACCAGCAGCATCACCACCACTGGCGCCAGCCCAAACACCGCGCCGACGGAAAGATCGAATTCACCTGCCGTCAAAAGCAGCGTCATGCCGAGCGCGATGATGCCGAGCTCGGGCAGGAAGGCCATCATGTTGGAGATGTTGAGCGGGGACAGGAAATTGGCGTCGGCGACCGCGAATACCGCCAGCAAAACGAGGAGGATGACGAAAGAGGAGAATTGCGGCGAGCGCAGCAGACGCGATCTGCCTTTCACCCCCGGCGCTTCGTCTTCTGCGGCAATTGTCATGACTGCTTGAACCATGCTTGAAAAGACGCCCGCTGCTTTTCCGGCGGGCGCTGTTTTTCTCATTTCTTGTCGTAGAGCTTCAGGATCGGGTCGACGCTGGAGGCGTCGTAGAGACCGAAAGTGTGGATGTCGTAGCCGATCGGCTCGCCCGACGCGGCAAGCCCGAGCAGCGCCACCGGCATGAAGCCTTGCGCGGAGGGATATTGCCAGGCGGCGGCATTGACGAAGCCGTCCTTGACAGCTTGCGCCGTCTCCTTGGAATTGCCCCAGCCGACGACCGGGACCTTGCCCGCCGGCACGCCGGCGCCGTCGAAGACGCGCTTGACGCTGGCGGCCACGGAATCGCCGAGCGCGATGATCGCCGGCGGATTGTTGGCGACCATGTAGTCGGTCATCTTGGCGATGATGCCCGCCGGATCGGTGCCGCAATCGACCACGTCATATTTGATCCCCAACGGATCGAAGACGCTGGCGATGCCCTCGGTCTCGAGCTGCTGGTAACTGGCGCCAGGAACCTCGACCGGCAGGAAAACCTTGTCGCCCTGCTTCACCATCTTGTGGTCGACCAGATATTTGGCCCAGATGACACCCGCTTCTTTCAGGTCCGCGCCGACATAGGCCTGCCGCCCTGTCGCCGGATCGTCGGTGTTGAAGAACACGATCGGGATGCCAGCCGCCTTGGCTGCCTTCACCTCCTCCGTCCACAGGCCCGGCTGTGCCGACGTGGTGGCGATACCGTCGGGCTTTGCGGCAAGCGCCGAGTTGAAGGCCTCCTTCTGCGCCGCCATGTCGCCGCCGCTGAAGGAAATCTTGCACGTTACCTTGAGCTGGTCGCAGGCCTTGGTCGCGCCGGCGTTCCAGTCGATCCAGAACGCATCCGACGGACCGCCATGCGACAAAAGATAGAAGGTCTTCTGGCCGTCCTGCGCCTGCGCCGCCGTGCCAAGGGCGACGCCGGCGAGCACTGTCGCGGCGGCCGCCAATTTCGATACGAATTTCAACATTTCTTTCCTCCCTTGTTTGAAGCCGCGCTGCCGTGCACCGGTGGCGCGGCTAGCCGTTACAGGCCGTTGGCGCGGAATTTCCCGTCGAGGAATGTCTTGGCGCGCGGCACGTCGTCTTCCGACAGATGCTCGATGATCACCGGGATATTCGGATGCTTTTCGGCCAGCCGCTGGAGATAGAGGTCGTAGTTCAGCGAACCGAGGCCCGGCGCCGGCAGTTCGATTTCGCCAACCCCGCGGAACGTATGGCTTTCCATCGCGTCGGCATCGCCGATGTCGGCGTGCTTCTCCGACTTGTCCTCGCCCGAGCGCTTGACGTCCTTGGCATGCGCTATCCTGATCTTATCGGTCAGCGTGTCGAACACCTGGTTCAGGATCTGATCCATCCGGTCGATGTTGTGCGTCTCGAAATAATTGGTCGGGTCCATCAGCAGGCCCAGGCCTGGATGGTCGACCTGCGCGAACATCCTCACCGTTTCCTCGACCGAGCCGACGACGTTGTTGACATAGGTTTCGAGCAGAAAGACCGCGCCATGGTCGTAGGCCGTCTGGGCAAGATCGGCGATGACCTTGCGGCATTCCTCAAAACCTTCCTCGGTCTTGTTCTTGGGGTGATGCACCCAGTCGGATTCGGTGTTGTAAGTGCCGGTCTCCGAGATCACGTAAGGGCTGCCGAAATCGCGCGCGTTGCGGATGATCTCCTTGAGATAACCGACGCGCGTGTCGCGCTCGGCCTTGTCGGGATGGATGATGTTGGTGTAGCCCGACACGCAGCAGACCGGCAGGTTGTGGTCGCGGAAGACGTCGCGCACCTTCCTGGCCTTGTCCTTGGTGATCTGGCCGGCCGAGAGATCAACGTCCCTGAAATGCAGGTCCAGCTGCACCGTGTTGAAACCAAGGCCGCGGATCTTCTTCGCCGTCTCTTCGAGGCCGTATGGGAAATAGCCCGTGAAAATACCTGCCTGCATCATGATCTTGAATTCCTCCCTGTAAGCGATTCAGTTGTCCGCGATTTTCAGTTAGTTGCGTTTGTGGAGATTTCGGAAAGCTTGACCGTGCGGCCCGAGGCCATCGAACGGTAGCCCGCTTCGACCAGCGCCATGGTCTTGACGTTATCGGCGACGGTGAGCGCCGGCGCCGTACCGGTCTTCACGGCATGCTGCAGCTGCTCCATGACGCCGATGAAGGCATGCGGGAACCACATCGTCTCCCAGCTTGGAGTTACCCACTCGCCGCCGGTCGTTTCAGCCGAAGCATAAGTCAGCGTCGAAGCAGCACCGGTCGGCCAGCCGATCGTGCCCTTGGCGACGCCCTTGGTGCCGTCGACGCGCCAGTTGATGTGCTGATCGTCCTTGTAGCCGTCCTGGCGCGGACCGGACCACACATCCTCCAGCGAAACGGCAAGCACACCCGTGGGGAAACGCAGGGTCGAGACAGTGATGCCGTCGGAATGGTCGAATGTCGTGCGCGGATCCTTGCGCGTCAGCGTCGTGATCTCATCGGGATCGCCAAACAGGAAGCGCAGCACGTCAAGGTGATGCACGCTCATATTGGCGAGCGTCAGCCGGTCGTAGCCCTGAAGGAAGGTCTGCCAGTGCGGAATGGCGTGCATGTCGATCTGCGCGAAGACGATGTCGCCGAGCGCGCCGCTGTCGATGATCTGCTTCAACACGCGCATCGACTGGTCGTAGCGCATGTTCTGGTTGACCGAGAGGATCTTGCCGGCCTTCGCCGCTTCGTCGCGCAACTTGACGGCTTCCTCGACGGAGAGCGCCAAGGGCTTTTGCGCCAGGATCCCCTTGATGTGGTTCTGCTTCAGCGCATGGCGGATCAGCGCCGGCTGCTGGTCCGGCGGAAACGCGAGGTCGATGATCTCGACATTTGCATCCTCGATCAGCTGTTCCGGGGTGTCGTGGACAGTCGGGATGCCCCAACGGTCGGCGACCTTTTGCGCATTCGCCTTGGTCCGTGAGGCGATCGCCACGACTGGAAAGCCGACCTCCTTATAGGCGGCCAGATGGCACTCGGCCATGATCATGCCGGCGCCGACGCAGCCGATCCGATATTCCTTCGTGCGGACCTTCACATCCGGCTCGAAGCCCTTGCCTGTCATGCCTTCCTCCCGAAATCCTGTTCTTGCGGCCGCATTCATCTTGCCAACGCGCCTCCGCCCTGTCCGAAATAATGCACGCGCGTCGGCTCGCAGGATATCGCCACCATCGCGTCGGGCCTGATGTCAGGCTGGCCGCGCAGCAAAGCCTTCAGCCGCGCTTGCCCGGCGGCGAGCGTCACCACGGTATAGCCGCCAAGCGGCTCGACCTCGAACACCCGCACCGGGCGGGAGCTCGTCTTCTCGGTGTCGCTCCAGGGTCTGACCTTGATGTCCTCCGGCCTCAGCCCGATCTCGACAGCATCGGCCGGAGCCGTGCGATCGGCGATGCTGATCGCGCCTTCGGCGGCTTCGATGCCGCCCTCGCCTTGAACGGATTTGAGGATGTTCATGACAGGCGAACCCAGCAGCCGCGCCACGTAGGTGCTGGCCGGGCGATCATAGATCTCGCCCGGCGCGCCGATCTGCCGGATCCTTCCGCTTTCCAGGATGGCGATGCGATCGGCGATCGACATCGCCTCTTCCTGGTCGTGCGTGACATAGATCAGCGTCTTGCCGAGCTCGCGCTGGATGCGCTTCAGCTCGACCCGCGTTTCCTCGCGCAACCGCGCATCGAGTGCCGAGATCGGATCGTCCATCAGATAGGCATTGGGGTCGCGCACCAGCGCACGCGCGATCGCCACCCGCTGCCGCTCGCCGCCTGAAAGCTGCGCCGGTGGCTTGTGCAGTATATGGCCGATATGCAGCTTGGCCGCGACATCGGCGACCCGCTTTTTGATCTGGAGCTCGGCGACCCCGCGTTCGACCAGGGGGAAACGGACATTGTCGAGCGCGCTCATATGCGGGAACAGTGCCAGGTTCTGGAACACCATGGCGACGTTGCGCTCGGCTGGCGACACCGTATTGACCGGCTTGCCGCCGATGAGGATTTCGCCGGCGTCCGGCGCCTCCAGCCCGAGCACCAGGCGCAGGATCGTCGACTTGCCCGACAGCGGCGGCCCGAAGAAGCAGAAGAACTCGTTGTCGTTGACGGCGAAGGAGGCGTCGTCGACGGCAAGCGTCGTGCCGTAGCGTTTCGTGACATTGCGGAAGACAATGTCGGCCATGGCTCAACCCGCCCTCATCGCAAGGCCGCTAACGGCGTCGAAGACCCGCACTGACGACGCTGCGGGTGCGACGACCGCGGTTTGCCCTATCGACAGTCCGACATCATTGTCGAAGACCGCTTTCACGGCGCCGTCGCCCTTGCCGAGGTGAACGATGGTGCGCGCGCCGATGCGCTCGACGAAAGTGACCGGCATGGCCAGCCCGCGTCCATTCTCCGCCAGGGCCACCTGTTCCGGCCGAAAGCCGTAGAGCACCTCGCCGCGTGCGCCACGCAAGACGGCGGCCAGCGCATCCGGTAATGGCGGCGTAATGCCAAGCGCCCCGAGATCGACGACCAGACCCCGGTCACTCTCCGCAGGTCGGCCCTTGAGCAGGTTCATGCCCGGCGCGCCGATAAAGCGGGCAACGAAGACATTGGCCGGATTGTTGTAGACCTCGAGCGGCGTGCCCACTTGCTGCAGCACGCCGTGATCCATGACGGCGATACGGTCGGACATGGTCATGGCTTCGAGCTGGTCGTGCGTGACGTAAACCATGGTCTGCTTGAATTGGCGCTGCAGCTGTTTCAGCTCGGTGCGCATCACCGCGCGGAAGGCCGCGTCGACATTGGATAGCGGCTCGTCGAGGAGGAAGATCGCCGGCTCCATGATTGCCGAGCGGCCGATCGCCACGCGCTGCAGGATGTTGACCGACAGCCGGTCGGCCTTGCGGTCGAGCAGCGGCGTCAGTTGCAGCAGCTCGGCGATCGTGCCGACGCGACGATCGATCTCGGCCGTGGCGGCGCCACGCATCCTTGGCCCGTAGGCTAGGTTCTGGCGCACCGTCAAATGGGTGAAGATCGCGTAGTTCTGGAACACGAAGCCAACGCCACGCCGGCCCATCGGCACACCGGCCATGTCGCGCTCGCCAAACAGGATCTTGCCGCTGGTCGGCTCTTCCATTCCGGCAATCATGTTCATCGTCGTCGACTTGCCGCAGCCTGAAGGCCCGAGCAAAGCCATGAACTCGCCATCGGCGATATCGAGGTCCATGGTCTTCAGCGCCGTGAAGTCGCCGAATGTCTTGGTGAGGTGCTTGAGCTGGATCGTGCTCATTCCGCCACCTGCCTTGCCCGTGCCATACGCTTCATGGCGAACACGGCGACGATGGAGAGCACGACCAGAATGGCCAGCGCGATAGCCGCCACATAGCCCCAGATCAGATCCTGCGTGGTGACCTTGTAGATATAGACGGAGATCGTCTCGGTGGCGACGCCGGGGCCGCCGCCGGTCATGATGTACAGCGTGTCGAAGATCTTGAAGTTTTCGATCACCCTTATCGCCAGCGCGATGATGATGATCGTCTTCATCTTCGGCAGCACGATGGTGGTAAAGCGCTGCCAGGGATTGGCGCCGAGCAGCGTTGCCGCCTTGATCTGGTCCTCCGGCACACCGACCAGGCCGGCGAGCAGGATCAGGAACATCAACGGCGTCCATTGCCAGATGTCGGCGATCATCACCGCGATCAGCGCCAGCGTCGGGTCCGAAAGCCAGGCAATGGTGACTTGCGTGCCCGTGATTGCCGACAGAATGTCGTTCACCGGGCCGCCCGACTGGAACAGCATGAAGAACATGTAGCCGGCCACCGCCGGCACCACCATCATCGGCATCAGCAGGACCGAATAGAAGATGCGCTTGCCGGGAAAGTCGTCGGCGAACAGCGTCGCCAGCGCCAAGCCTAACAAGAATTCGGCCGGCACGCAGACGACCATGACGATAACCGTGCGCTTCAGCGCACTCCAGAAGCGCGCGTCGGCGGCAAGGTCGGCGTAGTTGGCGAAACTGTTCCACATCTCCCAGGCATTCCACCAGCCGAGGCCCGAGAGTGGCGACCAGTCGGTGACGCTGATGTAGAGCTGCATCAAGAGCGGAAAGGCCGAGATGAACAGCACCAGGATTTGCGCCGGCAAGGTCAGGCGAAAGCCAAGCCGCATGCCTTCGTCGCGCAGCGCCGGCTTTGCGCGGGCCGCGTCCATCTCACCCTCCGAAGTCGTCGCAACCACAGCGCTCATTGCTTGAGCGCCCCAAAGGTGAGCCCGCGCACCAGATGGCGCTGGATGGCGATGCCCATGACGACCGGCGGCACGGCGGCAATGAGCCCGAGCGCTGCCTTGGCGCCATAGAGCTGCCCGGTCATCGAGGACGACAGCGAGGCCATGTAGACGGGGATCGTCACCCATTCGCGTGTCGTGAGCAGCAACGCGATCAGATAGTCCGACCAGTTGAGGATGAAGACGAACAGCGCAGCACTTGCCAGCGGCGCGCGCATCATAGGCAAGGTGATGCGGGTGAAGACGCGCAGCCGCGAGCAACCCTCGACCAAGGCGGCTTCCTCGATCTCGCGCGGCATGTCGTCGAAGAAGGTCTTCATCAGCCAGAAGGCAAACGGCAGCGTGACGATGCCGTAGATCAGCGCCAGCCCCCACCAGCTGTCGGTGAAGTTGAGGAAGGCCCACATGATCATCACAGGGATCATGACCGCCATCGGTGGAAACAGCCTGAGCTGGATCAGCGCCAGCGGCAGGTTCTGGCCGGAGCCGAAGCGCGACAGGCCATAGGCGGCGGCTGTGCCGGCCGACATGGCGATCGCGGTGCCGAACACCGCCGACAGAAGCGACGACAGGATCGGCTTCAGCGCGGTGCGGTCGAGCGCCACGATCAGGCTGTTGGTGGATTCGCCGAACACGAAGCGGAAGTTGCTGAGCGTCGGGTTCTTCGGCCACCATGTCAGGTCCGCACCCGTCGCCGACCATTCGGCGATCGGCTTGAAGGCCATCGACACCATCCACAGGATCGGCACCAGCGTAACAGCCATCGCCGCGAGGATCGCGGCGTAGCGGAATATCTCGAAGGGGACGGAACGCTTCATCTGGCTGCTTTTGCTGGTGGCGTCGGTTGCGGAGGGGAAGAGCAGATGCTCCTCCCCTCCGGCTTTGATCCAGGGAGATGGATCAGCTGATCGGATCAAGAACCGTCGGCCATGCCTCCTTGTTGGTCCTGATGGCTTCGAGAAATTTGTCCTCGCCAATGCGCCGGGCGATCTTCTTCCACTCGGCTTCCGTGTCGGCCATCGCCTGCTCCGATGTCTTGGCCTTGGTCAGCGAGGCCATCAGGTTTTCGTCCAGCGCGTTGTGGAAGGCGGTGGCGCCGGGATAGTTGATGGTCGGCACCGTGCGGGCGACCGTCTCGCGCACCACGTCCATGTGGTAGGCGTGATAGGTCTGGCGCACCAGCGGATCGGAAAAATCCGAAAGCCGGAACGGATCGAGATAGCCGCCGGGGTTGGCGCTCATCCAGGCGTAGATACGAGCCGAGCCTAGCCACTGCAGCAGGAGATAGGCGACCTCCTGGTTTTTCGACTGCGACGAGACCATGCCGGTCAGTGAGAACCACAACACCGAGCGGCTGATCAGTTTGCCGTCGATCTCGCGGCCGGGCGGCAGCATCGTGCCGATCTTGCCGGTGACCTTGGAATCCTTGTTGCCGGCATTGTCGAGGAATTTCGGCAGGTTGGAGAACGCACAGGTCATCGCCGCGCCGCCCTTGGCGAAATTGCCGTACTGCTCCGGCCAGCCCCACGAGATCGCGTCGGGCGAATGATGGACCAGCGATCCGACATATTCGTTTGTGGCGGCAATGCCGTGCTCGGAATTGATCAGCGGCTTGCCGTCGTCGCCGAACAGGAACTGGTTGGGCGAGGCCATCGACACGTAGCGCTGATACCAGTTGGTGTAGCCCCAGCCCTGGTTGCGCAGGTCGGTGGAGCCGAACAGGCCTTTGTCCGGACGCTGGAAGAAGGCGGCGATATCGCCGTGTTGCTTCCAGGTTTTCGGCGGCGCCAGATCGTAGCCGTATTTGTCCTTGAACGCCTTCTTCTCGGCTTCGTCACCGAACAGGTCGGTACGGTAGACCCAGGTCTGGAAGTCGCCGTCCAACGACACGCCATAGTTAGAGCCGCGATATTTGTTGAGCAGCGATACGCCCTTGGCGCCGTCGACATAGCCGGTCTTGGGATCGTCCCATTCGGGTTTGTACTGGGCGACGAAGTCGTCGAGCTTGGCGATACCGCCGGTCTCGGCGAGATCGCCAAGGCGATTCCACTCGGTCGAATAGATGTCGTAGGCCCCACCCTTGGTGGAGATGTCCTGCATGGTTTTGGTGAATTCCTGGCCGTTCGGCAGACCGACGATCTCGATCGGGATCCCTGTTTCCTTTTCCCACAGCTCCTTGATCGACGGCGCGCCGGCCGGAAAAGGCTGGGTGAGCTGGCCGATCGAGCCGTCCGATAGGCCAAGCACGATCTTGGCCGGCGCCTTGCCGGCGCCCTTCAAAGCCTTGGCGCCCTCGACCGCGCGGCCCTCCGGTGTGTCGGGACCGTATTGATAACGTTCGGCTCCATCGAAGCCCGTCGGGCCGCCGATCATGCCAGGCGCGAGCGCATCGGCCGCGAAGGCGCGGCCGGGACGAATGAATTGCGGAGCGATACCTGCAGCGGCCACGAACACCGCCGCCTTTCCTCCGGACGCCAGCAACCGGCGTCGCGAGATGCGGATCAGATCAGACATTGGAATTCCTCCCTCAGGCTCCATGTTTCCTCCACGAGCCCATGAGGGATATTGACGGCAGGATAGGAAGGCTGTCAACATCATTAATAATCAAAACACATCACAACAACTCATAGAGGCGAGGAAATGCGTCGTGCCAAGGTTCATAGACCGCTTCACATGCGCCGATTTGATGGGAAATGTGATCTCCCTTTCCGACACGATCGCGGCGGACAAGTTGATTTACCCTGGCGGCTTGCGCATCGGCCAAGGCCGGATACATCATTTCCCATCAGAATCGCGGATAGCGGGGCGTTGGCGCCAGCAGGTCGCCAGCCGGGACCGCGTCATCCCTGATCATTGAGGAGATGAGACGGTGCGTTCCACCCTGACGGACATAGCCCGGGAAGCCGGCGTCTCCGCGGCTACAGTCGACCGCGTGCTCAACAATCGCCCCGGCGTGCGGGCGCGCACGCGCGAGATCGTGCTCGATATGGCGCAGCGGCTCGGCTACATCGCCGAAGGTCCGAACGGGGCGCGGCCCAGGCCCGTGCCCGGCGAGGTCATCCGGCTCGACTTCGCGCTGCCGGCCGGCACCAATTCCTTTATCAAGATGTTGCACCGCCACATCGAGGCACAAGCCCTGGCGCGCCCCGATCTCGACGTCCATATCGCCACCATAGAGGGCTTCAATCCCGACCGGCTCGCCCGCCTGCTGCAGGATTTGCGCGGCCAGACGCAAGGCGTTGGTGTCATCGCGCTCGACCATCCGACGGTGCGCGAGGCGATCCGCTCGCTATCGGCCAACGACGTCAAGGTGGTGACCATCGCCTCCGACATCCTGCATGTGCCAAGGGTTGCCTATATCGGCATCGACAACCGCGCCGCCGGGCGGCTGGCCGGGTATCTGCTCAACCGTTTCATGGGCTCAGGCAGCCCCGGCAAGGTGGCGCTGTTTGCAGGCTCGCTGTCCTATCGCGGCCACGAGGAACGCGAGATGGGCTTCCGGCACATATTGACCGAGGAATCGCCCAATCTGGAGATCGTCGAGATGCGCGAAATGCTCGACGACCGCGAAAAGGCCTATTCGGAGGCGTCAGCCCTTCTGGAACGCCACCCCGACCTTGCCGCGATCTACAATGTCGGCGCCGGTAACACCGGCATCGCGCGCGCGCTGAAGGAACGCGGCCGTGCGCAATCCATGGTTTTCCTCGGCCACGAGGCGACGGACGGCACCAAGGAACTGCTGCTCGACGGCACGCTCGACGCCGTCATCGACCAGAACCCGCGCGTCGAAGCCCGCGAGGCGCTCAACATCCTGACCCACGCCGTCCGGGGCCTCCCCTATGAATTGCACCAGCCGAGGCTGCAGGTGATCTTCAAGGAGAACATCCCGGAGATTTGAGGCGCGCGCAGCACTTGGCTCGGCACCCACAAAAACAAGGATTTAGGCGTGTCCGTTGAATCATCTGGTAATGACACGCCTGATCGGCCGGTAGGTTGGCGCGACCTCGAGGCGCGCTCACCTATCAGCGCGTGCTCATTTCTTGACCTTGCGGACAACCGCCCCGACGGCACCACCAACATCGATCGCAATCCGCTCGCCGGAAGCAATGCCCCCAATCTCGCAGACCACCAGGGGCATGCTGATCCCGTAGAGGAACTCGGCGACGATGGCGCCAACGGCAAGGATCGGGTCCGGCCGTTCCAGAAGAATGGCGGTGGGCGCGGTGCCCCTGCGGATTGCCTCGGCCAAGACAGAGGAAGAAGACGAGGACCCTCGCCCGCTCGGCATGATCAGTATCTTGCCGGCGACATTCTTACCGAGGCCAGGATGTGAGTGATCGATGATATCTCCCGTCTCGGCATCGATGCCGCCCCAGAAACTGAGCGATTGCGAAAACACCAGCGCCTCTCCCTCGGCGGCACCGGCCAATTGGAATGTGCCGGATCGAACGATGATTTCTGTCTCCACCGCTTCGCTCATGCTGCGCCCCGCACGACATGCCCGACCGCCGCTGAACGGATGCAATCGCGCATCTCGGCGAAGGCCACCGTCACGCCAATATTGCCCGGAGCATAGTGCGCCCATTTGCCGGAATTGGTCATCACCACGCCGTCGAGCCGCTCCAGAATGGTAGTGACATAGGTACAGGTGTCGGCAACGGGGATCAGGCCGAACGCCTGCGTGCCATCAAGCGCGCCCTCCTCCTGCAATCGCGTCAGCGTCGCGCGACCCGTATTGACATAGATCGGGATGCCCCTGCCCGGCGCGACCGCGCGCAGCAACGGCAGCAGGCGCATCCATTCCGCATGCGAGAAATGCGGAGTGCCCAGCGAAACCGCCGCCAGCGGCGTCCCGTCAGGCACGCGCGACAGCCTGGCCAGCGCTTGATCGACATCGGCACGACTGATGCGGATCGTCTCTTCCGGCGCTTGACCACGGAACGCCTCGTCGAGCGTTCCCGCCTCCGGCGTGATGCCAACCGCGTGGAACAGCGCCACCGCGCCCGTCGTCGCTGCTGCCGCGCCAAGCGCCTTCAGCTGGTCCTCGTCGCGTGGCTGCGGCAGGCCCGATATGACCGGAACGAGATCGCCGCTCGCTTGCCCGATGATCAGCCCGACGCCGACGAACAGGCTGTCGCTCGGCTCCCCGTCGGCAACATCCAGTTCGAACAGGATGCGGCCGCGCCGGTTCTCGCTGAGATGCAGGCCCCAGGCCGGTGCGCGCCCGGTCATGGCACAGCACAGATCGATGAAATCGCCGTAGCGGTTGGTGCGCGCACCGATCACCGAATTGGCGAAAACGATGGCATTGGATTCGCCCCAGGCGATCTGCTGCCCGAATTCAGGCCGAAACCGCGTCTGATAGGGTGCACAGGTGAAGGTCGCCTGGCAGCCAAGCTCCAGATGCGCCTTCATCAACCGCCGCGCCGGCATTTCTTCAGCCGCGGGCATCTTGACCATGCCGGGATGGATGAGGTCGAACGAGCCGACATTGAGCGTCGTCGGCACCCGGACACGTCCGCTTCCCTCGACCAGCCGTTCGACGAAATCGAGCCCTGCCTTGCCGTGATAGAGGCAGCCGTCGATATGGGCGCCGGTGACATCAAGCAGGCCACCGGCGCCAATCGCGTTGGAAAAGGCAAGCAGTATCTTCATAGCGGCGGCAGCGGACGGCCCCTGCTCGCCGTCGAGCATGGATCGGTCGCGGGCCGTCAGGTCAAGCGTCATCAAGATGCTCCGGGCTTAACTTGCGCCCGGCTATGCGTTCCTCATTGTCAGCGGTCTGGCAAGAGCCGAAACGAGGATCAGCCCGCCGCCGCAATCAGCACTGTGCTCTCCGGCGACCAGCGCAGCTCGACATCCTGACCTTCCACCAGCCTGTCGGCGCCAGTATTCTGGACGATGACCTTCAGCGTCTGACCCGCGCGCTCGACAAAATACGTGCTGTTGTTGCCGGCGAAGATGCGCTTGGAAACCTGACCCTTGAGCGTGTTCGCATCGCCGTCCGCGGCTCCGGCATCGGTGGCAATCCGGATGCGTTCCGGCCGCACGGCGCAGCTCGCCTTGGCGCCGGCGGCAAGCCTGTCGCCGACGCGGGCGGCAATCGCCGTGCCGTCCGGCAGGCGGATGCCGCTGCCGGTGGCATCGCCGCGAAAGATGTTAGCGTCGCCAAGAAAGGTGGCGGCGAATTCGCTCTTCGGCCGGTCGTAGATCTCTTCCGGCGGGCCTTCCTGCACCAGCCTGCCATCACGCAATATGCCGATGCGGTCGCTCATCGTCAGCGCTTCTTCCTGGTCGTGGGTGACGAAGATGGTGGTGATGCCGATCTCGCGCTGGATGCGCTTCAATTCGATCTGCATGTCGACGCGCAGCGCCTTGTCGAGCGCGCCGAGCGGCTCGTCCAGCAAAAGCACGCGCGGCTTGGTGACGATTGCGCGGGCGAGCGCGACGCGCTGGCGCTGGCCGCCGGAGAGCTGGTGCGGACGGCGAGCGCCGAGCTTACCAAGTTGCACGAGGTCCAGCGCGCGCTGCACTTCCGTGGCGATCACCACCTTCGCCTCGCCGCGCACCGACAGGCCGAAGGCGACATTGTCGGCAACGCTCATATTTGGAAACAGCGCGTAGTTCTGGAACACCATACCGATGCGCCGTTTTTCGACCGGCACCCGCTCGACGCTCTCGCCGCCGATGGCGATGCTGCCCGAATCGGGAAAGTCGAAGCCGGCGATCTGCCTCAGCAGCGTGGTCTTGCCGCTGCCCGATGGACCGAGCAGCGCGTAAAAACCGCCATCGGCGAAATCGATGGACACATCGTCCAGCGCCTTGTGGGCGCCGAAGCTGCGCGAGACGTTCGATACCTTGACGCCGGCCATTATTTCTCTCCGCCGAATTTGAAGAAACGCGCCGTGAGCAGCATCAGCGCCATCGACACGACAATGATGATCGTCGAGACCGCGTTGATCTCGGGCGTAAAGCCCTTGCGGATCGCGGCGTAGATTTCGACCGGCAGCGTCGTCTGGCCCGGCGTCGCCAGGAAATAAGACACGACAAACTGATCGAACGAGACGGCGAAGGCGAAGAGCCCGCCGGCAATGACACCCGGCATGATCCAGGGCAGCGTGACGCGCATCGTTACTTGCCATTGGTTGGCGCCGAGCGAGCGCGCCGCCTCTTCCAGCTCCGGCGCGAAGGTCTGCAGCCGCGCCGAGACAACGACGATGACATAGGGCAGCGCCAGCGCGACATGACCGAGCAGGATGGCGAACAGGCCGCGCCCGATGCCGACGCCGAAGAAGAAGATCAGCATCGCCGTACCGGTGATGAGCCACGGAATGGCGATCGGCGGGAACAGCAGCGCCTGCAGCAGTTTCTTGCCGCGGAATTCATAACGGTAAAGCGCCAGTGAAGCCGCCGAGCCGAGCACCAAGCTGATGATGGTGGTGATGACGGCGATCTCGAGACTGTTCCAGGTGGCCGCGATCAATTGGTCGTTCTGCCACAGCGACGCGTACCACTCGGTCGTCCACTCGAACGGCAGCTGGTAGAAGGGCGAGACGTTGAACGACATCAGCGCCATGATGATAATCGGCAGATAGAGGAAGGCGAGCAGAAACCCGATGTAAATCCGGCCGAGCCATTCGAGAATGCGCGTCGTCATCATCACGCGGCCCTCCGCAGCACCGGTGCCGCCAGCGCCAGAATGACCAGCACGACGGCCAGCAGGATGAAGGACAGTGCCGCGCCTAGCGGCCAGTTGAAGACAGCGACGAACTGGTCCTCGATGACAGTGCCGTAGAAGGTGCCGGTGCGCCCGCCGAGAATGCGTGGCTCCATGAACGAACCGACCACCGGCACGAAGATGAGCGCCGCGCCCGCCACCAAACCCGGTAGCGACAGCGGGATGATGACCCGCTTCAAGACCTGCAGCCGCGAGGCGCCGAGCGAGCGCCCGGCTTCGATCAGCGAGTCGTCGATGGCCTGCAGCGTGAGGTAGCAGGTCAGCACCATATAGGGCACGTAGGAGTGCACCAGCCCGATGATGACAGCTGGATAGGAATACATCAGATCGATGTTGATCTTGAACGGCAGCACGGCGTTGAGGGCCGTGTCGAGAATGCCGCCCTCGCGCAGCACCATCGCCCAGGAGAAGATGCGCACCAGCCCGTTCGACCAGAACGGCAGGATAACCAGCAGGAAGATCGCCTCGCGGCTGCGGCCCTTCAGCACCTTGGCCAACACATAGGCGGCAGGATAGCCGATGACGACGCACCACAACGTCACTTCGAGGCCGAGGCGGAGCGAAGCCAGCAGCAGCGTCAAATAGAGGCTCTGGGAGAAGAAGGCGGCGTAATTGCCCAGCGTGAACGCCCACGGCTTTGCCGTCAGCGGCAGGTCGGTCATGAAGGAGAAAAAGACCATGGCCGAGAGCGGCAGGAAGATCGCCACCGTCAGCCAGAGATAGGCCGGCGCCAAAAGCGGCAAAGCCGATCTCAGCCCGCCGCGCGCCGCGACCGCGCCCTGTGCCGCCATGCTACCCCACCTCCCCAGGATTGAGGACCAGCCGGCGCGAACCGCCGGCTGGTCTTGACGCGTGTCTCTACTTCACATCGACCTTGAGCTGTTGCCAAAGTGCCAGATAGGCTTCGCGCTGCGCGTCGGTGATCGGCGCCTGGAACTGGATACGCTTGGCCACCGCGGGATCGCCCATGACCTTGCGGTTGAAGGCATCCTCGGGAAGCGCTTCCACCGCCTTGATGTTGGCTGACACCGGCGCGCCGACCTTGGTGACCCACTCGACATAGAATTTCGGATCGATCATGTAGTTGATGAAGGCCTCGGCACCGGCAACATTCTTCGAGCCGGCCGGAATGGAGAAGGCGTCGAGCCAGGCGACGGCGCCCTCCTGCGGGATGACCAGCGAAACCGGCAGCTTGAAATGCGTCTTGGCGCGGTCGGCCGAGCCGCTCCAATAGGTGCCAATGTCGATCTGGTTGGAGGCGACCATCTGGTTCCAGTCGTTCTCCGAGCTCCAGAAGGTCTTGATCTGCGGCATTAGCGAGGTGAGCTTCGTCTTGACCGCATCCATATCCTTGATGTCGTTGA
This sequence comes from Mesorhizobium sp. P160927, assembly GCF_057766385.1. Taxonomy (NCBI): domain Bacteria; kingdom Pseudomonadati; phylum Pseudomonadota; class Alphaproteobacteria; order Hyphomicrobiales; family Phyllobacteriaceae; genus Mesorhizobium; species Mesorhizobium sp. P160927. The sequence goes on from NZ_JBYMDW010000001.1 coordinate 4,958,622, forward strand.
TGTTCTGGCCGGTGGCGATGGCGCCGAATTGCACCGCCTCGACGGCGTCGTCGCGGATGACGACACGGCCCTTGTGCGCGGGGTCCCACATTTCGGCGATCGACGTCGGCGGCTTGTCGAAGGATTTTTCGTTGATGGCGAGCGCCGTCAAGCCCCACACCCACGGCACGCCGTAGACCTTGCCGTCATGGTCGAGCATCGGCGATCCCGCCTTGTCCTTGCTGATGTCGGCATAGTTCGGCAGCTTGGAGGTATCGATTGGCTGGATCAGCTTCTCGGCCATTGCCTGATCGTTGAAGGCGGCATTGATCATGACGACGTCATAGAGGCCAGGATTGGTCCGGATCTTGGTCAGCATTTCCTGTTCGGAATTGAAGAAGTCGTTGACGACCTTGTTGCCGGTCGCCTTCTCGAAAGCGGCAATGGCCCACGGCTCGTCAGCGCCATAGCCTTTCCAGTTGAGCACATGCACCTCGTCGGCCTTAGCGGCAAAAGCGAGTGCGGAGGTGAAGACGGCGGTCGCCGTCAAGAGAGCAGTCAAGTCAGGCATGCGCATGGTTCGTTCCTCTCTGGGTTTGCCCGCTTCCCGGGCTTGTCAGGCTGTCTGATGGGCCTTCTGTGTCTGGCCTGGCACGCCGGTAGAAACGGCCTGGCTCAGGAAAGTCTGGATTTCCGCGTCGGTCGGTGCCGATGAGCCGCCGTGGCGCGTCACCGAAATGGCGGCCGCCGCGTTGGCATAGGCCGCCGCCTCGAAGGGAGGCACGCCACGCGCCAACGCGCTGACGAAGGCGCCGATGTGCGTGTCCCCAGCGCCATTGGTATCGATCGCGACAACCTTGAAACCGGCGATGGTTTGCGCCGAACCGTCGGCCAGCCCGACATGGCAGCCCTTGGCGGCGGAGCGGATCACGACACCGGCAGCCTGCGGGCAATGCTCGGCAAGAAGTCGCGCCGCGAGCGCCTCGACATCGCCCTGGCCGGCAATCTCGGCCGCCTCTGTCGTGTTGCAGCTCAGCCAAGTCGTGCGGGCAAGCACACGGTCGAGAATGGCACGTGGAATGTCCGCTATGACCGGCGTCGGATCGAAGACGAAGGGAATGTCCGCCGGCAGCGCCTCGATCCAACCGGTCAGCGCATCGTGGCTGCCGGGATAACTGAGCGTGTAGCCTGACGTGAACACCCAGTCATCCGGCCCGATCACCACCGGCGCCATCAGGTCGAGGCTGAGAACGCTCTCCGCGCCTGGCCACGAGACGAAGGTGCGTTCGGCGTCGCTCGATATCATGGCGACGCAATTGCCGCTGTCCATCAGAGGCGAAGGCAGCGTCAGCGTCTGGATGCCCTCGGCGGCGAAGGCGGCGCGCAGGAAGTCGCCATTCGGACCGCTGCCGAGCTGGCCGCCAAACACCACCTTCATACCAGTACGGGTCGCGGCAACCATCATGTTGAAGCCGCCGCCAGCGACCTGCGCATAGTCCGACGCCGTCTTCTCGGTGCCGGGCGCTGGCAGGACGTCGATGCGGTAGACATAGTCGACCACCGCGCTGCCGACATGGACGAGACGCGCGCTCATGCCGCATCCTTGCCGGAACCGGCCTTGCCGACGCGACCGCCCGACATTCGCGCCGCGACAAGATCGGCGGCCAGCGCCCGTACTTGCGCCATGTCGATGCCCCCGAGGCTCGTGACACGATGCTGCGGCAGGCGCGAAAAGCCGGCACAGGCGCCAGCAATGCCGGCGGCGATGGCGCCGATCGTGTCGGTGTCGCCGCCAAGATTGGCGCTTATGACAGCCGCTTGCCATGGGTCGCCGCCGGCGACTTCCAGCACGGCAAACGCGGCTGGAACCGATTCCTGACTGGCGACGCCGGTGCCGACCAGATCGGTAATCAGCCGGATCGCGTCCCTCTTCGCCTTGCCGCGTACCAGCGCCTGCGCCCAGACGATGCGCGCGGCGATGTCTCCGCCGGTCACCCAATTTCCAAGTGTTGCCCCTCGCTGCGCCGCCGCGACCGCGCTGTCGGACGCCGCGTACCAGTCACCACCGGCAACGCCACGGCTGACGGCGGCTGCGACCGCTGCGGCGGAGGCGATCGCGATCGACGTGTTGTGCGTTGCCTGGCAGGTCTCGGCCACCTTGGAGACGAACGCGTCCAGCGGCTCCAGCGGCATCATGATGCCGACCGGCGCGATACGCATGGCGGCGCCGTTGGTGTCGCCGCTACGCCCCGCCTCTTCCGCCGGCACGCCGTTGTTGATGGCGTCGATCGCGCGCTTGGTCGACGGCCCCAGGAGGTCGTAGCTGCCACGCGCCTTGACCTCACGCTCCCAGTCGAGCAGCGCGTTCACCCAGCGCGCATGGTCGAAGCGCTCGCCCGATTCCACGAGAATGCGGCCAAGCAGCAATGCCTGTTCGGTATCGTCGGTGACGGTGCCGGCCAGCAGCCCCTTCGATACCGGATGACCGGCGAAGGGGGCGATGAAATCCTCGACACGGCCGTAGAGTTCGGCGATGCGGGCCGGTGACAGAAGCTGCGTCGGCATGCCGAGCGCGTCGCCAAGCGCTCCGCCGACAAGCGCGCCCATGGCGCGATCCATCTCAAACTCGTAGTCCGGCATCGCTCAGAACCTCATATGCAGCGCGAAATGCGCGGGATTGAGGAGACTGGTGACATATTCGATCGGCCGCTCGTCGGCCGCGCGCGTCAGCCGACGCCCGCGCAGGAAGGGCGTGCCCTGCGGGCAGCCGAGGATGGCAGCGTCATCTGCGTTCAGCATCTCGATGTCGACCCACTCCTCGCCATGGTCTGGTATCAGCCCCGCCCCGCGTAGCGTCTGGTGCAGCGAACCCTCGCGCAGGCCGCGCAGTGGCACGTCCTCCAGTTCGGGTGACAGCGGCAGGCGGCTGCGTTCGACCGAGATCGCATGACCGTCGCTGGCATTGGTGCGCACCCGGTCGACGGCGATGAAGAACGGGCTTTCAACATCCAGCAAGATCGCCAGTTCGGCGTCCTCTATGACCTCCAGCCGCAACGTCCGGGTCTCTGCATTGGCACCCGCATTGGCCAGCGCCCGCGACCAGCCGACGGCATCATCGACCGGCATGCCGTCAAAGGTGACGAAAGAGCCGATGCCGACCTTGGTGGTGATCAGGCCGCGGCTGGAGAGTTCCTCGAGACCTTTGCGGATGGTGTTGCGGCTGACGGAGAAGCGCTGGACGAGCTCGTTTTCGCTTTGCAGCCTGTCACCGAAACCAAGAACGCCGGAACGAATCTCACGCTCCAGAACGGTCGCGATCTGCTCGGGCTTTCCCGTGCCGGGAGACAATTGAACCGCGCGCCGCTTCATATGCGTACCTGTTCAGTGAACCTGTATAATCCTGTTCAATATATTTGTGCGTGAGCTCTGTCAACGACCAATGGTGACGGGTGCTTCGCTGCAAGCCGCCGGCACCGGCGGAGCACTTCGAGGCAATCTCTTTGCAGAAGAACGAAAGCCCGCTCCGGGAACCGGGGCGGGCCTTGCAGGAGGATGAAGGGGTGGGACCCTCTCCTCTTGTTTCCACGGGGGGGTGTGGACCGTGAAACTATACGGCCGTCCTGCGGGGCGCATGATCACAAGCCGGCCTGCTTCCCTCACATTCCAGTGCACGCCGCCGCGGGTTCGCTCACGGGACCGCGACGCCGGCGACACAAGAGGAGCCGGCTAGATGCGTCCCAGGACGACAAGGATGATGACGATGATCAACACAAGTCCGAGACCGCCACCGCCATAATAACCGGTTCCGTAGAACGGGCCACCGCCGAGACCGCTGAAGCCGCCGAGCAGCGCGAGGATTAGAATAATGATAAGTATCGTTCCGAGACCCATGGCCTTCCCTGCTCCTGAAATGCGCGCTTTCGCGCTGGTTCAACATCGCGCCATTTCGGATGTTGCAAGGTATGAACGTTTTAGAGCGGCTGGCGTTCCGCTGGACTATCGCGGCTCCGGAACACACAGCCCGCAACGCAGAAAGCCCGCCTGGACGACGGGCTTCCCCACCGGCCGGAGGCCAGGAGAGTGCGGCCAGGCCTACGGCTGGGTCCGCAACTCCCTCAGCCTCAGCGGCGTGCGATCAGCAGGCAGAGTTGCCGCAAGTCGCGGTCATAGGTCGCTTCGCTGCTGAGGACATCGACGCAGCGCTTCTTCATGCGCGTCACCTGCGAGCTTGACATCTGGGCCACGATACCCGGGACGTTGGGGTGATTGGGATTGGATGGGTTGCTCGCGTTCGACGGATTGCTGGGATTGGTTCCGTTGCCAATGCCCACCCCGACACCAATGCCGCCGGCACCGCCAACACTGCCGGCAAGCCCCGCATTGATGCCACCGGTTCCGCCAACATTGGCACCGAGCCCGGCGTTGATGCCGCCCGAACCACCGATATTGGCGCCGGCTCCTGCGTTGGCGCCATTGCTGCCGCCGACCGACGCGCCGAGCCTAGCTGCTGGACGGCCGATGATTTGCTGCCAGGCTGCTTGCTACCTGACAGCCAAAATACAGCACCTCACCTGCGGAGCAGTTCCGGACCACTGGACGCTAAGGATCCTTGTTGGCTAACCCTGGATCAAACAGGACTGGCCACTCTCGCGTGACAGTCTGGCCTTCAGAATATCCCGTAAAACAGTCTATAGCGCACGCGCTCCATATAAGAGCGGTACTCCGGCTCCGCGGCAAGCAAGGCCTCCTCGCGCAGAATGCGGTACACCTGCAGATAGGTGACAACCGCATAGACGGCGAGATTGTAGAAGGAAAAGGCCGACAGCAGGTAGAGGATATGGCCGGTAAGGTAACCGGCATAGATCGGATGCCGCACCAGGCGATAGGCACCGCCGGTCATCACGCCGCGATTGGCGGGCAGGATGGCAAAGGAACGACCCAGCGACAGCTTTCCCCAGATGACGAACCAAAGCGCCATGAATTGAAGCGGCGCGGCGACATAGATGGGGATGATGGGGATGCCTCGTTCCATGGTGATGAAGGCGACACCAAAACTGGCGGTCACCGAAGCGACTACCGCAAGCGGGCTCCAGTCACGCGTCACCGGCCGCCGCGACAGCAGCAGCCAGGTGAAGCTGAGCGTCTCGGAAACCGCCACCAAAGCGATATTGAGCCGGGTGGGGTCCTGCACGAAGTGGTACACGCCCCGGTACACAAACAGCCCCGCGCATGCGAGCGCACAAATGCGAAAGAAGCCTTCCCGCAAGTCGGCCAGGATCTCGCGCTTGCGCGCTTCGGACATCATCCCGCCCTGGTTGGCGCGCTGAAGCGTTTCGCTTTTTGGTGTAAGCAAGGCAAGAACCCCAATGATCCCTCGGGGGGACCTTTGCACGCAACCATTGCTGGGTGGTTAACCGACAAGATCTATCGGCATCAGAACGGCAACTGCGCCGCCGAAAGGCATGCGAGACGCAAAGCACGGCCGTGCGGATTGTCTCCGCTTCGAGGATCGCCAGGAAGGGGTTCCGCCCGAGTCGATCCTCTCCTTAGGGATTGGCCAGCTACCCCAGAAATGTGTTGCTGAAATACCCAGTGAAATCCGAGATCTGGGGCAGAACCTTACCGTCGGCGTCGCGCAGAATGCCGGCGGCGAAGAGGTAGTTGCCGATCGCTTCCATCTTGGCAGTGTCCAACGTCCCGATGGCACCGCTTTGCCCGCGCAGATAATAGCCCTCGATCAGTGCCTTCAGCGAGGCGTGGATCAAGGCCGGATTGGTCAGGGCATCCTTGTTGGCGGCTATCAGCAGCGTGGCGGCCTCCCCTGGATGATCGACGGCGAATTGGTAGCCGCGCCGCGTTGCCTTGATGAAGGACGACGCCAGTTCGGGGTTCGCCTGGAGATACGCTTCGCTCGAAGAGATAAGCGTCGTGTGCTCGTCGGGGACGCCATGGTCGGCATAGACGAAACTGCGCTGCTTGACGCCCCTGAGTTCGGCTTCGACGCCCTCCCAGGTCGACACTTCGAGCGTGAAGTCGACCGAACCGTTGGCCAGCGCCTCGTAGGCGGAAGTGCCCAGCGTCACCGTCTCAAAATCGCCCTTGCCCCCGTCGTGACGGATGATGGTCGAGATCAGCGCCGTCTCCCAGGCGCTGCCGAAACCGCCATAGGTCAGGCCATCTAGATCTTTCGGGCTTTTGATCTCGCTGCGCACGGCATTGAACACCAGCCGGCCTGTCTCGGACTGCACGACGGCATAGACGCCCTTTAAATCGGCCCCCGCGGTCTTCTGGGTGAACAGGCTGATGGTGCCGTTGATCCCGAAATCGGCGACATGGTTGGCGACAAGCGCGCCGGCACCGGTATTGCTGTAGGGCAGGATGTCGACCTCGAGGCCGGCTTCCCGATAAAATCCCTTATCGCGGGCGACGAACAGGCCGATGTGGTTGGTGTTGACCGTCCAGTCGAGGGCGACTGTGACCGTCCGCGTTGCCGCGAAGGAGCGGCTCGATCCGGTGATCAGCGGTACGCTGCCGGCAAGGGTGAGCAGCAGGGCTTGCCTGCGCGTCAAGTCAGTCATGGTCATGTCCTTTGGATGGCTGGGGGTTGAGCAAAATGTCGAGAATCTCGACCTCGAGTGCCTCGGCCTGCCGCGTGGCCGCGCTGGCGGGATCGCGCGGGCGCGGCAGCGGCACCTTGATCTCGCGCACGACCCGGGCAGGCCGCGCGGACAGCACATAGATGCGGTCGGACAGGAACAGGGCTTCGCGCACGTCATGGGTGATCAGCAACGCCGTCCAGTGGTGGTGCCGCCACATCTGTTCGAGCCAGCGCTGCATGGCCGCGCGGGTCAGGGCGTCGAGCGCGCCGAACGGCTCGTCGAGCAGCAACATATCGCGTTCCTGCACTACGGTGCGTAAAAGCGCCGTGCGCTGGCGCATGCCGCCCGAGAGCTGCGCTGGAAAGTGCCACTCGAAGCCGGCAAGCCCGAACTCCGCAAACAGCGGAGCCACACGCCTCCGTGCCGCCTTGCGGCTGACGCCTTGCACCTCGAGCCCGAGCGTGGTGTTGTCGAGAATGCGCCGCCACGGCATCAGCGCGTCGCGCTGCGGCATGAAGGCAAAATGCCTGCCATGATCGTCGAGCGGCACGCCGTTGAAGAACATCTCACCCTCGCCATGCTCGGCGCCGGTCAGAAGCTGAAACAGCGTCGACTTGCCGGCTCCCGAAGGTCCAAGGATCGAGACGAATTCGCCGGCATCGACACGAAGCGAAATGTCGGCGAGCACATCGAGCTCGCCAAACACCTTGCGAACATGCCGCAGTTCGAGCCGGCTCATGCTTCTGGACCTTTTCCAGCGCCTTGCCTGCCAACGGCTCCTTCCCAGGGCACGGCAAGACGCTGCAGCAGCATCGTCAGCCCGAACAGGATAAGGGTGAGCGCTGCGCTGACGCAGACGGCGGCTAGCACCAGGTCGGGACGGAAATTGTTCTTGGCGTTGAGCATGTAGATGCCCAGCCCTTTGGCCGCGCCCGCATATTCGGCGAAGATGGCGCCGACGACGGCATAGGTAATGGAGATCCTGAGGCCAGCGAAGAAATAAGGCAGCGCCGAAGGCAATCGTGCCAGCATGAAAACACGCCAACGCCCTGCTCCCATGGCACGCAGCATCTGACCGATCTCCACCTCGGTAGCCTCGTAGCCTTGTACCAGCGCGACCAGCATCGGGAAGAAGGTGACCAGCGCCACCAGCACGATCTTGGGCGTCAGCCCGAAGCCGAACCACAGCACCACCAATGGCGCGATGGCGACCAGCGGCAAGGTCTGGCTGACTATGAAGATGGGAAACAGCGCGCGCCGCAAAGGCTGGAAGAAGTCGACCAGCATCGACAGCGCGAAGGCGGCGCTGAGCGAACAGGCAAAACCGATCAGCGTGGCGCGGACCGTGGGAACGGCGTTGTCGACCAATGCTTCACGATTGAGCATCGCCTGTTCGAAGACGCGCGAGGGCGCCGGCAGAACCGTCGGCTTGATGCCGGAAATGTTTGCGTACAGTTCCCAGGCCACTAGCACCAAACTGATCGATATCACGGCCGGCGCTGTTTTGGCGAAGAAGCCCGCGACGTTACGCGGGTTGAATGACGATGAGACCACGAGCGTTCAGACGGCAGTGGGACTGTTGGCCGAGACCGTGACATCGAGGGTTACATGGCCGGCGCCGGGCCCGAAGCGGCAGAAGGCTTCATCGAGGGCCGAGAAGATCGCGCCGGCATCGCCGCGCAGCTTGGTGCAGAAATTCTTGGAGCGATCGTAGACGCCGGACTGCTTCAGGAAATCTATGCAGCCATAGATTTCGTCCATGTGGTCGTCAGTACCCATCACATAGAGCGAGAACTGCGCCGCCGCCCGCTGGCCAGTGGCCGGCGCGCCGCGCACCGCGGTGATGGCGGCTTGCTTGCGCGGGCCGAGTGGCCCGGCAGGTCCGCCGAACGTGTCGGAGCGGCAGATCGGATCGTCCGGCTCGCCTGGGCAGCCACGCGAAATGGTGGCCGACAGCACGCAATGCCTGCCGCTGCCAGACGCGGCCACGAAAAGGTCGCGCAGCGCAGGGAATAACACCTCGGGGGCCCCGACCAGCAAGGTCGAGATGTCGTCGGTCTCGATCCTGAGCTTGTCGCGGAACGGATCGAGCGCGCCGAGCGCGCCCAGAATGACGCCGACGAAATCGTCGGCCATTGGATATAGGGAAACCTGTGCGCCTGAAAACATCGCCCGCCTCGCTCCGCTGGTATTACCCAGATCAGCTTCTAGGGTCTGTGGGCTTGCCGCCCCCGTCTCAGCCCCGACCGTACGGAGCACCCCTGTGGATGGGCGCGTTAGAGCATCATTCGGCCGGTTGGGGAAGCTGTTTCTTGGCAAGCCGCGCCAAAGCATTGCTCGAGCGCCAGGGCAATTGGACATCGCCGGCGCGGAAATTTGTCTGGAACCTTCGCCATTTCGAGGGGTTGTCCCACCAGTCGCTGGACGCGATTCCAGGATCAATTTTCCGTTCGGGATTGTGTCAGAACAAGCGATAGAGCGGTTCATGATTTCCGCGAAACCGTGCACCGCTCCCGGCGACGAGTTCACAGAAATGGAGACAAATCATGTTCATGAAAATCCTCGCGGCTTCGGCCTTCACCATTGCCCTTGCAACATCCGCCATGGCGCAAAGCAATAGCGCAGCCGGCGCGGATGGGTCCGGCGGCAGCGGCGAGTCCGTCACTGTGGACCCAAGCACCCCGGCTTCGCCCAGTACGATCGATCCGGGCTCGACCAACAGCACGACCACCACGCCGGGCGACATGAATTCCAATGCGGACAAGAATTGCCCCACCAACCCGCAGGGTGCACAGACGGACGCCAACGGCAACGCCACCGCGCCGACCGTGAACGACAACAACTGCGGAAAGTAGTTTGCCATCGCGATAATGGGAACCGCGGAAGCAGTTTCCGCGGTTCCCATTATTGGGATTCAGTGTCCGCGACTACCCGCCGCCGGCTCTGGTGCCGCTTCACTACCCACCCCGCCAAAGACCCTTAATTCAGCGTACGGTTTGCCGGCCCGCAGGCGTGCGAACGAGGCATATATTTTCATCAGCCGTTTGAGCAGGCGCCCGTAGGTGAGGTGCCGGACCCGGCCATTGGCAAGATCGAACTCCACCGTCCCCCATCGCCTTACCGGACCCTTTCCGGTTGGCGGACCCAGTCGCCTGACCTGGAAGGCCAGCCTGATCTGGCGGTCGGCGACATCCAGATAGATACCGGGTTTAGCGCCCAATACGTGCCACATCCGGGCAACGTGCCCGATCGACATGTCAGACGAAATCGCCATGTGGGCCCGCCCAAGTCGAGCCCAGACGAAATCACCGGCTGGCTGCCGCATCCCCGACACCGAATTCTTGCAATAGGCTGGCGCCACCTCACACACCAACCGGCGCATCGCGCTCGCCACGCTGTCCTCCAAATCCCGCCGCGATGCCCAGTCTGCTTCGGTGAACGGCACTTGTCCGAGGATGTCGCCGTCGTCGAAATTGGCCGACATCTTATGCAGTGTCACGCCGCCATGGACGGCATGCTGGCCATCCGCGACAAGACGATGGAGAGGATGCGGCCCCCGATAGTTGGGCAGCAGTGCCGGATGAAAATTAAGCCCGCCCCTGGGAAAGAGGTCGAGCAACTGCTGTGGGATCAAGGTCGGGAAAGCGAAGCAGATCAGCACATCCGCGGCGATGTCAGGCAGTTGCCGGCCAAGCTCGTTCCAGTCGTAAGGCCGGCGGAATTCGATCAGCTTTACCGGCGTGTTGCCGAGATAGCGTCTGAGCAAAAGCCGGCGCCTCAGCCTGCGCCGAAAATTGCCAATGCTGAAGCCTCTGGACGGGCTTTGAAAACCAGGCACGATGATCGCACCAACACGGTTTCCCGCCTCGATCCATCCGGAAAGCAGCGGCCCGGTATAAGCAGAAACATCCAGGATGAAAATTGCATTGAGTTGCCCGGCGAGTGCCGCAGGTTCGGAAGAAATCATCTTCTCAAGCCCAGCGGGGCAAGACATAGCGTCCCCGCGCCAGCAATTCGATCACCGTTACAACTCGGCCAGCCAGGCCCGAAAGCCAGCCAGGCCGGTCAGGCTGCCTTGGAAGAAAGCGGTCCCGCCGCAACACTTGAGAGTCTTTCCCGCTTCACCAACACCGGCTTTTCGTAAATCTTCCTCATGCTAATCCCCAATGATCAATCAACCTACACAGTTGGCCAGCAACGCAGCCAACTGTCAACCGCCGGACGGCGGCCAACAGCCTCTTTATGCGTATGATCCTGGCAATCGACGAGCGTTTACACCCCACCTGCGGCCAAAACGGCTGGTGAACCTTATGAAACCGCCTTTTCACGAACCGGCAGCTTCCAGCCTGGTCTGACGAAATGGCACGTGTAGCCGTTGGGGTATTTCTCAAGATAGTCCTGGTGCTCGGGTTCGGCCTCCCAGAACGCACCGGCCGGCGCGAGTTCGGTGACGACCCTGCCGGGCCACAGGCCGGAGGCGTCGACATCGGCGATAGTGTCCTCCGCCACACGCTTCTGCTCCTCATCGGTGTAGTAGATTGCGGAGCGATAGCTCATGCCGACATCGTTGCCCTGGCGATTGCGCGTCGTCGGATCATGGATCTGGAAGAAGAATTCCAGAAGCTGACGAAAGCTGATTTTCGCCGGGTCGAAGGTGATCTCGATGGCTTCGGCATGCGTGCCATGATTGCGATAGGTAGCGTTCGGCACGTCGCCGCCGCTGTAGCCGACCCGCGTGGCAAGGACTCCCGGGAAGCGCCGGATCAAATCCTGCATGCCCCAGAAGCAACCGCCGGCAAGCACTGCACGTTCGCTCGAAGTCGCCATGTCACGTCTCCTTGAAAGGCAATTCCGGAAGTGTAGCGGCTCTCCGTCGGGAATTGCGCGGCAACAAACTTGGATAGCGCCATAAATGGGCACTGTTGCCTGGTTCGTCCAGTCAGACGAGCGGCCGTCCGGTTGTATTATAGGGAATAGGATAGCACGAAGCCGTTCGCCCTAGCTGCGCGGATGCCGGGTCCGGCTGCTGGCGGCAGCCGGCAGATGTCGCGTGCCCGGAACCACGGCAAAACTGATCGCCACCGGCGGTGCCTCGCGCGACCAGTTGAAAAGAACGGTCTTGACCGGGATTTTGTCCACCCATGCCAGCAGCCTTGACGGCACGTGACGACCCGACCAGACCATCAGCATGCCGTGATCCCGCAACCGCTGCCTTGTGATCCAGGGTGCGAACCGCATATCGAGATCGGTGAAGATCGACGGCTTGTCATAGGCGTTGAGGCCAGCCAGCATGGCAAGATTGGTGTCGCCACCGACGATGTCGAGCCGGCCCGGCGCCGCCGCGTGCCAGATTGCCTCGGCCTCGTCCGAGATCGGCCGCGCCGGCCAGCAGACTGCGTCCATGCGCCCGCGCACATTGCAGTCCGTCCATCGGATCGCCCCATAGGCGCCCGACATGGCCACGATGCAGATGAAGGCGCAGATCGCCAGCCTTCTCATCTCGGCGGCACCGAGCCGGTGGCCGAGAAAGGCGAGCGCGACGACGCCGACAAGATTGTACATCGGTGCGCCCCAGGCTTCGCCGGTGCCGGTGAACAACGAGACGACCATGATCAGCACCGCCGGTCCAAGCCCCATCCAGCAGAGATAGACGAGCGTGTGGCGCTCGACCGGCACTTGCGGGGCTGGTGAGCGCCGCAACAGCCCTGATAGCGCCAACACCAGGAGAAAGCCGGAAAGGCCGGCCACCTGGACGCCGATATAATAGAGCCGCGCCCGGTGCTCGCTCACCCATGCATCGCGGCCGGCGAAATAGGTCAAAGGCAGGAAATCGATGCGGTAGAGCGCGATGGCAAGCGGCGCGACGACGGCGAGAAACACAGCCAGGCCAAGCCATGGCCAGGGTGTCGCCAGCCGGCTGCGCGCGCGTGGGTCGCACAGCAGCCAGAGGCCGCCGAAGGCAAGCAGCAAGCAGGTGGAGAACTTGGCGTAGAGCCCGATGCCGGATACCACTCCAAGCGCCAGCCACCATCCCGCCCCGCCGCCACGGCCGGCGCGCCACAAAAGCCAGCAGATCGCCGCCCAGAACGGCATCTGCGCATAATCGTGATTGAATTGCGGCGTCGGCCAGCCGAAGAAATAGATCGACGGCATCAAAAGCACGGCGGCCAGCGCTTTGTCGCGCCCGAGCGTGTCGCGAGCCAGCAGGTAGACCAGGATGAAAGTGGCCGAGATCGTCAGCTGGGCCACCAAATATTGCGGCCAGCGGAACGATCCGGTCAGGAGATGGCTGGTCTCGAGCAGCCAGCCGGGGAGTTGCGGATGCTTGTAGGTCAAAAGCACCCATTCGCGGCCCCACATGAAGCCTTCCACGACATCGCCGGGCGGTGCGGGATCGATGAGTGTTGGCACCATGGTCCAGCACAGGATCTGCACCAGGCACAAAAGTGACAGCAAACCCCAAGGGTGCCGAAGCAGGGCGGACCAGACCAAGGACGAGTCCAGGCCCACGGCAGGCAGTGCTGCCGGCACCCAACGATCCATGGAGTCGTCAATTCCCGCCATGCCGCGCTTAAATCACATCGCCCGGTTTGCCGAATAGCCCCAAGGTCAAAGCTTACAAAAAAGTATACTTGCGTGCCATTGCAACACCAAGATTGAGCGGGAATCTCGGAGTTCTATTGCCCTCCCCCGGGCAGAACGGGCCGCACACCCGATCCCACTTCAGCATCCCGGACATTCGATGCGTCACCAGCATGCCGTCATCCACCACCGCGCGCTCGACTTCTGGCTGGCGCGCGCGGCGGTCCTTGTCATCATCTGCCTGCAGCTTCTGGTCATCAACGATCTTTCGTTCGGCCCTCGCTGGCTGGCGCCGGCGCTGGAGGCCGCCCTGCTCGTGCCCCTGTCCGTGGCCACCGCCTGGACGCAGGTCGCCAGCCAGAAAGCGGTCGAGGAAGAGCACTGGTATCTCGTCGGCCGTTTTCGCGTCATGATCCGCAGGACGGCCCTGGTAATGACCGGCGTAGTCAGCGTCATGAACTGCGGTTCGCTGGTGCTGCTGGTGCGCGTATTGCTGGCGGGACATGCCGGCAGCAGCGGCCAGACACTGCTGGTCGATGCGCTCAATATCTGGCTCACCAACATCATCGTCTTCGCCTTGTGGTTCTGGAGCACCGACCGCGGCGGGCCGCCGACCTGCGGACTGGTCAAACGCGCCCATGCCGATTTCCTGTTTCCGCAAATGACCCTGGACGATCGCGAGATCCGCGACTGGCTGCCTGGCTTCGTTGATTATTTCTTCCTCGCCTTTACCAATGCGACGGCGTTTTCACCAACCGACACCTTGCCGCTTTCCCAGCGCGCCAAGCTTTTGATGATGGCGGGGGCGATGATTTCGCTGCTCACGATCGCGCTGGTCGCGGCCCGCGCCGTCAACATCCTGGCCTGATCCACGGTTTTGCGACCTTGCGCCGAAGAGGAGCAGGGCCCCGTTTCCGTGAAACGATGAGCGGCCTGAAAACGCAAAAAAGCCCGCCCCGGCGTGAGCCAAGGCGGGCTTTTGGTTCGATCGAGCCCTCAGGTGCCGGTCCCAAAGAAAGGCAAGGCCGGCCGTCAGTCCTCCGGGGCTGGCCCGAACTTCCCCACGATGACCTCGAACAGAATATCCGAGATCCACATGGCGCAGACGCCGATGAGGAAGGCAGCCGCCAGCGTCGTCGTGTCGTCACCGGCCAGCGGCAGCCCGGTGGCGCGGGCATACTGGACCACGGGCAGCGTCAAATAGGCGGCGGCAAGCGCGCCGCAGATTGGCGACGCGACCAGTTCTCGCAGCTTGTAGCGATGACGCGACAAAGCCCGCAGGACGCCGCCGGCGAGACCGGCGGCGACGACCGGCCCCTTGATGCCGAGCAGGCCGAAGAGATCGTGCATCATTTGACCGTCCTCGCGACCATCATCATGGTTTCCATCGGCACAGTCTTTCGCCCTTGCGGTTGTGCGCCAGCAACGCCTTGACCTCGCCATCCGACAGCGCATCGACTGCTGCCGCCGACAGGCGCAGCGGGCTCGACACCGCGCAAAATCCGCCCTTGGCAGTGGCGCAGCCTGATATCACCGCCACGACCGAGGCGAGCATCAATCCCTTGCCCATGATTTGAGCTCCTTTCGGGCGGCGGCGGACGGCAGCGCACCGATATCGTTCTGGACCTGGTCGGCAATCGCGCGCGCCTCGGCCTCGGTGGCAGCCTGTCGCGCGCGCTCCGCGCGTTCGCCGGCCAGCCGCTGGCGAACACCCCAGCCGAATGCCGCAAGGATAGCGGCGCCAACCCCCAGAATGGTCGGATTGGTGAGCAGGAAAGACATTAGCGCGCTCATCGGTTTGGCTCATCCTTGACAAGATAGCCGACGGCAAAGATCGCTATCGGCAGAAGCGATGCCCATGTCTCGGCGTCGTACCAGGATGGCCAGAAGTTGCGTACGATGACGCCCGCAACGGAGGCGGCTGCGGCGGCGATCGTGGCGGCCGTCAGCTTGTTGGTTGGACGGGTGGTCGGCTGGGTAACTGTGGCCATTGTCAGAACATCCCTTCAAGGGCGACGGCGAAATGGTGCCAGACGGCGAGGATGACGAGCACGCAGGCGGCGATGATACCGCCAGTCTTCGCGGCCATCGGCATTCCGGAATTGTCAGGCGCTGGCGACGCCGGCTCGGCCGCCAGCACGGTGCCGACGGGCGTTTCGGCCTTTGGCGGAGCTGCTTGCGGCGACGGTTTTGCAGGCCGCGCGGATACAGCCGCCGGCGCCGACATCAGCAATGCCTGCGCCCGCACCAACTTGACCCGATCCGACCAGCCGCGCCCGAATGTCGCCCATGTCGGCAAGCGTTGCAGGAACGCCAGTCGCGCATCGCAGAGCCCGTCGATCACGACGCCGGCCGGTTTTGCCCTGGCCACTGCGAGCGTGGCCGGCCCGATGCGCCCGTCCTGGGCAGCTCCCACCACCGCTTGCAGATACTTCGCTGCCCTGCCCGGTCCGCTGTTCACCGCGAAATCGAACACGGCGCAGTCGACGCCATCTGGCAACTCGGCACCCAGCACGGCATCCCAATAGAACCGGCGAAAAACCGTTGCCACCTGGTCATCCCCGATCTTGCGCAGATCGGCCTTGCTGGCGTCGGCCTTCACGTAGCGGCGGAAGTTCGCCAGCGTGACACCCTTCATCGTGGCGCCGCCCGGATCGGCCGGATTGTCCGACCAGCCACCTTCGGATCTCAGAACAAGCGCAAGCGCCCGCGCGAAATTGCGGTCCATGGGTGTTTCTCCTTCGCGTTGTGATGGTTTTGGTCGACGCAGGAAGTCGGCCATGCCGTCTCCCGGGATGCCAATCCCTACGACAAGCGGACCAGCCCTCGGTAACTGTGCGTTGTCTGGCATGCCGCCTTGCACGCAGGCCGACACGTGATAGAAAAATGCAACTCCAGGACGAACGGGTTTCGGATGAGAAACTATATTGGCGCCGCGCAACGCCTGGTCTTCAACAGTCTGGCGGCCGCCATCGATCGTCGGCACAATATCGATCCGTTGGGTGCGGCACCGCGTGCGCCGAAGGCGGACTACCTGCAGTTGTTCGAAGCGGCGCGACAGGTGCGGTTTCCGGAGATCGACAGGCTGGAGGCGGAAACCGGATGCGCCATTGACCGCGACTGGCTCGACGAACTGGCCCTGCACACCCAGATCACCATCAAGACGAGCGCGCTCGCCTATCCGCACGGGCGCGTGCTTTACAGCTTGCCTCGCCGCCGATTGGCGGACAAACCCGAGCCGTTCACGACCGTCGTCGAGACCGGCACGGCGCGAGGTTTTTCAACGATCCGCATGGCCAAGGCGATGGCCGACGCCGGAGCCGCCGGCCATGTGATCACGCTCGACGTTCTCTCCCATCAACGCCGCATCTACTGGAACTGCATTGACGATCACGAAGGCAGGAAGACACGTGCCGAGCTGCTTCAGCCCTGGCAGGGGCTTGCCGACCGGATCGTCTTCCTGCAGGGCGATTCATTGTTTCAGCTACCGAAGGTCGGCGTGAACCGCATCCACTTCGCCTTCATCGACGCGCAGCCAGTCAGCAGATCGAAATCCCGAAAAACGGTAGGTCATCAAAAAGCACGTGTGATCATCCCTGACGGCGAAACCGACCGGATCATCGTGTCACCCAACGGTTGAGTCTTACAGCCCGGCCTGAGGCGGCCGGTGCAGGTAATACAGCCGCTAGCGTCACAGTATTGCCCACTGGTGCGCCGTTCACGGTTGTATTGTGCCACTGCCGCTCAGCGCCAATGATGACCGTATCAATCTCAATTCCGATCCGGTCGCCGCTAGCGATTCCTGTAGCGTTCACAACGTCGATGGTGGTCGCTCCCGACTGCGACGCAGTACTGAGCGTAGTTTTCAGCAGGAATGTATTTCGATATCCCGAGAAACCATTCCGCTCGATTGTGGCACCGAGAGGCAAATAGCTCTCCATATTGGCGCTGTAGCAAAGCCGGCTAACGTCGGTTTCAAAGTCTCGTTGGCGCAGCATTGGCGCAGCGAAACCTTGTTCGAAATCGATACCTTCGATGATCGCCGCGCCTATCCAGCCAGAAGCCCCGACGAAAAAAGAGGCGACCGATGGATGTATCCAGAGCCAGTTGGTCGAGAACTCATACACCGTCGCACCCGTCCGAACGATCGACTGACCGTTGCTACCCTTGGCATAGTATGGGGTAGTGCCAGAAAGCACTCCGCCAGAGGCGTCGAAGCATACAACCGTGACGGGGCGCGAGCCATTGAGGAAGCTAAGGAAAGCGGCCTGAGTGGTGTTCGCCTTCTTATAAATATGGCCAACTGCTTGGCCGGAACTCGATACCAAGAGCTGACCGTCGCCGTTGGCACGCGACGTGCGCGCTGTAACACCATTCGTCAAGAAGGGTGACGGTGCAGCATAGCCGCCAGTCGCACTGTCATATAGCACTACGCCGGGGACCGTTATGCGGCCCTCTGCCTGGATGGGAAAGAACTTTGCTCCCTCAAACCGCCGCACGAGATTCGCGCCACCAGTGGGCCTATTGGAAATGTCACGGAGTGTGACAAAGATGCGTTTTAGATCAGGTGAGACGATGTTTGCATCGTCAATGCCTGACGCCGACAAAAGGTCGATATTGAATGAGGCGAAGCCAGTCGCTGACGGCACATTGATCAAAGCAGGGGTGTTAGTGAATGCACCGTAGGTTTCGATACGTGCATTCCTGAAAAATACCGTAGTCAGATTGCTTGTGCTCCCTAGGGTAGCAAGTACGAAGATCGCATGGCCGACCCCTGCGGACGCGCCGTCAATTCCCATCTGCGGACCATCGATGAGCACCTCCTCAATGGCGGCAGTCCCTGCCAAGGTCAGCTTGACCGTACCCCGCCCGATCACTTTCTGATTGGTGCCGATGTACCAGGTTCCGCCGCGAAACTGGCAATTGACAAAATACGACGAGCCAGCGAGATCGCAATGAACATGCGAACCATTATTGTAGAGTGTCAGAATGTTGAACTCGTTGCTGACCCAATTGGTGCTATTCGCTACGCCGTCGAAATAGAGACCTTCGTCAAACCCGCGCACATGCAGCCAAAGCTTGCTTTCTGCCATACCACCGAAATGAACCCCACGCGTGTTCGCGATAATTGACTTATCCGAGGTGTTCTGGACCTCCAGCCAAATCTTCGCACGGCGCAAAATATTGGCCCCGCTCCCACCGATACGGACCGCTGAAAAGCCATCAAAGGCGCCGCCTATCAGCGCCCCCTTGCCATTGATCTCGCTGACATCACGCCAGTCGATTGAAGAACCAACCACGTAATAGGTCGCGACGGCGGGCAGGACGAGAGCGGCACTGGTGATCCGGCAATAAGAGCCGAGCGCGTTTAACGCAGCCGCGTTGTCAACGAGACCTTCGTAGGCACCGAGCATCGTCGCGCTGGCTACACTCTCCCTCAGCACCCAATATCCGCCGCCCACCGCATCCACGGTCCCATCCGGCATGAAGCGATCGGTGGAGCGGAAATATGCCAGCGCCGGGTATCCGCCGGCGGTGATTGCCGCCAGCGACATGCGGGCGTAGTTGGCGCCGCCGACAAGGGTTGCCGGCGTGTTGAAGACCGGAGCGTAGAACTGCGTGCGGATGGCTTTGACGCCAGCGGCGATGGTGGCGCCGGCAGCTGCGGCCACCGACACGTAGATCGGCACGTTGACGCCCGACACCATGGCGGCGTCGGCGGCATATTGCTGGGCGAGATCGCGGGCGCGCTCCGCCTCGGCGATGACGCCGGCCAGCTCGTCCCTCACCGCCGCCGTCGCGTCGCCGACAAGATCGTCGGAGCTGAAGAAGGCAAGCGTGATGTCGTCGCGCCCGACGGCAGGCGCCAGCGTCTGGAAGGCATAGACGAAACCGGCCGACACCGCGCCTTCCTGTACATGCACCGTCGTGCCCTTCTGCATGGTGCGGCTGGTGCGGGCGTCGGCTGCGCGATACCAGAAACCTTGCGAGGCGGTGTAGATGCCGTTCAGCCTGGCGTCGTCCTGGTCCTTGACCAGAACGCGGTCGCCGACCGCCGTCTGGACCCCATCCATGGCCTTGAGCCCCTCGATCCACGCCACGCCGTCGACGATGACAGTTTCGAGGTTCGCAGTGGTCGCCAGGCGCACGGGTTCGCGTTCGCCGGTCAGCAGGCGAACGGCGGCGGTAGCGGGTCGGGCCATGAGGCTTGCTCCATTGAATTTCCGGGCGGACGGGACTTGAAGATGATAGGGATGCAGCCGCGCTTGGCGGCGCAACGAAGCGCTACTAGCGATACCGGCGGGACTTGCGCTTCTTACCGCCGATGCCGCGGCGGCTGTCGATCCGAGGATCAGCGCCCAACAGAGCGCATTCATCCAATGCAATTTGCCGGGTCGGCAAACTGTCGGCTCAACCCGGAAATTCGCATTTGTGGGCAAGAAAAGCTCGGCATTATGCGCCGGTCAGGACGTGGATACGAGCGGGCGATGCAATCAGCCCTCCCTACAAAAAGGTCGCCAACCGACATATGCGAAGGTCCGTGCCTCTCAGTTGAAGTCCAAACGGTTCGATGATCATCGAAGTACGCGTCACCAAAAGAGAAAACAGCAAGGGACCCGTCGGGACGGCTGCAACAGTGCACCCCGTCTGGACGGAAATTGCGGTGACGGCGCACTCTTTTCCACGGTTCGGTCCGGAGGTTCACTCCAGTCAGGTAAGGCGATAGCGCTAAAGTGCACTGTCACTGCAATTCTTATCAGACAGGCTGAAAGGCAGGTCTCAGCTCAATTCGCGAAGCCCGCTTGTTGCAGACCGACGGTCGCCAGTTGCTCAGTGGGGATTGCCCCTAAGGCATTGAGAACCGTGTCGCCGACGTTGCCAGACATCGCGGACGCCACAGCCTTATCGGCGGCGACCATGAGCGTGATGCCTAGCAACGAGATGCCTTGCCGGCTCCCTCGGAGACAACCAGCACCCGCGCTAGACTACGCCAGACACTGCTTGGCTCTCTATCGACGGCGGTAAGTTAGCCAAGCTTATGTTGAGGCGTAGGAATGTGCTTCGTGACTTCTGTATGCGAGTCCCGCAAACCCAACTCGGCTGCTTTGCCCAAGTCTGATCTGCCCTGTGCCCCCAACGGGAGATCCGCCGGAAACAGAAACCACATCGCCCGAATCGACCCGGCGCCGGTCGACGGAGAGGAATGACATGGACCATCGATCATCCCTTTCCTACTGCGCGCCAAGTGGCGAGCCGCGGAACACCACCGACCGTTTCGGCACCGTGCCAGCCATCGCGCTCAAGGCCGGCGCCTTAGTTGGATCTGGGATTTTGGCGAGGCCGCCAACGAGCGCGCTGCCAGCGCTGAAGATCGACGCCCCCACCGCCTGCTTGCCGGAAAAGCGCGACAACGCAGCCTGACCGTCGAGGTTGTTCTGGCGCAGCCGAGAGCCGTACAGCATCGCGTCGAGGTCGGCCTGGCCCTGCCGTGCGTTCGCCGCCAGCACCTCGGCCGGCGAGCCCGCAATGCCGACGCCGGAAGCGCCGGCCTTGGCGCGAGCCTGCGCCTGCAGGAGGTCCTGCTTGTGACGTTCCCGGCTCAGTTCCAGGGCGGTATTCTGCGCCTCGGCCAGGGCCTGCTGCTCATAGGCCCTGGCCTGGTAGTCGGCCGTCTGTTTGCGCTGCTGGCCTTCCACCAGCGTGCCGCCGACCGAAAGAGCCGTGCCGAGAAGGGCAAGTGTGCACATGGTTTAGCCTCGTTCGCCAAGGGGTTTGCTTCCAGGAGTGAATTTGCCTTTGGGACTCCTGACGCCGAGGCGATTGCCTTCGGAGCGCTCGACCGGCGCCCCGAGCGTCGGGCGCGGATCGAGCGTGCCGCCGGGACTGAGGAAGGAGATGAGCAGTCTGTCGGCCTGCAGCGCCGGCCGGCTGAGGCCGGCGGGCGCCGCGGCCCGCGAGCCGGCCATGGCAGCGCGGCGTGTGGTGGTGAGGTTCACCTTCATCTCGGTGACGTCGGCGGCGTCGAATAGGCCGTTGGCTGTGGCGATGGCGCGGGCGAGCGCATCGGCTTCGAACAATTCCTGGCGCAGCCGCTCGACCAGCAGACGAACGCCGCGCCAGCGCTCGCCAAGCACGGCTGCCCTGGCCTTGGTCTCGTCGCCAAGCGCGGTGATATCGGCACGGGCTTCGCTGCGCGCGGCTTCCGCGCGTCGCTTGCCGGCGGCATCGATGGCTTTTTCCAGAAGCGCGATCCGGTCGTTGCAATCGTCGAGCGCGGCCCGCGCCACGGCAAGATCGCCCTCACCGAAGACCGCCCGGTCCTCGGCCCCGGCCAGTTCGGCCTTGCGGGTGAACGCATTGTTGAGGTCGGTGTCGAGCAAGGCGATGACGACCGCGTATTCGGCAGCCGTCCGCGCCCTGCCGAGTTGCTCGGCATGGAGGGATGTCATTGGGAAGGATCCTTATGGGGTGATGAGCGGCTGGCGAAGCTGCCATCTCCCACCAGGGGGAGACGGCACATCCGGCGTTGGCGTTACCTACGGCTCGGCGTCGAACACCGGCGTGAGCGCCCTGATCGTGCAGGGCGTCGGATTGACATGGCGGATGCGCACCCGCCCCTGCCCTTCCCAGCTGTCGTCGATCGGCACTTCGACATTGCCGGTGAACAGTGTTGCCCGCCCGTTCGGCGCGACGATCGAAGGCAGGCGCACCGGTTCCCAGCGGCCGCGCATCAAGGACTGCACTTCCAGCCCCGTGGTGTCGGTCTCGAGCAGCGACAGGATCGCCTTCGCCACTTTCTTGCGGCGGCCGACGATGGAGCCGTCGCGGCCACCGACATCGAGCTCCAGCGTGTCGGCGCCCGCCGCATAGGGCAGCCCGAGCTGCCATTGGACGGCGGCCGAGCCGCCAGGCAGCGTCACCGTGCCGCCGCCGCTGACGACGAGGCCGCGATAGACCTTGCCGTCGGCCAGCACATCGACGGACTGGCCGGCGAGATGCATCGCACCGCCCACCGTGGTCACCGCGAGGCCCGTATAAGTGAGGCCGCAATCGACCTCGAAGGCGTCGGCGACGGCGCCATATTCGAACGGCGCGGTCTTGATCTCGATATAGCGCTTGGTCACGCCGCCAATGGTGCGCTTGACCACCAGCCACAGGTCGTCATTGCCGTCTCGCCCGGGCGTCACGACGGCACTTTCGACAGCCGCCCAGCCAACGCCACTGAAGCCGCCGCCCAGGCGATGCCGGTGCATGCCTCTGACATCCTGGGATGGCTGGTGCGTGTAACCGCCAAGCTCGCCATTATCGAGCGGAAACCACAGCAACGGGTCGGGGTCGGTCTGGAAGGCAAGCTCGACCACGCCCTGTTTGGGGATGTGCTCGGAAATTTGGCCGACATCGTCCGAGGAGAAGCGGCTCTGCGCGGTCTGCGTCAGCTCGGCGATCGATTTGCGCGAGCGCGTGACGTAGAGGAACGACTGGCCGGCATCGACCGGACGGATGCGGGCGCAACCGAAGGTGCGCGAGCGCCGGTTCTTGAACGAGGACGGCGTCAGCGCTTCGTCGATGCCCGAGCCCGACAAGGCACGCACGCCGCCGGACGTACCGATCAGCAGCGCGCCGTCGGAATCGGCGATCCAGACGATGTCGTTGGCCTGTCCGCCGCCGGCCTGGACGAACTCCAGCGCATCGTCATCCTTTTCGCCGAGCGCGAAATTGTCGAAGTCGCCAGTGGCCGAGGCATAGACCGAGAATTTACGGCTGAAGGCTAGGCGCTCCTCGTAGAGGGAGCCCGCCTCGACATATTTGCCGGGCACGAAAGTGCCGAGCCGCCAGCGGGTGATCGGCGAGGTATCGGGCAGCGCATGGCCGAAGAGCCTGATCTTGACCGCCATGGTGCTGGTGACGCTGGTGATCCTGGCCCAGCGCCACATAGTGTCGGCGCCCAGCAGGCGCACCGAGCGGCCGACATCGGCCGGCTGGAACCCGGCGTCGTGATTGATTCCGACGACGGAAGATGCCGTCAGGTCGAAGGGCGCCATCGTATCGCCGCTCTCGGCCATGGCGATCTCGGCAACACTGCAGTTCACCGCATCGCCACCGCCGCCGCCCGAAAAGGCGAATTTGTAGTATTCATAAGCTGTCTTGTTCTGGAAGTCGTAGAACCGCACTTCGGACCCGGACCAACCGACCTCGCCGGATCGCCCGTCCAGGGACACATAATTGGTGCCGTCATTCGATCCCGACAGCGTCCACTGCGTCGGCATGTCGGAATTCGACGAGACATTGTCCGACGCGGCAAGCCAGTAGGCATTCACGGCCCTGCCCTGGCCGGCGGGAAATTGATACTGGACGAATCCGCTGCTGCCAGCCGCGAATTTGATCTCCTGCGTGATGTCGCGGTCGAACACCCTCCAACTGTTGGTTCCCGTGCCGTCATCGCTCACCCTGCCGCTCGGCGCGGTGCTTGCGCTCATCTTCGGCGTGGCATGGCCAGTGTTCGCCGGGGTCAGCGTCGTCGGCGTGGTGTTGATCTCGTCATAGGGTCCGTCGAGAAACGTGAAATCCGTCAGCGCCCAGGCGGTGTGCGCGGTGCGCGTCAGGACCTTCGGCGGATAGTCCTTGTGCGTGATCCACATCTGGTCTGCCGACTGGACATAGGCGAGTTCGAACAGATCCGCCTCCAGATAAGGCGAAGCAACCTCCACCGTGCCGACGCGCGCGCCATAGGCGTAGACGCGGATATACTGGGCGCCGAATTCGAGCGCATAGGCCTGCTCGGCCGAGAAGATGAACGGGATCAGTCGCGTCTTCTTGGCCGATGCCTTGACCTCGCCGGCGAAATAGGTGCCGCCGCGCTTGCGGATGCCGCCATGCGGCAGCGTGACGAAGTTCTCGCATCTGGCGAGCGCCGCCCGATAGAAGTCGAGCGACGCGCGGGCATGCAAACGCGGGCTGATTTCGCCACGGGTGAAGACATCCTGAAGCGGATAGAGCGTGGTCATCAGCGTGCGCTCCTGCTGTCGCCGCGTTGGCTGGACCACGAAGCGCTGTAGAGACGACCGCCGCGCTGGACGGCATTGCCGTTGAAGGCCGCGTCCAGCGCCCGGTCGTAGGCCGAGCGCGCAATGTCGATCATGCCCGACTTGTGGGTCAGCGGATGCGCGACCTTGATGGCAAGCGCGGCCACCAGCACCTCGGTGAACAGCGCGTCCCAGTCGTTGGGGTCGGTGAGGTTGGCGATGTAGCGGATGACGAGCGGACCGGGCTGGTCCGAATAGATCAGCCCCGCCTCCTGGCGCCAGGAGACCGGCAAGCCGTCCGGTTCGCCATTATGCGTCAGCGGCAGCGGCCGCAGGCAATCCGCCGGCAGTTCGTAAGCGACGTTCAACCCGCAATCGCCGCCGCCGGTGTTTGCTCCGGCGACCGTGGCGCGCAGGATCGCGGACACCCAGGCGCACTTGGTCAGCTCCGCTTCGCGCGTCAGGTCGAAATGCAGGTTCAGCAGCCGCGCCGCCTTGACGTCCTGATCTAGACTGTCGATCGGCGCCTCGTCGAGCACGGCGAGCGCCATGTTGGCAATATCGGTCGGGGTGATGGCCATGGGTCAGCGCCTCGTGGGTCGTGGTTGTTGCGGGCATGAAAAAAGCCGCTCGGAGGCGGCGTATTTGCTATTTCGCGATGGCAGGCGCTCTACGGCGTCCCCCCTCCGGCCGGCAGGCCAGAGGGGGGCGCGAAGGATCGCGGCTCAAAGCCCGGCCTTCGGCTAACCCGAGCCTGTTAGAGCAGCCACTTTCGCCAAATCGGGCTGGAGAACATCCCCAGGACGATGAGAGCACACCACACCAGCCCGATGCCAAAGAGGAGCAGGCACCACCAGGCGAAACGATCACCGCGGTCTGCTTGTCGCTTCAGGGCTCCATATTTTGCCCAGCTCGAAATGGAATAGAGCATCGAATATAGGGAATTGCCCTTTGGAGGGTCAGTCTCGATTTCCTCTCCGAGAAGATGGCCTCCGTACAATTGGAACGGCGCCGAGAGGACAAGGCCTATTGTGATGGCAGGGAGGAACCAGTTCAAACCAATATTCTCGCGCCGCAGTAGACCGCATTCTAGCTGCCTTCGAAAATTAAACAGTTACGGCACGCATTACAATTAGATCATTTTTTGCAAGAGGCGGGAGCTTATCGCCCCCGCCCCCTAGCCTTGGCTTGATCAAGCCTCGGTCGTCTTCAGCGCGATGAACGTCATATTCTTGACGCTCGACGCGGTGCGGTCCCAGTTCGCCGCCAGCGCCAGTTCCGCATCGGTGGCGAACTCGCCGGCCGAGGAGGCGTCGAGGAAGCGGGTGCCGGGCACGTGTGGCACGAAATGACGGCGGCCGACCATTTCCGTGACACCGCCGCCATGGCCCTGGCGCGGCTTGCGGTCGAACTCCAGCGGCCCGCCCTCGGTGTTGACCGGCAGTTCGTTCCACAGGATCGCCTTTTCCTTGAACATGAAGGCGGTGTAGACGCCCGCCGCCACCGGAATGTCGTCGTCGACCACGCAGCGCAACCCCATGTAGTAGGGGATGAGCGGCCCGCCCTGCTCGGAGGACGGCACGTAGTCGATGAGGTCGGCGAGCTTCAGCGCCTTCATCTGCTTGGAATGCATCCAGATCGTCTTGAACTTGTCCGCGCGGTCGCCCATCAGGTAGGCAGCCTCGATGATGTCGGTGTCGACGATGGAGGCGCCGGTGGTGCGCACGAGGTCGCCGGCATCGTTGACGATATTGTCGGCGACGACGCCCTTCAGGATGCCGAGCAGGGTCAGCTTGTTGGCGCGCTGCCAGTACTCGGTCTGCCGTTTGACGATCAGCTTCTGCGGATCATCACCCGCCAGAATCGAGGTCAGGTCCGGAACCCCCCACGCTTGGGCGCGGACGTTGCGGGCGGCGATCTCGCGGCGCGATCCGATCTTCTTCATTTCGATAGAATCGGCCGGATCGTCGTTGACCGGCTCTGACGGGTCGTTGCCGAGATCCTTCCAGCCGGGCATGTCGACCGAGCGGCCGCCCATCGACAGTTTCGACGAGATGGTGGGGTCGGAAAATAGGATTCCGGCCTGATAGATTTCGAGCGACTGGACGTGTTCCTCGAAAGCATATTGCGCATAGACGGACGGAACGATCGCGTCCGCGATACGGGTGTAGGCGTCTGCCATTTTTGTCTTCCTTCAGGGTTGAGTTTGGTGGTGACGGTGTGTTGAGATTCAGGTCAGGCCGGGATCACCTGAATGTCGGCACAGCCTAGAGGGGGTTGTTCGGCATCCAGCGGTCGGGGTTTTCTCCGGCCTCGCGAGCCAGGCGCCGGGCACGTGCGGGGTCGCTTTTGACGAGGGCCGAGATGGCCGTCAGGTTGCGTTCGCCGGAGGCATTGCGCTTGAACGGATTGCCTCCGTTCGAACGCGCCCCGCCGTCGATCGTGTCCTCCCGGAACATCGCTTCGCCAATGGCTTGAAACGCCTTGGCGATCCGCGGATCGGTCAGCGCCCCGTCAGGCAGAAGGATGCCCTTCGCCTTGTAGGCGTCGACAAGGCCGAGCTTCTTCATCGCCCGGTTGGCGACCTCAAGCTTCTGGCGGAAGCCGTCGCTGTCGGTCGGCCCCCAATCCTTGACGAGGTCGTCATGGGTGGCTTCGACCGAACGAGCGAGCGCGATGTGCTGCGCTTGCGCCTGCTCGGCCATGTAGCCGACGAACCTGTCATGGTAGGCCTGCGCGATCTTCGGGCTTGCACCCGCTTCGACCGCCCAGGCCTTGGACGCATTGGCAAGCTCGTCCGAATAGGCAAAGTTCTCCGGCAAGCCTTCCGGCCTGCGGTACTCGACCTTCTCGGACGACGTGACCGGACGCATGGTCTCGGGCAGCCGGGCGTGAAACTTATCCCAGTCTTCCCGAGATGCATCCGGGCCGGGAACGCGCAGGCTTTCACCCTGCTGCCGCTCCAGCTCCGCATAGGACGTGAAAACCCGATCGAGATTTTCGGCCCTAGTCCAGCCCTTGACTTCAGCAAGCTTGCGGTTGCCTTCGGAAAGACCGTCAAACCAACTTTTGCCGGTCGCCGGGGCGGACCCATTATCCCCGTTGGCCGGTGGCCGTACTGGGTTGCCCGCCGGCTGCGCACGCGCCGCCACGGACCCGGCGTCTGCCAGATCTGTCATGTGATGTTTTCCTTTGGTTAGAATTGAGCCGGCGGCAAAGCTGCCGATCTCCCCACTCGTGGGGGGATCAGCAGCGTCGAGGTCTACGCGTTGTCCCCCCAATTCTCCCACAGCAGCGTCACCGTCCCAGTCACCGCCAGCGTGCCGTCGGCGTCGATGTCCGCACCGTTGGCGAAGGCGAGGTTGAGATAGAGATCGACCGGCGTCGTCGTGCCATCGAGCGTCGCGGCGGGCGCGATGTCGGCCGCCGAAGCCGGCGACGGCGCGGCCACGACGCCGTCCAGCGTACGCGCTGTCGAGGCCAGCACATTGACCATGGTGCCGGCCAGCGTCGCGCTCGCCGCCGCCGCCGAACCAAGCGACCAGGTCAGCGCCGCACTGTCATTGATGGTCGAAGCGCGGGTGGTCAGCACCGCGAACTGCAGCCGAGCCGTGCCGCCCTTGATGCGCACCTTGCCGTCGGAAAAGTCGAAGATCTTTTGGCTGGCATAGGCCAGCGCGTCGGTGACCGGTACCTGCATGCCGGCAAAGGTGAAGACGGTGCGGTAGGAGCCGCCCAGTCCTTTAGTGACCGCCTTCAGGCCGAGTTTGGGCGGGGCAAGGCCGGCCTCGCGCGAAGCGGCACGGGCAAGCGTGCGGGGAAGACCTCGGGTCATGTCAGTTCTCCATCGAGGGGTGAGGAATGGTGGGTGCAGCCCGCCCGGGAACCGATATGCTTGGCTTTCCAAGCGACGTAGCTCACGGCGATAACGGAGGCCGGCGTAGGCCAGGCGAACCATGAAAGGCTGAATCATTTTTGCGGATGGCGGCGCTACAGCCTTGTTCGACAAGGACGTTTGCGCGTCCTCTGTCCATCAACGGCCGAGAAACCATGTTTTATATCGTGAGAGCCCCTGCCCCCGTTCCGCCGCAATGCGCCCGCACGGGAGATCAATAGGGATTTCAGGCCTTTAAGGGAGACTTCACATGACCTTTTACAGAACCGTTGCGGCCGTGCTGATGGCCGCCGCACTTGCCGGCTGCGCGCAAACCGAAGGCCAGCAGCGGGCCGGGACCGGCGCGCTGATCGGCGGCGCCGGCGGCGCGCTCGTCGGCCAGGCGATCGGCGGCAACACCAAGAGCACGGTCATCGGCGCGGCCAGCGGCGCGCTGCTTGGCGCCGTCGTTGGCTCCGCCACCACGCCTCAGCGCCGCGAGGACCAACTCTGCCGCTACCAGGACCGCTACGGCCGCATCTACACCGCGCCATGCGACGACCGCTATTACAACGGCAATTATTGAAAGCGGCGCCCCGGCAGGGTTGACACTTTGCCGGGCCGCCCAGACTAGAAGGCCCGTCTTCAAATCCCGGCGACATTTTTTCGCAAGATGAGGAACGGCATGCCTGTTGATAAACCGCGGCGGTGAAGCTGGACGATCTGGCTCACAAAGGCGAAGCATCACTCTTCAAGTAATGGCAAAACTCTCTCGTCGAGAAATTTGAGGCGACTACCCAGCATTTCCGCGTTGGCGGGAGTAGCCGGAACATTAACAGGGATCAGATCCGCAACCGACTTCCCCTGGCGCGCGGCTTCAACCCAATCTTCCATCGCGCCTATATATCCATCTAGCGCTTCAAACGGGGTTCCGACCTCGTCGCCGGGCATGTAGGCTGGAGGTACATCACCGACGATCACCCATACCCATTGGGGCACGTCTGGTTTTCCGGATGCAATCTCGAAGAGAAAAATGTAGACTATCCCTTCAGCACCATACCCGAAAAACTCGGCCTTTATGTTCTTCCCCCAGCCAAAAGACATAAGATATTGACGAGCCTCAAGATGAGCTGCGTCAAGATTGTCATCCGCGTCGGGATCGCCAGCCGGAAGGGGCAAGCGGCTTACTTTACTGAGATCCGGTGTAATTTCGTTCACATTATCCCTCCACTACTCATTTTCTGCTTCAGCCATCGTCTCTTAGCCCAACGTTTAAAATCACCGGCTTCCGTGTGGTGCCTTATGTGATCTTCCCTGGTACGAGGCCTGATATTCGATAGGTGGTCAAGCCCACCGTCGGCCAGAGCTTTCTCATGGGAGACGTCCATATTTCGACCCGTCTTGGGATCTTTAGGCCACGGTCGACGATGCAAAACTTCCCATTCCTTGCGAAGAGCTCTGCTCGTCATGGTGCGCTTGGTCGGAACAAGCTTTAGATCCTCCTCGTCAGTAATCTTGGCGGGTGGTTTTTCTGGAGTGGCAGAACTCTCGAACGGCCCGGCTTCTGTCGCCGTCGGAGCGCCTCCATTTTGTGGTACGTCGGCTGCCTCGCTAGCGGGTCCGCTGCCCGCCAGTTCGGATGCCGTCGAGCGTTCCAACGAGCCGGTGAGCCTTGCCGTCACCTGCCTGCGGATCGCGCTGAGCCCTTCGCCAAGGATATTGCCGCCGGCACCCCAAAGCGCGCCGGCGGCGGCGGCGCTCAGCATGTCCTCGTCCGCACCGTGCGCGTACGCTGCGCCGTATAAGGCGCCCTCACCGCTAGCCACGGCGGTTCGAGCGGCCAGACCGGTCAGCCCATCCAAGGCGGCGGTGCCCAGCCTACCGGTGAGCGTAATACCGGAATCCACCAGACCATGTCCGGCGATGGCGCCACCCAGAAGTTCCGCCGGCAGGGCTGCCGAGCCTGCCCGGTCTTCGGCATCTTCCGTCGCCGTCCGTTCGGCGGCGAGCAATTCCTCATAGCTCTTGTCCGAGAAAAGCGAATTGAGGCCGGCTGCGGCTTTGTCTGCGTGACCAAAAGAGATGCCTTTGGCCATCAGCCGGACCACGTCATCGGTGGCCTGAAGAGGTTGCAGCCAGAACGGAGCAGCGTTGTACTGTGCCTGAGCCGGATGCGACGCGACGGTCAAGAGACCGACCGCCAGAGCGTCCTTTCGGGCCTCGATGTCTGCCGGAGTCAGGTCAGGATCGGTTGCCGCATTCTGCCGAAGCCGAGGCAAGCCGGACTTGTACAATTGCCTGGCCATCTCATCCCGCAAGGGCTGATCGCGGACTGCCAGGAAAATCGCGCTTAGATCTGTCTGGCGCTGCGGCCACGGCACGCTTGGGTCGATGAATTTCGCAGCAAGGCTTTCGGCGGCGGACCAAGGCAACGGCAGTATCTTGTCGAAGCCCATCTCCTGCTGGGCTGCAACCACCCAGGTGATCGCAGCCGAATAGTCCTCGGGAGTTGTGATATTGTTCCAGTCGGAATGCCGGCCCGGGAACATTTGACTGACATAGGCGGCGGGGTCGGCCCGCCTAGCGCCCAAAACGAATTGTGCAGCGCCAGCCTTTGTTTCATATCGCGCCCGCTCTTCCTGCGAGCCGCTGGGACCGGGCTCAAAGTCCCGGAGCTGAGCGTGTATCGCTTGGTTCGGCGCACCGCGCATATCGAAGACCGCACTGGCGACGCCAGCCGTTGTCGTGAAATCCTCGAAATGCTTGGCGCCTTCGTCCGCGCCGTAGACATCGACGAAGTCCTGCGCGGTCGGCTGCTCCTCGGGGTATCTGCCGGTGGCAGCGATGACAGCCGGCGCATTTTGCTCCTCGAGCTGCACCTTCGCACGAGCATCGACCATTCGGGCTGCGGTGGCGATGTTGGCCTGGTCCTTCAGCGCAGCGATATCGCCAGGTTTTAGGTAGGTGATGACATCGAGGGCCGTATCGCGATCTGGCTCGCTCGCTGCGCCAACCGCCTCCTCTGCATCCGGCGTGAATTTGCCAACGCCCTTCGCGGCCATCGCGGTGGACGCGGAGGCGACCGCCCCCACCGTATCGTCCTTGGTCCGGCTTCCAGCTAGCGTCTGACCCAACATCTCGGCGGCACGCTTCGGGTCCTGGGCGATCATGGCCTGGACCAGCGCCTTGGCTGTGTTGGTGCGCCACGCCGCTTCAGCCGTTTGCCTGATAAGCGGATTGCCGATCTTGGCGATCAGGTCGAAGCCGCTCTGCCGAATCGCCTCGAAGTTCGCGGTGTCGTTCGGGTCGCCATTTGCGATGGCGGCGGTCGACATGGTGTCGACCTTGGTCCACTCGGCCAGCTCGTAGTCGTCGCGCCGCTGAAGCTGCCGCCGCGCCATGCGCAGCGAACCTGTCGCCCGCATCGCCTCCTTCTGCCCGGCGAAGGTGGCACGCTGGGTCTCGGGCATACCAGGCAAGGCAGCGTCGAACAGCGTGTCGAACAGGCCTGATTTGACCGCCCGTCCATTGCGCGGGTCGACTAGGCCGTACATGGCCTCGTGCAACCCGCCACCGTCGGGCGGCGCGTTGGCCGTCGCCTCGTCTTCCGCCTGCGCGATCTGGCCGTTGAAGCGGCGGCGCGCCAGTTCGGCGTCGAACGCCTCCTGCCGCTCCGTCATTTGCCGGTAGTGCTCGGCGAGAGCGGAGAGGCCATCGCCCTGACCCTGCATGGCGCCGCCGACTGGCGACCCCTGCGGATATTGCGGCGCATTGCCGGTATCGAGCCGGCGCTGGCCAACCGAAAGGGGGATGATGTGGACCATTGGCTGTTCCCTGCTCGGCTGGCTTTGAGAGGCGCGCACGCAGCGACGGACCGCCGGGACGGCAGTCTGTTCGGGAGCGCGGGTGGTGGGTTTTCGGCTGGAGCCTGGACGACGGAGGGTCGCGTACGGAGTATTCGGACTGCTGTTAGGGTGCTCGCGTGATACAGTCGGCGGGGCAGCGCCCCACTGTCCTGCCGGACATCTCCCCAAGAGGGGGGATTGGCAGCTTGGCGGACGCCGCCTACCCTTCCGCCCGCGCCGCCTTCTCCAGGGCCGCGAGCTGCGCTTCGTCCAGCGTCAGGAAGCCCATGATATGCTGCACTACTTCGGCGCGCGCATTGCTGAGCGCGCTGTGGAGTTCGAAGCCGGCGGGTGTCCTTGTCCGCGCCATCCACTCGCCGTAGGACGGGCGCCTGTAATAGCCGACCGTCGCCGCGAGATCGGCCAGCACCATCTCGCCGTCCTCGCCGGAAAAGACCCGGAGATAGGCCTTGGCCAACGCTTCGCGCGCCCTGGAGGGGCCGCCATTTTGCGCCGCGTGGGCGAAACGCTTGCGGCTCATGCGCGGCCACCCGCCGGCATCGCGTCCTGGACGGAGGCATCGGCAGCCGGCGCGGCTTGACTATCGCCTTGCATCATCGCCTGCAGCCCATCGAGCAGGCCGCTGTCGCGGGCCTGTACGGCGGCCGGCACAGCATCCTTGGCGGCCTTGCCGGCGGTGGCGATCGCAGCCATGCCGGCCTGCGCTGTCTGTGCCTTGGCGCGGGCATCGCGCAGACCGTCGACCTCCTCCTTGCGGCGGAAGATGCGTTGCGGGCTGCGGCCCGCGCTCTGCACGATCTTGATCGCCTCGTCGCTGTCGATGTTGTCCATCACGCCCGGGTCGAACTGCGCCATCTGCATGGCCGTGGTCACCAACTGGATGGTGTCGCGCGCCTCGGCCGAGCGGCGCAGCACGTCGAGGGGGCCGGTGAAGGTCGGCCGCACCGCCTTGCCGGCCAGGCTCTCCGGCGGCACGAAGCGGCTGTCCTCGTCATAGAGGCCCTTGTCTTCGAGAATGCCGAGCTCGCGGTCGAGATTGCTGGCGAAGCCAGCCTGGATGATCGAGCCGGAGGGACCGAGCAGCGCGCCCTTCTCCTCCTGGCGGATCAACGCCTCGGTCGCCGTCATCTGCGGGTTCTGCACCAGCGTCTGAAACAGATTGACGAACATCATGTCGCGGATCTCGTCGGCGCGGCTCTGGGCGTAGTTGAAGGCGTAGGTCGGGTTCTGCCCGGTGGCGATCGGCTGGATCAGCGGCCTGCCATTGTCGTCGATCAGGCCCGGATAATTCTCGCCGGGGTTGAGCACCGGGACATAGTCGAGCCTGGCCTTCGAGGCGGTCGCCGGATCGGTGATCTGCTGCAGCGCGCGCAGGCCGGAGCGGCGCACGGCGTTTTCCTCGCGCACAGTCGTCAGCGCCTCGATGGCCGGCGAGACGCCATAGGGATCGCCCTCGTAGCGGCGCCAGTTGAAGGTTGAGATGGGGAAACTGCGGAAGCCGCTTTCCCTGACGATCTCCTCCTCGTCCTCGATGACATGGTAGGAGGCAAACGCCATGTCGAGATACCGGGAACCGCCGCCCTGGCCGTACATCTTGCGCTCGTCGCGCGGCTGGATGCACTGGATCAGCGAGATCTTTTCCTCGCACTTGGCCGGATCGTCGACCAGCACCTTGATGCGCGCCGGCAGTTTTTCGTAGCCGAGCAGCTGTGCGGCCTGCCGCGCCGTGCGCTCGTAGCGGCGATGAAAGATGTCGACCTGGCCCCAGCGGTTGCGCGAGAGATAGCCTTCGACCACGGGGATCGAGGCATAGCGGATCAGCGTGCCGCCGAACCCTTCCTCGGCATAGAGATAGGCCGGGCCATAGCGCACGACATTGCGCAGGCAGGCCTGCGTGGCCGGCACGAAATTGGAATTGGCGGAGTAGCGCAGCGAGAACAGGAAATCGCGAAGGCTTTCGGCCCATTCCTTTTCCTCGTCGGTCTCCTCGTCGTTCATGGCGGCGGTCGACAGGCCATGCCATTTTTCCGATTGCGGGATGATCAGGCTTTCGAGCCCCGCGGCCAGCCGGTTGGCGGCCGAGTTGATGGTGTTGGCGTAGACGCGGCTACCACGCCGCTCCTGCCGCTCGGCTTGCGAATCCAGCCCGCCACCGCGCCGGCCGTTCCAGATGTCGGGGGCATCGGGATCGCAGAACTCCGCCACCTGCTCCCACACCGCCTCGTACTGGTTGCGTTCGGTCTCGAGCTCGGATTGGCGCGAAAGAATATCGCGGGCGCGGGAATCGGTCATGGGTGCCTCCGGCATATCTGGAAAAGATGGTTGGAGAGATCAGCGCCAAGCGGCCCCCTCTGGCTTGCCGGCCATCTCCCCCTCAAGCGGGGAGATCAGCCGCTTCGCAGCGTGCACATCCTGACATCTGCGATTTGAGAAAGCGGTGGTGACATTCGATCTCCCCCCTTGAGGGGAGATGCCCGGCAGGGCGGAGAGGGGTAGCTCGCGCCAACCTCCCCTTTAAAAACTCATGTCATCTTTTGCCCACTTGGTGGTGCTACGAGCGTTTCGCGGCGGGCAGAAGGAGGTCGATGTGACGACGACGAGCCTTGCCGGCACCCTGAAAAACCGCGGCAAGCAGGCGGCCAAGCGGCTGCTTGGCTATGACAGCCGCAACTGGCTGCGCATCCGCCAGATCGAGGCGTTCAGCCTTTTCCTCGAAGCGGGAAACCGCAAGGCCTCGGACGTGATCGAGATTTCGCCCGGCTGGAACCGATACTGGCGGGCGATGTGCCCGAACTACCGCTCGGTCGATTTCCCCGCCTTCGACATCTGCAAGGATCGCACGGAGGAAGAATATTCCATCGTCATCGCCGACCAGGTACTGGAACATGTCAAGCGCCCGCAAGCCGCGGTGCGCAACATCCATGCCATGACCCGACCCGGCGGCTGGGCGATGGTGGCGACGCCCTTCCTGTTTCGGGTCCACGCGCGGCCGCACGACTACAACAGATGGACCCCCGCCGGCCTGAAGCAATTGATGGTCGAGGGCGGCTTCCCCGAAGCCAATGTCAAGGTCCACGGCTGGGGCAACAAGGCCTGCGCCCGCGCCCACATAGGCGGCCCCGTGCGCGCCTATGGCCTGTGGCGCGATCTCAGCAACGACGAGGAATATCCGGTGATGGTGTGGGCGTTCGCGAGGAAGGCCAACTAGCCGATCTCCCCACGGGGATAGCGGTTGCATCACCGCCGCTTCGCCAGCCTTGCGCGCCGGCGCCAGTACCACCAGTCCAGCACGCGCTTGCGAAAACTGCGCTTCATCGCGGTCATGTCATACCCCCAGGAGCACGCGGCGCTGGCCGCCGAGATCGCTCGGCGAAAGGTCGGTCTTGATGGTGCCGGCGGTGCCCTGGCGCTGCTCGAGTTCAGCCCGCAGGGCCGCCTCTCGCGCCTGCATATCCTTGTCCTGCACGGTCGGCGCCGGCGGCAGCGGCTTCAGTTCCGGTGGTTTTTGAAACAGACACATGGTTCCAGCCTTCTCTTGTCCAGTCGTAGAGGAAGAAATCTTCGCCGTTCTTGCCGTAACCCGGCAGCAGGCAGCGTTGCTCGGCACCAAGCCGGCCAAGCCAGCGCAGCGCCAGCTGATTTGCGGCCTCGACCCGCCAGGCGCCGCGCGCCGCAACTTGCGGCCCAAGCACGGCATGAAAGTGTGCGGTAATGCCGGGTACGCAGCGCTCCATGCGGCGCGTGCCCCAGCTCCAGGCGACCCACAGCCCGCCGCGCTGCTCGGCCGCGCCAAAGCCTGCCTCCGGATTGCCGTCGAGCTCGGCGACATAGGCAAAGCCCTGCAAAGCGGTCAGCGCCAGCAGCGCCGGCGACCACTGGTCAAGCTGGCAGTCGATCTCGTCGCGGTCCGCGGGGCGCAGATTGGCGGCGATATAGGAGAGATCGCGCAGCGTGGCTCCGATAATTCG
The DNA here is from genome assembly GCF_057766385.1 of Mesorhizobium sp. P160927. NCBI lineage: Bacteria > Pseudomonadati > Pseudomonadota > Alphaproteobacteria > Hyphomicrobiales > Phyllobacteriaceae > Mesorhizobium > Mesorhizobium sp. P160927. The sequence continues at coordinate 4,994,514 of NZ_JBYMDW010000001.1, forward strand.
AACCGTCATCGCGCTGCTTCATTTCTACTCGCTCCGCAACCTGCTAACAGTCGAGCCAGGGGGAGAGAGTGTTTTCAAGATTTCCTGACAACGTACAATGGCACAGCGACCGGAGGCAGCGGCTTCTTAGCCTCTGCAGAGCACTACTGTCGTTGTCGGTACGGATGGTGCTGTTGGCAATGACCGGCGCGATCGTCTGGCGAAGACTGGAGAATCCGCGGACTGCATTTGACCACGGGTTTAGAATTTTCGTCTCAATAGTCCTCGTGACGAGACCGCCCCCGCTCTGCTGGATTTGTGGCGGATATTTCTTTGGACCTGGAGAGCAGTGTTTCCCCGCAAGGGAACACAGGACGCTCGGATAACCGCGGCGTTCCTCATGATTTTTTCTGGATCTCGCTGATCGTAGCGATAGCCCTGGTGTCTGCTGACTCTGTTTTTGAATTCATCAAGAGGATGGGCATTTCGGTGCACGTTTAGAGCGATGCATGGCGACGAACGGGATCGAGAACCCGTTCGGAAACGACAAGCTGATAGTCCTTGGCTATTCCGAAATCGTGGCCAGCCTTCCCGTTCACCTTCAGCCATACACTCCATTCGATACTCGCGTCGAAAGCGCAATTACTTCGGCGCGAACTAAAGCGTCTACCGGCCGTCGTAGGGCTCAACCGTTGCGGATGGAATACCAAGGTGGTCGAGTATATCTAGTACACGTTCCGATATAACCAGGCGCAGATCGCCAGCAATGCCGAAATCATCATGACCTGCCTTTCCACTCACTTTCAACCATACGAACTGCGGGAATTCCACGGCGGGTTGCAGTTCCAGAAAGTCATCCGACTTCGTGATTTCCACATGGGCGAAGCTCGCACCCGAAGAGCCGATGTTCTGCAGGGCCTGTTTGGCTTGAGACACGACAAGAAAGCATGGGAAGGTGGTTATGATAACATCGCCGACCCATCCGTCCATCTGGTAGATGAGTTTTCTTACAATAGGGGGATGAACGCTCGTGTCCATGATGGTGCCACGACCTATTCCACCTGCGACATCGGGCTTTTAGGTCGGCAAAGCGCGCGTGGTCGGGCAGCATATTCAGCCCATGCGCGGCAGATTGCTTGGCGAGCGCCACACCGGCGCCTTCCAGCGTCTCGCGGCGGCCGTCGCGCGGCCAGGCGAAAGGCAGCCATTCGCCCTAGGGTTTCAGCGCCTATAAGCGTCAGAACTCCAAGACCAAGGGCATCAAGACCCTTCGAAAGGTTCAATCAATGCGTTCGAGATCCCGAATGGCTTGAGAGCATCGAGAACGCGCTCGGAAACGACAAGGCGTAAGTCTTCCGCGATACCGAAGTCATCACGGCCGGCGTCTCCGTTCGCTTTCAGCCATACGAACGGCGGGAGCTTCTGATCCGGTTGCATCTCATCGAATAACTCAGATGTAGTCACTTCGACATCGTCGAATGTTACACCAGAAAAACTACCTTTTAGGATCACCGCTTTGACGTCTTCAGTGACGAGGAAGCATGGAAATGACGCCACCATGCTATCGCCCAACCAGCCGTCAAATTCAAAATGTAAACGACTTATGAGAGGAGGATGGACGCTTGGGTCGATAATGATATTGTCACCGAAGCCACCAGAAACCTCTGGTTCCAGATAATAATATTTCATTTCTTACCTATTGGTGGATTGAAAAGGTGACCACATTTTTCATCTATTTCGTCAGCTTTCTCAAGCAATTTCCGTAAAGTGGTCGTTGGATTCCGCCTGTAGAATGCATCTCGCTCCTGCTTCGCCCTGGGAGGACGAAGCAATGTTTGCACCCTACCGAAACGCCGCCAGCGGATCGCTCTGCCCCTTGCGCCGCGCCGCCTTGAACTCCGAGGGATCGATCACCGCTTCGCGCAGCATCATCACGCCGTAGCGGGTCGCGGCCATCAAATCGTCGCGCAGCTTCACCACTTGGCCGTCCTTGCGATGGTACAGCCTGAACTCCTCGAACCAGGACAAGTGCGTCGAAAACACCTTGAAGCGGCCGCTCTGCATGCGGTCGAGCATCTCCATCAGCCCGGCCTCGACCGAAACCGAACCGTCGGCAAAGCGCGCGTGGCCGGGCAGCATGTTCAGCCCATGCGCGGCATATTGCTTGGCGAGCGCCGTGCCCGCCCCTTCCAGCGTCTCGCGGCGGCCGTCGCGCGGCCATGCCCAGGGCAGCCACTCGCCCCAGGGTTTCAGCGTCAGCGCCTGCATCGCCGGCGTCTGTTGCGAGGCGCGGGCGGCTTTGGTGACATAGACGACATCGGCCTCCGTATCCCAGGCGAGCTCGACGGCGGCCGAAGGATGGTCCCAGCCGAAATCGAGCGCCCCGAGGCGCGGCCAGTAGCGCGGCAGCCGGAACGGCTCGCAGGCGAGCAGCGCCTCGGCCACCGGGAAGATGCGGCCCGAGCCCAGCACCGGAATGCCGCGGGCGCGGGCATCGCGCTCATGTTCGGGATAGGCGGCGACGATCGCCGCGCGTTCCCCGGGCGAATAGTGCGGCGCATCGTCGATGGTCATGAAGGTGACGTGACGGCTCATTGCGCTGTCCTTGAATCATCTTGCGAGGCGCCGATCGTATGGTGTTGTTCGCACTTGGTTCTGGCGGCCGTCGCCGGCGGCCACTTCCCCCATGGCGAGTAACCCCGCGCGGGGATCGGGTCAGCCCCTCAGGACTTGTACCCTTCGTTCAGGCAGTCGTTCCGCCAGGCCCAGTCGAAGTCGGCCCGCGACATGGACTGGCCCATGCCCGGCTCGACAAACGGACCGGCGGTGTTGTCGATATAGACGATGAAGCGCGCCTCCTTGGTGAAGGCGCCAACCTTGGCGGTGATGACGCCGCAGGTCTGGCCGGTCGAACTGTCGCCGGTAAGCTGGACATGCGAGAAGGTGGCCGAAGCATCGCTTATCAGGCCACGCATCTTGCCTTCGGCGCCGGCGATCGCGTCGGCGCGCCAATCGCCGCTGCCGCTGCAGGCTGAAAGCAGTGCAGGCAGGAAGAACAATTTTATGAGGTGGCGCATGTCGGCTCCCGAACGTCGCGCCACAAGCTACTCGACCTTCAGTTGCCGCCAAGCGGTGTTGCAAATCATGGTTTCGGAGCGGTTTCACCCATCCGCTCCACTTCCCCCGCCGACAGGAACAACATTACCACGTCGCTCATTCCCAGCAGCGGCGTGAAGGTGACGATGGTGATGCCGCCGGTCGCGTTGGTGCGCGTCAGGCCTTCGGAATAGATGTCGAGCGGCGGCTCCTCGTCGAACCAGACGCCATGCAGCGTCTCGCCCTGCCATTTCTCTCGACCCTTTTCGTAGCTCTTGAACGACAGCACGCTCTCGCCGGCCTGCACATCGCCGCCGCCGCCATGGCGCACCACGACGCTGTCGAGCGCACCGGGCGCGCCGCGCCCCATGATGGTGTCCAAAATGGCGTCTGCCGGTATCATGCCGGTGCCCCATGCCGCCTGCTGCTGCGGCGGGCCGATCAGCACGCGCTGCGGGTTGTCGCGCGTGCCCTCGCCGGTGACGCCGGCGGCCCACAGCCGTACCGGCGTGTCGAACACCTTGCCTTGCCACCACGCGGGGTAGCGGCCGGTGAGGTGCATCGCCCACTCGGCGCCGCCGGCTTTTGTCTTGCCGAGCTGGTTGCCGGCCATGAACAGCCGCTCCCGATGGGCGGCTCCAGCCGTGTGAAATTCGGCCTGGCGCTGATACGGCATGTAAGCCGCCAGCAGATTTGAGCGACGCCGGCGGTCAAGCTCCGCCAGCAGCGTCAGATATTCGGTTCGGGCCGAGATCAGACCGCTCCTCGAGGAACGGTTTGACGACGTTTTCAAGGGCGCGGATGCGGCTGCGGATCTCGTCATCGCTCAGGGCGTCCAGTTGGTTGACGGCGACATCGAAATCCTTGGGCAGCACCGACAGCACGATCTTCAGATACTGATCCGGCTTGTCGGCGCGCACCTCGGCGAGGACACCGGCGCCATGCGCCCGAAAATCGGCTCGTACGGCGGCGAGAAAATCATCGCCCAGTGTTTTCTTGGTCCGCTTCGGCCGGGGCGTCTTCGCGGCTACCGGACTGGCAGCAGGCTTGCGCCTTGCCGCCCTGGCCTTGCCGCGCGCCGGCCCGGGATTGGTTTCCTCAGCCATCGGCCTCCCCCAAGGCATCGCCCGCCGCCGCCTTCGGCGCCGCCGCTCTGGTTCGCCGGACCGCCTTTTTCGACCGAACGGGCTTCTTCCCGGCCCGTTTGGCACGCTTCGGCCTTCCGACGGGTTTTGCCGCACCGGCCCGCGCCTTGAGCTTCGCCGTGGCGAGGCCGACAGCGCGGCAGTCGATACCGGCCTGCGGAAAGCAGAAGCCACCGCCCGCCTCCCGTACCATGCCGATCAGCACGCCGGCGGGAACCTCCTCGACCTGGCCGAGGCGCGCCACCGGGCCGGCGCCCTCGAATTCACCGATGGCGCTGACGATCTCGCGGCCGTCATCGCCGGTGATGATGCTGGCATAGCGGGGCATGGGATTTCTCGCATCTCGCGGAAGCAGTGCTCTACGGCGCCACCGCACCGGTAGGCAACCCGACCAGGGGTCAGAAACACAAAACCCGCCTCGGAGGCGGGTCGGTGGCGCAAATCAGCACCATGGATGGATTTATAGCATCGCTGCCCTCACCAGGTCAATGCCAAATAGGAAAAAATTCACATCTTCAGGGAAGGCATGATCCCGACCGCTGACATTTATCCGGCTATCCATGAACCGGCTCCTGTGAAATCATCAGCGCCAGCTCATGGAATGATTCCCGTCGCACGGCCTTGTAGGAGAGGACGATGGACAGACCGGCCATGGCATCCGTCTTCAGGATGCGGCACGCCCCGGCCACGGTCTCCGGTGTGCGCAGCACCGGCCAAGGCCAGGCGGATCCAGCCATCCGGGTCCACTCGCTTGGCGAAGCGATCCGCTTCGTCGCCAACGCTTACCCTAACTACGACATCGGCACTGTCGCCATAGACTGCGGCGACCCTTCGATCCCGCGCCTCGGCAGCCTGGAAGTCAGGGCGCTTTGGCGCGAGTATGGCGAGCGCTTGACGCAGGAGTAGCGCCTTACCGCTGACGATCGGCGCGCTGGTTCCTGCACGCCGGCCGGATCGGAAACGCTACTGATGCGTTCCACTGCGATCAACGGAGGGAGAAATTCATGAACGTCGCCAACCTGCAACTCGAGGGCCTGCTGATGGCCGTCGCCTCGATCAACCACGTCCTGGTCAAAAAGGGAGTGCTGACGTCGGAGGAGATCGATATCGCGCTCCGCAAGGCCGAGGCGTCGGAAACCGGCGAGGAGCGATCCGACGGCATGTCGGCGTCGAACCGCGACGCCGTCAATTTTCCGATCCGGCTACTGGAACTCGCCAATCAGTGCCAGCCGGAGGCCGACATGCCGTCTTTCTCGAAGCTGGCCCGCATGGTCGGCCAGATGAAGGAGCCCTACAACGATCAGATGTGAGGCTTCCGCCCCAAGGACGAGCTCTCTATGCCCTGTCCCGGGCGCGCCTCTTCGCCTAGCCCCGGGCGGGCTCCCCACGCCCTGCCCCGGGCGGGCTTCTTACGCCCTGCCCCGGGCGGGCTTCTTACGCCCTGCCCCGGGCGGGCTTCTTACGCCCTGCCCCGGGCGGGCTTCTTACGCCCTGCCCCGGGCGGGCTTCTTACGCCCTGCCCGGCCATCCCAGGCTCAGCGCCAGAATTCTTCCCGGTCCATGGACCGCCGCGAACAGCAGTCCGGCCAGGAACGAAAAATGGTCGACGAAGAAGCCGAACTCGGCCTGGTTGCCGGCCCAGTGGCTGGGTCCGTGGAAGGCAAAGGCCAGGAACAGCACATAGGCCGCGGCAACCAGGGCGGCTTGGGTAAAGAAGGCGCCGCTGAGGAAACACAGCACCAGGGCCACCTCCAGGATTGCCGCGCACCATGCCAAGAAGAGCGGGAACGGAAAGCCCGCGGCCGCGATATAGCCCGCCGTGGCCTCCATGCCCATGAACTTGAAGGTGACCGCCATCAGGAAGACGGCGGCGAAGATCAGGCGGGCGACGAGAAGGGCCGCGGTCTGCCACGGCGATTGTGCGATTTGAGTCGACATGGTTGTTCTCCAGCTTCATCAGCCCCAAGGACGCACCGGCACGCGTCATTCCTACACGTCAGACGAGATTTTTCGCCGCTGCCGCTTCTCCGGCTGATGGGGAAGCACACGGCTCGCCCGACCGGCTGAGGTTTAGAATCCTTAATCGTCCTGAAACTTGTCTGTAACCTTGATCGTGATATTATTAGCCGGGGCTAATGCACGGCTGTGTCTGGTGCAGATAGGGGTGGGCAGGTTTTGGGCGCAAGCATCAGGCTGGGGACGAAGTCCTATCTGGTCCGGACACCGGTTCTGGGGTGTGAGGGCTGCGGCGGCACCGGCCAGGTTTTCCAATGCCCGCGCTGGACGAGTTCCAACGGCCTTTGCTGCCCCGCCGGCACGCATCGCCGCGGCTGTCCCGGCGCCAGCGCGCGCTGCGCCCAATGCAGCGACACCGACAGCGCCGACCCGACGTCTTCATTGGCCTAGGCTGCACTGGCATTGCCCGGCGATGGAACCAGCATCGCCGATCCGTGTTATGTGTGACCGCGACATATAGGCGTCCGCGCGACCATGCGGCTTACAGAAAGTGAGACCCGACATGCCCGACGACAAATCCAAGACCAAACAGGACCGCAAGCTGGTCTCGAGCGAGGAAACTTACGAGGTCGCGGCCTTCGCGCGCAAATACGGCATTCCGCAGAGCGAGGCCCAGACCATCATCAAGCGCTACGGACCTTCCCGCAAGAAGCTCGACAACCACATGGCCGCGCGCGGATAAAAAAGTAGCGGCCGCAAGGCGGCAACCAATTCGCCGGCATGGCGTTGAAGAATGCTGCGGGCCGCGTCAACCGGGCTCGGCGGTACGGTGAACAGGATGTCTTTTTCCCGGTTTCTCATCCTGGCCAACGAAATGGCAGACGAGCATCTGTCCCGCCCGGCCCGCGGCATGCCAAACTGACGGAGCCTGCCAGGGCTGGAGCAGCCGTATGGCAGGCAAAGCCAGGCCGGCGAAACGAAGGGCGCAACCATGTCCGATACAACACGCAGGACCGGCAGTTGCCTTTGCGGTGGCGTGCATTTCGTCGTGACCGGCCAGCCGTCGCGGGTTGGCCTTTGCCATTGCAAGGATTGCCGCAAGGCGGGTGGTTCGGCCTATTCGGCCTTTGCCATCTGGCCGCGTGACGCGTTCGAGACATCGGGCGAGGTCGCCAGCTACGGCACACGCAGCTTTTGCCCGACCTGCGGCAGCCGCGTCGCCTGGGTCGACGACAACGAGGCCGAGGTTATGCTCGGCAGCCTCGACGTCGCACCGACGGATTTGGCACCGCAATATGAATTGTGGACCGGCCGGCGCGAAACCTGGCTGCATGCCTTGCCCGACGCCGAGCAGTTCGAGCATGACCGGCCGCAAGCACAGGATGTCGACCTGCCGGCGCCCAGGCCCTTGTCGGATGCCGTCGCGCGCGACTAAGCATGGTTAGAAATTGATCCTCCGGGCCTGGAACCCTCCCCTGTCGTCGACGTTATCCGGCGCTTCCTCGGTGCATGTCGGCCGATGTGCGTGATTCATGGAGACGACCGTTGAACGACAAGATGTTTCCCCGACCGATCCGCCTGAAATTCGCCCCCGAGCGGGAGCGCGTGGTGCGCAGCGCCTGGGAGGGGCTGGAATGCCTTGGTGACTGGCCGGCCGGCCAAGGCCGCCGATACCGCGCGGCGCTGCGCACCTGCCGCGATGCGCTGGACGGTTGGACGCCGGCGGAAAAGGCCATGCGGGCGATGATCGACGCCGCGCGCGAGGCGCGCATCCTCCAGTGAGGACCCAGTAGCGGGAGAAACCAATGGCCGGTTTGATGCTGTCGACACCGCTGCGGGTCAGGCCCCATGGCTCGGCCACGATCCGCGAGGTGGCCACGCTTCAGGACGCCAGTGAAATCCTGATCGACTGGCCACAAGCCAGGCGCGGCCCCTTCTATCAGACCGCGCGCGAAAAAATCGAGTCGGCGCTGGCCAACAATGAGGGCGCGGCACAGGCGCAGGAAGCCTTCACCGCGCTCTGCGATCATGCCGGCCTTCTGGTCAGGTAAGTAAAGGCACCGTAGGAACGAAAAAGCAGGCGAACTCGCCTGCTTTTTTGTTGCGGAACCGCTTTTCGGTCATTCTACTGGCAGATCGCCGTCCACGATCGGGTGGGAAGCCTCGAAGCCGAAGCTCTTCGGCGCCATCAGCATCAGGACGATGACAATGGCAATAGAGGCAAGCAACGCGGCGGTACTGGCAACATCTCTCACGGATCCATCCTTTCCAGGTCCGGTTTTGTCACAGAAACGTTTCCTGGTCTGCAAAGTTCCTCCGCCGCCATGACAATGCTGCCGAATGATCTCTACTGTTTCGGCGGCTGGGGCGGCACTTCGCCCGGCTTGATGATCGGCGTCTTGCCTTCGTCGGGCGCCGGCGCGGCCATGCCCTGGTCGCCAGTGGGCGGCGGTTTCAGCACGCCGCCGCAATCGCTGAGCTTCTCGCTCAGATCGCCGTTGCCGGGCTGTTGCTTGCCGCCCTGATCCGTTTGTGCCCGGCATTTGTCGGCCTGCTGGTTCGGCGACTGCTGAGCCGTCTGTGCCGCTGCCGGCAGTGCCAGGGCCAGCATCGCGGCGCATGACGCAATGGCGAGGGATTTCATCTCGGCCTCCTTCGTTGAAGCCGCCCCACGGCGGCATTCCCTTCACCGGGGACAACGCCCGCCGGCGCAAAAGGTTGGCCCAATGGATTGGGAACAAGGCTTATTCGCTGGACCGGTCCGTTGCGCCCGGAGTGGCTTTCCTGTCGCCCTCCCGCGCAGGGCAGGCCTTGGGCTCGAGCCGGTGAAGAAGCCCCGCCACGATCAGCACGAGCAGCGTGGCGAACCCGGCCACCTGCCACAGGCCAAGACCGCAGGCGACGCCGATCGCGCCCGCCAGCCACATCCCGGCGCCGGTCGTCAGCCCGTGGACCTCGCCGCGCGAAAACAGGATCGAGCCGGCGGCGAGAAAGGCAACGCCTGCCGTAACCGCTTCCACGACGCGGATCGGATCGACCTTCACCGACCCTTGCGCAAACATCGGTGCGTGAATGATCTCGATCGTCAGAATGCCGAAAGTGGCCGCGGCCACACAGACGAGGATGTGCGTGCGAAGCCCGGCGGGGCGATTGCGCCATTCGCGCTCGAAGCCGATGATCGCCCCGTAAAGCGTCGCCAGCAACAGCCGCGCCGCGATGACCGGAAACGAGGTGTAAGTGGGATGGCCGAATTCCTCGACGAGCTGTTCCATGATGTCCCTGTGGCGATGAGACTTTCCAACGTGGGCGGCGGACCGTGGTTCCCCCGGGATCGCCGTGGTCGGCGCAAAGGCCGGCGCTTGCGAAGGCCCCGCAACCAATCCCGTTCCCCAGCCGTTGCCTGTGCCGGAGGCCAGCCATGTTGGAGCATTTCCAATCTATCGACGTCGATATCGAGGACGCCGGCATCTTCGTGCGCCGCGCCGGAGCCGGACCGGCGGTGCTTTTGCTGCACGGCTTTCCGCAAACCCATCTGATGTGGCGCGATATTGCGCCCCTGCTTGCCGACCGTTTCACCGTCATCTGCGCCGACCTGCGTGGCTATGGGCGCAGCGCTTGCCCGGCCTCGAGCGCCGATCATGCTCCCTATGCCAAGCGGGCCATGGCATCGGAGATGGTGGCGATGATGGCCAAGCTCGGTTTTACCAGCTTCATGGTCGCCGGCCATGATCGCGGCGGGCGTGTCGCCTACCGCATGGCGCTCGACCATCCCGACCGTATTGAAAAACTCGCCGTGCTCGACATCGTCCCCACGGCCGACGCCTGGGACCGGGCCGACGCCCGGCTGGCCCTCGGCTTCTGGCCGTGGTCCTTGCTGGCACAGCCCGAACCCTTGCCGGAAAACATCCTGGCGGGCGCCGCCGACGCCATCGTCGACAATGCGTTGGGTGGCTGGGGATCGTCGCCCGATGTCTTTCCAGCCGGCATCCGCCAGGCCTATGTCGAAGCTTTGCGCGACCCCGCCCGCATCCACGCGATCTGCGAGGAATACCGGGCCGCGGCAACGCTCGACCGAGACCACGACCGGGCGGACAAAGCCGCCGGCCGGCGCATCGCCTGCCCGGTGCTGGCCTTGTGGAGCGGGCAAGGCGCGCTCGCCGAATGGTATGCCGGCGAAGGTGGGCCGTTGGCGCTCTGGCGGAACTGGGCTGACGACGTGCGAGGCCGAGCGATGTCGGGCGGACATTTCTTCCCGGAGGAGGCGCCCGCGCAAACGGCAGGTGCGCTGATCGATTTCTTCGGCGGGCTCAAGTCGGGTACCGGTTAGCCACCTCCACCGGGCACCTCGGATCAACCGGCTGGTTCCTCCGCTATATCCTCGCCCTCGGGCTCGCCGGGCCGGAAAGGATCGGGCATTCGCGGACATTCCTCGAACCGATGGTCGCGGCCCCCGCAGAAGGAACAGCACATCGCCTCACGGCCCTCGTTTCCGGGCCGCCATTGCGGTATTTCGTAAGGTTTCCTGCCGTCCATGCCCAGCAATGCGCGACGCACGATTTAGTTGCGCGGCGCGCCACCGCGCGCCCGGCAAAGCCCGTCGCGGAACCAACGGACACGATAGGCGGTTATGTGCGACAATGCATGCGGCCCATTCCCGGCGAATCCGGACCAGCCGCGTTCGCAATTCTGTCAAACCGAAGAGAAACCATCATGTCCGCTCGCGTTCCGACCCTGTTGACGGCTATGGGCGTCGTGCTCGCGGCGACCGGTCTGGCCGACGCCCGGCCCGACAGCCGCTCCATGGTATGCGCTCAGATCCGGGCCGTGATCCAGAACCACCGCGCCCTGGTGCTGACCACCGGCCCCAACACCTACGATCGCTATGTCAGGCAGTTCGGCAACGAGTGCGACTGGCCTGAAGTGCCGATGTCAGCCTATGTCCCGTCCCGCGACGGGGACTGTCCGGTCTATCGCTGCGAAGAGCCGGTCAACAATTTCCCGAATTGACCGCAAGCTGACTGCGCGCCATAACGGACCGGCTTTCCCGCTTCGTCTAATGGTAGGACAGCGCCCTTTGAAGGCGTGAATCGTGGTTCGAGCCCATGAGCGGGAACCAGGCAATTGCAAAGCCAACGATGTAAACGGAACCAGGTCGGGTAGCGCCCGATCCTCTCCGATCAATCATGCCGTGATCCGGGACAGGTAGAGAACCGCCCGATGATCCTGCCGGGCAGGAGGAAGGTGGCTTCCGCCTTGAACCTCGGTCGCGATTGACGGCCAGGTAACGTTACGTTAACTTTAATTCAGGTTAAGCTAAAATAGGGGGATTTAATGAAGTTGACATTCATTTGCCTGGCGCTTGTCCTCGCCGGTTCAAATGTCGCTGCGGCGCACCAAAAGAAGGCGACCGTCACCACCGCGAACGCGTGTGCTGGTCTGTCGATCAAGGCGGCGGTGGCAGCAAAATTGGACTGCACAGCAACCGGAACAGCTACATCGACCCCGACCGACGCAGCGAATGCCAAGCCGCGCCTTGGGTACCAAAACCCTTGGACCATGTCCTCGTTTGGCCTTTGATGTTCCCGGAATTTTGGCTGCCCAGAAGCGCCGAGACCGAAGCCGCCGGGCCTTCTGTCAGGCGTGAGCGCTGTCAGATCTCGTCCCTGGCCTGTTCCCGCAGGTCCTGAGCTTCTCGACAATCAGACCATCTGATTGGGGTCGCTTCCTGCGTCAGCATGAAACCTTGCGGCCTGTCGGACGTTCAATGACGTCCAACAGGAGAGTTTCATGGATCCGGCAACCGCCGCGGTGATGATCATGCTGTCGTGCAACGCATCGCTCTGTCGGCCCATGGAGTCGCGCCCGGTCGTCTATTCATCGATGGCGGAGTGCCAAGCGGCGCTTGAAATCAGATTGGCACCGTGGCCGAGCGGCGAAATGGTCGGCCGGTGCAAGCAGATTGACCGCATGGCGACCGGCTCGATTGCCCCGCAAGGCTATGCCTCGGTTCAAGTCACGCGTGGAATCGGCGGCAATGCGGTCACCACCAACTATTTCGTTCCGAGAGCCGACGACTGAATCAGAGGTTGCACACCGGGGCTACCGGGCGCTTGAAGACTTCGCCCGGGACATCGGTAGGTGTTGAACCGAACCTCCTGAAACCATTTCATGGACCCCGCGTTGACGACCGGGGCACCGCCAGACACTGGAGAGAGTCCATGACCGTCAATTGCCGCATATCCATCGACAACAGGCCTGACGCCACCAATGTTACTTTCCAGGCGGTGCCGCGCATTGGCGAGAGCGTGTCCCTGTCGGTCGACGGAAACCCACAGGATCTGCGGGTCTCGCGCGTCGTGCACGTTCCCAACGGTGGACTGGAAGGCGCCGCGATCATCGTCGAAGTCACGACCAACATCCTCTAGGGATTGGTTCGCGCGGAGATGCCCGGAAAGCCCCATGCTACAGTGATCGGCGGCGATGAAACCTCATGCCGCTCAACGCGTTCCACGGGCTAAAACATCGTCTAGGTTCCAATGCAAACTGCATGGTTCTCCAGGTCTGTCGTTTCGGTAGGCGTTGCCGGAGCCATCCGCAACCCTCTCCAACACACAACAGGCGATGGGACTCCTGGCGACACATTGGCGCGATGCCGAGAGCCGGAAACATCGGTCCGCACTGCGCGCCTGCCGCAGGGCCACGAGCGGCGACTTGCCCCCCGAAACCGCCAGGGAGGCCTATTTGGAAGCCACGCGCGAGGCGCATATCGCAGCCCGACAGGGAACGGGGGACAGCGTCCGGCCCGACAGGGAACGGAGGACAGCGTCCGGACCGGCCGATCGCCCTAGATGCCGAAACCCGGCGAAACGCTATCGGCCTCGCCGGCCTGCGCCACGATGATTGATGCCAGGGGCGCGCTCAAGTGCCATTTGAGATGGCCGGGCGACCGTTCCAGAATGGCGGAGCCATCCAGCGACTGCGGCGCCACACGCTGCAGCACGACAGTGCCGAACCCCTTGCGCGTGGTCTGATCGCGCCGGTCGCCGGGACGCGGTTCGCAGTTTTCCTCCCAGGTCAGCTGGAATTCCCGTTCGCCCGCGGAGCCGGGAGCATGGGCTCCGGAGCCGATGGTCCAGGTAATCTCGACCCGGCCGCCTTCGCTGCCCAGCGCGCCATACTTGGAGGAGTTGGTGCCCAGTTCGTGAAAGGCCATACCGAGGTTCTGCACCGCGTTCGACTGCAGCGTCAGGACCGGGCCGGAGAGCAGTATCTGCTCCTCGAGGCCGAAGGGCTTGAGATGTTCCTGGATAAGGTCGAACAGGCTCGCCCCCGCCCACTCCGATGTGACGAGCAGATCGTGCGACCGCGACAGTGCCATGATGCGGGCGCGGATCAATTCCTCGAACTCGCCTGGACCGTTCGAGCGCTTGCTGGTCTCCCTGACCATCGACAGGATGACCGCGAACTGGTTCTTGACCCGATGGTTGACCTCCCGCATCAGCAGCCTGATCCGGCGCTCGCTCTCCTTGGCGGCGGAAATATCGCGGGCGATTTTCGAGGCGCCGATGATGTCGCCATTGCCGTTCTTGATCGGCGAAATCGTCAGTGAGACCGAAATCAGCGCTCCGTCCTTGCGCTTGCGCGTTGTCTCATAGCTCGCGACGCGGTCGCCGCTGCGAATCTTGCTGATGATCTCGGTCTCCTCGTTCTTGAGGTGATCGGGAATGAGCATGAGGACGGATTGGCCGACCGCCTCCTGGGCGGTATAGCCGAACATCCGTTCCGCCGCATGGTTCCAGCTTTGGATGACGCTGTTCAGGTCCTTGCTGATGATGGCATCGAAGGAGGAATCGACAATTGCCGCGAGCCGGGCGTCGGCGGTCGCCCCCTGTCTGTCGCTGCCGTCGATATCGTTCATCGCCACCCGCAATTGCATCTTTCCCGATCAGATAAGGCGCAAACGGATCAAGGCAATCGCCGGCGCGAGAATGGAAGACTTACCGCGAAATTTTCACTCCGCCTGTTCCGGCGGGGTCTTGCCGTCGCCACTGGGCAGGATCACGCCGAACTCCTGCGACTTGGCGCCGACCTCGGCCGTCAGGAAGCCATCGGAGGCAAGGCCACGGCGCAGCAATTCGCGTACCGCCGCCGAGCGGCTGGGCATGCGTTTGTCGAAACGCCAGTTTTCCAGCGCGGCCAGCTCATCCTGGGTCAACATGATCTGGAGTCGTTCCGGGCGTTCCAGGTCAGCCATGCGCGCCTCCTAGCGCCAAAGATCAGGCGAGTTAGTAACCGCCTCATTCTACTTACAGTTAGGAATTTCCGCATCCTGCGTCAAGCGCGGTCAGTGGGTGAATGCAGCGCCGTACCAATGATGATCATCGAACGAAGGTTGCGCGTTCGTGTCATTATGCTAACCGACTGATTTAATTTGTATTTTTTTCGTTTTTCACTTGCCATGAGCCGACATGGGGCGCATCGTGCCAACTTGAGGAAACCAACTCGCTTCGGGAGGTTTCGATGCGATACGACTATTCCACACGGCTGCGTGAAGACGTCTATGCGAGCGTCCGCGCAGCGTTGAAGACCGCGGGCATCATCAACGTGTCGTTGGTGGCGGAAAGGATCAGGGTCAGGAACCTGGCCGAGAACGTCGCCCTCGAGGACATTGAACATCTGGTCCTGCAGGCTGCCCAACTGGTTGGCGCTGCGATCGAATTCGACGCCTTGGGCAACGGATTGGCCCCGCCTGGAACCGGACTCGTCGAGAACCGTGATGAGAGCTCGATGATCCCTCTCGGTCTGCATCGATCAGGCTCGATGCAATAGCCAAAGCGCCAAGCGTGCGACGGCTCCATGCGCCATGGAACCAGTCCGGCCTACGGAGATTACCGCATCGTCCAGCAGAGGAGGATGTCGTGAAGGCCCTGCGCAGTCTGCTTGCCGAACTGTCGTCCAGCTGGCTCCAGCGCCGCAAGGCGCAAAAGCCATTCGCTGGAAATCCAGTCAAACCCGTGCCCCGCGTTGCCCACCAGGCCGCGAGGATCCGGCCGGCGCACAAGCCAAGGCCGCCCTCCTCCCGCGATGTCGCTTCCAATATGTGAACGACCGAAATTGACCGGATCAACCGGGACCTAGGTCGCGGCCGCCGGGGCCTTTCGGGAGGTGGCCCGCTGTCGCCGCATCCGGCGTTTGGCGACGAGCTTGAGGGCGATTGGCGGCTCGTTCGACAGCGCGCCCACCACCGCGTCCACCATGCCATGCGCCACAAAATCCGCGTTGATGTCACGGGCGAGCTTCGCGGCCGCTTCCTTGTCCTCATTGGCGGCCTGCGACCAGAACACGATTCCCACCCGCAAAGCCGCTTTCGCCCGCTTCAGCCGGCGAACCAGAAACCGGGCGTGCTTGATGGAATCCCGGTTCAGGAAGCCGACCACCACGGTATCGATGGTTTCGAGTTCGAGACGGCGGATGTTCGCGGGTTCCATATCGGCAAAGCCGGCCTTCGAGACCGTCGTGCCTTGGACTTCCAGCACCTGTGCCAGCATCGCGGCGGCGGCATCGTCCAGTTCACCGCGCCCGCCTGTGCAAAGCACCGACAAATCCGTGCCGTCGGGCAGTTCGGTCTCGTCTTCGCCGGAAGGATCCTTGTCATCCGTCTCCTCTTCGGCCGCCGGCGGGCCATCCTCTTCCTCTGCTTCCTCATGCGCGCTGTCGTCGAGGTTTGCCACCATCACCAGGGCGCTCTCGGCCACCTGACGCCTTTGCTGGTCGCCCATGACACCGCGCGCACGGTCCTGCTCGCCCAGCAGGAGGGCGGGAATGGCGACCTTGTCGTAGAACTCGACCAGATATTTCTCATCCAGCATCTCCTCGGCGTGGTCCGTGGCTTCGTCAGGGTCACCGGCCAGCAGACGCTGGTAGAGGCGTGCATGGGGTTCCAGCACGGGCTCGTTGCCAAACAGGACGTCGAGGAACTCAAATTGTGGCACATGCCTGCCCAGCACCACCAGGCAAACGGTGAGCGGTGTTGACAAAACCAGCCCGAGCGGGCCCCAGAGCCACGTCCAGAAGATGGCCGCAACGATGATCGCCAGGGATGACAGCCCGGTTCGGGAGCCATAAAGCCAAGGTTCCACGACATTGCCGGTGATCAGTTCCATCCCCACGAACAGGGCGGCTGTCCACAGCACGAGCGACCAGCCCGGCGCCACGGCCAGCGCCAGGAACAGCGGCAGCAGCATGCCGATCGCCGGGCCGATATAGGGGACGAAGCGCAGGCCGAGTGCCAGCAGCCCCCACAGCAAGGCATTCGGGATGCCCAGGATCCACAGGCCGACCGCAATTGGTACGGCGTACACGATGTTGACGACCAATTGCATCAGCAGGTACCGGCCGACACGCTTGCCGGCATCCTGAAGCGCCTCGGTGGTACGGTGAAGGTCGCCATACCCGACAAGGCGGATGAAGCGATCGCGCAAATCCTCCCGCTCCAGCAGCATGAAGATGACGACGACGATGATCAACCCGGCCGATCCGAGCGGGCTGATCAGCGGCCCGACTATGTTCTGCAGAACCTCCAAGGGCCTTTCGCGCGAGACGATCTCGACCGGCACCGGGTCACGCGGCGGCTTTTCCGGGGTGGCGGCCGGCGGCGGCGTCTCTTGCCTGTCGATCTCCTGGCCGACACGTTCGATCACCTTGCTCAACCTGGCAATGATCCCTCCCCCAACGCCAGTCTCCTTGAGCGAGCGGATCTTGGTCAGGATGTTGGTCTGGTAGACCGGGATGTTTTGCGCCAGTTCGCTGACCTGCGTGGCGACAATGAAGCTGAACAGGGCAAGGGCGGCGAAGGCCCCCAATACGCTGACGATGACGGCGGCAATCCGGGGAATACCGGCCCGTTTGAGCGCGGACACAAGGGGGGCGAGCGCGAAAGTCAGCAACAGCGCGATCGCTATGGGCAGGAAAACCTCACGGCCGAAATACAGCGCCGCCACCGTGGTGACGATGGTGGCTATATTGGGCAACGATGTTCGTGGGTGCGGGGCGGCGGGCGAAAGAATATCCTCCAAGCCACGCGCGGGCGACGCCATCTCATTTCGACGATTGGCCGCCATTCCATGCCTCCCCCTGCCAGTCCCATGATCGGGCATATAGAGCCGGGGAGCAACATTAGCCAGAGGTGAAGGATACGCTGTCCAAAGGACGGGTTATCCGGTGCGGCGACCGCTGACTCGGATCAGCGCGCGCCGTGCCGCGCCAGCGCATGCTCGATCAAGATATCGATGACCTCGCTATAGCCGATGCCGATCGCGGCCAGCGCCTTGGCGTACATCGAGATGTCGGTGAAACCGGGCAGCGTGTTGACCTCGTTGACAACGAGGGAGCCGTCGGCGCGCAGGAAGAAGTCTACGCGCGCCAGCGCCTCGCAGCCGAGCGCCTTGAAGGCTTGCCCAGCCATTTCCCTCGCCCGGTTGATCACCACTGCCGGCACATCGGCGGGCACTTTGACCACCGCGCCGTCGGCGTCGAGATATTTGGCCTCATAGGTGTAGAAGCCGTGCTTGCCGGCCGGGATGATCTCGCCGGGCAGCGACACCGTGAGCGAGCCGTCGGCCCGTTGCAGCACCGAGCACTCGATCTCGCGGCCTTCGACGAACTCCTCGATCAACGCCTTGCCGTCATAGCGGAAAGCCGTCTCGACGGCCTGATCGAAACCATCCCTGTCGTTCACCTTGCTCACTCCGAACGACGAACCCTGGCGCGCCGGCTTGGCGAAGAATGGCAGCCCCAGCGCCCCGGCGATCTCCTGAAAGGAACCGACGTCGTTACGGTGGACGGTGACCGAGCGGGCGACGGCAAGCCCGGCCCCGTGCATGAGCCGCTTGGCGACGTCCTTGTCCATGGCGGCGGCCGAGGCGAGGATGCCGCAGCCGACATAGGCGACGTCGGCAACCTCCGCATAGCCCTGCACCGAGCCGTCCTCCCCGAAAGGACCGTGCAGCACGGGGAAGACGACATCGACCGGCGCTAGGTCAGCCCGCGTTCCCTTATGCGACGTTGAGACCAGCCGGCCCTTGCCGCCGGGCACCAAGGCCACCTCCACACCATCCTCCCACACCGGAGCTCCCGCCCCCTCTCCCACCGCCTCGGACGTCGGCTGCAGCAGCCATCTGCCCTCCCTGGAAATGGCGATCGGCACCACCTCGTAGCGCGTCCGGTCGATGGCCTTCAGCACGTTGGCGGCCGAAAGCCGCGACACGTCATGCTCGGCCGAGCGCCCGCCATAGAGGATCGCAACCCTGATCTTTCCGGTCATCGAAATCCCTCGAGTGTCGAAATCAAATGACGACGGCAATGCCGCGATTGGCAAAGAAGCGATCGAAAGCGGCTGGCACCAACACTGCGTTGGCCTGTGTGGCACTGGTATGGCCGGATGGGTTGTGAAAGCGGAACCCTTCATCCGAGGCGGCGGTGACCAGAACCAAATGTCCGCCCTTCGAAGGCGGCTTGCGCTCGGGCCAGCGGATCGAACTGCTGACCGAAGCGATGAAGAACCGCGACCGGCCGAGGATCGACGGAATGTCAGCCGTCGCGACATTGGTCATTACCTCGGCATCGAGGCCAAATTCCGCCTTCACGAAGGTGACGAAGGGCGCATAGATCAACCCCTTGATCGAGCCTTCATCGACGACATAGCCGCCATATGGAGTGCATCGCCTGGCCAGTTCGATCGTCGGCACGATCTCGCCGCGCGCCGCCAGGATCATCTTGAGACACGCCATGCCGCAGACATTGGCGCCCAGACCGCGTATTCGTCGAGCGTGGCAGCGCCTGATCCCTGCCACAGCGGATCCCGCCGCAACGCGGCTTCGGCGCCGTCGGCGAGCACCGCCAGCGTCATGTCAGGCGTCTCCCATTGACTGAAAAACGGCACGGTTTCAGGCAATGGGCTCATGCGGACTCCTCGGGAGTCAATCTCGTATACAAGTTACGAGATTGAAGGAAAGCCGCTCGGACCTGTCGAGGCGCGCGGCGTCTACGCGACCTTCGTCCAGCCAAAAACCAGCCAGATGCGACGTTCTTTTTCAACGAGCAACCGGCCTTTCCCGCGCACGCGTCTTCCCTGAAGCCGCACCGTATGGGACCGATTTTGCCTGTTGTCCAGAGACGGCGCCATCCATGCTCTGCAGGACAATTTCAGTGCCGCCCAGGTCAAGAATCCGATCGGATTCGCCGGTGTGGCGTCCGAGTCTCCAAAATACCCCGGAATGCGGCACCGGAATCACCTCGCCTCGACGCGGTCGATCGATTGCTCCTAGAACGTGATCTTCACCGACGCGGCGCTGCGGTTGGCCGGGCCGTGATGGACGGCCTCGATGTTGTTGCCATCCGGGTCGAGCAGGAAGGCGGCATAGTAGCCGGGATGATAGGACCGCTCGCCAGGCGCGCCATTGTCCGTGCCGCCGGCTTCGAGCCCGGCCTTGTAGAAGGCATCGACCATGGCGTGATCCCTGGCCTGGAAGGCCAGATGATGGCGGCCGGTCAGCTTTCCCAGCGCGGCTCGGCTGTCGGCGCTGGAAATGAACAATTCGTCGGCCCAGAAATAATCCTCGCCGGTGCCGCCGATCGGGACACCAAGGACTTGGAAAACCGCCTCGTAGAATCGCCGGCTGGCGGGGAGATCCCGCACCACGAGTTGGAGGTGGTCGATGAGCCGGCCGCGATGCAATTCCCGGGTTTCCATGAAAGCTTCTCCTCGCAAGACCTCGAATTTAGGCGAGGTCGGCAGGGCGTCAACGCGGGGCGTGAGCCTCTGCTGACAACCAGCGACAATTTTTCGGGCCCGATGGAACTTTTGGGCCGATGGCAAGTTTGCAGGCGCGGCGGGAGAATTTCGGTTGGATTGTTTTCAGAAGCTTGAAGCGCTGGTCGACGGCGCCAATGCCGATGCCATCGAGGAAGCGAACGCATTGCTGCGCCGGTTCAGCGACAGGTCCGAACAGACGAGGCGGGCAATCGACGAGTTCATGCTGGACTTCAAGACATTGGTCTTCGTCGTCGAAGCCGGCGAAGAAAATTTCCAAAAGCCGGTCCGCAAGCTCGCCCGTGCCAGGCTTGCGAAGCTCAAGCAGCTGGTGAACGTGCCGGCTTAGGCGATGCCCGCCCTTTGCTATTACTCAATATCTGGGGAAAGCGCTGCGCGCTTTCCCGGGAAACCATTTCACGCTTTCCCTGGAATGCCCTAACCCTTGAGCAGCGCCGCCAGCCGCGGAATGCCCTCGCTCACCGCGCGGCGGGTGGCCAGCGTGAACGACAGCCGCAGCGTGTTGCGCCCGGTGCCGTCGGCGTAAAAGGCGTTGCCGGGCACGAAGGCTACCCGCGCCTCCTTCACCGACCGTGCCAGGAGTTCCGTGGCGTCGGTGCCTTCCGGCAGCGTCACCCAGACGAACATGCCGCCTTCCGGATGGCTCCAGGTCACCCCCTCCGGCATGTTGGCTTCAAGCGCGCCAAGCAGGCCGTCGCGGCGCTCGCGATAGGCGCCGATGAGTTTTTCCAATTGGTCGTCGAACACGGCTTCGGCGACCCGGTGCATCACCATCTGGTTGACCGACGGGCTGTGCAGGTCGGACGCCTGCTTCATCAGCACCAGTTTTTCCACCACGTGACGCGGCGCGCAGACCCAGCCGACACGCATGCCCGGCGACAGGATTTTCGAGAACGAGCCGCAATAGAGCGTGCGCGCCTTGTCGATGCCGCCGGACCTGATGCAGTCGAGCGCCAGGATCGGCGGCACACCCTCGCCGTCATATCGCAGCGCCCGGTAGGCGGCATCCTCGATGACGGCGATGTCGAGCTCGCCGGCAAGGTCGAGCACGGCCTCGCGCTGCTTTCGGCCTAGCGTGTTGCCGGTCGGATTGGCGAAATCGGGCACCAGATAGGCGAATTTCACCTTGCCGCCACTAGCGGCGGCAGCAGTGTGGTAGGCATCGGGCGTCATGTTCCCGCCCTCGGGCCGCAGCCGGTCATAGCGCAGCTCGTAGGCGTTGAAGGCCTGCAGCGCGCCGAGATAGGTCGGCCACGTCACCAGCGCGGTATCGTTTGGCGAGAGGAACAGCTTGCCGAGGTAATCCAGCGCCTGCTGCGAGCCGGAGGTGATGAAGATGTTGGCCTCGTCGCAGGCCACGCCGAGCTTGCCCATTTGCCCGGCGAGCCAGCGCCGCAGCGGCAGATAGCCTTCCGAAACCTGGTATTGCAGTGCTGCCGCGGCTTCCGGCCCGCCGAGCACGTCGGCATAGGCATCGCGGATGGCGTCTGCCGGAAACAGCGACGGATCGGGAATGCCGCCGGCGAAGGAGAGGATGTCGGGCTGGTCGAGCAGCTTCAACAGCTCGCGGATTTCGGAGGCCTTCATGCGCGACGAGCGCGAGGCCAGGAGGTTCAAAAGGGTCACGGCACGCCTCCCCGGACGTTTTTACAATAGGTCAACCTAACTGACCTATATCCGCTTTGCCAGGCGATTTGAATAGGGCCTGAAGGGCTTCCGCTATACTCCAGTCACCGACAGGCCGGACGGGCAACGGCGCGGTTTCCGCTAAAGGCCCTTCTTGTAACCGATATGGCTGGCACTGAAGCCGAGCTCTTCATAGAAGCGGTGCGCATCCGCTCGCCCCTTGTCGGTGGTGAGCTGCACAAGGCCGCAGCCCCGCGCCCGGCACTCTTCGATCGCCCATTCGAACATCTTCTTGCCGACGCCGTCGGAGCGCCTGCCGCTGACGACGCGAACCGCCTCGATCTGTCCACGCCAGCCGCCCTTGCGCGAAATGCCGGCAAGGAAGCTGATCTGCAAGGTGCCGATTACCTCCGCGCCATCCACGGCCACGGCAAGCAGCTGATTGGGATCGGCATCGATGGCGTCGAAGGCATCGAAATAGCCCCGCGCCAACGGCAGCGAGGCATCTTCGCGGGCCGCACCCAGCGGATCGTCCGCGAGCATGGCGACGATGGCTGGCAGATCAGAGGCTTGCGCCTTGCGGAATTGGATGTCGGGCATGAGGCGTGAAATACGGCTGGCCGCCGCCGGCGGCAAGCCGCTAATGGAACGGATCAGTGGGCGGCGCAACCTTTCGAGGTTCAATCCCCGTCCCCTGCCGGCTTGGCCTTGCCGCACTGCGCCAGCACTTTGCCGATGGCCGCGCTCGAGCCCTTCAGCGGAAAACTGTTCGCGCCATATTTAGCCCCGCTGACCGACACGTCGCCTTTGCCGCGCAGCAGGTCCAGCAACGGATCGGCTTTCGCCAGGTCGACCACGAAATAATTGTACATGGCCTCCAGCTGCAGCGTCTTGGTCACCGTCTTGCCGTCGGCCTTGAAGTCGAACGCGCCGCTGATGCCCGGTTCCAGCTGCTGGCCCGCATTGCCGAGGTCGTAGCTCAGCACCGGATTGTCGAAACAGGTCAGCGTCAGATGCGCATCGCCTTTCGGCCCGCCGCAGACGGAAGCCGTCAGCACGCTGCCGCCCTCGTCTTCTTCCATCTTGGCGCTCCAGCCGCAGGACGCGGCAAAAGCCGGTTGCGCACCGAGCAATGCCGCCAAGGCACCGGCAACGAGACATCTTCTCATGACTTTCCCCCTCCGACCATTTGCAGCACCCGCCGGCAGCATATAGGAAAAGCCGTTGAATGGCATTGCACGTGCCGCGCGCCTTGGAGAGACCGGTGTTGAGGGCCTTTGGTCGCCTGTGTTTTCTGACAGCCGCCCTGGTGGCCTTGCCGCTCGCCGCGCATGCCGAATGGAAGCCGGTCGAGAAGGTGGAGACCTATGCCATTTCAGGCCAATCCGGACCGGAGCTCTACCGGTCGATCGGCGAGAACGGGCCTAATGTCGGCATTGCCCGCGCCATCGCCCACACCAATTTCAAGCTGACCTGGACCAGGGATTATCAGCCGCGCGCCGGAGCCTGCGTGCTGGTATCGGCCAAGCCCAAGCTCATCATCACCTACACCTTGCCCAGCCCCTCCTCGCCGCTGCCGTCCGCCATCCAGAAGAACTGGGAGGTTTTCCTCGCCGGCGTCAGCGCCCACGAAAAGGTGCATGGCGCGACCATTGTCGACATGGCCCGCAGGATCGAGGCGGCGACAGTCGGCCTCACCGTTCCCGACGATCCCAAATGCAGCAAGATCCGGGTCGAGATGACCAAACGCCTGTCCGCCCTTTCGCAGGCGCAGCGGCAGGCAAGCCGCGATTTCGACCGCGTCGAACTCGGCCAGGGCGGCAATCTGCAAAAACTCATTCTTGCCCTGGTCAATGGCGGCTGAGCCACCGCGCCTCGCGGCGCGGTGGCATATCCGCGGTTCGCTCCGGTCTACCGGCTAAGATCCAGCGCCGCGCTCAGATCCCCCATCGGCGGCTCGCCATTGGCGGCCAGCGCCTTGTCGCGGGCGACGATGCCCGTCAGCACCGGCAGATCGTAGCGCGCGGTGATGAAGCGCAGGATCGACGTCGTGTCGTATTGCGTGTGGTCGACCGTCCCCATCCTGGCGTAGGGCGAGATGACGAAGGCCGGGATGCGGTTGCCCGGGCCCCAGCGGTCGGCCTTCGGCGGCGCGACGTGATCCCAGAAGCCGCCATTCTCGTCATAGGTGATGACGACCAGCATGTGGCTCCATTGCGGGCTCTTCTCCAGATGCGCGACGAGGTCGGCCAGATGCTGGTCGCCCGATGTCACGTCGGCATAGCCTGAGTGCTCGTTGAGGTTGCCCTGCGGCTTGTAGAAGGCGACCTGCGGCAGCTTGCCGTCGTCGATCTCCTTGATGAATTCGGCGCCATTCAGGCCGCCATCCCTGAGATGCTCGGTGCGCGCGGCGGTGCTGGGCGCGTAGGCGGCGAAATAGTTGAACGGCTGGTGGTGGAACTGGAAGTTCGGCACCGGCGTGGCGTTCTTACCGTCGAGGGTCGCCTGCCAGGCGCCGGCGTACCAGGCCCAATCGATGCCCTTCAGCGACAGGAGATCGCCGATGGTGATGTCGTGCTGCGGCGGCAGCGTGGTGGGCGCGGCCGGATCGGCCAGCGCCTTGTCGCCGCCCTCCGCCGGCTTGTTGGAGCTCGGCTGATAGGGCGGCTGCATGGTGTTGACGGCGTAAAAATCGGGCGTGATGGCGCCGTCATTGGCGAATTTCGGCACGCCGCCCAGCGCCGACGGCGGCGAATTGTCGGCCACCTTCAAGGTCGTGCCGTCGGCCTCGACCACGGCGATCTGGCCCTTGATCGGACTGGTGTCGGCATGCGGATAGACCGGCGTACAGGCGCAGGCGAGTTGGAAATGGTTGAGGAAGGAACCGCCGAAGGCGCCCTGGAAGAAATTGTCCGCCAGCACGTACTTCTTGGCTATCCGCCACATCGGCAGGATCGAGCCGTCATAATGGCCCATGACCAGGCCGCCGGAATCGGCCCAGGCGACGAATTTGTCGTTCTTGCCGCCGTCGATCTGCATCTGCTCCTGATAGAAACGGTGCCACAAATCGTGGGTGATGACATTGGTTCCTTCGTTGAAGCCCTTGGGATCGTCGATGGCGAAGGCGGCGTTGGCGAGATGCGCGGTCTGCGCCTCCGTCACCACGGGGGTGACGCCTTTTCCGGTCAGCCCACCCCAGGCCGGCGGCAGTTCGGTGAGCGGCTTGCCATCGCGGTCGAGCTGGCGCGCCTGGTCGGCCGAGACATTGGCCAGCCCATTGGCGCCGGGGAAGCCGCCATAAAGATTATCGAAGCTGCGGTTCTCTGCATATATGACGACGACGGTGTCGATCTTGTCGAAGCCGGGAGGGGCGGCATCGGCGGCCGCAAGGGGAAACCAGGCCGAACCGGCCAGACAGAAGGAAGTGAGGAACTTGAGCCTCGTCATGGAAAGACCTCGTGGCTTGACTGTGGCTAATGGGGCTATGGGGCTATGGCGCGGCAACCATAGGCAGCTAACGTGGCTGCCTTGTCACCTTTGTGACATCGGCCGCCTCGGCGAACACGGTTTCGTGAGCACTGGGACCGGTCATCAATCCGTTGCACTGCGTTCTTATTTCCGGGCCAAAGCGGACCGTGGCCCATGATGATGAGACGATGGAAAAGCCTGATGATCGCGAGCGCCGCGATCTTGGCATTTGGCTTTGCCGCGCCCGCGAATACGGCGGGGCCGGACGGCGTCCATCCCGGTCCGCTGTCGCGTGGGCAAGCCTTCGCACGCGCCGAGGCGCTGACTGCCTTGGGGCGAAAAATGTTCTTCGACCCGGCGCTCTCGGCTTCGGGAAAACAGGCCTGTTCCTCCTGCCACGATCCGCGCCACGCCTTCGGTCCGGCCTCCGCATCTCCCGTCGAGAGGGGCGGCCCGAACCTCGACCAGTCCGGCGTGCGCGCGGTGCCGTCGCTGCGCTACCTTGAGGCGGCGCCCGCCTTCACCGAGCATTTCCACGATTCCGAGGACGAGGGCGACGAGAGCGTCGACAATGGCCCGACCGGCGGCCTGACCTGGGACGGTCGCGTCGACCATGGCGAGGACCAGGCGAAAATCCCCCTGCTCTCGCCCTTCGAGATGGGCAACAAGGATGCCCTGGCGGTCACTGCTGTCTTGCGCAAGTCAGCCTATGCCGACGAGTTCAAGGCAACCTTCGGCAACGATGTCTTCGACCGCCCGGGCGATGCCTTCGACGCCGCCGCCGAGGCGCTTGGCACGTTCGAGCAGAGCGCGGCCGACTTCTACCCCTATTCCAGCCGCTACGACGCCTTCCTCGCCGGCAAGGCAACGCTGTCGGCGCAGGAACTGCATGGCCGCGAACTGTTCGAGGACGAGGCGAAAGGCAATTGCGCCTCCTGCCACCTCAGCGAACCGGCCAGTGACGGCGAGCCGCCGCAATTCACCGATTTCGGCCTCATCGCCATCGCCGTGCCGCGCAACCCGACCATCCCGGCCAACGCCGATCCGGCCTATGTCGATCTCGGCCTGTGCGGCCCGCTGCGCACCGACTTCAAGGGCCGGACGGAGTATTGCGGCCTGTTCAAGACACCGACCCTGCGCAACGTCGCGCTGCGCAAGAGTTTCTTCCACAACGGATACTTCCACACGCTCCGCGACGTGGTCGCCTTCTACGCCAGCCGCGACACCGACCCTGGCCGCTGGTACCCCAGCAATGCCGACGGCACGATCAGGCAATATGACGATCTGCCAAAGGCTTACTGGCCGAACTTGAATCAGGATCCGCCCTTCAACGGCAAGAAGCCCGGCGACAAACCGGCGCTCAACGAGGCCGAGATCGACGACATCGTCGCGTTTCTCGCCACGCTCAACGACGCCGACCACCGGGCAGTGCCGGCGAACTGAACCCTGACGCGCCCTGCCCAGTCCCGGGCCTTCCCACCCGCGAAGAACGGGGGGCTCCATCCCTGCAGGATTTAATGCGTGGCAACGCCCTGAAGCCGTAAGGAATGACATGTCCCATTAGCGCTTCCTAAACCGCTCTGTCGTATCCCTTTGCCAATCGATGGCGGAACGCTGATGAACGCATTCAGGCGAGCAGTCGGATTTATCATGATCCTTGTGACCGGCGCGGCGATGCTGGCTGCGCTGCACATCGACGCCCAGCGGAACTTCGCGCTGGCAAGACAACGGTATGTCGAAAACTCCCAGGCCGCGGCCCGGGCAACGGCCAAGACCGTCGAAGACGCCCTGCGGGCCGTCTACGAAAATGTGCGGACTCTGAGCTACCTGCCAAGCGTGAGAAACCTCGATCGGCATGGCACAAACCTTGGCGACGAGGGTCGCGCGACAATCCAGCAGATCTACAACAACCTCGCCAACAACGTCTCCATTTCCGAGGTCTACTTTCTGCCGCTGGATTTCGACCCCGACGGCTTCGATGCCGTGACCGGAAAGCTCGAGGAACCGATCCTCCAGTTCGACCAGCTGATCGTGAATGCAAAGGCGAGGTCCGATGCCGCTGGCGGCGCAAAGCGGGTAAAACTGGACGCCAGTGCGCTGACCCGCCCGCCGGAAGAAGTCGAGACCTATGAATACCACGAACTGGCAAAGCAGCTTGCCTGGCTGAAGGCGAACTATCCGAATTCGAGCGCCATTGACGGGCTGGATGTGCCGATCATCGGCACGAAGGAGCTCATCACTTGCGATAACACCGATTTCATCCATACCGGCAATGACGCCGATCGCTCCGGCTTTATCCTGTCGGTCCCGGTCTACGGCGGGGACGGCAGCCTGCGCGGCTCCGTCTCGGCGATCATGCTCACCTCGGCGCTGCGCAAACTGTTGCCGAGCAGCGACTATGTCATCGTCAATTCAGGCTACGGTTTCGAATCCGACCAGCACAAGATGGCGACGGCCCTGGCGGCGGATTCCCGAGCCTTCACGGCGGCGGACCCCAATCTGATCTACTCCGAAGTCCTCCCGCTCTCACTCAACGATCCTAGAAGCGCCTGGCGCCTCTGGGCCGGTTTTCCCAACAGCAGGTTCGACAGCGATACGGACACCCGGTCCGTGCGGCAATTCGAGTTGGCCGGTTATGTCGCGGTCGCGGTGGGCACCCTGCTGGCGCTGGCCTGCTGGTATGCGATCGGGCGGGCCATGACGATGCAGGTCAATGCCGCCGAGACTTTGGAGCGACGGGTCGAGGAGCGCACCGCTCAGATCCAGCACCTCGCCACGCACGACATTCTCACCGGCCTGCCCAACCGGGGCCTGCTGGCCGACACGATGGACGAGGCGCTTAGAAGCCTCAGGGAGGATGAGAAGCTGGCCGTCCACTGCATCGACCTCGACCGGTTCAAGCCGGTCAACGACACGTTGGGGCATCCGGTCGGCGACGAGCTTCTCGGGGCAGTGGCGAAGCGCCTGAAACAGCAGGCCGGCGAAACCGCCATGGTAGCAAGAGTGGGCGGCGACGAGTTCGTCATCCTCCAGCTCCTGCTCGACGGCAACGACGAGGCCGGCGTGCTGGCAAGCCGTGTCATTCATGCCTTGTCCGACGAATTCTCGATCCAGGGCCACAAGGTCAACATCGGCAGCAGTATTGGCATCGCCGTCTTCCCCGACGACGGGCAAAGCTCGGAAGCGCTGATCCGCAATGCCGACCTTGCCTTGTACAAAGCCAAAATGGAGGGTCGTGGCACCGCCCGGTCGTTCGAGCCGGGAATGGATGCAAAACTGCAGGAGCGGCGCCAGCTGGAATCCGAACTTGCCCTCGGCGTGACCAACGACGAATTCGTCCTGTACTATCAACCACTGCACGACGCAAAGACCTCGACACTCACCGGCTTCGAAGCATTGGTGCGATGGAACCATCCACGCCTCGGCCTGCTGCCGCCATCGGAGTTCATCCAGATGGCCGAGGAGACCGGCGCCATCGACGCGCTTGGCGAGTGGATCATGCAGCGGGCCTGCAGCGATGCCGCGAAATGGCCGCTGCCCGTCAAGATCGCGGTTAATCTCTCGCCGGCCCAGTTCAAGCAACCGGGTTTGTCGCTCCAGATTGCCTCGGCGCTCGCGGCTTCGGGCCTGCTGCCGTCACGGCTCGAGCTGGAGATCACCGAGTCGGTGCTGCTGGCGAACAATGAAAACACGGTCAGAACGCTACACAGCCTGCGCGACCTTGGCATCAGCATCGCCATGGACGATTTCGGCACCGGCTATTCCTCGCTGAGCTATCTCAGGTCGTTCCCGTTCAACCGCATCAAGATCGACCGCAGCTTCGTCAGCCTGATGTGCGAGAGCAGCGAAAGCCGGGCGATCGTCAAGGCCGTCGCCGACCTTGGCACCACGCTCGGCATGACGACGACCGCCGAAGGCGTCGAGACCGAGGCCCAGTATCGCCTGGTCAGGGAGAATGGCTGCACGGACGTCCAGGGCTGGTTCTTTGGCCGCCCGATGCCGGTTTCCGAACTCCATGCGCTTTTCGAACAGCCGGAAGTCTTGACCGCGTAGCGCTGCGGCCCGCCTCAAATCGCCCGGATAATCCCCCCATCGACGCGTATATTCTGGCCGGTGATGTAGCCGGCCCCTTCCGACGCCAAAAACGCAATCGTCGCGGCGATCTCTTCCGACGTCCCATACCGCTGCATCGGCACGGAGTCGCGGCGCTCTTCGGTCGCCGGCAGGCTGTCGATCCAGCCGGGCAGCACATTGTTCATGCGCACATTGTCGGCCGCGTAGGTGTTGGCGAAAATCTTGGTGTAGGCGGCAAGGCCGGCGCGGAACACGGCCGATGTCGGGAACATCGCGTTCGGTTCTGCCACCCAGGCCGTCGAGATGTTGATGATGGCGCCGGCCTTCTGCTTGACCATCTGCGGGGCCACGATGCGCACCGGCCGGATGACGTTCATCAGGTAGACGTCCATGCCGGTGTGCCACTGCTCGTCGGTGATCTCCAGGATCGGCGCGCGCGGCCCGTGGCCGCCGCTGTTGACCAGCACGTCGATGCGGCCATAGCGCTCCAGAGTCAGGTCCGCGAGCCGCCGCAGATCCTCGTTAGATTGGTTGGAGCCGGTGACGCCGATGCCGCCCAGCTCCTTGGCCAGCGCCTCGCCCTTGCCGGACGAGGATAGGATCGCGACCTTGAAGCCATCCGCCGCCAGCCGCTTGGCCGCCGCCGCCCCCATGCCGCTGCCGCCGGCCACGATGACAGCTGTCTTTTCTACACTCATCGGATTTCCTCTTCAGATTGGCGGGAGCTACGGTTTCAGCGGTCCTATAGCCGGTTACGCCGCGCAGTTCGAACGAGAAAGCCTGAATTGGGCTGCAGAAAACTTGCGCGTTGAGCTGCGCCCTATCCTTCCACCGTCTCCAACTCACTCAGCAGCGTGCCTTCCATGTCCGGTTCGTCGCCGGAACAGACGCACAGCATCTCGGCGTCGCCCTCGCCCACCGACAGATAGGCGTGGCCCATGGTGGAATCGATGTAGACGCTCTCGCCCGCTTTCAGCCGCACCGGCGCGTACTGGTCGGTGTGCAGTTCGATCTCGCCCTTGAGCACGATCAGGAATTCCTCGCCGGCATGCCTGGTCAGCGGGCCGAACTCTTGCGGCGTGCGGGCGCGCGCATAGGCGTGGATCGGCACCATGCGCTTGCGCACCAAGTCGGTGGCGAGATACCGGTAGTCGTAGTTTCGGGTCAGCTGGCGCAGCGTGTTGGACTGCGAGGTCACCGAGCGGCGGGTGCGCGTCGCCGGCTGCTTGCGGTCGCCGCTGAGCAGTTCCGTCACATGGATGCCGAGCCCCTCGCAGATCTGCAAGAGCTTGTCGTAGCTCAGCGACATCTGGTCGTTCTCGACCTTGGACAGCGTCGACACCGCCACGCCAGTGAGCGCGCTGACCTCCTGCAACGTCCAGCCATGCGTCTTTCTCAAAGAGCGCAGACAGTCACCGAGGTTCGGTTGCTCCGACATCGCCAGCTCCAAGGCGCGGGATCGCGCCGCTCCACCCTAGGTAGTCGAACTCCCCCCTGCCATCAACAACATCAACAATTTTCTTATACGCTAAATATTGACTGGATACGAAATTATTTTTACGACTGATGAATGCAGTCGAGCTCCCTCAGAAAGATCATCGTGATCGGCGGAGGCATTGCCGGCCTCTCGCTTGCCGCCGAGGTGGCGGCCTGGGCCGAAGTCACCGTCATCGAGCGCGAACCGCATCTCGGCTATCACGCCAGCGGACGCTCCGCCGCTCTGTTCACCGAGACTTACGGCAACCGCCTCGTGCGCGGGCTGACGCTGGCCAGCCGGCAGGCGATCGTCGAGGGCGGTTTCGTCGCCCACCGGCGTGGCGCGCTGCATGTCGGATGGACCGGTGACGATGCCGCCATCGACAAGCTGGCTCGTGATTTGCAGGCGCTGGTGCCATCGGTGCGCCGCCTCTCGGCGGCCGAGCTCCACGCGCTGGTTCCGGTCGTTGCCCAGCAAGCCACCTGCGGCGGCGTCTATGAGCCGGACGCGGTGGATGTCGACACGGACAAGATGCTGGCGACCTGCGCGTCCAAGCTCAAAGCCAGCGGCGGTACCATCCGCACCGGCGAGGAGGTCCGCGCCATCTCACGCGACGGCAGCGCTTTTCGGGTTGAAACAAGCGCCGGCGTCTACTCGGCTGACATCGTCGTCAACGCCGCCGGCGCCTGGGTGGATGTTGTCGCCGGCATGGCGGGGCTCGCGGGCCTCGGCTTCCAGCCGAAACGGCGCACCGCCTTCCTGTTCGATCCGCCCGCCGGGTTGGACATCGCGGGCTGGCCGCTGGTGGTCGACCTGCACGAGCAGTTCTACTTCAAGCCCGATGCCGGCAGATTGATCGGTTCGCTCGCCGACGAGACAGACTCCGAGCCTTGCGATGCGTATCCCGAAGATATGGACGTCGCCATCGCCGTCGACCGCATCGAACAGGCAACGTCGATGCGCATCGGCCGCCCGTCGACGCCATGGGCGGGCCTGCGCACCTTCGCGCCCGACCGCACGCCGGTCGCCGGCTTCGACCCGCGCCTGCCCGGCTTCTTCTGGCTCGGCGGCCAGGGCGGCTACGGTTTTCAGGTGTCGCTGACGCTGGCCAGGCTGAGCGCCGCGCTGATGCGGGGCGAGCCGCTGCCCGAAGATGTAATCGCGCTCGGCATCACCGCTGGGGCGCTGGCGCCTGATCGCTTCCTTACCTCGGCGGCGACGCCATGAAGTTCCTTCCCTCAACCCCGAAATGCGTCATCAGGAGCGTTTGCGATGAAATCTATGCGCGCGGTGCTTGTCACGTCCCTTCTGGCCACGTCCCTTCTGGCCACGTCCCTTCTGGCCTCATCCGTCCTTCTCGGCGGGCAGGCCTACGCCAAGACGCTGGTCTATTGCTCGGAAGCCAATCCCGAGACCTTCAACCCGGCGATCGGCATCGCCGATTCCACCATGGACGCCGCCGCAAAGACGATCTTCAACCGGCTGGTCGAGTTCAAGCCGGGCACGACCGAGGTCGGACCGGCGCTGGCCGAAAGCTGGGACGTCTCGTCGGATGGCAAGACCTACACTTTCCATCTCAGGCACGACGTGAAGTTTCAGTCGAACGAGCATTTTTCGCCCACGCGCGACTTCGATGCCGACGACGTGCTCTACACCTTCAACCGCCAGCGCGACGCCAACAATCCCTATCACAAGCTTGGCGGCGGCTCTTACGAGTACTTCAACGCGTTGGGCATGGGCACGCTGATCGGGAAAATAGACAAGGTCGACGATTACACCGTGCGCTTCACCCTGACGGCTCCCAACGTCACCTTCCTGGCCGGGCTGGCACTCGACTATCTCTCCATCCTGTCGCTGGAACAGACCGAAAAGATGGTCGCGGCCGGCACGCCGGAATTGATCGACAGCATGCCGGTCGGCACCGGCCCGTTCGTGCTTGAGGCCTATGTGCCCGACAGCCAGGTCCGCTACGCCGCCAACAAGGATTACTGGCGCGGCGCGCCGAAGATCGACACGCTGGTCTTCGCCGTCACGCCCGAGCCGACGACCCGCGTCGAGCGCATCAAGGCCAATGAATGCCAGCTCGCCGCCCCGCCGCCGCCAAGTGCTGTCGCCGACCTGCGCAGCGATCCCGACATCACGGTTCTCGACCTCAAGGGCCAGAACATCGGCATCCTCGGCTTCAATGTCGAGCACCAGCCGCTGGGCGACGTGCGCGTGCGCACGGCACTGGCCAAGGCCATCGACCGCAAGGCGATCGTCGATGCGGTCTACGCCGGCGCCGGCACGGTGGCCGGCAGCGTCGTGCCGCCGGCGCAGCTCGGCGCCGTCACCGATGCCGGCATCGACTACGATCCCGATGGCGCCAAGAAACTGCTCAAGGAATCGGGCCACGAAAGCGGCCTCAAGATCAGCCTGTGGGCGATGCCGGTGTCGCGCCCCTACAACCCCAACGCCAAGCGCATGGCCGAGATGATCCAGGCCGACTGGGCGAAGGTCGGCGTGCAGACGGAGATCGTCAGCTTCGAATGGGGCGAATACCTCAAGCGCACCGCTGCGGGCGAACAGGACGCCTTCCTGCTCGGCGGCAGCAGCGACAATGGCGATCCCGACAACATGCTGAGCTATCTGCTCTCCTGCGACGGCGTGAAGGGCGGCTCCAACCGCTCGCGCTGGTGCGACAAGGGTTTCGAGAAGCTGCTCGATGAGGGCCGCGTTGCCGCCGACCCGAAAGAGCGCGCCGCGATCTATGGAAAGGCGCAGGCCATCCTGAAGGCCGAGGTGCCGGTGGCGCCGATCGCCCATTCGATGGTGGCGATCCCGATCCGCAAGAGCGTCCTAAACTACGTGCTCGACCCCTTCGGCCGGCAGAATTTCGCCGCCGTCGACATGTCGGAGTGAGGCTTGTCACGCCGGGTGCCCCCTCATCAAAGGCAAAACGCCAGCCGATTTGCGAAGATCCCGCGATCCACAAAAAGCGAGACCACCGTGCCAAAAGACCTGAACGCTCTCCTCGATGCCTACCTCGGCGATGGCGCGGTGGGTGCGTCGCTCGCCTATGCCAGGGGTGACACCACACCGACCGCCCTCACCGCGGGCCTCGCCGATCGCGCGCAGGGCACGCCCGTCACGTCGGACCATCTGTTCAAGATCGGCAGCTGCACCAAGACCTTCGTCGCCGCGGCCCTCGTCAAGCTCGCCGAGACCGGCGAGCTCGACCTCGGCGCGCCGATCGCCTCCTGGTTCCCGGACCTGCCTGGCGCCAAAACCATATCGGTACGCCAGCTGATCAACCATCGCAGCGGCCTGCCGGAATTCGAATATTACATCCCGATGGACCCGAGCTGGCAATGGACGCCGCAACAGCTGGTCGACATCGCGTTCGCCTCCGACAAGCAGAAGGCGCCGGGCGGACCTGCCGTTTACAACAACACCGGCTATGTGCTGGCCGGCCTTCTGATCGAGGCGGTCGCGAAAGACTCTCTGGGCGGTTATGTCAGGACCGCGATACTGCAGCCGCTCGGCCTGAAAAATACCTGGTCGCCGGCGACCGAAACCTTTCCGGAAAAATCGATGGTGCGCGGCTATTACCATCGGCCACCGCCGGCGCCGAACGCGCCCACCGATATAGCCTCGGGCGGCGAGATGTGGCGCATGGACGGCGTGCTGCCCTACCGCGATGAGCTGCAGGATTCGTCCGACTCCTTCCCGTTCGCCGCCGCCTATGGCTGCGGCGACATGGTGTCGACCCCGTCAGACATGGTCGGCTTCATGCGTGGCCTGTTCTCCGGCAAGCTGCTGTCGCCCTCCTTCTTCGCCGAGATGTTCGAACACCGCGTACCGGCGAGTTTTCCAGGCACACGCATGCGGGAGACGGGCGCGGGCATGTTCCGGAGCGCCTATGCCGGCCGCGCCTTCTACGGCCACCAGGGCAGCATTCCGGGCTACGTCGCCGTCATGCTGCACGACCCCGAGACGGACCTCACCATCGCCATGACCAGTAATGTCGGCTCCGGCAATCGCCTCTCCTTCCAGGCCAGTGGCCTGCACGGGGTCGTCGATCAGGCGATCCGTATCATTCTCGACTGACCACGTTCAGCCGCCCCGGCGCGACGACGGATCGGGCAGGCCCGGCAGCATCTGGCTCAGCACCCGGTCGCGAAGGAAGAAATGGTGGAAGATGGCGGCGGCCGCGTGCAGGCCGGCGAGCCACATCATGACGTCGCCGAGCGTGCCGTGAATCTCCGCCAGCGGCGCGCCCCAGCTGCCCGAAAATGGACCGATCGCTCCCAATCCATAGACAGTAACCGGGTGGCCGCCGAACAAGGCGCCGACCATGGCTGTCGCCGGAACCGCGAACAGCAGCGCATAGAGCGCCCAATGCGTTGCCTTCGAGGCGACCCCCATCCAGGACGGCATGGCCGGGGCATCGGGAACACGATCGAACCGGCGCCAGATCAGGCGAACGACCAGCAAGCAGAAAACGGTGAAGCCGAGCGACTCGTGCAGCAGCAGCGTCGACGCCCTGGCCGCCGAATAGACCCGCTCCGGCGGACCGCCCGCCGAGACCAGGAAGGCAATGAGCACCAGCAGTGCCGTCAGCCAATGAAATGCCTGGGCGAGGCGCCCATAGCGGGTTGTCGTGCCGGACAGCGACATGCGAGAGCTCCGAAACGGTTGGACATCTCCCCTCGCTCGTGAATGTGGCCTTATTTCAGCTGTTCCTCAATCGCCTTGCTGCGCGAATGGCATCGCCGAGTTCGCTGGCGGCGCAGCCCGACAAGGTCCGACAAGGTTCAGCTTAACTCGTGGAGCGGAAGATTGTGGCGGCGCCAGCCACCATCTCGGCATTGTCCCTAGCCACCGTTCCATCGGCGAGCGTCTTGCCGTCCTCCAGCCCGACTCGTGTCGACCAGCGCTTTTGCCGCGCAAGGTGCACGAACGGCCAGACCGTGCCGTCGACGCCGTGCAGCAGGATCTGCCGCCGCACGCCTGCGCGGTCGAGCACGGCGGCGATGTCATGCGCCTCGTCGAGGGCTCCAGGCAGGTCCGGTATGTCGATCTCGATCAGGATGCGCAGTACGCGGCCGTGATCGGCGAGCGCCACGAAGCGCTCGGCATCTTCCGTCGTGGCCAGCCCCGCCTCGATGCCGACGCCCTGCTTGCGCAACAGCTCCATCACGGCGGGCGCGTCGGCTTCCGAAAGATTGACCGAGGCATAATCGGGCAGTTCCCGCCAGGCGGCGATTGCCGCGCGGGTGCGCGCCACATCGTTCTCGATCCAGTCGCCGGTCGAGACGCCGATCAATGTGCCCGGGCAGGCTTGGCGCACGGCAAGGACCGTCGCATCCACCGCCGCCAGGCTTTCGCGCCCGTCGGCGCCGCGCGGATGGATGTGCAGTTCGGCGGCACCCGCGGCGACGCAGGAAGCGGCATCGCCGGCCATTGCCTGTGCCGTCAGCGGCAGCGTGGGATGGAAATCGCGCGGACGCGCGCCGTTGATGCAGGCTTGAACGATCATCGATTTCACCTCGGACTAAAGAGCGCACTCCAGCTCTGTGCCTTTTACGCAATTCCGGACGGAAACCGGTTACACACTTTCCTGGGATTGCTTGTCTTATGACTCTAGCCGCGCCGCCAAACCGTGCAAAGCCATGGCGCCCTGACACGGCGGCGCCGCCGCCAGGGCGCCTCTCACGGCATTCGCCGGCATTTGAATAAAAGGCGCCTGGGGATATTTACGCCACTTTGCGCCAGGCCGGCCAATATCCATCAGGGCGGGATCATGGAGGGACCATTGACCAGCGATTTTTCAGCCGCCCGTCTCCATCTCGAACGCGCCTACCACTATCTGCGCGGCAATGACGAGACGAGCCGCGCCACATGCGAGGCCCTCGACCTGTTGATCGAGATGGTGGCGGAAGCACAACACAGGAAGCCGGAACCCGGAGTGCTGGAATTTCCGCGAGCGTCGGCGCGCCGACTCGGCTGAACAGCACGCGTGGAATTGGTTCAGCCTGCGCATCAAGTCTACGTCTTCACGCTTGGCGCTCCAGGCCGTTTTTGGAGCGACGTGCATCTGATCCGTCAGGACGCCCTGCGTCTCGATGCGGCGCCGGCCATTCGAGCCGCTTGCGCCACGACCCGCTCCAGCGGTTCGGGCCGGTGCAGCAGAAAACCCTGACCGAACTCGACGCCCATATCGCCCAGCATGGCCACCGTGTCCTGCCGCTCGATCTTTTCGCCCACCACGGTGCAACCGAGGCTGCGGGCAATGCTGGTGATGGCCAGCACGATCTCGCGATCGAAGCGGCTTTCGGTGACGTGTTCGATGAAGGAGCCATCGATCTTGATCGCGTCGACCGGAAAGCGCCTGAGATATTCGAACGAACTCATGCCGGCGCCGAAATCGTCGAGGCTGACCCGGCAGCGCCGCTCGCGCGCCTTGCGCACGAACGCCTCGGCCGCATCGAAATTGGTGACGGCGGCGGTTTCGGTGATCTCGAAGCCGATACCGAAATGCGGCGTCCCGGTTTCCTCGATGACCCGGTCGACAAAATCCCATAGTCCCGGGTCGCTCAGCGTCTGCGCCGACAGGTTGAAGCCGAGCGTGATCGCGCCGGACTTCATCGCCGCGCCATGCCGAGACAGCGCGGTGCGGATGATCCAGCGGTCGAGCCGCGCGGCAACGCCGAAGCGCTCCGCCGCCGGAATGAACTCGCCAGGCGGGATCAGCCGGCCACCCTGTCCGGCAAGCCGCGCCAGCACCTCGACATGGCGGCTCTCTTCCCAGGGCCTGCCCAGCAGGTGGATCTGCTGGCCGAACAATTTCAGCCTGCCGTCATCCATGGCGTCGACCGTGTCGGCTGCGAGCCGAGCCGCGTTGAGGCCGACCGAACCGGAGACGGCATCGGTCGAAAACAGCGCGAAGCGATCGCGCCCGGCGGCCTTGGCCGCGTAGCAGGCATCGTCGGCGCAGGCCAGCGCGTCGGCAACCGTGGTGGCACGGTCGCGGACGATGGTGATGCCGATGCTGGCCGCCAGCCGGCGCGACGTCGCGGCAAGGCCAAGATCGGCGTCGCGCACGGCCGCCAGGATGGCGGCGGCCAGACCTTCTGCTTGCACGGCGTCGCAATCGGGCACCATCAGGGCGAACTCGTCGCCGCCGAGCCGCGCCGCATGCGCCGATGGCGGCAGGCAGCGGCCGATACCCGCCGCGACGCTCTTCAGCGCCAGATCGCCCGCGGCATGGCCGGCGAAATCGTTGAGGGCCTTGAAGTAGTCGAGGTCGACATAGAACACCGCCAGCGGCACGCCAGTCGTGATGTGGTGGGCGAGCAGCCGGTCGAAGGCGGCGCGGTTCCAAAGGCCGGTCAGTGCGTCGTGTCGGGCGGCGAAGGCAAGCTCCTGTTCGCGCAACTTGTCCTCGGTGATGTCGCGCACGGTGCCCAGGACCTGGCCCGCGGCACCGGCGGCGGCGATGAAGCGCAGCAGCGAATCGACATGGCGGATCTGGCCGTCGCGCTTGATAATGCGGTACTGCGCGGCGATGACGCCGTCGCTTTCCAACGGCACCCTGTGGGCGCGTTCGGCGGCGTCCTTGTCGTCGGGATGCAGGTAGCTGTGCCAGAGATCGGCCGTCACCTCGTCGGTCACTGCGACGAGGCCGAATATCTCTCTTGTGCGCGCGTCCCAATAGCTCTTGTTGGTAGCGATGTCGTAGTGCCAGATACCGGTGCCGCTGGCGGCGAGCGCCAGGCGAAAGCGGATATTGACCTGTTCGAGCGCGGCTTCGGCCGCCTTCTGCTTGGAGATGTCGGTCTGCACGCCCATCAGCCTGAGCGGCTTCCCGTCGGCGTCGCTCTCGACGATGCCGCCTCGGTCGAGCACCCAAACCCAATGGCCCTGCTTGTGCTTGAGCCTGAGTTCGGTCTCGATGGCGTCGGTCAGCCCGGCAATGTGGCGGTCGCCACTGGCCTGCGCCCGTTCCCGATCGTCGGGATGGGTAAGCTGCAGCCACAGGTCACTGGTATTGGCGAGTTCGCCCTCCTCGTAACCCAGCATTCGCGCCCAGGTCGCCGAATAGAAGCAGTCGCCGGTGCTGAGATCCCAGTCCCAGACGCCAAGATGGGCCCGCTCCAGGGCCTTGGCCCAAAACGCTCCGCTGCGACTTTTCTTACCCTGACCCGCCATCGTCCGTTCCGCCACCCCCGCCCCTGGGCAATCTGCGGCAAAACCAGAGAAGAAACCGTTACCGGGCCGTGGAAGGGCGGAATGTCCACCCTCCCGGCGACGATCTTGGCATCAGCCTTTTGATTGGCGGGCAAGAACCGGAGTTTGGCGCGCCTCGATTGATCATAGGAATGGCCGTGTTCACCAGCCAGTCCGGTGATCGCGAAGCAGGACAAAAAGGACCTCCCAATGACCAAGCAGGAAGACAACAAGGCCGTCGTAATCAGATGGTTCACCGACTTCTGGGGTGAAACCTGCGACCTCTCCGTCGTCGATGCCGTCGCCGCCCCCGATATGCTGCTCAAATACTCGCTGCACGAGCCGCGCCGCGGGCGCGCCGACATCAAGGCATTCATGACCGATTTTCGTGCAGCCTTCCCGGATCTCAACTTCTGGGCCACCGCCGATCTCATCGCCGAGGGCGACTACGTCGTCGGCCAGTGGGAAGGGGGCGGCACGCATACCGGCCCGGCCTTCGGCGATTTTCTCATCGGTTCGCTGCCCGCCGCGACGGGCCGCACGATGCGCTTCACCGGCACCACGGTGCTCAAGGTGATCGACGGCAGGATCGTCGAGGAAATCGGCCTCGACGACGGCGTCGCCGCCCTCACCCAGCTCGGGCTGATCAAGACCGCCTGAGAAACTTCACCCAGAATCGAGACTTCGGCCAGGCGGCATTGGCGCCGCCTGGCTATGCCGCTTACTGGCTCGGCGCCATCGCGTGTTCGCACGACACTTTCGGGTTCATGTCGGCGAACGTGCCGGTCGGGTTGCCTTTCCAGGCCCAGACATGCAGTTCGTAGAACTCACCCAGGCCATAGCGATTGGGCGCGCTGTTGAAGTTGAACAGCTGTCCCTCGAGCGACGCCGGCCCCTTCGAGGTGATGTATTCGACCGCCACCAGCTTCAGCGTGCCGTCGGCCATCGGCTCGTACATCACCGCTTCGGGACGGGCGATGTCGATCTTGTCGTCCTTCAGGTACCCGCCATTGACATAGTGGATGCCCATGGCGCCGCCGGTGATACCGCTGGCGCAGGGAATGGGCGCATAGCCTTCCGCCGTCGCGGCGTTGACGTCGAGAAACCGGCTGTTGGCGGCCCGCACCTTTTCGGCCAGCGGATTGGCACCGGACGCGGTTTCGGCCGCCTCCTGATGCGCCTGGGCAAAGGTGGTGCAGACGGCCAGAATGGCCCCTGCCACGAAAAGCCCGTTGCGAAAATCGCGTATCATGTTTGTTCCATTCTTCTTGAAAAAGCACTGCGGGCCGGCCGCCGAAAATACGGAGGCCCGGCAGGCAAGCGCTGTGACTGTTGTTGCCTGGTGACCCCGGATACGGTGCAAGGAATGCCGGGAGAGATCATCCCTTCGGCAGATACGGGATCGTTCCTGCCAGATCGGTGTCGTCGATCAGCTGGAAACGGCTGTCGCTGCCGCCCTGGCGGGCCGAAACGAAAGGCGCGTAGGCCGGATCGTCGGTGAAGGCGCGCGCCGCCGCTTCCGACGGGAACGCCATCAGGGCGATCAGCGTGGTGTCGAGCGGCTTGCCTTCGAGCGTCTTCACATTGCCGCTGCGCGACAGATATTTGCCGCCATGCTTGTGGACGAGGTCGTGCACCGAGGCGGCATAGGCCGGCACCCATTTCGGGTCCTTCATCTTGATATCGGCGATAACGTAAGCAGTCATTGTCGTCTCCTGGTTGCGGCGCACAGGGATATCCCGTGCAACCGTCCAATGGGTTCGCATGGCGGGGCCCGAGCCGACCAGTCCGCGATCTGTACTGGGCCGGTACAGTTTCTGTACTCGCCGCTTCAATCACGAAGGCCTAATGTTCTCCCAAGGTTCGAGGGAGAGGCACGGCCATGACCCAGCACGGATACAAACAGTTCTGCCCGCTATCGATGGCCGCCGAGGTGCTGTGCACCCGCTGGACGATGGTGCTGATGCGAGAGCTTGTGGCCGGTTCGACCCGTTTCAACGACTTGCGCCGCGGCGTGCCCAAAATGTCGCCGACCCTTCTGTCGCAACGGCTTAAGGAGCTTGAGCTGGCAGGAATCGTCGAGCGCAAGGAGGTCCTGGGAGAAAAAGAAATCTTCGACTATCGGCTGACGGAAGCCGGCCGCGATTTGCGCCCGGTGGTCGAGGCGATGGGCTTCTGGGGCCAGAAATGGGTCGAATCCAGGCTGTCGCTCAAAAACCTCGATCCGTCGCTGCTGATGTGGGACATGCGGCGCAATTTGAACCCCTCGCCGCTGCCCGAGGGACGCACGGTGATACAATTTCTGTATCAGGAACTCCCCGCCTCCAAACGCTCCTGGTGGCTGATCGTCGAAAAGCACGGCGAAGTCGACCTGTGCTGGTACGATCCGGGCTTCGACGTCGACCTCTATGTCTCGACCGACCTGCACACGATGACGGCGATCTGGATGGGAGTGCTCACCGTCGAGAAGGCCGGTGCGAAGGTCACCCTGACCGGCGACCAGGCCATCGGCAGGAAAATGCAGGCCTGGCTGGGGCTGAGCCCGTTCGCGGTGGAACCCAAACGCGCGGCGTAGGCACGCGCGGGCCCTGTCAGGAAACGGGTGGCGAGGCCGGCTTTTGGCGGCTTCAATGCCGGCCATGTTCATCGCCCTGGCCAAACATCTGCAACCCGCGCCGCTGCCAGTCGCCCACGATCCGCGCTGGGCCCGCATCGTCGCGCGCGACAAGTCGGCCGATGGCGCGTTCTGGTATTCGGTGGCGACAACCGGCGTCTATTGCCGGCCCTCCTGTCCGTCCCGGCGCGCCAACCCCGCCAATGTCCAGTTGCACGACACTTTGCAGGCGGCGAAGGCGACAGGCTTTCGCCCATGCCGGCGCTGCAATCCGGACGGCCGTTCGCTCGAGGCCGCCAACGCCGCCATGGTCGCCGATGCCTGCCGCAGGATCGAAGAGAGCGAGGACGAACCGCCACTTGCCGAACTGGCTGCCGCCGCCGGCCGCAGCCCCGGCTATTTCCACCGCGTCTTCAAGGCGATCACCGGGCTGACACCGAAGGACTATGCCGCGGCACGGCGGGCCGCCCGCGTCCGCCAGGGTCTCGAGGACGGCGCCAGCGTGACGGCGGCAATCTATGACGCCGGCTTCAATTCGAGCGGGCGTTTCTATGAAAAGTCCACCGGCATGCTCGGCATGACGCCGACGCGCTACCGTTCCGGCGGCACCAACGAGGACATCCGCTTCGCCGTCGGCGAATCCTCGCTCGGTGCCATCCTGGTCGCGTCGAGCCGAAAAGGCGTCGCTTCGATTCTGCTCGGCGACGATCCCGACGCGCTGGTGCGCGACCTACAGGACCGCTTCCCCAAGGCCCGGCTGATCGGTGGCGACCGCGACTACGAGGCGCTGGTCTCCCGCGTCGTCGGTTTAGTCGAGGCGCCGGCGCTCGGTCTCGACCTGCCGCTAGACGTGCGCGGCACCGCGTTCCAGCAGCGCGTCTGGCAGGCCTTGCGGGACATCCCGGCCGGCCGCACGGTTTCCTATGCCGAGATCGCCGGCCGTGTCGGTGCTCCCAAGGCGACCCGCGCCGTCGCCGCCGCCTGTGCCGCCAATGCCCACGCGGTCGTCATCCCTTGCCATCGTGTGATCCGGAAGGATGGCGCCCTGTCGGGCTATGCCTGGGGCGCCGAGCGCAAACGCGCGCTGCTCGACCGTGAAGCCGGCGAGGCACCCGACAATGCCTCCCGGTCCTCGCGGGCCTGACGGCAATGCGCGCGATGGCCAGGTCTTCCACCGCCGGTGCGAACGGCCAGGTCGCCAACGGCGCTGCCGTCGGCCTGGAGGACGCGAAGGCGCTGGTGTTGGCTGCCATTGGCGAGCTTGTCGAGGATGGCAAGGCCGAGTGGCGCCGCATGGCGACCGGCGAGTTCGAGCTGCGGCTGATATCAGGCGAAGTTTTTTTGCTGGGCGAGATCGGCGTCACCCGTGTCGCATGAGGGTGGTCAAAAACCGCACTCGACGGCACCTGCTTTCGCCGTTCAGCCCCCAGGGATTTGAATTTGAAAGCAAGCACCGGAGTGAGGAACATCAGGCACATGGCTAGGGTTCAGGCACACAGAAGGAGTGAAAGGCGATGAACCACATGCAACCCGATCTCAAGGCGACAGCCGCCAGCGTCGGCCTCGACACCATCACCTATGCCATCGGCCAGTCGGCGCTTGGAAACATCCTGGCGGCGCGCGGGCCCATCGGCGTCTGCGCCATCCTCATCGGCTCCGACGCCGGCACGTTGCGGCAGGACCTCGCCAACCGCTT
Organism: Mesorhizobium sp. P160927; assembly: GCF_057766385.1. Classification (NCBI taxonomy): domain Bacteria; kingdom Pseudomonadati; phylum Pseudomonadota; class Alphaproteobacteria; order Hyphomicrobiales; family Phyllobacteriaceae; genus Mesorhizobium; species Mesorhizobium sp. P160927. The sequence continues at coordinate 5,037,687 of NZ_JBYMDW010000001.1, forward strand.
CCCCAGCAGGGTGCTGCTCGAAGACGCGGCCGGCCCGAGCAATGATCTCGCGGCGATAGCGCGCTTCATCGAAACGCCCGGCGCCGGGCTCGACCTGCCGCTCGACATGCGTCACGGCACGCCCTTCCAGCAGCGCGTGTGGGAGGCGCTGCGCGCCATCCCACGCGGTGCCACGGTCACCTACACCGCCCTTGCCCGGCGCCTCGGCATGCCGGAGGGCGCCCGCGCCGTGGCGACTGCCTGTGCCGCCAATGCCATCGCGCTCGGCATTCCCTGCCACCGCGTGTTGCGCGCCGACGGTTCGCTGTCCGGCTACCGCTGGGGCATAGAACGCAAGCGCGTATTGCTGGAAAGGGAGGCCGCGATATGAACGCCGACGCCAAGGTCGCGCCATCGCTGATCGAAGCCGCCGAGACACGCATCGCCGCCTATGATTGGCCGGCGCTCGCCACCGAGCTCGACGGCTTCGGCTGCGCGGTGATGGAAAAGCTGCTCTCCGCCGATGAGTGCCGGCAACTCGCCGGCCTCTATCCACAGGAGCAGCATTTCCGCAGCCACATCCATATGGCCAGGCATGGTTTCGGCAAGGGCGAATACCGTTATTTCCGCTATCCCTTGCCCGATCTGGTCGGCGGCCTGCGCGGCGCGCTCTACCCCAGGCTGGCCGAGGTCGCCAACCGGTGGAACGAGCGCATGGGCGTCGCCACGCGCTACCCCGCCACGCATGCCGCGTTTCTCGACCAATGCCATGCCGCCGGCCAGGTCAGGCCGACGCCGCTTTTGCTGCAATATGTGCCCGGCGACTTCAACTGCCTGCACCAGGACCTCTATGGCGACCTCGCCTTCCCGCTGCAGGTGGCGATCCTGCTTTCCGAGCCGGGCGAGGATTTCACCGGCGGCGAATTCGCTTTGACCGAACAGCGGCCGCGCATGCAGAGCCGGGTCGAAGTGGTGCCCTTGCGCCAGGGCGATGCGGTGGCCTTCGCGGTCCACAACCGGCCGGTGCAGGGCACGAAAGGCAATTACCGCGTCAACCTGCGCCACGGCGTCAGCCGCCTGCGCTCAGGCATGCGCCACACGATCGGCATCATTTTTCACGATGCGAAATGAGCGCCGGCTCAAGCCTCCCAATAGGGCGGATCGCCAAAGGCATCGCGCAGCCATGCGGTCAGCGCGCGCAGTTTGGCGGAACCGCGCCTGTCCTCGGGACACGCTATATAGATGGCGGCTCCTTCAGGCTCGGCGCCGACATCGATGACCGTCAATCCCCTGTCGGCGATCTCGGTCCGGATGAAATAGGCGGGGAGCAGTGCCAGGCCGAGGCCGGCAAGGGCTGCGTCGCGCATCAAAATCCCATTGTTGACGCGCAGCGCGGTTTGCGGGCGGATCGTCACCAGCCGCCGCGAAATCTTGAACCGCCAGTCGGCTGCACCCCGGATGGAAAAGATGATGCCCTTGTGGCGTTTCAGCTCGTCGGTGGTCGCCGGCCGTCCGAATCGCTCGACATAGTCCGGTGAGGCGACCAGGAAGCGACGGCTGGAAGCCAGCTTCCTGACGATGACGGCTCCGTCATCGACGATCGGCCCGTGACGCACGATGGCATCGTAGCCATCGGCCACTATGCTGACGAAACGATCGTCGAGATCGAGCGTCAGCTCAACCCCCGGGTACCTGGCGAGGAAGCCATACAGCGCCGGGCCGAGATGGAGAATGCCGAAACTTGTCGGCGCCGATATCCTGAGCGGTCCGGCGAGTTCGCCGCGCTGTTCGGCGATTTCGGCTTTGGCCTCGACCACCTCCTGCATGATGCGCTTGGCGCGCTCGTAAAAGCCTCGCCCCGCTTCGGTGATCGAGAGTTTGCGGGTGGTGCGGTCCAGCAGCTTTGTGCCGAGGCCGCGTTCAAGCTCCGACAGCCGTTCGCTGATGACGGATTTGGACAGGTTCATGCGCCTGGCCGCCTCGGTGATCGAACCGGATTCCGCGACGGCGACGAAGGCGGCGGCGGATTCGAGCTTCAGCATTGTTCGGCTTTCCCGAATTCACAATCAGGCGACCGACGCCTAACGAAATCAAGGACATGGTGTCATAGTTCACAAAACCGCGATACCGCGGTGATAGAGCAATTCCAGGGAAAGTGCGTAGCGGTTTTCCGTCCGGAAATTGCGCAGAACAAAGATTCCAAAACAAAATCTCCAGGAGTGATTTCATGTTTCGTCCTTTGGTCATCGTGCTCGGGTTGTTGGCAATGAGTGTGCCGGCTTCGGCCCGCGTGGTCGCTTTTCCTGCCAGTTTCAAGACGCAGACGATCAAGACCAACGGCACCAGCCTGCACGTCCGCGTCGGCGGAAAAGGTCCGGCGGTTGTACTCCTGCATGGCTTCGGCGATACCGGCGACATGTGGGCTCCGGCCGCGATAGCCCTGATGAAGGATCACACGGTGATCGTGCCGGACCTGCGCGGCATGGGCCTTTCGGCGCACCCGGACAGCGGCTACACCAAGAAGAACCAGGCGGTCGACATCGCCGGCGTGATGGACGCGCTGAGGGTCGACAAGGCCGATCTGGTGACACACGACATCGGCAACATGGTCGGCTATGCGCTAGCCGCGCAGTATGCGAAGCGCATCACCAAATGGGTTGTCATTGACGCGCCGTTGCCGGGCATCGGCGATTGGGACAAGATCAAGCAAAGCCCGCTTCTGTGGCACTTCAACTTCCGCGGCCCCGATATGGAGCGGCTGGTCGCAGGCCGCGAGCGCATCTACCTCGACCGCTTCTACAATGAACTGTCGGCCGATCCGAAGAAGATCGACGAGGCGACGCGCGTCCACTACGCAAAACTCTATGCGCGGCCGCATGCCATGCATGACGCCTTCGAGCAGTTCAAGGCATTCGACGAGGACGCCATCGACAACCAGGCGATGCTTTCCACCGGCGGCAAACTGCCCATGCCGGTGCTGGCGGCCGGCGCGGAGAAATCGGCAGGCACGACACAGGCCGACGTCCTGCGGTTCGTTGCGTCGGACGTGACGGGCGCCATCGTGCCAGCGTCCGGCCATTGGATCATGGAGGAAAACCCGGATGCCACCGTCAGGCTGATTACAGATTTCCTCGCCAAGTAGCAGCACGGCTTCAGCGACCACTGCGCCCAGCAAGGGTGCGGCCCTTCGCGACGATGGGAGACGTTCTATTCCGCTAACGCATTTTCCTGGCTCGCTCTGGGAACCGCGTTCTCCTGACGGCGACAGCACCGGCGTCAGCCGCCGATGTTCCAAAAGAAAACGGTCGTCCTGGTGCATGGCGCCTTCGCCGACGGCTCGAACTGGAGCAAGGTCATTCCCTTGCTGGAGGCCAAGGGGCTCAATGTGGTGGCGGTGCAAAATCCGCTGAGCTCGCTTGCCGCCGATGTCGGCGCAACCAAGCGCGTCATCGATGCCCAGCAGGGGCCGGTCATTCTGGTCGGCCATTCCTGGGGCGGTGTCGTCATCAGTCAGGCGGGCGTGGACGACAAGGTCAAGGCGGTGGTCTACGTCGCCGCCTTCGCGCCGCCAAAGGGCCTGTCGGTGAACGATCTTGGCGAGGGCCAGCCGGCACCTGATCGCCGCCACGCAAGGTCCGCCCTTTGCCGGCATTTTTGACGAGAAGCTCACTGCCGCCGCCTACGAGACCAAGCCGAGCTTCTACATCGTCACCAGTCATCATGGCATGATACCGCCGGCTGCCGAAGCGGCGATGGCCAAGGCGATCGGCGCTGAGGTGACCGAGCTTGCGACCAGCCACGTCGCCATGCTCGCTAAGCCCCGCGAAGTCGCTGGGTGAAGTAGGCAGAGAAACGATACCGGCGAGGAGACAGGATAAATCCATTACCCCTCCGCGTTTGCCATCTCCAGCATCCATGGACACGCGTAGTAATCGGCAATGCTGTCGATCACCCCGCCCGTGGCGCCGATCCGGACCAGATACGCCTGCCGCCAGACCTCGCCATATTGCCTGTCGACGACCAGCACCATCTCCCCTTCGAACGTGCCTGGCCGCATGCGCCAGGGCAGTTCGCTGCGCTGATATTCGACGAAGTAGGGCGAAGCCGAGAGCAACCCGCTGTAGCAATCCGACACTTGCAGGCGTGCATCGGCGCTGGTCAGTGCGCGCACGCCGTCCCAGTCCCTGGCGTTGAAGAGCGCGACATAGCGATCAAGCAGCCGCTCCAGTTCGGGATCGTGTGGCGGTGCCGCTGCCGGTTGCGCGGGTAGAGCGGCGAGTTTGGCGCGGCCGCGGCTGAGCGCCGACTTGACGCCGCCCGGTGTCGAGCCGACCAGCTCGGCGATCTCCTCCAGCGAGTGGTCGAAGACATCCTTGAGCAGCACGCAGGCACGCTCCTTCGGTGGCAGATGCACCACCAACCGCTCGATGGCGCGGCCGGCGCCCGGACCGGCCGGCTCGACCGGCTGCACCATGTCGTCGCCGCCGTAGAAGGCTTCGGCCGCGTGCCGCGTGCGGCGATTGCGGATGAAATCGATGCACCTGTTATGCGCGATGCGGAAAAGCCACGGCCGGAGCGCCCGCGCATCGTCGAGCAGCTCGATCTTGCGATAGGCCTCGAACAGCGCCTCCTGCATGATGTCCTCGCCATCCAGCGCCGAGCCGGTCATGCGCGCGCAATAGCCATGCAGCCTGGCGCGCAGATGCGAAACCGTCTCCAGGAACGCGGCGTAGCGCAGGTCGAACACGCGGTCGGACCCGGGCCAGGCCCGCATACCTTGCGCCGTGTCGGGGGATTTGCGGATCTGCTGGTTCATCGCGGCACATAGGTCAGCGTCACCACGCCATTGGCAAAACGGTGCGTGTCGACCAGTTCGAGATCGATCGGCCCGACGTCGTCGAAGGCGCGCTTGCCGTGCCCGACCCATGTCGGCACGATCGACAGATGATACTCATCCACCAACCCAGCGGAAAGCAAGGTGCGGTCGAGTTGCGACACGCCATATTTCAGGATGTCGCCGCCCGGCTGGCGTTTCAGCGCCGCGAGCGCCTCGGCGACGTCGCCCGTGATCAGCGCGGCATTCCACGACACCGTCTTCAGCGTCGTCGAGGCAACCAGCTTCTTCAGGCCGTTGATGCGGTCCATGTACGGACCCTTGGCCCCAGGCCAGCGCGCGAAGAACATCTCGTAGGTGGCGCGGCCAAGCAGGAAGAACTCGACGTTCGAAAGCGCCTGCAAGGCGTGCTCCACATTGTCTCCGACGAAGAATGGCGAGGCCCACGTCATCGGCGCCTCGATGACGCCATCCAGGGAGACGAAACTCGATACGATCAGCCGCCGCATGCTCACGCAGCCTTTTCGCTGGTCTTCTCACCGGCGGCCGGCAGCCCCAGTCTCGGCCGTACCCACGCGGCGAAGCGGGCAATGGCGTCGTCGGCCTCCGGCGCCCGCCCTGCCATCATCTGGAAAGAGTGGAGCATGCCGTCAAAGACGTCGAGCCGCGTCTCGACCCCCGCCTGCCTCGCCCGCTCGGCGAACATCCGGCTTTCGTCGGCCAGCGCCTCGTCGGCGCCGGCCTGCAGGAAGACGGGCGGAAAGCCTGAGAGGTCGGCGTAGAGCGGGCTGACTTCGGGATCGCGCCGATCGGCATCGCCGATGAAATTGGCCGCTAGCCAGTCGACGGCTTCCCTGGCGAAGGCCGGATCCCTGTCGCGGTTGGTCTCGTAGCTGGCGCCCGTCAACGCCATGTCGAACCAGCCGGAGATGATCAGCGTGGCGACGGGCAGTGGCCGCCTTTGCGCGCGCAGCCGCTGCAGGACGCCATAGGTCAGCACCGCGCCGCAGGAGTCGCCGGCGATCACGATCCGCTTGGGGTCGAAGCCTTGGTCGACGAGCCAGTCCCAGGCCGATGTCGCGGCTTCGAGCTGGGCCGGATGCTTGGCTTGGTGCGCCAGCGGATAGTCGTAGAGCAGCGCCCGGCAGCCGATAGCCTTGACGAGATGGCCGACCAGCCTGCGGTGGGTGTAGATCGAGCCGCCGATGAAGCCGCCACCATGCGCATAAAACAGCACCCGCTGCTCGTCGGCGCCCTTCGGCACGACCCACATCGCCGGCACGCCGCCGGCATCGACCTCGATGTAATCGACGCCGCCCGGCTCGCCGGTCAGCGCCGTCCAGTGCATATCGTTGTGGTCGATGATGGCCCGCGGGCTGGTCAACTTGCCTGCATTCGCCGCGAGCGCGGCGTAGTGGTTCCTGTTTGCCTGACTTTGCATGCTCGCCATGACTGTTTCTCCGTTGCTGCCGATCGCGGTCCGGCGCGACCTTCAGGCAAGAGACGGACGGGCAGGTAAAAAGGATACGTGCCGACCTGCTTTTTTTCGGCGGCCTACGCCCCGCCCCGCAACATCGCCGCGTGGCGTTGGGCGAATTCGACGAACGGCGTTGCGCGCACGCCGAACATCTCGTGAGTGGCAAGATGCACCCGCGATTTCGGCCGCCGCAGCCGCTCGGCCAACTGCTCGTCCAGCGCATCGGCGAAGTCGGCGGGAACGCCGGCGGCCAGCAGGTTGCGTCGGCGGTCCTGCGGGCTGATGTCGACATAGCGGACCGGCTTGCCTATCGCCTGCGAAATCCGCGCCGCGATATCGCTCATCGTCAGCGCCTCGGGTCCGGTCATGTCGAGGCTCTCGCCTTCATGGCCGCCATCGCGCAGCAGACGGGCGGCGACCTTGGCGATATCCTCGACATCGACCGGCGACAGTTCGGTGCCGCCAAGCGCCAGATAGAAAGCGCCTTCGGCGGCGATGGTCGGCGCGTCGCGCAGATAGACCTGCATGAACTGGCTGGGGCGCAGATGCGTCCACGCCATGCCGGCTCCTTCGAGATAGCGCTCGACCTCTTCATGCATGCGTGTGAAGCGGAACTTCGTCGCGTCATAGCCGATGTTGGATTCGGCACCGGAAAACTTCACCACATGCGCGACGCCGGCCTGCTTGCAGGCGTCGATAAAACGGCACTGCGTCTCGACCATGTCTTGCGCGGCGGCCGAAATCATCAGCACGCGATCGACACCATCGAGGGCCGCGCCAAGCGTCTCCGCCCGCCGCATATCGCCCTCGGCCAGCTCGACGCCGGCAAGTCCGCCGAGCCCTGCCGCGGATGCCCGGTCAAGATCGCGAACCAGCGCCCTCACTTGATGCCTCTGCCGCGCGAACTCGCGCACGATTGCCTTGCCGTTCAGGCCGGTGGCGCCTGTCACCAGGATCATCTGTCTCTCCATTCAGAATTGATGCGGCCGCCCTTCCGGCGACCCACCTAGAAGACGAAGAGAAGCGGGCAAAGGATTCCGGCCAAATGTCTTTTACCGGCGTGCGGCCCGCACGCCCGCGATCAACCTGCCGGCGCGTAGCGGCTGACCACCATGCCGCAGGCATAAGCCTTCGAACCAAGCAGAAGCAGGTTTTGGAACCCGCCTTGGTCGAAAATGCGGCGGCCGGCGCCCAGCACGGCCGGATTGACGAACAGCTGGAACTCGTCGATCAATCCGGCCGCGATCAGCGCCGACGCAAAGCCAGCCCCGCCGAAGACGGCCATGTCGCCGCCCTCACCCGCCTTCAATGCGTTGACCTCGCGCGGCAGGTCGCTGCTCACCACCGTCGTGCGCTCCCATCGCGAGGTCTCGAGCCTGTCGCTCGGCACCACCTTGCGCGCGTCGACGATGCGCTGGGCGAAGGCATAAAACGAATCGGCCGGATATTTGCTCGCCGCATGGCCCCAATGGGCGAGATAACCTTCCTCAGCCATCTTGCGGCTGAGCAGCACGGTGTCGATGCCGGCAAACACGGCGTTGAAATCACGCTTCAGCTCCTCGTCCCACCCGATGTCGTCGCCCCATCCCCAGAGTTGCCAAGGATGGTCGGCATCGCCGCCGACGAAACCGTCGACCGACATCTGCATCTGAAGGATCAGCTTTTTCATGGGGTTCTCCTCGTTTCCGGATTCCAGTCAGGAAGGATCACGCCGCGTTTTGCGAACGGGCAAAGGCTTGTGCCCAGCTTTCGAAAGTGGTCGGCGTGGCGTTGCGGATTGACGGTGCCTCAAGCGCCCAGCGTTCACCCTTGTTGAAACTCGCCGCCGTTTCGCCGAGCGCATCGGCAAAGCTCGGTGACAGGCCGCTGGCGATCATCCCGGCGCGCGCCTCAGTGAATGGGGCCGCCTTGTAAGCGACCTGCCTCCCCATCGCGCTGCCAAGGATCGCGGTGGCCTGCTCCAAGGCATAGTAGCCGCCGCCATGCAATTCGATGATCCGCTCGCTTGGAAAACGCGTGGCGTCCAGCAGGGCGGCGGCGCGCTGGCCGACATCGCTGGCAGCAATCAATGGCATCGGCGGATCGCCCCGGAACGGCGTCATGAAGATGCCGGAAGCGGCCTGCCGGACAAAGCCCATGCCCTTGGCGAAGTTCTCCATGAAGAATGAGGCGCGCAAAAACACCAGTTCGTGGAGGCCGAGCGCCGCCAGCCGTTCCTCCATCAAGGCGGCGCCGAGCGAAGTTCCCATCCTCAGATGGGCGTTGAGGCCGCTGAGCAGCACGACGCGGCGCACGCCTGACTTCGCGATCGCCGCCGCCAGCCGCGCACCCACTTCATCCTCGAAGCGATGAAGATCCGGCGCCGTGATGTCGAACGGAATCATTACATAGGCGCTGTGGGCACCGGAAAAGGCGGAGGCGAGCGCGTCGCTATCGTCAAGCGCCACACCCAGGCTGCGCGCCACGCCGCGCACAATATGCCCCCGCCCGGTCAGGACCTGGGCGACCGCCTTGCCAACCTCGTTGGTAGCCCCGACGACCACGACGGTTCTTGGTGTGCTGATTTTCCCGATGGCCTGGCTCATGACGTCCTCCTGCTGGCCAAGTTGCGATCTAACGATTTACTTTTGGAAGCATTTGACTGATGGAAAGAATGATGTCAATAGTAAAGTGATTTAAAAATGGAACCATAGAGATGTCAACGCGTGAAAGATCCGGCTGCCCCATCAGCCTGTCGCTGGAACTGCTCGGCGATCGCTGGACGTTGCTCATCATCCGCGACCTGGTCTTCGCCGGCAAAAAGCATTTTCGCGAGTTCCTGCAATCCGATGAAGGCATCTCCTCGCGCACATTGGCCGAGCGGCTGCAGACGCTGCAAGACGAAGGCATCCTCACCCGCAGCGACGACCCCAGCCACGGGCTGAAGGCGATCTATCGGCTGACCGAAGCCGGCATCGATCTCCTGCCGGTGCTGGCGACGCTTGGCGCCTGGGGCAGCAAGCACCGCAAGTCCGACGACAAGCTCGCCCGTATCGCAGACGAACTGTCGGCCGGCGGCGAGCCGGCGCTGGAACGGATGAAGGCGGCACTGCGGGCGGAGCATGTTGTCTAGGAAGTGGCGCTGCCTCCCTTCTTTCCTGTGGAGAAGCAGGAGCTTTGCGCGCCTCGGTTACTCCTAAAGAGCACCGGTGCGCCAAAGATCAATTGACAATGATCTCTATTTGTTCACTATATGTTCCTATCTATCAGCAATCGCGGATGAGCGGAACAGGATGGAAACGACGGCCACCATCCTGCATGCCGATCTCGACGCCTTCTATGCCTCGGTCGAGCAACTGCTCGATCCGACGCTGCGTGGCAAGCCGATCGCGGTCGGCGGCGGCGTGGTGCTCGCCGCCTCTTACGAAGCGCGCGCCTTTGGCGTCCGCGGCGGCATGCCGGGGCGCAAGGCGCGCGAGCTTTGCCCGCAATTGATCTTCGTCGGCGGAAATTTCAGCCACTACCAGCGGCTGGGCGACGCGGCGATCAAGGTGCTCGACGATTTCACGCCGGTGGTCGAACGCATCTCCATCGACGAGGCCTTCGCCGATGTCGCCGGCTGCACGCATCTGTTCGGCTCCCCGCGGGAAATCGCGACCACGATCCGCGGCCGTGTGCGAGCCGAACTCGGCCTGCCGATCTCGATCGGCGTGGCGCGCACCAAGCATCTGGCCAAGATCGCCTCGCAAGTCGCCAAGCCCGACGGGCTGGTGGTGGTCGAGCCCGGCACCGAGCTTGCCTTTATGCATGATTTGCCGGTCTCGCTGATGTGGGGCGTCGGCCCGGCCACCAGGGCGCGCTTGGCCGAGATCGGCGTCGAGACCATCGGCGAGTTGGCCCGGACCCACAGCGGCGCCCTGGCCCGGCTGCTTGGCCCCGCCGCCGGAGAAAAGCTCGCGGCGCTGTCGTGGAACCGCGATCCGCGCAAGCTGGAGACGAAGCGCCGGGCGCACTCGGCCGGCGCGCAATCGGCCCTCGGGCAAAAGCCGGCCGTGGCCCGGGTGATCGTGCCGACACTGCTGCATCTGGCCGACCGCGTCGCCAGCCGGTTGCGCGCCAAGAACCGCCCCGGCCGCACGGTAACGGTGCGCGTGCGCTTTGCCGATCTCAGCGCCGTCACGCGCTCGATCACGCTGGAACAGCCGATCTCGGCGACCGCCATGCTGGCCGAGATCGCTGGGGATTTGGTGCGCGGCGTGCTCGCCGAGCATCCCCGGGAGAAAACGATCTCTCTGCTGGCGATCTCGGTCTCGCACCTGGAGGAGAGCGCTGAACTGCAGCTCGACCTGCCACTCGGCCTCGCCGACGAGAAGCGCCGCCCGGGCAGCCAAAAAGGCCTCGCGCGCTTCGGCGCCGACCGCGCCATCGACAAGATCCGCCAGCGTTTCGGCAAACAGGCGGTCGGCTACGGTACGGTGGCCCTGGAAGCGGCCCGCTCGGTGCCCGACGCATTCAGGGAACTGGCGGAAAAGGAGCTTTGACCGGAAAAAGGGACTGTCCCCGGCGGCGCGTCAACCGACACCATTCCGCGCTTCGCCGCTGTCAGGCCGACGCTGCACCGACCCCATAGAGTTGCCCGCCTCCCGGCACGGCGCCTGTTTCGGTCCCGCCGCGCTCTGTAAACACAAGGCTGGAGCCCGGCACGAGGTCGCGGATTGTGCGCGACGTAATGATCTCGCCTGGCGAGGCTTGGCCGAGCATCAGCACTGCTTGGTCGATGGCGGTGCCGGTTAAATCACCGTTTTCCCTTTCGCACTCGCCAATATGCACCGCGGCACGGACGGCGAGGCCAGAAGGCTTCAAACTGTCGCGGATCGCCATGGCGCATTGGATCGCCCGCGTCGGACGCTGGAAGGCAGCGAGGAGGCCATTCGCGTCGCGCCGGATCTCCCTGCCCTGCGCCAGCTGCACTTGATCGCAGATCGCGTCCACATATCTCCGCCTCAAATCCCGGCCATCGGCGGAGGCAGATGGCGAGGTGATGTCCACGCAGAGAATGGTGACCAGCACACGCTCGCCGGGTGCCGCCGGCAAGGTGCCGCTGACGAAGGACTGGATCTCATCGATCAGGCGATCCGAGCCCTCACCCCAGATGACATGGTCGTTGCCCGCGAGCTCGATGTAGCTCGCGCCCGGGATGTGTTTCGCCAGGTAGCGTCCCTCCTCGGCCTTGACCCAGCGATCGCCCGTTCTCTGAACGATCAGCGTTGGAACGTGGATGGCTCCCAGTATCTCCCGAACGTCGATCTCGACGCTCCAGCACCACAGCGAGATCGCATCGGCGGGCGAAGCTGAATTGCGCAGGAAGGCCGCGAACCATTCGCGCTCGAATGCATCGTTCATCAGGCTGGGCGCGGCATTGCTGAGGTCGGCCGGCTCTCCCCATTCGCGCTCGATGGATATGAGTTCTCTTTCCACCTGCGCCTTGGTTTTCGCCCAGGGGTAGTCCGGCGCCCATACACCTCGGGCATAGGTCCCGTTCAAGACGAGGGCCGCCGTGCGTTCGGGATAGGTCGCGGCAAACAGCATGCACATGCTGCCGCCCTCGGAGCTGCCGAACAGGACGGCACGGTTCGAACCGACCGCGTCCAGGACGGCGCGCACGTCTTCCATACGCTCTTCGAGCGTCGGCAGGCCGACATTGCGATCCGACAGTCCGGTGCCGCGCTTGTCCATGCGGATCAGCCGGCAAAAGGAGCCAAAACGGTGCAGGACATGCGCCAGCCTGGGCGATGCCCAGGCAAGGTCCAGATTGGAAACCCAGCCTGGCACATAGATGAGGTCCACTGGGCCGTTGCCCGTTACCTGATACGCGATGTTGCTGCCGGCCGATTTGACATAGTGGGTCGGCGGCGACGTAGGCCGTGCGCCGGGCGCAACCGGCCCGGCGGGTTCTGGAGCAGCCGACGCCGTGCGGCGGGCGCGAAGCTGTTCATAGAGCTGCCTCGTTTCCGGTTCCGGCTGAACATGTAGCTGGCGCTGCAAGGCATCGCGGCAGAGCTCATATTGTTTCAGCGCCAAATTGACGCGACCTTGGGCCGCACAGGCCCGCATCAAGGCACGGTGGATATCTTCACGCAGCGGCTCCCAGGCTAGCAAGCGTGTCGCCGCCTGCACGCAGGACGCCAGATTGTTCTGTGCGAAGTAATGCGCGACGAGCTTTTCCAGCACCAAGACGGCCGTGGCCCGCAGCCGTGCGCGTTCGACCCGCAGCCAGTCCTCGAAGGGTTCTTCCTTCAGGCTGAAGCCATCGAGGAGATCGCCTCGATAGAGGCTGATGGCCTGCTCAAGCTGCTCGGGTGCCGCCTCGGCGGCCAGCACCTCGAACCGGGCGACGTCGAAATCGAGATCATCCAGCTCCAGCATGATGCTGTCGCCATCGATCAGGAAGCGCCCGCCATTGGCCGAGGGCATAGCCTTCCTCACGACAGAAAGGGCCTGCCGAAGGTTCATACGTGCCTGCGGCTCGCCGGTGTCGCCCCACAGCAGGGCGGCAAGCTTTTCGCGCGAGAGGGAATGCCCCGATTGGATCGCAAGATAGGCGACCATGGCGCGCGCCTTGCGGGTGAAGGACGGGGCCACGGCACCGCCAGCGAAATCGAACCCACCCAACAGTGAGAGGCGCGCCATCGGATCCACCACAGCTTCAGCGGCAATCCTTTACCGGTGCCGATACCAATTCAACCGGCATTCTGCGTCTCGCGACGCTTTTCACGATTTCGTCACGCTGACACCAACGCGAGTCCGACGGCTGTGACGCACGGTGCTGCTGACAACTGTCATGGAGAATACGATGCTGCTCCCGCACCCAACAGACTGGCCGCCGCTGTTCTACGGCGATCCATGGCTGACGTCGCGGTCTCGGGACCGGGTCACGCCGCAGCGCTACGACCTGGCGCTGGCAGGGTACCTGGAAAAACAGGCGGCCAACCGGGAGGCGGATCGCCGGCCAGGCCTCCTCGGCCGCCTTATCGACAAGATCCGTCAGCGTTTCGGCAAACAGGCGGTCGGCTACGGTACGGTGGCGCCCTGGAAGCGGCCCGCTCGGTGCCCGACGCACTCAGGGAACTGGCGGAAAAGGAGCTTTGAGTGAGTAGTCCCCCCGTCGCTCACGCTTTCCGGATCGACGTCCCGAACCAGGTGGCGCGGTGGTCGTCACCAGCACCCGGCTTTCAATAGGTCTTCTTCACGCACGCCCCTCGGGTGGCGGGTCAGTTTGCAGATCGTCGACATCGCTGCAATGATCCAGGCGAAGGAGCGGAGACGCCGATGTTCGGGGCCTTCTAAGGAGAGTTGCCGGGTGACTGTCCTCGACAAGGCAAAGCAATGGGCGAGAGCCATCAAGCGCGATGTCATGGCCCTGTGGCTGGCCGCCCGCGATCCTCGCGTTCCCTGGTACGCCAAAGTTGCCGCCGGCATGGTCGCCGCCTACGCGCTCAGTCCTATCGATCTGATACCCGATTTCATTCCCGTACTCGGGTATTTGGACGATCTGATCATCGTACCGCTTGGCATCCTGCTTGCGGTGAAGTTGATCCCCGCCGATCTGATGGCGGAGTTTCGCGCGGAAGCCATTCGCCGATCGAGGCCGACCAGCCGCGGCGGTCTCGCATTCATCGTCGGAATTTGGGTTCTGATGGCCGCCGCGCTCATCTGGTTATTCTGGCCAGATCGTTTCGCCTAGATTTCGGCCTCGGCGTTTCTCGTCACTCGACCGCCCGTCAGACCACAATCGGTGGCCCGCCGACAGACCCATCCCCTGTCAAAGCCTAGCGGTGCCGAAAATCCGGTCCCAGAATATCGAGGTCACGCCGAAATTGGCGTTGTCGTCGATATGGTGGTGCACCGCGTGGCGGCGCTTGAGCGTGTAGAGATAGCTCGGATGGGCCGGATGCCAGTGGTGGATCATGTGGTGGACGCTGATGTACCAGAGATAGCCCAGCATCAAACCGCAACTCACCGCGCTGGCGGTCGCGAAGTCGGAGACCACCCAGACGGGCAGGAACGCCACCAGCGCATGCACGCCCAGACTTAGCCAGGTGGGGGTGCCCACCGGACTGCGCTCCTCGACGTGGTGACGGTCGTGCAAGTCCCGGATCCAGGGGACGTGGTGCAGCACGAAGCGGTGCAGCACATATTCGATCAGCGTCCACAGGCCAAGGCAGATCATCATCGTGCCGACCCAGTCCGGAGCGCCTTCTTCTCCGGCCTCGATCAGTCCGGCCACCCCCAATATGGCGATCACCAGGGGATAGACCACGAAGTCGCTGTAGTAGCCGATCAGACCCAGCTGCATTCGGACGCCTCACCTGATTTTCGACGCCGCCCCAAAAACGATGCTATCAGTTTGCCGGACTCGCGCATGAGGTGCAATGCGGATGCATCTGACATAGCGTCGCAATTTCCAGGTGCAAGATCGGCAGCCATGATCGCTCGGAATCGGCCGGCTTCGCACCGGTGCCGCAAACGGACATGCAAACATGGCAAAACGCAGCGCGGGTCTGCTGATCTATCGCCGGAGCAATGACGATATCAGCGTCCTTCTGGTTCATCCCGGCGGCCCGTTCTGGGCAAAGAAGGACGATGGCGCCTGGTCGATCCCGAAGGGCCTCGTCGAGGAGGATGAGGACGAATTGGCGGCGGCACGACGCGAGACCGAGGAAGAGCTCGGCATCGCCTTCGAAGGCTCCTTCGTCCGCCTCGGCGACTACAAGCAGCCGGGCGGTAAGATCGTCATGGCCTGGTCCGTCGAGGCCGACATCGATGTGGCCGCCATCAAGAGCAACACCTTCACCATGGAATGGCCGCCGCGGTCCGGATCGATGAAGGAATTCCCGGAGGTCGACAGAGCCGGCTGGTTCACCTTGACCGAAGCCGGAGTGAAGATTCTTCAGGGTCAGCGCCCGATGCTGTCGGATTTGGCGGAACAGTTGGGTATCGCATGATCGCCAACGGCAAAAGCTGCCGATCTCCCTCTCGCAGGGAGATCTGCAGCTCATCCCGCAAACCTTGCCGCCGTCCACGCCCCGCCGGCCGCGTTCGACTCCACCGCCGCCGCGACGAACTTCACGCCGCGCGCGCCGTCGATCACGTCGGGCACCCGCGCCGCGTGCGCTGCATCCACCACCCCACCGGAACGATGCGCCCGAATGATGTCGGCGGCGTCGCGATAGAAATTGGCGAAGGCCTCGATATAGCCTTCGGGATGCGCCGCCGGCATGCGCGACACGCGGCGGGATTCAGCGGTCGAGCCGTGGCCGCCGCGCACCAGCGTGCGGGTTTCCTCGCCATAGACGGAAAAGCGTAGTTCTTCCGGCCGCCCGCCTGACCATTCGAGCCCCGCTCTGTCGCCATAAATGCGCACGGAGAGATCGTTGTAGTGGCCGGGAGAGGTCTGGCTGGCCAGGATCGTGCCTCGTGCGCCATCGGTCCAGCGCACCAGCACATGGGCGTTGTCGTCGAGCCGGCGCCCCGGCACGGCGGTGAACAGGTCGGCCGACACCGCCTCCGCCTCGCGGCCGGAAATGAAGCCTGCCAGGTTGAAGGCATGCACGCCGATATCGGCCAGCACCGCCGACTGCCCTGCCCGCGCCGGATCGGTGCGCCATTCGGCCTGCTTCTGGCCCTCGGCGTCGATCGGCTTGGTCAGCCAGTCCTGGATGTAGGCGCCGTGCACCGACACGATCCGGCCAAGCTCGCCCGCCATCACCATCTCGCGCGCCTGGCGCACCATCGCGCAGCCGGTGTTGTTGAGGGTGACGACGAAGCGGCGGTTTTTCGCCTTCGCGAGTGCAACCAGTGCCTCGGCGTCGGCCAGCGTCGTCGACAGCGGCTTGTCGCAGATCACGTCGATGCCGGCCTCGAGGAAGGCGGTGGCGATCGGCGCGTGCAGATGATTGGGCGTGACGATGACGACCGCCTCGATACCGTCAGGCCGGGCGGCCTCCGCTTTGGCCATGGCGCGGTAATCGGCATAGCTGCGCTCCGGCGCGATGCCGATCTCGGCGGCCGAGGCGGCGGCATTGTCGGGATCGGACGAGAGCGCGCCGGCGACCAGCGCGATCTGGTCGTCGAGGCGCATGGCCAGCCGGTGCACGGCGCCGATGAAGGCATTACGGCCGCCGCCGACCATGCCGACGCGCAGACGCTGGCGCGCCGATCCATCCGATGTTGCGTAGACCATGTTTTCTCCTCGGAGCTGATCACTAGCAGGGTCGTCATCCTGGGGCGTAGCAAGGAGCGAAGCGACGCGGCGCAGACCCCAGGATCCATGCCGGGGACTCCGGTGCGTTGCCACGGTGAACAATTCTGCTCCGTTGCACTCTACAACCAAAGTCGCGGCATGGATCCCAGGGTCTCCGGACGCCGCTGCGCGGCTGCTTCGCCCTGGGATGACGAAATCGCCGAGCCCTCGCCACTATCCCCAGCGAACACCATTTCCAATTTCCATATTGTAAAACGATCGTATCGCGCTAGCCTGAATTCATGAGCGGGGCGAGAAAACCATCCGGACGATCCAGTGCCGACGAGGCGGCGACGCGCAAACGCGGCCGTTCGCTCGCGGCACTCGGCTATATACAGCCGCGAACCTATGAGGAGCTGCGCGCGGTGCTGTCGTCAGGCACCGTGCATTTTCCCAAGCGCCTGCGCCAGGTGGCGATCTTCCTGTGGCAGCACCCGAGCGAGGTGGCGCTCGGCACGATCGCCCAGGTGGCGGCACAGGCCGGCGTGCAGCCCTCGACCCTGGTTCGCTTCGCCCAGATCTTCGGCTATTCCGGCTTTTCCGACTTCCAGGGCCTGTTCAAGGACCACATCAAGGGATCTTGGCCGGAAGGCCGCGGCGAGCAGCGCGCCGAGGCAGAGCCCAATGCCGCCACGCATTTCCTGCGCGGCATGGTCGGCGCCTCGCAGGCCTCGCTCGGCCGCATCGAAAGCGGCTTCGATATCCAGAGCTTCGAGAAGATGGTGGCGACGCTGGCCAAGGCGGACCTGATCTACGTCATCGGCTCCAAGCGCGCCTTCCCCGTCACCACCTATCTGTCGCTCACGCTTTCGCAGCAAGGCGTGCGCAATGTGCTGGTAGACAATGTCGGCTCGACCGCGCTCGACCAGATCGGCTGCATCGGCCGGCAGGATGCGGTGCTGGCGGTGTCCTTCAGCCCCTACAATTCGATCACGCCGGACTTGGTGGCCGTGGCGCATGAGCGCAAGGCGCGCATCGTCACCATCACCGATAGCACCTTCTCGCCGCTGATCCGGCTGTCGGACAGCTGGCTGGAAGTGGTGGAATCCGACTTCGCGGGCTTCCGCTCGCTGGCGGCGTCGCTGGCGGTGGGCATGGCGCTGGTCCAAGGCGTCGCGGCGCGCCGCGGCACATGAGGCGCCGCTGGTACAATTGACTATCGGGAATTGGCATTCCATATTTCAAAAATAGAAACTTTGTTCCGGGAGGAGGAATGGAGATCAGGCTCGAAGGCAAGGTGGCGCTGGTCACCGGGTCGACGCAAGGTATCGGCCGTGCCATCGCCGAGACGCTGGCGCGCTCCGGCGCTGCCGGCCTGCTGATCACCGGGCGTGACCGCAACCCCGGCGAGGCCGTGGCTGCGGAACTGTCGGCCCTCGGTACTCCGACGCTCTTCGTCGCCGCCGACCTCGGAGACCCGGAAACGCCCGCCCTTTTGGCGCAGGCTTGCATCGACCACTTCGGCCGCATCGACGGCCTGGTCAACGCCGCCGGCCTGACCGACCGTGCCTCCTTCCTAGACGCGACCCTCGATGACTGGTCGGCGCTGTTCGCCGTCAACGCCCGTGCGCCGTTCTTCCTGATGCAGGCCGCGATCGCCGACATGAAGAAGCGTGGCCAGGGCGGCGCGATCGTCAACATCCTGTCGATCAACGCCCATTGCGGCTCACCGGAACTCGCCGTCTATTCGGCCACCAAGGGCGCGTTGGCGACGCTGACCAAGAACGCCGCGAACGCCCACCGCTTCGACCGCATCCGCGTCAACGGCATCAATGTCGGCTGGACCGACACGCCGGCCGAACGCATCATGCAGGCGCGGACGCTGGGCAATGGCCCGGGATGGCTCGACGCGGCCAATGCCGCGCAGCCCTTCGGTCGGCTGCTCAAGCCGGACGATATCGCCAATCTCGCCGTGTTCCTGCTTTCCGACGCGGCCGGGCCGATGACCGGCGCGGTGATCGACCAGGAACAGTCGGTGGTCGGGGCGAACCGGTGAACGCTATCGAAAGGCTCGGGCCCGGACTGCTGGAGCGGCTCCCCGCAGCCGTGCAAAAGCCGTCATACGACCGCGCGGCGCTCTCACCAGGCATGGCGCATCTGGGCGTCGGCGCATTCCATCGCTGTCACCAGGCCGAATACACCGACGACCTGCTTTCGCGCCGGTTCGACCGCTGGGGTATCGTCGGCATCAACATTCGCCCGCCCGCCCTGGCCGAGACGCTTGGCCGGCAAGACGGCCTCTACACAAGGCTGATCCGCGAGAACGGCCATGTCGAGGCACGCGTCATCGGCAGCATTGTGAAGGTGGTCGACAGCCAGGACAGCGCCGCACCGGCGCTCGAGGTGCTCGTCTCCGCCGACATCGAGCTGGTGACGATGACGGTGACCGAAAAAGGCTATTGCCACGTCCCCTCGACTGGCGCGCTCGACCTCGATCATCCCGACATCGTCCATGACCTGGCTAACCCGGAAGCGCCGCGCAGCGTGCCCGGCATCCTCACGCGGGCGCTGGAGCAACGTAGGGCCACGCATGCCCGGAAGCTGACGCTGCTCTCCTGTGACAATATTCCGACCAACGGCAGCATCCTGGAAAATGTCGTGCGGAGCTTTGCCGAACGGCGCGGCAATGGCCTGGCCGACTGGATCGCGGCCAATGCCGCCTTCCCCTCGGCCATGGTCGATCGCATCGCGCCGGCGGTGACCCGGCAAGACCTCGACAGCGTCGAACAGCGCTATGGCTATCGTGATGGCGCGGTCGCCGTCGGCGAACCCTTCCGGCAATGGGTGATCGAGAAAAAATTCGCCGGCCGCATGCCAGGCTGGGACCTGGCCGGCGCTACCTTCGTCGATGACGTCACCCCGTTCGAGCACCTCAAGATGCGAGTGCTGAACGGCGCCCAGACGACACTCGCCACGCTCGGCGTACTGGCCGGCCTCGAACACACGTCGGATGCCATCGCCGACCCGCTGCTTTCGCTCTTCGTCAGGCGCATGCTGGTCGAGCAAACCCTGCCGACACTGATGCCGGTGGCTGGAATGAACCCATCGGCGTATGTCGAGCAGAGCCTTGACCGGTTGAAGAACACCGCGATCCGCCATCGCAACCACCAGATCGCCACCGACGGCTCGCAAAAAATCGTGCAGCGCCTGCTCAACCCGATTCGCGACCGCCTGAACCTGGGGGCCGGTATCGGCCTGCTGTCGGTGCCGGTCGCCGGCTGGATGGCTTATCTGATCCTGGCCTCGGCAGGCTTCGGCAAGCGCTGGCCAGTGTCGGATCCCTATGCCGGCATGGTCGCCGCGATTGCGGACGAAACTGGCCACGATGCGCGGGGGCTGGCTTCCGCCATCCTGGCCATCGACACGATATTCGACCCGGGCCTTGCCGCGAACGAGACGTTCCGGCAGGCCGTCACATTGGCGCTTGGCGAACTGCTTTCGGGCGATCCGATGGCGGCAGTCCGTCATAGTCTCGAACAAGACGAGGTCGCGAGGTTGAAGCGATCCAAACAATCGGCATTATAGGCATCGATCGCGGGTTCGCGGTCAGGGAGGCATGATGAAACTTGGACTGCTCACCGCACCGTTCGCGGACACGCCGCTTGGCGAGGTCGCCGGCTGGGCAAGCTCTGTCGGCTTCGAGGCACTGGAAATCGCCTGCTGGCCGAAAACCTCCGGCGCGACCCGCCGCTATGCCGGCACCAGCCATATCGATGCTGATGGCACTTCGGCCTCGCGGGCGAAAGAAATCGTTGCCTCGCTGGCGGAAAAGAACCTCACGGTTTCCGGCCTCGGTTATTACCCCAACCCGCTGCACCCGGATGCCGCCCATCGCGAGGCGGTCATCGGCCACCTGAAGAAGGTCATCGTCCTGGCCGCCAACATGGGCGTTCCCGTGGTCAACACCTTCTGCGGCGGCGATGCCTCCAAGACAGTCGACGTCAACTGGCAGGACGCGCTGAAAGTCTGGCCGGAAATCGTCGCCCATGCACGCGACCACGGGGTAAAACTCGCCTTCGAAAACTGCCCGATGATCTTCAGCCATGACGAATGGCCGGGCGGGCACAACATCGCCTATTCGCCGCAGGTCTGGCGCCGCATCCTGGAAGCCTGGGGCGGCGAGGTCGGCATGAATTTCGACCCCTCGCATCTGGTCTGGCAGATGATCGACCAGGCCCGCTTCATCCGGGAATTCGGCCCCTATATGCTGCATGTCCACGCCAAGGACCTGATGATTGATCATGATGGTTTGTACGAGCGCGGAACCCTTTCGGCGGGGATAGGCTCGCAGGTGCCGCGCATGCCGGGGCTGGGCGATGTCGACTGGAGCGGCTTCTTCTCGGGTCTTTACCGCGCTGGTTATGACGGATCGGTCATCATCGAACACGAGGACAGGCGCTTTGAAGGCAGCGACGAGCAAGTGAAGCGGGGCTTTCTGCTCGCCCGCGACGTGCTGCGCCCCTTCGTCAAGTGACGGCAAAGCGGCCCGCTTGACACTGATTGTGAGTGGCGCGGCTTAACGGGTTGAAACTGAACTGAAAAACAATGTGGAGGAAGACTGAAATGAAGAAATATCTGACCATGGTCCCGCTGCTTGCCAGCGCGGCGCTGCTGGCCTCGGTGGGCGCGTCGTCCGCTGCCGGCAAATACACGATCGGCATTTCCAACACCGTGCAGGGCAATGGCTGGCGCGAGGAAATGGTTTGCGCCATGAAGGCGCAGGCGCTCGCCTCCGGCGAAGTGACCAAGCTCAACATCGCCCACCGCAACACGGATGCCGCCGGCCAGTTGGAAGACATCCGCAACCTGATCAGCGCCAAGGTCGACGCCATCGTCGTCAACCCCGCCGACCCGGCCGGCATCAAGGCCGGCCTGGAAGAAGCCACCAGGGCCGGCATCGTCGTCGTCGCCGTCGACCAGGCGGTCACCGAGCCGTCGGCTTACATCATTTCCAACAACCAGGAGCAGTATGCGTATCTCGGTGCCAAATGGCTGTTCCAGCAGATGGGCGGCAAGGGCGAGGTGTTTTATATGCGCGGCGCGGCGGGCGCTTCGGCCGATAGCGATCGCGACAAAGGCTTCAAGAAGGCACTGGCCGAATTCCCCGACGTGAAGGTGGCGCAGGAGGTCTTCACCGGCTGGCAGCAGGATCAGGCCAAGCAGCAGATGCTGTCGTTCCTGGCCACCGGCACGCCGTTCAACGGCGTGTGGACGTCGGGCATCGATAACGTCATCGTCGACGCGCTGGTCGAATCGCAGGCGCCGCTGGTGCCCGTGGTCGGCGCCGACAATGCCGGCTTCGTCGGCCAGCTGAGCTCGGTCAAGGGCCTCTTGGGTGCCGCCGTCACCAACCCCGGCTCGATCGGCGGTGCCGGCCTGACGCTGGCGCTGCAGATCCTCGACGGCAAGAAGCCGGCGCAGCAGACCGTGCTGGTCGACCCGCAGCTGTGGGAGAATGCCACCGAGGAAGGCAAGGCCAAGCTGAAAGCCGCCGCCGACCCGTCGCTGAGCCCCGAATGGCCGGTCTCGATCATGATCCCGGAGTGGACGACCTACACCAAGGAGCAGATCGTCGCCTGCAAGGGCCCGGGCGAGTAAGGCTGGCTTCGCCAGCGGACCCTCCGTTGGCGCCGTCCCTCACCTGCCTGCACGGCGCCGCAACAGCTTCTCTCTCCCCGTCATACGGGGAGAGATGTCCAGCGGGACAGTGAGGCGCGGCGCCGACGTTCGCCAGGATTTCACCACAGAAACCGAGAACCATCCGATTTGACCACCGCCCCCCTCCTCGACGCGTCAGGCGTCGCCAAGAACTACGGCGCGGTCGCGGCTCTCCGCGACGCGTCGCTCTCCGTGCTGCCGGGCGAGGTGCATGCGCTGATGGGTGCCAATGGGGCCGGCAAGTCGACGCTGGTGAAGATCCTGACCGGCGCGATATCAGCCAATGCCGGACGCATCCTGATCCGTGGCGAGGCGCGCGACATACGCTCGCCGACCGCCGCGCGCCGGGCCGGGCTGCTGCCCGTCTATCAGGAGCCGTCGCTGATCCCCGATCTCGACGTGCTGTCCAATCTGCGGCTGACCGGCACGCCGGTCGAGCCGTTCCGCGCCTGGGTACGCGAACTCGGCATACCTGACCTCGACCTGCGCGACACCGCGCGCCACATCCCGCTCGCCATCCTGCGCGTGCTCGACCTGGCGCGTGCGCTGGCCGTCGAGCCCGACGTGCTGCTGCTCGACGAGATGACGGCGGCACTGCCCGCCAACCTTGCCGAAAAAGTGCTGGAAGTGATACGTCGCCAGGGCGACGCCGGCCGCGCCGTGATCTTCATCTCCCACCGCTTCGTCGAAATCTCGGCCCTTTGCGACCGCGCCACGGTGCTGCGCGACGGCGCGACCGTCGGCGTCGTCGACATCGTGCCGGGCGTTGAGGAAAAGATCGTCGAGCTGATGCTCGGCACTCGCATCGTCAAGACCCATGTCGCCGCCCGGAGCGCCAGCGAAAAGGCCCGCGCCCCTGCCCGCCCGCGCATCGCCGTGAGAAACCTGCGCGTCGGGACCAAGCTCAGCGATGTCTCCTTCGATCTCCGCGATGGCGAGGTGGCCGGCGTCGTGGCGCTGGAAGGCCAGGGCCAGGACGAACTGTTCGCCGCCCTTGCCGGCTCGATCAAACCATCGGGCGGCACGATCGAGGTCGACGGCAGCCCGGTGAAATTCGCCCACCCGATCGACGCCATCCGATCGGGGATCGCCTATGTGCCGGGCGACCGTTCGGAGGCGCTCGCCATGCAGCGCTCGGTGCGCGAGAATATTGCGCTCCCCTTCAGCGCCGCCTTGCGCAACTGGGGGCCTATTCGTATGCGCAAGGAGCGCGCCACCGTGGCGAGCGCCATCCAGCGCCTGCAGATCGACACCCGCGCGCAAGGCGAGGTGCAGCGCCTGTCCGGCGGCAACCAGCAAAAGGTCACCATCGCCCGCTGGATCGCGGCCGACGCGCGCACAATCTTGTGTTTCGACCCGACGCGCGGCATCGATGTCGGCACCAAGCAGGAGATCTATCGTCTGCTGCGCGAGCTCGCCGGCAACGGCAAGTCGGTTCTGTTCTACACCTCCGAACTGGAAGAAGTGCAGCGTGTCTGCGACCGCGTCATCGTCATCTTCGGCGGCCGCCTGGTCGATATTTTCCCCGTCGAGGAGGCCGACGAGCCGACGCTGATGCGCGCCGCCTACGGCCTGCCGCGCGGCGTCAAGGCGGATATCGGTATTTTGGCCGCACCCACGGCCAATGCCTCCGATGCGCCGGAGGCAACGCCATGAGCCATTTCCTGCGCCGGCAGGGCTGGGTAACAGGCCTGTTCGCCCTTCTCGTCATCCTGTTCATCGCCACCAAAATCATCCAGCCGGCGTATGGCAGTGGCGATTTCGGCTCGCTGGCGCGGGCCGTGCTGCCCTACGCCTTTGCCGTCGCCGCGCAGACGGTCGTCGTCATCGCCGGCGGCATCGACCTCTCGGTCGCCGCCATGATGGCGTTGACCAGCGTCACCGCCGCCTCGATGATGGCGGGCGCGAGCGAGGAATACGCGCTGTTCGTGGTGCCTTTCGTGCTCGCCATGGGGTTCGTGCTCGGCGCGCTCAACGGCCTGCTCATCGTCGTCACCCGCGTGCCGGACATCGTCGTCACGCTGGCCATGCTGTTCGTGCTGCAAGGTGCGGCCCTTCTGGTGCTCGGCGCCCCGGGCGGCGCGGCGGCCGAATGGCTGAAGGCGCTGATCTCGGGCACCGCGCCGATACCGGGCCTGCCCGACGCCGTCGACGCGTGGCTGCCCAAGGCGCTGCTGGTGCTGATCGTCTGCCTCTGCATCGTCTGGATTCCGCTTCGGCGGTCGCGCCTCGGCCTTTCCATCTACGCCATCGGCTCCAGCGAACTGGCGGGGTTCCGCAGCGGCGTGCCTGTCGCCCGCACCAGGGTCATCGCCTACGCGCTGTCAGGCCTGTTCGCGGCCATGGGCGGGTTGGCGCTGACCATGAGCACAGGCATCGGCGCGCCGATTCCCGGCCCCTACCTGCTGGCCAGCGTCGCCGCGGTCGTGCTGGGCGGCGTGGCGCTCGGCGGCGGCAAGGGCGGCCTGCTCGGCCCTATCGTCGCCGTCTTCGTGCTGCGGCTGGTGCGCACGGATCTCACCTTGCTCGCCATCGACCCCAACGTCACCGCCATCATCGAAGGCCTGATCATGGTCGCCGTGGTGATGTTCGGTGCCTTCATCACGATGCGAGGTCGCCAATCATGAAACTCCCTCGCAGCGCTCTACGGCGCCGTAGAGCACCATCCTTCCAGAACACCTCCTCGCGAGCAGGAGCCACCCCATGAGCACCACCGCGATCACGCCCGCGCCGGTCCCCTTCGGCCGCCGCATAAAACGCTTCATGGCCGATCGGCCTCTCATCCCGCTGATCATCCTGCTGGTCATCCTGGTGATGATCCTGCAGATCCTGCGCCCCGGCATCGTCAACGAGCGCTGGATCGCCAACACCATCAAATTCGCTATTCCGCTGGCGATCCTCGCCGGCTGCCAGACCATGACCATGTTGACCGGCGGCATCGACCTTTCGGTCGGCACGGTGGCGACGATGAGCGCCTTCATCATGGCAACCCAGATCGTCAGCCAGGACCCGGCGGTGGCCTTCCTCCTGGCGATGATGCCGGCGGTGCTGATCGGCCTCGTCAACGGCATCGGCGTCGGCGTCTTCCGTGTCCATCCGCTGATCATGACGCTGGGCACCAGCCTGATCGGCACCGGCTGCCTGCAGGTCTACCAGCGGACGGTGATCGCGTCGGGCGCAAAAATTCCCGATTTCCTCGCCTGGCTCGGCACCGGTGTGACCCCCATGCTCGGCTTTGCCTTGCCCAACGCCTTGCTGCTCTTCTTGCCGCTGGCGGCCCTCATCGTCTTCACGCTCGCCCGCACCGGCTTCGGCCGCCTGCTCTACGCCGTCGGCGACAATGAGCGCGCGACGCGCCTGTCGGGCGTGCGATACTGGCAGGTCATGACGGCGCTTTACGTCACCTCCAGCGTGCTCGCCGGCATCACCGGCTTGCTCTATATCGGCCTGATCAAGGCGCCATCGCTGTCGCTCGCCGAACCGCTGGTGCTGCCCTCGGTCGCCGCCGCCGTCATCGGCGGCACCTCTATCTTCGGCGGCCGCGGCGGCTATACCGGCACCGTCATCGGCGCGCTGATCTTGACGGTGCTGACGACGCTGCTGACGATTTTGCAAATGCCGGAGGGAGCGAGAAGGATCCTGTTCGGGTTGATCGTCCTGTTCGTGACGGCGGCATATCTGCGCATTGTCGAGGACAAGTAGGCGCGGCCGACTATTGGCGCGGGGCAGCCACAGGCTCCGCCGACAAGGGAGATGAAATCATGGAAAAGATCATCCTGGACTGTGATCCTGGGCACGACGACGCCATTGCCATCCTGCTTGCGGCGGGAAACCCGATTATCGACCTTCTCGGCATCACGACGGTTTCGGGAAACCACAATGTCGAGAACACCACGCGCAATGCTCTGGCCGTCTGCACTGCCTATGGCATCAAGGTGCCGGTGGCGAAGGGCTCACCCGGCCCGCTCATCGGCGACCAGGTGCTGGCCGTCGAAATCCATGGCGATACCGGGCTCGACGGCCCCGTCCTGCCGCCTGCCTCGTTCGAACTCGATA
This sequence comes from Mesorhizobium sp. P160927, assembly GCF_057766385.1. Lineage (NCBI taxonomy): Bacteria > Pseudomonadati > Pseudomonadota > Alphaproteobacteria > Hyphomicrobiales > Phyllobacteriaceae > Mesorhizobium > Mesorhizobium sp. P160927. Next base: position 5,063,973 of record NZ_JBYMDW010000001.1, read on the forward strand.
AGCGGCATGCCGTCGACTTCATCATCGACACCGTCATGGCACACGAGCCGAAAACCATCACGCTGGTGCCGGTCGGTCCCTACACCAACATCGCGCTCGCCATTCGCAAGGAACCACGCATCATCGGGCGGGTGAAGGGCGTCGTCGCGATGGGTGGAGCGTACACGCGCGGCAACATCACGCCAGCGGCGGAGTTCAACGTCTATGGCGACCCGGAGGCGGCGGACGTCGTGTTCCGCGCTGATTGGAACGTCACCATGGTCGGCCTCGACCTCACGCACCAGGCGCTGGCCACTCCGGACCTGCAAAACAGGGTACGCGCCGTTGGCGGCCCGATAGCCAAGTTCGTCCTCGATATCTGGGAATTCATAGCGACCACGCATGGCGGCCTCCTGCAGATCGAGTATCCTGCCGTCCACGACGCCTGCTGCGTCGCGGCCATGATCGACCCGACCGTCTTCACCACCGAGAAGGCCGATATCCGCGTCGAAATCGCCGGGCGGTGGACCAAGGGGATGACGGTCTGCAATTTCGAGCAGATGGGCGGGATGCACCATTTTGGCGGCACCGCGAGCGAGCAGGTCGACTTCCGCCATACGGTGGCGATGAGACTAGACCATCCAAAATTCTGCGACCTGATCGTCGATGCGCTTGAGCGACTGACCCGCGGCAAGGCATGACGCCGCCCGTTTACCCGCACGACCGGCGGGTGTTGGGCAAGGGTCCTGTTGAAGATCGCACGGCCGTGTGAACGGTTTCGACTGTGTTCACAGGCATTAAAGTGGCTCCGTTTAGAAAGCCCGCCGCGCCATTCGCGGCACGGCGGGCCGCCCCCTTTGACCAGGGGCCACCTACCAGCATCACTCGATGATCTGCACGACCCTGCGTGTATCGGGGTCCACCAGGACCGCATGGTCCCCGACAACGGTGTATTTGTATCTGACGTCGGGAACGTCGATTGTATGGAGCTCGACAGTGTCAGGGAGAGCGGAGCCGACGTTGAGTTCGACGCCGAGTAGGCTGACTGATGCGAGTTTTTGCTTGTGGATGTATTCGCGGACGACCGTCTGCTGCTCAGGCTTGAGAATTACGACGTCTCCCGCGAAGGAAGCACCAATTCCAGCCGCAAGCGCGAGGGCCGCGACAGCGCCGACAAGATATCTTTTCATGACAAGTCCTTTTGTGAACTAAGAAACATTCTCAGAGGCCAGAACAATTCTGGCCTCTGCCGCAGCCAATCAGCCGCCATTGGCAGGTGCGGCGGGCTTCGCGGGCGCTGAAGTGGCCGGAGCTTCCACCTTTGGCGCCTCAACCTTCACGTTGATGTCCTTCCCGCCGCCGCCACCGATGTTGATGACGCCGGTAAATATCAGCAAGACAACGATGGCGATTATCGCAAGAACAATAGCGACCGCAGTGCCGCCGCCACCTCCAGAATTAACAACAGTTGGACCGTCAGCCATGACTTTCTCCTCTCCTATTCTTTGAGTTGTCACCGGTCAGCAACGGCTCCCGCTGCATTGCGTTCCCGGGCAAGGCTTAGGTCTTATAGACGGCAAGACCGAGGTCTTATGCGGCAACCCAAATCTTGCCGATACGTTAGGTTTCGCGCGGGAGCACGCGGCCAATCATCCATCATCGCCGAATCCAGCTCGACCGCCGGATATTCTGAGAGCGAGGCAAGCAGTGACATCAGCCCACAGACCGAGCATCCGCGACGACAATCGCCCTGCAAATGACAATGATGTTCAGGCACCGGAAATCCCCTCGGCCCTGCCCGTCTGTTTGAGTGAGGACGCCAACATTGTCGATCTTGTCAGGCGAACCGAGCGCTTGGCCATCGCGGTTGTCGTGGGAATGGCGATCTGCCTGACGCTTATCCCGGCGATCTATGTTGCCCTGACCTACGGAATGTAGACGGTATGGCAGTCGTCTGTCCGCCTCCGAGGCAGGCGCGATGTCTTGACCACCTGCTCTCTCCAGGCTTTGCTCCCAACATCGCGCCTGGCATGCCGGATCCCGCCCGCGTCAATCCCGAGAAGCTCAGACAAAAAAGAACCCGCCCCGGCGTCAACCGAAGACGGGCTCTCTCCGTTTTCCAGTCCGTTGATAAAGCACTCGACGGCTACCAACCTCCAATGCCCGAGAGCGTTCCACCGGAATAATGACCCATGCTGGGATCCGCCGGTGGATCGTTCCGAGGCAGGGCTTGCGTCGGCAAGCTTTGCTCTCTTTGGCTTTCGGCGTACTCAATCTTTCTTCCACGCCGCCAACAGCGGGCCCTTGCCTCCATAGACGGGGTCCTTGCGCGGACGGCCGACCTTGGGGATCGTCACCACCGCCTTGACGTGGTCGGCGGTGGTCGTGCATTCGTCATAGGTGCCGGACGGCGGATAGGCGCCAACGACGAGAAAGTCGTCGGAGGCGGAGATGCGCTGGTGCCCGGTGCCGGCCGGAAGGACCGCGACATCGCCGGCCTTCAGCGCCAGCGTTCGGCCCTTCTTGCCGCCAAACCGGACTTTCGCCGTGCCACGGGCCACGCCGAGCACTTCGTGGATGCGCGAATGGTAGTGGACATAGTCGTAGATGCCGTTGCGCCAGCTGTCCCCCCAGCCATTGGCCGAGAAAAGCTCCTCTATCACGGCCGCGGGATCGAAGTCTTCCGGCAATCTAACCGCGCCGCGATAGACGACCAGCGGCCACGACGGGTGATTGGGCACCAGGCCATCGTCGCCAAACCTGAACTCGTTCGCTTTTCGCGGCCTGACAAGGTCGGCCGCCTGTCGACTGTCCGGTCTTGCGGCACCGGTCACCTGTTCGGCCACTTTCTTGATGCTTTGCAGGATGCTCATGACGTCGCCTCGCTTGGGGAGCCCAGGGCTGATTCAACCCGATGGCCATCGCTTGGTTCCCGCGGGCTCGGCGCCCGTCGCGGCCGCGAGGCGGAGCACCAAAGATCAGACGGACCTGCCGCCTCCCCCCGCCTGCAGCGCATTGTCCATCGCAGAGGCCGGCGAAACCATGTCCGGCAGCAATATGTCGTTGCGGCGTGCGAAGGTGACCAGCGTCGCGCGCACCGTCTCCGGGTCGATCTCACCGGCGATGCCCGCCTTGCAGGCGTTGAGGGCGACGGAATGAGCGCTGTTGCGGCTGGCGGCCGGCCATTCCTGCAACACCACGTAGGCTTCCATCAGGCTTTCGATCTTCCTCGGAAAGCCCATTCCGACCAGAATGGTCACCGGTTCTTCAAACTGCCAGCGATTCATGGCTTGTGCCTCCTCTCGATTGTGCGAGCCAAACACCGGAAGGGCGAGGCCCGCCGCGTAAGGGTTAATGGGACTGGATGTCGGCGCTCAGCCGCCGGCCGATGCCTCGGACGCCTCCGACACCTGTTGCGCGGCCAAGAACATCAGCGTCGCGGCAACGGTCCGCCGCTTCCAGCCGGCGGCTTCGGCTCTGTCGAGCAGTTCCGCCAGCAGCGGCTTCAGCGCCGCGCGGCATTCGCTTTCATAGGCCAGGAACTCCTTTGCCTGAAGTGTCGGCGCGGGCACGGCCCCAAGGTCAGCAAGTGCATCCATATCTCTCTCCCGACTGGACCACCGCTTCCAGCACCGGAAGCAGTGCCTGCAGGTTGGCTAGCTTCTTTTCATGGATCAGCACGTAGGGCTCGTCGAGTTCGACGCGCATCTTGTCCTGGTTGGTGACGAAATAGGGCGAGAGGTAGCCGCGATCGAACTGCATGCCTTCGACGACTTCCAACTCGGTCTCGGCGGTCTTGGCTTCCTCCACCGTGATGACGCCTTCATTGCCGACCTTCTCCATCGCTTCGGCGAGGAAGCGGCCGATCTCGGCGTCGCCATTGGCGGAGATGGTGCCGACCTGCGCGATCTCGTCGTTGCGGGTCACCTTGCGGGCGTTGGCCTTCAGCTCGGCGACGACAGCGTCCACCGCCTTGTCGATGCCGCGCTTCAGGTCCATCGGGTTCATGCCCGAGGCAACGGCCTTGGCACCCTCCTTGACGATCGCCTGGGCCAGGACGGTCGCGGTGGTGGTGCCGTCGCCGGCAAGGTCATTGGTCTTGGAAGCGACTTCGCGCACCATCTGCGCGCCCATGTTCTCGAACTTGTCCTCGAGCTCGATTTCCTTGGCCACGGTGACGCCATCCTTGGTGATGCGCGGCGCGCCGAACGACTTTTCGATGACGACATTGCGCCCCTTGGGGCCGAGCGTCACCTTCACCGCATTTGCCAGGATATCGACGCCGCGCAGCATCTTCTCGCGCGCTTCGGTATGGAATTTTACCTCTTTTGCAGCCATTGGATCACTCCTCTATCTCTAGGCAGCATTCGTTGACTGGTGGTTTTTCGAAGAAGCCGTCAGGCGGCCTTCTTCACTTGCGCTGTCTGCTCGATCACGCCCATCACGTCGCTTTCCTTCATGATGAGCAGATCCTCGCCCTTGAGCTTGATCTCCGTGCCGGACCATTTGCCGAAAAGGATACGGTCACCCACCCTGACATCCAGTTCGGCCAGTTTGCCGCTGTCGTCGCGCGCGCCTGGACCGACGGCGATGACTTCGCCTTCCTGCGGTTTTTCCTTGGCGGTATCGGGAATGATGACGCCGCCGGAGGTCTTTTCCTCGGCCTCGATGCGGCGGACCAGGATACGGTCATGCAATGGACGGAACGCCATGTCGTTCTCCTCTTGGGACAAACAGGTTTTCAGCTTCCTCCACACCGGACCGGCAATTCGGGCCGCTGCGGAATGCGGCGACCCTTTGGCAGGCATCGCGCGCGCATATCGAGCTAGTTTTCCCTTTTTTCGGTTTCAAGAGGCCGGCCAGAAAATTTTAGCACTCACGCTGGTGGAGTTCCAACCTACTGTTATTGCGGTCTTATTCGCTCTGCGTTGAGAGCTGACGGTTGAATTCCCGCCTCGATACGGCAAAAATATCCGCGGCCAGTACCATCGCGGGCGCCGGAACCGCTCACCCTCTGAAGGAGTTGTTTGCCGACGGCGCACGTCGATGGGCCGAAAGATTTTTTCGCCATTACGGCCACCGCTGCCGCCGAAAGGAGACATGAATGATCGCAAACGTCAGCAAGGAGTTCCGCCTCCAGATGGAGGGCTATGGCCTGACCACCGCACAAATCCATTACCATCTGCCTGACCATCGGAGCCTGCTGCAGCTTTATGTCTGGCAGGACTACGACCTGGCGCCGGAATTCCCCGAACTCAAGGGATTTCTCTCCTATTGGGAGCGCGAATTGGAAGGGCCGCTTCACTCCGTTCACATCGCGCATCACCGGCTCATCACCCCATCGGAATGGCGGGCGGTCGACGGTGTCATCACGGTCCAGTAAGGGCGGCGGCGTCGTGCGGTGCTGACCTCATCAGAAGCCGACCAGCGACCTCATCGGCATCGCCTTCGCACCGCCGCCTGCAAGCAAGCTTCAGATACGATGATCGACCAGCGCCACGCCGAGCCCGGCAAGGATCGAGCCGCGGGTTCCCTGCACCGGCAACCCGGCGCCGCTTGCCGGGGACCGCGCAAGCGCCAGCGAGGCGATGCCGACCGCCGCTAGGTCCGCCATCGAGAACCAGCGGATCAGCGTTCGCCGATGAGGTCGCACTGCAGCCACGGCCGCGTTGGATGCCCTCACAATGCCAGGCTTCCCTGCTCCGCCCCCTCGGCATTGGGATCGCCGGGCGCCGTTGCCCAGGCGAGTTCGACCAGCGTCACGGTGCGCTTTCCCGTGCCGTCGAGCTGGCAGACGATGAGGCCCTGCTCCTCGATATAGGTGAGCAGCCGCCGGGCGCGGCGCATGGAGTGCGAGCCGTAGGCACGGGCGATCGCGCCATCGCTCGGGCATGGCCAGCCCTCCTTCGCCGCGCGCGCGATCATCATGAACACGCCTTGCATGTCCTCCGGCAGCAGCGAAGCGCGCACCGAGACGTCGCGCCACACATCGTCCTCGCTGGTTTCGGCCCCCAGCCCGGCACGGGCGCGCGTCAACATGCGGCGGAAGGCGGGCAGATCAGGCACGACCGAGGCGAGGCCCTCGATGCGGCAGCGCACGACAAACTCCTGGTAGAGCACCCCGATCACGCGGAAGCCCGCGTCAGGTTGTGCAAGAATGGCGCGCAGCACGCGGTCCACCCGCTCGCGCCGCTCCGCCAGGTCCTCGGCGCTGACTTGCGGCTCCGCAGGTTCGGGGCGGATTTCCAGCGCAGCCGACTTCGCCGCCATCAGCTGGTCGAGCAGGTCCGGCGACGCCACCCGGCGCGGCGCGCGCATCGTCTCGGGCGGCGGGGCGGCCAGGATGATGGCGCGGGCATCCTCGAGCGCCGCCTCGGGCAGCGGCATCAGCCTGGGCGTGCCGTTGCGCGGGCTGGTGTCGGTGGGGCCGATGCGCAGGCCGAGCGGCCGGCGCGACAGTGCCGGCCCCAATGCCATGAATTGGCCACGCTCCAGATCGCGGAACGCCTCCGCCTGCCGCCGCTCCATACCCAGGAGATCGGCCGCGCGCGCCATGTCGATATCGAGGAAGGTGCGGCCCATCAGGAAATTGGAGGCTTCCGCCGCCACGTTCTTGGCGAGCTTGGCCAACCGCTGCGTGGCGATGATGCCGGCAAGCCCGCGCTTGCGGCCCCGGCACATCAGGTTGGTCATGGCGCCGAGCGAAAGCTTGCGCGCCTCGTCCGACACCTCGCCGGCCACCGCCGGCGCGAAAAGCTGAGCTTCGTCGACCACCACCAGCATCGGGTACCAGTGGTCGCGCGCGACCTCGAACAGCCCGCCGAGAAAAGCGGCGGCGCGCCGCATCTGGTTCTCGGCATCGAGGCCTTCGAGGTTGAGCACGGTCGAGACACGGTGGATGCGCGCCCGCTCGCCGGCCGCCTGCAGGCCGCGCTCGGTATGCTCCTCGGCATCGATCACCAGATGGCCGTAGCGTTCGCCCAGAGACACGAAGTCGCCTTCCGGATCAATGATGGTCTGCTGCACCCACGGCGCGCTCTGTTCCAGGAGACGCCGCAAGAGGTGCGACTTGCCGGAGCCCGAATTGCCCTGCACCAGGAGGCGGGTCGCCAGCAACTCCTCGAGATCGAGTTTCGCCGGCGCACCCGCTGTCGTGTGTCCCATCTCGATCGCAACGGTCATGCCAGACTCATCAGCTCCTTCGCAGACGGGCTTAGCAATCCGATCGCGGCTCGTCGAGCGTGGCATGGCCGGCGATTCGCGTTGCGCACAGCCGAGACAATGACGACTTGGCCGCGATGGACGGCCGCAATCCGGCGGGCCGCCTGCCGTTACAGCCCCGACCTGTGGATAGTAACCACCTGTTCACCATGGGCCGGCGTTCCGCTTGCGGCGGCCGGCCATCCGCTTAGCCTGGTCTTTGCATCGCCCCCCAAAGCGATGCACCCCAACGCCCCAAATGGCGGCCGGCGTTTTCAAGTTTCTCTCCAAACGTATACGCCGGTCGCCACCCGTTTCGACTACAGCCTCGGTGCCGCCTCATGCGGCTCGACCCGTCCTGGGACTGGCGGCAATCGCGGCGCGTCCAGACCCTCGAAGGGATCACGCCAGGCGTCGATCGCTTCAAGCCGCCGATACCAGCGATCGACCAGCCGATAGTCGCCGAGCGGCAGGCCCGCGACATCGTTGAAAGGCAGGAAGGTCGCCATGCGGAAGTCGGCATAAGAGACTTCGTCCCCCACCAGCCATTGCCGGCCCGCAAGCGCGGTCTCCAGGATCGCCGCCGTCGTGTGGAACAGTTTCAGCCCCTCCTTGACCACTTGGTGATCGATCGGCCCGATGTGATAGCGCTGCTTGGTGCCGCGCTCGAAATGCACCATGTCGCAGGCCCGCATGAAATTCTCCTTGCCCCAACTCAGCCAGCGGATCATCTCGGGCTCATCGTCGTTCGTGCGCCAGAAATCGGAACCCATGTCTCGCGACAACCGGCAGGCTATGGCGTCGGCCTCCCACAAGCTTCCGCCGGGCCAGACCAGTATGGGCAGGGAAAGGTTGGGATTGAGGGGCCGGAATCGCTCCGCTTGCCCCGGAGCGAACGGCGCCGCGAATTCGAAGGTCAGCCTCGCCCCGAGATGACGCGCCACCGCCACCCCCAGGCGCGGATTGGGGTTGCGGCTGAAGTACAGTTTTGTTTCCACGTCAGCCGGCATCGGCTCGACTCCGTCACTCATGAATGCCTCTCCTTGTCCCGGCGACCGTCGCCAGATCAAGGACGCCAGATCAAGGACGGGCGCGGCTGGTGCAATCCGACAAAATCATCCACTCCCCGCGCGCCAGGCGGAACGAGCAGCCCATCGAAACAGGATGGGTTGCGCAAAAGTTTGGGTTGACCGTCTCCGACGACGAGGCGACACTTCATCCCACAGCAAGGCAGGAGGAAATTAGGATGGACGAGCCCGACCGCTGGCGCCACATGTCGAGCGCGCCAAAAGACGGCAGCCGGATCCTCGTTACGGTGCGCCCGTCCGAGCAGGGGCCGGCGGAAGTCGACCTCGCCTACTGGTCACGCGCCGATCAGTTCGGCGACGAGGGCTGGCGCGCCTCCGATTCCTCGCCCGGCCGCGTCGTCGAATATGCCGAGCCGGAGCTGAAATGCTGGATGCCGATGCCCTCGGCCAATCTCAGCCGGGGCGCCTCGATGCCGGCGCCGTGGGAAGGCGACGACGCGCAACAGCTGGACGGCTCGGGGATTTAGCGCGCCGACCGCTTCGTCCTCTCAGAACAGAAACGCCGCCGTCACCGGATTCGGACCGTTACGGCCGTCAGCCGAATCCATGCCGGCGATCGTCTCCAGGTCCTGCGCGTCCAGTTCGAAATCGAAGACATCGAAATTGGCCGCGATGCGGTCCTGGCGCACCGACTTCGGGATGACGATCAGCCCTTGCTGGAGATGCCAGCGGATCATTGTCTGCGCGGTGGACTTGCCGTGTTTGCGGGCAATGCTTGATATGGTCGGGTCGCTCAGCAACCGGCCGCTGCCCAGCGGACTCCAGCTTTCCGTATGGATGTCGTGCCGGGCGTGAAATTCCCTGAGATCGCGCTGCTGGAAGCGCGGGTGCAGCTCGATCTGGTTGACGACGGGCGTCACGCCCGTCTCGCCGATGATGCGCTCCAGATGATCCCTATTGAAATTCGAAACGCCGATCGACTTGACGCGGCCGGCCTGCTTCAGCTCGACGAGCGTCTTCCAGGCCTCGACATATTTGTCCTGGCTGGGCACCGGCCAATGGATCAGGAACAGGTCGAGTTGCTCGACGCCGAGCTTCTTCATCGTGTCGTCGAAGGCCCGAAGCGCCGCATCGCGCTGGTGGGCGCCGTTGCGCAGCTTCGAGGTGATGAACAGCTCTGCCGCCGGCACGCCGGCGGCGCGGATCGCCTCACCGACCCCTTCCTCGTTCCGGTAACCCTCGGCGGTGTCGATCAGACGGTAACCGGCCTGGATCGCCCAGCCCACCACCCGCGCCGTGATGTCGTGATCGACCTGCCAGACGCCGAGGCCAAGCTGGGGAATGGCGGTGCCGTCGTTCAACGTAATCTGTTCGGGCATGGGAGAATCCTTTGTGGGGGATGGTCCAGCCTATCTAGGTTTGGCGTCCCACAACGGCCAGTCGATTTGGGAAAATTCGCGGACCCTCATTTCGGCCGGCGCACCGCCCTCACCACGCCGGCGTTTCCGCTGCCGCAGAACAGTCGGTCGGCGCCATCGGATTCGAGCCCCGAGACGCCCATGCCGGCAGGCATGTCGAGCTTCTCCAGAACCTTGCCCGTCCGGGGATCAACGCGCCGAAGATCGCTTTCGTCGCCCTCCCAGGTGGCGTGCCACAATTCGCCGTCGACCCAGGTCACCCCAGTGACGAACCGGTTGGATTCGATGGTGCGCAGGATCGCGCCGGTCTCCGGGTCGATCTGGTGGATCTTGCGCTCCCGGTGCTGGCCGACCCATAGCGTGCCTTCGGCCCAGGTCAGCCCGGAATCGCCGCCATTGCCGGGGGCTGGAATGGTGGAAAGCACCTCGCCCGTGTCGGGATCGATCTTCTGGATGCGGTCCTTGGCAAGCTGGAAGAAATGCCGGCCGTCATAGGCGGTGCCGGCATGTGCCGCGACATCGATCGAGCGCAAGGCCTGCCCGCTCTCGGGATCGAAAGCGTTCAGCCTGTCGCCTGAGGCGAACCAGACATTCTTGCCGTCAAAGCTTACCCCGGCCACCGTATTGGCACCGGGAAAGGGCCCGTATTCCCTCAAGATTTCGGCCGCCGAATGTTTCATGTGCTTGTCCCTCGATGCTGGTCGTCGTCACTTTCTAGCCATTGGGAAGCGGCGCGGGGAGTAACAAGGTGGTCGTGAAACCCGCCACCGGCGGCGTCATCCAGCGGCGCGCCCGGCCATGGCCGAAGGACTGTACCTTGCCGGCCTCGGCAAGCGGCTCAAGCGCCCGCTGCACACTGCGCTGGCCGGTTCCAAGTGCCAGCGCCAGGGCCGAGCTCGACCAGGCCTCGCCGTCGGCCAGCAAGGCAAGCACGGCCGCGTGCCGTTCCTCGATCGGCCGCGCCAGCACCATCACCGCATGGGCCTGGCGCGGCGCCAGCGTGAAGCCATGCCTGGTGGCGCTGATGCCGGCCAACGCGCGAAGCTCGGCACGCAGCCGCCCGATCTCGACGCGCAGGCGCGCGCGATGCGATTCATCGGCATGCTTGCCTCCGAAGGCCCGTGCCACGAGTTCCCCTCGCGACACGTCGCCGGGCCAGGCTTCGGCGAGCGTCCGCGCCAAGGCGAACAGCACAGGCCGGCTCGCCAGCGAAATCGTGGTCCGCCCGACCCGCACGGCGTAGCGGAAGGCATCGACGACCAGCGCCGGCGACCCCTGCAATGCCTCCACCTCTTCGAGCAGCAGCGGCTGCTCCCTGCCCTGCGCGATCAGCCGCGCCGCGGGTGTCTCCAAGGCCAGCCACGCGCTGTCGACCTCCGCGATGAGGCCGGGAATGCCCGCCTTGCGAGCGGCATGGCGCGCCCACTCCAGCGCCGCGCGCGCCGGCCTGGTCCGCAGGCGCCGCATCGCGATGCCGGCGACGGCGAGTTCGTGGGCGGCCCTTGCCGCCGGCGGCAGCGGCGCCGGGTCGAGCCCGGCCAGCACATGCTCGGCCTCGTCGAGGCGGCCGATCAAGAGCAGGCGCCGCACCTTGAGATGGCCGGCATGCGCCGCGTTCAACCGGTCGCCATGCTTTTCCAGCGCCGTGCGGGCCGCGTCGAGCGCCTTGGCCGGCCAGCCCAAATCACGCGAAACCAGCGCGATCTCGGCCTCGGCGACGACGCATCTGGCGCGCGCCACCGCCTCCTTCGGACTGAAGGCACGCGCGGCCCGCCGCAACAAGAGCTTGGCGCGATCGAAGTCGCCGAGCTGCGCCATGGCAATGCCGCGCAGCGCCAGCGCCGGCGCATCCTCGCGCAGGGCGACGCGGTCGAGCGCGCCGAGCGGATCGCCGGTCGCCAGCGCCAGCGCTGCGGCGGTGATCAGCGAGTCCATTCAAATCCCGTCACACTTGTAACTCCCACCTCGGCGTCGCGCGGCCCTAACTTACGTCAGTACCGTCAACCAGCAAGACGTGCCGGCAATGACGGCAGCAAGGGAGAATCAGAAAATGCCTGCCTCCACCGACCTCGACCTCGACGCGGCCAATGATACGGCCAAGCACGCCGCACGCCACCCCTGCTGCGCCGGGCCGGATCTCTCGGATTTCGCCGCGCCTGCGGCTCCCCGACATGCCCAGGCAACACCACACCGCAAAGACGCCACGACTGGCAAAGGAGAAGACCAATGACCATGAAGACTCCCCCGATCGTTTCACAGCAGGATTGGAACGCCGCGCACGAAAAGATGCTGGTGAAGGAGAAGGCGACGATGCGCGCCAGGGACGCACTGTCGGCCGAACGCCGGCGCATGCCGTGGACGGAAGTGGATAAGGCCTATGTCTTTGAGGGCCCCGACGGCAAGGTGAGCCTTCTGGACCTGTTCGAAGGCCGCCGCCAGCTCATCGTCTACCGCGCCTTCTTCGAGCCCGGCGTCTATGGCTGGCCCGATCACGCCTGCCGCGGCTGCTCGCTCGGCGCCGACCAGGTCGGCCACCTCGCCCATCTCAACGCCCGCGACACCACGCTCGCCTACGCCTCTCGCGCCCCGCAGGAAGACATTGCGCGGCTGAAGCAGCGGATGGGATGGGAGATGCCCTGGTACACCATCACCGACAGCTTCGACAAAGACTTCGGCGTTGACGAATGGCACGGCCACAACGTGTTCATCCATGACGGGAACCGTATCTTCCGCACCTATTTCATCAACAACCGCGGCGACGAGGCGTTGGGCACCGTCTGGAGCTATCTCGACGTCACGCCGCTCGGCCGCCAGGAGGTGTGGGAAGACTCGCCCGAAGGTTATCCGCAGACGCCACTCTACAGCTGGTGGAACTGGCACGACAATTACGATGCCGGGGCCGACAAGAAATGGGCCGAAGTGTCAGCTGCCGGCGAGGCCGCGTTCCGCGACAAGGGCAACCAGTAAGCTGGCGCAAACCTGTCCAGCCTGGGTTCCTCTCCCGCCTCCGGCAGGGCCGAGGACCCCAGGCCCTGACGGGCGGCAACCAAGAAGGGAATAAGATCATGAGCGATATCCATTCCGGCATCGGCATGGTGACCCCCGAAAATGTCGCCCCCCGTGGCATCGCCGACTGGCTATGCCTCGCCGCGGCGCCGACCTTTGCGGCGATGGCGCTGCTTTCCCGTCTTCAGGGCGGCGACGGGACCATGCTGTGCATGGGCGACTCGCCGCTGACCGGCTCGATCCTGACCGGCATGCCGGCCATGTATCTGCTGATGAGCGCTTTCCACCTGGCGCCCTGGCTAAGGGTGATCTCCCGCCGCTAGGCGGCACCAGTGTAGTCCAGGATATCATCTCGTTGGTTTGCGCACCCGCATGCTGGCGGGCTTCGCGCTTCGCCGCCGCATGGCTGCCGGCGGCGGTCGCCAGTTCGGCCACGCCGGGGATGTCTTATCCCACCGTCTCGTAGCGGGCGCGGCTCAGGCTGACCAGGCAGGCGATGGCCGCGCAGATGCCGGCCAGGACCAGCGCGAGGCTGGGTGCGCCTGTCACCGGTAGGGTCGCGAAAATGATCGACATCGAAATGGCGCCAAACGTTTGTCCCAGCAGCCGTGCCGTGCCCTGCATGGCTCCCGCCGCACCGCTGCGCGCCTTGGGTGCGGAGAGAAGCAGGATGCGGTTGTTCGGCGTCTGGAAGAGACCAAAACCCGTGCCCGCGACGACGGTTCCGACCAGGAAGGCAATCGCCCTTGGACCGGGCGGTGTCAGGCCCGCGATCAAAAGGCCGATCGCCAGCAACCCGCCGCCGGCGGCGCACAGCCACGCCGTCTTGAAACGATCGGCCAGCCGCCCCGAAATCGGCGCTATGATGATTGTCGCGATGGGCCATGGCATCATGTAGAGACCCGCCTGGACCGGGCTCATATGCAAGGTGTGCTGCAGGTAGAATGGCAGCGCGACGTAGCTGAGCATCTGCCCGGTGAAGCACGAGATCGAAGCGATGACGGCCACCCGGAAGGCTGGATCGGCCAGGAGGTCGGTCGGCACGATCGGTGCGGCACTCCTGCGTTCGAGAGACAACAAGATGACGAGGCACAGGACGGAACAGCCGATCAGGATCGACCCGCTGACCGGCGCACCGGCGATGCGATCGGCCCCCGTGAAGAACAGGATGAACATCAGCGTGTTGGCCAGCAATGCCGCAACGTTGAGGTGACGCTTCACGCCATCCAGATGCGCAAGCAAGCCGCCGGACAACAGGACGATGATGCCGATCGGGATGTTGACGGCGAACAGCCACGGCCAGCTGGATACGGAGAGGATCGCGCCGGCGACGCCAGGGCCGGCGGCCGCGGAAATCGCAATCGTCATCGCGTTGAAGCCGATGACGGTTCCAAGCAGCCGCTGGGGCACCGAAACGCGCAGGTTCATCGGCCCGGTCGCCATGATGGCGCCCGCCCCCAGCCCCTGGATGGACCGGGCAGCCACAAGAACAGGCAGGCTGCCGGCGAAGGCACAGCACGCCGAAGCCACCGTGAACAGCGCGACACCCAGAAGAAAGACACGCCGGGGGCCGTGGATCTCGCCCAGCGCGCCGCAAGGCAAAAGGGCCACAAGCACCGCAAGCTGGTAACTCGATACCACCCATACGGTGCTGCTGGCACTGGCATTGAGCGACGCCGCGATGGATGGCAGCGCGACATTGGCGATGGCGCCGTCCAGCACAACGAGCACCAGCGTCATCAGCAGGACGCCAATGGCCAGGTAGCGGCGTGGCGACGGCAGGCCGTCATGGGCGGGATTGATCGTTGCGGCTATGGACATCGGAGGCTCCGCTTCGTTGGTTGTCTCCGCATCGATACCGCTCACCCCATAATTGCACCAGACGCAACGGGGTAAACTGACCGTTGCGTCAAACGCCTCACCCCGTTAAGCTCTCTCATGCTCAATCTCGACTTGAACCTTCTGGTGGCGCTTGACGCCTTGCTTCGGGAGCGCAGCGTCTCGGGCGCCGCCAAGAAGCTTGGCCTCAGCACGTCCGCGATGAGCCGCACACTGTCGAGGTTGCGGCTGGCGCTAGGTGATCCCATCCTGGTTTCGGCGGGACGCGCCATGGTGGCGACGCCTCATGGCGAAGCGATCGCCGAACAGGTGCACACGCTGACGTCGGCGGTCCGGTCCGTCCTCAGCCCATCGCCGGAGATCGATATCAGCCAGGTGCGGCGCGATTTTACCATCCGGGCCAATGAAGCCTTCGTGCTGCTCTACGCCGCGCGTCTCCATGCCCTTGTCACCAGTGCCGCGCCCGGCATAAGGCTGCGCTTCGCGCCCCGGCCGGACAAGCGCATCGAACTGCTGAGAGAAGCCACGATCGACCTCGATATTGGCGTGCTTTCGGGTGCTGGCGCCGAATTGCGCGGTCAGACGTTGTTCGACGACCGTTTTGTCGGCGTGGCGAGAGCGGGGCATCCCCTTCTGGAGACCGAAATAACGGCTGAACGTTACGCCGCGTGCCGGCACGTGGTCTCATCCCGGCGAGGCCATTTCATTGAACCGGTCGATGAAGCGCTCGCCGAACTCGGCCTTTCGCGAAAGGTCGATCTGGTGGTGCCTAGCTATCCGGCGGTTGTCGCAGTCGCGGCCGCATCCGATCTTGTCGGACTGGTGCCGCGTTCGTACCATCTGGGTGCGACAGGCCGTACCCACATGTTTGATCCGCCGGTGGCAATCCCAGGCTTCACCATCACCCAGGCATGGCACCCCCGCATGGATGCCGATCCCGTGCATCGCTGGCTGCGATCGTTGATCTTCAAGGAGTTTCCGGACGCGGTTCGTCGATTCGAGCAGCCGGCGACGGCAGGGAGTCTGGCGGCGGATCGACGGCGGACCGACTGATCTTATCGTTTGTCATCGCTCGCCTCATGCCGGAGGGCGGGCGGCGTTCGCCCTCTCATCCAGCCTTCGCCGCCCCGAACCGCAACCCGTCCATCAGGAGCTTGACCAGGCGGCGCGAACGGTCGCGCCACTCGGGCGTATCTGGTGCCGAGTAGATGCCGCCGAGTGCATGCAGCACGTCGGAGGCATCGACATCGCCGCGGATGGTGCCGTCGGCCACCGCCGCCTCGACCAGTTGCCGCAGCGCTTGCGACACCCGTCCCGACGTATCCGAAAACAGCGTCGAATTGGTGGTGAACAGGATGCGCAGGCTGGTCGCAAGGCCGCGCTTGGTAGCGATGTAGTCGACGAAGCGGCGCATCCATTCTTCCAGCGCCACATCGGAGGGATGTCTTGCCGCGAGCTCGCCGGCCGCCGCGCACAACCCCTCGGCCTCGCGGCGGTAGACCACCTCGACCAGATGCTCGCGTGTCGGAAAATGCCGGTAGAGCGTGCCGATGCCGACACCGGCGCGCCGCGCGATCTCCTCCAGCGAGGCGTCGATGCCGCGCTCGGCAAAGACCGCAGCCGCCACCTCGACCAGCCGGTCGCGATTGCGCCGTGCATCCGCACGCAGCGACTTGGCGGCGGCGGGTTTTTGGTCAGCAGTTGTGACGGGCTCAAAAGCCAATTTTTTTCTCCACCAAGGATATGGGGGCTTGAACCACGCCTGGCTAGCCCCCAAGTAGATAAACGGAGGCGCCTCCGCTTTAGTGGAGCACGTTTATCATATAATCAGGGGAACCGGTATGTCACGCCTTTCGAAGCCGCAACCCGCCACTTTTCCAACCCGCGGGAGATTGGCCGCAGCCTGACCTTGCCCTGCCCCGCCCCCTACCCCAATTCTTCCCCTCAGCGTCAAGCAACTGGAGCCAGGCGCCCATGACCAGCCTTCCCATCTCGCTTACCGTCAACGGACATCGACACGAACTGGAGGTCGACCCACGCGTAACCTTGCTTGACTTGCTGCGCGAGCGGCTTGAACTCACCGGCACAAAGAAGGGCTGCGACCGCGGCCAGTGTGGCGCCTGCACGGTATTGGTCGACGGCAAGCGCATAAACTCCTGCCTGGCGTTGGCGGTCAGCCATGACGGCGCCGAGGTGCTGACCATCGAAGGCATCGCTCACGGTGAAGAACTGCACCCTGTGCAGGCCGCCTTCATCGCCCATGACGGCTTCCAATGCGGTTTCTGCACGCCCGGCCAGATCATGAGCACGCTCGGCTTGATCGCCGAAGGACAGGCTGGCGACGATCCCGAGCGCATCCGCGAGGGGCTGAGCGGCAACATCTGCCGCTGCGCGGCCTATGGCGGCATCGTCGAGGCGGTCCTGGAAGCCCAGAAAAACATGGCCGACACCGCCACGACCGAGGCACGCAGGAGGACCGCGGCATGAGAGACTTCGATTTCATCAGGCCCGCCACCGTCTCCGACGCCATAGCGGCGGCGGCCGAACCGGGTTCGGCTTATCTCGCCGGCGGCACCAATCTGCTCGATCTGATGAAGGGCGGCATCGCCAGCCCCGAACGGATCGTCGACATCACCCGCCTGCCGGAACTCAATCGCATCGAAATGCTGGATGATGGCGGCCTGCGCATCGGCGCGCTGGTCCGCAATGCCGATCTCGCACATGATCCGGCCTTCGCCAAGGCCTATCCGGCGGTGGCCGAAGCGCTGCTTTCGGGCGCCTCGGCGCAGCTTCGCAATGCCGCCACCGTCGGCGGCAATCTGCTGCAGCGTACGCGGTGCAGTTACTTCTACGACACCGCCAGCGCCTGCAACAGGCGCGAACCCGGTTCCGGCTGCTCGGCACTTGGCGGCGAGAACCGCCTGCATGCGGTGCTTGGCTGGAGCGATGCCTGCATCGCCACCCATCCCTCCGATTTCTGCGTGCCGCTGGTGGCGTTGGACGCCGTCGTCGAGATCGAGGGCAAGGGAGGCCGGCGCCACGTCACCTTGGAGGAATTCCACCGGCTTCCGGGCGACACGCCGCAGCGCGAAACCGTGCTGCAGCCGGGCGACCTGGTCGTTGCGGTGCGCCTGCCGGCGGAAGCAGCGTCCTTCGCCGCCCACGCCCGCTACCTGAAACTGCGCGAACGCACCTCCTATGCCTTCGCCGTCGTTTCGGCTGCCGCTGCCCTGACGGTCGCCGACGGCAAGATCCGCGCCGCGAGGCTGGCGCTCGGCGGTGTCGCGGCCAAGCCATGGCGGGCGCGCTCGGCGGAAGCGGTGCTGCTCGGCGCCGATGCCGACGAAGCGAGCTTCGTTCGGGCCGCGGATGCGGCTCTGGCCGACGCCAGCCCCTCCGGCGACAATGCGTTCAAGATCGAGCTTGCCCGCCGCATTGTCGTCAGGGCGCTGATGTCCGCGCAGGCAGGCACGCCCGCTCTGATGCCCGCTTTGCCTGCTTCCCCTTTTTCCTCCCTTCCCGGAGTGCGTCATGACGCTTGAACTCGGCCTCAACCAACAGCCTGCCCATACGCGCCAAGGCTCCAGCATCGGCCAGCCGCTGACCCGTCGCGACGGATTTTTAAAAGTCACCGGGACCGCGCGCTTTGCCGCCGACAACAATCCGCCCGGCATGCTCTATGCCGTGCTTGCCGTCTCCAGCATCGCGCGCGGCCGGGTTGTCTCGCTGGATGTCGAGGCGGCCAAGGCGCATGCGGGCGTGGTCGAGGTGATGACGCCTCTGAACCGGCCGGCGCTCGCCGTCGATCCGGATGCCAAGGACCATCCCTTCATGTTTCGGCTCGACCTGCTGCAGAATGATGGGGTTCGCTACCCCAACCAGAGCATTGCCGTGGTGATAGCGCAGACGCTGGAAGCGGCGACCGAAGGCGCGGCGCTGTTGTCGCCGCGCTATGAGGAGTTGCCGGCGCGCGTCGGTCTGGACGGCGCCAAAAGCTTCGTGCCGCGCGGCGTTGGCGTCGGCAACCCGGCGGTGCAGGAGAAGGGCGATGTCGAGGCCGGCCTCAAATCGGCAAGGACGCGGATCGAGGCGACCTACGAGACGCCGGCCCAATACCACAACGCCATGGAGCCCCACGCGATCGTCGCTGCCTGGGATGGCGACCGGCTGTCGATCGACACGCCGAGCCAAGGCCTGGCCATGGCGCAGGGCCGCATCGCCGGCCTGTTCGGCATTGCGCCGCAAAACGTCCATATCCGCAGCCCCTTCCTGGGCGGCGGCTTCGGCTCCAAGGGCATGATTTCCGGACCGCAAGTGCTCGGCATCCTGGCGGCGCGTCTCGTCGGCCGCCCGGTCAAGCTGGTGCTCCGGCGCGAGCAGATGTACGGCCCGGTCGGTCACCGCGCCCCGACCCGCCAGACATTGCGCATGGGCATGGATGGCGAAGGGTTGCTGACCGCGATCTCCCATCACGCCAGGACCACGTCGAGCACGTTCGACGATTTCTTCGAACCTGCGGCGGACGCCTCGCACACGCTCTATGCCAGTCCGGCCATCGCCACCTCGCACGATGCCGTGCGGCTCGATACCGGCACGCCGCTGTTCATGCGGGCCCCGGGCGAGGCCACCGGATCGATCGCGCTTGAGAGCGCCATCGACGAGGCGGCCCATGCCTGCGGCATGGACCCGCTGGAATTCCGGCTCAGGAATTATGCCGAGGTCGAACCGATGACCGGCAAGCCGTTCTCCTCCAAGGCGCTGCGCGAATGTTACGAACAGGCCGCCGAGGCGTTCGGCTGGGCGAGCCGCCCGCTGCAGCCGCAGCGGATGCGCGACGCCGACGGTTTCCTCACCGGCTGGGGCATGGGCACGGCGACGTTCCCGGCACTCATGTTCCAGGCCGAGGCACGCGCGGTGCTGAGGGCCGACGGCAGCGGCTTGATGGAGACCGGCGCTCAGGACATGGGCCAAGGCGCCTGGACGGCTTTTGCCCAGATTGCAGCAGACGGGCTGGGGCTCGACATCGACCAGGTCGATTTCAGGGCCGGCAGTTCCGACCTGCCCAATGCGGGTATCGCCGGCGGGTCGGGTCACACGGCGACGGCCGGCATGGCCATCCACAATGCGGGTGCGGCCGTCATCGCCAACCTTGCCGATCTCGCCACCGGCGACGAAGCCTCGCCGCTGTTCGGAGCCGGCAATGAAGGCGTTGTTGCACGCGGCGGACGCCTTTATCGGCGCGACGACGAAAGCCGCGGCGAAAGCTATGCCGAGATCCTCGTCCGCGCGGGCCTGACCGAAATCGAGGGCCGGGGCAAAGGCGCTCCGGATCCGGCCTCCCAGGAGACTTACGCCAAGCACGCGCATGGAGCCGTCTTCGCCGAGGTGAAGGTCGACCCGGATCTCGGCCAGATCCGCGTCACCCGGCTGGTCGGCGCATTCGCCGCCGGACGCGTCATCAATCCGCGGCTGGTGCGCAGCCAGTACTATGGCGGGATGATCTGGGGCGTTTCCTTCGCGCTGCACGAGGAAGCCGTCACCGACCGGCGTTTCGGCCGCATCCAGAATGCCAACCTGGCGGACTATCATGTCCCGGTGAATGCCGACGTGCCCTCGGTCGAGGCGCTGCTGGTTCACGAGGACGACCCTTATGTGAACGCCCTCGGCATCAAGGGCGTTGGCGAAATCGGCATAACCGGGACTGCCGGCGCCGTCGCCAATGCGGTCTGGCACGCGACCGGCGTGCGCGCACGGCGCTTTCCGATCCGAATCGAGGACCTGCTGGGGTGACGAGCGGTCCGCCCGAAACGACAGGCCCGCGCCAGGGCAGGCAAGCGGTCGGTCGGACCGCCCTGCCCCAGTCGAGTTCATTCCACAGCGTCAAGCAACTGGAGCCAGACGCCCATGACGAGCAAGACCACAATTCCCGTCCATCTCGATATCAACGGCCAGCATCACACGCTGGAACTCGAGCCGCGTGTCACGCTGCTCGACGCCTTGCGTGACAGGCTCGGCCTGACCGGCACCAAGAAGGGCTGCGACCACGGCCAGTGCGGCGCCTGCACCGTCCATGTCGACGGCGAGCGCGTGCTGGCCTGCCTGACGCTGGCCGCGCAAGCCGAGGGCCGCGCCATCGCCACCATAGAGGGGCTTGCACGGGAGGGCGAACTGCATCCCGTGCAGGCTGCCTTCCTCGAGCAGGACGCCTTCCAGTGCGGCTATTGCACGCCAGGCCAGATCATGTCGGCGGTGGCCTGCATCCGCGAGGGCCACGCCGGGTCGGACGAGGAGATCCGCGAATACATGGCCGGCAATCTCTGCCGCTGCGGCGCCTATCCGCACATTGTCGCCGCCGTGCGCCAGGCAGCGCTGGAGGCCGCGTCATGAGGGATTTTTCCTATTTTCGCGCCACCTCGGCTGACGCCGCCCGCCAGCCGGCCGCGCTCCCCGGCGCCATGCTTCTGGCAGGCGGCACCACGCTGATCGACCTCGCCAAGTGCGGCGTCGCCGAGCCCGACACGCTGGTCGATATCACCCATCTCAAGGGGTTCGACCAGATCGAGGTCGACGAGCGCGGCGTCGTCATCGGCGCGCTCGCCAGGATGGGCCATGTCGCCGACCACGCGGACATCAAGAGCCGCTTCCCCGCCATCTCCGAAGCGCTCTGGCAGGCAGCCTCGGCGCAGATCCGCAACATGGCGACGATCGGCGGCAATCTGATGCAGCGCACGCGCTGCCCCTATTTCCGCGATCCCGCGAACTTTGCCGCCTGCAACAAGCGCGAACCAGGCAGCGGCTGTTCGGCGATCGGCGGCGTCACCAGGGGCCATGCCGTGCTTGGCACCAGCGAGGCTTGCATCGCCATGTATCCCGGAGACCTCGCCACCGCGCTCGTCGCCTTCGACGCAACGGTCCACCTCGGCGAACGGCGCGTGCCGGTGGAGGACTTTTTCCTGCTGCCAGGCACGACGCCCGACAGGGAACACGCGATCGAGCCGGGCGAGATGATCACCGCTATCGAAATCCCTTCTTCCGCCGTCGCCCGCCGTTCGACCTATCTGAAGATCCGCGACCGGCAGTCCTATGAGTTCGCCGCGGCCAGTGCCGCCGTCGGGCTCGAACTGGAGGCCGACGGGCGCACCATCCGCAACCTGCGCGTGGCGCTCGGTGGCGTCGCCACCAAACCCTGGCGGGCGCGAGCCGTGGAAGCCGCGCTGAAAGGCAAGGTGCTCGAGCCGGAAGCCGTTCGCACGGCCAGCCTGCTCGCCGTCGAAGGCGCGGTCGACCATGGCGCCAACCGCTACAAGGTCGAACTCGCGCCGCGCGTCGTCGCACGCGCCATCCTCAAATTGGGAGAAGCGGCATGACCGTTCACATCGCAAGCACTGTTTACGTCGGAAGACATGGCGACGCGTCCGACGGCGCGCAGGTGGAGACCGTCGGCGGCCGGCTGTCGCGCGTCGACGGCCCGGCCAAGATCACGGGTGCGGCGAGATACGCGGTCGAGCAGCAGCTCGAAGGGCTCGCCTATGCCGTGCTGGTCGAAAGCACCATCGCATCCGGCAAGGTGCGCGCCATCGAGACGGCGGAGGCCGAGAATGCGCCGGGCGTCCTCAAGGTGTTGACACCAGACACCATCATCAGCCTGAAAACCGCCTCGGACTGGTTCGGCACGCCGCCGCCGGACAATCCGTATTGCCCGCTGGCGCGCGACGTCACCTTCTCGGGCCAGCACGTCGCCGCCGTGGTCGCCGAGACCTTCGAGCAGGCCGTGGCCGCCGCGGCGATGGTCAAGGTCAGCTATGATGAGACGCCGGCCATCGTCGACCTCAGCGACGGCAAGGCCGGCGACGGCATCCCGGTCGATGCCATGACCAAGGAATGGGGCGACGCGGCCGCCGCCTTCGCCTCCGCTCCGGTGCGCGTCTGCGCCGCCTACAACACACCGCGCGAATACCAGGCGCCTATGGAACCGCATGGCCTGATCGCCCGCTGGGAGGGCGACCATCTCACCGTATGGGAGCCGAGCCAATGGCTGGACGGCATGGCGCGCACCTATGCCGAATGGTTCGGCGTGCCGTTCGAGAATGTGCGGCTGGTGTCGCCCTATATCGGTGGCGGCTTCGGCTCCAAGGCGCTGGCGCTGAGCCATGGCGCGATTGCCGCAAGTGCCGCGAAAATGCTCGGCCGGCCGGTGCGGCTGGTAATGACGCGGCCGCAGACCTTCACCGGCTATGGCGGCCGCGCCGCGACGCGGCAGACGGTGACGATCGGCGCCGACCACGACGGAAAAATCCAGTCGATCGTGCATCGCGGCGTCAACGAAACCTCCATCGACGGCATGTGGGTCGAGCCGCTGGGCTCGGTCACCTCGATCATGTACGCGACGCCAAACTTCTCCTCGAAACAGAACGTCGTGCGAGTGAATTCGGTGGTGCCGGGCGCTATGCGCGCCCCGGGCGAAAACCCGTCGGCCTTCGGCATCGAAAGCGCCATCGACGAGCTCGCCTACGAGGTCGGCATCGATCCGCTGGAAATCCGGCTGCGCAACTACGCCGAACAGGATCCGCACGCGAAAAAAGCCTGGTCGACCCGGCAGTTGCGCGAGGCTTTCGCGGCGGGTGCCGAACGCTTCGGCTGGGCCAGGCGCACGCCTGAGCCACGCTCGATGCGCGACGGCAACCATCTGGTCGGCTGGGGCGTGGCCGCCGGGACTTATCCGGTGCGGCGCGCCTATGGCGAGGCCATCGTGCGCATCTTGGCCGACGGTTCGGTCCAGGTCGAAAGCTCCTCGATCGACATGGGCCAGGGCACCTACACGATCTTGGCGCAGACCGCCGCCGAAACGGTCGGCGTTGCGGCCGACGACGTGGTGGTGAAGCTTGGCGATTCGCACTTCCCCCGCGCCGGCGTCGCCGGCGGCTCGCGGCTGGCCGGCGTGATGACGGGCGCCGTCCACAAGGCCGCGACCTCGGCGCTCGACCAACTGGTCGGCCTGGCGATCAGCGATCCGCGCTCGCCCTTCAACGCGCTGCAGGCCAACACTTTGGTCGTCGCCAAAGGCCGCATCGCCACGCCGCGCGGCGACGGCCCCGACGTCTCGATCGCCGAATTGCTGAAAAGCGTCGGCCGCGACCGCATCGAAGCGACGGGCGACACCATGCCGGCCAATTCGACAGCGGATGATCGCTATAGGAACTACACCACCATCGCCATGGCGCTGCCGCACACCGAGGGCGACTATTCCCGCCACTCCTGGTGCGCCCATTTCGTCGAGGTGCGCGTCGACGAGGATTTCGGCACGGTGCGTGTGTCGCGGGTCGTGTCGGCGCTGGATTCAGGCCGCCTCTACAATCCGAAGCTGGCCGAGAGCCAGTGGAAGGGCGGCATCATCATGGGCATCGGCCAGGCGTTGCTCGAAGAAGGCATCGTCGACCGCCGCCACGGCCGCATCGTCAACAACAACCTCGCCGACTATCTCGTCCCGACCAACGCCGACGTCCCCGACATCGAGGTGATCTCGGTGGGGATTCCCGACCCGCACTCCTCGGTGCTCGGCGGCAAGGGCGTCGGCGAACTGGCGATCGTCGGCATGGCGCCGGCCATCGCCAACGCGGTGTTCCATGCGACGGGAAAGCGGATACGCGACCTGCCGATCACGCTGGATAAGCTAATTTAACGGTGAGGCTGCCAATCTCCCCCTCGAGGGGGGAGATTGCACGTTGCGACGGTTTCGCGAATTTCAACGTTGAAGAAATGGCGCCTGCGCCGATCACCACTCCAGCCCGAACACCAGCTTGCCGAAATGCAGGCCGCCGGCGGCCATGTGAGCGTAGGCTTCAGTGGCTTCATGAGGTGAAAACACCTTGTCGACCACTGGCTCGATCCGGGCTGCGCCGACGGCGCGCGCGGCGTCGAGAAGATCGGACACGGATCCGGTGTTGTTGCCGACCACCTTCAGCGCCTTGATGATGATCGGCAGCAGATTGATCGTGGCTTCGGCACCGGTGACGAAGCCGATGGTGAACAGCGTGCCGCCGGGCGCGGTGGCGTTGACGGCGCGGGCGAAGGTGGCGCTGCCCCCGGTCTCGACGACAAGGTCGGCGCCGAGGCCGCCGGTCAGCTCCAGTACCTTGCCGTCCCAGTCGGGCGTCGCGCGGTAGTTGATGAGATGATCGGCGCCAAGCGCCTTCGCTCGCTCCAGCTTTTCGTCCGACGACGAGGTGATGATGACGGTCGCGCCGACGGTTTTGGCAAGCTGCAGGGTGAAGATCGAGACGCCGCCGGTGCCAAGCAGCACGACAAACGAGCCCGGCCCGACATCGGCGGCGCGGATGGCGTTCCAGGCGGTGGTGCCGCAGATGGGCAGAGTCGACGCCGCCTCGAAGGAAAGATGCGCCGGCACCGGCACAAGCGAATTGGCCGGCAACGCGACATATTCGGCCAGTGACCCCGGCAGCGAAATGCCGCGCATCTGCCTCATCTCGTAAGGCCGCGGCGGCCCACCGATCCAGCGCGGCTTGGCATGCGCGACGACGCGATCGCCGATAGCGAATTTCGCAACGTCCTCGCCCAGCGCCACGATCTCGCCGGCGCCGTCGGCGACAGGGATGAGCGGAAAGCTCGGTCCGGGATAATTGCCGCTTGCCACCGCCACATCGACGAAATTGAGGCTCGCCGCACGCTGGCGGATCAGCACCTCTCCGCGCTGCGGTTCGGGGGTTGCAACGGTGGCGGCGCGGAAGGCGTCCAGCCTGGGCTGGCTGAGTTCGATGGCTTTCATGATTTCACTCCGTTGGGACGATTGATGGATTGAGTGAACCTATTTGTTGCGCTATCTCTGGATAATCCTTGCTTTGAGCAATTGAGAACTGTGATTTATGCAGCAATCTCACGAACCCGCTGCCCTTGCCGAGATGGCTGCCTTCGCGGCCATCGCCGAGGCGCGGTCCTTCACCAAAGCGGCGGCGCGGGTCGGGCGCGACGCGACCATCCTGTCGCGGCGCCTGCAATCGCTGGAGAGGCGGCTCGGGGTGAGGCTGCTCTCGCGCACGACGCGCAGCGTCTCGCTGACCGAAGCGGGCGCCGAATTCCTGGTGCGCGTGCGCGCCATCCTTGCATCCGTCGACGAGGCCGAGGCCGTCGCGTCCGCGCATGCCGGAGGCCGCCCCCGCGGCGTTCTCAGGTTGGCGCTGCCCGGCACGTTCGGGCGCATGTGGATCGGGCCGCTGCTGCCTCAATTCCTCGCCGAATTTCCCGATGTCCGCATCGAGGCCGAACTCTCCAACCGCTTCACCGATCTGGTCGCCGAGAATTTCGACGTCGCCGTGCGGCTGGGCAGCCTGGAGGATTCGCGCCTGGTGGCACGCAAGGTGGCGACGCGACGCAGGCTGCTCTGCGCGGCTCCCTCCTATCTCGCCCGCAGCGGCACGCCGGAGACGCCGCGGGCGCTGCTCGACCATTCCTGCCTGGGCTTCTCGGGCTTCCAGACCTTTCCGGCTTGGGAGATGACCGACCGCGAGGGCCGGCGCGCGCGCGTCGAGGTATCCGGGCCGTTGGTCAGCGACGATGCCGAGGTGCTGGTCGAGGCCGCCGTGCAGGGGCTCGGCCTGATGATGAGCACCGACTGGCTGGTCGGGCGCGAGCTTGCCGACGGACGGCTGGTGCCTGTGCTGGAGGAGTGGACCTTGGCGGATGAAGGCGCCGTCTATGTCGTCACGCCCTCGGCCAAGGGAAAAGCCGCCAAGACCCGCGCCTTCACCGACTGGATCGGCAAGCGCTTCGCGCCGGAACCGCCCTGGCGGTAAAGCCGCTGACCCGCTGGCGGTAGAGACCGCGCGCTCCGCCTTCAGGGCCAATGAGTCGCTAGGGCATGCCGATGTCCGACACGAGTTGACGAGGCCGGCTCGACGGTAGTGGAAGCCGGCATCGACATGAAAGTGTCGCCCAATGCCACGCTCGGCCTGTCCTATTCCGGGCAGTTCGGCGGTGGCGCGTCGACAACGGCGCCAAGGCAAACCTCAGCGTCAAGTTCTGACGACAACAGGCAGCCGGCTCGCGCCAAATTGACGTCGCCGGGCGGTCCTGGCGTCCACCCCTACTCCGGCGACGGCACCGGCGGCTTCGAGGTTAGCGCGGTGCCGGCGGCGGCCACGATCACGGCGGCGATGCCGGCCAGTTGCGGCGTGGTAAGGCTTTCCCGCAGGAACAGGAACCCGGCCAGCGCGCCAAGCCCCGGCTCGAGGCAGGTCAGCGTGCCATAGATGCGCGCCGGCATGCGGGTCAGCGCCACCATCTCCAGGAAGAACGGCAGGGCACTGGAGAACAGGCCGACGAGCAGCGCGCTGACCAGGATCGACGGCGCGAGCAGGCCGCTTCCCGCCTCGGCGATGCCAAAGGGCAGCACCAGCACGGCGGCGATCGCCATGCCATAGGCGGTGGTGGGGGTGCCGAGTTCCGCGCCCGCCTTCTGCGCCAGAACGATGTAGAGCGCCCAGAACCCGCCGGCCGCCAGCGCCAGCATCACGCCGATCGGGTCGAGCGGCTTTAGCGAGTGGATGAAGGGCGACAACAGCACGATGCCGGCGACGGCAAGCGCGATCCAGGCGAAGTCGCTGGCCCGCCGAGAGGTCAGTGTCGCCACCAGCAGCGGACCGGAAAACTCCAGCGCCACCGCGACGCCGAGCGGGATCCTGGCAAGTGCCGCGTAGAACAGAAGGTTGAGCGCGCACAGCGTCACTCCATAGGCGACGAGCCACGGCATGGTGGCGCGCGAGGGCCATGCCTGCCAGGGCCGCAGCACCGCGATCAGCATCAGCGCGCCGATGACCAGCCTGAGCGTCGTCGTGCCTTGCGCGCCGATCACCGGAAACAGCGTCTTGGCGAAGGTGGCGCCGATCTGGATCGACACCATGGCCCCCATCAGCGCGGCGACCGGCAGGGGTGCGGCTTCGCGGCTGGCAACCGGCATTGATGTCACTTGTGTTCATCCTCCATGCGCAGAGGCGAAAACCTGCCCGGCGGCACTGCAATAGGATGAACCAGCCTGCCTGTCGTGAGACAGGGCGGATACCTCGATGGGGGCACGGCCAGAGACGGCCGCCGTCCTCGGTTCAGGGATTTCCGCCGCAACGGCGGTACCGGGCGGGACAACCACTACACACTTTTTCTGGGATTGCTCTAGGCCGCGGCGGCGGAGCGCTTGAATACGATCGTGACCCGGGTGCCTTCGTCGGCGCTGGAAGTCACGTCGAACTCAGCCTTGGCGTTCTCTGTCAGCGATTGTGCGATGAGCGCGCCGAGCTTGCCTTGTTTGGGCCAGCTCTCGCCTTCCGGCAACCCGATCCCGTCATCGGCGACGACGACCCGGCAGCCATCCCCGTTCACGACGCTATGCAGCGTGATCGTCCCGCTGTCGCGCCCGCGAAATGCATGCTTGAGCGCGTTGGTCAGCAGTTCGTTGACCACCAGGCCGGTGGGCATGGCAACGTTGATCGAGACCGGGTAGGTGTCCACCTTCATGTCGAGGCGGATGCCCTCGACAGCATGCGAGCTCATCACGGCGGACGCGATCTGGCTCAGATAGACGCCGAGATCGACCTCCTCCTTGTGCTCCTCGCCCGATAGCGTTTGGTAAAGGATGGCCAAGGCGTCGACGCGGCCAGCCAGTCTTTCGAAGCGTTTCCGGTCCGGCTCGGTCGCATTGCGCGTTTCGAGGCGGATCAGGGCGGTGATCATCTGCAGATTGTTCTTCACCCGGTGCTGCAATTCCCGCAACAGCGTGTCTTTCTCGCGGACGCGCTCCTCGATCGAGCCCGCATCTTCGGTCTCGCCATGGACCGAGACGTCGACCAATGCCACCAGCCGGAAGCAGGCCTTGCCGTTGTCGTCCTCGATGACGTTGGAATAGACGTCTACGATCGCATGCTTGTCCTCGGCTCGCTCGAGCCGGAACGTGCCGACGAAATCGGTCCCGTCGACCACCGCATCGGATAGCGCGCGGTCCTTCTGCTGGTGCAGGCCAATGCCCGAAAGTGCCGCCCAATGCCTCTGAGCGAGGCTCGCCGCCCTTAGGCCCGACAGTTTCTCGAACTCGGGATTGGCGTAGACGACACGTTCCTGCCCGCTGAGGTCCGAAACGGCGATGGCAATCGGCACCTGGTCGAGGAACTTCTTGAACTGTTCGCTTTCCAGCGCGCTAGCAAGGTCCGGCGTCTCCAGCAACTGCTCGACCGTTTCCGCCTTATCTGAATTCGATGTCATCTGTTGCATCCAGGAATTCTCTGGACGCACCAATATCAGCGAAGCGATGCGCGAGCTATCGCCAAAAATGCCACGTTCACCGGCATTAGGAGCAGGCCCTCGCCAGCCAGGTGCCGCGCAACGGCGACGCCATGGTGAAATCCAGGCCATCACCAAGACGCTCGGCCGAGGTCAAGGCCACGGCGCACGCGCTGAACCAGCTCTCGTCCAGGCTGAAGACGGCCACGGAAAGCCGCATACGGCTGGTGGCCGCCGCCGGCCATGGCCTACGCACGCCGATCACGCGCATGCGGCTGCGCGCCGAATTCCTCGACGAGGAGATCATCGAGCGCTACGGGCGGCACCGTGAGGCTGAAGAACCGCCAGGGCGGCGGGCTGGCGCGGACGGTGGTGTTCGCGGCGGTGTGATTGGGTCAGGCCCGTCCACATCGCGAAAGGCAGCCCAATGCTGGGACTGCCAAGCAACGAGGCCCGCGAAGCGCGCTACGACGTGGCGCGCAGATTCCTGCGGATGGGACGTCTGCCCGTTGCACGGGCTTTCTCGGCCACCACGGCGGCGATCTCCACCACCTCGCCCTCGCGCGATTTGCCGTTGGTGGCCTTGTGGAGCCGCTCGTAGGGCAGCAATTCCTTGATCCGGGCATTGAGCGACGCGATTTCGGCCCTCAAATCCTCGCATTCCTGCCGCTGGACATCCCTTTGTATGTCCTCCGATGCCTGTTGCAGCGCAAGTTGCGAAAGATTGGCGTTCGCTTTCGAAAGGCTCAGCTTGTCCGCTTCGTTCTCGTCGGTGAGCGCGGACAATCTTTCATCGGCGATTTTCTTTTCGGCCACTGCATCGTCCAGGTCGGTCTTGAGCCTGGCGATTTCGGCGGCGGCCGCACTGTTCTCGTTCGAGGCCCGCTCCAGCCGCGATTCCAGGTCTTGTATCCCGGACCGCAATCCGCGCATTTCCGTCTGGCCGCGCGCCCGTTCGGCTTCCCAGTCGCCTTGCATCAGGCTGGCCGTTTCGGTCTTTTCCGCCAGCTTGGCCTGTGTGGCCTCGAGCGCCTTCTGCAGCCGGATCTCCTCTTTCTCGCTCTTGCCGAGCGCCGCCATCAGTTCGGCAAGGCGCGCCGCTTCGCTGGCGTGGATTGCGGAAAGCTCGTCCAGCCTGTGGCGCGCCTGGCTCTCCCGCTTCAGCACCTTGTCGAGTTCGACCGACAGGCTGACATGTTTTTCCCGCAGCATCTTGCTCTCGCGCAAGCGCCTGTTGGCCTCGACCGTCCTTGCCGTCAGCCGGTTGGCGATGTCGCCGAATTCCGCGTCGCGTTTGGCGCTGGCATTGCCCATCTCGGCGAGCTCAAGCCTTGCCGCCGCCAGCGTTGCGCGAAGCGCGTCCCGGTCCTGGACCAGGTCTGTCTCGCGCTGCTGCAGCACTTCGCACGTGCTGTCACGCTCGCGCAGCTTCGCCGCCGTGTCGTGCAGCTTTTCCGACAGCGCTCTTTGCTCGGCGATCAGGCCGGCGTTTGCGAGTTCCAGCTCATTGGCGCGAAGAATGTCGGTGTGGAGGATGTTGAGGAATTCGCGCGTCAGATGGTGCGAGGTCGAGATTTCCGACAATTTGCCGTTGATCTCATCCAGATAATCCCTGGCGTCGTGGA
The DNA here is from genome assembly GCF_057766385.1 of Mesorhizobium sp. P160927. Lineage (NCBI taxonomy): Bacteria > Pseudomonadati > Pseudomonadota > Alphaproteobacteria > Hyphomicrobiales > Phyllobacteriaceae > Mesorhizobium > Mesorhizobium sp. P160927. The sequence continues at coordinate 5,094,348 of NZ_JBYMDW010000001.1, forward strand.
ACATTCCTTCGAAGGCGTTCAACGCCGCGAGCCGGGTCTGGGCATGGGGCGTCAGTCGTGGCGTGGTTTCGGCGGTGTCGGCGTTGCCCGCATCGTCGGGATTGTCCGCGCCCTCCGCTTGCGCCGCATCGGCTTGGGGTGGCGAGACGGGTGACGGGTCAGCGGGGACATCGTCGCCCTGTGGCGGTGCCTCGAATTCGCTGTCAAGGCTGGCATCCAGGGCGTCCGCCAGATCGTCCTGCAACTCCTGGAGTGCATCGTCTACGTCTTCAGCACGCTTGATCAGGCTCTTGAAGTTCATACGGAACTCCCTCTTACGCAATCAAAACCAGATATTTAACAAACTGCTAATTTGTATCCTTACATCCGCTGGTTCCGCTGGGGAAGCCCCCCTAGGGAAATGTAAATTTCAGACATTTGGGGATTGCACTGCCGCGACAGCCAGTGCCGAGTACCGGGCTGGCGCAGACCGTAGCGTTCGCGGCGGTGTCAACGCTTCTCGTGCATATTCCGTGTACAGCCTGATATGCTGCCAGCAAACGCTTGCAAGTCGAACGGGAGGGGGTGGAGATGTCGATCAAGGTGATCGGAACCGGCTTTGGCCGAACTGGCACGGATTCGATGCGCAAGGCGTTGGCCATTCTCGGCTACGGCCCCTGTCATCACATGCATGAAGTGATCGGCAACGAGGAGCAGAAACGGATGTGGCGTGCGCTGGCCCAAGGTGCCGCGCCGGATTGGAACCAGCTGCTGTCGGGCTATGTCTCCTGTCTGGACTGGCCTTCGGCGTACTACTGGCGCGAACTGATCGAATTCTATCCAACTGCCAGGGTGATCCTGACCTACCGCTCGGCCGAAAGCTGGTGGGAGAGTTTTGAAAAAACGATCGCGAGGGGACTTGAGCAAAGCGTCGACCAAGAATCGCTGGGCCTTGCCCTGATCGCCAAGCAGGTGTTCGGCGGCCGGCCGGGCGATCGAGCGCATGCCATTGCCTGCTACGAGGCCAATGTCCGTGCGGTGTACGCCGAAGTGCCACCGGAGCGGCTGCTGGTCCACGCTCTTGGCGATGGCTGGGAACCGCTGTGCACCCATCTGAGCGTTGCGATACCGGATCAAGACTATCCCAATCGCAACAGCGCCGCGGGCTTCAGGTCGAGATTTTCGCTGAACTGATCTGGACCAAAACCGGCGGTGTCGGCCCGGCAATCCGGACACCTCGCCCCACATGGAGTGGGGCGAGGAAAAGGCGCACGGTTCTACCCCGCCATGGCCAGCGGCACGGCGCTCTTGTTGGGGATCTGGATGTCGATTTCCAGCGTCGACATGGTCTCGCCGCGATCCATTGAGACCTGGAGATAGTCCTGGTCGATCTGCACATGCTTGGCGATCACAGCCATGATCTCCTCGCGCAGAATGGAGACGAGGTCGGGCTGGCCACGGCTGCGGCGCTCATAGGCGAGCAGCACCTGCAGCCGCTCGCGCGCCACCGGCGCGCTGGTGCGCCGCTTGAAGAGGTCGAGGATGCTCATGCGGCCCTCCTTCCGAGCAGACGGTCGAGGAAACCCTTGCGTTCGAAGGGCACCACCACCGGCAAATCTTCGCCTTCGAGCCGCCGTGCCGCTTCGAGATAGGCGCGTGCCGCGTTGTTGAGCGGTTCCGACAGCGTCACCGGCGAACCGAGATTGGAGGCGCGCAGCACATCCTGGCTTTCCGGGATGATGCCGAGCAGCGGCACCGACAGGATTTCCAGGACGTCGTCGATCGAGAGCATTTCTCCCCGCGCGGCGCGCGCCGCGTCATAGCGCGTGACCAGCACATGCTTGGCGATCTGCTCACCCTGTTCTGCGCGCATGGTACGGGCGTCGAGCAGGCCGATGATGCGGTCGGAATCGCGCACCGACGACACTTCCGGATTGGTGACGATGACGGCCTCGTCGGCAAAGCGCATGGCGAGCTGCGCGCCGCGCTCGATGCCGGCCGGGCTGTCGCAGAAGACATAGTCGAAAACCGAACGCAGCTTGTCGATCACCTCGCCGACGCCGTCCTCGGTCAGCGCGTCCTTGTCGCGCGTCTGCGACGCCGGCAGCAGGAACAGCGTGTCGACGCGCTTGTCGCGGATCAGCGCCTGCGACAGCTTGGCCTGACCCTGGATGACGTTGACGAGGTCGAAAACGACGCGCCGCTCGGCGCCCATGATCAGGTCGAGATTGCGCAGGCCGACGTCGAAATCCACCAGCGCCACCTTCTTGCCGGTCTTGGCGACCGCGGCACCCAGCGCGGCCGTCGAGGTGGTCTTGCCGACGCCCCCCTTGCCCGATGTGACGACCACTACCTTGCCCATGGAAAAAGCCTCCGTTGCCTGTTGTCGTTCGTTGTGCCGTGCGCCGCACGGCTGTTGTCAGAGCCTGCCATCATGCCATCCCAAACCGGTCCGAGGCTTGCGCGCGGCGATGCCTCGGCGCTTGTCCTGGCCGGAACCGTTAAGCCGGGCGTCAGCACCGCGCCGGCCTAGTTCAGCGGCACGACGGCGAGCATGTCGCCTTCGAGGAAGGCCTGCACGGCCTTGCCGCGCGAGACGCCTTCCATCTCTTCGGCGGTGGTGTACCAGCCGTCGACCGAAATCAGCTCCGCCTCGTTCTTGCGGCAGAAGATGCGTGCCGAGCGATTGCCCTGCGAGCCAGCGATGGCGCGGCCGCGTAAAGTGCCATACACATGGATAGAGCCCGCCGCGATGATTTCGGAGCCGGACGCGACCGAGCCCAAAACGATGACATCGCCATGCGGATGAAAGATCGACTGGCCCGAGCGGATCGGCGACTTGACCATCAGCGTGCCGGCCTGGACCGTTTCGATGGCGCCGGCTTCCGCCATGGCCGCCTTGCCCTTGCCGGCCTCGGCCCTGCCTTCGTCGACCTTGCCCTCGCCTGCCTTGACTTCCCCGGCTTTGACTTCGCCTGCCTTGACTTCGCCGGCTTTGACTTCGCCGGCCTTGCCGGCATCCTTGCCGCGATCCGAAAACACGGTTTCCAGCTTGCCGGCTTCATCAGCCGCCTCCGCCTTGCCCTTGCGGCCGGGCTGAGACAGCAGGCCATCCGTAGTGGCCTCCTTGGCGGCGCTAAGCAGCGGCGGCAGGTCAAGCCCGAGGGAGGCCCCTTCAAGCTCGATCGCGTAGACCCGGATGCCCCGCGCACCAAGCGAAGCAACCAGCAGCGCGATGTCGGCGACGTCGGGCTTCAGTACGTTCAAATCGAGCACCACCGGCCGCCCCGCAAAATACCCTGGCGAATTGCCGATCCAGTGATCCAGCCCCTCCAGCCAGGCGGAAATCGGCGCCTCCGGCGTGAGCGTAAAGGCCACGAACGAACGGGCGCGAAAACGAATGGATTTTGTTTCGACGGGGGCGGCAAAGGTCACGGCCAGCGAATCCTTACTGAGAGGTAAACGCTAGGGGGTTAATGGTTAACGAATGGTTAACGGCAAAGGGCAACTCGGCAGCTAGCGCGAGAAATCGGGAGGTCTGCTAAGCGCCCCGCGGAGACCGGCGACAGGTGCGGGCTGCTCCCGAAGCAGGCGCATCAGCGGCGGCGCGAAGCTGATCGAATGGCTGCTACCAGGTGGGCATCTTCGAAGGGCTTGCTGATCAATGCCACGTCGTCAGGGCGGTCCGAGATTTTCTCGGCATCGGCGTAGCCCGTGACGATGAGTGCCGGCCAATCCGCGCGCAAGCTTCGGGCGAAGCGGATGACGTCGATGCCGGAGATGAGCGGCATGGCGAAGTCGGTTACGATGACGTCGAAACGGTCCGGCTCCTTTTCGATGGCGGCAAGGGCCTGGGCGCCGCCCGAAAACGCCGTCACGTCGAAGCCCGATTGCCGCAGCGACATCGCCGTCAACTCCCGCAGGGACTGACTGTCGTCGACGAGCAGAACAGTCGGCAACTCATCCTCGGCCGCCGTCGGGAGGTCCGTGCCGGCATTGTTGGCGGCACTGGCTTCGAAAACAAGCTCATCTTTAGCGGTGATGTCCTGCGCCTCGCGTGAACGCGGCAACCAGAGCTCCATGGTTGTGCCGTGGCCAAGCTCGCTGTCAATCCTGAGCGTGCCACCCGACTGCTTGGCGAAACCATAGACAGTGCTGAGGCCCAGACCCGTGCCCTTCCCGATCGGCTTTGTCGTGAAGAACGGCTCGATCACCTTGCTGATGACATCCGCGGCGATACCTGTCCCGGTGTCCTCGACCGCAAGCCTGACATAGTCGCCCGCGGCAAGCCCCTGGCCGGTGGGGCCGACGCTGCGATTGTGGGCCTTGACGCGGATTGTCCCGCCGGAAGGCATCGCGTCCCGGGCGTTGAAGACCAGGTTCATCAACGCAAGCTCAAGCTGCGCCGGGTCCGCATGCACCGGCCATGTATCTTCACCGACATGCCAGTCGAATCGCACCAAGCCGCCCAGGATCGGCGCCACCAGGCCGGTCATCGTGTCTCCCAGGGTCGACATACGCACGGCAACCGGCTTCAGATCCTGGCGCCTTGAAAAGGCGAGCATGCGCTGGATGAGGTCCTTGCCCTGGGAAGCGGAGCGGCGCGTCATGTCGAGAACCTGGGCCGCCTTGCCGTCGAGGCTCACTTGCCTTTCGAGCAGGCTCAGCCCGGAGAGGATCGCCGCAAGCAGATTGTTGAAGTCGTGGGCAAGTCCGCCGGTCAGCTTGCCGACCGCGTCGAGCCGTTGCGATTGCAGCAATTGGCTTTCCAGATGGCGCTGCTCGGTGATGTCCTGCATGGTGCCCAGCAGTTCGAGCCCGGCGCCATCCCTGGCGACCACTCCCTGATCGAGGAATATCCGGTATTCCTCATTGGCGCGTCGCCAGCGGAACTCGCACGCATAAGAGCCGGTCTCGTGGGCGGCCGAAAGCGATCTTGTCACTACGTCCCGATCAGCCGGATGGACCCGGCTGATGCCGAAATCTGGATCCGCCATGAACCGGTCCGAAGAAAATCCCGTCAACCGCTCGACCCCCTTGGAAACATAGGTTGCGGCGAATGGCGCCTCGGCTGTGCGGGCGTGAAAACAAATCGGCAGCGAAGCGAGGATCGTCTCCTGCCGGGCCTCGGAATGCCGCAGCGCCCGCTCGGCGTCGAGCTTGTCGGACGTCGCCTTCAGCGCTCGCTCAAGCAGCAGCTGCTCCCTGGCCGCGTTCCGCTCGATTTCCCTCGTCTTTTCATAGAGATCGACGAAGACCATGACCTTGGACCGCAGCATCGACGGGTCGAATGGCTTGAACAGATAATCCACCGCGCCGGCGTCATAGCCGCGCAACATATGTGCTTCTTCCTTGTTGATGGCGGTCAGGAAGATGATCGGTGTGGCGTTCGAACGTTCGCGCCTCCGGATCAGGGAAGCGGTTTCGTAGCCGTCGAGACCGGGCATCAGCACATCCAGCAGAATGACGGCGAAGTCGTCCTTGAGCAGAAAGCGCAGCGCCTCGTCGCCCGACTGAGCGCAAATCACCTGCCCGACCCCGTCGAGTGCCTCCTCTATGGCGAGGAGATTCCGCGCGTCGTCGTCGACAGCGAGAACGCGAACCGGCCCCAGCTTTTCGAACGGTTCGCTGCTTTCTGCTTCCATCGCGGCCATAGGCTAGATCCGCCGGGGCGCGATCAGATTGCGGTCGTCGCCGTCTGCCCGCGATGTCCCCGCCCGCGAGCGCGAGCGACCGACCCAAACACGCAGCAGGGCGAGGAGCAGGTCGAGGTCGACTGGCTTGGCGATGTAGTCGGACGCGCCGGCGTCCAGACATTTCTGGCGATCTCCTTTCATCGCCTTGGCCGTAACGGAAATCAGCGGAATGTGCGCGATTTCCGGCTGGGAGCGTATCCGGCGCATGGTCTCGTACCCGTCCATCTCGGGCATCATGATATCGATCAGGGCGACATCGACGTTCGGCGCCTCTTCAAGCATGGCTATGCCATCCCGTCCCCGCTCGGCATGCCGCACCTCGATACCGTAGGTCTCCAGCACGCTGGTCAGCGAATAGATGTTGCGAATGTCATCATCGACGATCAGAACCTTGGCTCCGGCCAGATCGGCGTTGTCGAGTTGTTCGGAAGCCAAGATTTCCTTGTCGGGCCTGTCGCCTGGAAGGGCCGCGGACATCAACAAGCCAAGCTGGGAAAAGTTGTCGGCACGCGGAACATCGCTGAGCGGCGGATGCAAGGCGATCTGCTGTTGAAAGGCGTCCGGATGGGGCGTGAAGAAGAGCAGGCGCGGGACAAAATCGCCGAACTGCGACATGATCTCATCGAGCATCTGGGCGTTGTCCTTGGCCGAACGGCCAAAACCGAACACGACGGCGTCATATCCGGCAATACCATCCCCGTCGGCATTAGCCGCGACGCGGCCTATGGCGGTGACAGACGTGACGCCGTCGCGAATGGCTTCCACCAGCGCGAGGCGACGCTCGGGATCCGGGTCCGCGACCAGCACATTGCGTTGTGTCCTGAGTGTCCTCGACTGAATGTCCTCGAAGACACGCGAGAGTTCGCCGGCGGACACCGGCTTGCTGGAAACGCTTGCGGCGCCTCGGCGTGTGAGAAGCTCGATGTCTTCAGCGCCGGAGATAACGTGGATGGGTATGTTCCTGGTCTTCGGATCGTGCCGCAAAAGGTCGAAAAGGACCCAGCCGTCAATGTCCGAAAGGCCCAGATCCAACGTGATCGCATCGGGCATGAGCTTGCGTGTAAGCGCCAGCGTTCCCGAGCCGGCGGTGGAGAGCACCCCTTTCAATCCGGCCGATCGCGCGAGACCAAGCAGCAGCCCGCCGAAAGTGGGGTCGTCCTCCACGATCAGCACCACCCTGTCCGACGGGTCGATCGCATCACGGTCATCGGCGAGTTCCGGCGTTCCTGTCGTGCTGCTGGCCGCAACGGAAACGGCAGCCGGCGAAAGCTCGATCTGCGGTGCAAGACTGCTGCTGCGCGGGCCATCGAAGGGAATGACAAGCGTGAAGGTCGATCCCGTCCCTGGCTGGCTTTCGACGCGCAACTCGCCGCCGAGCAGGCGGGCGATTTCCCGGCTGATCGAGAGGCCGAGGCCAGTGCCGCCATATTTGCGGCTGGTCGTGCCGTCGGCTTGTTGGAACGCCTCGAAGATCAGCTTTTGCTTGTCCTCCGGAATGCCGATGCCTGTGTCGGTGACAGCGATTGCCAGCGCCTGGGGCAGTGTTGCCGCGCCGTTTCCGCGGCCGGTCCGCTCGGCATGGATGCTGAGCGTCACGTCGCCTTGGGACGTAAACTTGAAGGCGTTGGACAAAAGGTTGAGGACGATCTGCTGCAGCCGTTTTTCGTCCGTACGGATCGTCTCGGGCAGGATTTGATCGATCTCGATCGTAAACCCAAGCCCCTTGTCGGCCGCAAGCTGGCGGAAGGTTCGCTCCATATGCTGACGCAGATGTGCGAGCGGCATGTCGTTGAGCTCGATCGAAACCGTGCCGGATTCGATTTTCGAAAGATCCAGTATGTCGTTGATGAGGCTGAGCAGATCCGTGCCCGCCGAGTTGATCGTGCGAGCGAACTCGATCTGCTTGTCGTTCAGGTTGCCCTGCTGGTTGGTCGCGAGCAAGTTGGACAGGATCAGCAGCGAGTTCAGCGGCGTCCTCAGCTCGTGGCTCATATTGGCCAGGAATTCGGACTTGTACTTGGACGTCAGCGCCAGCTGTTCCGCCTTCTCCTCGAGCGCCCGTCTGGCCATTTCGATCTCGAGATTCTTGTTCTCGACCTGTTTTTTCTCGTTCTCGAGAAGCTGGGCTTTCTCCTGCAATTCCTCGTTGGTGGCGTGAAGTTCTTCCTGCTTTTTGGTGAGCTCGGTCTGGCGCGACTGCAGTTCGGACGTCAGAAGCTGTGACTGCTTGAGAAGCCCTTCCGTGCGCATGGTCGCGGCGATCGTGTTGAGCACGATGCCGACCGATTCCATCAATTGCTCGAGGAACAGGCGATGCGTGTCGCTGAAGCGGCTGAACGAAGCGAGTTCGATGACCGCCTTGACCTCTTCCTCGAACAATGCAGGCAGAACGATAGCGCTGGCCGGCGGTGCTTCGCCGAGGCCCGAGCTGATGCGCAGGAAGCTCGACGGAACCTCGTCGAGCATGATCGCCCGTTTGTCGGCCGCGCTTTGACCGATCAGGCCTTCCCGGAAGTCCACACGCTGGCGAATCTTGGCTTTGCCCTCGGCGGCGTAGGACGCGGCCAGTTCCAGATAGGATTCTTCCTCGTCGCGATTGGTCACGTAGAAAACGCCGTACTGTGCGTTCACCAGCGGCGCCAGCTCCGAGATGATCATGCGCGACACCGTGGCCAGATCGCGCTCGCCCTGCAGCATGCGCGAGAACCGAGCGAGGTTGGTTTTCAGCCAATCCTGCTCGGCATTCTTGAGCGTTTGATCCTTCAGGTTGCGGATCATCTCGTTGATGTTGTCCTTGAGCGCCGCGACCTCCCCGGAAGCCTGGACGCTGATGGAACGGGTAAGATCGCCCTTGGTGACCGCGGTCGACACCTCGGCGATGGCCCGCACCTGTGTGGTCAGGTTCGCCGCCAGCTGATTGACGTTGTCGGTCAGGTCGCGCCACAGGCCGGCGGCGCCAGGCACCCTCGCCTGGCCGCCGAGCTTGCCCTCGATGCCGACCTCGCGGGCGACGTTGGTCACCTGATCGGCGAAGGTCGCCAGCGTTTCTATCATGCCGTTGATGGTGTCAGCCAGGGACGCGATCTCGCCCTTGGCATCGACGGCGAGTTTGCGCTTGAGATTGCCCTGCGCCACTGCGGTGACGACATCGGCGATGCCGCGCACCTGGTTGGTCAGGTTGGTCGCCATGAGGTTGACGTTGTCGGTCAGGTCCTTCCATGTGCCCGCCACGCCCTCGACCTGTGCCTGGCCGCCGAGCTTGCCCTCGGTGCCGACCTCGCGCGCCACACGCGTCACCTCGCCGGCAAAGGAGTTGAGCTGGTCGACCATGGTGTTGATGGTGGACTTCAGCTCCAGGATCTCGCCCTTGACGTCGACGGTGATCTTCTTCGACAGGTCGCCGCGCGCCACCGCGGTCGTCACATCGGCGATGTTGCGGACCTGGCCGGTCAGATTCTCGGCCATCGAATTGACGTTGTCGGTCAGGTCCTTCCATGTGCCGGCGACGCCGCGCACCTGTGCCTGGCCGCCAAGCTTCCCCTCGGTGCCGACTTCGCGCGCGACACGCGTCACTTCCGAGGCGAAAGAATTGAGCTGATCCACCATCGTGTTGATGGTGTCCTTGAGCTCGAGAATTTCGCCGCGAACGTCGACCGTGATCTTTTTCGACAGGTCGCCCAGCGCAACGGCGGTCGTCACTTCCGCGATGTTGCGGACCTGGCCCGTCAGATTCGCGGCCATGGCGTTGACATTATCCGTCAGGTCCTTCCACGTGCCAGCGACACCGCGGACCTGTGCCTGGCCGCCAAGCTTGCCGTCCGACCCCACTTCGCGGGCCACGCGCGTCACCTCGGATGCGAAGGAGTTCAGCTGGTCCACCATCGTGTTGATGACGTCCTTGATCTGCAGAATCTCTCCTAGTGCATCGACGGTGATTTTTTGGGTGAGATCGCCGGTCGCGATCGCGGTCGCGACCTTGGAGACATCGCGCAACTGCACGGTCAGGTTGCCGGCCATGGCGTTGACGTTATCGGTGAGGTCCTTCCAGGTGCCGCCGACCCCCTCGACATGGGCCTGGCCGCCGAGTTTTCCCTCCGAGCCCACTTCGCGGGCAACGCGGGTGACTTCGGAGGCGAATGAGTTGAGCTGGTCCACCATCGTGTTGACGGTGTTCTTGAGCTCGAGGATTTCGCCCTTCACGTCGACCGTGATCTTCTTTGAGAGATCACCCCGCGCAACAGCCGTCGTCACATCGGCGATGTTGCGCACCTGGCCGGTGAGATTGGCGGCCATCAGATTGACGTTGTCGGTCAGGTCTTTCCAGGTGCCTCCGACGCCACGGACTTCCGCCTGGCCGCCGAGCTTTCCCTCGGTGCCGACCTCGCGCGCGACGCGCGTCACTTCCGAGGCGAAGGAATTCAGCTGATCCACCATCGTGTTGATGGTGTTCTTGAGCTCCAGGATCTCGCCCTTCACGTCGACCGTGATCTTCTTCGACAGATCGCCAAGAGCCACGGCGGTGGTCACTTCGGCGATGTTGCGCACTTGGCCGGTCAGGTTGGCCGCCATTGAATTGACGTTGTCGGTCAAATCCTTCCAGGTTCCGGCGACACCCCGCACCTGCGCCTGGCCGCCAAGCTTTCCCTCCGTGCCGACCTCGCGCGCGACGCGCGTCACCTCGCCGGCAAAGGAGTTGAGCTGGTCGACCATCGTATTGATGGTGGACTTCAGCTCCAAAATCTCTCCCTTCACGTCGACGGTGATCTTCTTCGACAGGTCGCCGAGCGCCACCGCGGTCGTCACATCGGCGATATTGCGGACCTGGCCGGTCAAATTGGCGGCCATCAGGTTCACGCTGTCCGTCAAATCCTTCCAGGTGCCACCCACGCCCTCGACGCGGGCTTGGCCGCCGAGCTTTCCCTCGGTGCCGACTTCGCGCGCGACGCGCGTCACCTCGCCGGCAAACGAGTTGAGCTGGTCGACCATGGTGTTGATGGTCGACTTCAGCTCCAGGATTTCGCCCTTCACGTCGACGGTGATTTTCTTCGACAAATCCCCCGAAGCGACGGCGGTGGTCACCTCCGCGATGTTGCGCACCTGGCTCGTCAGGTTGGTCGCCATCGCGTTCACATTGTCGGTCAAGTCCTTCCAGGTGCCCGCCACCCCCTTGACCCGGGCCTGGCCGCCGAGCTTGCCCTCGGTGCCGACCTCGCGCGCCACGCGCGTCACCTCCGAAGTGAACGAGGCGAGTTGCTCGACCATCGTGTTGACGATCTTGCCGATCCGCAGGAATTCGCCGCGCAGCGGCCTGCCGTCGATCTCCACCATCATGGTCTGGGACAGATCGCCCTTGGCGACGGCGCCAATGACCCGGGCCACCTCGGCGGTCGGTTGCACCATGTCCTCGATCAGGTCGTTGACCGATCTGACACTTGATTCCCAGCTACCTTTGGCGTTCCTGACATGGCCGCGCTCGCTGATGCGCCCGTCTTTGCCGACCACCCGGCTGAGCCGCGCGAATTCCCGCGTCACCTGGTCATTGAGTTCGACGATTTGGTTGAACGTGTCTGCAATCTCGCCACTCAGCCCATCATAGACGTTTTCGATACGGACGGAGAAATCGCCGTTTCGAAAGGCTTTGAGAGCGCTGAGAATTTGTCGAGAGTCCAGTTGTTCTTTTGGTAACCGAGATACGCCCAAAAACCCCTCCACGCGGACCCCACGGCCGGATCAGGCCGAAGCTCCTAACGCGTAGCCGCATATTTTGTTCCATATGATTTGCCAGCGCTGCTGAAAGGCCTCGCAGCGCTTTGCTGGCCCCCGGGAGGACGAAGCGGGTTGGCCTACAGCGGTCTCGGCCTCTGTCTACCGCTATGCACGGCGATCGCCTCAATGCCGCTTGAAATACTGCACTTGCCTTTCGTGCTTCTCCGCCGCTTCGCGGCTGTCGAACGTCCCCAGATTCCGCCGCTTGCCCGTCTTCTCGTCCTTCTTCCTTGAATAAAGCCGGTATTTCCCGTCTTTCAGCTTCCTGCTCATCAGTCGCTCCCCAGGAAAGGAGGTAGGGCCCGGCGATCGCCGGGCCCTACCTATTGTCAGTCGCGGTGTTCGGGCATGGCTTTCAGCTGGTCCTTGGTCCAGCTGGTCACGGCATGGACGTCGCCGTCCTCGTCACGCATGAAATCGAGTTCGTTGGCGGCGACGGCGACCGGCTTGGCGCCGATGCCAAGGAAGCCGCCGACGTCGATGACGACCTGGCTGCTGCCATGCATATGGTCGACGGAGCCGATCTTCTCGTCGTTGGGACCGTAGATGGTCGCGCCTTCAAGCGTGTCCGGGGTCAGTTCGGCGCGGCTGAGCCTTACGTGGTTGGCGTGGTCCATGAGTGCATCTCCTTTGGGGTGGGGACAGGGTGAACCTCCGAGGCGGCCAAGGGTTCCGACATTGTCGGAGATGACCAGGGATAGCGCTCCAAGAGAGCGCCGGCTTCGCGACAGTCATGGTTTTGCGCTGGGTGGCTCGATGAATCATCTTGTCATCGAGTTGCGCCAACCCGTTGTTTCGAAAGGCTCGCGCGTTCAGCGCCCGCGCTTTGGCTTGAGGCTGCGTGCGGCTTGCTCGATCGCGGCGCGGTCGGTACCGAGGCGGTCGATCAGCTCCTGCGCCTCCTCGCCCGTTATGCCCGCGCGGATCGCCAGTTCCTCCACCGTCAGAACGTCGGAACTGGCGATCTCGCCGGTTTGCGGCAGCGCGTCATCCGCCGTCAGCGGCAGGGCGGCTTCCCTGTCGATCTCCATCTCGGCCCGGCGCCAGTGCCGCTCATGGTCGCCATGCGCCCCGCCTTCGCGTTGCCAAATCTCGTAGGCGCGGTTCCTGATCTTGTCGTCGCGGTCGTCGCTCATGTCATTCCTCCACTCATGTGAGGCATGAACGCGGCGCCGATGCTAACGATCCAAAAAATTTGCGTGATCGTCGCGATGACCAGATGCACCCTTCAGCCACGCCTGCCCGGCACCGGCGGCTATTCGCACTGGCGCCTGGGTCCGCCGGAATATGGCTGGTAGCTGTTGTCGTCGGGCCGGTAGGAGCGGTAGCGGCTGAAGCAGGAATCGACATGGTCGGCGGAAAGCGCCGTCGTGGCGACCGCCGGGGCGACACCGCCCTCGACATAGCTGACGGCTGCCGATGGCTGCGCGCCCTGGTCGGCGCCGGCATCGAGATAGGGTGAGACGCAGGGGCGCTGCTGCCCGCTGTAGGACATGTAGCTGTTGTCGTCGGGATGGTAAGAGCGGTAACGGCTGGCGCACCACCGGACATGGGACACCGGCAGCGCGTCGGCTCCAGCCGCCGGGCGATCGATCCGGTCGCGGTGGGATCGGGTGCCTGCGCCTTGACGGCGACCTCGGGCGGCGCGGGCTGGTCGGCCGGCAAGCGTTGCAGATTTTGCGCCGCCTTGTTCACCGGCCGCGCGTCCCTGGTCCACAGTTCCGCCACGCTGAGGGTCGGCCTTGCCTCATGCGCGGGCTTGGCGGCGAGCAGCCAGGCGGCAAAGCCAAGCCCGCTACCGAAGACCGCAAGGGTCAAGACAAAGCCGCCGACCAGTGCCAATATCGCTTTCACGTCACCCTCCTTGAGTCCCTGCTTATAGAATGCGGAGCATCAAGGCTGGTTCCAGCAAAGTGCGTGTGGCGGGCGTATGAACGGGTCGCGGCCTCAGCTTCTCCTCAAACCGGCAGCCTCACCTCTGGGAAAACTGGTTCTCGACCGCCAGCAGCAATGCCACCGTTTCCCTATCGCGCTGGCGCTGCCGCAGGGTGCGGGCCAGCAGCCAATCCAGCGAGATCCGGCCGGCGCCGGCGACGGCCAGCACGAACATGCCGCCGGCGATCGCCAGATCCTTTTCGAAATTCAGCAGCTCGCTCTGGCTGGCGAAGTTGGTGTGGAACAGTGTGGCCGTTGCCAGGCAGAAGAGGCCGAGGCCGATCGCCCCCAGCCTCGTCAGCACCCCCGTTGCCACCGAGAGCCCTGCCCCCAGTTGCAGCGCGATGGTGGCGACGAACAGCGGCAGCCCGACGCCTTGCGCGGCCATCGCCTTGGCGGCGCCGTCGAAATGAGTGGCCAGCGTCACCCCCTCATGCAGGAAGATGAAGGACATGAGCAGGCGGCCGGCAAGCAGGGTCAGATCCCTGACATAGAGTCTGGTGGCGAGGGCGTGCAGCTTCGCGGCGCGTTCGTTCAGGGTCATGGTCAGCCTCCGATATTTTGACACCGTGGAGGCGCCACGCGGGAACGGCGCCTGCCGAATGTGATGACTAAAAGGGCCGGAGCCGGCTCGAGGGAGAGGCGCCGGCTCCGGCAGTGGGCGCCAGCCACGAGCGCCCGAACTTTGCGATCCATCGGGGTTGGCGCAAGGCCCCTCATCCGTCGCTTCGCGTCCAGCTTCTCCCCGAGGGGATTGCCCGAATTGCCATTCGCAATCCGGGGGGAGAACTTACTTCGTCACCTTGGTGTCGATGGCTTTCCGCAGGTCGGAAAGCTCGTCGCAGCCGGCGGGGCAGAGTTTCTGCAGGGAGGCCAATTGCTCATCGGCCTTGGCCATGTCGCCGCTCTCGACATAGAGCTCGCCCAGATATTCGCGGGCGGCCTTGTGGTCGGGTTTCAGCTCCAGGGCCTTGTTGTAGTAGGTCAGCGCGGTGGTGAAGTCGCCGGTCTTGCGCAGCGTGAAGCCGAGCAGATTGTAAACGTCGGCCTGCTGGTTGTCCTGCGCGAGGTCGCGCAGATCCGCCAGCGCGCCCTTGTAATCCTTGGCGTCGATCTTGGCCTTGACGGCGGTGAGGTCGGGCGCGTCGGCACCCTCGATATCATCGACCGCATAGGCCGGGATGATGGTTGCGACGGGAACCACGGTCAGCACGGCAATGGCGCCGAGCAGGCCAAACAGGGCGTGCTTGCCCAGATAGCATTGTTTCATTGTCTGTCTCGCTAGGATTGAGTTACCCGTTCAAATTTGAACGGGAGAGAAGCCGTAGGCATTGCCGTCCTTGACGAAGACGCCGGTGCCCGGGAACGGGAAGTGCGAACCGGAAATGCGGATGTTGTCCGCGATCACCCGGTCGATAATCTTGTGGCGCGTGGCGATCGCCGTCGGCCCGTCCTGGTCATAGGCACCCTGCCATTCCGGATGCGGCGCGAGAAGCGCCGGCACATACATGGTGTCGGCCGAGATCATCAGTTGTTCCTTGCCGGAATTGGCGAGGTACACCGAATGTCCCGGCGTGTGGCCGGGGGCTGCGATGATCTGGATGCCGGGCGCGACCTCGGCGCCGTCCTCGACCAGCTTCCAGTTCTTCCATTTCGGGAAGTTTTCGGCGATGCGCTTGCCCGCCGGCTTGCGGCCCTCGGGCAGCTTGGCCAGCCTGCTGGGGTCGGTCCACCACTTGTATTCGGTGGCGTTGACGATCAGCTCGGCATTGGGGAACACCGGCGTGTTGGTGCCCTTCTCCATCAGGCCCCAGACATGGTCGGGGTGGAAATGCGAGATCATGATGGTGTCGATCGCCTTGTAGTCGATGCCGGCGGCGGCCATGTTGGCCGGCAGATGCGTGGCATTGGCCTGCCACTGGCCGACCCCCGAGCCGGCATCCATCATGATCAGCTTGCCGCCCATCTTGAGCACGGCGACGGTGAGCGGAATGGGCATGAAGTCGGTCGTCAACCCCGCCTTGGCGAGCGCTGCCTTGGTATCATCGACCGAAACATCCTTGATGAAGGCCGGGTCGTGCGGCTTCTTCCAGATGCCGTCATAGATGGCGGTCACCTCGATATCGCCGACCGTGTATTTGTAGAAGCCGACGGTGGGTTCCACCGGCGTCTGCGCGAAAGCGGGCCGGGTGAATTCCAGCTTGCCGGCAAGGCCGAAGGCGGCAGCGGCGGCGGCGGATTGAAGCACTGTGCGGCGTGACATGCTGAACATGGTGATCTTCTCTGTTGAGTGGTGACTATGGCGCGAAAGGTCGAAGGGAATGACGGAGCGCCAAGCCCCTGGCCCTCCGTCGCTGGTCGCGGGATCGGATCGGCGCCGTCGGGATCCGGTGCCGAGCCGTGAACTCAGTTGCCCCAGATGCCCTGGCCGGGTTCCTTCGCATCGGATTTGGTCGCCGGCCGGCTCGGCCCGGTCGTCACCTTGGTATCGACGCCATGAGGACGTGCCGTGTAGGGGATCGAGGCGGTGGCATTGGTGTCGACAGCGGCGCCAGGCTGGTTGACGTTATCGGCGCCGAAATGGTCGCTGCCGGCAAAGGCAGAAGTCGAGGCAAGCAACATCGCAGCCACGCTGAGAGCGAGCTTGGTCATTTCGGTAAATCCTTGTTTCGTTTTCTTAGGGTCGCGGACCGCAAGATTGCTCCGCTTGCAGAGAAGACCCGCAAGGGCCCCGCTTTATTCCCGGGCGGTATGAGATTTTTCTGGAAGGGCTGAAATTGAGGGAAGCGGTCCTACGGAAGACTGCCCAGACACAATTCAGAAACAAGATTCAACAGTTCGGAAAAACTGGCGAAAAGATCGGCTGGCATAAGCATCCCTCAACGGCCGGAAATCTGGCCGCCGCACAAGCACTGACACAGGCGCACGGACACAGGCGCACGGACGCACGGAATTGGGTACGGCAATGCAAAGAGGTTCGAACGGATCGACGGGTGCCCTGCCCCGCATGTCGCTCGCCGCCGGTAGCGCCCAGGCAACGCGCGCGCTTGCGCGATGCGCCCATGCTCCCGAAACTGTGAAGACGGAGCGGTCAATTCCGTGATAACCGCCCGGCCAAAGAGGGTACGGCCGGCGATCGCCGGCCTGAATTCCCGAATCTTCCGTTCTGGAAGCTTCGGTCATTCCCCCTCCATGAACAACGATGAAATTGCAGCGACGGCACAGTCGGCAATGCCCGCCGGCGCGGCGGCGTGACCGAGATGTGCCTGTAACGGCTTGCCAGGACGAGAAAGTTTGGAAATGGACCACGGTATCGATATCGCCGAACTGGACAGGGAAGCGGCAAGAGCGGGCACAGGGCCCGAGACCAGCCCCGACAGCGTCGATGCACTTGCGGGAGTTGCAGCCGGAGCGCACGGCCAAGTCCTGGCGGGCGCCGATTTTGCCCGTGCGGGTCAGCCGGACGAGCGGCTCGACAAGGTCTTCGAGCAACTCGCCGAAACATTCGCCACGCTGCCGGCGGTGATCTCCGAGGGCCGCACCTGGACCTATAGGGAACTGGACAAGCGCGCCAACCAGTTCGCTCGCCTGCTGGTCAAGCGCGGCGTGCGGCCTGGTCACCGTGTCGGGCTCATCCTCGACCGGTCCGCCGAAACCTATGTGGCCCTGCTCGCCGTGGTGAAGGCAGGCGCCGCCTTCGTGCCGCTGGCCACCGCCTTTCCGCAAGAGCGCATGGCGCTCATCATCGAAGACGCCAGCGTCAGCCTGGTCGTCACCATCGCCACCTACGCGTCGCGGGCCGACCAGTTGCCGGTTCCGCACCTGTTGATCGACAGCGCCGCCGCCGAAATATCAGCCCAGTCCGACGCGCCGCTGAAGCCGCACAAGGCGCCGGCCCCCGCTGAGGTCGAAGACATCTGTTACATCCTCTATACATCGGGCACCACCGGCAGGCCCAAGGGCGTCGCCATCCGCCATCAAAGCTTCGTCAACTTCATCCGCGTCGCCGCCGCATCCTACGGCTACCGGCCGGGCGATCGCGTCTACCAGGGCATGACCATCGCGTTCGACTTTTCCTCCGAGGAGATATGGGTGCCGTTCGTCGCCGGCGCGACGGTCGTGCCGGCACCAGGCCAGATGCCGCTCGTGGGCGAAGAGCTCGCCGATTTCCTGCGCCATCACGACATCACCTGCATGGCCTGCAGCCCGACGCTTCTGTCGTCCATGACATCGGACGTGCCCAGCCTTCGCACGCTGCTGGTCGGCGGCGAGGCCTGCCCGCACAATCTGGTGGTGCGCTGGTCGAAGCCCGGGCGGCAGATCCTCAACACCTATGGCCCCACCGAGGCGACCGTCACGGCAACCATGGGTGCACTGACGCCGAACCGGCCGGTGACGATCGGCGCGCCGCTGCCCACCTATTCGATCGTCATTCTCGACCCTTCGCTACCTCAGCTTGCCGAACCTGGCGAACTGGGCGAGATCGGCATTGCCGGCATCGGGCTGGCGGTCGGCTATCTCAACAGGCCGGACCTGACCGAACAGAAGTTCATCACCGATTTCCTCGGCCTGCCGAACAACCCGTCGAAGCGCATCTACCGCACCGGCGACCTTGGCCGGATCAGCGACGCCGGCGAGATCGAGTATGCCGGGCGCATCGATACTCAGGTGAAGATCCGCGGCTATCGCATTGAACTCGGCGAGATCGAGGCCGTGCTGCTCGACCAGCCCGAGATCGCGCAGGCCGCCGTCACCACCTGGGAGATCGAGCCCGGCCGCGTCGAACTTGTTGCCTATTACGCGCCCAAGGCCGGCCAGCCGCCGCTCTCGCGCGCCGACATCGCCCAGACGATGAAGCGGCGGCTGCCGGATTACATGGTGCCCTCCTATCTTGAGGAACTGCCGGCGATCCCGATGACGGTCTCCAACAAGGTCGACCTTCGCCAGTTGCCCAAACCGACCAGCGTCCGGCTCTCGGCCGACCGCGCCATGGTGCCGCCCGGCAACGACGACGAGCGTTTCCTGGCCGACGCGCTATGCGCCGTGCTGAAATTCGACGACGTTTCCGTCGAGGACAATTTCTTCGACGATCTCGGCGCCAACTCGCTGCTCATGGCGCATTTTTGCGCGCGCGTGCGCACGCGAAAGGAATGGGCGACGACGTCGATGCGCGACATCTATCTCTACCCAACGGTGGCGCGCCTGGCCAAGCACCTGAGCGTGGCGGAAGAGATGACGACGGCCACCAACGAGCCCGTTCTCACCCGCCAAGCGTCCAATTTCGTCTACTGGACCTGCGGCGCGGCGCAGTTGCTGTTTTACGCAGCCTACAGCTACGTGGCCTTGTGGGCGATCAATGACGGCCTCAACTGGGTCTATGACACGCTCGACGACCCGCTGCAGCTTTATTTCAGGTGCGTGGTGCTCTCGGCCGGTGTGTTCTTCGGCATGTCGGGCTTTGCCATTGCCGCCAAATGGGTGCTGGTGGGCCGCTGGAAAGCGGAAGCGTTCCCGATCTGGGGCCTGCGCTATTATCGCTTCTGGGTGGTCAAAACCTTGATCCGTACGGCACCCGTCGTGCTGTTCCGCGGAAGCCCGCTCTACAGCCTCTACCTGCAGCTTCTGGGAACCAGGATCGGCAAGAACGTGGTCATCGAATCCCGCGCCGTTCCCGTGTGCACGGACCTGATTTCGATCGGCGACCGAACGATCCTGCGCAAGGAATCGCTGATCCTGGGCTATCGCGCCCAGGCCGGCTATATCCATACCGGGCCGCTGACCATCGGCCGCGATGCCTTCGTCGGCGTCGGCTGCACGCTCGACATCGACACCGCGATAGGCGATGGCGGCCAGCTCGGTCATTCCTCCTCGCTGCAGCGCGGGCAAAGCATCCCCGACGGCGAACACTGGCATGGATCGCCCGCGGTGCCGACCACGGCGGACTATTGCAAGGTGCGCAATGTCAATCCTCCCCGCATCCGGCGCTTCCTCTACGAGGCCGTGCAGCTGATAGGACTGTTTGCCATCGTCACGCCGCTGCCGCTTTTGTTCCACAGCTATTGGGAGAATGTCGGCGACGACTATCAGGAGACGATCGGCATTGTGGCGATCGGCACCACGGTCACGCTGTTCGGCTACATCGTCGCGGCTTTTTTCGCCGCCACGGTGGTGCCGCGCCTGTTCAGCCTGATCCTGAAACCCGGCCGTACCTACACGCTTTATGGCTTCCGCTACTGGCTGCAAACGGTTGCCGAGTTCTCGAGCAACTCGCGCGTGCTCGGCCTGCTGTTCGGTGACAGCTCGGCTATCGTCCATTACATGAGCGCCATCGGCTGGAACCTCAACAAGGTGGTGCAGACAGGCTCCAATTTCGGCTCCAACCAGCAACACGAAAACCCGCTGCTATGCGAGATCGGCACCCAGACCATGGTGTCAGACGGGCTTTTCATGATCAACATGCACAAGTCCGCTTCCGCGTTCCGGCTCGAGCCGACCCGGATCGGCGAACGCAACTATCTCGGCAACAACATCTACTATCCGCCGGATGGACGCACGGGCGACAACGTCCTGCTCGGCACCAAGGTGATGGTCCCCATCGACGGGCCATTGCGCGAGAATGTCGGCCTTCTGGGCTCGCCGCCCTTTGAAATCCCACGCATGGTGAACCGCGACAAGGAACTCATCGCCGGCATCGACGAGCAAGACCGGCGCCAGCGCATCCCGCTCAAGAACCGTCACAATCTGGTGACGATCCTCCTATTCATGGCGACGCAATGGGTCATGCTGTTCGCCACGCTGGCGATCTGGGATCGCGCACTGAACTACTACACCGAATGGGCTGAGATCGCCCTCTTCGTGGCGGTGCTTTTGACCTCGGCGATCACCATTCCGTTCTACATCTTCGTTGAGCGGGCAAGCCTCGGTTTTCGCAAGCTGAAGCCGCGGATAACGACGATCTACGACGTCACCTTCTGGCGTCACGAGCGCCACTGGAAGCTCGCGGATTCGCCTGTTGTGCGCCTGTTCGCCGGCACGCCGTTCCGGCCGATGATCCTGCGCATGCTCGGGGTCCAGGTGGGTAAGCGCGTCTATGACGGCGGCGCCAACCTGACCGAGCGTTCCCTCGTGGTGATCGGCGACGACGTCACGCTCAATGAAGGCTGCGTCATCCAGGCCCACTCGCTGGAAGAAGGTGCGTTCAAGTCCGACTTCATCCGTATCGGCGATGGCTGCACGCTCGGACCGTCCGCCTTTGTCCATTACGGCGTGGTGATGGGCAAGGGATCGATGGTCGATGCCGATTCCTTCGTGATGAAGGGCGAGGAGTTGGAGCCCAACTCGATCTGGCGCGGCAACCCGGCCAAGCTGCACCGGTTCGTCGAGCCGGTCATGGAAGACGGCTCCAGGGCGTCGTCCTGACCCTCGATCCCGATCGTCGGAGGCCACGTGGCAGAGCGATCCGGAAGCACCGTGGACATCCGGATCGGCCCGGTCACCCCAGCCAATCGCGCTTTGGTTACCGCATTGCAGCTGGCGCCGGAGCAGATGGACTTCGTCGCCAGCAACGCAGCCTCCCTGCGTGAGGCCAAATCCGATCGCGGCGCGCGGCCACGCGCGGTCATGGCAGGCGAACAGATCGTGGGGTTCGTGATGTACGAGGCGCCGCGGGACGATGACGAGGCGCGCATCTACCGCTTGATGATCGACCGCGCCTGGCAGGGCCGGGGCTACGGCAAGGCCGCATTGCGTGAAGTGCTGAAGGAAATCGGTGGGCTCGGCCACATCAGGCACGTGTCGATCTGCTACGAACCGGAGAATGAAGCGGCACGGCGGCTCTATCGCAGCGCCGGCTTCGTCGAACAGGGGCTCGACGAGGACGGCGAAATGATCGCGGATCTCATTCTGCCCACCGGCCACCGATGACGCCGCCCGCCGAGCCGTCCGAGGAAATCGCCCTGGCGCGCGCCATGGCCGCCATGGCTCCGGCCGGGGTCCGCACCGGTTGCCGGATCATCCGCGAAGGCGACGAGACCCATCTGTTGCCGGCGGAAGCACGCTCCATCCCCGCCCGCCAGCCGTCCATGCGGCGGGCCAGCGGCGCGGCGCGATTGATCGCGCACCGGCTGCTGACGGATGCCGGCTTCGACGGTTTCGCCCTCTTGCGCGGGCCGTCCGGTGCACCCGCCTGGCCGGAGGGGATAACGGGCTCGCTCGCGCATGACGACGACATGGCCGTGGCGGCGGTCGCGGCTGTTGCCGGCATCGGCTCGCTCGGCATCGACGTCGAGCCGGCGCTGGCCCTGCCCGATGAGATTTTCTCGCTCGTGGCAATTCCCGAGGACCGGATCGACGCCGCCGACCGGCAGCTCGCCGGCCGCATCCTTTTCGCCGCCAAGGAAGCGGTCTACAAGGCCGCCTATCCGCTGGATCGCGAGGTGCTGGGCTATGAGGATATCGGCGTGGACCTCAAGGCCGGCCGCGCGACGACAACGACAGGCCGCAGCGTCAGCCTGGTCTATTGTACTGCCCCGCGTGTCGTGGTGTTGGCGTTTGTCGAGGGTGATAGGGTTTAGCGAGGGCGGACGCGGTTATCCCGCTGCGCAGCGATCTCCGCCGTTGGCGCTGCCCCTCACTGTCCTGCCGGACATCTCTCCCCGTATAGTGACGGGGAGAGAGGACCAGCTGCAACGCCGTTGGTCTTCCCGCAACGCACGAGATTGGCGAAATCGGCGACGGCAGCGCCCCTCTCCCCGTCACTATACGGGGAGAGGATGCCGGCAGGCAGGTGAGGGGCAGCGCAAACACTGGCCACTATGAATAGTCGCTATGACGCATGGCGTTATTTATCCAGTGGAAAGCATCATGGCGTCACGAACCGGCATTCGGTTTGCACGAAGACCCTTCGCCCACAATCTCGGTGTACTCTTTCACCTGCCCATCCAGCCCACGTATGCGCCAGCTCTGCCCGTCCTGTTCCTCGACATGGCAAGGTCCGAGCGGCACCTTGCCGCCCCCGTCGGGCAGGTCGAGCACATAGACAGGGTTGCAGATCCCCGACAGGCGCGCGCGCAGCGCTTCCACCAACGCCTGGCCCTGTGCGATCGTGGTGCGCCTGTGCGCCATGCCGCGTGCGAGATCGCCATGATGGAGGTAGTAGGGTTTTATCCCCAGCCGGTACATCAGCTCGCGGCAGAGCTCTTCCAGCGCGTCGACCGTATCGTTGACGCCCTTCAGCAGAACGCTCTGGTTGAGCATCACGAAGCCGGCCTGTCGCAAGGCGCGGCAGGCCACTTCAGTGGCGTCGGTGATCTCGCGCGCGTGGTTGAAGTGGGTGACCACCGTCACCATCAGCCGGCCCTGCAGCGCCGCGACCAGCCCTGGCGTGATGCGCGACGGCAGCGCCACCGGCACGCGCGTGTGGAGGCGCAGCAACCTCACATGGGCGATGTCCTCGATGCGCGCCCGGATTTCGGCCAGTGCCTTGTCGGGCAGCGACAGCGGATCGCCGCCGGTCAGGATCACTTCGCGGATTTCGGGATGGCCCGATATATAGGCCAGCGCCGGCTCCAGCGCCTCGCGCGTATAGCCACGGCCGATCGACGTCAGCGATTCCTTGCGGAAGCAGAACCGGCAATAGACCGCGCACTGATAGGTGGGGAACAACAGCACCCTATCGGCATGGCGATGCGTCAGGCGCGGCACCGGGCTGAATTCGTGATCGGCGATCGGGTCGCCAAGCTCGCCCTCCGCCTCGTCCAATTCCTCAGGCGACGGGATCACCTGCGCCCGGATCGGGTCGGCGGGATCGTTCCAGTCGATCAAGTCGAGATAGGCCTTTGGCGCGCGCACCTTGTGAAGCGCCGCGGCGGCTTGCGCGGCTTCGCGCTCGGCCGGCGAGAGCGGCAGGGAAGCGAGGTCGCGCACATGGCGCACGCCGGCGCGGACATCGTCTTGCCAGGCGATGTCGGCGGCGCGGGTCGCAGCTTTGAGGTCGGTCATCGGTGTCTCGGCTGTTTGCGCGGACCTATCGACCGGATGGACAGCGCGGTCAACCGCTGTCGCAACGCCAACCATGTCCCCCGCCCTCACAACCTTGGCCCACCCGCGCCAGCCATCGCCACAAAAGCGCTTTCGATCGTCTCGAACCTCAGCTCCGGATAAAGCGTCCCGGCTTCCGGAGTGGCCGTCTCAAGCGCGGTTTCGCCGCGGATCCAGAATGCGCGCAGCAATCCAAGGCCGGGAACCGCCGCGATCAGCGCCTCCAGCTCCTCGGCGCTCATCTGCTTGACGCGCGGCGAGCGGCCGCTCACTTGCCGCCACAGCTCGATCATCGCGCTCTGCGTAATCTTGTTCTGCGCGATCCGTATCTCGCTGCGAACAGCATTGGAATCCTCCAGCGCGCGCATGGTGACCGCGGCGATATCCTTCTCGCTGACGAAGGTCGCCGGCACGTTGCCCTCGCCATAGAGCGTCACCTCGTCGGGCGGCAGCGGCGACGATCCGAAGCGCGTCAGGTCGCCCAGCGTCGCCACCCAGGTCGAGAAGAAGCCGTTGGTGTAGATCACCGTATAGGGCAGGTCTGCCTCACGGACCGCGTCGAAGACGGCCCGCTTGATGTCGAGCGGTTCGATCGAGCCGGGCGCGGCGGCGGCAAAGTCGAGGCCGAAGCCGGCGGAGGGCACATAGCGGGAGACGCCGGCATCCCTGATCGCGCGCACCAGTGTCATCTCGCTGGCCGAGCCGACATGCACCGAACTGATGACGCGGTCGACCTTGCCGACGGCGCGCACAAGACTGTCATAGTCGTCGAGATCGCCGACATGCACGGTGGCGCCGAGCTCCTTCAGCGGGCGCGTCCGCGCTTCATTGGCCGAAGTTGCCTGCCGGGCCAGGACATGGAGGCTGTCGCCATTGCGCGCGCTGGCCTTGGCCATCTCGCTGCCGAGCAGTCCGGTGGCGCCGATAATCAGGGTGCTGGTCATATCGCCCTCCCATTGGCCAGAATTTCGTTAGCAAGGATGGAACCATCCCAGTCGCGTTCGAGGCCGATGTCATGCAAACGGCGATCGGAAAGCCGGGAGATCCGGCGCAATGTGCGGCGGCGCTCGAACGCTGCCGCGCTTCGCATGGCAAGGCCGCTCATCGCGGCGCCGATGGGTCGAAGGGTCAAGGTCATGTTCGTCTCCTGTGTTTCACTGGGCGCAAGCCCGCCGATGTCGCCCGGGTGGGGCGAGCATGACGATTGCTCACACTTGTCTGGTCAATTCAGCGCATCGATGAACCGGAAGGCCGGTGTGGATGCTTGGTACGCCTGAATATTGGGCCGTTGAGGGCTGGACGACAAACGACTCTTTGTGCAGGATTTGTGAGCAACACTCACAGGTCGATCCGATGCCGCGCAGACTGCCGCCCCTCACCGCTTTGCCCGCCTTCGACGCGGCCGCCAGGCATTTGAGTTTCTCCAAGGCCGCCGGAGAGCTCAACCTCACCCATGGCGCGGTCAGCCGCGCCATCCGCAACATCGAGGACAGGCTGGGCATCCAGCTCTTCGATCGCGGCACACGCTCCGTGCGCCTGACCGCTGTCGGCGCGGCCTATGCGGCGGAAGTCGGCAAGGCGCTCGACCAAATCGCCGCCGCCACCATCGCCGCCACGCCCGACCGCTCGACGCGCATCCTCAATGTCAGCACGTCCGACGGTTTCGCCGGCCGCTGGCTGGTGCCGAGGCTGCATCGTTTCCATCGCGCCAATCCCGACATCGACGTGCGGCTGGCGACTTCGGGCGTGCTGGCCGATTTCGTCAGCGACGGCATCGACATATCCATCCGCTACGGCCGCGGCGGCTATAGCGGGGTGACCGCGGAATTCCTCGCCGACGAGGAGGTCTTCCCCGTCTGCAGCCCGGAATTGCTGCAAGGCGAGCATCCGCTGCGGCAGCCGGACGACTTGAGGCACCACAAACTGATCCACGACGCCTTTCGGATCGACTGGGCGACATGGCTTGAGCAGGCCGGTGTCGAAGGCATCGACCCCACACGCGGCGTACGCTTCGATTCCGCCACCTTCGCCGTCGAGGCCGCCGTGCACGGCGAAGGCGTGCTGCTCGGCCGCAGCGCGCTGGTCTCGGCCGACCTCGCGGCAGGCCGGCTGGTCCGGCCCTTCGATCTCGCGCTGAAATCGGCGGCCAGCTACTACGTCGTCTATCCTGAAGGCGCGCTGCGCCAGAAAAAGATCAGGGCGTTCCGCGACTGGCTGTTCGCCGAAGTGGCCGCCGACTGGATTGATGCGAACAAGAGCGGCTGATCCGACGAACGCCCACCTGAATTCCCTCTCTTTCCGGCCAGATATCGCCGTTCGCTCCGGAGTTGCGCATCCAGTCAGTCCGACGGGCCGTCAGGCAGCTTGGGGATCACGATCCGTATGGGACGGCTGCCGATCGGCGCTCCAGTCCCGCGATCGATGCTGACTGGGTCGATCTCGGTTCCTGTCTCGGCGTCGAAGAACCGGGTGAAATTGCCACCGCCCCGGTGCTTGCTGCCCCAAGCGGCGAGCGAGAACAGCACCGGAAGCAAATCCCGACCGGCCTCGGTCAACAGATATTCATCCCGTGGCGGCCGCTCCGAATATCGCCGTTTCTCCAGCAGCCCTTCCTGCGTCAAGGTCGCCAACCGGCTCGTCAGCATCGTCGGAGCGATGCCGAGATTCTTGCGAAATTCGTCGAAACGGCTGAGCCCCGCATGGGCATCGCGCATGATCAACATGCTCCACGCGTCGCCCACCGTGCCGAGGCTGCGGGCGATCAAACAGGGCTGGCTGGAAAGATCCTTCACATCGATACCATTTTGATAGTGACTTACTACTAATTTGATAGTATCTTATCTCGCGAGGCCGTTCCATCGAAAAATGATGGTGACGGCCGCACACGGCGCCGCTGGAGTCCCAAATGAAGTTCTATCTCTGCAAGTACATCCCGCCCCGTGCCGACTTTCGTGCATCCATGACCGGCGACGAGCGGGAATGGATGAGGCAGCATGGCGCCTTCTTGGACGAGTTGCTCGACCGCGGACTGATCGTCGCCCATGGTCCGGTGATGGATCCAAGTGGCGGCTATGGCTTGTCGCTATTCCGGATCGGCGACGACCAGGACATCAAGGCGATAACCTCACAAGACCCCATCTTGAGAAATGGCGCCGGCCATTACGAACATCACCCCATGCTTCATTTGAGCGTACACGGCTGACAAGTCCGACAGCACAAAGCGTCATGATCATGCATCTCGAAGGATATTGAAATGAGCAACAAAAATCGCGGCGTCGCCGTCGTCACCGGTGCAGCGGGCGGTATCGGCCTTGCGACAGCCAAAGCCCTTCTGTCGGCCGGCTACTACCGCGTCTTCGGCACGAGCCGGAAAGCCGCAACCGGGTCACCGCCGGGGATCACGATGCTGAGCTGCGACGTGACCGACGCGGACTCCGTCGCAAGCATGGTGTCGGAGGTCATAAGCCAGGCCGGGCGCATCGACCTGCTTGTCAACAATGCCGGCAATGCCCTGATCGCGGGTGCGGAAGAATCGTCCATCGAACAGGCAAAGACCCTTTTCGACGTCAACGTCTTCGGTCTCATCCGCGTCACAAACGAGGTGCTGCCGATCATGCGACGTCAGGGCGGCGGCCGGATCATCAACATCAGCTCGGTTGTCGGCTTTGTCCCCAGCCCGTTCAGCGCGCTCTACACATCCACGAAACATGCCGTCGAGGGCTACTCCGAGTCGCTGGACCATGAGGTCCGCCCCTTCGGCATTCGCGTCCTGCTGGTCGAACCGGCCTTCACCCGTACGGCTCTCGATCACAATGCGATGAAGCCGGACAGGATGATGAGTGTCTATGACCAGGCGCGGGCAACGGCGACGGCGGTCTGGAACGGCGCGATCGAAAACGGCGATGCTCCCGAGGTCGTCGGACAGGCGGTCCTCACCGCGGCCACCGCGACATCGCCGAAGTTGCGCTATCCCGCCAGCAAGCAGGCGCGGCGCCTGTACCTGCTGCGACGGTTCGTTCCCGCGCATGCTTTCGACAAAAGCCTCCGAAAACAGATGAACCTGCCGTCGTGACAAAGGCGCGTAGCCGCTGTTCGGCGGGCCAGTTTTGAGACGCCAGACATCCGCTGCCGCGGCCGGACGATTTGAGGCACCACAACCCGATCCACGACGGTTCCGAGAGGGGGGTCGGCGGAGTGGCGCCAAACCGCCTTGGGCATCCCTGCCCGCGTTTCAGGTGGCGCTCGACACTTTCGCGATCGCCGCCAGCACCAGCAAAGCCAGACAGCCAACAAGCGCCATCAGGCCCAGCGACCAGGAAATGCCGATATGGGCCATGGCGAATGCCAGGGCGAACGGCGCGACCGCCGAGACGATCAGGCGGGCGGACATGGCGCGTCCCTGCAGCCGGCCGTAGCCTTCGCTGCCGAACAGCGTCAGCGGCAGTGCCCCGGTGACGATGCTGAACAGCCCGTTGCCCATTCCGAAGATGACTGCGAACGCCATTGCGCCGGCGACCGAAGGCGCGGTGCCAAGCAGAATGACCACGCCCGCCGTCATCAGCACGGCTGAGATGATGGCGAGCCGCAGCGGCGGCAGGTTGATCCCGAAGACCATATTGACGAAACGGCTGAGCACCTGTGACGGCCCGAACAGCGTCCCAACGATGGCGGCGGCGGTACCCAGACCGAGCCCGGACAGCAGCGGCACCATGTGGACCAGCACGGCGGCGCTGACCAGGTTCTGGAGCGAGAAAGCGACAACCATCAAGGCAAAGCCGAGCGGCCGCGCCGGGGCCGGCAGCGATCCCGCGACGTGCCGGGGCGGCTCGATCGCCGCGCGCCTGCTCCTGGCCAGCCCCTGCGATAGCCAGGCGTGCAGCGGCAGGCAGACCAGCAGGTTCAGCCCGGCGAAGACGAGGTAGACTTCTCGCCAAGGCAAATGCGCATGCATGGCCGATGTGATCGGCCAGAAGACGGTCGATGCGAAACCGGCGATGAGGGTGAGATAGCTTATGCTGAGCTGCGCGGCACGCGGCCGGATCTGGACCAGCAGCGCGAAGGCCGCGCCGTATTGGACAAGGTTCGATGCGGCCTGCAGCGCAACCAGCGCGGCGACGAAGGCTGGACCGTTGGGCGCATAGGCACAGGCGGCAAGCGAAGCGGCAGCAAGTGCCGAGCCGGCGGTCATGATCCGTCCCCCGCCAAAACGGTCGATCCAGCCGCCGAGCCAGGGTGCGGTCAGCCCGCCGGCCAGCAGCGCGGCCGACAGCGCGCCGAATATCCATTCGGTCGGCCAGCCCATATCCTTCGCCATGTCGCCGGCAAGGATGCTGAAACTGTAATAAAGCGTGCCGTAGCCGATAATCTGGGTGACCCCGAGCGCGGCGACAGCCGCTATCGGCGCACGCTCCGCGGTTTCGGCTTTTGCAAGGCTTCCGTCATTGCCCACCGCGGTCATGGCTCACCACCTCGCCGTCTTCCTTGGTGAACTGGCTCACCGGGTGGTCGAGCAGATCCAGCACAAGCTCGGACGGACGGCACAGCCGTGTCCCTCTCGGCGTTTCGACGATCGGCCGGTTGATCAGGATCGGATGTTCGAGCATGGCATCGAGCAGTTGGCCGTCCGACCATTTTGGGTCGGCCAGGCCCAGTTCGGCATAGGGGGTGCCCTTTTCACGCAGCAAGGCGCGCGCGGGAATTTCCAGCGTCGATATCAATTGCTCCAGCCGCGCACGTGGCGGCGGATGTTTCAGATATTCGACGATGGTCGGCTCCTCGCCGCTCGCCCTGATCATGGCAAGCGTGTTGCGCGAGGTCTCGCAGTCCGGATTGTGGTAGATGGTGGTCGTCATGGCCTGGCCTCGATGGGGAGCGGTTGAACGTGCGGCTGCAGCAGCCATGTCGTCAGCGCCAGGGCAATGCCCGCGCCGGCCAGTTCGGCGGCGATGAAGCCCGGCAGGCTTGCCGGACTGATTCCGGAAAAACTGTCCGTCAGTGACCGTGCGGCAGCGACCGCCGGGTTGGCGAACGATGTCGATGCGGTAAACCAGTAGGCGGCAGTGATATAGAGGCCGACCAGCCAGGGGATGGCCGAGCGCTCGAAGCGCAGGCCGGCGAGAATGACCGCCAGCAACCCGAAGGTCGCGATCCCTTCCGAAAGCCAGAGCGCGGGTCCCGTTCGGTCATGCGTCGACAAGGCCAGCGGCGCAAGCCCGAACATCAGGTGCGCGCCGACCGTGCCGGCGACGCCGCCGGAGAATTGGGCGAGCGCGTACCAGGCGCAGTCGCTTGCCGGCAGCCGGCGCGACAGCGCCATGGCCATCGAAACGGCCGGATTGAAATGGGCGCCCGAGACCGGCCCCAGTATCGTGATGAGAACCACGAGGATCGCGCCCGTCGGCAAGGTGTTGCAAAGCAGCGCCAGCGCACGATCGGGCGTCAGCGACCGCGCCATGATGCCGGAGCCGACCACCGTGGCCACCAGCAGGCTCGTGCCGAGAGCTTCCGCCGCGAGCCGGCGCGGCAAATCAAAGCCGGCCATGTCCCGGATGGAGGACGCGCCAGGCACACGGTGGTCGCAAGTCATCGGGCAGGCTCCCGCGGGTCGGCCGCACAGCAGCCCGGCAACACCGCCGGCGCGCAGATTTCCGGCCGGCCGGAGCAACAATCCTCCATCAGGAAGCGGATAAGACCGCTCAGCATGTGGTACTCGGCGCTGTAGACCATGGAGCGGGAATCGCGGCGCACGCTCACCAGCCCCGCGCGTTCAAGCTCCTTGAGGTGGAAGCTGACATTGGACGCCGAAACCTCGACCTTTTCGGCTATCGCACCGGCGGCAATGCCGTCGGGACCGGCAATCACCAGATGCCGCAGCACGCGCAGCCGCGTTTCCTGCGACAGCGCCGCGAAGGCCGACAGGGCTTGACGTTCATTCATATTTCAACAATCCTATGAATATCGAAGCAAGGATTATCGCACATGCTCGCCTCTGACAATCGGGAATTTGGCCCCGTGATCACAGCCGACCCGCAAGACATCACCATGGCCGGCTTGCTGGGCTTTCTGGCGGATCACAAGGACAGGCCGCTGGTGTTTTTCTACGAGGGCAGGCCGGTGCTGCCGGGCTACCATGTCACGGAGGTCAAGGCCGGCCGCTTCGACGCGCTCGACTGCGGCGGGAATCCGGAATCCTGGTCGGAGATCTTCGTGCAGCTATGGGACGTCAACGAGGACCGCACCCATATGCCGGCTGGAAAATTCGCGGCGATCATCCGGAAAGTGACCGAGCATGTCGGTCTCGGCGAGGCGGCCAAGCTGACCTTCGAGGTCAGCGACGGCGTGCGCCCGATGCAGCTCTACCGGGCCGCCCTGCCCCGGCTGACCGACGGCGCCGTGCATGTCGAGCTTGCGCCACGGCCAGCGAGTTGCAAGCCGCGCGACCGCTGGCTGGAGGAGGAAAAGAGTGCCAAGGCCTGCTGCGGGCCCTCCGCCGGGCCACGGCCATGCTGCGGCTAGCGAAGGGTCCTTTTGAGTATGCGAGCACCGGGGGGCGCAGGCGCGAGCCCTTTCCAGGTCGGCCGAATACCGCCGATCTTAGTCCTTGGCGCGAAAAGCGTCCGGCACCACGAACACCTCGTCGGCGCGGCCATAGCCGCCATCGGCGACTTCCTCCACCAGCACCATCGTGTAGGGCCGCACGCCCTCGCCGAAAAAGTCGACGAACATGGCTGTCGTGCGATGGATGAGGTCTTCCTTCTGCGCCTTGGAGAGCGCCGCCCGTGGCATCTTGATGTTGGCGAATGGCATGATCTTTTCCTTGTCTTCTCAATTGTTTGGGGTGGGTTTCAAAATGGGACGGGAGACAGGCCGCCACAGCAGCAGCGGCCAGCCTCCTTCAGATCACGCCGCCATTGGCGCGGATGATTTGCCCGTTGACCCAGGCACTGTCCGGCCCGGCTAGGAACGAGACCACGCCGGCAATGTCGTCGGGCTGGCCGAGCCTGCCGAGCGGGATCATTTTGGCCGTGGCCTCGATCTGCGCCGCGCTCTTGCCATCGGTGAACAGCGCCGTCTCGACTGGTCCGGGCGCCACCGCGTTGACGGTGATGCCGCGCGCGCCAAGCTCCTTGGCCAGGATGTGCGTCATCGCCTCGACCGCCGCCTTGGTGGCGGCATAGACGCCGTAACCCGGCTGATAGAGGCCGACCACGCTGCTCGAAAAATTGACGATGCGGCCACCATCGCGAAGGCGTTTTGCGCCTTCGCGCATGCCACGGAACACGCCGCCGAGATTGATCGCGACCTGGGTGTCGAAGAAGGCGTCATCGGCCTGCGCGATCGGCGAAAGCTTCATGATGCCGGCATTGTTGACCAGGATGTCGATGCCGCCGAACGCCTTCTCGCCCGCATCGAAAAGCTTGGCGATGCCGGCCGGATCCGCGATATCGGCCCGCACGGCGATCGCCTTGCCGCCATCGGCTTCGATGGCGCGCACCAGCGCCTCGGCCTCGGCCTGTCCCCGAGCATAATTGACAACGACGGCGATACCGTCACGGGCGAGGCGCCGCGCGATCGCCGCACCGATGCCTTTGGAGGCGCCGGTCACGATCGCCGCTTTGGTTTGGTCTGTGCTCGTTTGGCCTGAAGTCATGGAAGTCTCTCCTTCTTGTTGGTGAGGTTGATATAGGTGGGGCCAGCTTCCGGGATAATCAGCCCTGTCTTGACATCACTATTCGGAAACTGCGAACAAAGAGCATGGATCGTCTGGACACGATGCGGCTCTTCGTTCGCGTGCTGGAACGGCGCAGCTTCACCGCTGCCGCCGCCGATCTCGGCCTGCCGCGCTCGACCGCAACGGAAGCGATCCGGCGGCTGGAAGAACATCTCGGCGCAAGGCTGCTGGAGCGCACCACACGCCAGGTAAACGCCACGCAGGACGGCGAGGCCTATTACCGGCGCTGCCTGTCCATCCTGGCCGAGATCGAGGATGCAGAGGCCGCCTTCCACAATGCGGAACCCTTCGGCCTGCTGCGCATCGACGCCAGCACGCTGCTCACCCGCACCTTCCTGTTGCCGCGCCTGCCGGAATTCCTCGCCCGCTTTCCGCGCGTCGACCTGCAGATCGGCCAGAGCGACCGGCTGGTCGACTTGGTGCGCGAGGGTGTCGACTGCGTCATCCGCGTCGGCGAGCCGCCCGACAGCGGCATGATCATGCGCCGCCTTGGCATGATCCGCGAGATGACCTGCGCCAGCCCCGCCTATCTCTCTCGGCATGGCACGCCCGCCTCCCCCGACGCGCTCGACGGCCACCAGGCTGTCGGCTTCGTCTCCTCCCGCAGCGGCGAAGTGCTGCCCTTCGAATTCACCGTCGGCGGCAAGACGCGCGAGGTGAGGCTGCCCGGCCGCGTCGCCGCCAACAATTCCGACACCGCCGCCGACCTCGCCCGGCTTGGCCTCGGCCTCATCCAGGCACCGCGCTACCGCTTCGAGAAGGATTTGGCGGAGGGAACACTGGTCGAGGTGCTGGCCGAGTATCCGCCCTCGCCGACACCGCTGTCGGCGCTCTATCCGCAAAACCGGCAGCTTTCGCCGCGCCTGCGCGTCTTCCTCGACTGGGCGGCACGCATCTTCGCCGAGGCGAACTTGTAAGAGCAATTCCAGTATTTGGCGGTTTTCTGTCCGGTATTGCGTCAACACAAAGGAACAGGCACTCGCCGTTGCCCATCGGCGCCATCTGATGTCAATGTCGCCGCGACAGCGCGCCATGGGGAGATGGCGCGCCGCCAGGGAGGATTTTCATGACCAAGACGCAAGCCGGCTTGCCGCGCTATGACGATGCCGTTGCAAGCTTTCGTATCGAGGACGAGATCACCAGACTGCAGGGCGACCCCGCGACCGGCATCAACGCATATGTCGAATGCTGCGGCCGGCATACCGGGCGAAACCGCCTGGCGCTACGCGCCATCTCGGCCGACGGCGAACTCAGCGAATTCAGCTTCGAGGATCTCGCCGACATGTCGGGCCGGGTCGGCACTCTGCTGAAGGAGTTGGGCGTCGGCCCGGGCGATGTCGTGGCCGGAATGCTGCCGCGCATCCCCGGACTGCTGGCGCTTATCCTCGGCACCTGGCGCATCGGCGCGGTCTACCAGCCGCTGTTCACCGCCTTCGGCCCGAAGGCGATCGAACACCGGCTCGGCTACAGCGGCGCAAAGCTGGTGGCGACCAATCCGGCCAATCGCGGCAAGCTCGACGAGGTCGCGAACCCTCCGCGAATAGCCATCTCCTCGGGGCGGGCGACGCCCTGCCCCCGGGCGACATCGATTTCCGCGTCGCCCTTGCCGCCGCTTCACCCAACTGCGCCCCGGTGATGTGCAAGGGCGAAGACCTGTTCATGATGATGTCGACCTCGGGCACCACCGGCCTGCCCAAGGGCGTGCCGGTACCGCTCAACGCGCTGCTCGCCTTCGGCGCCTATATGCGCGACGCGATCGGCCTGCGCCCAACCGACATCTTCTGGAACATAGCCGATCCCGGCTGGGCCTATGGCCTCTACTACGCCATCACGGGCCCCCTGCTGCTCGGCATCGCCACGACCTTCAACGAGGGCGCCTTCACCGCCAAAAACACCTATGATGTCATCGAGCGGCTCGGCGTCACCAGTCTCGCCGGCTCCCCCACGGCCTTCCGTCTGCTGCTCGCCGAAGGTCCCGACGCCGCCGCGCGTGCAAAAGGCCGGCTGCGCGTGGTGAGCAGCGCCGGCGAGCCGCTCAACCCGGAAGTGATCCGCTGGTTCGACACCCACCTCGCCGCCCCCATCCACGACCATTACGGCCAGACCGAGAACGGCATGATGGTCAACAATCACCATGGCCTGGCGCACCCTGTTCGCGCCGGCTCGGCTGGCTTTGCCATGCCGGGCTACCGCATGGTGGTGCTGGACGAGGCCGGCAACGAGCTCGGCCCCAACCAGCCCGGCATCCTTGCCGTCGACATCGCCAACTCGCCGCTGCGCTGGTTCGACGGCTACCACCAGGCCGAAACGCCGGCCATATCGGGCGGCTACTACCGAACGGGCGACACGGTGGAATACGAGCCGGACGGCTCGGTCTCCTTCATCGGCCGCGCCGACGACGTCATCACCTCGTCCGGCTACCGCATCGGCCCCTTCGACGTCGAAAGCGCGCTGATCGAACATCCCGCCGTCAACGAGGCGGCGGTGGTCGGCGTGCCCGACCCCCAGCGCACCGAGATCGTCAAGGCCTTCGTCATCCTGGCGCCCGCCTACGAAGGCAGCCCGGAACTCGCCGAAGAACTGGCGCGACATGTCCGCAAACGCCTCTCGGCCCATGCCTATCCGCGCGAGATCGACTTCGTCGGGGAATTGCCGAAGACCCCGAGCGGCAAGATCCAACGGTTTTTGTTGCGCATGGCTGAGGTGGAGAAGAGGAAGGGTTGAAGGGCGGCGGGAAGATTGGAGTGGGTCCTGCGCCAATTGCTGAGACTTGCCGAGGAGGGGGTGGAAAAGCGACCTTTAAGAAAGGCATGACCTGCGCTGACGCGCATAAATTTCCGCGGCAATCAATTTTTTAATTTGCCACGGGTTGCGATCGCGAATGCCATGTTATTCCAACTTGCTGATGGTGTTGGACGCATGCTGCGCAGCTGATCCCCAATGGCCTGCCGCTCGGGAGAGTACGCTGACAACTTTGGAGAGAGGTCTCTTGCCAGGGTGCGCGCCACCACCGCGCAAAGCCGTAAAAAGCGAAGGCCTTCAGACGCCCGTCTGCCGTTCAACTGCGATCGTCGATACGGATCATCCCTATTGATGAAGGTGATAGAGCTTGCCGACGATCTTCCACTCTCCGGAGATCTTGAGCAGGGAAAGATAATCGGTGAACTTCATGCTCCCGAACTCGTTCTCGATCTTGACGATGGCTGCGTCGTTGGTGACGTCGATTAAGCTGATCGTCCAGCTTGGGCCGTGATTCGGCGGCAGGCCCGCACCCAGTACCTCGCCCACATAGGCATCCACGGATAGCCATTCGACCGCGTTTTGATAATTGCCGATCACCGATGCAGAGGGATGGAAGATAGATCGCAGCCCTTCCTCGTCAGCAACTGACATGGCTAGGGTATAACGTTCAACGGCAGCGCTTATCAGCCCTTCATCGGTCTGTGACATCAAGGCAGCTCCAATCCTTACCCAACGGCATACTGCAATTAAAATCCTTACCCAACGGCATACTGCAATTAAAAGCCATAAGCCACCTCATGGCGTCGCTTCGCGTCCCCATCGCCTCGCACCTGTCGAAGTTATAACCGCCGCCAGGCGTAAGCGGGCGTGGTTCAAATGAGGAGTTTGGATTGGCTGAGCATTGATGAGTTTCAATGAGATGCGTCCCGAAAATCAAGTGTGAACCTGGCTTCGTTTGCGCCATCATCGATGCCCCGCATGGCAGACTTTGGAGCCGGAAGCTGCCGAACTTCTTTTGGTGCAAAAGTTGCCATGTCCGCGCGCTCCCTGTGGCTCCATATTGCTAGTGGCTGGCTGGACAGGCGCATTAAAGGCAAAGCTGGGTGCGGGCGATAGGCGCCACCGGTAAGGGCACGTCATGACGGAGCATCGAATCTATTCCACAAGCTTTGCTAGCGTCTATCCGCACTATGTCGCCAAGGCGCAAAGGAAAGGACGCACCAGAGCCGAGGTCGATGAGATCATCCGCTGGCTGACGGGCTACACCGAGAAGGAACTCGACGCCGAACTGGAGAAGAAAACCAGCTTCGAGGATTTCTTCGGTCAGGCCCCTCGACTGAATCCTTTGCGGAATTTGATTACAGGGGTGGTCTGCGGCGTCCGCGTGGAAGATATTGAGGATCCACTGATGAAGGAAATTCGCTACCTCGACAAGCTGATCGACGAGCTTGCGAAGGGGAAAGCGATGGAGAAGATACTCCGAAAATGAGGCGAGAGGCTCGAGCGCGGGATATCATCGACCGAGCGCATGGGCGCAAGCGCTAATCACGTCTCCTCACACCGCGATCTGCAGCGTCCCGTGGCGCCTCACCTCAGCCTCTATCTCCCGCACCAGCGTCTCCAGCGCGGGATTGCGGACGTTGCGGGCGCGGCGAATGACGTAGGCGAGGTCCGGAGGCTTGGGGAACGACTTGTCGACGATCTCCATGCCGGGCCGCAGGTGGCGCTGGCTGAGCAGCGCGACGCCGAGGCCGGAGGTCACGCCGGCGATAATGCCGGCGGCGCTCGAACATTCGAACACGATCTCGAACACCGTTCCCTCGTCCTGGCCGAGATCGAGGCCCCAACGGCGATAGAAACAGTTCTCGTCGAAGGACAGGAAGGGCACCGGGTCGCCTTTCGCCAGGGTCAGTTCGGGCGACTTCACCCAATGCAGGGTCTCGCGGAACAGCAGGACATCGGTGGGGCGGACGTCGTGC
This sequence comes from Mesorhizobium sp. P160927, assembly GCF_057766385.1. NCBI lineage: Bacteria > Pseudomonadati > Pseudomonadota > Alphaproteobacteria > Hyphomicrobiales > Phyllobacteriaceae > Mesorhizobium > Mesorhizobium sp. P160927. The sequence goes on from NZ_JBYMDW010000001.1 coordinate 5,131,214, forward strand.
TGGAACACCTGGATGATGGCGGCGTCGAGCGCGCCCTCGCCCAACAGCTTCTGCAGGGCAAGGCTCATGCGCACTTGCGTGCGGACGCTCACCTCGGGGTACAGCCGGCGAAACCGGCCAAGGATGCGCGAAAGGTCCGTGCAGGTCGTGTCCTCGGTCATCCCCAATGCGATCTTGCCTTGCAGCGTGCTTTTCGACAGGCTCAGGATCGCCTCGTCGTGGATGCCCAGGATACGCCTGGCATAGCCCAGCAGATCCTGCCCTGAACTGGTGAACATCGGCGCATTCGCCTTGCGGCTGAGGATTTCGCAGTCGAGGCTCGCTTCAAGCCGCCTGATCTTGTGGCTGACGGCCGATTGCGACAGGCCCAGCATCTCGGCCGCCCGGGTAACGCCGCCATGTTTCTCGATCGCCACCAACGCGCGCAAGGCATCGACATCCAGGCGGCGGCTCATCACTCCAGCCATGACAATCCTCGTTTGAAACGCAAGCTGTGCTCCAAGGTCTCGGCGGAGAACGGGCTTTGCGGTCAATCAGATATGCCGCATCTCGCTCCAATTTCATGGTTACATCGAAATTTGTCATGTGCAAAGGCGCTTGCGCGTCGCCATAAATCCCGCATCCGAGATCGGCCCTGATCCGCTGGCAAACCCGCTTCGACGAAGAGACCGCATGACGCTCCCGAAACCTCGGTCCCGTCGCCTGGCCTGGCCGCTTCTGGCGGCAGCGCTGGTCGTAAGCTGGAGTTCGGGCTTTGTCGGCATCCGTTACGCCAGCGAGAGCGCCGACGTCATGCTGGTGCTGTTCTGGCGAACCTTGATGTCAGGGCTGGTCCTTCTGCCCTTCGCGCTCTTGGTCGGGCCGCGCATCAGCGTCCGGGCGCTGATCCAGCAGATGGCGTTCGGCGTGGCGATGATGTTCCTCTATCTCGGCGGCTTTGCGCTTGCCATCGGCCAGCGCGTTCCGACCGGCCTTGTCGCGCTGATCTCGGACCTCGTTCCCCTCGCCATCGCGGCGCTGTCGCAGCCCGTTCTCGGCCACCGGCTGACATCGAGGCAATGGACCGGAACGGCGCTCGGCGTGTTTGGCGTGCTGATCGTCTCGCTGAACAGCCTCAGTCTCGGCACCGCGCCGGCCTGGGCGTACATGGTGACGATCGCTTCCATGATGGTCTTCGCGCTGGCGACCGTGCTGCAGAAGCGGATGGGGACGATCAACATGCCCATCCACCAGAGCCTGTGCATCCAATGCCTGACGGCGGCGCTGCTTTTTGCCGCTTGCGCCGAATGGAAGAGCGGGCTGATGCCGCCCCTTGATGGCCGGTTCGAGTTCGGTATCGCCTGGCTGGTGCTGTTTTCGACCTTCTTCTGCTACGGCGTCTATTATGCGAGCCTGCGCCTCCATAGCGCCGCGCAGGTCAGCAGCGTGATCTATCTCAGCCCGCCGGTGACGATGCTCTGGGCCTGGCTGCTCTTCGGCGAGCCGCTTTCGGCGGCGATGGTGCTCGGCCTCGCGGTGACGCTGTTCGGCGTCTGGCTGACATCCTCGCGCGGCACCGCATCGAAGGGCGAGGCAGGTCTGCGCCCGCCGGGCAGCCGGCCGATTGCTCGCCGATCCACGCAAACCCCAGCCAATTATCCACCTCAAGGGAGTGAACCATGAAGCTGACTGATTTCAAGGCCCTGACCTTCGACTGCTACGGCACGCTGATCGACTGGGAATCCGGCATGATCGACGCCCTGAAGCCGCTGACCGGGCGGGTTGGCAGCGGCCTTAGCCGCGACGAGATCCTGCAGGCGCATGCCAGGCACGAGTCCAGCCAGCAGAACTGGACGCCGCAAAAACGCTACAGCGACCTTCTGGCTGTCGTCTACAAGCGGCTCGCCGAGGAATGGAGCGTCGTGACCACGCCGGAGGAATGCATCGCCTATGGCCAAAGCGTCAAGGACTGGCCGGCCTTTGCCGATACCGCCGCCGCCCTGCAATACCTCAAGCAGCACTACAAGCTCGTCATCCTCTCCAACGTCGACAATACGAGCTTCTCCTTCAGCAACAGGAAACTCGGCGTCGATTTCGATGCGATCTACACGGCGGAGGACATCGGCTCCTACAAGCCGTCGCCTCGGAATTTCGACTATATGCTGGAAAAACTGGCGACGCTCGGGATTGGCGACAGGCAAGTCCTTCACACTGCCGAAAGCCTGTTCCATGACCATGCCGTGACCAACCGCCTGGGCCTTAAATCGTGCTGGATCCACCGCCGGCACGCCGATCAGGGTTTCGGCGCCGCGATGCATCCCGGCGAGATGCCGAAGGTGGACTTCCGCTTCGACAGCATGGCCGACCTCGCCAAGGCGCATCGAGAGGAATTGCACGGCTGATGGAAGACCATCCCTCGAGCTGAAATCAGAACTCGCCTGAGCGCCATCAACTCTTTTTACGGGTGGTGCCGCGCTTTTCGGCGGAAGTGCCGGAACCCCACAAGGCGCGGCCGAGCAAGCCCCTGCGTTTGCGCGGGGCGAGGTCGATATCGCTGACCAGCTTGGCGCCGCCCTTGCGCCGCTCGAGCGTGATCTTGCGGCTGTGGAAGGCCTCCAGCTCGGCGCGGTGCGCCACGCTCAAGATGGTCACATTAGGCAATTCGTGGATGATGGTCTCCATCATCCTGTCCTGGCTCTTCTCGTCGAGTGCCGCCGTCGCCTCGTCCAACACGATGATATCGGGCGCGTGCAGGAGCAGCCGCGCAAAGGCAAGCCGCTGCTTCTCGCCGCCCGACAGGGTCTGGTCCCACGGCGCGTCTTCGTCGATCCGGTCGCCGAGATGACCGAGCCCCACCTTGTCGAGGGCAGCCCTGATCTGCGGGATCGCCCAATCCTCGGCGGCGCCTGGATAGGCAGCGGCCCGGCGCAGCGTGCCCGAGGGGATGTAGGGGCGCTGCGGCAGCATGAACATGCGCTTGCCCGGGTGGAAATCGACGCTGCCGCCGCCCCACGGCCACAGGCCCGCTATCGCCCGCACCAGCGTACTCTTGCCCGAACCGGATTCGCCGGCCACCAGCAGCCGCTCGCCCGGCTGGATCACCACTTCGGTTTCCTTGACCACGGCGGTGCCGTCATCGAGCGACACCGACAGATTGTTGAGGCTGAGCATCGTGTCGTCCTTGGTCTCGCCGCGATTGATGCGTCCGAGCGCGTCGCTCTCTTCCGCGCGCTCAAGCCCGTCCAGCGACATCATCAGCGAGGCGATGCGCCGTGCCGAGGCGTTCCAGTCGGCCAGGCGCGGGTAGTTGTCGACCAGCCATCCGAACGCGCCCTGCACGATGGCAAAGGCGGATGCCGCCTGCATGACCTGCCCAAGCGACATCGAGCCGTCGAGGAATTTTGGCGCGCATAAAAGCACCGGCACCACGGGCGCGAACAGGCTTGATCCCTGCGATACCAGCGCCGTGCGCATGTGCTGGCCCGCAAGCATCGCCCACTTCCCCAGCACGCCGGCGAAGGTCCTGTCGATGCCGCTGCGCTCCTCCTCCTCGCCGCCGAGCAGGGCGATGCTCTCGCCGTTTTCGCGCACGCGCGTCAGCGTGTAGCGAAATTCCGCTTCCGCCTGGTTCTTCTGCTCGGAGAGTTCGACGAAATGCCGGCCGATGACCACCATCGAGGTGGAGGTGATGCCGGCATAGATGACCGCAGTGATGACGAGGAAGCCTGGAATGGTCACTGTCGAACCGGCGATCGGCAGTGTGAGCGCGCCGCCGATGGTCCACAAGACGACGATGAAGGTCGAGGCCGCCAGGAAGGCGTTGAGAACGCCGGAGACGAAATCGACAGGTGATTCGGTAGCGATCCGCAAATCGTCGGCGATGCGGGCTTCCGGGTTCTGGTGATCGCCGCTGACGAGATTGAGCTGGTAGTAGCGGCCGTTGGTGAGCCAGCGGCCGATGACGGATGTGGTGAGCCAGGAGCGCCAGCGGCGCTGGATCGTCATGCGCAGATAGACCTGCGCAACGACGAGGCTGGCGCTTCCAAGCACCAGCGGCACGAACACGGCGCTCAGGAAATAGACGGACGGCGCATTGCGCTGTTCGATGGCGTCGAAGATCGAGCGGTTCCAGACATTGATGCCGTACTGGAAGCCGACATTGACGCAGATCAGGATCAGGAGCGCGATCGTGCACGGCCAGGCGAGCTTGTCGCCGCGCCGGCTCCAATAGCCGCGCGCGCTGATCCAGAAGCGCTTCAGCAGGTATTTCTTGCGCGCCTGTTCGGCCTGTTCGGGGCTCAGCTGCGGATCGGGTTCCACCGCCGCAGGCGGCGGCGCCGCCTCGCCGACGACCTCGGATGCGGCCTCGACATCGGGTACCTTCTCCCGGCGGGGCTTCCTGGCACCGTTTGGCTTGGCGCCGCCGGCCGGCCTCTGTTTGGGTTTGATGTCTGCCACAACGGCCATAACGGCCTGGGTATCGGAAGGTTTCATGCCTGGGTATCGGAAGGTTTTATTATCAGGGCTTGCGACCGTGCCAAGGCTGTCCTTGTGCCCCGATATCCGCGACGCCTCGCCATGACTCACCGCCGCACAATCGCCACCAAGCCACGCGAAGAGCTTGTAAAACGGAGGTTTTCACGATGCGTCTGGTCTGGACTTTGGTGTTCGCGCTGGCGAGCGGTGCGGTGTATGCGGCTTCGCCGGAGGACGACTACATCGCCGCGCGCGACAAGGCGATCGCGGCCATCGCCGCGATGGAAAGCGCGAACGCTCCCGTGGAAACGCTCGATGCGGCCAATGAGAAGGCCCGCGCCGATCTCGAACAGCGCCTTTCGACGCTTCTTGGACCTTTCACGGTCAAGGGTTTTCCGGCGGCCGGCAGGATCAATATCGAAAGCCTCAGTTCCTCCGATGTCGGCTTCGGCATGCTGGACGGGCTGCGTCACGGCACCGAGGATGGTCCCAGCATCGTGGCGTCGACACGCGGGCTGGTCGAGCGCTGGCTGCAATCGCGCGCGGCCGAGACGGACGCCGATCTCAAATTGCCCACCAGCTTCGACGCGGCGCTGAAGCTCGATGCGTTCTACACCCAGGCCATCGGCAGCGACGCCGCTTTCACCGGCACGCTCGACTTCACGCTGAAGACGCCCGATGGCACCGACATGGCGATCGCCCGCCTCGGCGGCTGGGCACAGGATGTCGGACCCAACTACGACCAGGAAATCGTCGTCACGCTGGTCAAGGGCAACAGTGTCATGATCGCCGAGGCGCCCGCGACACCGCCCGTCCCAAGGATCGCGGCCTGCGACGCGGTCTGGACCGCAGCCGACGCCGCCGCGCAGAAACTGGTCAAGCAGGCAACCGACGACAGCGACGAAAGTACATCCGATGCCGCCGACGCCGCCTGGGCAAAAGGCGACAGCGACTTCCGCGCCTGCATGGGGGCACAATTGGCTAAAGACGCCGCCTACCCGGCGCTGCTTGCCCAGGCGCAAGCGCTGGCGGACAAGATGGCGGGGAAGTAAGAAATCAAGATGGAACGTCGGCGCCGCCCCTCACCTGCCTGCCGGCATCCTCTCCCCGCATAGTGACGGGGAGAGGGGCGCGCTTCGCCACTTTCGCCAATCGCCAATGTTGCCTAGAAGGCGTCGGCCATGCGGCCAGCCCCTTCTCCCCGTTACTATACGTCGAGAAGTGCCCGGCAGGGCGATGAGGGGCGGCGCCGAGGTCCGTGATTGGCCCCCTCTTGTCGCCTTCGCACCCGCCACCATATCGTCATCACGCTGGCCTTGCTTAACACAGTTGCCAGCGCCATTAAAAATTGTTGAAAGGATAATCCCCGCACGCACCCCGGCGCGGCGGGCGGATGAACAGTGGGAACTTGAGATGACGACGGATACGAAAGCAACGGAAACCAAGGCATTCGAGGCGGATGTTTCGCGGCTGCTGCACATGATGGTGCATTCGGTCTATTCCGATAAGGACGTCTTCCTGCGCGAACTGATTTCCAACGCCGCCGACGCCTGTGAGAAGCTGCGCTTCGAGGCCGTCAGCCGCCCCGAATTGCTGGGCGATGACCCCAAGCCGCGCATTTCGATCTCGGCCGATCCCGACAACAAGCAGATCACCGTCGAGGACAACGGCATCGGCATGAGCCGCGACGACATGACGGAGGCGCTGGGCACGATCGCGCGCTCGGGCACGCGCGCTTTCATCGAGCGCGTCGGCGCTGGCAATTCGAGCGAGGACACGCAGCTCATCGGCCAGTTCGGCGTCGGCTTCTACTCCGCCTTCATGGTCGCGACCCACGTCGACGTCATCAGCCGCCTGGCGGGAAGCGAAGAAGCCTGGCGCTGGTCGTCCGACGGCAAGGGTTCCTACGAGATCGCGCCCGCCCCGCTCGAAGCAGCACCCAAACGCGGTACCCGCGTCGTGCTGCATCTGATGGACGACGCCGCGTCCTACACCGGATCCTATCGGCTTGAGCAACTGGCCAAGTCGCGGTCGGGCCATGTGCCGGTGCCAATCACGCTCATCGAGAAGCCCGGTGCCGAGGCGCGCGACATTGCCGATGGCACGGCTCTTTGGGTTAGGCCGAAAAGCGAGATCAAGCCCGAGGAATACACCGATTTTTACCGCGGCGTCTCCGGTCAGTATGACGAGCCGGCCGCCACCATCCATTTCCGAGCCGAAGGCCGGCAGGAATATAGCGTGCTGGCCTTCGTGCCCGGCTCGCGTCCGTTCGATCTGTTCGACCAGGACCGCAAGGGCCGCATGAAGCTCTATGTGCGCCGCGTCTTCATCACCGACGATGCCGATTTGTTGCCGCGCTACCTGCGCTTCATGCGCGGGCTGGTCGATTCCGCCGACCTGCCGCTCAACGTCTCGCGCGAGATGATCCAGGAAAGCCCGCTGCTTGCCGCGATCCGCAAGGGCCTGGCCAACCGCGTACTTGGCGATCTCGCCAAGCTGGCGGAGAACGAGACCGAGTCCTATGCGAAAATCTGGGAAAACTTCGGCGTCGTCCTCAAGGAAGGGCTCTACGAGGACCATGAGCGGCGCGATCAGCTCTTGAAGCTCGCCCGCTTCCGCTCAACCGCCTCCGGCGAAGGCTGGCGCGGCCTTGCCGACTACGTCTCGGCGATGAAGGAAGGCCAGAAGGCGATCTTCTTCATGGCCGGCGACGACCGTGCACGGCTCGAAGCCTCGCCGCAGCTCGAAGGTTTCAAGGCACGCGGCATCGAGGTCTTGCTGCTCACCGACCCGGTGGACAGTTTCTGGACGTCGATGGCGCCCGAATTCGACGGCAAGCCGTTCAAGTCGGTGACGCAGGGCGTGGCCGAACTTTCCGAGATCCCGCTGCTCGACGAGGCGAACAAGCCGGATGCGGCGGCGACGCCCGAGGTCGATGGCTTCCTGGCCTTCGTCAAGGCGGCGCTTGGCGATGCCGTGTCGGATGTGAAGCCTTCCGACCGCCTGACCGAAAGCGCGGTCTGCCTGGTGGCGCCCGAACACGGTCCCGACCGCCAGTTCGAGCGGCTGCTCAACGCCGCCGGCCGCCTCGACAAGACGGCCAAACCTATCCTCGAGATCAACCCCCGCCACGAGCGCGTCCTGGCGCTCGCCAGTCTCGGCGACGATGAACAGGCCTTCAAGGACGATGCCGCCCATCTCCTCTATGATGAAGCGCGCGTCCTCGACGGGGACAAGCCGGCCGACGCCAGGGCGTTTTCCGAGCGCCTGGCCCGGCTGATCGCGCGCGGTATTTCGAAAGGCTGAGTCTACGCCGGCCAGCCGTCCTCGACGTGTGGTCGAGCGGGGTTGCGTGGCGATCCCGTCCGCCGACAAATTCGGCATCTCTCGCAGCCGGCGAGGCGCTGAACTCCGCTGGCTCAATCGCCGACTGTGGACATCGCGCCTCCGATCCCTCAATCTTGGCCCGGGAACAAAACAGACGCTTCAAAGAAGGCGTGGACGTCCGGGTGCTCATGAAACGACGATGGACATTGTATGATCCACGGCTGGCCTGGATGCTCGTCGCGCCGGTGCTCTTGCTGCTGATCTTTTTCCTGGTGCTGCCGATCGCGGTGATGGCCGGTTATACCTTCTTCACCTTTGTCACCGCCGGCGTGGAAACGAGCGCGTTGACGACCGCGAACTGGCACGAATTCTTCAACGACAGCTACTATCACGGCTTCCTTCTGAAGACCTTGAGGGTCGGAGCCATGACGGCGCTTCTGTGCGGCGTCCTCGGCTACTTCCCCGCCTATTTCATCTGGGCGACGACCTTCAAGCACAAATGGCTGCTGCTGCTTTTGCTGATCGTGCCGTTCTGGATCAGCTTCACCATCCGCACCTTCTCATGGATCAATATCCTGGGCGAACAAGGCGTCATCAACGTCGCGCTGCTCAAGATGGGCATCATCCATGAGCCGCTGCAGATGCTCTACAATGAAGGCGCGGTCATCCTCGGCATGCTGCACTTCCTGCTGCCCTACATGATCCTCAACGTCTATGTTAGCCTGGAGAGCATTGATCGCACGTTGATTTCGGCGGCCCGCTCGATGGGCTGCACAAGCGCGCAGGCGTTCCGCGAGGTCACGCTGCCGCTGTCGCTGCCCGGCCTGGCGGCGGGCCTGCTGCTCTGTTTCGTGCTGGCCGCCGGCAGCTATGTCACGCCGCAGCTTCTCGGTTCGGGTCGTGACGCGCTGTTTGGCAACCTGATCTACGACACCATCATGGGCGAGCTGAACTGGCCTATGGGCGCCACGCTTTCGATCGTGCTGTTCATCGTGCTCGGCTTCTTCGCCGCCGTCTACACACGCTACATGGGCATGTCGCAGATCGTCAAAGGGCTTGGTGGATGACGGGGTTTGGAGGATGAGAGGAACACGGCGCAGGCAGGAAGGCAGATGGGCCTGGCGGCTGACCGGCTTCGTCACGGTCTGCGTCTACATCTTCATGTTCGCGCCAATCGTGGCGACAGTGGTCCTGTCGTTCAACGCCTCGATGTTCGGCGGCTTCCCGATGACCGGCTTCAGCCTGCAATGGTACGGCAAGCTGATGGCCAACGAGGCGGTGCTGGCTGCCTTTCGAACATCCTTGTGGATCGCATTGGTCACCGCGATCGTCACCACCGCCATCGGCGTCACCACGGCGTTTGCCCTGGTCCGCTTCGAATTTCGCGGCAAGCAGGCGCTGAGCACGCTGGTGATCCTGCCGGCATTGGTGCCTGAAACCATCCTCGGCGTCGGCCTGCTGGTGCTGATCAAGGCCGTCGACCAGCCTAGGACCATGCTGCTCCTGGTGCTCGGCCACATCCTGCTTGCCGTGCCCTATGTGGTGCTGATCGCCCAGGCGCGGATGATCGGGATCCGGCGCGTCTATGAGGAGGCCGCATTGTCGCTGGGCGCCTCGCGCTTCTCGTCCTTCCGCGAGATCACGCTGCCGCTGCTCATCCCGGCCGTGGTCGGCGGTGCCCTGCTCGCCTTCACCATCTCGTTCGACAACACCTCGGCCAGCCTGTTCTGGCGGCCGGCCGGCGTCGAGACCATGCCGACCCAGATCCTTTCCATGCTCAAGATTTCGATCAGTCCGGAGATCAACGCGCTCGGCACCGTGATGATCCTGGTGACCGTCGGCATCCCGCTGATCGGCGGCCTGGTCCTGCAAAGCCTGACAAAACTGAGAAGACGTGGCGAACCAAAGGAGGAACTACAATGAAACTCACCACCACCAAGCGGCTGGAACGGCTGCACGATCGATACGCCAATGGCGACCTGAGCCGCCGCGCGTTCCTGACGCTGACCGCCGCCGCGGCAGCATCGGCGGGCCTTTCCATGCCCTGGATGGGCCGGGCGCTCGCCGCGGTGCAGGAGGTTCGCTTCGACGGTTGGGGCGGCACGGTGCAGGACGCGATCGACAAGTTCGCCTTCCAGCCCTACACGACCAAGACCAAGATCAAGGTGGTCCAGGGCACGTTCGGCGACGAGGACGAGATCATCACCAAGATCAAGACCGCCAAGCCCGGCGACTATCAGGTCATCCATTCCTCCGGCGTCAACTACTACATCAAATATGTGAACGCCGGCCTGACCTCGGAAATCAACGAGGCCAACATTCCCAACATGGCGAACGTGCTGCAGCCGATGATCGAGCCGTTCCGCAAGCTGACGCCGAAGCTATCGGCCGTGCCCTACGATTACGGCACGACGGGCATCGCCTACAACACCAAGGTGATCTCGCCGGAGGAAGCCAAGGAAAAGGGCGCCGGGCTCCTGCTCGACAAGAAATATGCCGGCAAGGTCGGCGGCTATTCCGACATGACGACGCGCGTCTGGTACGCGGCGCTCGCCACCGGGCAGGACCCCAACAACCTGAAGGACATGGACGCCATCTGGGCCAAGGTGCGCGAAACGCGTGACCTCGCCAAGAAGTTCTGGAGTTCCGGCGCGGAGCTGATGGACCTGCTTTCCAAGGGTGAGATCGTGGTGACCGATGCCTGGTCGGGCCGCGTCGCGGCGCTGCAGGACCAGGGCCATCCGATCGGCTATCTCGACCCGGCTGGCTCCTATGCCTGGATGGAGGACATGCTGATCCTCAAGGGCTCGCCCATGGCCGAGTGCGAGGAACTCATCAACTTCATGCTCGACCCGGCGACCTCGATCGCGGTGGCCGAGGGCCAGAGCTATCCGCCGTCGCTCGATCCGAACAAGGTCAAGCTGACCGAGAAAATCGAGAAGCTGCCGGCGTTCGACAAGACGGGCACGATGAAGTCGCTGACCTTTGCCGATCCAACCTACTGGGCGACCAACGAGGACGCCTGGACCAAGCAGTGGAACAGGATCTCGAAGGGTGCCTGACAGCCAGGACACGACACTCCATCCCCGGCCTGTCCAGGCCGGGGCAGCCGGCGCGAGCGCGTCCGCCGGGGCGAACAGCCCGGCGGTCGAGTTCCGCGACATCGACATCGCCTACGGCAAGTTCGTCGCGGTGCGCGATTTCTCGCTTTCGATCCGCAAGGGCAGCTTCGTCACCCTGCTCGGGCCCTCGGGTTGCGGCAAGACCACGATCCTGCGCTCCATCGCCGGCCTGGTCGACATTTCGGGCGGCCAGATCATGATCGATGGGCGGCGCGTCGACGACGTGCCGATCTACAAGCGCAACATCGGCCTGGTCTTCCAGAGCTACGCGCTGTTCCCGCACAAGAACGTGTTCGACAACGTCGCCTTCGGCCTGAAGTACCGCAACGTGCCGAAGCCCGAGATCGTGCGCAAGGTCGGCAAGGCGCTCGATATGGTGCGGCTGCCGGGCAGCGAGAAGAAGCTGCCGTCGCAACTGTCGGGCGGGCAGCAGCAGCGCATCGCGCTTGCCCGCGCCATCGTCTTCGAGCCGCAGGTGCTGCTGCTAGATGAGCCGTTGTCGGCGCTGGACGCCAACATGCGCGAGGAGATGCGCGTCGAGATCAAGAAGATCCAGAAGGAAACCGGCATCACCGCCATCTTCGTCACGCACGACCAGGAAGAAGCCCTTTCCATGTCGGATCGCATCGTGGTGATGAACGCGGGCGCGGTGGAGCAGATCGGCACTCCGGAGGAGGTCTATGAGACGCCGGCGACAGCCTTCGTCGCCGACTTCCTCGGCAAGGCCAACATGCTTGCAGGAGCCGTGAGCAGGTCCGGCCAAGGAACTGCAATGGTGGTGCTTGGCACCGGCCAGACGGTCAGCGTGGCCTGTCCAAGGCCGCTTGCCGACGGCAGCAGGGTCACCGTCGTGGCGCGGCCGCAGAAATTTTCGGTCGGTGCTGGAACGAGCGCCAACCGGCTGTCCGGCCGCGTGATCTCGGCCTCCTATCTGGGCGGCAGCGCAATCTACGAGATTGACATCGGCGGCAAGACCCTCCGCGCCAATACACCGATCAGTGGCCGTGTGCTTGGCGAAGGCGAGACGATCGAACTGGGTTTCGCCCCGGACGACTGCGTCCTGCTGGACGCGGCCGGCAAGCGGATTTCCTGAAGGTCGCGGCCGCCTGGTGCGGTTCAGCCACCATTTGACGCACCCGTGCCGTCTCGCGCGCCAGCCCAGATCCCAGCCGCCTGAAGGCGTGGGGTCTGCGGATCCCCATCGGGGGCTCTAGATGCTTGTTGTGCGCAATTCCGGCAGCGCCCGGTCTGGCTTCAACTCGCACCAGTCAGTGATCGACTTTGCGGATGTCGCGCTCGGCCGTGGGTGCAAGGCTCTCGGCGCCGGGCACTGAAGCCGGCGCGCCTTGAAGAACCCAGTCCGCCGCGATCTGCCCGATCACCGGCGCCAGCTGGATGCCATAGCCGCCGGCGCCGGCGGCGGTGACCAATGCCGGTTCCGACGCATCGATCGGTCCGACAAGCGGTCGATGATCGGCCGTGACAGGATAAAGGCCGGCCCAGCCACGGCCAAGCCGCGCGCCCGGCAGATCGGGCACCCGTTCCAGCAGCAGTTCGGCCAACTGGACCTTCGATTGCTCCTCGCACTGATCGTTGTAATTGTCCGGATCCTCGGGAGCGACGGACGTCACCTTGTGGATCTCGGCAATCAGCTCGCCTGGCTTGTCGTGGCGGAAGTTAAGGCCGCTGCCCTCGCCGTCCACGAGGTCCATGACCATCGGCATCGTATAGTCGAGCGGCCTGTCCAGATGGATGACGACCGCCTCATGGCGCTCAGGCCATATGTGCAGGCGCTGGCCGAAGAGTTCGGCGACCCCCGGCGCCCAGGCGCCGCCTGCGTTGACCACGGCATCGCATTCGAGCGGATCGCCATTGGTCTCCAGCCTGTAGCCGCCCGGCCGCCTTCCCACCCCAAGCACCTTGCGGTACTGGCGGATGTCGCCGCCCTTTTCACGGACGATCCGCGCCACGAAATTGCACATGTCATATGGATCGAGAAAGCCGTTGTCGGGTCCGAACAAACCCCCTTCCAGCCCGTCGGGACTGAGATGGGGAACAAGGTCCCTGAGTTCGTTCGCATGGATCAGGCGCGACTTCAGGCCGGCCCCGCCCTGAATCTCGACTGATTTCGCGAACAGCTCCATCTGCGCGGGCGTGCGCGCGAGCCGAAGATAGCCGATGTGGTTGAATTGAAGCCCCTGCCCCTCCCACTGGCGAAACCGGCGGAACGAATGAACGCGAAGCATGATCTCGAACGGATCGGTAAATTGCGACCCGACAACCCCGACCGACCTGCCGCTCGAGCCCGAAGCGATCGACTGCGCTTCCAGCACCGTCACGCGCGCGCCCTGTTCGAGGAGGTTGAGCGCCGTGCATAGGCCGAGCGTGCCCGCACCGATCACCGCGACATGAGGGGAAGCTGTCATATAGGGTCACCTGCTTTCAGGCATGATCCGAGAAGTGGGAACCGGTTTTCTCGGACTAACGGTTTCCGTTTGTCCAGAGATCATGCTTCGACAAAGGGATAGGGAGGTGAATCGACGGCACGTCATCCTGATCCTCGATGCGCGGCGATCTCGCCCAGGGTCTCGTCGATCGCATGCAGAATGCTGCGCGCGTCCGCTTGTGTCATTGGCGTCGAGAGCGCGAACAGGCCGTAGCTGGCGGACAGGACCCCGCGGCCGAGCAAGCCCTTGTGGAACGTATCGAACCTCCTGTGCTCGGCCTGCCCCGGATACACGGATCTATAGTCCGTAACCGGATGCGAGGTGAAATGAACCTTGAACAGCGAACCGAGGCCCACGCATTGGCCGGCAAGGCCATGCCTGTCGAACGAGGCGGAGATCCCTTCGCGCAGGAATGCGCCCAGCGTATCGAGATGGGCAAAGCTCTCCTTCGTCAGCGCCCGCATCGAGGCGAGCCCGGCCCGCATGGTCACCGGATTGGCGGTGAACGTGCCGCCATGGGGAAGAGCGGGCTTGCCCCTGGTCGGATCGAACACCGCCATTACATCGGCGCGCCCGCCAACCGCGCCCACAGGGAAGCCGCCGCCGATGATCTTTCCGAGCGCGGTCAGGTCGGGCTGGATGCCCCACAACCCCTGCGCGCCCGACCAGCCAAGGCGAAACGAGATGACTTCGTCGAAGATGACCAGGGTCCCGGCCGCGCGGGCGATCTCGACCATTGCGCGCAGATAGTCCTGGCGTGCAGGGATGAGGCCGGCACGATTGGGCATCGGATCGATCAGCACGCCTGCTATGCTGTCGCTCTGAGCGGCGAAGACGGCGAGTAGCGCCTCGATATCGTTGAAGGGCACGGCAATCACATCGTCCAGCACCCCGCGCGGCGTTCCCTTTGCGTAAGGCGTCGATCTTGGCATGTCGCCCCAATTGGCCGGGGAACTGTCCAGGCTCACCTCGGCGAAATCATAAGACCCGTGGTAGGCGCCTTCGATCTTGACGATCTTCGGCCGCCCGGTGAAGGCGCGCGCGGCCTTGATGGCCATCATCACCGCCTCCGTGCCGGAGTTGGTGAAGCGGATCCGGTCGACCGAGGGCAGCCGGTGGACGAGAAGCTCGGCAAGCTCGATCTCGCTGAGCGTCGGGGCGCCGAAGGCCGTGCCGAACGGCAGTTGCTCGACCACGGCGGCAGCGACATCGGGATGCGTGTAGCCATGGATCATCGCGGTGAAATTGTTGATGCAGTCATAGTAGACGTTGCCGTCGACATCCCAGACCCTGCACCCCTCGCCTCGCGCGGCATAAATCGGAAACGGATCGAGAAAGACAGTGGTGCGCGTATTGCCGCCCGGCATCACTTTCTTGGCGCGCTCGAAGAGGCTCTTTGATCCAGGCATGGCGTCGGGATAATGCGGCATGGCTCTCGCTGGCGAATTTGACCGTCAAGGCAGCGGCGGCACCACCGCTCGTCGCAATGCTATGGCCAGCTTCCGCACCGACGCAATCGGCCAGGCGGGGTATGCGACACGACCAAGGCCGTCGCCTACCATTATCCACCCGCCGCCACTGCCCGGTTCGGATGCCTGAGGTGGGTTGGCGTGATGCCGGTCTGCTGGCGGAACACACGGCTGAAATGGCCGGCATTGGTGAAGCCGCAGCGGTAGGCGATATCGCCGATCTGCAAGTCGCTGCCTTCCAGCAGCGACTTCGCATGATGCACCCTGAGCGTCAGATATGCCGCCATCGGACCGATGCCCAGTTCCAACCCGAAGAGCCGTTCGAGCTGGCGCCGCGAGCAGTTCAGGCGGCTTGCGATCTCGGCCACCGACAGCGTCTCCTGCAGGTTGCTCTCCATCAACAGCAAGGCCCGCTTCACCGCCCGGCTCGACGCCGCCGGAAACAGGTCGCCGACGGGCTGCACGTCGCGGCTGCTCCTGATCCTGTCGAGCACCAGGATCTTGGCGGCCTTCTCCGCCGCCTTCTGGCCGATGAACTGGGACACGAAATGGCCCGCGAGGTCGGCGGCACCCGTGCCGCCCGCGCATGTCGCGCGGCCCCGGTCGACGGTAAAAAGGCTGTCGGCATGGGCGTTGACCTCCGGGAACCGGCTGCGGAAATCCTTGATGTGGAACCAGCTGACGGCGGCGCTGTAGCCATCGAGCAACCCATAGCGCGCCAGCACGAAGCTTCCCGTGCAGAGCGCCGTCAGCGGCACGCCCTTGCCCGCGGCACGCAAAAGGAACGCCTCCTTCTCGGAACTCAGGCTGCGGTTGGTGTCGAGCAGCCCGCCGACCACGACCACGTTGTCGAAATCCTCGGGGTTTCCGATCCCCCCGGTCGGCAGCAATTCGACGCCGCAACTTGCCCGGATCGGCAGGCCGCGTTCGCCGACGATCTCCCAGTCGAACTCTATCCTGCGGCTGCGGTCGCCCTCATCGCCCGCCAGCCGCAGCGTGTCGATGAACAGCGACAGCGGCGACAGCGTGAAGTCGCGAACGAGGAGAAACGCAAAACGCCTGGCCATTATTGTTCAAAACCGTACTCGTGCACTCTGTTGCGCATCAGTCGCCACCCCCTTATATAGCCCGTGTCGGAAAAGGCAGAGTTGGTTTGGTAAGCCCAACTCCTTTCGCCAGCGAATTCCTTTCGCCGGGAAAGTTCTGGTCTTTGGCTTCGTGCACGAGATCCCCGCGACGAACATCGGACGCTGCTCAAGCGCCCAATCGTTCGTCCGTGTGGGTCTCAACGCGAGGAACGCTCCGGTCGAACATCGACCAAGGAGTAGTTCATGCACAACCCCAATTCATATGATGTCGTGATTGCCGGTGCTGGCCCCGTCGGCCTGTTTCTCGCCTGTGAGCTGCGCTTGGCGGGCCTCGCCGTGCTGGTGCTGGAGCAGGCCGAGCATCCCAGCTCGCCTCTCAAGCGGCTGCCCTTCGGCATGCGCGGTCTTTCAGCGCCCACCATCGAAGCTTTTCACCGTCGCGGCCTGCTCGGCGACATCGCCGCGCCGCAACAGGCGGGCAGCGGCGTTGCGGATGCCGCGCACTGGATGCAGCAGGCGCGCCGGCCCGGCGGCCATTTCGCCGGCATCCAGTTCTACCTCGACACCGTCGACAGCTCGAAATGGCCTTATCGGCTGCCGGACGCGGCCGGCACCCACATGGCGTCCGACATGGAGGCCATCGAAACCCTTCTGGCCGCGCGGGCAAGCGCGATCGGCGCCGAGATCAGGCGCGGCCTCCGCGTCGAGGACGTCAAGCAGTCGGATGACCACGTGACCATCCGCGCCGGCGGCGAGACGTTTCGCGCGCGCTGGCTCGCCGCCTGCGATGGCGGCCGCAGCGCGGTTCGCAAGGCCGGCGGCTTCGAATTCGCCGGCACCGATCCCGAATTCACCGGCTATTCCGTCGAGGTCGAGTTGGCCGATCCCGACAAACTTCAAGTGGGCCGCCGCTACACGGCGACGGGCATGTATACTTACGCGCGGCCGGGCACGATCGCGATGGTCGAGTTCGACGGCGGCGCTTTCCATCGCACCCGGCCGGTCACACCAGAGCACGTGCAGGCGGAGTTGCGCCGCGTTTCAGGCACGGATGTCACCCTGACGGAACTCCGGCTTGCCACCACCTGGACGGACCGCGCCCACCAGGCGACGGCCTACCGCAGGGGCCGCGTGCTGCTCGCCGGTGATGCCGCGCACATCCATTCCCGGCTGGGCGGCCAGGGGCTCAACCTTGGACTTGGCGACGCGATGAACCTTGGCTGGAAGCTTGCCGCGACCATCCGCGGCGACGCGCCGGCGGGCCTGCTCGACAGCTATTTCGACGAGCGGCACCCCGTCGGCGCGCAGGTCCTCGACTGGTCGCGCGCCCAGGTCGCGTTGATGCGGCCGAGCCGCGGTTCGCGCGCACTCGAAGCCATCATTCGCGACCTCATCGGCACGCGCGACGGCGCGACATACTTCGCCGGGCGCGTCTGGGGCGTGTCCCTGCGCCACGAACTCGGCAGCGCCCATCCCCTGGTCGGCCGCAGCGCGCCCGACTTCGAACTGGCCGACGGGACAAGGCTCGGCGAGCTTCTGAGGTCCGGGCGCGGCTTCCTTCTGGACTTCGACGGCCATGCCCCGCTTCAGGCACTTGCCAGCCGCTCGAGGAACCGGATTACCTATGTCGCCGGCAATGCCGGGGAGCGGCTGGGCTTGAGTGCCCTGCTCGTGCGCCCCGATGGCTTCGTCGCCTGGGCCACCGACGCTGATCCAGACCTCGAGGGAGTTGCCAAGGCCGCGGCGCGGTGGTTTGGCGAACCCGAATGAAGCGTGTCCATCGGGCAGGGAATCAAAGTGCCCCGCCTATGAAATCGAACACCCGCCAGGTCCCCTGCTAGGGGGAACTGATCGAGCCTGATTTCGGTTGTCTGTTGTGCGAACGATCGTTGCACGGCAGGCACCTGACGAGCGAAGATGAGACATGAAACCTGCAGCCAAGCAGCGCGGTTCCCTGCGGAAGATCCTAGGTGGCATCGCAGCGGCGATCGCGACCACCCCTGATCGGACGGCCGAGCAAGGCGCGAGCGCCGCGTCAATGGTTGCCGAATGGCCGCTGCCGCCATCGGCGACGCTTGGCTCCTCCTTGCGCCTGAAAGGGATCGAACGCGAAGTGCGAGCCAGGCTGCCCTGGACAGTGAGGAAATTTGCCAAGGCCGAGACCGGCCGCATCGTCTTGCGCATGCCGCAAGCCGACGCGGATGCGTTCCGGGCCGCCTCGGCGACCATCTCCAGGACACTGGAAGGGATCGAAGCGCTGGCCGTGCTTCCGCGAGAAGCGGAGGACATTCTTACCATCTCGTCGCGCGAGCGGCACAAGTGGCTCAGGGATGGTCGCCTGAAAAGCATCGGCACGCGCACCGTGAAGATGCGCGGGCGATCCAAGGCCGTGACCTTCCATGTCTTCGATCCACGCCACATCGAGGACGTTCTTGATCGTGACCTGGCGACCGCCTGGCGGGAAGAGGACGCGAGGGAAACATCCGAAAACAGGCGGCGCGGAGCCGGCAAGGCCGCACTGACGCGAGCAGGCAAGCGGACGGGCAACGCCCGCAGGACCAGGAATTCGAGAAAAGACGATTCGCCAAAGCTCGAGGGCTGGGACACGTTCGAGGCGGAGGGATTGCTGCGGTAAAGCAACAACTCCAGCAAAACGTGTAAAGATTTTCCGCGAGGATCGCGCTCGCGCCGCATTCCCGTCTATGGATATCTCGCCTTAACGGGGCCAGCAGCGCCGAGATCGCCCTGCAATTCCTTGGGCAAGGGAAGGCTCGAACATTGCAGATGGACGTCGCGTGCGAGCAGCTTTCGCTGCTTCTGCTCGTGCTCCTTGGTGGCCGCTATGATCCCCAAGCCATACGGGCCAAGTGCGACGAATTCCCAACCCGGATGCGTTTTTTCGCGGACCGCGTAGTCCGAGGCCGCCGCTCGAGCTTGCTGGCATTGCGGCGTTGCCCATTTCTGGTCCTGCTGCGAAAGCGAGGCTCCGTAGTCGACCGGAGAGGTCGCGCATCCGGTCATCGTCGCCGCCAATGCGGACATTGCAAGCCCCACGGCAATTTTCATCCAGAATCCCCTTGCCAACCACCGTGGAGAGTACACGGACGCCGTCATCTCACAAGACGACCGTTGCGACCAGAGCCGGCCTCGTTTCCGGGCGGCCCGCCCATCGCCAGGATTTGGACCGCGGCTTGGAACCAATGATGGGCGAGACTGTTCAGTTGTAACTTGATACGACCCCGACATTCTTGCCGGCGGGCAAGGCGGCCATCTTCAGGAGTTCCCATCATGACCATTTCGTCCGGATTTCGTTCAATCGCCGTTGCCGCGATCGCCGCTGCGGGCGTCAGCCTGGCCAGCGCCGCGCATGCCGACAGCGGTAAAATCCGCTTCTCCGTCTACAAGGCGGCCTTCTTTGTCGGCGGCTCAGGTGGCGAGGGCACGCTGACTTTCCATGGTCGCAAATACCCGATCTCGATCGGCGGCGTCTCGGGCGGCCTCGCCTTCGGGGTCTCCAAGACCTATTTCCAGGGCACCGTGCGCCACATCAAGCGCGTCCGGGACGTGACTGGCGTATACGGCGCCGCCGGCGGCGGCGGCACGCTCGGCAAAGGCGCCCAGGTGATCGTGATGACCAACGACAAGGGCGCCCAGCTTGAACTCACGGGCCGACAGGTGGGCCTGCAGGTCAACGCCGATCTGAGCGGGCTCGCCATCTCGCTGAGATAAGCCTCGTGGCATGAAGCGCGTCGCCATGACCGTGCGACGCGCTCCGGCACACATGTTGAAACTGGAAATCAGCTCCTCAGCCCGGGTGCTTCCTGTCCAGTGCGCTCGACATATTCCGTATAGCCGCCACCATAGGTGTGGATGCCTTCCGGCGTCAGTTCGAGCACGCGGTTCGACAGCGCGGCCAGGAAATGCCGGTCGTGCGAGACGAACAGCATCGTGCCCTCATACTGCGACAACGCCTCGATCAGCATCTGCTTGGTTGTGATGTCCAGATGGTTGGTCGGTTCGTCCAGCACCAGAAGGTTGGGCGGATCGAACAGCATCAGCGCCATCACCAGCCTTGCCTTCTCGCCGCCTGACAGCACCCGGCATTTCTTCTCGATCTCGTCGCCGGAAAAGCCGAAACAGCCGGCAAGTGCCCGAAGCGGCGCCTGGCCGGCCTGCGGAAAATTATCCTCCAGCGTCTGGAACACGGTGCGCTCGCCTTCGAGCAACTCCATGGCGTGCTGGGCGAAATAGCCCATTTTCACACTCGGTCCCCGCGCCACCGTGCCGGTATCGGGATCGGAAGCGCCGGCCACCAGCTTCAGCAGCGTCGATTTCCCCGCGCCATTGACGCCCATGATGCACCAGCGCTCGCGGCGGCGGACCTGGAAGTCGAGCCCTTCATAGATGGTGCGGCTTCCATAGGCCTTGTGCACGTTCTTCAAGGTGACGACGTCCTCGCCGCAGCGCGGCGCCGGCTGGAACTCGAAATTCACCACCTGGCGGCGCTTTGGCGGCTCGACGCGGTCGATCTTGTCTAGCTTCTTCACCCGGCTCTGCACCTGCGCGGCATGCGAGGCACGCGCCTTGAAGCGCTCGATGAAGGCGATCTCCTTGGCCAGCATCGCCTGCCGACGCTCGAACTGCGCCTGCTGCTGCTTGTCGGCGATCGCCCGCTGCTGCTGGTAGAATTCGTAATTGCCGGAATAGGCGGTGAGCGATCCCGCATCGATCTCGACGATCTTGTTGACGATGCGGTTCATGAACTCGCGGTCGTGCGAGGTCATCAGCAGCGCGCCGTCATAGCCTTTCAGGAACTGCTCAAGCCAGATCAGGCTCTCAAGGTCGAGATGGTTCGACGGTTCGTCGAGCAGCATGGCGTCTGGCCGCATCAGCAGGATGCGGGCCAGCGCCACGCGCATCTTCCAGCCGCCCGAGAGCTTGCCGACATCGCCGTCCATCATCTCCTGGCTGAAGCCCAGACCATCAAGCACTTCGCGCGCGCGGCCGTCCAGCGCATAGCCGTCGAGTTCCTCGAAGCGATGCTGCGCCTCGCCATACTTTTCGATGATCTCATCCATCCGGTCGGCCTGGTCGGGGTCGGCCATCGCAGCCTCGAGTTGCGCCATTTCGGCCGCCACCTCGCTCACCGGCCCAGCACCGTTCATCACTTCCGCGACCGCGCTGTGGCCCGCCATGTCGCCGACATCCTGGCTGAAATAGCCGATGGTGACGCCACGATCGACCTGCACCTGGCCCTCGTCAGGCTGCTCCTGGCCCGTGATCATGCGAAACAAGGTCGTCTTGCCGGCGCCGTTCGGCCCGACGAGGCCGATCTTCTCGCCCTTCTGCAGCGTGGCCGACGCCTCGATGAAGACAAGCTGACGGCCGTTCTGCTTGCCGATGTTTTCAAGTCTGATCATGGTGGTCCGGGGGAGGCTCGAAGGAGATTGGAGGATTTGCCCGCGCCCTTACGCGAATGAAGATGCCAGGGGAAGAGGCAGAAGCGCCGCGGATGCCTTGGCGGAGCACGAAGCGCCGATCTCCTCGGCCGGGGGGATCGGTTGTTTGCATGGCTGCTCCTGCCTGCCGGCGCACATAAAAATCGACGGCCGTCGAAATCCGCGATTGTCGAACGACTTCGGTTTGGCGGCCTTTACAGGCTGACCATCGACATCAACAGGACAGGACCATGGCAATGGCCAAGATGCTCGTGATCTACAAAACCCCGGCCGATCCGGCCGCGTTCGACCGGCACTATTTCGACGTTCATATACCGCTTGCCAAGAAGCTTCCCGGGCTGCGGCGCTACGATGTCAGCAGGCGACCCATCGTCAAGCTGTCGGCGGGCGAGATGCCTTATCTGGTGGGAACATTGTATTTCGACAGCCTCGACGACATCCGCACCGCCTTCGCCTCGGTAGTCGGCGTCGCCTGCGCCGCCGACCGGCGGATACTGGCTCCGGGCGACGACGATCTGACGATGCTGTTGTTCGACGCCGACGAGGTGTGATCCCGACCGCCAGAAACACTCCAGAAACAAGATTCAACATCCGGGAAAAACTGAGGAAAACATCGTCGGGCATAACATGCTCGTGGCAACCGGACAGCGGTCGCCACCAATGCAAGGGATGCTGCCCGCGATGCAACGACATTCGACCGGATGGATGAGTGCGCTCGCAGGCATTTCGCTGGCCATGCTCGCGGTCGCACAGTCGGGTGCGGAGGCGGCGGTCACCCGAAGCGAATATTGCAGCCGGCTCGGTCTTCAACTCGACGGCGCCATCCGGACCAAGGCCGAACCCGGTGCCAGTGCGAGCCAGATCGCGCAGGCAACGGCACTGCAGGACAAGGCGAACCGGTTCTGTGCCGAGAGCAAGCAGGCGCAAGGCATCCGGACCTACGCCAACGCCCTGAAGCTCCTCGGTGTGACACCGGTCGACCTCAACCAGTGACGAGCAATCATCCCCCTTGAAGACCCGACATGAAAAAGGGGCGGCTTTTTCCTGCGGGCAATTGCGCGAGCGGTCCGCCCCTCGCCGCTCTCGTGCCGATAGCTTACTTCTCGCCCAGATGCTGGGAGCCCCCCTGCTTCCATCGGTCGCTTTCCATGGTCTGCAGCCGGGCCACGTGCTGGCGCGCTGCGTATGGAAGAGATGATGCACGGTTAGCCGGCGAGATTGATGGGAAAACAACCAGTTGGCAGAACTTCCCGATTCAGATGCTGAACGCCGTTAGGCAATGCCAAGCGCCGCCGGAATTCCAATCCTCATCTTCACCTCCTGTTCAACGACCGCCATCACCATGGCAGTCCCGCCATCACCATGGCAATCCCGCCATCACCATGGCAGTCCTGCCGTCACCACGGCAATCTCTTGCCATCGCGAAAAAAGCCACCGGTCGGGCCGTCGTCCGGCAAGGTCGCGGCCCAGACGATGCCGGCCGCTCCTTGCGCGACCGGGCGTCCGCCCGGTCCGCCCATGTCGGTGGCGACCCAGCCCGGGCAGACGGCATTGACCAGCACGCCGGAGCCGCGCAGCTCCGCCGCCAGCACGCGCGTCAATGCGTTGAGCGTCGCCTTCGAGGTCGAATAGGCCGGCGCCCCCGGCCCCATCGAGGCCAGCGAACCGCCTTCGGACGACACATTGACCAGTCGGCCGTGGCCGCCCGCCCCGAGCAGCGGCGCGAAGGCGGCGGCCGCCCGCCAGGCGCCGAAGACGTTGGTCTCGAACGCCTCGCGGATGACGGTCCAGTCGGGCCGCGAGGCGCGCGAGCCGGTGTCGTAATGGACGGCGGCATTGTTGATCAGCACATCGAGCCGGCCGAACCGCCGCTGGACCCCTTCGGCTGCCGTCCGAGCCGCGTCAGGCGCGGCGACATCGAGCGCGATGACCTCGACATGGCCATCGAGCGCCTTGGCCGCCGCCTCGCCTTTGGCGACATCGCGCACGCCGAGCAGTACGGTGAAGCCGAGCTTGGCCAACTGACGGCCGGTTTCCTGCCCGATGCCGCGATTGGCGCCTGTGACGAGGGCGACTTTGCCGGAATGGATGCTCATCTGTCATGCCTTTGTGGATGTCGACCATCGAAGCGAAGATGGCACGGACGGAATTGATTTATTAGGCGGCGGAGACCGCAGTCATTGTGCGATCGGTTGCATGAGTTGCTTGGGCAGGAATCGGGTGTCGGCAGGCGCCGCGCCATGCAATCGGTGATCCAGCACGAAGACCGGTCATGCTCACGCTTTACGATTATCCGCCATCGCGGAACGGCTGGAAAGTCCGGGCCCTGCTCGGATTGCTTGAGATTCCCCACGACAGCCACCCCGTCTCGATTTTCGAGGGCGAGAGCCATACGAACGCCTTCCAGGCGCTCAACCCGGCAGGCGCTGTTCCCGTACTTCAACTCCAAGACGGCAGCGCAATTGCCGAATCCAATGCGATCCTCACCTTACCTCGCCGAAGGCACGCCCTTCCTGCCGTCGGACCGCTATCGGCGTGCCAAGCTCATGCAATGGCTGTTCTTCGAACAACACAATGTCGAGCCCATCATCGGCTCGCTGCGCTTCTGGACCTCGACCGGACGGCTCGAGCGCAACCAGGCCATGGTTGCCGGAAAACGCGAAGCCGGAGCCAGCACGCTCGCCACCCTGGACCGCAGCCTTGGCGAGACGCCGTTCATCGCCGGCAGCGACTTCACCATCGCCGACGTCGCCGTCTATGCCTACAGCCACCGCGCCGGCTATTGCGGCTTTTCGCTGCCTGACTATCCGGCGTTCGCCGCATGGACGGACCGCGTGCGCGATGCCATCGGACCCGGCCACCCAGTCCATCCCTAGTATCGATCCGCATTCCGGATCCTGAACGCATGCGCCGACAGGCCCGGACTACAGCGGCTCATTGCTCCCCGCCAGAATCCGTCTCTGTTTACACCGCGGTGGAATAGGGATACTTTTTATCCTTAATAGGTCGGTCGGTACCGACCCCGGAACCCGTGGATGATCCTGAAAAGCCAAGTCGAATGGGCACTGCACTGCTGCGCCATTCTCGCCGGTCTGCCCGAGGGACGGTATCTCTCGACAAAAGCGCTTGCCGAGTTCCACGGCCTTCCCAAGGAATATCTCTCCAAGGCACTGCAAAGCCTGTCGCAGGCGGGACTGGTGCACACCACGCTGGGGCCGTCGGGTGGATACCGGTTGGCGCGGACGCCGGCAGAGCTGACCTTCCTCGACATCGTGGAGGCGGTTGAGGGCAAGGCGCGGACGTTTGTTTGCAACAATATCCGCGAGAACAATCCGTGTCGTCCCCAAGGCTATTGCGAAAGCAACCCTTGCCCGGTGGCGCGCATCATGTGGGAGGCCGATGAGGCCTGGCGCGCAAAATTGCGCGCCGTCAGGCTTTCCGACCTCACCGAAGCGTTGGCGCTCGACATCCCCGCGGAGCTTTGGAAAAACAGCTTCGAATGGGTGCTAGAGCGCGCCGGATGAACGTGGCCGCATGACCGTCGCGGGCGGCTGGTCTCCCGTCGCCGGCAATAGGACGGCGTAGCTCTGAGGCGACATCGCAAGGCGCAGACCATTCGTCTCGCAATGGCGGTGGATGAGGTCGATCACCTCATTCCTCGCCAGCAAGCGGTCGCCTGGACCGGCCACGGAAAAGAGCAGGTCCATGCCGATCGCCACCGCGTCGATCTCCTTGAGCGCGACGAGCGGTGGCGGCTCCTTGACGATCCGTTTGCAGCTCTGGAGGACCGCGAACATCGCCTCTTGGATGACGTGCGGCGCGTGCGTGGCCGCGATCCGAATGGTCAGGGTCATCTGCTGCGTCGCGTCGGGACGGCTGAGATTGGTCAGGCTGAGCTTCGCCAAGACGCTGTTGGGAAGGACGACGATATTATACGCACCGGTAAGCAGATGCGTGGAGCGCCAGGTTGTTTCAACGACACGTCCTTCCGTGCCGTCGCTCAGCATGATCCAGTCGCCGAGCGTGTAGGGTCGGCCCAGCGTCAGCGCGATGCCGGAGAAGACGTCACCAAGCGTGTTCTGCAGCGCAAGTCCGACCATGATCGCGACCACGCCTGACGTTGCCGCCAGCGTTCCGATGGGAGCACCGAAGACGAAGCCCGTTATCGACAGCGCCACGCCGAGATAGATCGCGGCGACCACCAGGTCCTGGAGCAGGCGCGCTTCTCGCGGCCTGTGCTCCAGAACGACGTAGAGGCGCACGAAGCCGACGAGCGTCCAGGCAAGATGCGTCCACCAGAGGATCCGCGCGGACTTCGCCAGATACGCGCCCGTTCCCTGGAGGTCCGCCTGGTCGACCCAATGCGGCAGGATGCCGCCGAAGCCGAGCACGGCCGTCATGACGGCGAAGAACAGGATCTGGACGATCAGGCGTGCCATGGGACGCCCACGGCCCTGGAAATACCAGACGACGATGCCGGCAAGCCCGAGAAGGTTGATCAAGACCAGAGCCAGGAAATGATGATCGCCGAACATGGGCTCACCGACAGTATTGGCTGGCGGCAGGGCCGGACGCGAGCAAGGGCGACCGGCCTCGCGCCCCTATTTCTTGGCCGGATAGGTTAATTCCTTCTGGGCGCTATCGACCACGAACACCGCCAGCAGCTTCGCGGGCTTCGTCTCGCTGCCGTTTTCGCTCACGCTGTGGCGATCACCCGGCATCTCCGAAAAGCTCTCACCGGCTTTGTAGACCTTGACCGGGTCGTCGTTGACCTGGCTGCGGATGGAGCCTTCCAGAACGGTGGCATAGATGAAGGCGGAGCTTGGATGCGTATGCGCCTCCGAGTAGCCGCCGGG
The DNA here is from genome assembly GCF_057766385.1 of Mesorhizobium sp. P160927. Taxonomy (NCBI): domain Bacteria; kingdom Pseudomonadati; phylum Pseudomonadota; class Alphaproteobacteria; order Hyphomicrobiales; family Phyllobacteriaceae; genus Mesorhizobium; species Mesorhizobium sp. P160927. Next base: position 5,157,437 of record NZ_JBYMDW010000001.1, read on the forward strand.
GCCATATTCGACGATGATGCCCTTGATGCTTTTGCCCGGGGCATTCGGCAGTTCATGCTCATAGACGAGGGTGACCTTGGCGGCCTTCTCGCCGGCGTGATGGGCCTCCTTGGCGCCAACCTGGCCGGCCAGTGCCGCTGTCACGGCGAGCGCGATGGCGATTGACTTGATCATTCGAAAACTCCTTTGTGTGTTGAGCTACGGCGCATCCCCTGGCGGTCATTTCCGCGCCGCGGTGGCGAACCATTGTTCGAAGGTGATGCGGCCAAGGCGCGGATTGTTGTCGGAGACGAGCGAAGTGTCGTTCAGCCTCGCGCCGAAGTAGAGCGCCTCCGGATCAGCCACGACCTCGCGGGGATCGCCGACAGCCTTGAGGTAGCGGGCGACGAGTTCGCTCATCCGCGCACGCTCCGGACCGGAAATCTCGATCATGCCGTTGATCGGCGCGCCGAGCGCGATCTCGGCCATCACATCGGCGACGTCGTCCGATGCGATGGGCTGCACATAGGCCGGCGACAGGTGCACGGCCTCGCCGACCGTGCCGGACTTGGCGATGCTGGCCAGGAATTCCATGAACTGCGTCGAATGAACGATGGTGTAGGGGATGCCGGAGGCCTTGATAAGCTCTTCCTGGACGAGCTTGGCACGAAAATAGCCGCAGTCCTGCAGGCGTTCGGTCCCGACAACAGAGAGTGCGATGTGGTGCCTGACCCCGGCAATTTTGCTCGCGGCGAGCAGGTTGCGGCCTGAAGTGGTGAAGAAATCCATGGCGGGCTGGTCCTCGAACGAAGGTGAATTGGCGAGGTCGATGACGACCTCGGCGCCAGCGAGCGCCGCCTCCAGGCCTTCGCCCGTGATGGTGTTGACGCCGGTATTCGGGGCGGCGGCAACCACCTCACAGCCCTGCTTGCGCAGCCGTTCGACCGTCTTGGAGCCGATAAGCCCGGTGCCCCCGATGATGACGATTTTCATGATAGTCTCCGTTCGCGGTCGCGCCGCGTCGTTGATGGTTTCGTTGAGGGAGAGGTCAGTTCAGGCCGGCCTTGTCGAGGCCGTAGAGCTTGTCCGCGGAGCCGGGCACGGCCTTGAAGGCGACGCTGACACGGTTCCAGGCGTTGATGGCCATGATCGAGAAGGTGAGGTCGGAGATTTCCTTCTCCGAAAGCTGCCCGCGCACGCGTTCATAGAGCTCGTCCGGGATACCGCCTTCGGGGAGTTTGGTGACGGCTTCGGTCCAGGCAAGGGCGGCACGTTCGCGGGGAATGAAAAGGATCGATTCGCGCCAGACGGGGAGATGGTACAGCCGCAACTCGCTCTCACCGTGGATCTTTGCTTCCTTGACGTGCATGTCGAGGCAGAAGGCGCAGCCATTGATCTGGGATGCCCTGACGTGGACCAGATCGCGGAGCTTCTCTTCGATCGCGCCATGTGTCTCGGCCATGCTGAAATCGAGGAGCTTCTTGAAGAGTTCAGGCGATTGCTGGGCGGCGTTCAGGCGCTGCGTCATGGCTTTTCCTTTATGGATATCTAATATCCTTAAGGACAATTAATATCCATAATGACTGGACAGTAAAGCGCCACCCGCTTAGGATGCGGACATAAGGCTTATGTCGAAAAGTATGAGGGCGAGGATGGACGTCGTATCGGCGTTGCGAACGTTCCTGCGGGTGGCGCAGACAAAATCCTTCTCAGCGGCCGCCATCGACCTCAATCTGACGCAGCCGGCTGTATCCCGCCAGGTCTCCGCGCTGGAATCGCATCTCAAGACGCGCCTCTTGCACCGCACGACGAGCGCGCTCGCTTTGACGGCGGAGGGTGAACGGATGCTGCCGATGGCGCTGCGCGTCATCGAAGCGGTCGAAGCGCTCGGCGAGGCCAGCGGCGCCGAAGCGGCAGCCATATCCGGAAAGGTGAGGCTCAGCCTGCCGACGCCCCTCGGCGTCTTCCTCAGCGACCGTCTGGGAGAGCTGCTGGAGCGCCATCCGGCACTTCAGGTCGAGTTGCTCCTTCGGGATGAACCGTCGGACGTGGTCGCGAATGCGATCGATCTCGAGGTACGCCTCGGGCCGGTCTGTGACAGCAGCCTGATCTGCCGCCGGATCGGCTGGACAACTGCCTTTCTCGTGGCCTCCCCAGCCTATCTCGAGGGACGCAGCACACCGCGGACGCCGCAAGACATCAAGGATCACTCCTGCATTTGCTACAGCCGTGGCGGCGACGGCCGGTCATGGTCGTTCTCCAGTGGAGCAGAGGAAGTCGTTCTGCGGATTGAGCCCCGCCTCGTCGCCAACAATTCGATGGCCGTCCATCGCGCGACCCTGGCGGGAGCCGGGCTTGCGGTGCTTTCCCACATCCTCGCCGGATCGGACATCGAAGCGGGGAGTCTGGTCAAGCTGATGCCGGATTTTCCGCCGACTCGCCTGCCGATCAATGTCGTCTACCCGTCCCGCCGGAATATCCCGCTGCGTGTGACAACGGTCCTCGACTTTCTTGTCCAGGCCGTCCGCAGCGATGTCTTGATGGCTTCGTCGGCGCCCGCGCGCACAATTCCCGAACCCTTGACCCACATTCCCGCGTCTTAAGGCTCCTATTTCTTTCCCTGCGGATAGATCGTCTCGCCGCGCTTCAGCATCGCCACGAAGGTTTCGATCTTCTTCTTGCGCCCGGCTTCGGTCTTCATGTTGTGGGTGCGGAAGGCGAGCGAGAAGCGGTTCTGCGCGCTGAGCTTTTCCAGCATCGCCTTGGCAGCCGGCTCGGCATCGATCGCCGCTTGCAGATCATCGGGGATTTTCATTTCCTTGCCGCTGCCATAGGCACGTGCCCAGCGCCCGTCGGCCCTGGCCGCCTCGACCTGTTTCAACCCGTGCTCGGTCATGCGGCCCTCCTCGATGAGCCGCGCGACATTGTCGATGTTGATCTTGCTCCAGATGCTTTTTTTGCCGCGCGGCGTGTAGCGCTGCAGGAAACTGTTCTCGTCCAGTCCCTTGCGCACGGCGTCGATCCAGCCGAAGCACAGCGCGACGTCGATGGCTTCCTTCGGTGTGATCGACTTCAGTCCCGACCCCACCTTGTGGACCTTGATCCACACTTCGGTTTCCGTGGCGTGGTGCTGGCCAAGCCAGGCGTAGAAACTCGCCGCATCGGGGAATTCCCGGACCTTGTCGGGGTCGACCTTGACCGGCGCCATCAGCCGGCATGTCCGTTCAGGATTGTCGTCATCGGTATTACCTTCATCATCGTGCGATTGCCGCCATCATGGCATGACCCATTGTCAGTTTTCGTCAGCAATGGAGCACGCGGTCAGGAAGCACCGGAACGTGCCATCCAGCACCGCGTTGCGGCAAGAGCGCACCGTTCGATGGAGGTTTCCTAATGGCAATCGAAACCATTTTCGCACATGTCAATTGCTCCGACCTCGAGGCCAGCATCGGCTGGTACGGAAAACTCTTCGGCAAGCCGCCGCTGCGCCGGCCGATGCCGAGGCTGGCCGAATGGCAATTCACTGACAGTGCCGAAGTGCAGCTGTTCGAGGACAAGGAGAAAGCCGGCACCTCGACACTGACGCTCGGCGTGCTGCCGCTGGCGCCCGAGAGGCAGCGGCTTCTAGATGCCGGTCTCGAACCCGGCCCGATCGAGGAGGCCGACCATTTCTGGATCATGCGCATGCGCGATCCCGACGGGAACCTGGTGGTGTTCGCGAGCGCCGAACGCGAATAGGAGCGCCGAACTGCCCGCGCAGGACGGCATTTCCCTCCTGCGCCCCAGGACGGGGAGATAGGCCGCCTAGGCCGGCGGCGGGACTGCCGGCGTCAGCCCATGGCGGCGCATGATCTCCATCATCCCGGCTTTGTCAGGCGGACCGCCGGCGGCGGCGTGGAACATGGCGAAAATCTCGCGAAAATAGTCCGGGCCGATCGCCGCCGGGGTGACAACGCACAACACCTTCGCGCCTTGGCTGCCATTGTTGTCGAACCGGTGGACGGCACCGCGCGGAATACACAGCGCATCTCCCGGTCCGACCTCGATCGGCTTGCCGTCGACGGTCCAGGTCAGCACCCCGTCAACACCATAGATCGTCTCCTCGTAGTGATCATGGCTGTGCGCCGGCGCCAGCAGGCGCAGTCCGCTGGCTACCTTCAACTCGAAGGCGGCGACGCTGCCATTCGAACCGTCGCCCGTCACCAGGAAGCGAATCGCTAGCCCCTTGTCACCGTCGCCAATGGTTTCGTCGGCTGGATTGACCTGAAGCTGCATGGCTGACATTGCGCAAATCCTCCCGGTAAATTACATTTACTAGCTATCAGTAAACTCAATTTACCGGATCGTCAATGGCCACCTCCAACGAAGTTCTGCGGACCAAGACCGAGGACCTTTTGATCGGCGCCCTGCTGCGCGTGCCAGCCCAGGCCATCCAGCGCCGGCTGATCAGGGAGCTCAACGCCGCCGGCTTCGACGAACTGCGTCTTCCGCATATGGCCGTGCTGCAGTTTCCCGGCCCGGACGGCGCGCGGCCCGGAACGATCGCCGAGCGTGCCGGCATGAGCAAGCAGGCCATCAACCAGTTGCTCACCAGTCTGGAAGGGTACGGTTATCTCGTCCGCTCCGACGGCGAAGGCAGCGCGCGCGTAGTGCGGTCCACCGAGCGCGGCCACGCCGCTTTCTGGAAAATGGTCGACATATTGCGCGACATCGAGGAGGACTGGCGCACCGAACTTGGGCCGAAGCGCTTCGCCGAACTTAAGGTGCTCTTGTTCGCGGTCTGGGATAGCCCGCTGGCCCGTTGAGCAAGCTCCGGCTATCGAGGCAATCGGGTTTCCAAACCGCACCGCGCCGGGACCAATCGGCATCTCCGATAGCACCATCGGTTTCTTCCGTTTCCCCTCACCGCATCGAGCTGTCAATTCCCTGCCCTTGTCCAACCAAACGAAGGCAGAGCGGAAATGAGCATTTCGAACCAGAAAATCCTGATCGTCGGCGGCGGGTCCGGCATGGGCCTCGCGCTTGCAAGGCGCTGCCTCGCAGCCGGGGCCGAAGTTATCATCGCCGGGCGCGGCGAGGACAGGCTTCGGCAAGCGCGTGAGGCGCTGGGTAATCCCGCAGGGCTGGGGCTGGCCACTGTCGACATCACCCGGGAAGACCAGGTCGGGGCGTTGTTCGCCGGGATCGGCGGCCTCGACCATATCGTCAGCACCGCCGCCGACATCGAAGGCGCCTACCGGCTGCTGCCGGAGCTCGATCTCGAGGCGGCGCAACGCGTGGTCCACAGCAAGCTCTTCGGCCCGCTGCTGCTTGCCAAGCATGGTTCGCCACGGCTAGCAGTGGCTGGCTCGATGACCTTCGTCTCCGGCATCGCCGCCTACCGGCCGGCCGCGCGCGGCTCGGTCGTCGCCGCCGTCAATGCCGCGCTCGAAGGGCTGGTGCGGGCGTTGGCGATAGAACTCGCGCCGCTCCGCGTCAACGCGGTGTCGCCCGGCTGGGTCGATACCGAGATTTGGGCGCAGGTTGCCGGCAAGAGGAAGGCAGAGACGCTTGCGGCCATGGCCGAGCGCCTGCCCGTCGGCAGGATCGGCCAGCCCGAGGACATCGCCGACGCGATTGCCTTCCTCATCGGCAATGGCTTTACCACCGGCACGACGCTCCACGTCGAGGGCGGACATCGTCTCGTCTAAAACAGACGGCTCTGCGAAATGCTTTCAAAGCAAGACCTTGGAGCGGCTTGAGGACTCAGCGTCTGAACTGGCTTTCGAGGATGCCGGCGCCTGCATGTCGCGCGCGGCGGTGAGCAGTCGGCGCAATGCCGGCGGCTGGACGCGCCGGCGCCGCCAGATCATCATCAGCGGCGCCGTCTGTTTCGGGCCGGGCCAAGGCAGTTCGATCAGCTCACGACGCTTGAGCGCGTCGCTGACGGCCAGACGTGGAACGAGCCCCAGCCCCGCGCCGGCCGCCACCAGCCGGGCAATGGCACCGATGCTGCCGACTTCCGCGGCAAGTTCAGGCGCACCAGTGCCCGCCTCGGCAAAGGCGGTGTCGAACATGTGCCGGTAGATGCACCCAGGCTCCGTCGTCACAAAGCGCAGCGCCGCAAGGGCGGCAAGGTCGCACGGAGCCAGCTTCTGCCCCGGCGCGGTGACCAGTACCAACGGTTCGGCCAAAATCGTGCGCCTGGCGAAGCGCTGATCAGCGCCGCCGTCGGATATGTCGCGGCGCTCGAAACAGAAGGCGACATCGATGTCGCCCTCCTCCAGCAGGCGCAGCAGCGTGCCGCTATCAGTGACTTTAATCCGCACGGCGATATCAGGATAACTGGCCTGGAACCCCGGCAGCCAGGGCGCCAGCCGGGCCGAGGCGATCGTCTCAAGGGCGCCGATGGTCAGCGCTCCGCTGGTCTGTCCCGCCACCGCGAGCACCGCCGCCCGCGCTTCGGCATCGAGCCGCAGCAGTTCCTCGGCGATGGGCTTCAACGCCAGTCCCGCCGGGGTCAGTTCGAGGCCCGACTTCGCGCGCGTGAACAAGACAGCGCCAAGCTCGGCCTCCAGCGTCTGGATCTGGTCGCTCACACTCGACTGGGCGAGATGAACCGTCTCGGCGGCGCGCGTGATGGTGCGGCAGCGCGCCACCGCGAGGAAGGTCTTGAGCAGTCTTGGATGCATCACCTGGCCGAAATCGCCCGGCCTACTGCAGTTGTGGCTTTTTCAGGAAACTGCCGCGGTCGGCGGATTTCACGCGCAGCCACGTTTCGCGGCCGTCGCGCACCACCCGCATCGGGATCTCGGCACCGGCCGAACCGCTTTCCCACAGCTTGCGATAGAAATCGGCGAGCCCGTCGACCGCGCCGTCGCGAACCTCGGAGATGACATCGCCTTCGCGCAGGCCGGCCTTGGCGGCCGGGCCGCCCTCGGTCACGCTCATCACCACCACCTTGCCGTCGCTTTCGGCCGACAGCGCCCCGAGCCACGGGCGCGGCGGCTTGGCCACCTGGCCACGCGTCAGCAAATCGTCGAGGATCGGCGGCAACAGGTCGATCGGCACCACCATGTTGATATCGGCCACCTCGCCGGCGCGGCTCATCTGCAGGCGCAGCGAACCGATGCCGAGCAGTGCGCCCTCGGCGCTGAACAAGGGCGCGCCGCCCCAGGACGGATGCGCCGGCGCGATGAAAATCGCCTCGTCGAGCAGATACTCCCAATAGCCGGCGAATTCCTGCTTGGTGACGATCTTGGCCTCGACTGCCCGGCCGATGCCGTCGGCAAGCACCACCGCGTCGCCGATCCTGGCCTTGCCGGCATCGCCCAGCGCCACGGCCGGCAGGCCGGTCGGCGCCAACGCCTGGACGAGGCCAAAGCCCGATTCCTGGTCGTAGGCCAGCGCATGCGCGGGAATGACACGGCCGTCATGCGAGGTCAGCCAGACCTCTTCCGCCTCGGTGATGAGATAGCCGATGGTCAGCACCAGCCCGTCATCGCGGATGACGACGCCGCTGCCCTCCCTGAGCGTGCCGAGGGCCCCGGCCGTGAAGGCATCCTCCGGAACGGTCGCCCGCACGGCAACCACGGAGCGCGGATTGGGATTGATGGTCATGATTTTGTCCTGCGATGCGAATGCCTGGCGGCTTGCTGTATAGGTATGCCACGCGGGAGAAGGCGCAAGGGGTGTGAACGGTGGCCATGGACCACGAAGCCAATCACTTGGCCTTTCGAGGTTCGAACGCCCGGCAGGACAATGCGGCGGCCCAAGATTAACATAGTTCAACACAAGTTGAACTTCCTCCTCCACGGCCCTACCTATAAGCGCCTATCCATCCTTCCCACGACAAGAGGCCGTGCAATGACCGAATACACCCCGCCGAAAGTATGGACCTGGAACAAGGCCAATGGCGGCAGCTTTGCCAACATCAACCGGCCGATCGCCGGTCCGACGCATGACAAGGACCTGCCCGTCGGCAAGCACCCGCTGCAGCTTTATTCGCTGGCGACGCCGAACGGCGTCAAGGTGACGGTGATGCTGGAGGAGCTTCTGGCGCTTGGCCACAAGGGCGCCGAATACGACGCCTGGCTGATCCGGATCAACGATGGCGACCAGTTCGGCAGCGGCTTTGTCGAGGTCAATCCCAATTCCAAGATCCCCGCCCTGATGGATCGCAGCGGCAAGACCCCGCTGCGCGTCTTCGAATCCGGCTCGATCCTGGTCTATCTTGCCGAAAAATTCGGTGAATTCCTGCCCACCGAACAGCCGGCCCGGGCGGAAGTGCTGTCCTGGCTGTTCTGGCAGATGGGTTCTGCGCCCTATCTCGGCGGCGGGTTTGGCCATTTCTACGCCTATGCGCCGGAGAAGTTCGAATACGCCATCGACCGCTTCTCGATGGAGGTGAAGCGGCAGATGGACGTACTCGACCGCCGGCTAGCCGAGGTCGAGTATCTCGGTGGCAAGGATTATTCGGTCGCCGACATGGCGGTCTGGCCCTGGTATGGCGGGCTGGCGCTCGGCCGGATGTACAATGATTCCGCCGAATTCCTGTCGGTTCAGGATTACAAGCACGTTCAGCGCTGGGCAAAGGCGATCGACGAACGGCCCGCTGTCCAGCGTGGCCGCATGGTCAACCGCGCCTTTGGCGAGCCGTCCATGCAGTTGCACGAACGCCATGACGCAAGCGACTTCGACACCAGGACGCAGGACAAGCTGGCCGCCGAGTAAATTCTGGAGAACTGGCGGGCGGCAAAATAAAAGCCCATCACCGGATCAAATCGGTGATGGGCTTTTTGCTTGATGCACGAGACGGATCAGTGAAGAACTTCCACGATCTGACGGGTGTCCGGGTCGACCAGCACTGTCTGATCGTTGATCACCGCAACGCGATACTTGACATTGGGGACTTCGCGCAGTTCGACCTTGTCCGGCACTGACGAGCCGAGCTTGAGCTCGACGCCCAGAAGGTTCACCGACGCCAGCGGCTCCTTCTTGACGTATTCGCGAACCACCGTCTCCTGTTCCGGCTGGACCACGATCGTGTCCGCCAGGGCCGCTCCTACGCCGCCCAGCAGGACGACGGCAGCCGCGACGCTCGTAAGATAATGTTTCATAATAACCTCCATGATTGGATATGTTCGCTCCGCCTAAGGGAAAACTCTCACGTAACTGGGAGGTTCCGTCCCTGCTTGTGAAATAAATGTGGCGCGCATCCAGAAACATGCCACATTTCGTTTTGCGTACTGGTAAGGATAAGCACTGGTATGCTTTGCTTTTCGGAAGAAACTTCTTCTAATTTGCGGGAATAGCAAAGCATCGCGCTTTGCAGCGCAAGCAATGTCGCCTCTTTCTCGGATTACCCGCTCCTTAGCAACAACTAACGTATAGCGAGGAGTGTCGTTCCAAATGCTCTCCCGGCATCCAAAAAAGGCCCGCCCTGCCGGGAGCAGAACGGGCCTTCAACGGACCGGTGGAGGTGGCGCCTCGCCGATCGCGACAGGAAAAACGCACGCATCGCAGCTTCGTTCCACCATGCGCCGTAGCGATTTGGCGGAAGGTCCGCAACGCTCGATAGGCTGGCAGGAGCGGGAGCTCTTCGTTAGAATCGGACGCCGTCCCGATGGAGCGGCGGCACCGGGTTGACTGCATCCGGGCTCATCGCGGCGTCTTGCGCGCGCCTGTGGATCAACCCCAGGACGAGCACGAAGTAGCCGACCTGCAGGACGATCAGGACCACCGCTGTCCAGGCAAGTGCCACCCAGAACGAACCGGTAGCAATATAGGTCCACACCGCGACAAGGATCGTGGTCGCCGACATCCCGACGAGAAATTGCCCAAAATACATCGACCTTCAAGATCGCCGGACCGGTTCCGGTCTCGGCAACTCCCTGCCCCTCTTCACACCCGCGTGCAGGCTTTCATTATTTTAGCGACTACGCAAGTATGGCGCCTGCCTGGGCATCCATGTAGAAGTTTGTTGCGCGGCGGCCCCAGCAGGAGCAGTTTAATGCTCACGGACCGCGATATTCGGGAAAAGACGTCCGGGGGGATTGGAAATGACGCTCAAGCTTATCGGCGCCGGTTTCGGCCGCACCGGCACATGGTCGACCTTTGCAGCGCTGAACAGGCTCGGCCTGCCCTGCTATCACATGCAGGAAGTGATTATAAACAAGGCCAATAAGGGCCATCTTGATTTCTGGCGCGCGGTGGCCAACAGCCCGCCCGGCACCCAGCACGACTGGAACCGCGTGTTCGCAAACTATACGGCCACCGTCGACAATCCAGGCTGCTGCGTCTGGAAGGAATTGATGGCTGCCTACCCCGAGGCCAAGGTGCTGTTGACGCTACACCCACGCGGCGCCGAGGCCTGGTATGAAAGCACCATCGACACGATCTACTTCACCGAGAACTTGTGGCAGTTCAAGATCCTGGAATGGCTCACACCGTTCGGCCGCAAGTTCGGCGACATGTCGCGCAAGCTCATCTGGGGCCGCACATTGGCCGGCGTCATGGGTGACCGCGACAAGGCGGTTGCCCGCTACGTGAGCTATGTCGACGAAGTGAAAGCAGCCGTGCCGCCGGAAAAGCTGCTGGTGTTCAACGTCAGTGAAGGCTGGGGGCCGCTCTGCCATTTCCTCGACGTCGCCCAGCCAAACGAAACCTTCCCCAACCTGAACGACCGCGAAACGATCAAGAAGATCATCCGCGACATCATCAAAGGCTCCTACATCATGCTGGGGCTGACGATGGCCGCCATCGCGGCGGTGATGGCGGCATTGTGGTGGTGGCTGGGGTAACGGCAAGCCCAGGGAGCTCGATCCCTTGCCTGCATGGAGCGGTCAAGTTTTTCGCTCCGAAACAGACGACCTCAAAAGCTACCCGCTTTCATGCGGGCAAGCTGGCTGGCAGCGGCTTTCGCCGGACTTTTGCGCTTGTCTTCCCCTGCCGGGCGGCCACCAGCCCATGCCTGTCCGAGCAGGCTACCGTTCTTGAACCTGGCGGCGACGCCGTGTGACCATATCTCAATTGGATAAAATAGCGGAACGTCCAATGGACATAGCCTGAACCGAACGGGGCCTCTCGGACCTTCGGGCGCACGAAGCAAGACCTTGGTCCTACAAGGAAAACCGATCAGTTCGATCCGCAGGCGCGCAGCCTATCGAGTCAGATAGCAACGCAACGCCCCCGGTCAATCCATGGACCAGCACTTTGCCATACTGCGTCACCGCCTCGCCAAGCCGTCTGGCGGTTGGTCGAACATGCCGGCTAGAATGCCGGGTCTTGCAGCCCCCGCCTATTCCGCTTTCGCGTAAGTTTCCCACGTATGGGCGATGTGCGATGGTGTTGTTGCGGCGGTACGAGCCGCCCTGGTTGGCGCGGGCGCCGAGCACACCCCAACAATGCGCCCCTCCGTCCGCGTCGACCATGGCAAGCGCCCGGTTACTTGACCAGCGTCCATGCCCCGGCCCAGCCTCTCCAGGCATTCACCCCGGCGCCCCTGCGAACAGCACGACGCCGTCACCACCGGCCGCCGGCCAATCCCTGATGGTGCGGTCGGAGCCGCCGGTCAGCACCGTGCCATCGGCGGCGAAGGCGACGGCGTAGATCGGTCCGCTCTGGCTGTCGAACATTGCGATCTGATTGCCGCTCGCCATGTCCCACAGCCTTGCGGTGCCGTCGAGCGATCCCGACAGCAGGCGTTTGCCGTCGGCCGACAGCACCAGAGCGTAGACCGTGCCCTCGTGGCCCTCGAAGCGCTTCACCTCGCGGCCGCTGTCGACGTCCCAGACCTTGATCGTCAGGTCGCCGCTGCCGGTGATCAGATGATGCCCGTCAGCGGTGAACACGGCGCCATAGGTGCCTTGCTCATGGCCGTGCCAGCTGCGCAACTGCTTGCCGCTTTCGATGTCCCAGAGCTTCAGCGTCCCGTCAATGCTGCCTGAAAGGGCCTGCTTGCCATCGGGCGAGACCGCGACCGCGCTGATGGACCAGTCGTGGCCGGTCAGCACATGCAGCACGGCCCCGTTGACGAGGTCCCAGATGATGACGTTGCCGGTGTCGTGCCCGCTGACGGCGCGTCTGCCGTCCGGACTGATCGCCAGCTTGTTGACGCCACCGTTCTGGCCGGATTGGAAGACGTGCAGCACCGCGCCGTCGGAGAGTTTTCGCTGCACGATCTCGCCGTCGTCGCCCGCCGTCAGCGCACTGATGCCGTCGGGCATGTAGAGCGCGGTGCGCGCCATGTCCTTGTGAACGCCGAGATTGCGCATCAGGTGCTTGCCGCTGATGTCCCAGAGCTTGATCGTATGGTCGGTGCTGGCGCTCATGATCGAACGCCCATCCGGCGCCACCGCCAACCAGACGACCGCATCGCGATGGCCGTCGGGCTGCGTTGGTGCCGCCGGCGGCGACGGCGGCAACGGCGCCACCGTCGGCGGCGGAATGACCGCGACCTCCGGTGGGATCGGGGCGGCTGGCGTCGGCGGAACAGCAGGCGCGGCCACCGGCGGAGCTGGTTGCACCGGCAAGGCCGGCGGGTTTGCAGCGGCTGGCGGCGTGGCCGCCTGCTCGGGCGGCGGGGCCGGCGGCAAAGGCGGTGTCGGAGCAACTGGCGACGGCTCCGGCGGTTCCGGCTTTGGCGCGGATTCCATGGGCGGCGCGCTGGCGACTTGCTCGCCACCCTCATGCGGCCGCCACGAGCCGAACCCGTCGCCAAGCAACGCCAGCAAGACAACCACTGGCAGCACCAGGAAAGTCCGGCGCAGGCGTGGGCGGCCCGCCGGCTCCAATTCGGCGTCCCTGCCGAACAGCGGCACCCCGGCCGCGTGCTCGGGCCGGCCGGGCAATTGGCCCGCCAGGAACAGCAACGCGCCGATCAAACAGGCAAGTGCCGCCGCCGAATATGCCGCCGGCCGCGGCGTGACGGCATCGAGCCCGGCAAGGCCACGCCCGGCTAGGATTTCGATCAGCGGATAGACCTGGGCCAGACAGGCAGCCGCGAGCACGGCCAGGACAAGCGCCAGCACCCTGTCAGCCAACCTGTTCATCGCGCATCCCCTCGCCGGGCCTTCGGGTCAGACTATCAGCGTCATGAGCGTATCGCAAAATGCCGCCAGCCTCGCGTGAGACGGAACGCGGACAGCCGCGGTATAAGAAGATGTGCGACCACCCTGCTCAAGAAAATCCAGCTTAAGGTCGATTGCGCCGCCTCCATCGTGGCCACGATCTCCGGTTCGACCAGACGACGCCGATAAAGGCTAGTGTCCAATTTATCACGGTCGATGCCGATATGAATTGAGCCGTCCCCGGCGAAATATTGACAGTGGGCGGCATTATGACACACTCCGCCCGGGATATAGTGGAGAGCTTGCGTCATGAAGAAGATCTATAGGCGGCCCGTTTTGATCAGGAAGGGCAATCTGAAATTGATCACTGCCGCGACCAACGGCACTTCGGTGACCTCATTGCCGACGTAATCAGCCCGCCAGCATCAGGTCGTCCAAGACCATTTGCCAATGGTGTTTCGTCGAAAGGCGAACACGGGTGATCTCCCTGAGCATCGGGGCGTAGTGGAGCGGCGTGAGCGCCGACAGCACCATTTCATCGCTGGCGACCAACCGGTCGCCCGACCAGCTTTCGATCAGCGCCGTTTCGCCTTCCGCCTTCAGCCAGGCAGCGCTGAGCAGCACCGAGTGGAAGGCAAATGGCGTCTCGCGGCTGAACTCGGCCGGATATCCGCTGCTGGTGTATGCCACGTGGTCGCCTGAAACATTGCCGTTCACATAGCCCTCGCTGTGCTTGGTGTGGTCATTCGCCATGGCGTTCAGGTTGCGCCAGTCGAGCCCCGCATGGCCGCATGGGATCTTGCGGAAGCCGCGCCCGGTGACGTCGTCGAAGCCGATCGTGCGCGCCGCCGCCTCATCCGCCGGCGCCCGGGGCGAAAGCAACCCGAGATCGGTGGGGTAAGGGGACAGCACCAGCCGGCGGTCGAGCCCGCCGCCGGTGATCACCACAGTGTCGGCGTCGTCGGCAAGCTCGAACCGGAAGGCGCAAGCCGGCGCCAGCGTCAGGCTCTCCATCACCTGCCCCTGAGCCATCACCGACAGGGTCGCGGTGCCACCTGCCGCCAGCCTGCCAGCCAGGCTGCGCACCGGCGCCAGCCCGACCGGCCGCGGCAGGTCCGGCGACACCAGCCCGGTGGGCGAGCCGGGCGCCAGCCGGAACTCCGTGGACTGCGTGTCGTTGGCGCTTGGCGAGCGCCAGCCCGGCGGCACCGAGACCGAGAACCGGTAGGCAGCCGGCACGCGGATCGCAGCTGTCAGCGCCGATGTCGACATGGCGAAATTGGCATAACCGCCATTGTTCGTCCTTGAGGACGCGACAAAGCCACCCTGCCCGTCGAACAGCCGCACCATGATGCCGGCCATCGGCCGGTCGGCCACGCCGTAGCTCCCGTCGCGGTCGACGTCGAAATAGACGAAGGACGAGTAGTTGACGGTGCCGGTGCTGCGGCTCCAGTCTGTGCGCACGGCGTAGTCCTCGGCCGGGTCGGCCCGGCGCAGCGCGCGGCGGCGCAGGCGCGCCTTGCGCAACAGCCGAATGGCGGCAACCGCTGCGGCAATGATCGCAAGCACCGCCACAAGCAGGCCGACAAGAGCGAGGTCACTCATGGCAGACCGGCTTCGGTGATAGCCGCTCGCCATTGTCACAAATGCAATGCATCAACCATCCCTTGCCGATCCTGTCCAGCTTAGCGCGAGAGACAACCCCCGGAAAAGGGTGCGTGCGCGGCTGACGGACGTGAAATCCCTCACCCCAATTCCACCCAGACCGGGGCATGATCGCTAGCGCCATCTTGACCGCGCATGTCACGATCGATGCCGGCTCCTTTCAGCCGGCGGGTGAGCGTCTTCGACAGCAGGATGTGGTCGAGCCGCAGGCCCGCGTCGCGTGGCCAGCGGTTCCGGCGGTAATCCCAAAAGGTGTAGAGCGTCTCCTTCGGGTGTTTCTTGCGCAACGCATCGGTCCAGCCTTGTTCGAGCAGCGCGGCGAAGGCGGCGCGGCTTTCCGGCTGCACCAGCGCGTTGTCGTCATAGGAGCGTGTGGCGTAGATGTCGCGCGGCTCGGGCACGATATTGTAGTCGCCGGCCAGAACCACCGGCAGGCCGGTGTCGATGAGCTGTTGGGCATGCGCCTCCAGCCGCGCGTGCCAGGCGAGCTTGTAGGTGAATTTCGGTCCCGGCCGCGGGTTGCCGTTCGGTGCATAAAGGCAGGCGATGACGATGCCGTTCACCGCGGCCTCGATGTAGCGGCTCTGCCGGTCGGCATCGTCGCCGGGCAACACATCGCGGGTCAGCACCGGCTCGGAACCGCGCGCGAGTATGGCGACGCCGTTCCAGGTCGGCTCGCCTTTCCACACCGCGCCATAGCCGGCATCGGCAAGCGCGGTGCGCGGAAACTGCGTGTCGCGCGCCTTCAGTTCCTGCAGGCAGACCACATCGGGTTTCGCGGCGCCGAGCCACGCCAGCAGGTTGTCCAGCCGGCTGTTGACGTTGTTGATGTTGAAGCTGGCGATCTTCATTGGGGATTAGGGGGTGATCCTACCCATCCAAGCCTTCACCGTCTCCGCTAGCGTCGTCAGATGATCCGCGGTCGAGAAACCCGAAATGCTCTTGCGCGGCTTCAAATCATGATCGCCGTCCTCCAGCCAGATCACTTCGATGGCGTCGGAAAGGTTGTAGGTCGCGACCTCGTCCTTCGTGCCGAACTCGTCGCGCGTGCCTTGGAAAATCAGCGTCGGCGTCTTCAGCCCCGTGAGATGTTTTGTCCGCAATTGCTCGGGCTTACCAGGCGGATGGAAGGGATAGCCGAGGCAGACCAGTCCTAGGATCTCGCCCTTGGAAAACATCTCGTCGGCGATCATTGAGGCGACCCGCCCGCCCATCGACTTGCCGCCGATGATGAGCTTGCCCGCTACACCCTTCGCCCGGAGGTCGGCGATCGCCTTGATGTATTCCGGGTTCACTGTCTCGGCGCGCGGCGGCGGCTTGCGCTGACCGTAGCGGCGCGCCGCCATATAGTGGAACTCGAAGCGCGCGACCTGGAAGCCCGCGGCGGCGAGCGCCTTCGCGGTGGCTGTCATGGAGGGAGAGTCCATTGAAGCGCCGGCGCCATGGGCCAGCAGGATGGTGACGGGAGCGGTGTCGTGGCCATCGAAGAGGAAGCTGGTCATGTTGTGACACCCCGCGCGACGGCGAAACTGCCAACCTCACCCCACGAGGGTGGAGATGGGCTGTTATCGCGGCCTCCGCCAACCATCGTCACCCCGCCGCCTTCGCCAGCTGGATGTCCACGAACTGCACACCCCTGGCCGCCACCCCTGCCCATTCCGACTCCGCGTCGAGCTCCAGGTACCGCATCCACAGCCGCCGCGCCTCGAGCAGATTGCCCGCGTCAAACTCCAGCCGCGCCAGATTGAACACCGGATCGGCATAAGTCTTGTCGAGCGCGATCGCCTTCTGCAAATGCCTTCGCGCCGAAGCGTCACGGCCTTGCTCGCTCATCAGCCCGGCGAGGTTGAACCAGGCTTCGACGAAGGCCGGATCGAGCTTTATCGCCCTGGCATAATCGTGCGCGGCTTCCGCCACGCGACCAGACCCGCGCAAACAGTTGGCGCGGTTGAAGGCGGCGATGGCGTCGGTGGGATCGATGGCGAGGCAGCGCTGGTAGAGTGCGGTGGCCCCGTCATGGTCGCCGCCCTCCTCCGCGGCCTCGGCCTCGGCGAACAAATCTTCCAGCGTGTCGTCGCCTTGTGCCGCGGCACCGAGATCGAACAGCAGCTGCCCGTCGAGCTCGCTCTGGCCGCCTTCGAGGTAGATCTCGTCGGGGCGGCCGTGCTGCGAGCCGACATTGAGCGACTTGGCGGTGAGCGAGGCCACCGGGCCTGAGCGGTGGACGGAGCGCGCGATCGCGCCCCATGTCGCGCCCCCGGCGATCAGCCCGGCATATTTGCGCGCCAGGATCAGGTCGCGGAAGGAGTAGGGCTCGCCATCATGCTCGAAGGCATCGAACAGGCTGAGCCGGTCGAGATCGGGGCCGGACAGCCTTGACTGATCGATCAGCGATTGGCGCGACAGTGAAGACGCCTCGGGCGCCTTCATCAGCCCGAGCAGCCGCAGGAAACCGTTCTCGCTCATCAGAATGCGCCCGGCCGCGCGCTCGGTGCCGAGGCGGCGTTCGATCTCGCTATCGTTATTTTTGGTAAGTCCGGCCTTGGTCAGCCCGGCCTTGACCAACAACGCGTGTCCGAACACGACATGCGTGGTGCGCCGGGTGACGCCGCGCCTGAGCTGGCCGTGCTGGCGCTCCACCTCGCGGGCGGCGAGCCTGAGTGGAAACGCCGCCAGAGCGCCGATCGTGCCGAAGACAGCGCCCGGAACGGCCGGTGCCGTCATTTCTTGCTCTTGCCGACCGCCTTGAGCAGGTTGGCCTTGAGCGGATTTTCAGGCGCGCCACCCGCAGCCGCCTTCTTCGTGGCCGGCTTGTCGGTTTCGTCGGCCTTGCTCTTCGACTTGGCCGGCGGCTTCGACTGAGACAGGCTGGCCTTCAGCGCATCCATCAGGTTGATGACGTTGCCGCGCTCCGGTGCCGCCGCGATGATCGGCTTATGGCCCTTCAGCTTCTCGCGGATCATCGTCATCAGCGCCACCTCGTAGCGGTCCTCGTAATTCTTAGGATCGAAGGTGGTTTCCTTCTGCTTGATCAGCGCTTCGGCAAGCTGCAGCATTTCCGGATCAGGCTTGCCGGCCGGAATGTTGCCGAAATATTCAGCAGTGCCGCGCACTTCGTTCGGGTTCCTCAACGTGCACACGAACATCCCGTTCTCGCGCGCGCCGATCGTCACCACGCGCTCGCGGCTGGACAGCACCAGCCGGGCGATGGCGAGCTTGCCGGATTTGCGCATCGCTTCGCGCAGCACGGCGAAAGTCTCTTCCGCCATCGCCCCGTCCGGCGCCATGTAATAGGGCGCGTCCTGGTAGATGACGTCGACCTCGTCCTCATCGACGAAGGCCTCGATGTTCATTGTGTGGTTGGATTCGATGCGCACCGCGTCGAGGTCGGCATCGTCGATGATTATGTACTGCTTGTCCTCGTACTCGTAGCCCTTGACCAGATCCGCCCGCTCGACGAGCCCGAGTTCAGGGTCGACCGGCTTCATGTTGATGCGGTTGTGGGTCTTCTTGTGCAGCTGGTTGAACGAGATGCGCTCGCTGGCGCTGGTGGCGGGGTATAGCCGCACCGGACAGCTGACGAGACTGAGTTTGAGGTAACCCTTCCAACTTGCCCTGGGCGCCATGATGAACTCCTACGCGGCCATGCACTGACTGTTACTTCGCAGCGCTTCGTCCGAAGGACGAACAAGGCTGCGCGAATCCTACACCGACCCCGCACAATACCGGCAAATCCCTGACGAAATCTTCCCGCCGGCTTTGGAGGCCACGGGAGGAGAATAATTCAAATTGTCGGAAGCGTCGATGGAGTTTGAGCCGACACGCCGGCGACCGCAGCGAACGCTCTTGTGCTTCGTCATCCCAAAGCGAAGCAAGGAGCGAAGGGACGCGCACGGACCCTAGGATGACGAGTTTGAGGAGCCCTGGTCGTCGAAGGGCGCCTCGAAGCCCGTTTACCTCTACGAGACCACAGGCAAATCCCTGGCAAACCCGTCAATCTCGGCCCACGGATCGCCCGACGTCTCCAGCAACCCCGGCAGCGACGAATAATTCAAATCCTGCGGTGCATCGATCGCCTCCAGATCGGCCCAGCTCACCGGTGTCGAAGCCGGCAGGTTGGTGCGGGCGCGCAAGGAATAGGGCGCCGCCGAGGTGTGGCCGCGCGCGTTGCGGTGATAGTCGATGAAGATGCGCCGCTTGCGGTTTTCCTTGCCCATTGTGGTGGTGAAGGTGTCCGGCGCGGTGGCCGCTAAATGCGTTGATATGGCGCTGGTTGCCTGATGCAGCTTTTTCCAGTTCTGCTTTTGCGTCACCGGCACGGTGATGTGGATCCCGCTGCCGCCGGAGGTCTTAGCGAACGGCACCAGACCAAGCTCTTCCAGCTCGCCCTTGATGTGGATGGCGGCCTCCACCACCTCGCGCCAGGAAATCCCCTCGCCCGGGTCGAGGTCGAGGACGATCTGGTCGGGCTTGTCGAGGCTCGAGCGATGCGTGCCCCAGGTGTGGAACTCGACGACGCCGAACTGCGCCAGCGCCAGATAGCCCTTCGCGCCCTCGACCGAGAGATAGGACTTGGTCTCGCCCTCTGAATTGGTCGCCTGGAATGTCACCACCGAAGGCGGCATGCCTGTGAACGCGTGACGCTGGAAGAAGCAGTCCTTGGGCAGGCCGGTCGGGCAGCGCACCAGCGACACCGGGCGGCCAAGGATGTGCGGCAGCATGAAATCGCCGACCAGCGCGTAATAAACGGCGATGTCTAGCTTGGTCGGGCCGGTCTTGCCGAACAGCCTCCGCGTCGGGTTTGTCACCCAGATGGTGGCGAGATCGGCTTCGGCGATCAGGCGCTTGCGGGTCGAGGAGACCGGCGTCGACAGGCCGACATCCCTGAGGCCCCGGAACACACCGTGGCGCAACGAATTGTCCGCGGTTCGGTTGGCAAAATGGATGCGAGCCGAAAACAGCGGCTTGACCCAGTGCATCTCGCGCATGATTTCGCGCGGCACGCCTTCCGGCGGCGTCGCGCCTGATGTGAGCGGCTCAAGCCGGGCCAGCAGGTCGGCCGCGGTCCCGGCATCGAAGCCGGTGCCGACCTTGCCGCGATAGTGCAGTTCGCCGTCCACCCACTCGGCCATGCCGAGCGCGGCCAGTCCCTCGGCCGCATCCGAAGTGGTGTAGCCGGCGATGACGAAATCGTCCTTTTCGAGCGCCTTGGTCTTGGTCCAGTTCTTGGTGCGGCCGCTCTGATAAATCGCGGTGGCGCGCTTGGAGACCACGCCCTCCAGGCCGAGTTCCGTCACCTGGTCGTAAAGCGCTTGCCCCGAACCTTCGACATGGTCGGAGAACTGGATCGCGGAGTTGGCGCCAAGCCCGCCAAGCAGTTCGGCCAACAGTGCCTTGCGCCGGATGAGCGGCACCTTCATCAGGTCCCAGCCGTCGAGATGCAACAGGTCGAAGGCGTAAAAATGCAGCTTGCTGCCGGCGCCCGCTGCCAGCGCGTCCTGCAACAGCGCAAAGCGGGAAATGCCCTTGGCGTCGAGCACGACGATCTCGCCGTCGACGGTCGCCTCGCGGCACGGCAGCTTGGCGAACGCATGTGGCAAGTCGCCATAGCGTCTCGTCCAGTCGATGCCACCGCGCGTGATCAGCCGCACCTCCCCATCGGAAACATGCGCCATCGTGCGGTAGCCGTCGAATTTGATCTCATGCAGCCAGAGCTCGTTCGTATTCTCGGCAAGGCTTTCGCCGCCCGGCGGCTTCGGCACCTGGCTCGCCAGTTGCGGCTCGATGCGGCTCAGCGCCGGCGCCTTGGCCGCACCCGGCAGGTCGCCCGGCTTCAGCGAACCGGGCTTTGGCGCGGACTTCGCGGCCGGGCTAGGCGGCGCCACCAGCTCCTCGATGCGCAGGCCGGATTTCACGCTTTCCGGTCGCGCTTCGAGGATATTCAGCCCCGTGTCGGCGGCGAGGTCGCGCTCCTTGAACAGCAGCCAGTTCTTCTTGTCCTCGTCTTCGCCGGGCTTTGGCTTCAGCCGGGTCAACATCCAGCCGCCATTGAGCTTTTCGCCGGCCAGCCGGAACTTGAAGGCGCCGGTGCGCAGGCTTTTGTCGACATCGTCCATCGGCGCCCAGCTGCCGCTGTCCCAGACGATCATCGGTCCGCCGCCATATTCGCCTTCGGGAATGACGCCCTCGAAATCGATGTATTCGAGCGGATGGTCCTCGGTCTCCACCGCCAGCCTTTTGTCGGCTGGGTTGAGCGAGGGCCCCCGCGGCACCGCCCAGCTTTTCAAGACATCGCCGACCTGCAGGCGCAGATCATAGTGGTCCGCGGTGGCGTGATGCTTATGGATGACGAAGCGGTTGCCGCCCCCGGTCATCAGCCCGCCGGCCGGCTCCGGCGTCTTCGAGAATTCGCGTTTGGCGCGATAGGATGTGAGCTTGGCGGGCGGCATGTCAAAAGCCGAGTCTGGCGGAAACCAACAACCGCCTCGTTCCTTCGCGCCGTAGGGCGCTACGTTGGCACCGCTCGCGATTTTTCACGTGGTCTCAGTCGTCGGTCGCCGGCGTCAGCTCCAGCTCGGCCGGCGACAAACCCTGCTGCAACTGGCTCAGCCGGAACTCATCCACCCAGTAGGCCTCGCCGTCGACCAGCACGCGCGCACTGTAGGTGCCGCCTGAGAAACGCTGAGCGGTGACGTAGACCTTGTGGCGGTCAAGTGCCTTGCGCACCGCGGCGCGCTTGGAGTTCTGGCCGTTCACGGCAGTCGACATGCGCTTCACCCTCGGTCGCCTGACACGGAACTCGGCCGCTCTTGGCGGCCCGGCGACTGGCCCCAAGGATGGCGGAGACGCGCGCGCCTGTCAATTTCGCGGGCGGCATCCTTCAGTTCTTCAACCGCCGCAAACGGTGCATCACGCCCTGCACGGCCTTGTAAAGCCGCGGCTTGGAGCGCACGAACAGCTCGGTCTTGCTGCGCAGCCTGATATAGGCGGCCGAGCCCCTGCCCTTCAGCGACATCGCCTCGCACAGTTCGGCCAGCACCGAGTTCGAGGCGCCGATCTGCTGTTTGTATCCCTGTCCGCCGACCGAGAGGTCGAAATAGCCGAGCCCTTGCGCCCGTCCCCACACCATCAGCTTGCCGATCATCGTCAGGCCCGGCGCGACGTTGGGCACCGCCTCCTGGTCGATCCCTAGCAGCAGGGCGTGCAAGGTGCCCTTCATGACGAGCACATACATGACAGCGAGATAGGCCTGGCCGACGCGCAGCCCGAACAGCCGCACCGAGCCGTCGGAAAGCCCCTGCAAGGCGGCGTTGCGGTAGAACTCCACGATAGGCGCCTGCGTCAGCAGGTCGAAGCGCCCGAGTTCGCGAAAGCGGTTGAGCCTGAGATCCAGCAGCCTGCCGAACTGCTCATCGATCATCTTAGGCGTCTCGGCTTCGACCAATGCGAGGCCGCCGAGCTGTTCGAAGCGGCGGCAGTGCTTGTTGAAATTCTTGGTGAAGGACGATTTGCAGATACGTTTGACCAGCGTCTCCGGCTCGCCGTCCATGACCAGGCCGGAGGCGATCTGGATGGAGTCGCGCGCCGCCGAAAGCAGCGCCAGCGGATTGGGCACGCCGTGGATTTCTCGCGGAATCCCCGCAATATGGATGCGGTCGGCCGGCGGCAGCACGGCGCGGACCGCGGCCCAGGCGGCGTCGGCGCTTTGCCTGGTCCAAAGCCTGGCATCGGCCAGCAGCGGCGCCGAATAATCGCACACGCCGTGGCTCAGCCATTCGATCACGGAGTGGCCGAGCGCCCGGCGCCGCGTCAGCGGCAGCAGCATGACATGCGCGCCCGTGGCGGCATCATTGACCTCGACGACGAGCAGCTCGGCGCCTTTGGGCATCAGCCGCCCGGCAATGCCTTCCACCCAGGCAAGGCCCTGGTGGCCGGTGCACAAACCGGTCTCCTCAAGACGCTGCCAGAGCTGCCTTACGGTGTCGAAGCTGGTGTGCAGCCGCGCCGTATAGCGCGCGGTGGCGCCCACGCCTGTTCTAGCCGGAGAAATCGGTTGAACCGGTGCATCCGCCGTCGCGACCAACCGCACTGCCTGGCTTGCCACATGCCTCTCCCATTCGTTCTGGGGCGCATGGGCATCATCCACGCAGGCGCCGAAAACCCCGCATCGTTCCCTTGACCGCGTTGAGCAGCCTTGGGCTGGAGCGTACGAAAGCCTCGGCCCGCCTGCGGAACTCGATGGCGGTGGAGGCCACACTGCCCCGCATCGTGTACCCATGGCAGAGTTCGACCAATACCGAACCCTTGGCGCCCATATGTTCCTTGTAGCTCTGGTTGCCGACCGACAGGTCGAAATATCCAAAGCCTCGTTCGCGCGCCCAGCCGATCAACCTGCCCATGATTGCAAGCCCCGGCGAGACATTGGGCACGACGCCCTGGTCCATCGCTATCAGCAGAGCATGAACAGTCCCTTGATGCACGAGCAGATATTGAACCGCGATCAGAGCCTCGCCGACGAGCAGCCCGAAAAGCCGCACCGAACCGTCCAACAGGCCCTGAATAGCCGCGTTCCGGTAGAACTCGACGATGTTCTCCTGGGTCAGCAGATCGAAGCGACCAAGCTCGCGGAAGCGGTCGAGCCGCATCCGCACCAGTTCGCCGAAGATACGGTCAACCTCGGCCGGCGCCCCGGCCTCGACCAGTTCCACGCCGCCAACCCGTTCGAGGCGGCGCCAGTCCTTGCCGAATTCCTTGGCGAAGGATGGCCTGCAGAGACGCTTGAGCACTGTTTCAGGGTCGCCATCGATGGCGAGGCCGAAAGTGGTCTGGATGGAATCGCGTGTGGCCGACAGCAAGGCCAGCGGATTGGCGACGCCCTGGATCTGTCGCGGAATCCCCACGATGTGGACGCGGTCCGCCGGCGGCAGCGCTGAGCGCACCGCCGCCCACGCAGCCTGCGCGGATTGTCGCGTCCACGGGCTGGCATCGGCCAGCAGCGGTGCCGAATAGTCGCAGACACCGCAGCTCAACCATTCGACCACCCAATGATGGAAAGCCCTGCGCCGCATCAGCGGCACCAGCATCCTGGGTTCGCCAGTCGTGGCGTCGCCCACCTCGACGATGAGGAGTTCGGCGCTTTCCGGCAGCAGCCGCGTGGCGATCCCTTCCGCCCAGGCGTAATTCTGGTGGCCGGTGCACACACCGCTTTCCTGAAAGCGCAGCCAGAGTGGCCTGACCGCCTCGAGGCTGGTGTGCAGTTTTGCCGTATAGGCGTCGTTCGCCGCGATGGAGGTGGGATGCGAGACCTGCCCGCCAGGCAAGTCGGTCATCGCGGCAATTTGCACTGCGTGGCCTGTCACATCCTTCTCCTATCGCTTTACCGCGGCGAACGAAACCGCCCGCCGCCAGGAGCCCAGGCGGCTGTCGCGCTGCTGGTCCGGGTGTTCGATGTTCCACATGCGGTGATGCACGAAATACCATGATGCCACGAGCACGAAGATTTCGGATACCGCCGAACCCAGCAGCGCCCATGGCGGGGAGGCGATCGACAGCACGATGGCGATCAACGCCAGCCCGACGATGGCGCCGCCCAGGGTGATGAACGCGACGATGCGGAAGTCACCCATTATCTCGAGCACGATGCGGGGCATGATGTAGAGCATGATCGGGACGAAATTCGCGATCACGAAAAGCCCGATGAATCCCACCGACGCGTCCTGGAGAGCCTGGGACTTTATCATCGGCAGTACGACCAGGATGGCGCATCCATAGACGACCGCGCCAAGCCCCATGACAACGGCCCACAGCTTTGCCTGCGCCCAGACCCGGCGCGTCTCGTTGTTGCGCATCAGCTTGGCGAGTTCGGGCTGCGTCATGTTCACGAAGGCAAGACTGCTGATCCGCAGCGGCGCGAACAACACCAGCACCGCCGCCAGCGGCGCATAGGCGGCCGGCCCGGCAATGCCCGCGACCAGCAGCGCCAGGCATTGTCCCTGGATGTTGGTGGTGGTGGCGCTGAATGCCGACCAGCAGAGCTGGGACCACAGCCTTGCATAGCGCCGCCGCGTCGGCATGCGGAAGCTGATGCGCATCGTGCGGCGCGCCAGCCTGACCAGGACGAAGATGCCAAACACATTGGCCGCCGCAAGCGCATAGAACACAGTCTGCAGCGCATCCTTGGCCAGCCAGATCGCCAGGCCGGCCATGACCGTGCCGGCGATGGTGAAGGCGGCATCGCTGAGGGAGACGATCACCTGCTGGCGGCGCGCGAAGAAGGCCGTGCGCATGTGGCTGCGCAGCGACCATGCGCCAACGAAACAGCCCGCGGCAATTCCGCTAGGGTCGCCCAAGAGACGCATCACGATCGCCGTGCCGACGGCCATCAGCAAGGCAACGACCAGCGCCGCCGTCCCGAAGGCGACGTCATAGGCATCGACGCCGGCGCTGTTGGTGCTCTTGCCCATCCATATCGAGGCCGGAACGGCGGTGAGCGACCTGATGTAGGACAGGCCGACGCCGCCCATCACCATGCCGATGGCAAAGAGGCCGTAGCCTTGCGCCGAAAGCATGTGCAGCAGCGCGATGTTGAGGGCGAAGTGGAAGCCGCTCTGCATCGCCTCGCCGCCGATCATCAGCACGAGACGCCGCACCAGATGGCCAGGGAGTTTCACGGCCGTGTCTCCGCCTGGCGGGCGGTTGCCGTCCGCCCCGGCCTGGCGACGGCTGTCTTCAGCTTGTCCCCGGCTATCGCCGCGATCGCCGCCGCCGCGACCGGCTCGCTGAAGACCGCCTCGTAGCGCGCCCGCCCGGCGGCGACAAAGGAGCGCCAGGCCTGGGGCCGCAGGATGATTTCCTCCAATTTGGCTGCAAGGGCGGCGGCATCGCCGGGCGGAACATGCCAACCGGTCTCACCGTCGCTGACCACCTCGACCAACCCGCCGATCGCCGACACCAGCGGCGGCCGGCCATAGGCCATCGCCTCGATGGCGACGCGGCCGAGGGATTCGGGACGCCGCGAGGGAACCGTGACGATATCGGCCCAGCGATAATGCTCGGAGGGATCGGGGATGAAGGGCAGCACGCTGACGCGTCCGCCGAGCCCCATGCTGCTGACCAGTTCGGCGAGCGCGCGTTCGCGCTCGGTACTTTCGAAGGCGCCGCCGACCAGCCGCACCTCGATCCTCGACTTCAGTTCCGCCGGTAACGAGGCGATCGCCTCCAAAAGCACTTCCTGGCCCTTGATCCTGTTGATGCGGCCAAGCAGCAGCACCTTGAGCGGCCGCTTGCCGTCATAGGTCGTCGCTTCGGCCGCGGCCGGGCCCGCAACGCCGTTATAGACCACATAGGAGCGCGCGGATCTAGGCTCCCCGAACGCGGCGCGGGTGGCGCGCGAGTTGAAGATGAGATCGGCATGGCTCCAGTGCATCAGGCCGACAAGGATCCTGCGCATGGTGCCTTCGGGAATTTCGTGGATGTGCAGCACGGCCTTGTGCGGTAGCAGGCGCGCGGCCAGCGCATAATCGGCCACGATCGAGGTGTTGACATAGGTCAGATCGCAATCCCGAAGCCGCCGCCAGGCCCTCAGCACCGCGACCGGCAGCCGCGCCATCTCGACGGTGGCAAGGCGCGCAATCGCCTGTCGCCTCAGCACCCAGAGCGGCTCGAAGACGATCCGGGTCGCATGCGGTTCGAGGATCCGCACGATCGGTCCGCTGCGCGGCAGGACGACCTCAATGTCGGCTGACGGAAACGCGGCGCGCAACGCAGCGACGCTCTCCGCGAAGCTGCGATCGGAACCATAGAGTTCATAGCCCTGATGGACGCATGCAATCCGCATATTCCCATGCATCTTTCTGCCAGGGGTAGTTTGACGATCCCGCCGCCTGACGGAACAGGCGACTGGAGACTTCAAGCCCAACACCCCTTTGGACTTCACTTGTTGCCGTCATGGTGACGAGCGGATGGAGAACCCGGATCACCATACCAAATGCCGCACGTCCTCCGCCGATGTGGCGCACAGAAGTCCATGAGCAAGGATCATGCCGGCCCCTGATTTCTCTGTCCGCGGGTCGCACGGTCGCGGCATTGCCTTGTTTCGATACACATACGCTGGGATAGTTGACCGATAGTGAAACAACTCCGGCCGCTGGAAGAAATATTTTACACCCCAGTGCCATGATAGCTGGAACTGAGTCTGGCACGGATATCGCTGGGCTGGGTTTTCAGAGGGGACGGCCCGCGCATTGCGGAATCGAGCGGATTTGAAAGCGCCAGCAGCCATGAGACCTGAAATGCCCACCATCCTGATTCTCGGGACGCGCGGCATTCCAGCGGCCCATGGTGGATTTGAAACCTTCGCCGAGAAGCTCGCGCTGTTTCTGGCCGGGCGCGGCTGGAAGGTCGGCGTCTATTGCCAGGAGGAGGTCGAGCGGGTCGACCAAAGGGTACGTGTCGACACCTGGAACGGCATCGATCTCATCCATATCCAGGTCGCCTCGAAAGGCCCTCGCGCGACGCTGGAATTCGACTGGCAATGCGTGCTCGACGCCGCACGGCGGCCAGGCATCTGCCTGGTGCTCGGCTATAATGGCGCGGTCTTCCTGACCTGGCTGAGGCTGATGCGGCGCAAGATCATCACCAACATGGACGGCATCGAGTGGCGCCGGCCCAAATGGGGTGTGGCTGCGCGCGCGTGGTTCTGGCTAAACGAATGGATAGGCGCCTGGGCCTCGCACCGCCTGGTCGCCGACCATCCGGTGATCGCGGATCACCTGGCGACCCGCCGGCCGCGCAGTGCCATCGCCACCATCACCTACGGCGCCGACCCGGTTACATCGGCACCGGAGACGTCGGTGCGCGCGCTCGGCCTGGAGCCTGGCGAGTACCTGATCTCGATCGCGCGTATCGAGCCCGACAACAACATCCTGCCGATGGTCGAGGCCTTCTGCAGCCGGAAGCGCGACATGAAGCTGGTGGTGCTGGGCACGCTTTCCCCCGATATCCCTTACCATGTCGCCGTCCGCAAGGCGGCGAACGCCTCGGTGGTGCTGCCCGGCGCGATCTACGACCAGGCGACAGTGAAGGCGCTGCGTTTTCACGCGCGCGCCTATCTGCATGGCCATACCGTCGGCGGCACCAACCCGTCGCTGGTCGAGGCGCTGGCCGCCGGCAACATGGTCATCGCCCATGACAATCCCTACAACAGATGGACCGCCGGCGCGGCCGCCATCTTCTTCACCGACCGGCAGAGTTGCGCCGAGCGGATGCGGCAGGCGATGGAAGATGACGCGCTGGTCAGGACCTGCGGCGCGGCCGCGAGGGCCCGCGCCAACGAAGCTTTCCGCTGGGACGATGTCCTGCTTGCCTATGAAACCGAAGCCTACCGCCTTCTGGGGGTGAGCGCCGCCGCTGCCCAGCCAGTCGACCGTCCCTCGCCCGGAGCCGTATGACGGGCTGGTCGCGACGGCGGCTGCTGAGGACCGCGCTGTCGACGGCGCTGGTGCCCGCAACGGCAGCACTCTCGGCCGCATCGCCCGCGCCGGCCGCCGCCGGCGAATGGCGTTTTCGCCACGGCGTCAACGCCTGGCCCTGGTTCGCGCTCACACGCGAGTTTCCCGCGCCGCGCACCGACTATGACTGGCCGCCCTTCCAATCGCAGCGGCCGGTGCCGACACCGGACGACCTTCGCCGGCTGCGCCGGACCGGGCTCGACTTCGTCCGCCTGCCGGTCGATCCCGGCCCTTTCCTGGCCGCCGATGCCGCCACGCGCACAAAATTGCTGGCGATGCTGGACGATGCCGTCGCGGCAGTCATCGATGCGGATCTCGGCATCATCGTCAACGTGCAGGCCAACGGCGCCACCCATTACTGGAATCCCGACCGCATGGTTTCCAGCACCGCCGCGCCCGAATTCGAAGCCTATCGCGCGCTGGTGGGCACGCTTGCCGGCAGGCTGCAGCGGTTCCCGTCGGGCATGGTGGCGCTGGAACCGGTCAACGAGCCGCCGCAATCCTGCTCGTCAAACGTCTGGTCTCTGGTCCAGGCGGCGCTTTTGACGGCAGCCAGGGCATCGTCGTCGACCTTGCCGCTTGTCGTCACCGGCGGTTGCGGCTCGATGGTGAGCGGGCTTGCCGCGCTCGATCCGGAACCGCTGGCGGCCTTCGAGCCGATCCTGTTCACCTTTCATTTCTACGAACCCTATCTGTTCAGCCATCAGGGCGCACCCTGGATGCGCGAGCCCGTCTACCGCGCGCTCAACAACGTGCCATGGCCGGCCTCCGCCGGCTCGCTCGAGCGGACGCTGGCCTCGGTCAGGGCCCGCATGGCCGGGGACACCGAAACCTCGGAAGCCGACAAGCAGGCCGCCTATGCCGAAACCGAACGCGTGCTGACGGTCTATTTCGACGCCAGGCCCGATCGCTGGTTCGTCGACAAATATATCGGCCAGGCGCGCGGCTGGGCCGACAGCCATGGCATCGCGCCGACGCGCGTCATCATGGGCGAATTCGGCGCGCTGCGCACCGACGCCCGCTACGTCGCCGCCCCCAACCCGGACCGCGCCCGCTACATCGCCGATGTAAGGCAGAGCGCCGAGGCATCCGGCTTCCCGTGGGCCTTCTGGGACCTGTTCGACGGCATGGGCATGATGGACGACAAAACCCGCTCGCTCGACCCGGCGATGGTGGATGCATTGGGGTTGAGTATGCCGGAATAAGCGCCTTCCAGATGCGGCCGAGTTCCTTGTCCCCCGTCCGCCAGGACAGGGGGAGCGCGCCGTAGAGCGCTACCTCGGCACCCCTTGCGCGCCCGGACGCCCCGCCACCTTCACCGGCCTGTAAAGCGCCAGCGCTATCACCACGAACTTGGTCATCAACGTCGTCTTTGACGCCAGGCTTTCGGAGGTGTTGAGCAGGATCAGCCAGCCCAGCATAGTCAGCCAGATGCCGGGATGGCAGCGGCGCGCCACTTCGTGCATGAACAGCACGAAGCCGAAAAACAACAGCAGGGTGAAGAAGGCGCCCTGATAGAGGAGCAGGCGGATGATCGGGTTCTCGATGCCCTGTTCGAGGCCGTTGATGCGGCGCAGGCTTTCGATGAGATCGATGTCGGGCCCCACGATCAGGTCGCGCGGTTCGAAATGCTTGAACAACTCGAACATTTCGACGCGGGCATTGGCGCTGCCGCTGTCCGACACGAAGCGCTCCAGCAGCGCGTCGAAGAAGCCGTAGGAGAACAGCATGACGACCACGACCGGCAACAGCGAGGCGAGCATGACGGCAAGGGCGGCACCCGGCAGGCTGATGCGTCCTCGCCGCAGATAAGCCACGCCGCTGAAAAGCAGATAGATGCCGCCGAGCGCGATCGTCGTCACCATCGCCGAGCGCCCGCCAAATACGACCAGCGCCGCGCATTGCAGGCCGATCAGCCCTAGCCGCAGCGGCATGGACAGGGATTTCGAACCGGAGAGCAGCGCCAGCACATAGATCGAGGTGATCGTGGCATTGGACAGAGGATGGCCCTGGAGCGCCGTCGAGCGCAGGTCGTTCATGAACACCTCGCCGTCGAGCCGGTAGGGAAAGACCAGCGTCTTGGTGGCGAACTCGAACAGCGCCAGCAGCGCGTTCACCGTCATCACCGCGTGCACCACGGTTTGCATGCGGGCGAACGTCTTTTCGTCGGCCTCGGCCAGCATCATCACCAGCAGCGCCGCCGCCACGAACGTGTCGATCATGCCGGCCATGCCGGGGCGTTGCCTGATGATGACGACGACCAGCAGCATGATCGACATGACGGCCAGCAGCGCGCTGGCCGGCCGCCTGTCGGCGATGGTTAGCATGTAGCCGACCGGGTTGCCGAACGTGCAGGCGCGCCAGGCGAACATCAGCACGAGCAGATAGGTGGAAGGATGGATCTTGGTCGCCGGATTGCCGGTCAGGCCGTCGTAATTGTAGCCCACCAGCCACAGCATGCCACCCGAAATACTGAACAGCAGCGCCACCACCGCGACCAGGCCGTAGCCGGTCACCCAGTCAACGGAATTGCCGGTGCGGGGCGCGGTCGGGGCTTGACCCTGGCCGGCCCAGCCCGCCGCCGGGGTGGCGGACCGGGCGGCACCCCGGATGGCAGCCATGTCAGGCCGCCTCGTCGACCAGCAAGGCGCCGGTCGGCAACCGCCCCATGACGGAAATGGCTTGCGAGGCCGCCGTGATATCGCGCATCGGCGTCGCGTTCAGCGTGGCGACGAGCACGATCTCGTCGACCATGGCGACCAGCGGTGAGGCGTTGAGATTGTCGGCCAGCGCGCCGCCGTCGACGACGACGAGTTCGAAATTGCGGCTCGCCTGGGCCAGCATATGCTGTGTGAAATAGACGCCCTGCGCCTCGGAAAAGGCAGCCTTCGGCCGACCCTTCCCCAGAAGCGCGACGTTGCTGCCGGGCGCGTATTGGCTGAGCGCTTCGAACGCGTATTCGCCGCGCAGCACGTCGAGGAGACCTGGCTGCGGCTCTTTCTGGCTGCCGCCGGCATTGTTGGTGTCGATGAACAGGACACGGCTGCCCCTGGCAGCCGCCGCATTGGCCAGCAGGCGCGCCACCCGGCCCCGCTGCGCGGAGTCTTCTGGCGCCGACGTCACCAGGATGGACGGTACCAGCGGCCAGTTCGGCGGACGCCGGCTGGACGAGAACAGGCGTCTCAACGCCAGGCCGGCAACCGCGTCCATCTTCTGTCCGGCCGGCGCGGCGGCGCCGCCGAAAGGCCACCAGCGACGGCGCGCTGATTTTGCCGGCAGCACGCCCACCACGGGCGCGTCGATGGCCGATTGCATCTGCGCGCTGGAAAGCACCGTCGGCGACGAATATTCCGCGATCAGCGCCATGCCGGTGCCGAGCCCCAGCCCGCCGAAGAACGCGCCGAATACCAACAGCAACAGCGGCGGCCAGCTCTTCTTCAGGGCCGGCATGGCGTCGGAGATGATGCGCGCATTGGTGCTGTCGACATTGACCTGCTCGCGCGTTTCCTGCGCCCGTTGCAGATAGGTGGCATAGACGGAGCGCACCGCCTCGAGATCGCGTTGCAGTTCGCGCAGCTTGACCGAGGCCTGGTCGGTGTCGAGCGACTTGCTCTTCATGCCCGCGACCTTCGCTTCCAGCGCCTGCTGGTTAGCCAGCGCCCGCTCGTAGTCGGTTTCGGCGGCGGCGCCGATACGACCGAGTTCCCGCGCGATGAGCGCGCGCGTGTCGCGCAATTGCTGCTGGGCCGCCATCATCGAAGGATGGCGCGGCCCGAGCTCCGTGCCGAGCTGCGAAACCTGGTCGACAAGTGTCGCCTCCTGCGCCCGCAGGCTCGAAATCACCGCCGAGCGCATCGCTTCCGAGGTCGCGTCGGGCGCGCCGCCGGACCGGCGCAACTGGTCGACCTGCGCCTTCAGCGTCGCGGTGCGGCTCTGTGCGGCGGCGAGCTGCGTGTTGATCTCGGTGAGTTCCTGGTCGCTGACCAGATTGCCGGCGGCCATCACCATGTTGTTGGCCGACTTGTAGGCCTCGACCGCATTCTCGGCCCGCTGGACGCGCTTGCGCTGTTCGTCCAGCCGCGCCGTGATCGAGTCGGAAGCATCCGTGGCCATCTTCGCGCGCGCGCTCGCCTGATCGGCCAGGTAGGCCTGCGCGATGGCATTGGCGAGCTTCGCCGCCTTGTCGGCGCTCTTGGCGGTTACGATCACGTCGAGGACCAGCACCTTGTCGGCCCGCTTGACCGCAAGCCGCCGGCGCAACGCATCGAGCGTCTTTCCCGTCTTGTCGGTTTCGGCCGACCCCGAGCCCAGCACGCCGCCGAGCAAGCGGCTCAACAATCCGCCCTGCCCGTTGAATTCCGGGTCGTCGGTCAGGTTGGTCGCCGCGATTGCCCTGAGCAGCACGCCGCTCGACTGGACGACGGCAACCTGGCTTTCCACCATGGTGATGCCGCCATCGGGTGGAACGCGGCTCGGATTGACGTCGTTGGTGACCACCTGCAGGTCCTGCGGATCGACGATGATCTCCGCCGCCGAGCTGTAAAGCGCCGGGGTGAACAGTCCATAGAGCAGCGCCGCGAGGGTCAGCAGCGCGGCGGTGGCGAGGATCAGGAAACGGCGGCGCACCAGAATGCGCTTCAGGTCACCCAGCTCGACGGTCGAGGACGGATAGGACGCGGCCGGCGGTGGCTCCGGCGCATATTGCATCACCTCGGGAGCGTGTTGTTGCGGCAACGAGAGCAGGGATGATTGCAAAGGTCGCTCCGACAACACTCCATGTGCCCCAAAAGCTTAAATTGCGGCTTCAGCCTAGCTATTACTCCAACTGTTAAAACACTGTTAATTATGTTGGGAGCTCTTTTGGTTTTTGGCACGGAGTTTGCGTGGCAGAGGCATGGGCCATGTTGACAGGGCGCAAGCGAGCGGGAAACGAATGCCAGTCCGACCGTCGCCCCACCAGATCGGGCCTAAGAACCGAACACCGGCCAATACCGAACATCAGAATTCTTGGGGTGCGACATGCGGGTGAGCCTGCGCCTGGACAGCGACTGCCTCCGTGCTTTTCACCTGCTGCTGCTGCAGCGCCTTGCCGCGCTCGCCGAGGTCGCGGTCAGCGTCGACGCACGCCCGGCCGGGAGCGGCATTCCGGGCAGCGTCGCGGCACTGTTTCAGCTTGAAACGGTCATCCATGGCTTGCCCGCGGACGGACTGGCCAAGCGCCTGCCCTTGTCGGCGTTAGCACCCTACCGCACGCACCCCGCCGCCGCGCCCGACCTCGTGGTCGACCTCTGCGGCGATGTGCCAATAGAGGGAACACGCGTCTGGCATGTGACCTATGACGGCGCCGGCGGCGAAGCGGCCCTGCTGGCGTCGATCCTCGATGGCCGGACCCCGCGGGGCCGCATAGAGGAGAACGGCGGCGTCGTCGCCGAAGGACGCCTGGGGACCGAATATGGCGGCATCGCGCTCGCCTCGTTCCAGGACATGCTGGCGCGCACGGCAAGCCTGATCCTGGCGGCGGTGACAGGCGCGGCGCGGGGCGCCCTACCCGTCCTGCCCGAGCCGGTGGACGGCAGGGGGCCGCCTTCGCTGCCCTCGGCCGGCAAGCTCGGCGTCAGGGCGGGCAAGGCATTGGCGCGGCGCATCGTCCAGAAGATCTACCATCTCTGCTACAACGCCCCGCACTGGAAGGTCGGCTGGCGCGAAACCGGCGGGCGGGATCTGTTCGACCTGCGCGCGCATCCGGCCTCGGGCTGGCATGAGCTGCCCGACGACGGCAGCCGCTTCTACGCCGATCCGTTCCCTATCCTTCATCAAGGACAGGTAACCCTGTTCGTCGAGGACTATATCCACCGCCTGGGCCGAGCCATCATTTCCGCCGTGCCGTTTGGTCCGTCGGGGCCGATCGGCCGTCCGGAGCCGGTGCTCGATCTGCCCTACCACCTCTCCTACCCCTTCGTCTTCGAGCGTGACGACGAGGTCTGGATGGTGCCCGAAAGCTGCGCCAACCGGACGGTGGATCTCTACCGCGCCACCGCCTTCCCGGGCGGATGGGTCAAGGAAGCGACGCTGCTGTCCGACATCGTCGCCAGCGACGCCACCTTGGTCGAGCATGGCGGCTCGTGGTGGCTGTTCGCCACCGTTCGGGACGGTGAAGGCAGCGCCCGGCACGGCGGCGGCGCCTTCTCCGACGCGCTGCATCTGTGGTCGGCGCCGGACTTTCGCGGCCCCTGGACGTCGCATCCAAGGAACCCGGTGCTGATCGACATCGCCTCGGCGCGGCCGGCCGGACGCATGGTCGAACGCGACGGCCAGCTGCTGCGTCCGGTACAGGACTGCCGCGGGAGCTACGGCGGCGCCCTTGGCATCGCACGCGTCACTCACCTTGATTTGAACGGCATGGAGCAGCATGTCGAGACGATCTTAACCCCCGGCGCGCTATGGAGTGGGCGTAAGCTGCACACGCTCAACGAGGCGGGCGGCCTGGAGTTCATCGACGGCTCGGCGATCGCGCCGCGCTGGAAAAGAGGTGGCCGTGGTTAACCTAAACGTTTGTTACTACCGGCCACCCGCGCTGGTTGCTTGAGGTTGATTATGGTCCGGAAGATATTTTCCACCACGGATTGTGGAGACAGAAGATGACCAGCATGAAGGGCAGCGAGATGACAACCGTCGACGCTGTCCCGGCCGAAGTCGACGTGGCGATCGTTGGCGCTGGAATGGCCGGCACCACGCTGGCAACCGTGTTGGCAAAAGCCGGCCGCAAGGTGGCACTGATCGATCCGCACCGCGTTCATCACGAAGAGTTCCGGGCCGAGAAAATCGGTAGCGATCAGATACGGCTGTTCGAGAAGCTCGGCCTCGACGAAACGATCATGCGGCTCGTCACGCCGTTTGACGACATTCATGTTTTCCGCCTTGGCCAATTGTTCGCGCGTGAGCGCAGGCCCGAATACGCATTTTCCTATGCCGCGTTGATTAACGGGCTGCGCGATGCCCTTCCTCCGCAAGTGCCGATAACTGTCGGCAAGGTCGCCGAGGTCTCGACCGGGCCGGACCGGCAGCGCCTTGTGCTGAACGACGGCAGGGTCATCACGGCTCGCCTGCTGGTGGTCGCCACCGGTCACAGCGAAGCGGTGCGGCGCGCCATCGGCGTCGAGCGGGTCGAGCAATCGAAAGCTCATTCGCTGTCGATGGGTTTCGACCTCGCCATTCCGCCGCGCGAATGCGTCTACCAGGCCGTCACCTGCTACGGCAGGCGGGCCAGCGACCGCGTCGCCTACATCACCGTCTTTCCCCTCGGCGACAAGATGCGGGCCAACATGTTCGTCTATCGCACCGTGGCCGAACAATGGACGAGGGATTTTCGGGCCGATCCGCGGAAGATGCTTTGCGAATTGATGCCTGAAATATCGGCCCAATGCGGCAACTTCGCTGTCTCAAGTCCCGTCGAGGTCCGGCAGATCAACCTTACCACGACGCAAGGCCATCGCCGCGACGGGGTCGTCTTCATCGGTGACGCGTTCTGGACGACATGCCCGACGCCGGGCGTCGGCATAGGGCGGGTTATGATCGACGTCGATCAGCTCCATTCCGTGCACATTCCACGCTGGCTGGAGACGCCAGGCATGGCGGCGGACAAGATCGCCGCCTTCTATGACGATCCGGTCAAGCGGGCCTCCGATGAGGCCGGCATGCGTGTGAGCATCTACGCCAGGCGGATCACCACCGAAACCGGGCTGGAATGGCGCGCGCGGCGCCTGCGCAACAACACGGCACGCAGGCTGATGATCATCGGCCGCAAGGTGCGCCATTTGGGAATGCGGCGGCAGCCGGGCATGGCGTGAGGGGTTTCCCACCCCTTATCGTCATAAAGGCCCTTCCGTGGTTCTGCCCTCGAGGCAGCACCTCTACCCGCCTACCGGAGAAGGAAACCGCCGGAGCGCTTCATCGGGAAACGGCGCTCAAAAAGCAGATCGAGTGCCGTTCGGTTGGAACAAGCGGCTTGCCGACAGGTTATTCCCGCAGGAGATCCTGTCATGGTCAAGAATATCGACCGCGCGTTGCAGGATGCTATTCTGGCAATGCGCATTCTTCGCAAATCCATCATTGATCATGGGCATATGGAAGCCATGGCCGAATTTGACGGCTTGATGAGCGTGACCATATCAGAGGCCGAGCGCCAACTCACCAGTTGGCAGACCGGTCATCGCGCCGAGCTATCGGACCACGCAGAACCCTGACGCGATCTCAAGGATCGCACATGAGGGAACCTTGCCGAACGGCATTGGTTTCATGGAATGCTATACGCCGCCGGAGGACAAAGTGGCCCGATTGGTCGACAAGCATAAGCTTGAGAGAGCCGATCGCGAGTCGCGGCTCATCCTTGACGCCGAACGGCAGGCCCGCGACGCGAAGACGGCGCGGCTTCGCAAGCAGCGGCTGTCCGCCGAGCCAAGCGGCGAGCGACAGAAGCCCGCCGCGCCGAAGCGACGTGGATGACGGCCTGCTGTTCCGCAAAAGCAAAAGGCGCGATCGGTCGATCGCGCCTTTGTTTCAGCAGGCGAATGCACTTTCCCATTCAGAGCTTGGCCGGTAACCCTGAAGGTCCAGCGAGAGCAGTGACGGCCGAAAGCCGTTCGCGCTTGGGCCAGGTTGGCTTCTCGTATTTCTTCACCAGCTATCTCCCCTTGGTGGATTACCGCAGAGAAGACCGGCTTCGGCGCCAATGTCAATCGTACCAGGACGGGTATGGTGGTCCAAACGCCTGCGCCGGGTGAATCGGTCTACCGTGCTTTCAAATCCGCCGGTACGGGATAGATTTAGGATCGAGAAAGCGCCACAAGCCGCCTGGGAGGACCTTGCCAATGTCAGACACCGCCTTGCCGCTGGTGATCAGCGCGCCCGAGCCGCGTACGCTCGAACTGATCTTCACGCCGCCGAAGCTGGCGCGCCTCAAAGCACATTATCGCATCGTCGAGACGACGCCCGACGGCGTGGCGCGGCTGCCGCCTGAGCTGCTGGCCGAGGCCCGCTACATCGTCGGCCAGCCGCCGATCTCGCCGCGGACGCTTGAGGCGATGAAAACGCTGCGCTGCGTCTTCAATGTCGAGAGCAACCTCCTCGACAACATGCCCTACGAAACACTGTTCGCACGGGGTATCCATGTCGTCACGACGGGCCTGGTCTTCGCCGAGCCGGTAGCCGAGCTCGGCCTGGCCATGGCGCTCAACCTTGCCCGCGGCATCGTCGATGCCGACCTTGCTTTCCGCAAAGGCGAGGAATTGTGGGGCGGCGACGGCAACCAGACGGCGCGGCTGCTTTCGGGAGCCGATGTCGGCATCATCGGCTTCGGCGATCTCGGCCGCGCCCTCAACCGCCTGCTGTCGGGCTTCCGCACCCACACGAAGGTGTTCGACCCCTGGCTGCCGCCGTCGATCCTGAGGGAAAACGGCGTCGAGCCGGCCTCGCTGGACGAGGTGCTGTCATCAAGCGACTTCGTCTTCGTCGTCGCTTCGGTAACCTCCGAGAACCAGGGGTTTCTCGGCGCCGACGCTTTTGGCAGGATGCGCAAGGGAGCCGCCTTCATCCTGCTCAGCCGTGCCGGCGTGGTCGATTTCCCCGCCTTGATGGCGGCGGTAAGGAGCGGTCACATCCTTGCCGCCAGCGACGTCTTTCCCGAGGAGCCGCTGGCGGGCGACCATCCCGTGCGCGCGCTGCCCGGCTTCCTGCGCTCCGCCCACCGAGCCGGCGCCCTCGACATCGCCTTCAAACGCATGGGCGACATGGTGCTGGAGGACATGGACCTGATCGATCGCGGCCTGCCGCCACTGCGCTCCAAACGCGCCGAGCGCGAGACGGTGTCGAGGATGCGCTCGAAGCCGTCGGACAGGAATTAAGCAACCGCGCCGGTGTGAGCATTGCTCAACCCCATCGGCAAGGTTTTGTACCAAACCGTACGTTGAATCCCCTTTGAGATGCACCTTCGGAGGAGTAAAAAACAACCTCTGGGAGGTAGCGATGGTTGGAAGCCATATAGACATGGCGCGGGCAGCTATCGAAGCCAGCCTCCTGCTACGACATCGTTCCATTGCTGGAAACGTCGCCTTTCGCCGCGAAATCGACCATTCCAGGCACGTGATCGCGCAATCGCGCGAGCTTCTGAAACGGCTTCGCCAACGCCAGCGCGATGATAACCGTCCGGCCTGGGAAGATACAGACCCGGTTCCCATCTCAGCGTTCGATGCCGATATTCTGCGCGCTGTGTTTCGAGATCTGGTCTCGGAAGCGAACGTGCCCGAGTGTCAATGGCGCGACTTGGCCAAAAGCCTGGTTCACGAGTTTACCGGCTGCGAGCTGGTCGAGACCGGCTTGATAGAATGGCTCATTCACAAATAGTGATCCGCCAAGGCCCGTGAGCCCGTCCCCCAAGGGATGCCCGCGCTTCCTGATGGAACGATCGTGCCGCCGGCTGGTTTTGCGAATGGTCGGGCGGTGGGAAGCCCGGCGTACTCAGAAGGCCCGTCACGAGTCGCGTCGGTGGCGGGCCTTTCCATGTCCAGCAGCGATATTGGCCGAAGGTCCCATTCGCGCATGGGCAATGTTGTGGCCGTATCAGCCATAGCTTGATTAATGGTCCGGACGTCTTTGGGGGACGGCATCGTGCCAATTCGCAGGAATCTTGCCGCCAATCCGAGACGGCTGGTCAGCGGCCACGCGTCGGTGAGCGCCGTTTGCCGCGGACTGGGCATGAACCGCTTGCAGTTCGAGCGTTACCTGCAAGTCGGCAGGATCAGCCTGCGGCAGGCGATGCGGATGTGCGGCGTCGTCAGCCTCGACGATACGCGCCTCGACCAGCTTGTGGCCAGCCTAGCGCGCGAACGCTAGAGTGGTCGAGGCCAATGACGATTTGGCCGGGCCAGCAAGAGGATCGCGATGCTCAACACGGTCGACTATGGCGGCAAGGAAGCCGATATTGTCCATGCGCTGGAGGAAGACATCATCTTTGGCCGGCTGGCGCCCGGCACGCGCCTGGTCGAGGACGTGCTGCTGGCCCGCTTCCCGGTCTCGCGCCACACCATCCGCCAGGCCCTCTATCAACTCGAAAGGCTTGGCATCGCCACGCGCGAGCGCAACAAGGGTGCCACGGTGCGCCGGCTCGCCCCCGAGGAAGTCCGCCAGATCTACGAGGTGCGCGAGATGCTGCAGCGCCAGGCCGCGCTGATGATCCGGCTGCCGGCGAGCGAGGCGCTGATCGCCGAGTTGGCTGAGATCCACCGCGTCTACAGCGCCCATGTCGACGCCGGCTACCTCAGAGGCATCCATGAGGCCAACGACCGCTTCCACCTCACCATGTTCTCGGCCTGCGGCAACGCCTATCTGGTGTCCTCCATCGAGCACTACATGCGCCTCAGCCTGCCGGTACGGGCGAATTCGCTGGCCGACCGCGACAAGCTCGAAATCTCGCGCCAGCATCATCTGATGATGATCGAGGCGCTGAAGCGCAGCGACAATTGGGTGCTGGCGCAGCTCTGCGTCGATCACCTGCAGCCAAGCAAGGCGTTTTATCTCAGGGAGGTCGAGGTGGGCCCGGTGGGCCGCGACGCCGGCTGAGACGCGCAACCCGCCGCTCCCCTGAAGCGGCGAAGAGATTCGGGCTCGGCCCGGCGATACTATCTGACCTTCACGACCACCTTGCCCTTGGCGCGCCCCGTCTCGACATAAGCCAGCGCCTCGTTGGTTTTCTCGAACGGGAAAACCTGATCCACGACGGGGCGTATGACACCGGATTGGATGAGCGATGCGATCCTGCTCAGTTGCTCGCCCTGCGCCCACATGAACAGGAACGAATATTCGACACCGGCGCGTCTGGCCTTGCGGCGTATGCCGCGGCTCAGCAGGCGCAGCACCAGCTTCAGGACGATGTTGAGACCTTTGTCCCTGGCAAATTCGGGATCCGGCGGACCGGAGATGGAGATGAGTTTACCGCCCGGCTTCAGCACATGCAGGGATTTTTCCAGCGTCTTGGCGTCCTGGCTGTTCAGGACGAGGTCGTAGCCGTGCAGGATCTTTTCGAAATCGTCCTTCTTGTAGTCGATGACGATATCGGCGCCGAGGCCTCTCAACAGATCGGCGCTCGCGGCGCCGGCCGTCGTTGCGACGGTGGCGCCGAGATGCTTTGCCAATTGGATGGCGGCGGTCCCGACGCCGCCGGAACCGGCCTGGATGAACACCTTCTGGCCCTTCGTCAGCCCTGCCCTTTCGACAAGCACCTGCCAGGCGGTAAGAGCGACCAGCGGAATGGAAGCGGCCTCCTCCATGCTGAGATTGTCCGGCTTCAACGCCACGTCGGCTTCGTCCACGGCGATGAACTCGGCGAATGTCCCGATGCGGCCGTCGCGCGGCCGCGAAAAGACCTCGTCACCAGCCTTGAATTTGCGGACCTTGGATCCGACCCGCATGACGACCCCTGCCACGTCATGGCCCAGGATGAAGGGCGGGCGATAGGGCAATATCAGCTTGAACTCCCCGTCCCGTAGCTTGGAATCAAAAAGGTTCACTCCGGAGGCGTGGACCTCGATCAGGACATCGTTGTCCCCCACATCAGGCTGCGGCATCTCGGCGAGCCGCAACGCTCCCTTCTTTTGATATTTGTCGACGACGAAGGCTTTCATCATGTTCGCTTTCTGAAAATCGTTTGTTTAGGCAGGCAAGCGGAACTGCTTGCGCAACGTCTTGTCGAACATCCCGGCGGGCGCGAAGCGACGCAACAGGTTGACCAGCCGCGCCGTCTTGCCGGCGGTGTAGCGCCGGCGCTGATGTTTGTTGGTCGCCGCCTTGAGAACCACATTTGCCACCACTTCCGGCGGGTCCGCCTTGCGCATCACGTCGCGAAGCAATGCGTCTACCCCGGCTCGCGCCTGATCATATTCCTTCATGACCGAATCGGGCTCGAACCCATTCTGGTCGAAAACGGTGCGCACGAATGCCGGCGCGATGACCGAGACGCGAATATTGAAGGCACGGATCTCATGATCGAGCGATTCCGAATAACCTTCGAGCGCGTGCTTGACTGCGGAGTAATGCGCCGAATATGGCGCGGGTACCACTCCCAGGATCGAGCCGATATTTATGATGCGTCCTACGCCCTGCCGCCGCATCGACGGCAACACCGCATTGGTCACGCGCATGACGCCGAACAGATTGACGTCGAACAGCGCCTGCACCTGGGAAACCGAGGATTCTTCGGCTCCTCCAAGCATGCCGACGCCGGCATTGTTGACCAGCAGATCGATGCGGCCGGTCTGCGCGTGGATGGTTGAAACGAGTGCATCGATGGCCATATCGTCGGTCACATCGCAAACCAGCATGGTCACTCCTTTCGGGCTGTCGCCGAGCTTGCGGCGGCTTGTGCCGAACACGGTAAATCCCGCTCGCGCCAACGCTTCCGCGCTGGCGCGGCCGATACCCGAGGAG
Source organism: Mesorhizobium sp. P160927 (assembly GCF_057766385.1). Classification (NCBI taxonomy): domain Bacteria; kingdom Pseudomonadati; phylum Pseudomonadota; class Alphaproteobacteria; order Hyphomicrobiales; family Phyllobacteriaceae; genus Mesorhizobium; species Mesorhizobium sp. P160927. Next base: position 5,199,114 of record NZ_JBYMDW010000001.1, read on the forward strand.
GCTCCCGTGACGAGCGCCGTCTTTCCCGAATTCCTGTTCATTTGGGGCTCCAAAATCATGAGGGGCTATCTTTTTCGCTCCATTAGAATTATGATCGTACTATCATATTACATCCATAATGCAATAGAAGAAAGGAACCGCAGCCATGCGCTATGAAAAAGGCCGGAAGGACGCCTCGCGCGGCCGGATCATTGAGGTGGCCGCCAACCGTTTTCGCGGTGACGGTATCGCTGCGTCGGGGCTGGCAACCATCATGAAAGACGCCGGCTTGACCAACGGGGCCTTCTACCCGCACTTTCAATCCAAGGCGGCGCTTGTCCGTGAAACCGTGGCAGCGGCCCTGGAGGATCAGTCGGACCAGATCCGCGAAGCTTTGGCTGCCGGCGGCCTGGATATGGCCATCGACGCCTATCTGTCGACGGCACACCGGGACAATCCGGGACAGGGCTGCGCGTCTGCCGCATTGTTGCCGGAGATCGCACGCGAGCCTTCCGAAACACGCCAACTCTATACCGAGCGCTTGCTGACCCTGGTGCGCCAGGTCGCGGCGGAACTGCCGCCGCGGACCCGGAACCCGGAAAGCGTTGCGCTGGGCATCTTTGCGACCCTTATCGGCACCCTTCAGATGGCCCGCGCCGTGGACGGAACGGACCTCTCGGAACGCATCCTGGCGGCAGGGGCAAGCGCGGCACGCACGCTGATCCAGGGGGATAACGAGGCTTCCTCGCTCGGGCACTGAAACTTTCCGCAAGCGGGCCTCGTTGCTGCGCAATCGCCTCCCGAGGCGATGACAAGACCCTCCAATCAATGCCTCGCTGGCTGCGCCCGCGAGGCCTTTTTTGTGCGGCGACGAGACCCGTCCTGCGGGAACCGGCACCATCCGCGAACCGCGAAGTTATCCAGAGGGCCAGGCGCCTGGCCGTCCAGCGGTACCGGCGATGCGCCGCGACGGAGAAGGCTGCCAAAAACCAAGCAACCGCCTGTACGCCGTGGCTACCGCTCAATATCGCAAAGGTTTCAAGGTTCTCCGGAACATATTTGGGCGAAGTTTGGAATTTTGGTCTGATAAACCGGAACTTTCGGGCAAACCGTTTCGTTTAAATCTTGATCGTTGCTTCGACGGTCACAAAGCAACAGGGAAGGACCCAGTCATGAACATCAAGATGATTTGCCTTGGCGCCATGGCGCTTTCGATGGCCACCGGTTCGGCTCTCGCGGGATCCAACACGGGAACATCCGCTCTCGACGATCCTGCCAAGATGAAGCCGTTCTACACGGACTCCGGCATGAAGACGATGGTCGGCAATGATGACTTCGTGAAAGCATGGAAGGCCCTCACGCCTGAAGACCAGACCGCCATGAAGACCGCTTGCGCCGACGAGTCCAAGAACGCCAACCCAACCAACACGCATCCGGAATTCTGCAGTAGCGTGAAATTGAACGGCGGCAGTTGATAAGGCGTTGGCGCCGTAGGCATGGAACAGCCCCGTTCGCGGGGCTGTTTTCGTGACTGCCGTGCTTTGCCTTGCCGTCACCGCCGCTTTGGCCCCGACACAACTGCTCATTCTGCCTCGACTCCAGGCGCCTGCCGCCAGTCCTTATCGTCGACCGACACATTTCCCGCGGCTTCATGAAGAGGAAAAAACAGCGTCCTTGCTCTGGCCATGTTGCACTGCGGAATATATGCTGCATTGCAATATCGGCTACCCGGCGGACGATGACGGCTGGGCGCAAACGAAGGAGGTGTCGTGGCGGCATCGTTTCGGCCTGACATACAGGGCTTGCGCGCGCTGGCGGTTGGCGGCGTCGTCGCCTACCATTTTGGCGTCACGGCACTGCCCGGCGGCTTTGCCGGGGTCGACATCTTCTTTGTCATCTCCGGCTGGCTGATCACCACGCATCTGATGCAGGAGATCACCGAGACCGGCCGGCTCGACCTCTGGCGCTTCTATGCCAGGCGAGCACGGCGCCTTCTGCCGGCCGCCATCTTCGTCATCCTGGCCACGCTCGCCGTCGGCACCTTCATCATGGCGCCGCGGGAACAGGCGCTCTATTCGCGCGGCGCCATGTATGCCGCGGCCTACACCATCAATCTGTGGCTGCTGCGCTGGTCGTTCGACTATTTCGCCGCCGATTCCTTGAGCAATCCCTTCATCCACTTCTGGTCGCTGTCGGTGGAGGAGCAGTTCTATCTCGTCTGGCCGGCACTGCTTGTCTTCGCCGCCTGGCTGCATCGGGGCCGGCGCATGACGGTGGTCGTGATCGGCGCCGTCGGCCTCGCCTCCTTCGCGGCTTGTCTGTGGTTCACCAGCCTCTCGCCGGCCTGGGCCTTCTACTTCTCGCCGCTGCGGGCCTGGGAATTCGCCGCCGGCGGCCTGGCGACCTTTGCCACGCCAATCTTGTGGCGGCATCAGTTCTGGCTGCGGGCGGCACAGGGGTGGCTGGGCCTGGCCCTGATCGCCGTCGCCTATCTCTGTTTGAGCGAAAACCTGCCTTTCCCCGGCTGGTACGCGCTGCTGCCGGTTGCCGGCTCCGTGCTGGTGCTGTTGAGCGGCGCCGGCGAGCAGGGCGATGCCCCGGCCAAGACTCGCTGGCAGGCCTTGGCGCCCGCCGCCATGCTCTCGCTGGCGCCCTTGCAGTGGGTCGGCACGCTCTCCTATTCGCTCTATCTCTGGCATTGGCCCGTCATCGTCTATGCCGCCATGCTGCACCCCGACCTCGGCGTGGCGCAGCGTATCGGCTGCGCCGTGCTGGCGCTGGCGCTGTCGGCGGCCACCTACCGGCTGATCGAAAACCCCGCGCGGCGCGGCGACTGGCTGGCGGCGACAGCCAGGGCCTTTCGCTTCGACGCCAGCCCGGCCGCAAGACCGCTTCGGCTATTACCGGGGCTTGCCCTCGCCCCGGCCCTCGTGCTGACCGCCGCCGGCGTGGCTGCGGCCTACGCCAACGCGCATCTGGCCACCCGCAACATCGACCCGACCCAGCGCGGCATCGAAGAGGCCGCCGAACAGCCGTCCATCGCGCGCGCCGTCGACAAGGACTGCCTGCTCGATTTTCACACTGTGGAGCCGAAACCTTGCACCTTCGGGCCGGCCGACGCCGCCCACACCATCGTGCTGTTCGGCGATTCGCATGCCGACCACTGGTCGACGCCGCTGGTCGAGGCGGCAAAACGCAACGACACCAAAGTGGTCACCTACCTCAAATCCTCGTGCCGCGCTTCGCGGCTGTCGACCTTCAATGCCGTGCTCAAACGCGACTACACCGAATGCGACGCCTGGCGCGAACAGGCGATTTCAGACATTATCCGCGGCAAGCCGCGCCTGGTGGTGATCTCGGAATTCTCGATCGGCAATCTGACGCGCGACATGTCCGCCGCAAGCCGCGACGCCGAGATAGCTCGCTGGCAGGCCGGCCTGCGCTCTACCTTGGAGGCCTTCAGCCAGGCCGGCGTCGAGACCGCCGTGATCCGCGACACGCCGATCGGCGACAGCTTCGCGGACGCCTGCGTCGCCCGCGCGCTGTGGTGGCGCGAGGCGCCGTCGCTGTGCGACACACCGAGGGCCGAGGCCGCCAATGACGACGTGGCCGCCGCCGAGCGCGCGGTGGTGAAAAGCATCCCAGACACGCTCTATATCGACCTCACCGACCGCTTCTGCGGCCCGACCGAATGCCACGTCTTCATCGACGGCAAACTCGCCTTCCGCGACAGGCATCATCTGGCGACGGCCTTTGCCGAGACACTGGCAGGACCGCTGGAAAAGGCGCTGTTTAGAGGGAGTTAGACTTTCCTTGCCCTTGTGGGAGAAGGAAGAAACGCTCGCTTACCCTGCCCCCGCCAGTTCCGCCATATACCGCTCCAACGTGACCTTCCCACGCTCCGGCCTAGTCGGCGGATCATAGGTGTCATCAACCGTCACCTCCGTCATGCGCGCGTAGGATTGTGCCGCTTTCGGCGAAAACCCCATGCTCTCGAACGTCTCAGCCCAATGTTCGCGAGGCACGCACCTCCTTGCCGAGCGCCCCGCCAAAAGCGGCGGCGACATCCCTGGCCGTGTAGCGCGACGGCCCTTCGACGTGATGCAGGCCGTTCTTTTCCGGCGGCTCCGTAAGCAAGCGCGCCGCCGCTTCGCCGAGGTCGCGTGGCGCCACCATCGGCAGTTCGAAATCCGCCGGGAAGAGCGTGTTGACGATGCCCTCACGCCTGGCGGTCTCCAGGGAGGCATCCCAATTGCTCATGTAATAGGCCGCGCGGATGATGCTGGCCGGAATGGCCTGGCTATGCAGTTTTTCTTCCAGCCCATGCAGTACGGTGAGGTCGCCGGCCCGTTCGCCCGCATGCGCGCCATAGGCCGATTCCGCCACGACCTTCTCCAGTCCCGAACTGTCCAGCGCCGCAATGATGGCGTCCACGGTCCTGCGCTCCTCGGCATCCGTGTCGGTCGAAGGATCGGCCGGCGGATTGAGCAGGAACGCCCGTGTGCCACGCCTGAACACCCCGCGCAGCGCCTCGACATCGAGCACATCAGCCACCGCCACCTCCGCGCCCTGCGCGGCCAGAGGCGCCGCCTTGGCCTTGTCGCGCGTCACCACCGTGACCGGCTCGCCTTGCCGCAGGAGCGCTACCGTCGCTGCCGAGCCGACATGCCCGGTGCCGCCAAGAATGATGTGCATGGTCCAATCTCCCTTGCTGGTTGCATCCAGGGGAAATGGACGGCGGCGACCAAGGTTCAAAACGCCCCTCGCCATGCTGACAGGTATGGCCAGGGCGGCATCGCCCGGCAGGTCCTTTGGCGCCACGGCAACCAGCTCGAACGATCGATTCATCGATTTATGGGAACAGGGCCGTGGCTGCAGCGTTTATTAGACACACCTTAAGAAGGAGGTTGTCATGAAAAAGCTCTTGATTGCATCCGTGATCGCGATCGCTTCGGCGGTGGCGGTGATCGCTCCGGCAAGTGCCGCCAGTATTACGCTCGGCATCGGGAACGGCTATGATGACGACTACTACGTTCCCAGACATCGCGACTATTACCGTCACTACTCCGACGATGGCGCCTATTACGGTGGCTACTCCGACGATGGCGCCTATTACCGCCGTCACCACTATCGTTATGGCGTCTACGACGACGGTTACCGGCCGCGCTACTACGGCATGTACCATCGCCGCTGCCACACCGAGTTGGTGAAGCATTGGCGTCACCACCACCGTGTCATCGAGACAGTGCGCGTCTGCGGCTATTGACCTTGGGATATATCCCGGCCGGCGTAAGCCGGCCGGTGGCTTGCTAACGGACGGATAAAAGAGCGTGCTTCAAGATCAGTGCACGCCGCGAACCGCTTTCCGTGGTGAGCATAGAACGCCGGATGTGGCATCAATCGCCGCGCAACAACGCCTCCGCGTAGCGGCCATTGGTGATGAAAGGCCCGGCGCCGGAAATTCGAGATAGTCGGCCGCGTAGGCATAATGGTGTCAGACCGTTCAGGATCCGGTACGACATGGTCACACGCGCTTAGGCAATATAGGCTCGGCCGCCATTGCGCTGCGGCTCACGTAAAGAGCACCCAATCGCCGACAACGTTTCGGGCCGCTTGCCAGGCTCAACGTCGAAACGGCTTTCACGATTCCCAGGCACTGCTTGGTATTGGGCTTAGCGAGCTTTCAAGCTTCGGGCGAGATGACTCCCTCCATCAATGCTTGCGCCTCTGGCCCTTCACTTTCGCGGCAAAACGCAACACCATCTTCCCGAATCATGAGACGATGAAAAGTGGACACCCTCTCTACCACCGAACGAAGCGAACGGATGGCGCGTATCCATGGCAGGGATACGAAGCCGGAGATGGTCGTGCGCCGGCTACTCCACGGGATGGGCTATCGTTACCGGCTCCACCGTGGCGACCTGCCTGGAAAACCGGACATTGTTTTTGGAAAACGCAAAAAAGCGATTTTCATTCATGGCTGCTTTTGGCATCGTCACGACGATCCGGCGTGCACGCTCGCCCGTCTTCCAAAGTCCCGGTTGGACTTCTGGGGACCAAAATTGTCGGCAAACGCGAAGCGCGACGCTCTCAAACAGGATGCACTGAAGCGGCTCGGCTGGAACGTACTGGTTGTCTGGGAATGCGAATTCCGGCAGGGTGAACAATTAGAGAACAAGCTGCGTCAATTCGTGGGGGAATAGCATGAAGTCGATCGAGCTGTTCGCAGGCGCCGGCGGGCTTGGCATGGGTGTGAGCCGTGCCGGCTTCACGCCGGAAGCCGTAATTGAGTGGGACCGATGGTGCTGCGATACCATTCGAGAAAACCGGACTGATGGCCTCGGCCTGGTCGGCGACTGGCCGGAGCCCATCGAGGGCGATGTCCGCAGCGTCGATTTTCGGGCGCACGAGGGCAAGATCGATCTGGTGACAGGCGGCCCGCCCTGCCAGCCATTCTCGCTGGGCGGCAAGCATCGCGCCCATCTGGATTCGCGTGATATGTGGCCGGAAGCAGTCCGCGCGGTCCGCGAAACCAAGCCACGCGCCTTCATCTTCGAGAATGTAAAAGGGCTGACCCGCGAAACCTTCGCGACGTATTTTTCGCACATCGTACTGCAAATGACGTACCCCGAGTTGGTCGCCGAATCCGACGAGGGTTGGGAAAGCCACCTGCGGCGGCTCGAGAAGCATCATACTGGCCGTCGCGGACCAAGAGGCCTCGAATATCGGGTCGTTCCACGTTCGTTGAACGCGGCGAATTACGGGATTCCGCAGCGTCGGGAGCGCGTGATTTTCGTGGGCTTTCGAGCCGACCTCGACATCAAATGGGCTTTTCCATTGGAAACGCACTCTCTGGAGGCCTTGCTGTGGGATCAGGAAAACGGGGACTACTGGGACCGACATAAAGTCCGCAATGCTGATCGCAAGGTTGGGGACAGGCATTCCGAGCGCGCGGCGCGGCTCGACGTCAAACCAAAAACCGCACCATGGCGGACAACGCGAGATGCGATTGGCGATCTGCCCGATCCCGAGCACGAGTCGCGAAAAGCCGCGAACCATAACAATCACCGGTTCCAACCTGGGGCGCGATCCTACCCCGGACATACTGGGAGCCCGCTCGACGAACCGGCCAAGACCTTGAAAGCAGGTGTCCATGGCGTTCCGGGCGGCGAGAACATGCTGCTGCGGCCGGATGGTAGCGTGCGATACTTTACCGTGCGCGAAAGCGCTCGCTTGCAGACATTCCCGGATAATTTCCGCTTCCACGGCGCATGGTCCGAAACCATGCGTCAGCTCGGCAATGCCGTCCCGGTGGAACTGGCGAACATCATCGCGCGCAGCGTGAAACGCCATCTTACGTTGGGGGGATCGGACTTCCTGAAATGAAGGCTTATGTGTTGGGGGCAGCGTGACTGAAGATGTTTATAATCCGCTGGATAAACTGAACCTTGCCCGTAGCATCGAATTTGAACTGCTAACGCGCGAGCCTGGACCGCTGTCTTCGGTCGATCATATTCCTGGTGCGGGTGTGTACGTCATCTATTATTCCGGCAGCTTGCCTATTTATGCCCCGATTGCCGAAGGCAATAAAGGCGGCACCTTTAGCCGGCCGATCTATGTAGGCAAGGCTATTCCCAAAGGCGGAAGAAAAGGTGGCCTTCGGAGAGACTTCTCGCCAACTGGCAACGCACTCGCAAGTCGTCTCCGTCAGCATGCAGCGTCGATCGACGAAGCGATCAATCTCAACCTCGCTGATTTTTCCCTCCGTCATCTTGTGGTGGACGACATTTGGATTCCTTTAGGCGAAAACATGCTCATTGAGACGTTTCAGCCGACCTGGAATCGTGCAATCGATGGTTTCGGGAACAAGGACCCGGGCCGTAGACGAGCCAACCAATACAAGTCTCCTTGGGATGTGCTTCATCCCGGGCGACGCTTCGCCAACAAATTAGGTGATGGCGGAATGACAACAGAATTCCTGGAGCAACGCGTAGCGGACTACCTAGCGGGCCGCCCACTGGCTAGATTGCCAAAGGTGATCGCCGACCAGCAGGACGAAGAAACGAAAGAAACCGAGGAGAGCGCGGACGAAGCGTAGATCAGTGCTATCGACCCGCTCGGCGGAAGACCGAGACGACGGGCTGTACCGTAGCTCTTCCCCGGTGATTTGCCGTTTAGAATGGAGCTGCCCTAGCGCCCCATCATCATCCCATAATGCACGGCCAGCAGATCGAGCCCTACCTTCAACAGCTTCGTCACCACGTCGCGCCCTTCGCCATCCTGTTCGGCCACGGTCTTCACCGGCTGTTCCAGGCACACGACATTCCGCACGATTGCCGCCACGTCCCAATGCCCGAGCGCCCGTGTCGCGGCGGCGTGCGCGCGGCCGGCGTTGAGCACGCTGTCGGCGATGCCGCCGCCGAGGCGCCCACCGTCGACGCGCTCCGTCCAGCGCATCGGCTTGATATCGGCCTGCTGGCTGCACCGGAAGTGCTCGCGGTAGCGCATGCCGGCCTCGCGCTGCTGGCGGGTCAGCGAGGTGATGCCCAGCAGCGGGTCGACATTGCGCACCCGCACGATGCCGCCGGTGGAAGTGTGGCCGTCATTCGACACCTCGTAGACGCGCCGTGCCTCGGCCGTTCCCGATGTCAGCCGCTTGCGGCCGAAGGCATCGTCCTTCAGCGCGAAATCATGGCCGACCTCGCGGCGGATGCGCACCTGCTCGGCCTCGCCTCTCGGCAGTTTCGGCGCTTGCGGCCTGGCGGCCTTGGTTTTCTTGGGCATGGGTGGCTCCTTGGTTGTGTTCGAGTGGTGGCCTTGCAGAACCTGGGTTCCTCGCCTGGCAAAGCGTGGGAGAGGTGGCCGCGAAGCGGACCGAGCGGGGCAGCGCCGACAGTCGAAAGTTGCCTCTTCAGGGGTGCGCATTGCGATGCTCATTCTCAGTCGGCTCTGGCGTGGCCTCCTCTCCGTCCCGGCTTCGCCGGGCCACCTCTCCCCCGCTTCGCGGAGGCGAGGAAACCAGGCCGGCGCGCCTCCGCGCCAGCAACTCCCGCATCACCCGCCGCTCGCGCACTTCTATGCAGAGCTGCGCGCTCGAAGGGCAGAACTGCGCGTTGCCGCTCCTCACCTCGCCGCGCACGAAGCGCTGGATGGCGGCCTGCAGGTCGCCCAGCTCTGCATCCCTGATCGCGCCGAGGTAGCCGCGCAGTTGCATCTCGACGTCAGTCAGGGCGGATTGCGGGAAGCAGGAGAACATTGCCGCCAGCGCCTTCGTTGCCTGCTGCAGTTCGGCCGTGGTCATATCCGCGGATCTCCTCGATGATGGCGTTGGCGGCGTCTCCGTGGGTTTTCGGCCTGGTCCAGCCCAGCGGCATTTTGAGCCGGCCCTGGCCCTGCGATCTCGAAGCCGCCTCGCGGCCCCCAATCGAAATCCCCGGTCTTTCGCGCCCCTCGCGCGCTGAAAAAGCGGAAGCTTTTTCCATCTGGTTTCTGGACTCTGGAGAATGCCGCGTCAAAACATCGGCATTTGCTTGGACACGCGCCTTTGTTTTCAAGGCGGTGGCGGCTCCGCCGCGCGCGCCGGCGGCCGCTCTCGCCTCGCACTTGAGCCGCGCCTTGCACAGCTCCTTCGTCAGTCTCTTGTGTCCGATCTCGTCGCCCTCGCGCTCGAAGAAGGCGAGCAGCTCGGCGCTGATCGCCCGCCATCGCTTCAATGGCAGGCGGGCCACGCGCGCCAGCCTGGCGTCGTCCTCGGGCAGGCTTCCCCCGGCGTTCCACATCGCCATCAGCAGCAGCATGTAGGCGCCGATCTGCTCGGTCGAGAGTTGCAGCGTGTCGCCGACGAAATCGGAGACGTAGAGCTGCATGAAGGGCCGTTCGCTCATGCCGCGCACCACCTTGTTCCTACAGCCGCGCTAATGGAACCCGCCGCCGGTCCGGACGTTGTGACGCGTCCATGCCCAAGGGAGGATTGCCCATGACGGCTTTCATGCCGGTGACCCTGCGTTTCTGCGACAACAAGACCATGCTGGTCGGCTCGGTGGCCGAGGCGGCGACGGCGCTTCGTCACCAATGGCCCGACAAAACCGCGCCGGGCTACCTCGAGGCGGCACGGCTCGTCCGGCTCGCGGTCGAGGGTACTTGCTGTCCGCGCCCCGCCTTCGAGGCCTTCCGCGAGGCGGCCAGGCAACAAGGCATATTGGTGGCCAAGCCAAGAAGCCGCGCGCATGAGTGGCTCGACGCGGCGGCGAGCCCCTGAGACGGCCGCGATGCAACCGGCGGCAGGCCTTTTGCGTTTATGAGCGTCGGCTTGAAAGCCGGGCTTGGACCGAAGGTGAATGCCGTGGGTACGATGAAGACCGGAGTGCCGCTCAAAGTCTCCCTGGACGGCCATGTCGAGGAGATCGAGACTGTCAGCGAGGCCGCCGATTTCCTGCAGCGCTGGCCGATCGAGCGGCGGGGCCACGTCTATCGCAGCGCCCTCAACGCCTGCAGCGCCGCCATCGCGGCGCAGATCTCGCAATCCGATGCGATGAAAGTGTTCACCGGCTTTGCCCGCGTTGCCGGCATTCTGGTTGCGGGCGGCGGCCCGGCGACGATGCTGGAGCAACGGTCGGCGCAGCAGCCTAAACAAGGGCGCCAGATGCCGAAATAGCGGTGCGGCGCGATGGGCGTTCACAGTGATTCTCCCGAATTGGCGGCGATCGAAACTGGTGACGGCGGCGTTAGAAGCGCCTTTCTCTCCATTCAACGGGGAGAAGGGACCGAGCTTCACCCGGCTTCGCAAACAGGCCGGTGAAAGCGTGCCTGATGGTAGCTGCAGTAGCTTTTCATCGTCGTGGTGCGCATGCCGCAGCACAGCATGTCCTGGCCGGGCCGTCCCGCGGGCGCAACATTTTTGGCATCTTCCTCCAGCGCCAGGTCGAGCGGCGCGCGGCAGCGGGTGAACAGGCAGTCGATGAAGCGCATGGCCACGCCATGCGGCTGCCGGCCGATAGGACCGCGCGGCGACGCCGGCACCTTGAAGCGGTAGGTTTGCCCATCAGCAGTGAGCACGCCAGCCTCGCGCTGGAAAAGCCGTGGCCGCACGGGCGAAGGAGCCCGCTTCGGCCGCACGGCCGGTGTGCTCCCCGGCTGCGGGATGGCGCCGGCACGGCTCGTTGGGGGTTCCGCCTTGGCGGCTCGGCTCGCCGCCTTGGCCATCGCCGTGCCGGCTGCCGACAAGCCCCTGCCATTGGCGAAGCCGATCGCGCCCAGCATGGCGTTGCGATGGACGACGCCGATAATGGCGTTGCGCGATACTGGGCTGCCGCGCTGTGCGCTGAACGCCGCCGCGATCCTGGAGGCCGAAAGCCCATCCCCGAGCCAGGCGGCAATCGCCTGCAATTCGCTGTCACTGTAGCTTGCCATGTCCGTCTCCATTGCGCGGCCAGCGGCCGCCGTGGACGGCGCCGTCAGGCAAGCGTCTGGTTTGCCCCGCGGCCCCATGGGCGCTGTCGGGCTGGTCTGGCCTGTCGGCCGCTGGGATTGCTTCGGAACCGGCCGCTCAGCCCCGCCGGCCGACCGACGCGGCGGCGAAGCGCGCAAGCCGCGCCCGCCACGTCCCTATCGGGGGGCCGAACCCGCCCCGCCGGTCATCGGCTCGTACAGGATATACGGTGCCGTCCTGCGTGCGACAGGCAACACCCTCGGCCGGGTCGAAAGGGGAGCCGGAGCCGCGGGGAGCGGCTCCGGCCGTTCCGGCCGCCGGGAACGGGCGGACCGGACGCAAGGCCGATGCACCAAGGCAATCGGCTTCGCGCTTCGCCCCGGCCGGGGAGGAGGCGGCCGGGGCGGAATGGAAAGGGCAGTCCGGCATGCCGGCCTGGAGGCGCTGTCGACTCTGAGAGGGTTGAGCTTTCGCATGAGTTGATATAAGCATAACTCAAAAATTGATGCAAGCCATTCTTTCATGGACGAAAGCAGGACTTGCCGGTCACATGAGGCCATGGTGAAAACGCAACTGTCGATCAGGGTCGGGGCCGCGATCCGCCAGGCACGCAAGCAGCGTGGCCTGGTCATGCGCCACATAGCCGAGCACAACGAGACCGATGTGGCCGCCGTAGGCAACTGGGAAACCGGGCGCAACCTGCCTAAGACCGAGAACTTGCTGAAGACCGCCGCCTTCCTGCGCGTCGACCCCGTGGCGCTGGGCCAAGGACAGGTCGTCTTCCTCGACGATGTCGGCCCGGTGGCGGACGCCGAGATCGTCACCGACGCCGGCCCGCTGTCGGCCGGAGCGATGGACATTCCGGTGCTGGGCGCCGCCGTCGGCGGCGACGACGGCGACTTCACCTTGAACGGCGAGCCGGCAGGATACGTGCAGCGTCCGCCAGGGGTCCGCAACCTGCCGAGAGTATTCGCGCTCCATGTCCTCTCGGATTCCATGGTGCCGCGCTACGAACCCGGCGACATGATCTATTGCGGCGGCCGCGACGCGGTGCCGGGCGACCATGTGGTGATCGAGACCTTTCCGGACGAGAACGAGAAGAACGGCAAGGCCTTCATCAAGAAGCTGGTCCGGCGCACCGCGGGCGAGCTGGTGGTCGAGCAGTACAATCCGCCCAAGACGCTGACCTTCAACCGCTACGCCATCAAGCACGTCTGGCGGGTGATTCCGCTGAAGGAACTGCTGGGATACTAGACCGGGCCTGCGTGCCGTGGGCTATCGCCGGCGAGCCACGATAGCATTCAGCCTCAGGGACAACACCGTGCCGATCTTGCAAGTCTTTCGCGGAGGGCGAGACGTTGCCCTCTCCGACGAAGACAACGTCTGCTGACGACTTCGCCAGCCGCCGCCCCTCAAGCTCGCCTCGACCCCTCCAGCGGCACGTCGCGGCCGCTCAGCATGCGGGCTTCCGAGCGCACGCGCTGGCGCTCGTCGATGAAAGCCGCCTGGATCGAGATCGCCGTGCCAGGCAGCCCGTCGGCCCGGCAGGCCGAGCAGACGATGCGGCCCGACAGCGCGGCCAGCGGCGTGCTCCCGTTCACCCCGAAGCGCTTCAACTGATCGGGCCGCCACCACCTGTTGCGGCCGCAATCGGCGCACTCGACCGACAGCGAGGCAACCTGCGCGATCACTGCTTCCCTGCCTGGCAACGCCATCACTTCTCCGTCCTTTTGTTCCTGATTTGTTCATATCTTCCCGTGTTTCGAAGCAGGAGTCGAGTCGCGGTTTCCAAACTCTTCCAAAAGTCTCCCTTCTATGTCTGTAAGAGTTATGCTTACATGTCACTCGCAAATATGAGTCGGCGCCCGGATCACCTCGCGCCACATCCGGGAGCAAGGATGGATGCCACCAATTTCGCCCGCGCCTGCGGTTACACCGGCGATAGCCCCGCCTTGCTCTTAGCCTTCGAGGCGATCCGACGCACCGGCATCGCGCAGGCCCGCCTGGATCATTTCAGGCGCAAGGCCGTCATCGATGAGTTGAAGCAGGCGGAGCCGCTGTTCCTGGCCATGATCGGCCCGGCGCTGTCGGCGCACGAAGCCGTCGAGGATGCAGTCCGTTTCATCGCCGGCTGGCGCAACATGCCGCGCTGGCGCCAGGAACGACGACTGGCCGATCTCGCCAGGGCGAAGCAGCAGCGGCTCGTGGCGCGCTTCTTCCGCCGTTTCGGCCATCGTCTTTGGGCACTTGAGGCAGCCTGAGGCCCGAGTACGGCTGGACCGAGCCATTCGCGGGTTCCAATCCCCGATTTGGTTTCTAGCTTGCGCCTGGGGTGGCTGTTCGTTCGACGCGCTTAATTTGGAATGTTCAAGACTGCCCGCTCAAGAGTCCAGACCTGGATAAGGGCCGGGGCGGGAACCATTGCCGCCTTGTCCGTCGCTGGCCTGATGGGGGCATTCGGCGCTCTGCCCGCCCATGGTCCACCACAATTGCCGCCAGACGGCAGCGCCGGCCGAACCGCTCGACGCGGCTGGTCACGCGCACATTGCCGCTCAGGCCGAAACCGGCTTGGCCGAGCGAGGCGCGCGAATATTGGCGCACGATATCGCGTTTCTTGCAAGAAATGGGACAGCTTTCCTGGCAAATGGCCGGGTGAGATGCCCCCTCTGTCCAGCCCGACAGAGGCGGGTGAGCGCAGAGCCCTCGTTCCTATCGCCTCACCCGCGACTTCAGCCAGCGGTCGAACGCCACCGCCAGGATCAGGATCAGCCCAATGACGATGCTTTGCGTGTAGGACGAGACGTTGTTGAACTGCAGGCCGTTCTGCAGCACGCCGATCAGGGCCGCGCCCACCACCGTGCCGCCGACCGAGCCGATGCCGCCGAACAGCGAGGTGCCGCCGATGACGACGGCGGAGATCACCGTCAATTCGTAGCCGATGCCGGCGACCGCTTCGGAAGAATTCAGCCTGGCCGACAGCACGAAGGCGGCGAGCCCGGCGAAGAAGCCGACGATGACATAGACCGAGACCAGTATGCGGTCGACGCGCAGGCCCGACAGCCGCGCGGCCTCGGCATTGCCGCCGACGGCATAGACGGCGCGGCCATAGCGGGTGTAGCGCAGCACGATGTGGCACAGGATGGCGGCGATGGCGAAGATGATCGCCGGCACCGGCACCGGACCGATCAGCCCCGTGCCGAACCAGCGCATCGAGGCGTCGAAGCCGGAGATCGGGCCGCCATTGGAAATGGTCAGCGTCAGCCCGCGGAACACCGTCAGCCCACCCAGCGTGACGACGAAGGGCGGCACTTTCAGCCTTGTGATGGCGAACCCCTGCACGCCGCCGGCGAGCGCACCGACCACGACAGCGGCGAGCAACGCCGCGAACCAGCCAAAACCCTGCGTGCCTGACGTGGACAGCGACAGCGTGTTGGCGGTGCCGCCCTTGGCGACCACGGCCGCGACCATGCCACAGAAGGCGAGCAGTGAGCCGACCGAAAGGTCGATGCCGGCGGTGAGGATGACGAAGGTCATGCCGAGCGCGATTAGCCCGGTGATCGAGATCTGCCTGGTGATGTTGAACAGGTTGATCGGATCGATGAAGCTCGGCTTCAGCACGGTGAAGACGACGACCAGCGCCGCCAGGAAGAGCAGCGGCCCAAAGCTCATCAAAAGCCGCGCGATCGTCACGCCGCCGCGCTGGCTCTGTTCCTCGGCGATGCTCATCGTGCCTGCCCCTCCGCATCCTGTGCCGGCATATCCTGCCTGTCGAGCGCCATCAGTTCCATCAATCTTTCCTCGTTTGCCTCGACGCCCGGCATTTCACCGGTGATGCGTCCCTTGCGCATGGTGACGATGCGGTCCGACACCGCCAGCACCTCGGGCAGTTCGGACGAGATCATCATCACCGCGATGCCGCGCGCCGCGAGTTGCACCAGGATCTGATGCACCTCTGCCTTGGCGCCGACATCGACGCCGCGCGTCGGCTCGTCGACGATCAGCACTTTCGGGTCGCGCGCCAGCCAGCGCGCCAGGATAACCTTCTGCTGGTTGCCGCCCGACAGCCCCTCGATCGCCTGCTCGGCCGAAGCCATGCGGATCGACAGCATCTTCCTGAACCCCGACAGCGCGTCGCGCTCGCGCCGCTCGGCCATGAAGCCGAAGCCGTTGCTGAAACGCCCAAGCGAGGCGACGGAGAAATTCGGCAGGATACCAAGTGCTGCAAAGATCGCCTGGTGCTTGCGGTCTTCCGGCACCAGCCCAATGCCGAGCGCAATGGCGTCGGCCGGCGATGCGGGCGCGATCTGTTTGCCGTCGAGCGTGATCGTTCCCGCCGCGATGCGGTCGGCGCCGAAAACGGCGCGCGCCAGCTCCGTGCGGCCGGAGCCGACGAGACCGGCGACGCCGAGGATCTCGCCCGCCTTGAGGTCGATATCGACACCGTCGAGCACGATGGCGTGCGGCGCTTCGGGATCGCGCACGGTGCGCAAGCCCCGAACCGACAGCACCACATCGCCGGCCGCCGCGCGTTGCGCCGGACGGGCGTAAAGTTCGGAAGCGGCGCGGCCGACCATCTTTTCGATGATAGCGGGCAATTTGATCGGTCCCCCCTGACGCTCGAGATGCCCCGCCAGCCTGCCGTCGCGCAGCACCGTCATGCGGTCGCAGATGGCGGATGCCTCTTCCAGCCGGTGGGTGACGAACATGATCGCGACATGATCCTTGCGCAGCCGGTCCATGATTGACAGCAGCCTCCGCACCTCGGTCTCGGTCAGCGCCGAGGTCGGCTCGTCCATGATGATCAGCCGGCTTTTCAAGGACAGCGCACGGGCGATCTCGACCAGCTGCTGCTCGGCCACCGACAGCGCCGAAACCGGCGTCATCGGGTCGATGGTAAGGCCGACGCGGGCAATGATGGCGCGGGAATCCTGTTCCATCTTGCGCCAGCTCACCAGCCCAAGCCGGCCGATCGGCGCGCGGCCGATAAAGATGTTCTCCGCCACCGTCAGCGTCGGGATCAGGCTGAGCTCCTGGTAGATGGTGACGATGCCCAGCCGCTTGGCCTCCTGCGGGCTCGCCGGCTGGTAGTCGGCGCCGTCGAAGGTGATGCGGCCGCCGGAAGGCGGCATGACGCCCGACAGGATTTTCAGAAGCGTCGATTTTCCCGCGCCGTTTTCGCCAAGCAGGCCAAGGATTTCGCCGGCGCGGACATCGAGCGAGACATCGCTCAGCGCGGTCACCCCGGCAAAATGCTTGGTCAGGCCTTCGACGGAAAGCAGGGCGGGTGCGGCTTCAACTGGCGGCAAGCAGTCCTCCTCGATGCTGTTCGGATGCTGTGCGCCAAGCCGCGCTTGAACACCCCCTCTGTCCTGCCGGACAGTTGGCGGGACAGAGGGGGATGCTGTCCCGCCGGCCTCATTCAATCAGCCTACTTCGTCTCGTTCAATCTCTCCGCCTTGTCGAGATTGTCCTTACCGATGACGATCGGCGTCAGCAGCACCAGCTTCTCCTTCGGCTCGGTCTTGTCCTTGGCGTAGGCGACCGCGATCTGCACGGCGGTGCGCGACTGCTTGCCGGGGAACTGTTCGACCGTGCCGGCGAGCTTGCCGTCGCGCACCGCGACCAGCGCTTCCGGCAATGCATCGAAGCCGTAGATCTTGACGTCGCTGAAATTGCGCGCGGCACACGCTTCGAGCGCGCCCAGCGCCATGTCGTCATTGGCGCAGATGATGGCATCCGGCTTGCCGTTGGCGGCAAGGCCGGCTTCCGTCACCGTCAGCGCCTCGGCGCGGGCGAAGTTGGCTGTCTGCTCGTAGACGATCTGGTACTTGTCCTTCAGCGGATCGAGCACATTGTGCACGCCCTTGTTGCGGTCGATCGCGGGACCCGCCCCCGGCTGGCCCTGCAGGTGGAACAGCTTGGCGCCATTGGGGAATGCGGCCACCATGGCCTGGGCTTCCGCCTCGCCGCCCTTGACATTGTCGGCGCCGACATGGGCCAGAATGCCCTGGACACCGTCGACGCGGCGGTCGATCGTCACCACGGGAACGCCGGCCTTGACCGCTTCCTCGATGGCTGGCGCCAGCGCGTTGACGTCGAGCGGCGAGATGACGATGGCGTTGACCTTCTGCACCAGCGCCGCCTCGATGTCGGCGGTCTGCTTGGTGGCCGAGTTCTGGCCGTCGCTCTCGGTCAGGTTGACGCCTTGCGCCTGCGCTTCGGCCTTGATCTCGTTCAGCATGTGCACGAAGAACGGAAAGCCGAGACTTGGCACCGAGCCGAGCATGGTGAGTTTGTCCTCGGCGAAAGCCGAGCGTGCGGCCAGCATCATGGCGCCCGCGGCCACGGACGTCATCAGGAATTCGCGTCTGTTCATGGGTTCCTCCTCCACAGAAGCGCACGGCCCCTAAAAACCGGGACCGGTTTCAGGAAGGATCATGCGCCGGTTAAAGTGTTGGAGCATCCTCCTTGCGCCAAGAACGCATGCCGCTCCAGCTGACAGCCGCCTAAATTCCTCCGATCGGCGTCAACAAGAGGATGCTAACCCAGGGTCAACCATTTGTGCAACATCGATATAACAGCCAGGACAGCAACTTGTCGGAATTGTCTGAATTTGGACTCTTCGGTCCGAAGGCCTTCTACGTCAGGAACGCCAAGGAGCGGCTCCAGAGCTGCGCGGCCGCCGTTGCATTGTAGTCGGGCAATGCCGGATCGGAAAAATAATGTCCCGTGTTTGGATAGCGGAAAACCTGCACATCCGCTTTTGCTGCCTCCGCGCTTTCCTGCCAGGCGCTGACGTCGGGCTCGGGGAACAGTGGATCGGTGTCCGCGACATGCAGTCGGATGGGCAAGCCGGGTCGTGTGTTGGCAGGCACGGTCGCCAAACCATGCAACAGCGGAACACCCGCTGCCAGCGGCCGCGACGCCCAGAATTCCGCCACCACGCCGGCGCCTATCGAGATCCCCGCCGGCACCGCATCGCCCGGCATCGGGGCCAGAGCCTCTCGCGCCTTCAGGCAGATGGCACCCCAGCCGATCCGCGCCTTGATCGCGAACCCTTCATCGAGATCATCCGTCGCTGCACCCTGATAAAGGTCTGGCAGTGCGACCGCATGGCCGCGGGCCCGAAGGCGTTCCGCAAGATGACGCTCGATCGGGCGAAGGCCAAGAACCGAGTGAAACAGGATGATGTCCGCCATGCTCCGGCCCCTAGGTCGCAGAGATAGTCATTTTACCCACCGGGACTTGCAGCCTCAAGGCACACCGCATCGGCTTCCATTTTCCGGGTGCGGCACTACCTTCGGGGCGGCCAAGCCGACGAAATGGAGACACCATATGAAGCCGCGCATCATCTGCCATATGCTTGCCTCGCTCGACGGCAGCCTTCATCCGAGCCGCTATACCGAAAGCCCCGACGGCAGCCGGGCCGAGTGGTCGGGCCTCTATGAGCAGATCCACAACGACCTCCAAGGCGACGCCTGGATCGTCGGCCGCGTCACCATGGCCGAGATGAGCAAGGCCGCCGCGCATCCGCCCGCGCATGGCGGCAAGGTCGAGCGGCCGCATTATTTCGCGCAGCGCAATGCGGGCAGCTTTGCCGTGGCGCTCGATGCCTCGGGCAAGCTGCACTTTGCAAAACCCGACATCGGCGGGGACCATGTCGTGGTGCTGCTCGGACATGATGTAGCCCACAGCCATCTGGCCGAGCTCGCCGCCGACGGCGTGTCATATATCGTGTCGCAAACGCCCGGCATCGATCTCGCCGCCATGCTGGACGTGCTTGCCCGTGAGCTCGGCATCCGCCGCCTGCTGCTCGAGGGCGGCGCCGGCATCAACGGCTCCTTCCTGGCGGCGGGGCTGGTCGATGAACTCAGCCTTCTCATTGCCCCCGCGCTCGATGCGCGGGAGGCAAACCAGGGCTTTGTCGAGTTTGGGAAAAGCGGCCTTGCCGACAATGTGCGGTTGTCGCTCACGGATTGCAAAGCCCTCGCGCATGGGCTCGTCCATTTGCGCTACGCCGTCACCCCAGGCTAAGGCCGCCTCTTACGCGCCTCAATACCGCATCGCGTCCAGATCGGCGATCAGCGTCGGGCCGGTCGGACGCCAGCCGAGCCGTGCCTGGGTCAGCGCGCTGGAGGCGGGCAGGTCCATGGGGGCGAACATCGCCATCCAGCCGAAATGCTCAGCCGCCTTCTCCGGCGCGATCGAAACCACCGGCAGGTTCAGGCCACGGCCAAGCGCCTCGGCGATCGCGCGCACCTCCACCCCTTCTTCGCCGACGGCGTGATAGCGCGCGCCGGGCTGCCGCTTTTCCACCGCGAGCCGGTAAAGGCGCGCGGCGTCCGAGACATGGCCGGCCGAATAGCGGTTGCGGCCGTCGCCGACATAGGCCGAGACGCCCTTCTGGCGCGCGATCTCGATGAGCGGCGAAATGAGGCCTTGCTTGAGCGTGTTGTGGACCTGCGGCAGGCGCAGCACCGACAGGTTGATGCCGGCCTCCAGCAACGCATTCCCGGCGAGTTCCGAGGCGATGCGCGGATTAGGGTGATCGGGGTTGAAGACATCCTCGACGGCCAATTGGCCATGTCCGGGACTGCCCATGCCGACGCCCGAGGTGATCACCAGCGGCCGGTCGGAGCCGGCGAGTGCCTGACCGAGCGCGGCGATGACACGGCTGTCCTTTTCGCAATTCTCGGCGAACCGCGAAAAATCATGGTCGAACGCGGTGTGGATCACGGCTTCCGCCTCGGCCGCGCCGTCGCGCAGGCCTTGGGGATCCTCGAGGGTTCCCCGATACACCTCGGCACCCGCGGCAGCCAACGCCTCGGCACCCGCGTCGGAGCGGGTGACGCCGACGACCTGATGTCCGGCCTGAAGAAGTTCGGGAACGATGGCCGAACCGATGAAACCGGTCGCGCCGGTTAAAAAGATACGCATTCAAAATCTCCTGCACAGTTGCCTGCGTACTATCGCTGCTCTATTATTCCATTAAAGTAGTGATCTTATCATGGTATAATGGCTAACAGGATGCCCAACACTTCCGCCGGTTCGCTCGCGGCATTCCTGAAAGACAGACGTACCCGGCTCGACCCCTCATCGTTCGGCTTTTCCGGGCGCAGGCGCACGCCCGGACTGCGCCGGGAAGAGGTCGCGCAGCGCGCCAACATCAGCCCGACCTGGTACACATGGCTGGAACAGGGACGCGGCGGCGCGCCTTCGGCCGATGTGCTGAACCGGATTGCCAAGGGTCTGCTGCTGACCGAGGCAGAGCGCGAACATCTTTTCATGCTGGGGCTCGGGCGCCCGCCCGAAGTCCGCTACATCGGCGCGGACGGCGTCAGCCCCAGGCTGCAACGCCTTATCGACACGCTGGAGGCAAGCCCGGCCCTGATCAAGACGGCGACCTGGGATGTCGTCGCATGGAACCGCGCCGCGCAAGTCGTGATGACCGATTACAGCACCTTGCCCGCTGGCCAGCGCAACATCCTGCGGTTTATGTTCCTGAGCCCCACCATCCGCGCCAAGCAGCACGATTGGGAGAACCTCGCGCGTTTCGTGGTCGGCGCGTTCCGGGCCGATGCGGCGCGCGCCGGCGCGGTGTCCGAGGTCGCCCAACTGGTGGAGGAGCTCTGCAGCGCCAGCTCGGAATTCGACGCGCTGTGGCGGGAAAACGACGTGCTCAGCCATGGCGACGGGACAAAGCGCCTGAAGCATCCCGAACTCGGCGACATCGAGCTGGAATATTCGGCCTTCGCGGTGGATGGCCGGCCGGATCTGAGCCTGACCGTCTACAATCCGGTGGATAGCAAGGTCGCCGACCGCATTCGCGGGCTTGCCCGGCGGCACAAGGAGCGAGGGGCGGACCCGTCGCGTTGACGCAGGACCCCATTCAAGGGGCGTTCGCGAACCCGTTCAGCTTGCGCAAGGTCGGCATCACGCAAATTCTGATTGTCAAGGCAACGCGTCTGCATGGTTGGCCCGCCGCCAGCCGGCAGCGGGCCAAGCGCCGCTACTGGATGATCTTGATGATCTTGCGGGTGCTTGGATCCACGATCACGGTCCGGTTGTCGACGACGGTGTAACGATACTTGACGTTGGGGACTTCGTGAAGCTCGACGGTATCGGGCAAGGCCGTGCCGACGTTGAGTTCCACGCCGGGAACCTTGACCGAAGCCAGCGGCTGCTTATGCACATACTCCTTGATCACCGTTTCCTGCTCGGGCTGGATGATGACGTCCTCGGCGGCGGCTGCGCCGACACCTGCGAGCAACAGAACCGCGGCTACGGCGGCAAGATCTTTTTTCATGAGTACCTCCATTTGAAACCTGCACAGCACAACATTGTCACCGCGCTGCGGGATCGAACTTCAGGCATGGTTGAATGTTCCAGGCTTGGGCTTCGGTCCGGCCAGCACCGGACTTAGGTCCCATAAAAAAACGCAATAGTCCTGCCGGCGCCACTGCCGGGAACGGCCGTCTTTCGCGCTCGTTGTTTCGCTGCAAGTTCATCGCGGATATCCGACCGATGTCGGGTGGCACTGCGGGGGTGCTTTTGAATTGGCGCAGCTACGTCCCTTCCTGCGCCAATAGGGTTCGCTCACTGCTTCGGGCGGTGGGCGGACCCTAAATCCCGGCGCTCAGCCGACAAGTGAGGAGGTTTAATGTTCAGCGACAAGGAAACCCGCCTTATGGAGGCGGCGCTGGTGATGGCGGTCCCGTTGTCGGCCTTGATCGCCGTCCTGCTCGTCAGCCTTACTTTGAACTGGTAGCAGCCTTGCTGCCTTCACCGCTAATCGTGAGGTCGCTTTGAGGCCATGGGACAACAGATCCGTCCACACAATCCCAATCTGACCATGCTGGCTGGCCGCCAAAGGGAGGAGAATCGCGCCTTTGTGGCCGTGGAGCAAGGCGGACGGCACCGGCGCGCTTTCCGCCACCCCGCGGATCGGGCCTTGCCGTCGCTGCGCAACCAGCGCTCACCGCTGCCCGTGGAAATCGCGGTCCGTTTGTGACGCTTTCGAGAAAGGAGCCCGGCCTGCTTTGGCGGAGGGCTCGGCACGTTGCGAGCAGGCCGGGCTATGCCCCGGCTGCCACACTTGGCGGAGGCTCGGCCGGTGCAAAGGCAGGTTGTGCATTTATCGCTCGACCCGCAACTCGGACTGAAGTCCTGCGAACCATGCGCATTGGTCCCAAACGTTGAACATAGTTTGCTGGCGCTCGTTGCCGGGAGGGACGCGTGAATTGGAGAAGAGCAATGCAGCTTGGTGAGATCATCGCCAACACCTTGGCCATCCTCTTGCTGGTCTGTTTTCTCGCCAGCACATTCTTCCTTTTCGGAAAGCCATTGTGGCCAGAGCAGCATGCCCGCATGATCATCATCGTGCCGGTAGACGCCATGGCGACAGCCTCGACGAGCCGCGGTGGCTCACCCGTGTTGCCAGGCACCTTCCAGACCGGCCTTGCCCATCCAAGGCCGTCCTGATGGGCATCGGCGATGGGGAGCCGACCCTAGCCAGTGCTATCGAGCGCTGCTCGCGGCAAGTCTAGTCGAGCTTCTGGATGCGCCCTTTGTCGAGACGGAAAACCCCATCGTTGCCGCCTTGTTGCTCGAAATCGGTCTGCAGTTCATCCCAGATACCAAGATATCTGCCGCACTCGGCGCAACTGATCCGCGTCGATGGTGTCGCATCGGCCGGGATTAGCAGGCGGATGGTGCCGCAAAAGGGGCACTCCAATCGGTGATCGAGATATTCGCCAGGGCGCGTCTGTAATAGCCTGCGCACAGCTTCCTCCTGGATTTGGGTGGAAGCAGGATGATCGCTCCCAAGCGCCCGCGTATGTTCGCATCGCTGACGGCCGTGGACAAGCTACGCCAGCCATTGGCGGGGTCAATAAACAAAGACATGACTGCCAATTACCGGCCCAATCCTTGAAGCGTGGCGGCTGCGGCATCTCCAGGCCCGGACTTCGGCAGCAGATGCAGCTTCGCGAACGACCCGGAACCAAACCACCCGGCAGCGGTTTCCCAATGGAAGGGACCGCAAACCACGGAAGCGGCAGCAATGGAACTTTTGACCTTGGAACTTGCCAGGGCGAGGCAGCGACTTCACCGAGCGGAACTCGCCCTTGAACGCGCAAACGCGATGCTGGACGAAGACTGTGGCGTCGGTATCAATCTGCGGCTTTGTGACAGGATAAGATCCGCGCAACAACGCGTCGGCGAAGCGAAGGCTCGTCTTGTGAAGCTCGATCGCGCCAGCACGGATTCAGTTCACTCCGGCTGAAGCTTACGCTTCACCGCCCGGACCCTCGTTCAGGCGATAACCAGCTCAGCTGATCCAAATCCAGCGGCAGCCCGGCCCTGGCCTTGCAAGCCTCATATCTTGCGCCGGGAACCGGTCGAGCGTTGGTCGCTGAGATGCGGGCGCCAGCCATGCACCCGGTCCCGCCCGGCGGCCTTGGCGCCGTAAAGCGCCTCGTCGGCCCGTCTCAGAAGATCGGCAATCTCCATCGTGGCGCCGTCCGCGTCTAGGGTGCTGACCCCAATGCTGACGGTGACGATGCTCTTTTCGCTGCCGGCATGCGCCATGGCAAGGTCGCGCACCTTGCTCTTGAGGGTCTCGGCAATGACAAAGGCGCCCCGGGCATCGGTCTCGGGCAGGACGAGCGCGAATTCCTCGCCGCCGTAGCGGGCCGCGGCGTCGGCCGGACGGCGAGCAGTCGCCTGGATGCAGCGGCTCACGGCGCGCAGGCATTCATCGCCCGCCGGATGGCCGTAATGGTCATTGAACCGCTTGAACCAGTCGACATCGATGATCACCAGGCTGAGCGGAGCCGCATTGCGCCTGGAGCGCGAGAATTCGCGCGCCAGCGCTTCGTCGAAGGCGCGGCGCGTCCACAGTTCGGTCAGCCCGTCGCGATGTGCCAGAAGGTTCAGCTTCTCGTTGAGCGCCAGCAGTTCGGTCTCGACCTGCTTGGCCTCGGTGATGTCGGAGAATACGCTTAGGCTGCCGCCGTCGCCTGTCGGACGGGTGCGCACGTCGAGCCAGCGGCCGTCGGCAAGCCGGACCTGGCGCTGGCTGACAAGCTTCTGCGAGGCCATGATGCCGGCGATCCAGCCCTCGACCTCGTCCGGCGGTGTGATCGCCTCACCTCGCTGCGCCGAGGCGCGCAGGATGTCACGGTAGTCGGCGCCTGGCACCCTCATGTCCGCCGTCTTCGGAAACATGGCGCGGTACTGGGCGTTGCACAGCACCAGCCTGCCGTCCGGGTCGAACATCACCAGACCGTCGGCCATGTGCGTCAAGGCGTCTCCGAGCCGGACCCGGCTTTCCGCCAACTCGGCCTCGAGCTGCTTGCGCGCCGTGATGTCGCGATTGTGCGTGATCAGGCCGACGACGGCCCCGCTCCTGTCGCGAAAGGGCGCCTTCAAGGTCGCCAGCCAGCCTTCGGTTCCATCCTCGTGATGAAGGCGCTGTTCGATGGTGGACGAGACGCCCGAGGCCAGCACGGCAAGCTCGTCCTCGCGGAAACCTTTCGCCGTTTCGCGCGGATAGAAGTCGAAATCCGTCTTGCCGATCAGAGCCTTGGCGTCGGCCGCCTGCATCAGTTCGGCCGTTGCCGGATTGGCCGCGATGAACCGCCCGTCGAGGTCCTTGACGTTCAGGCAATCCGGCAGTGTCTCCACCACGGCCTTGTAGATGCGCCGGGACTGCAGCGCCTCGAGGCGTCGCCGCTCCTGGTAAAGCGTGAGCCCCGACAGCACCACCGAGACGAAGATGAGCAGGGAGGAAGGCAGCGCCACATCAGGCAGGACCATCTGCAGGACATTTCGTGGCAGGACGCTGAGGCCGAGCAGCGATGCGGCAGCGGCGGCCGCGCCAAGGATCATGATGTCGACCATGGTGGGCCGCCGGCCCTTCAGGGCAAGGTTCCCGGCGACACCGACCAGCATGGCGGCCGCGATCCCCACCGCACCGGCGAAGGCGCCCATGCCGCCCTCGAAAGTCCGGAACGCACCAGCCATGACCCCGGCGACGATGCCGGCGACGGGACCGCCGAAGAAGCCGGCAACGGCAATCATCGTTGCCCTGAGATCGGCGAGCACGCCGGGCTGCAACTGCATGGGTGTGAGCATCAGGACGATGGCGCCGGCGCCCATCAGCAAGCCGAAAGCGGCGGCCTTCGCGGCGCGCGGCCAACGGTCCAGCCACACATGCGTGTGGATCCAGACCGAAACGAACAACGCCACGACCGCGAGATTGGCCAGCAATTCGGACCAGGGCGAACCCATTGCGCACCTTTCCCTTTACCGGGCTTTCGCCGTACCGCCACTCCGATAGGCCCTCAATGACAACAAAGTGTTACATCAAGGATTTCGCTTGGTCCAAAGGAGCCGCGGCGACGGGCCGATCGGCGCAACACGCAGCACGATTTCCGTCCGGGATCAGTCCCACCGCATCCCGCCGACAAAATCAATGAAGGCGCGCAGCGGTGCCGGCGTCAGGCGGCGGCCGGGATAATAGAGGAACGGGCCTGAAAACTCCTGCCACCAGGGCTCCAGCACCGGCTCCAGCCTGCCGTCGTCGAAGTACGGGCGCAGCCAGTCCTCGAACAGCGAGACGATGCCGCCGCCGGCGACCGCCACATCGAGCGCAAGCGCCATGGCGGTGCCGGTGCTGACAAGCAGCGGGCCCGTCGGCTCGACGCTCACCACCTCACCGTCGCGTTCGAACTCCCAGGGCGGCATGAAGCCGCTGGCGAAGCGGCCGCGCAGGCAAGCGTGGTGGAGCAGGTCGCGCGGATGGTCGGGCCGGCCGCGGCGGTCGAGATAGGCCGGTGCGGCGGCGGTGGCGAAGCGCTGCCGGCGCGGCCCGATCGGCACGGCGATCATGTCCTGCTCCAACCGCTCGTCATAGCGGATGCCGGCGTCGCAACCGCTCGCCAATATGTCGACGAAACTGTCCTCGGCGGTCACTTCCAGGCGAATGTCGGGATAGGCCGCGAGGAAGGGCGGCAAGAGGCGCGGCAGCACCAGCTTCGCCGCCACCACCGGCACGTTGAGCCGTAGCGTGCCCGCCGGGCGGCCGCGAAACCCGTTGACCACATCGAGCGCCGCCTCGACTTCGCCGAGTGCCGGGCCAAGTCGGTCGAGCAGCCGCGCGCCGGCTTCGGTGGGTGCGACGCTGCGCGTGGTGCGGTTGAGGAGCCGCACGCCGAGCCCGCTCTCCAGCCGCCGCACCGTCTCGGAAAGGCTGGAGGCGCTGACGCCGCCGACCCGGGCGGCCTCGCGAAAGCCGCCGGCCCGCGCCACCGCCATGAAGGCCTGCAGGTCACCCAGATCCGTCGCCATTGTTCGCCTTTCCGCACAGCCTGTGCCGATTGCGCCATATTATCGCGCGGGCGAGGACTGTCTATATCGTGCCGATCCAAAGGAGATCGAGACCCATGACCGACATAAGCAAGGCCGGGACTTTCAAGCTCGGCGACCGCACCGTGAAGCGCCTCGGTTATGGCGCCATGCAACTGGCCGGACCCGGCGTCTTCGGCCCGCCGAAGGACCGCGACGCGGCGATTGCCGTGCTGCGCGAGGCCACTGCCAGCGGCGTCGACCATATCGACACATCGGATTTCTACGGTCCGCACGTCACCAACCAGATCATCCGCGAGGCGCTGCACCCCTATCCCGCCAACCTCACCATCGTCACCAAGATCAGTGCGCGGCGCGGCGCGGATGCCTCGTGGATCCCGGCAATGTCACCGCGGGAGCTGACGCAGGCCGTGCACGACAACCTGCGCAATCTCGGGCTGGACGTAATCGAGGTCGTGAACCTGCGCTCCATGCATGGCATCCACGGGCCCGCCGAAGGCTCGATCGAGCCGCAGCTCGACACACTCGCCGAACTGCAACGCCAGGGACTTGTGCGCCATATCGGCCTGAGCAACGTCACCCGCAAACAGATCGCGCAGGGACGCGGCATGGTCGACATCGTCTGCGTGCAGAACCAATACAACATCGCGCATCGCCAAGACGACGCGCTGATCGACGAGCTTGCCGCCGACGGCATCGCCTATGTGCCGTTCTTTCCGCTCGGCGGCTTCACGCCGCTGCAGTCGAGCACGCTTGCCGACGTCGCGCAAAAGCTCGGCGCGACACCCATGCAGGTGGCGCTCGCCTGGCTGTTGCAGCGCGCGCCCAACATCTTGCTCATCCCCGGCACCTCGTCGGTCGGGCATCTCAGGGAGAACCTGGCGGCGGCCGAGCTTGAGCTGCCGGCGGATGCCGTCCAGGTCTTGAACAGCATAGCAGGCGAGAAGGCAGCGGCCTGAGACTTTCACCCAACGTTTTGCCGGGATGAACCTCTTCCCTGCGAGCGCGCCAGCTCTCGCAGTTTCCGGAAGATTGTTGACGAGGGAAGCCAAGGCATATATAGAACCAATTAGTTCCAGAACTGGTTGGTTCCGTAATGGCTGTTGAATTTTCCCTTGACCACACATTCGCCGCGCTCGCCGATCCGACGCGGCGCGCGATCCTTGCCCGGTTGCTCGATGGCGAAGCCTCGGTCGCCGAACTCGCGCAACCCTTCGAGCTCACCGTGCGGGCCGTCTCCAAACATGTCGGCGTGCTGGAGCAGGCTGGCCTTATAACCCGCAGCCGGGCGGCGCAGAAACATCTGAGCCGCATTGAGCCCAAGCCGCTGCGCGACATCGACCGCTGGCTCGACGATTATCGAAAACTTTGGGAAGGCCGCTTCGACCGCATGGAGGATCTGCTGCGGCGCGACGCGGACAAGGCGCCATGAGCGACCGCGCCCAAGATGCCATCGGGCGCGGCTTTGCCATCGAACGGGTGTTCGAGGCTCCGGTGGCACGCGTCTTTCAACTGTGGACCGAGCCCAGGCTCGTGGCGCAGTGGTGGGGCATCAGGGACTGCACCATTCCTCACTGCGTGCTCGACGTGCGCGTCGGTGGCCGCTGGCGCATCGATATGCTGACTGCCAGCGGCGCGCTCTACCGCAACCAGGGCAGCTATCTCGAAGTCGTCGAGAACGTCAGGTTGAGCTACCGCGACGAACCGGATCCGGAAATCCGAGAATGGGCCGGCAATCCGCCGGGCCAGAGCCGCCATACCGTGACCTTTACGCCCGATGGCATGCGGACCCATGTCCATTTCGAGGTGACGCTGGCGAGCGCCGCCGACCGCGAGCGCCTGCTGGCGCTGGGCATGCGCGGCGGCTGGGCACAGAGCTTCGACCGGCTGGGGCAGTTGATAGACCGGGAAGCCAACCATGCAGGATGAGAACGCGAAACCGTCCACGCAAGCCGTACTGTCGCGGGATGGAACGCTGATCACCTGCGAGCGTCAGGGCCACGGTCACCCGCTCGTCCTCGTCGACGGCGCGCTATGCTCGCGCACGATGGGACCGAGCGGTCCGCTGGCCAAGGCCCTCGCGGACAACTTTACCGTGTTCCGCTACGACCGCCGTGGCCGTGGCGACAGCGGCAACACCGCGCCCTACGCGATCGAGCGCGAGGTTGACGACATCGAGGCCGTACTGCGGGCGGCCGGGGGCGAGGCCTATGTCTGGGGCACGTCGTCGGGCGCGATGCTGGCGCTGATGGCGGCTACCCGCCTCCCCGGCGTCAAGAAACTCGCCCTCTACGAAGCGCCACTGATCGTCGACGACAGCCGCGCGACCACGCAGGCCGACTGGGCGACGATCGGAACAGCCCTCGCCGAAGGCCGGCGCGGCGACGCTATAACCGCCTTCCTCAAATCGGTGGGCATGCCTCGCCTGCTAATCGTCTTCATGAAGCTCACGCCGATCTGGCGACGGCTCAAGGCCGTGGCGCACACGCTGCCGCATGACGGCGCCATCGTCGCTGGCGATCAGCTTGGCAAGCCCCTGGACCCCGTCCGCTGGGCGTCGCTCCGCGTGCCGGTGCTGGTAACCGACGGGGGCAAGAGCCCGGCATGGCTGCGGCATGGCAACAGGGCTCTGGCCAAAGCACTGCCCAATGCCCGCCACCAAACGCTGCCCGGCCAGAACCACATATTGAAGCCCGCCGCACACGCCCCAGTGCTGACAGCGTTCTTCAACGCGCAAGATTAGGCGCGGCAGGTAGATCCCAACTAGCAAAGGGAATCCGGGCATGCAGGGCTCATATGGGCGGCCGGTTGAGGACATCCCAACGCCGCCGTGAATGGATCGCCGCTTGCGATGCCGGTGCGGCCCATGGCATCTGTCCGATACCACGGATCGACCCCAAGCAGCATGGCTCCACGAACACCATCACGCGGCAGGCCGCCCGCTAAAATACCGCCCGCCGGGCCTTCAGGCGTCAGCCTGAACCGCGCCCTGTCCAAACTCGGCTTGTGCTCGCGCACGCAGGGCGAGGCGCTGATCGCGCAGGGCCGCGTGCGCGTCGACGGCAAGGTGGTGCGCGATGCCGCGCTGCGCGTCGACATGAACCGAGACAGGATCGTCGTCGATGGCGTCGAGGTGGTTGCCGAGCGCAAGGTCTATGTCATGCTCAACAAGCCGCGCGGGCTGGTCACCACCCGCGACGACCCGCTCGAGCGCGACACCGTCTATGCCTGTCTCGAAGGGCTCGACCTGCCCTTCGTTTCGCCGGTCGGCCGGCTGGACAAGGCCAGCGAAGGCCTGCTTCTGATGACAAACGACACCCGCTTCGCCAACCGGCTGATGGACCCGGCCTCGCACCTGCCCAAGACCTATCACGTGCAGGTCGCCGCAGTGCCGGATGAAACAATGCTGGACATGTTCCGCGCGGGCACGGCCGTCGACGGCGAGACCCTGGCCGTCAAGTCGATCGAACTGCTGCGCAGCGGCGGTCGCACCGCCTGGCTGGAGATCGTGCTCGACGAGGGCAAGAACCGCCACATCCGCCGCCTGCTCGCCGCTCACGGCGTCGAGGTCAAGCGCCTGATCCGCGTCGCCATCGGCCGCCTGCCCCTCGGCGACCTCGCTAAGGGCATGGCGCGGCATCTCACGCCGGAGGAACTGGCGCTGCTGGCGGGCTGAGCGAAGCCGGCAGCATTTTCTTGCGTCTGGCTTTCGCGGACAAATGGCTCGAAAAAAATTTTCGTCACCACCGATGATTTTCCCCTACCTCGGCTGTCCTGATCCTTAGGCGCCGGAATGGTCCGCCGCCGGAAGAGCGAGGTGATCCATGGGATCGTTGCAGGGTCAAAATGTCGTCGTGGTCGGGGGCAGCCGGGGTGTCGGCCGCTCGATCGTGGAAGCCGCGCTCCGCGAGGGCGCGACCGTGCTTGCCGCCGCCCGCGGCGCGGCCGCCTTGAAGGAGCTCTCCTGGGAGGCCTCCGGCGTCAGGACCCTTGCCGTCGACGCCACGCAGGAGGCAGCGCCCGATACGGTCTTCGCGGCTCTCGAACCGGATGTGCTGGTGATCTGCGCCGGCGCCTTCGCCCCGTCGGCGCCCCTCCAGGATCAGAGCTGGGACGAGTTCTCGGCCAATTGGGAAATGGACGTCAAGGCATCCTTCCTGTTCTGCCAGGCGGCGCTGCGTGGCCGCATGAAGTCCGGCGGCCGCGTGGTGCTGATCTCCAGCGGCGCGGCCTTCAGCGGCGGCCCGCCGAACTCCGGTGGCTATTCCGGCGCCAAGCGCATGCAGATGGTGCTTGCCGCCCACGGCCAGAAGGAAGCGGACCGGCTTGGCCTCGGCCTGCGCTTCATGGCGCTGGCGCCCATGCGCATCATGGCCGGCACCGGCGTCGGCCAGCGCGGCATCGAAGGCGTTTCGACCTATCTCGGCATCAGCCCGGCCGATTTCCTGGCCAGCATGACCGACATGCAGACACCCGCCGATGTCGCCAATGCCGTGGTCGCGCTCGCCGGCGGCAAGTTGCAGGGCACCGCCTTCACGGTGAGCGGCAGCGGGCTTGCGGCGGCGGCGTGAGGGGCGCAGCATATCAGGGCAATCGCGCTTGGCAGGCTCGACATGACAGATGCTTCCGGCCCACTTGAGCCGCTGGGTCCGGAAGGCGGGCCGATCCTCGATCGGCGGGCTTTCGAGCACCTCACGATGGCCCACCGCCGCGAACTCAAGCTCCACTGCTATCGCATGATGGGATCGCTGCACGAGGCCGACGACCTCGTCCAGGAGACATTCCTGAAGGCATGGCGCGGCCGCTCGCGCTTCGACGGGCGCGGCTCGCCGCGCGGCTGGCTCTATGCCATCGCCACCAACAGCTGTCTCAATGCGATCAAGGCGAGGTCGTCGGCGCATCGCATTCTCCGGGAGCCCGCACGGCCGCGGAGCGAGGGGCGCGCCGCCGCCGGCCCCGCAGCTGAACTCGCCTGGCTGGAGCCCTACCCCGACGCCGAGCTGCCGGACCTCGCCGATGACCAGCCCGGCCCAGACGCCCGCTACGAGACCCGCGAGGCGGTGCGGCTCGCCTTCGTCGCCGCCATCCAGCTTCTGCCGCCCCGCCAGCGCGCCACGCTTCTGCTGTGCGACGTGCTGGGCTGGTCCGCGGCGGAGGCCGCGCAATTGCTGGGCGGCTCCATCGCGTCGATCAACAGTGCCCTCCAGCGGGCGCGCGCGACGCTCGGCGCGCGCTATCCGCAAGGCCGGCCCTTGCGGCGGTCGGAACCCAGCCAGCGAGAGAGCCTGTTGCTGGAACGTTATGTCAGCGCCTGGCAGGCGACCGATCTCGACGGCTTCGTCGAGCTGCTGCGCAAGGATGCCACCTACCATATGCCGCCATGGCACGACTGGTACCAGGGGCGCCAGGCGATCCACGGCTTCTTCAGGACCGTGTGGGGCAATTTCGCCAGCTATCGCGCTGTGGCGACACGAGCCAACGGCCAGCCCGCGGTCGCGATCTATGCGCGGCGCCATCAGGATGCTGAATGGCGCGCGCAGTCGCTGCATGTCATCGAGCCGGCCGGCGGCGCGATCGCCACTCTGACCGTCTATGTCGGCCGGCTCGGGCCCGATCTGTTCGCCGCCTTCGGCCTGCCGCCGGTCTGGTCCGAATCGAAAGCATCACCGTCGCAACCCGTCTCCTGACAGAAAGCTGGCAGGAGCCCTGGTCTATTGATCGGCTGGGAGCCCGCTTGCGGCTTCAGCGATCAAGGAGCCAATGCCATGAATTTCGTCTCAGTCCGCATCATCACATCAGATGTCCAGCGCCTCGTGCGCTTCTATGGTGAAATCACCGGAATGCCGGTGACGGTATACACGGAAGACTTCGCCGAACTGGAGACGCCGGCCTGCACGCTGGCGATCGGCAGCACGCGCACTTTGATGCTGTTCGGCGGCGACATCGCCCGCCCCGCCGACAACCACACGGCCATCCTCGAATTCCGCGTCGGCGATGTCGATGCCGAATTTGCCCGGCTATCGAACCTCATCAAGAGCACGACCGTGCAGCAGCCGACCACCATGCCCTGGGGAAACCGCTCGCTGCTGTTTCGCGACCCCGATGGCAATCTGGTGAATTTCTTCCAGCCCGTCACCGCCGAGGCGATCCGGAAGTTTGACAAATAATCAGCCCAGTATTCGGAATTAGCCCAGGCCTCCCCGGTTCGGCATAACAGGGCGAAGCAGCCGCGAAGCGGCGTCGCGGAGACCCGAGGATGACGAAGCGATTGACGTCGGCGCTAAGCCTGCCACCCCCCTATTTCAGGTTCCACCTGCGCACGACCGGCTCGCCGAAATCATGCTCGTAGCCGAGCACGCTGATGCTGGCCGTGTCGAGCACGAACAGCGCCCCGTCTTCCGGCGGCAGGCCGAGCCAGCGGGCGGCGAGCACGCGCAGGAAGTGGGCACTGGAAAAGATCAGTATGTCGGCATTGGCCTTGCGCAGGCGCTCGATGATCCTGTCGGCGCGGGTGCCGACATCGGCCGCCACCTCGCCTTGCGGAGAGCCGTCGCGAAAGACGTTCCAGCCCGGCCGCTCGGCCAGGATCTGTTTGGTCGTCAGCCCCTCATAGGCGCCGTAGTCCCACTCCTGCAGATCGTCCATCTTGACGCTTGTCGCGCCAAAGCCGGCAAGCACGCTGGTATCGTAGGCGCGCTGCGAGGGGCTCGACCAGACGGCTGAGAACGATAGGCCTTTCAACCGCTCCGCAACACCCCGCGCGGCCGCCTCGCCGGCCGGCGTTAGCGGCATGTCGGTTCGCCCGGTATGCTGCCCCGAAAGGCTCCATGCCGTCTCGCCATGCCGGACCAGATGGATCTGCGGAAACGCGTTGCTCATGGGATGCCTTTCGATGTCGGCGGCACCTTAGAGGACGATGCGGCAAAGGGGAATCCGGGGTAATGGCGAAACCTCGCCTGGCCCTGATTCCCCCCCGCAATGGCACAATGATTGAGAGTGCGGCATAACTATCTCTCTGTTGGATAGTCATCAGGCACGACAGGCAACACCGTCATGTACAAACATCTGCTCATCGCCACCGACGGTTCTGACCTGGCCGACAAGGGTGTCGCCCAGGGCCTCACACTGGCCAAGGGCATCGGCGCGGCCGTCACCTTCGTTATCGTCTCGGAACAATTCCCGATCTTCGCGTGGGGCGGCGCCATGGCCGGCTACGCCGCCGGCGACGAGTTGGTCATCTATCAGGAGGAAGCGCCGCTACGGCAAGGAAGTGCTCGACAAATGCAAGGCATCCGCCGACGCCGCCGGCGTGTCCGCCACGCTGGTTCATGTCGAGGACAAAAGGCCGGCCGAAGCGATCCTGGAACTGTCGCGGGCGCAAGGCCGCGACCTGATCGTCATGGCCTCGCACGGCCGCCGTCGCCTCGGCAGGCTGCTTCTGGGCAGCCAGACGGCGGAAGTGCTGTCCTACACCGAGATCCCGGTGCTGGTGGTGCGGTAGCGGCCGCAACCCGATATCTTCAAGCTGGCGCCATCGGTCAGCGCGGCTTCGCCGGTGCGGCTTCATTCGCCAGGGCATATTCAACCCGTGGCGGATGCCCGAAGAGCTGTTTGTAGGCGCGGCTGAAGGCGGCTTCGGACTCGTAGCCGATGCGCAAGCCGATCTCACCCACGCGTGCGTCTCGCCTAGCCAGCAGATCGCGGGCCAGGCCCAGCCGCCACTCATTCTGGTAGCGCAGCGGCGAGCGCCCGACGAGAGCGGCGAAGCGCTCGCAGAAGCTGGAACGGGACATGCCGGCCTTGTCGGCCAGTTCATTGATGCTCCACCGCTGCAACGGCCTTTCGTGAATGGCTTTCAGGGAACGGGCGATGCGTGCATCCGAAAGGCCGCCTAGCCAGCCCGTGGCGCGTCCTTCATGGACCCAACTACGCAAGGTGCGGATGACCATGAGGTCGATGATGCGGGAAATCATCAAAGCCGCGCCGGGCTGGGCGTCGCTGGTTTCGACCATCAGGAAAGGCAGCATTCCATCGACCCACCCTGCCCCCTGGGCACGCTCGATATGAATGCATCGCGGCAAGGCGAAGATCATTCCCCGCAGGCTGTCCGGATCGAACCAGAAGCGGCAGGCGACGATCGCCACCCGAGGATGCGACGCCACCAGCCGCAACGCGCCGGGACCGCGAGGCAGGAGCACGAGGTCGCCGGCCTCTATGACGACAGGGGCCTGATCCCCACTCTCCATGCGCAGCGCGCCGACGGTCACCACGACGATATGGGCTTGGCCCTCGTCGAGATCGACTTGCTCCGCCTGTGCCAGCGTGCGTGAAAAAACCTCGTCGCCGGTAAGCCTGATCTGCGCCAGCACATGCGAGAGAAGGTCCCCGGAGACACCGGCACGCGGCCCCCCATCCGGAAGAATGGTCAAATTTTCAGGCGATTCCATCATGGATGCGACCGGCCGGCTCCCCTACATTCCTTACGACGATAGCGCGTTTCGTGCTGATATGCGCCGTTTTTTCCTTGGATCAAAACCATTCCCGCAGCCAAGGCAGCGAGAACGGGCTGTTCCAATCATCCAACCGGCGGACGTGATACCAAATCGATCAAGCGGGTAAAGCGCCGTCCAACCAACGAGACAGGGAATTCCAATGAGCACTCAAACCATCCAGGCGCCTGGCGCCGCATCGCAGTGGCTGCAGTCCTATTATTTCCTCCGGGCCGGCTTTTCAGTCGCCTGGGTAGCGGCCGCCTTCACCCTTGGCAAAAGCGCGCCGCCGGTCTCGGCGCTCCTCCTGGTCGCCTATCCCTTGTGGGACGCTATCGCCAATATTCTGGACGCGCGGCGCAGCGGCGGCTTGAAAGCCAATCCCAGCCAGGCGCTCAACGCGGCGGTCAGCACGATCACGGCCATTGCCGTCGTCATCGCACTTGAACAGGGCCCGCACGCGGTTCTGGCGGTGTTCGGTGCGTGGGCGGTTCTCTCCGGCCTGTTCCAGCTTGCCACCGGCGTGCGCCGTTGGCGGGCAGGCGCGCAATGGGCGATGGTGCTGAGCGGTGCGCAGTCAGCGCTTGCCGGTGGCTTCTTCATCAAACAGGCCATCGGCACCGCGACGCCTGGCATCACCGACATCGCGCCCTATGCCGCGTTCGGTGCCTTCTATTTTCTCGTCTCGGCCGTATGGCTGGCCGTCACGCAGACACGCAAGCCTACGACTTGATCCTGCCGTGCGGCGGGCCTGGCCTCGGTGTTTACAGCGCTGCGTCCAGCGCGAGATAGAGCCCGAGCGCCAGCAGCCCGGCGAAGAACACCGTGCGAAAGGTCTCGACGCTCATCCGCTGGCGCAGCGCCTGGCCGATGAACATGCCGGCCAGCGCCGGCGCCAGGGCAAGGATCGATCCCGTCAGTTGCGCCGTCGGCGAGATAAGCGCGCCGGCCCTAAACAGCCCCAGGCCAAGAGCCAAGGTCGAAACAGTGAAGGACAGGCCGAGCGCCTGGACGAGATCCTCTTTGTGTAGCCGCAGCGATTGCAGGTAAGGCACCGCCGGAATGACGAACACGCCGGTGGCGCCCGTGACCAGCCCGGTCGTCACGCCTACCAGCGGCGATATCCAGGCCTCATGGCGCGCCGGCGTGGTGAAGCCGGCCTTGGCCAGGCCGAGAAGGGCATAGAGCGCCAGTGCAGCGCCAAGCGCTGCCGAGGCAATCATCGTGTGCGCGCCGGTCAGCAGGCCCGCGCCGGCGACGGTGCCGATGACGACGCCGGCCATCATCGTCCAAAGGCGCCTGAAGAGCCCGCCGAAGGACGGACCGGTGAACAATTGCCAGAGATTGGTGACCAGCGACGGGATCAACAGCAGGGCGGCTGCCTGCGCCGGCGGCATGGTCACCGCCAGCAGGCCCATCGCCCCGGTGGGCAGCCCCATGCCGACCACGCCCTTGACGAGACCGGCAGCGAGGAAGACGGCGCCGATCAAGGCGATGGCCCCGATGCTTAGCATGGATGGAAGCTCGGCATGGATGGACCTTGGGGCACGCCGGTTCCTTCAGTCATGCAGCAGCATGTCCGTCGCCTCGGCATCCGGATTGGCTTGTGCCGGCCCGGCGTCGCGGCTGACGGAAGCCGCCGCCACGGCGCATCCCCGCGGGCCAGGCCGCGCCTGCGCCACGGCAAGCGAGGCCACCGCGAGCGCCAGCACGAGCGCCGCGCCTTCAAGAAGGCCGAGCCCCTGCGGACCTGATGTTTCTTCACGCATCGGAGATCTCCATCGCAATTGATTTGACCGACTTGTCGGTTGCCCACAATGTGGAATTTGTGCTGCCAGCCTTCGGCCTGAACGAAGGCTGATCAGGCATCGACACGATTTTAGGAGCGGAAAATGCGCTTCGACCTCACCGACCTCCGGCTGTTCCTGCTGGTCGCCGAACGCGGCAGCATCACGCATGGGGCCGAACTCGCCGGCCTGGCGCTGGCCTCGGCCAGCGCGCGCATCAAGGGCATGGAGGAAAGCCTCGGCGCGCCCCTCCTGGAGCGGCGTCGGCGCGGCGTGGTGCCGACGGCGGCCGGGCAGGCGCTGCTTCACCATGCGCGCGCGGTGCAGAACCAGATCGAGGCCATGGCCGGCGACCTCGGCGCCTATGCCACGGGCCTGCGGGCCCGCGTGCGGCTGATGGCCAATACGGCGGCGACCAGCGAGCTGCTGCGCGGCACACTTCCGGCCTTCCTGGCCGCGCATCCCGGCATCGACATCGACCTCGACGAACGCCCCAGCCATGAGATCGCCGAGGCGGTGGCGAACGGTGCGGCCGATCTCGGCATCGCCGCCACATGGGCCGGCCTTTCGCATCTCGAGCAGAAGCCGTTCTTCGTCGACCGGCTCGTGGTGATCGCCGCGCGGACCCAGCCCGGCCTCGAAGGAAATACCGTCAGCCTCGCCGACATTCTGGGCGAAGCCTTTGTCGGCTTGAGCGCCGGCCACCCCCTGCAGGAGCATATATCCCGCCAGGCCGCCAGGCTCGGCGGCCACCTGCACTTCCGCATCCGCGTGGCCGGCCTCGACAATGTCTGCCGGCTGGTCTCGCAAGGGGCCGGCATCGCCATCGTACCAGAAAGTGCCGCGCGCCGTTCCGCCCGCGCGCTGCGCGGCCTGCGGCTCGGCGACGACTGGGCCACGCGCCAGCTCAATTTGTGCGCCCGAAACTTCGAGGCGCTGACGCCGCAGGCGAAATTGCTGGCGGCGGCGCTGGTGTGAACCTGTCGATCAGGTAAAGGCTTGGGACTGGTCGCCGCAGCGGCCTTCGCTCACACGACTTCCAGCACCTTGCCCGTGTCGTGCTGGCGCACGAAATCGACGCGGCCGCCGTCCCAGTGGTAACTGTAGTGGCGGCCTTGAACAGGGACACCGATGACGTCGGGCCAGAAGATGCCGATGCACTCCCCATCGGGCATGCGCACGCTGTTCCACACCAGCCCGTCGCTGCCGGCGGCCCTGAGCGCCCGCCCTTCCGCCTGCGACGCCGTGTAGTCGTCGGGATCGCGCACGTCGGGCACGGCGTTGACGTCGTCGAGGTCGCGATCGACGCTGCCGATCAGCACGCGGAAATCGGCCGTCCAGCCGGGCGCCTCCTTGGTGGCGCGCATGAATTTCTGGTGATGGTGGATGGTTTCGGCCAGCGCCACGTCCTCGCTGTCGCCGGCATAGTAGATGCCGTAGCTGCCGTCCGAAAAACGGCCGGGCCGAAGTAGGGAACAATGCACGAAAGGCGCCATGACGAAACTGGCGCCGGGACCGGAAACCCGCCTTGCGGCCGGCACCTTGCCGAGATCGCCAAGCTCCAGCCGGATGCGGGGGTTGGTCTTCTCCTCGACGGCGGCGAGCGCGTCCCAGTCGCGCGGATCGGCGATGTCTTCGAAGAGATCGATCGGCGGATGGATGGAGCGGATGATGCGATAGGTCTGGGGCCAGTGGACGCGGCGCCGGTCCGCGAGCCCACTCACCATGCACCACGCTCCGCGTCGAGCCATTCGCGCATCGCCGCCAGATCGGAAAGGTCGCCGCGCAGCATCAGGTCGAGCG
Source organism: Mesorhizobium sp. P160927 (assembly GCF_057766385.1). Taxonomy (NCBI): domain Bacteria; kingdom Pseudomonadati; phylum Pseudomonadota; class Alphaproteobacteria; order Hyphomicrobiales; family Phyllobacteriaceae; genus Mesorhizobium; species Mesorhizobium sp. P160927. The sequence goes on from NZ_JBYMDW010000001.1 coordinate 5,237,969, forward strand.
CCGACTGCCCGCCGAAGGTGTCATTGGGCTTGCGTATCCAGGCATAGCCGCGCGCCGGCTCGGTGAAGAGGTAGCGAAGCCCCTTGTGGATGCCCATCAAATGCGCCATGCGGGTGCGCAGGTCGCGGTCGATCCGGCCGATGCCGCCCTCCTTCCACCGCGCCCAGGTGCGCGCCGAAATGCCGCCGAGCAGGACGCAGGCCTCGAAGTCGGTGAGATTCCAGGCCTTGAACAGATTGACCGTGGTACGCGCCAAGGCGCCTGCCTCTTCATCCGAAATGGCTGAGCCGACCGTGGCCGGTGTGGCGGTGATGGCTTGAAGCTGCATGTCTACACCTCGCTAATGGCAGATATATAGCACGTATATGCCAATTGGCAAGGCGAGGCGCCGTTGCTGGTGAAGACCGCACTGATGGCGGATTAGACGGTCCGAACAATATAAGTACAGTCGAATCTCCCGGTGGTTGGATTCCCAACTAAGGCCGGGCGGTGCCCCTAAACGGTCCTTGGCGCGGTTCCGCGACCCGTGACAAACCGCAAGATCGGTCGAGCGCGTCATGTCCGCGTACGCTTTAGCTGGTGCTGCCACGGAGGACGGAAGATGAAGGCGGCGCTTCAAAACTACCATGCCCGGATGCAGAGAGTGTTGGATCATATCGACCAGCATTTGAACGGCAATCTGGACCTGGACGCTTTGAGCGGCATCGCGGCATTCTCCAAATACCATTTCCACCGGCAGTTCACGGCAACCTTCGGGCTGTCCGTGCATCGTTATGTCCAGCTTGCCCGCATGAAGCGCGCTTCATACCGGCTGGCCTTCAGGGATGCCGAAAGCGTCACGGATATAGCAATGGATGCCGGTTACGATGCACCGGACGCCTTCGCCCGCGCCTTTCGGCAACGGTTCGGGCAGTCTCCTTCATCGTTCCGGAAGTCGCCCGACTGGGCACCGTGGCTTGCGGCCTTCGGGCCTATGGACAATGCGAGGAGCAAGCTCATGCACATTACCTATGACCACGACGACGTGACGATCCGCGATGTGCCCCCGACGCCGGTAGCGATCATGGAACATCGAGGCGACCGGGCCACACTCGGCGACACCATCCAGCGGTTCATCGCCTGGCGCAAGGCCGCCGGCCTGTCACCGGAGACGAGCCCGACCTTCAACGTTTTCCGTTCCGAGAGGATTCCCGCCAACCCAGCCGATTACAGCATGGACCTGTGTGTCGGGACTGGCCTGCCGATCGACGCCGATGACGAGCAGATGAAGGCTGGTGTGATCCCCGGCGGACGTTGCGCCGTTTTGCGCGTCGTCCACAATACCAACAATCTGGAGCCGGCCGCGCTCTACCTTTATCGCGACTGGCTTCCCGCCAGCGGCCAGGAAGCGCGTGACTTCCCGATCTATTGCCAACGGCACTTTTCGATGTTCCCGAATGTGCCGGTGCCTGATGTGGTCTGCGAATTGTTTCTGCCGCTGAAATAGCGCTCTATGGCGGGGACTGTCCCTTCTGACCGGGCCGGCGTTGCGCTGGCCCGAAGTCCTGCACTACTCCGCCGCCTCATAGCCCGCGATGCCCTTGATCTCGAGGAAGTCCTCGAGCCCGTATTCGGCGTATTCGCGGCCGTTGCCCGACTGCTTGTAGCCGCCGAAGGGCAGGCCGGCGTCCCATTGGGGATAGTTGATGTAGACATTGCCCGAGCGCATGCGCGCCGCGACCTCGCGCGCTTTCTGCAGGTCCTTGGCCTGGATATAGGAGGCAAGGCCGTAGACGGTGTCGTTGGCCTGCTCGACAGCCTGCTCGACCGTGTCGTAGGGCAGGATCGCCAGCACGGGCCCGAAAACCTCCTCGCGCGCGATGCGCATGTCGTGGGTGACGTCGGCGAACACGGTCGGCCTGACATAGTAGCCGCGATTGAGTTCGGCCGGGCGGCCAGGGCCGCCGGCGACCAGCGTGGCACCCTCGTCGATGCCGCTCTGGATCAGGTCCTGGATCTTGTCGTACTGGACCTGGCTGACGACGGGGCCGAGCTTGGTGTTGGCGCTGTCGGCCGGACCGACCGTGAATTTTTCCGCCGCCGTCCTGGCATGTCCCGCGGCCTCGTCGTGGCGGTCGCGCGGCACGAACATGCGCGTCGGCGCGTTGCAGGACTGGCCGCTGTTGCTGAAGCAGCCGGCGACGCCCTTGCTGACGGCGGTGGCGAGGTCGACATCCGGGAACAGAATGTTTGCCGACTTGCCGCCAAGCTCCTGATGCACGCGCTTGACGGTGTCGGCGGCCGCCTTGGCCACCAATATGCCTGCCCGGGTCGAACCGGTGAACGACATCATGTCGATGTCGGGATGGCTGGACAGCGCCTGGCCGACGCCAGGGCCGTCGCCGTTGACCAGGTTGAACACGCCCTTCGGCACGCCGGCCTCGTCGATGATCTCGGCGAAGATGATGGCGTCGAGCGGCGCGATCTCCGACGGCTTCAGGACCATGGTGCAGCCGGCGGCGAGTGCCGGACCGACCTTGCAGGTGATCTGGTTCAGCGGCCAGTTCCACGGCGTGATCAGGCCGACGACGCCGATCGGCTCCTTGACCACGAGATGGTTGCCCTTGACATGGCGAAACTGGAAATTCTTCAGCGTCTCGGCCATCTTGGCCAGATGCGCCAAGCCTATGCCGACCTGGCTGTCGAGCGCCATCTGGCGCGGCGCGCCCATCTCGCGCGACACGGCGATCGCCAGGTCCTTGCTGCGCTTCTTGTAGACCTCGATGACGCGGTTGAGTATGTCGAGGCGCTCCTCGACCGCGGTGAAGCCATATGTGTTGAAGGCCCGCTTGGCGGCGGCCACCGCCTTGTCGACATCGGCCCTGGAGCCGAGCGAAATCCGCGCGAAAGCGTCCTCGTTCGATGGATCGATGACGTCGAGCGTGCTGGGCACGACAGGATCGACCCACGCGCCATCGATGTAGAACTGCAGATCGTGTGACATGGTCTCTCCTTGGGGTGCCGCATGGCTGGTCAGGCCGTGATATCTGGCTAGAAATAACGATGCACAAACGGCGCTGTCAAACGCAACCCCCGAAGTGGTTGAGCCAGCGCGCCAGTGGTTGAGGCAGCGCGCCACTCGTTGAGCAAAAGGACTGGACCAGCGATGAGCGGACTATAGCAGCGTATGCCCGGCTTCGCCCAGCAAGCCTCTTGCCGCGGGCTCGTCTGACGCTTTCACCAGCAGGTGGTCGCCATCGAAGGTCGATACCAGGAAGATGCCCAGCCCGTTTTCCGACAGCGGCCTGATGACGGACAGCACGATGCCGGTTTCGTCGAACGCAAACGGCCCCTGCAATTTGAAGGCGACCCAATCGCGGTCATGCTTGACGGCATCCGGCACGCGGTCCTGAAGGCAGGTGATCGAGAGTTCGTCGTCGGTCCTGGTGATGCTAACGAAACCTGGTCCGTCCGCCCAGCCGGGGATGCCGTCAGCGGCTTGGAGCCGCGAAATCGCATAGAGCCCGGACAGTTGCTTCAGCGTTATCCTGGCAGCCATCGTCGCGCTCCGATCGTCATGCCAACCTCTTGCTCATATAGACCGTCACGCCATTCATGAACGGCTCTTCCCGGTCGATTGTATAGCCGTGCCGCTTGTAGAGCGACACGTTGGCTTCGAAGGCGCCATTGGTCAACAGGCGAAGCTCCGGGCGGCCTGCCTCGCGCGCTTTGGTTTCCGCACGCTCCAGCACCAGCCGGCCGATGCCCCTGCCCTGCGCCTCCGGCGCGACGCAGACATTCTCGATCCACAGGTGATCGTCGGCCAGCGTGGTCTCGATCATGCCGACAAGGCGGCCGTCCTCGACAGCGAGTTCGAATGGATGCTCGGCGACGGCCTTGTCGTAATCGGCACGCATCGGCAGCGGCTCGCGCCCGATCACCGGCACCCATTTGGCATAGGCGGCACGCACGATGTTGCGGATGGTGGCGGCATCGGCGGTTTCGGCCGGCCGAAACCGGATGGTGGACTTGATGGCCATGACAGTGCTCCAGGCATGGAAAAACCCCGCCGGCTGTTGTCGCGGGCGGGGCTGAAAACGAACGAACCGGATTTATCTTGCCGGCCTTTGTCGTCGCGCAATCAGCGTGCCGCTTCGTGCTGGGCGGGAGCGGCGTCGCTTGGTGACGAGGGGCGCGGGAACGAACATGGCGGCAAGCTGGAGCAGCAACGGTCCCGCGTCAAGACACCGAAGGCATCGGTCGCCGGGCTGCCGGACCTGATTCAGCGACCCTCAGCGATCGATCCTCGCCGCCTGTTGCGGGGAGTATCGTTCTCCCTGAACGGCAATCGCCGAGACCGCGTTCTCGATATTGCGAAGATCCTCAGCGGTCAGTGCAACGGCAAGAGATCCGATGTTTTCCTCAAGGCGGTTTAGCTTGGTCGTGCCTGGGATCGGAACGATCCAGGGCTTCCGCGCCAGCAGCCAGGCAAGAGCGACCTGTGCAGATGTCGCGTTCTTGTCGGCCGCGATCGCGACGATGGCGTCGACCAGTGCCTGGTTTGCCTGGCGGGCTTCCTCCGTGAACCGCGGAACGCTGTTACGGAAATCGTTGGCATCGAACGTCGTCCTGGCGTTGATCGCGCCGGTAAGGAAACCTTTGCCCAGCGGGCTGAAAGGCACGAAGCCGATTCCCAGTTCCTCGAGGACCGGCAGGATCGCCTCCTCCGGTTCACGCCACCAGAGCGAATATTCGCTTTGAAGCGCGGCGACCGGCTGCACCGCATGAGCGCGGCGGATGGTGCGCGCGCCCGCTTCGGAGAGGCCGAAATGCTTCACCTTGCCTTGGCTGATCAAGTCCTTCACCACGCCAGCCACCTCTTCGATCGGCACGACCGGATCGACCCGATGCTGGTAGAGAAGATCGATGTAGTCCGTCCTCAGCCGTTTGAGAGAGGCCTCGACGACGTCGCGAATATGCTGCGGCCGGCTGTCCATGCCCTGGTGCCCGGCCGCACCGGCGATGTCGATGCCGAATTTGGTGGCGATCACCACCTGGTCGCGGATTGGCCGCAACGCCTCGCCGACGACCTCTTCGTTCCTGAACGGTCCGTAGACCTCCGCCGTGTCGAAGAAGGTGACACCGCGCTCGAATGCCGCCCGGATCAGACGGACTGCATCCGGTGTCGCCATCGGCTGCCCATATGACTGGCTCATGCCCATGCAGCCCAGCCCGATGGCCGAGACTTCGAGGCCGCTGTTTCCAAGTGTGCGCTTTTGCATCGTCAGTGTCCCTTCTTCTCGGCGTCGGCCTGTTCGAAGACCTTGCGGGCGATGCCGATCGCAGTGCTTGCCGGCGGCCATCCAGCATGGAACGCAAGATGCGTGATGGCCTCGATGAGCTCATCCGGGGTGACGCCATTCTCGAGCGTCCGCTTCATGTGGAACGGCGTCTCGTTGATCCGGTATCCCGAGACCAGGCTGGCGACGGTGACGAGGCCGCGGTCGCGCGGCGAGAGGCCGAAGCGTTTCCAGACGTCGCCGAAAAGCACCTCGTCGGTATAGGTGCCGAGTGCTGGAGCGATGTCGGAGAAAGGGCTTTTGGGAAGCGCTGGGGCATGGGTCATCAGGGTCTCCTTCTTTGTCATCGGTGAGGACGGGGCCTGGTCGGTCAAATCCCGTATTGTTCGTCGGTGACATGCTCCATCCAGTCGACGACCTTGCCGTCGAGTGCTTCGGCAATGGCGATATGGCTCATCGCCGTTGTCGGCGACGCCCCATGCCAATGCTTTTCTCCGGGCGCGAACCAGATGATGTCGCCGGGACGGATCTGTTGGATCGGCCCGCCTTCGCATTGCACCAGACCGGCGCCAGACAGAACGATAAGCGTCTGGCCGAGCGGGTGCGTGTGCCAGGCCGTGCGCGAGCCGGGCTCGAAGGTCACGGTGGCCCCGCCGACGCGGGCCGGGTCGCTGCCCTTGAAGGGTGCATCGATGCGCACCGCGCCGGTGAAATATTCGGCGGGCCCCTTCGCCGAGTGCTGCGAGCCGCTTCGTGTGATCTCCACGTTTCCGTCCTTTCGTGATGCCGGGACATGGCCGCTAGGCCAGGAGCGCCGGCGTGTTCGGCCGATGGCGATCTATTTAGGGGCTGCGATAGTCAGGAGTAGCTGCTATATCCGGCATGTACTTATGAGATAAATTCATCAATGCCACGCGACAATCTGAATGAGTTGACCGCCTTCCTCGCGGTCGCGCGCGAGAAGAGCTTCACCAGGGCGGCGGCCAAGCTTGGCGTATCCCAATCGGCGCTCAGCCATGCCTTACGGAGCTTGGAAGAGCGGCTGGGCGTGCGGCTATTGACCCGCACGACGCGCAGTGTCTCGCCGACCGAAGCCGGCGAACGCCTGGCCCGCACCGTCGGACCGAGGCTTGATGAGATCGAGAGTGAGCTCGCCGCCTTGAGCGCATTGCGAGAAAAGCCCGCCGGAACCATCCGCATCACCGCCGGCGAACATTCGGCCGACACGGTCCTGTGGCCGGCCATCGCCCGGCTGTTGCCGCAATATCCCGACATCCGGGTCGAGATCGTCGTCGACTACGGCCTGACCGACATCGTGGCCGGGCGTTACGACGCCGGCGTACGGCTGGGCGAACAGGTGGCGCGCGACATGATCACGGTGCGGATCGGTCCCGACATGCGCATGGCGGTGGTCGGCTCGCCGGCCTACTTCGCCAGACGGCCGAAGCCGCGCACGCCGCAGGACCTGACCGATCACAATTGCATCAATCTGCGCCTGCCGACCCATGGCGGGCTCTACGCCTGGGAATTCGAGAAGGCCGGACGCGAACTGAAGGTGCGCGTCGACGGCCAGTTGATCTTCAACACGGCGGGGCTGCGCATGAATGCCGTGTTGGCCGGCGTCGGCCTCGCCTATCTTCCGGAGGACCAAGTGACGGCGCATCTCGCCGATGGCCGATTGTTGCGGCTAATGGCCGACTGGTGCCCGCCGTTTCCCGGCTACCACCTCTACTATCCCAGCCGCCGCCAGGCGACGCCCGCCTTTACGCTTCTGCTCGATGCGCTGCGCTATCGCGGCTAGCCCACAGGTCCAGCGGAACCGTTTCAACCCGACGACGTTCACGGTGGTTAAATGGAACCTTGCGCATGACGGACCTGTCGAACAGCTCGACGCTCGATCTATCCCATCAAATCCTCGATAATCTGCCCGTCGCCATCTACACGACCGATAGCGATGGCAGGATCACCTATTTCAACCGGGCCGCGGCTGATTTTGCCGGGCGCGAGCCCGAGCTCGGAAAAGACCAGTGGTGCGTGACGCACAAGCTGTTCACGACCGACGGGCAGGTGTTGCCGCACGACCAATGCCCGATGGCCGTTGCGTTGCGGGAGAACCGGCCGATCAGAAACCAGTCGGCCATCTCGCAGCGTCCCGACGGCACGCGCGTGCCCTTCCTTCCCTATCCCACCCCGCTCCATGACGATCAGGGCAAGCTGGTCGGCGCCGTCAACATGCTGTTCGACCTCACCGACCGGCATCTTGCCGACGAGGCCAGGCATCATCTGTCGGCCATCGTGGAATCCTCCTTCGATGCAATCGTCAGCAAGGATTTGAACGGCGTCATCAAGAGCTGGAACTCAGGCGCCCAACGCCTGTTCGGCTACACCACCGACGAAGCGGTCGGCAGATCCGTGACGATGCTGATACCCGATGACCATCTGGACGAGGAGCCGCGCATACTGGAGCGCATCCGCAAAGGCGAGCGGGTCGAGACCTACGAGACCATCCGCCGTCGCAAGGACGGCAGCCTCGTGCCCGTATCCCTGACGATCTCGCCCGTACGCAATGCTGTCGGCCAGATCATCGGCGCCTCCAAGATCGCCCGCGACATCTCGACAGCCAAGGAGAGCGAATATCGCATCCGCATGCTGATGCGCGAGGTCAACCATCGGGTCAAGAACCAGTATTCCGTCATCATCTCTATGATCCGCGAGACCAGCAAGAGGTCCTCGACACCGGCGGAGTTCGAACGCCAGGTGCGCGAGCGCATCATGGCACTGTCGCTCTCGCACGACCTGCTGGTGTCCGGCGACTGGCGAGGCGCGACGATTTTCGAGCTGCTCCTTGCACAAGCCAAACCGTTCGGCAACGAGGAACGGATTTCCATGGCTGGCCCTTCCCTGACGCTGAGCCCCAATGCCGTTCAGTATCTCGGCATCGCGTTTCATGAACTGGCGACCAATTCCGCCAAATATGGCGTACTTTCGGCCGCCGAGGGAACGATATCGGTGCAATGGAAGGTGAGCAAGGCAGGCGACCTGAAACGGTTCCAGCTGATCTGGAAAGAGCGCGATGGTCCTCAGGTGCAGAACATCGGCCATGGCGGTTTCGGCACCGTTGTGCTCCAGCGCGTCGCTCCAGCAGCGGTAAGCGGCACCGGCGTTCTCGAATATGACAGCCACGGCGTCACCTGGATCCTTGAAGCACCCTTGTCGCAGCTCGAAGCCTCGGTGGACAGCGAGCACGTCGACCCACGAGCGATCGACGAGGTGATCGGCGGACCGGAATTCGAAGTCCTTCCCTGATGCCGCCGCACTCGCATTCCGGCATCGCCGCTCTATGTCTTCCCCGAACAAGCATTTGTCGCCGTCCGGAACAGTCGTGGAAGACATGCGGTTGGCCAAAGCACGGAGAGCCTGCGATGACCGATGAAGATCTTGCCAAGAACTATCGTGGCTACATCGCCTGCCTCAACGCCCAGGACTGGCGGAGCCTGGACCGCTTCGTACACCAGGAGGTGCACTACAATGGCGACCGGGTCGGCCTGGCGGGTTACCGAGACATGCTGGAGGGGGATTTTCGCGAAATTCCCGATCTCTATTTCGACATCCAGCTGCTGATCGCCGATGCGCCGTTCATAGCCAGCCGCCTTCAATTCAACTGCACGCCGAAGGAAACTTTCCTCGGCCTGCCCGTCAACGGCAGGAAAGTGTCCTTCAGTGAGAACGTCTTCTACGAGTTTCTCGACGACAGGATCAGGCACGTCTGGTCGGTGATCGACAAGGCGGCGATCGAAGCGCAGCTGTAGGCCGGCCCCTTTTGTCAGCTTTTCGAAGCGTGCCTAAGACCGTTCGTAAAAATCGATCGTTCTAACGAAAATAATTCGTTGGAAAGATTAGTCTTGGAATGACATTTCTCCGTGGTACTCGCACGGAGAATTGCATTGTCTTCCCAGACCTACATCGCGAACGGTATTCCGAAAGGCCCGATTTCCGCGAATCTGGCCCAGCGCCGCAAGCGCCTCGATTCCCTGGGGAACGGCGTCATTCCCGGCATCGTGCTGGTGGCGATGATCACGGCCGTTGCCTTCTCGGCCCGCAATGTGTCCGGTTTCGCCTTGTTCAGCCCGATGATCCTGGCCGTCGTCGCCGGCATGATCTATTCCAACGTGCTCGGCACACCGGTGCACGCCAAGGCCGGCATAGGCTTTTCGCAAAAGCGCCTGCTGCGCTTCGCCATCGTGCTGCTCGGTTTCCAGCTGACGCTTGGCCAGGTGGTCTCGATCGGCGCCGGCGGCGTCGGCATCGTCGCGCTGACCCTTGGCGCCACCTTCGTCTTCACCATCACGCTCGGCAGGCTGATCGGCGTCGACGCCAAGCTGACGCAGTTGATCGCCGCCGGCACCTCGATCTGCGGTGCCTCGGCGATCGTCGCCACCAACATCGTCACCAATGCGCGCGACGAGGACGTCACCTATGCCGTCGCCTCGATCACCTTGTTCGGCACCGTCGCCATGCTCGGCTTCCCGGTGCTGGCGCCACTGCTCGGCCTCGACCAGCACGCCTTCGGACTGTGGGCCGGCGCCTCCATCCATGAGGTGGCGCAGGTCATCGGCGCCGGTTTCCAGAACGGCCCCCAGTCAGGCGAGATCGCCACCGTCGCCAAGCTGACCCGTGTCGCCATGCTGGCGCCGATGGTCGTCGCGCTCGGCCTGATGGCACGCCGCGGGAGCAGCGACCAGGCAGCTGCACGCCCGCCCATGCCATGGTTCGTCGCCGCCTTTGTCGCCGTCGTGGCGTTGAACAGCCTGGTCATGATACCAGCCGAAGTGAAGCAGGCGGTGGTGCTGGCCACCACCATCATGCTCACCATGGGGCTGGCCGCCATGGGACTGCAGGCAGACATTTCGCAACTGCGCTTGCGCGGCCTGCGCCCGCTGGCGCTCGCCTTCTGCGCCTTCCTGTTCATCGGCGGCTTCAGCCTGATGCTGGTGAAGGTCTCGGGCTAACTAGTCCTGGAACGAGCTCGCCGCGACATAGATCGCCGCCAGCGCCTCGATGCCGGCCTGGTCGGCACTGTCGAAGCGGCCGGGCAGCGGGCTGTCGAGATCGAGCACGCCGAAAACGCCCTCCTCGTCCTCGAGCAGCACGACCAGCTCGGAGCGCGAGGCGGCGTCGCAGGCGATGTGGCCGGGGAAATCATGCACGTCCTTGATCAGCATCGAGGTGCCGAGCTCGACCGCCGTGCCGCATACGCCCTGGCCGACGGCGATGCGCACGCAGGCCGGCTTGCCCTGGAAGGGGCCCAGCACCAACTCCTCGTCCGATGCCAGGAAATAGAAGCCGGCCCAGTTGAGGTCGGGCACCATCTGGAAGATAAGCGCCGCGGTGTTGGCGGCGTTGGCGATCGAATCGTGCTCGCCCTCGAGCAGCGCCTTCAATTGCTTGGCAAGGCCGCGGTAGAACGCGGCCTTGTCTGAGATATCAATGGCCTGGGCCGCGAACATGACTTGTCTCCAAATTGGGAATCGCGGTTCCGTCGATGAGTTAGCTCCACACCAACGGCCCACCGAAACAGTCTACAGTGAATCCCAACCACAGCGAAGGCCACAAGATCAGGATAGCCGCCGGATGCTTGCACGCAAGGCAGCGATCCATTGCGCCAACCTCGCGAGACCTGGCTGCCCTTCCAGCTGCCGCCCTAGTAACCGCCCATGCCGCCACCACCACCCGCCGGCGCCGCGTCCTTCGGCGGGATGTCGGTGATCATCGCTTCGGCGGTGATCAGCAAGGCCGCGATCGAGCCGGCATCCTGCAATGCGGTGCGCACCACCTTCGCCGGGTCGACGATGCCGGCCTTGATCATGTCGACATAGGTCTCGTTCTGAGCGTCGAAGCCCTGATTGTGGTCCTTGCTGTCGGCGAGCTTGCCGACGACCACTGAGCCCTCCACGCCGGAATTCTCGGCGATCTGGCGGATCGGCGCCTCAAGCGCGCGAAGCACGATGGAGATGCCGGCGGTGACATCCGCATTGGCGCCGTTCAGGCCCGATAGCGCCGACCGGGCACGAAGCAGGGCCACTCCGCCGCCTGGCACGATGCCTTCCTCGACCGCAGCGCGCGTCGCGTTCAGCGCGTCGTCGATGCGGTCCTTCTTTTCCTTCACTTCCGACTCGGTGACGCCGCCGACGCGGATGACGGCAACGCCGCCCGACAGCTTGGCCAGCCGCTCCTGCAGCTTTTCCTTGTCGTAGTCCGAGGTGGTCTCCTCGATCTGGCCCTTGATCTGGGCGACGCGCGCCTGGATCGTCGCCTTGGTGCCGGCGCCGTCGATGATCGTGGTGGTGTCCTTCTCGATCAGCACGCGCTTGGCGCGGCCGAGCATCTCGATGGTGACGTTTTCGAGCTTGATGCCGAGATCCTCGGAAATCATCTGGCCCGATGTGAGCACCGCGATGTCTTCCAGCATCGCCTTGCGGCGATCGCCGAAGCCCGGCGCCTTGACGGCCGCGACCTTGAGGCCGCCGCGCAGCTTGTTCACGACCAGCGTGGCCAGCGCCTCGCCTTCGACGTCCTCTGAAATGATCAGCAGCGGCCTGCCGCCCTGCACCACCGCTTCGAGGATCGGCAGCATCGCCTGGAGATTGCCGAGTTTTTTCTCGTGGATGAGGATATAGGGATCCTCGAGCTCGGCGCGCATCTTGTCTGCATTGGTGACGAAGTAGGGCGAGAGATAGCCGCGGTCGAACTGCATGCCTTCGACGACGTCGAGTTCGGTCTCGGCGGTCTTGGCTTCCTCAACCGTGATGACGCCGTCATTGCCGACCTTGTTCATTGCCTTGGCGATCATTTCGCCGACGCTGGCGTCGCCATTCGCGGCGATGGTGCCGACCTGCGCGATCTCGGCCGACGACTTGACCTTCTTGGCCTTCGCCTTGATTTCCCCGACGACGGCGGCAACGGCCTGGTCGATGCCGCGCTTCAGGTCCATCGGGTTCATGCCGGCGGCGACCAGCTTGGCGCCTTCGCGCAGGATCGAAGCGGCCAGCACCGTGGCTGTCGTGGTGCCGTCACCGGCAAGGTCGTTGGTCTTCGAGGCCACTTCGCGCACCATCTGCGCGCCCATGTTTTCGAACTTGTCGGCAAGCTCGATTTCCTTGGCGACGGTGACGCCATCCTTGGTGATGCGCGGAGCGCCGTAAGCCTTGTCGATGATGACGTTGCGGCCCTTGGGACCCAGCGTCACCTTCACCGCATTGGTGAGGATTTCGACGCCGCGCAGCATGCGGTCACGCGCATCGGTGGAGAATTTGATTTCCTTGGCAGACATGATTTTTTATCCAATCGAGTTTGAGGGGGGCCAGCCGCCGCGCCGAACGCGCGGCGCTCCAGTCAGGCGGCCTTCTTGGCTTCGACAGCCCTTTCGATGACGCCCATAATGTCGGCTTCCTTCATGATCAGCAGGTCTTCGCCGTCGATCTTGACCTCGGTGCCCGACCATTTGCCGAATAAGATCAAATCGCCGGCCTTGACGTCGAGCGGAACGAGCGCGCCGTTTTCGTCGCGTGCCCCTGGGCCGACGGCAATGACTTCGCCTTCCGCAGGCTTTTCCTTGGCATTGTCGGGAATGATGATGCCGCCCTTGGATTTGGTGTCGCCTTCGGCGCGCCGGACGACGACGCGGTCGTGGAGTGGACGGAACTTCATGGGAACTTCTTTCTGCGGCCGGCATAGGCGGCCGCGCCCTCTCTATAGGCGGTTTGGCACTCGATAGATAGGAGTGCCAAAATTTATCGGGGGACGGAATTAAATGTTGGAAGTATTAGTTTCGCACCCGGTTTCCTGATATCCGAAGTCAGCCAAATATTTTCGAAAATTGAATTTTTCCGGTCGAGCGCCTATTTATCGGACAAGTTCGCTTTCACGATTTCATGCGCAAGGAGATTTCTTCAATGGCCGACGGCAATCAGACGATCATGCAAAAAGCTGAAGCCCGCTTTGTCGACAAGCAGAAGAAAACCGCGGAACGCAACAAGGCAACCGCCGAATACATGTCCGAGGCGAGGGCCAGGGAGATCAAGACGGCGAGGCTAAGGGAATTGCGGTTGGCCAAGGAAGAAGCCGATCGCGTGACGGAAGCACTGAACCCGACGCCGAAAAAGAAGCGGGTGGTGAAGAAGGCTGCGGCAACGGGGGTCAAGACATGAGCCTGACATTCCCCAACCGCAGCCGCAGCTATGACGTGGCCGGCAAACGCATTCGCTTCGTTGGCCATGACGGCATGCTCCAGATTTCCTTCTCCGTGGCCGCCGACGCAATGGCCAGGATGCAGCCGGACACCGCCGCCGACGAGGCCGGCTATCTTGCCGCCTTCGACCGGTCGAGTTCCACTATCCACGACGTCGCCGCCAAGGCCTACGGCCGCACCCGCAAGAGCCTGTATGTGCTGACATCGGATGATTTCGGCTGAGACGCAGCCGCAAATCCAGATAAAGCGCGAAGCGATCTTCCGTCCATGAATGCGTCAAGGCGATGAGACGGGGCAGGACTTACACTCAGCCCTCTCCCGGCACTTGACGTCTCGGACACTCATCTGATCGACACCATATCGGCATTTTTCGGGTTCATGCCGACCATCACCCTTTGCCTGAGTACTGCAGGCTGACCGGTCAAGACATCGATGATGGCCCAGCCTTGGGGCAAGTCCATGCGCGGTGCATGATTGGCCATGCGGTGTGGCTCAGCCTCGCAACACGAAGAAGACCATGCCCAGGACCGCTACCGTCCAGGCGACAACCGAAAGCTTCAGCGCCATGCCGCCATGCGCGGTCAGCATCTCCCGCAGGCGTGCCGCGCTACGCGCCGACACGGCCGGTGCGGCCACCAGGGCGGCGGGTGCCTTGGCGCCAAGTTTTCCAAAGACGGGCAGCGGCGACGGTTCACGCACGAAGTTGACCTCGAATGTCGGGAGTTGGCTCGGCGAACTTGCCCAGCCCCTCCATAGCACCCTTTAGCGAACTCGCTGCATGCCAAATCGGCGCCCGTTGCGGTTCGGCCCGGGAGATACCGGAGTTTCAACTGGCGCACGGCCACTTGTGAACCGGCTCCGATGGCCGCGGCTCGCTCACAAATCCGATCTCGCCAGCAGTAGTAACTTTTCTCTTGAACCGGCCATTGATGTGGCCTAGCCTCGAGTTGAGAAAAGGTTTTTCCAGACATTCCCGATCGGGTTCGGCCGTTGGCCGGCTCTATTCCAGGCGGTAAGAGAAAACCTTTTCCCAACCAAGGATTTTTGCCGCGATGGCATCGGACGATCAGCCAGTTTCGGTCTTTCCCAAACCCGTCACTTTGCGTGACGTGGCCGCGCAGGCCGGCGTCAGCGTTGCCACCGCATCCAAGGCGCTCAACGATCAGGGGCGCATGACCGCCGAGACCCGCGAACGCATTCGAGAGACGGCGCGCGGCCTGGGCTTCCGGCCCAACAGCCTGGCGCAGAGCCTGCTGAGGCGCCGCTCCTTCACTGTCGGCCTGCTCACCAACGACACCTATGGCCGTTTCTCGCTGCCGCTGATGTCGGGCATTTCGGATGCGCTGGTCGATGCCGGTGTCTCGGTATTCCTGTGCAATGTCGAGGAGGATCCCCGCCTCGGCCAGCTCCATGTCGAGGCCATGCTCGACAAGCGCGTCGACGGCATCATCGCCACCGGCAAGCGCATCGACCGTCATCTGCCGATCGATCTCGCCAATTTGCGCATCCCGGTCATCTACGCCTTCACCCAGCCCGATCCCGACGCGGTCGCCTTCGTTTCCGACGATGCCGGCGGGGCGCGGCTGGCCGTCGAGCATTTCTGCCGGCTCGGCCGCAAGCGCATCGCGCATGTCACCGGCCCGGCCAGCTTTGCCGTGGTGCATGAACGGGCGCAGGCCTATCGCGCCGCGCTGATCGAAAACGGCCTGCCGATGAGCGAGCCGTTGCTTGGCGCCTGGTCGGAAGCCTGGGGGCATGAGGCGGTGACAATCCTTTTCGATGACGGGGGAGAAAAGCCGGACGCCGTCTTCTGCGGCAACGACCAGATCGCGCGGGGCGTCATCGATGCTCTGCGCGAGCGTGGCTTGAGCGTTCCCGGCGATGTCGGCGTCATCGGCTTCGACAATTGGGAGATCGTGGCCGAGGCGACCCGCCCGCCGCTGACCTCGGTCGACATGAACCTGACAGCACTCGGCCGCGAGGCCGGGCTGACCCTGCTTTCCCTGGTCGGCGGCAAGTCCGCCGCGCCGGGCATCAGAAAACTGCCGTGCCGGCTGGTGGTGCGGCAGTCCTGCGGCCGCCTGCCCGATGGCTGACAAAGGCGGCTGAAAAACGAAGCGCCGCAATCGGCGGCAAGCCGCGCAACGCGGCCAAATGAGGAGGAGGAGAACATGAGGACTTTGATTGCCAAACTGACCCTGACCAGACTGACGCTGACCAGACTGGCCCTGACCAAATTGACGTTGACGGCTGCCGTTCTGGGTTGCGGCCTGCAATTTGCCGCCGCCGAAACCGCCAACATCTGGGTACGTGCTGACGGCTCGAACTTCATGCCGAGGATCGTCGACGCCTTCAACAAGGCGAACAAGGACCAGGTCAAGCTCGACATCATCCCCAATGCCGAGATCATCCCGAAATATGGCGCGGCCGCAGCCGGCGGCACGGCGCCCGACGCGCTGTCGCTCGACCTGATCTACACGCCCTCCTTCGCCGCCGCCGGCCAGTTGGAGGACATCACCGACTGGGCAAAGTCGCTCCCCTATTTCGCCAGCCTGTCGCCCGCTCATGTGAAGACCGGCACCTACAAGGACCGCATTTACGGCCTGCCCTTCTCGGCCGACGCCTCGGTGCTGATCTGGAACAAGAAGCTGTTCAAGCAGGCAGGCCTCGACCCTGAAAAAGGCCCGGCCAACTGGGCCGAGATCGAAGCCGACGCCGAGAAGGTCAACGCGCTTGGCGGCAACATCAAGGGCTTCTACTTCTCCGGCAATTGCGGCGGCTGCAACATCTTCACATTCACGCCGCTGATCTGGGCCTCGGGCGGCGATATCCTGTCGGAGGACGGCTCAAAGGCGACGCTGGACAGCCCGCAACTGCGCGGCGCCATCGATCTCTACCGCTCGATGGTCAAGAAGGATTTGGTTCCGGCGGGCGCGCAGACCGACACCGGCGCCAATTTCTTCGCCGCCTTCGCCGCCGGCAATATCGGCATCTCGCCCTCCGGCGCCTTCGCCATCGGCGCGCTCAATACGCAATATCCTGATGTCGATTACGGCGTCACCTTTCTGCCAGGCAAGGATGGCAACTGGTCGTCCTTTGCCGGCGGCGACAATTTCGTTGTCACCAAGGGCACCAAGAAGCTCGCCGTGGTGAAGGAGTTCCTGGACTTCGCCTATTCGCTCGAAGGCCAGACGATTCTCGCCAAATACGGCAGCCTGCCGGTGCGCGGCGACATCGCCAAGGACGCGCTGAAGGAGCTCGACCCGCGCTACCAGATTGCCGCCGAGGCGATGGCCAAGGGCAAGACGCCGTATTCGGTGGTGTTCAACGACCTGATCAACTCCGCCAACGGCCCGTGGACGCAGATGATCAACGAGGTGTTCTTCGGCGACGACGTCGATGGCGCGATAGCAAACGCCCAAGAGACCATGCAGTCGATCATCGATCAGGCGCCGCGGAAGTAGGCTGGCCGCCTGCCGGCCGCCCGCCTGTCTCCCTGGGCGGGCGGCCGGAAATTCGCATCACTAACGTCAGGGCCATCGCTTTGAGACAAGACCTCCTCATCCGGCCGCTACGCGGCCACCTTCTCCCCGCTGTTGAGAAGAGGCTGCCGCTATGGCTAGCTATCTCCTCTCCCCTCGGGGAGAGGTCGGATTGCCCCGAATTGCCCTTTGCAATTCGGTTGGCAATTCCAGTGAGGGGGTACTTGGCCAATGCCCTAACAGCATCGGGCGGCCAGCCATGACCACCATTACCGCAACCACTGCCCGCGTCCGCAAACGCGTCGGCGCCGGGCGCCGGCAATGGATTGGCCTGCTCTATGTCGCGCCGGCGGTGGCGCTGGTCATGCTGTTCTTCGTCATTCCGCTCGGCATGACGGCCTGGATGTCGCTGCACAACTGGCCGCTGATGGGCGAGCACTCCTTCATCGGGCTCGGCAATTACTGGGCAATCCTGCGCGACACCAGGTTCTGGAACGCGCTGAGATTCACCGGGTACTACACGCTGATCGTAACCA
Organism: Mesorhizobium sp. P160927; assembly: GCF_057766385.1. Lineage (NCBI taxonomy): Bacteria > Pseudomonadati > Pseudomonadota > Alphaproteobacteria > Hyphomicrobiales > Phyllobacteriaceae > Mesorhizobium > Mesorhizobium sp. P160927. The sequence goes on from NZ_JBYMDW010000001.1 coordinate 5,255,514, forward strand.
TCGCGATCTTCGCCGTCGCCTTTCCGCTGGCGATCTTCATCGAGCGGCCGCGCCCGTTCACCAACCTCTACCGCACCATGTTCTTCATGCCGGCGGTGGTCGGCTTTGCCTCGGCGAGCCTTTTGTGGTCGTGGCTGCTCAACGTCGATTCCGGCCTGTTCAGCCCCGCCGCCTACGATCTCGGCCTGATCGACAAGAAGTACAACCTGCTCGCCACCTTCCAACCGGCCTTCTGGTCGATCATCGCCATGGTGGTGTGGAAGGTCGCCGGCTTCACCATGATCATCCTGATGACCGGCCTGCAGTCGATTCCGCAGGACCTGCAAGAGGCCGCCGTCATCGATGGCGCCGGGCCGTTCGCGCGGTTCCGGGCGATCACCTTGCCGCTGATGCGCCGCACCCTGGCGCTGGCGCTGATCCTGTCGGTCGCGGGCTCCATCCTTGCCTTCGACCAATTCTACATCATCCTGCGCGGCGGCCCGCGCAACCAGACGCTGACGGCGGTGTACTGGATCTTCAACCAGTCCTTCGTGTCGTTCAAGCTCGGCTATGGCGCGGCACTCTCGATGGTGCTGCTGGTCATCCTGGTGGCGCTCAGCCTCGTCCAACTCTGGCTGCTGCGCAAACCCGAGGGGCTCGACTGATGGCGCAGGCGATATCGGGCACAGGCAAGCTTGTCGCGCGCTTGGGCAGGCATTCCACCGGCATCGTCGCCTCGGTGCTGTTCGTGGCGCCGATCGTGTGGACGGTGCTGTCGGCCTTCAAGCCGGCGCAGGAGGCGCGCCTGCCGCCGCTGCCGCCCTGGCCGACGACGGGCTTCTCGCTGGAGAACTATCAAACGCTGAACAGTTTCGGCGACGGCCTGTGGGCCTCGGCGCAGAACAGCATCTACGTCTCGGTGATGACGGTCATACTGTCGGTCATCGTCAGCGTACTCGCCGGCTACGGTTTTTCGCGGTTTCGGTTCCCGTTCAAGGACTTGTTCTTCGTCCTCATCCTGTCGACGATCATGATCCCGTTCCAGTCGATCCTGACGCCGATTTTCCTGGTGCTGACCAAGCTTGGCCTGCACAACACGCTGACCGGCCTGGTCGGCGTCTATGTGACGCTGCAGCTGCCGTTCTCGATCTTCATGATGCGCAATGCCTTCGACGCGGTGCCGCGCGAGATCGAGGAGGCCGCGCGCATGGACGGCGCCGGCAACGCCACAATGCTCGTCAAGGTGATGCTGCCGCTGGTCTGGCCTGGTGTCGTCACCATCGCGCTGTTTGCCTTCCTCGGCGCCTGGAACGAATTCCTCGCCGCCCTGGTGCTGATGACCGACCAGTCCAAGTTCACGCTGCCGGTGATGATGACCGCACTTCAGTCCGGCCGCTTTGGCGCCATCGACTGGGGCGCGGTGCAGGCGGGCGTCACCGTGATGATGGTGCCGTGTCTGATCCTGTTCCTGGCTTTGCAGCGCTTCTACATCCGCGGCCTGATGGCCGGGGCCGTCAAGTAATCGACCGAATGGAGAAAGTTCATGACTGCATCGCCATCCGCCAGGCCTGCCAAAGCGTTCCAGCCCAAACTCGCCTTCCGCCCGCTGCCGGTGCCGCAGGTCGACGTGCGCGGCTTCTGGGGCGACCGCGCCGAGGCGGTTGCCACACGCACCGCCGACATCCTTTACGAACGCTGCGTGGCGGCGCGCATGCTGGAGCAGATCGATCCGGACCGCCCCTCGCCGGGCGTCGTCATTCCGTTCCACTCGCCCTCGCCCGACGAGGCGGCCTCCGCCGGCTTCACCGGCTCGACGGTGACCACGCAGATGTTTTGGGATTCCGACCTCGGCAAGACAATCGAGACCGCGGCCTATTCGCTCTACCGGCGCAAGAATCCCGAACTGGAGAAGAAGATCGACGCCGTCATCGACATGTATGGCAGGCTGCAGCAGGAGGACGGCTATCTCTCCAGCTGGTACCAGCGCATCCAGCCGGGCAAGCGCTGGACCAATCTGCGCGACTGCCACGAGCTTTATTGCGCCGGCCACCTCATTGAGGGCGCGGTCGCCTACTACCAGGCGACGGGTAAGCGCAAGCTGCTCGACATCATGTGCCGCTACGCCGATCACATCGCTTCGGTGCTGGGGCCCGAGCCCGGCAAGAAAAAAGGCTATTGCGGCCATGAGGAGATCGAGCTGGCGTTGGTCAAGCTGGCGCGAGTGACGGGCGAACAAAAGTACATGGAACTGGCCAAATACTTCATCGACCAGCGCGGCCAGCAGCCGCACTATTTCGACGAGGAGGCACGCGCCCGAGGCGCCGACCCGAGGGCCTATCATTTCAAGACCTACGAATACAGCCAGTCGCACGTCCCGGTGCGCGAGCAGGACAAGGTCGTCGGCCACGCGGTGCGGGCCATGTATCTTTATTCAGGGATGGCCGACATCGCGACCGAATATGGCGACGACACGCTGCGGGTGGCGCTCGACCGGCTGTGGGACGACCTCACCACCAAAAACCTCTACATCACCGGCGGGCTCGGGCCCTCGGCGCACAATGAGGGCTTCACCAGCGACTACGACCTGCCCAACGAAACCGCCTATGCCGAGACCTGTGCATCTGTCGGGCTGGTGTTCTGGGCGAGCCGCATGCTCGGCATGGGTCCGAACGCCCGCTACGCCGACATGATGGAGCGCGCGCTCTACAACGGCTCGATCTCGGGCCTGTCGCTCGACGGTTCGCTGTTCTTCTACGAGAACCCGCTGGAAAGCCGGGGCAAGCACAACCGCTGGAAATGGCACCGCTGCCCTTGCTGCCCGCCCAATATCGGCCGCATGGTCGCCTCCATCGGCAGTTATTTCTACAGCCTGGCGGACGACGCGCTGGCGGTTCATCTCTATGGCGATTCCACCGCCCGCTTCGACATTGCAGGCACACCGGTGACGCTGGTGCAGGCGAGCCGCTATCCCTGGGATGGTGCCGTCGAGATCACGGTCGAGCCGCAGGCGCCGGTAGAGTTCACGCTGCACCTGCGTGTGCCGGCTTGGAGCTCCAAGGCCAAGCTCGAGATCAATGGCGAGACGGTCGACCTCGAGGATTTGACCAGTGACGGCTACGCCGCGATCCGGCGCCAATGGAACAAGGGCGACCGTGTCAGGCTCGATCTCGAAATGCCGATCGAACGGCTCTATGCCAATCCCGCGGTCCGGCAGGATGCCGGCCGCGTCGCGCTGTCGCGCGGACCGCTGATCTACTGCGTCGAGGCGACCGACAATGACAATCGCCTGCATCGCCTGACCCTGCCGCGCACGGCCGGCATCGAGGCGCATGACGAACCGGACTTGCTGGGCGGCGTGGTGACGCTTTCAGCCACGGCGCAAGCCGATGCCGGGGATGGCTGGCAGGACGGCCTTTATCGCTCCGAGCCACCGGCCAAGGTCGAGACCCGCCTGACCGCCATCCCCTATTTCGCCTGGGACAACCGCGAGCCCGGCGAGATGCTGGTCTGGCTGCGCGACGGTTGATGCCGGCGGCAACGCCGTGGGGCGGCCGGTTATGTCCCGCTTGACTGGGCGGCGGCGGTCAGCGGCTTTTTCGGCGCCGCTTTCGCGGCGCTGCCGCCGATATGCGCCCAGGCCGGCCGCTCGAACAAGAACATGCCGAAGCCGACGCGCTGGACAACGAAGTAAAGCACGACGGGGCTGACGATCGAAACCAGCAGCACCGCCAGGCTGAGCATGCCCGTGTCGGTCAGCAGGCCGCTTGCCAGCGCCGCGCCGCGAAAAAGCGACATCGGGATGGTGAAGGCGACATAGACGACCAGCGAATGTTCACCCAGCCAGCGCAGCCATTCCATGGCGGGAAATTTCGACAGGAAACCGCCAAGCACGCAAAGCGCCACGGCACCGGCGACGGCCAGGACGAGATGCAGCGGCGGCCATGCCGCCAGCCCCATCTGCATGCCGACCGGCTGCATGGCATAGCCCGGCGAATAGACCAGCAGACCATTGACGACAGCCCACAGGACGAGCCCGGCGACAGCCACCGCCGGGCGGGGTTGCGTCCATTCGACGAGCCGAAATACCAGCGGCGCCATGACGAAGCCAACGTAGAAAAAGACGAAATAGGCCGCGAATTGTTCGACCGCGTAGCTGTCGGGATGCGGCGCCCACATCTGCAGGCCGGCCGCGATCGGGATGACGATCCAGGCGGGCACGGCAAACTGCCGCAGCAGTTTCGCCACGAGGCCGAACACCGCCAGCATGTAGATGAACCACAGGACGCCATAGGGCTGGACGACGGCCATTGCGAGGTCGTGCAGCATGCCGGCGGGATCCCGGCTGAAGATGCCGATCTTCAGCCCGATCGAGATGATCGCCCACAGCACGTAGAAATAGAGGTAGTGAACGACGCGCCGGTCGATATAGCGCCGCCACGGCCGGTCGATCACCTGCGACAGGAATAGCCCCGAGATCAGGAAGAATTCCGGCATCCGAAACGGCGTCGCGAAGCCGATGACATAGTGGAGAAAGCCGACGCCACCCGTATACTCGCCGGTGTTGTAGGCCGAGTACATCATGACCACGAGGATGATCGAGAGGCCTTTGGCCGTGTCCACCCACGGCATGCGCATCGGGCTGCTGTTCATGGCGGCGAATCCAAACCGGCCGGCCCGGCTGGCCAGCCATCATCCCGCGATCTAGCACCATCAAGCTTCCCAGATCGTAAACGCGGCTGTTTTTGCGGTGAGGCTGGCAGCGTCCGCGGGCCGCCGCGTTGAAGTCGTTGCAATCATCTGCCTTCAGCGCCGCCCCTCACCTGCCTGCCGGCATCCTCTCCCCGTAAACGGGGCGAGGGACGCCGTTGTCGCCGATTTCGCCAATCGCCGGCGTTGCGGAAACAGCATCGGCCTCGCGGTAGCCCTCTCGCCCCGTTCACGGGGAGAGATGTCCCGCAGGACAGTGAGGGGCAGCGCCGACCGTGACCTCTATGCGCAATGAACGATTACTTTCGGGACTTGGATTTGTTTAAAGCCACCGCCGCGCGTACCAGCGCCTTGAAGGCCTCCTCGTCGACCTCCTCGCCTTTCTGGAAATCGATGGCGCGCCGTGTGTTGCCTTCGAGGCTGGAATTGAACAGGCGCGAGGGATCGGGCAGCGCTGCGCCCTTGGCGAAGGTCAGCTTGACGACGGCCTTGTAGGTCTCGCCGGTGCAGATCATGCCGGCATCCTCCCATACCGGCACGCCGCGCCATTTCCACGTCTCGACCACGTCGGGATCGGCTTGATGAATCAGCGCGCGCAGCCGGGCAAGCATCTCGCCTCGCCAGTCGCCCAATTCCTTGATCCTGCCGTCGATCAGCTCGGAGGGAGATTTGCTGTCCTCGGTGGTCGTCATTGTGGTTCTCCTTCGAACTGAAAAATAGAGCGCTTACATGCGTTCGCCAGGCAAGTGGCTGGCCTGCTTCACCCAGGCGCTGAACTGCGCCTCGTCGAACGCGTCGTCCTCATGAATGTTGAGGTAGCGCGTATCCTGGCTCCTGGATTGGCCTGGCGGCACCGGATCGAGCGACATGCCGCGAAAGAAGGCCACCTTGATGTATCTGGTGAAGCAATGGAAGCTGAGGAACCAGCCTTTCCCCTCGACGCCGTAGAAAGGCGAGTTCCATTTCACCGTTTTGTTCACGCCGGGTACGGCGCGCTCGATGAGCGCGTCGAGCCGCCCGCCCATCTCGCGCTTCCTGCCTGGCATCGCCGCGATATAGGCCTGCACCGGGGCGTCGCCATACCCCTTGGCGATCCGCGGATTGCCGCCGGAAAGCAGCTTCGGCTCAGCCTTGGCCGGGGTCGACTTGGCCATGCGCTTTCCTCCTATCCATTGGCCCGCTGCACGCTGCGTCCCCTGGAAACATAGGGCAGCACGAACATATAGAGGCCGCTGAACAGCATAAGGAAGAGCGGCGGCAGTGGCGAATAAACCACCCAGGCCGGCGGCTGTCCAAACGCCATGGTGACGAAATTGGCGACGACGGTCGCTGTAAAGATGATCGACAGCCAGCGATGCGCTTGCCTGATCCATTTGCTCCAGTTCAATGTTACCTCCCTTGAAAAATGCATGAAACCAGCTGGGCGCTACCAGCGCGCCAGCTGCGCGATCTGGATGAGATTGCCGCAGCCATCGTTGAGCTTGGCGATGGTCGAGCCGGTCACGTCGGTAGGCGCCATGGCAAAGGCACCGCCATTCGCCTTGATGCGCTCATGGTCGCCCTTGATGTCGTCGGTGAAGAGCATCAGCGCCGGCTGGCCCTGCTTGAAGATCGCCTGCTGGTAGGCCTTGGCCGCCGGGTTGTCATTCAGTGCCAGCTGCAATTCGGTCCCTTCGGGCTCTTCGGCCGAGACGACCGTCAGCCAACGGAACGGCCCATTGCTGAAATCGGCTTTTTTGGTGAAGCCCAGCACGCCGGTGTAGAAGGCAAGCGCCTTTTCCTGATCGTCGACATAGATGCTGGTCAGTTTGATCTTCATCGCTTTTTCTCCATGGTTTTGCCGGCGGAGAACCCGCCCTTTGCTATTTCTGCATGGCTTTCAGTTCGAGGCCTCAGTCCGTCCGCGCCAGAAGCTCTTCCAGCTTTTCCAGGAATTGCGGCCAACCCACCTTGGCGCCGCCATAGGCGCGCTTCTGGTCGGGCCGGAAACCGGCCTGCTCCATGCGCAGATGGGTTCCCGTTGGCGTTGGGGTGAGCGTGAAAGTCACCACGCTCCTGAGATCGAACGCTGGATCCTGATGAGCGAGGTTCCAGCTGTAGGACAACCTCTTGTGCGGCTCGACGGCAAGCACCTCGCAGTCCAGCACGCCGCCCCAGTCGGCGCTGATGTTGAAGCGATGGCCGACGGCGGGTTTGAAATCGTTCTTCATCAGCCACTCCTCGATCAGATGCGGTTGCGTCAACGCGCGCCAGAGTTTTTCGGGAGGATGGAAGATTTCCCGCTCGACGACGACAGTGCGGGTCTCCTGGGCACTATCGTTCACTGGTCCATCCTTTTGAGCAAATCCTCGAGGTCGTCGAACCGGCTTTCCCAGAACCCGGCCATGTCGCGTGTCCAGTCCATCAGCGGCGCCAGCGCGGCAAGCTGGGCGCTGTAATGCGTCTGGCGGCCTTCATGGCGGTCGCGCACCAGCCCGGCCTGCTTCAGCACGCCGAGATGCTTCGACACCGCCGGTTGCGAGACGCCGGACTGACTGGTCAGCGCCCCCACCGTCTGCTCTCCCTGGCGGCACAGCCGCTCGAAGATCGCCCGCCGTGTCGGGTCGGCGAGCGTCCTGAAGAGCATGTCATGAGCGTCTGGCATCGCTAATCGATAACCCGTTGGCTATTGTTGACGTATAACCACAGGGATATATGTTCGTCAAGCGGAAGATTGGAGGGTCCTGAACACGGTGATGGCTAGATGGGGACGTGGCTACGCCCGATCTCCTGCGCCACCAGTTCCTGCAATTGCCACAGATTGCGATCGCGGATGCCGCAGGCGTCGAGATGGCGGATGGTCTCGAACAGATACTGCGCGCCCGAGCCCCAATGGCCGACGGCGGTCGCCAGCGTCGCGGCGACCGCGGGCTTATCCAGTTTGCCGGCATAGCGCGGGTTGGCGGGATCGACGACGAAGCCGAGCGCCAGGCACGGCCCGCTTTCGGTGCTGACCTGCAGCCAGCGGGGCACGTTGACGGCGGGCAGGATGGTCATTTCGCGACGCAGCAGCGCTTCCAGATTGGCGGCTACCGGTTCGGCGATCTCGAACACCATGCCCTGGCACTGGCCGCCACGGTCGAGCGCCATCATCAGGCCGGGCTGATCGAGCGTGCCGCGAAAGCGCTGCACCGTGAAGCAGAACGACCGGTGCCAGCCCCGCGCCACCGCCCGCTCACCGCCCCTCACCTCGCCCGCCGGCTTCCACAAGAGCGAGCCATAGGCGAACAGCTTCAGCGGCCCGGGCGGCGCCGAGGCCAGGATCTCGTCGCGAAAACGCGCATAGTCGTCATCGGTCATCGGGATCATGCCCGGCACCGGCCCGGCATCCTCCACTGCGCGCAAGGTGCGCGCCACCAGCGCCTCGGTTAGCGCCATCGGCGCCTTTTGTGGCGCTGATTTGCGCGGTGCGGCGGAAATCGGCTTGCTCATTGTCGTGCCTTGGCCATGGCAGCCATGTTGCTGAAGGTTCGGGGATTCTCAAGAGCCAGATGCATTCGAAACCTGGACTCCGCACCTGAGTCATCCCGCGCGGCAGCTCTTACGCCTATGACACCAGCGGCATCGGCACCTTGAGCCCGTCGATCAGCGCGTCGCGGAACAGCGCGATGGGGGTCTACGCTGGCGCGAAGCGGCCGTAAGCAAGCGCTTCGGAACGACATTGCCTCATAAGCGTTGTCGGCCGGGAGGAAGTCATGAACGATGCGCCGGCAACGCCCGTCGGCAGGCCGCTTTCGCCAGGCGAGCTGGTCACCGTGATGTCCCATTTCCATCGCGCCGAGATCGCCCGCATGGCGGGCTGGCGCGACCGCCTCGACCGCACCAGCAATTGGGCGATCACCGTTGTCGCGGCGATGCTGTCGGTGTCGCTGTCGACGGCCAGCGCCCATCACGGCGTGCTGCTGTTCGCCATGCTGCTGGTGCTGCTCTTGTTGTGGATCGAGGCGCGTCGCTACCGCTTCTTCGATGTCTACCGCGCCCGCGTGCGCCAGTTCGAGCGCCATTATTTCGCGCAGATCTTCTCGCCGCAGCCCGACTTTGCCTCCGACTGGCTGCTGATCCTCGGTGAGAGCCTGCGCACGCCAAAATTCCTGGTCTCGCAGCGCGTGGCCCTGGCGCGCCGTTTGCGCCGCAACTACCTGCACATGATGCTGATCCTGCTGCTCGCCTGGATCCTCAAACTGTCGACCCCGAGCCTGATCGACCAAGGCGTGCCGGTCGGCTTTGTCGGCACGATGCGCGAGGCTGTCGGCGCCGCGGCGCTCGGCCCCATTGCGGGCGTTGTCATCGTCACCGCGGTTGCCCTCCTCTATGCCGGACTGCTGGCAGCCGCCTTCCTGACAGCGGGCGACGACGGCGAACTCTCCTTCGGCGACGTTCACGTCTGAGCTCGATATTCTGAACTCGATGCCGAGCCAACACCTCGTGACGGATGGCTGCAACGCAAACCCCAGCCGCGCGTTGTGATGGTCAGTCCGCGGCGGCGTCTTGAAGGGACCCATGATCCACCCACTGGCAACAAGGTCGCACGGCCCCGCGGCCGCCCTTTCGATGGCCGCCGCCCTTTCGCTGGCCACCGCCCTCTCGCTGGCAATTGTCGCCCTCGCCCCGGCGAGCCAGGCGCTGGCCGCGCAGCCTGCCGGCCACGCCTCGGGCATGGGCGGCTCGGCGGAAGGGCTGTTCGTCGCCGAGATCGTGCTCCTGCTTCTGGTCGGCCGTGGCCTTGGCGAGATCTTCCAGCGCTTCGGGCAGCCGGCGATCATGGGCCAGCTGATCGGCGGCATCCTGCTCGGGCCGTCGCTGTTCGGCTGGCTCTGGCCAAGCGCCCAGCATCTGATCTTTTCCACCGATCCGGCGCAGAAAGGCATGATCGATGCCGTCTCGCAGCTTGGCATTCTGCTGCTCCTGCTGCTCACCGGCATGGAGACGGATTTGCGCCTCGTGCGGCGGGTGGGCGCGGCCTGTTTTTCGATCTCGATCACCGGCGTAGTCCTGCCTTTTGCCTGCGGTTTCGCGCTGGCGCGGGTCTTGCCGGATTCGCTTCTGCCCGAGCCGAGCGAGCGCATCGTCGCCGGGCTGTTCCTCGGCACGGCGCTGTCGATCTCCTCGGTGAAAATCGTCGCCATGGTGGTGCGCGAAATGAATTTCATGCGCCGCAATCTCGGCCAGGTCATCGTCTCCTCGGCAATCATCGAGGACACGATCGGCTGGCTGATCATCGCCGTCACTTTCGGCATCGCCACCAATGGCAGCCTGCAGGTGCTGCCGCTCATCACCACGGTGGCCGAAGTGGCGCTGTTCATGGTGTTCTCCTTCACCATCGGCCGCCGTCTGGTCTTCACCCTGATCCGCTGGAGCAACGACTCTTTCCGGAGCGAATACGCCGTCATATCGGTCATTCTCATCATCATGGGCGTGATGGCCCTGATCACCAATCTGATCGGCGTGCACACCGTGCTCGGCGCCTTCGTCGCGGGCATATTGGTCGGGGAATCGCCGATCCTGTCAGATCACATCGAGGGCCAGTTGCGCGGCGTCATCACGGCGCTGTTCATGCCGGTGTTCTTCGGCATGGCCGGCCTGTCCGCGGACCTTACCGTGCTTACCGACCCGACGCTGGCGCTGCTGACGTTGGCGTTGGTGCTGATCGCCAGCATCGGCAAGTTCTCGGGCGCCTTTCTCGGCGGCCGACTGGCCGGCATGTCTCTGAAGGAGTCTACCGCCGTCGGCAGCGCCATGAACGCGCGCGGCTCGACCGAGGTTATCGTCGCTTCGATCGGCCTGTCGATGAACATCCTCTCCCACAATCTATTCACCATGATCGTCACCATGGCCGTCATCACCACGCTGGCCATGCCGCCGATGCTGCGCTGGGCGCTCGGCCGACTGCCGGTCGGCGACACCGAAAAGCAGCGCGTCGACCGCGAACTGCTCGACGAGCGTGGCTTCGTCTCCAAGCTGGAGCGGTTGCTGCTGCTCGTCGACGACAGCCCGGTCGGAAAATTCACCGCCTATCTCGCCGGCCTCGTCGGCGGCGGCAGCGGCATGCCGACCACGCTGCTCCACCTCAAGGATGGCAAACTGCCCGGCCCTGCCCGCGACAAAGGTCCCGAGCGGGCCTCCAAGCAGGTCAAGAGGGGCGCGGCCAGAAGCGCCAGGGCTGTCAGGAAGGCCGAGGATACACCCGTCGACAAGGTCCACCTCACGGCTCGCACCGAGCTTGAAGCCACCACCGAGACGATCGCGGCGGAAGCCCGCAAGGGCTACGGCCTGCTGCTGGTCGGGCTGGACAACGCGCTGGCCGAAGGCACCTTCAGCGGCACGCTGAACGCCATCACCAGCGGCTTCGACGGCCCGCTCTGCCTGGTGCTGAATGGCGCCAACGCTGATGGCAAGATGCCGATGCTGCGCGCCGGCGCGACCATTCTGGTTCCCGTCAACGGCACCGAGGTAGCCCGGCGCGCGGCCGATTTCGCGCTCGCCTTGGCGCGGCCGCACCGGGCGCGCGTAAAAGTCCTTTATGTCTCGCAGGCCCGCAAGGGCAGCCGGCCAAGCTCGGTTTCGCACCGCCGCGAGGAGGCCGTGCTCAAGGATGTCGCCGATCTCGCCGACCGCTATGGCGTCGCCGTCGAAACCGCGATCAGGACGCGCGCCACGCCCGACAAGGCGATCGCCAGGGAGGCCGCCAAGGGCGCCGCCATGGTGGTGATGGGCGTCACGCAACGGCCGGGCGACGAGCTGTTCTTCGGCGACACGGCGAGCGCGGTGCTGGCCGCCGTCGCCTGCCCGGTCGTGCTTCTGGCCAGCGACCGCGTCCGGCGAACCGAAGCCGCCGCCGAGGAGGCGGCAGCCGAGACTGGGGCTTGATGCCTGTCGGCCTTACGGGAATACGCAACTCCCCAGGGGAAGCGCTGCGCACTTTTCCTGGAATTGCGCCTACAGGCCGAGGAATTGCCGTCCGATCATGTAGCCCAGCGCCGCCGCGACGAGCGGAAACAGCGCCGGCGCGACCTTGCCGAAGAAGGAGACGCTTGTGTCCTTGGGCGGCACATAGCGTCCATTGCCAAGATTCTTGGTCATTGCGTACCCCACGCCATCAGCTAATTAGCAGATGCTTATTGACGCATGGCCGCATTAACGGGTTGCAAAGAAATTCGATCGAAAGCCGGCCATTTGAGTGGATGACTGGCGAATGCGGCTTGGCTTGGCCTGGATCTCGGAAGCGAGTTTGCCCGCGGCATCGCGCAGCCGCCGGGGCATCGGTCGTCGAGCAGCCGATCCGGCCGCTGCTTCAGCTCCCGCCAATAGGCCTGGTCGGCGTCAGGCAGGGCATAGCCCGGCGCGACGCTGGCGAAATAGGCCAGCAGGTCGCGAACATAGTCGCGCGTGAAGCGAGGCGCCCAGCGCTCGACCAGCCATCCCTTGCGGCTGACGACCTCCGGGCCCGCCTGCCGCAGGCGCGCCGGAAGCGTGGAACCGCAATCGGTGCCGAGCACGCCCCGTCGCGAACCCTGCAGCCTGGCGGCCATGAAGCCGCCAGCAGGGCCCGGTCCATGGGCAGGATTTGCAGGATGGTCGAATCGAAATCCTTGACCGCGAAGATGCCGCCCGGCTTCAGCACGCGCCTGGCCGCAACAGGATAGAAGAGCACCCAGCGGCATCACGCAATGCCCTGCGGGAACCGACGCCGCTCTACGCCGGCAAGGACGGCTCGGTGTTGGGTTCCAGCGCCTCTTCCGCCTCATGGTCGTCTGGAAGCACGTCGCCATGCACCGCCAGTGGCCGGCCGATCCAGATGGGATCGACCAGATGGTCGCGCTTGGGATTGCTCGTGTTCGGGTGGATGAGGATGCTCAGGCCGCCATGGTTCAGCATCAGCCATGGAACCAGCGCGCCGAATATCCCGGTCGCGAAGGAGACCTGGTACATGGCCTTGTCGTGCGGCCCGATCTGTCTGTCGTGCCAATTGCCCAGGCGCACGCGGAATCGTTCCGCGATGCGCAGCCGCAGCCATTCGGCCCGCTGCCGCTCGGCCTGCCCGTCGAAATAGACATGCGCGTGATAGCTGGCGATCTCGGCAAGTGGCCGTGGACTGTCTTGGCTCATCTCGATGCCCTCCTCGCGGCATGTCCCACCATTCAGCCCAAGAACGCGGTTTAGGCAAGGTCACCGACTGCCCGCTCGAGCCGCCGGGAAGATCGGCACCGGCCGGACGCGGTTCTCGCCGACCAGGCATGCGGTGACGCCGCTGGCGCCGCGAGGCTTTCGGCCCCGCGCGCTTCGTGTAGTCTGTTCGTCCCCTTGGAAAATGACAAGATGAACACCGCCGAAACCCTGCCCTATCTGTCTTCCCGGCTGCTCGACCGCCTGTCGATCTCGACAGTCGACATGGTCGGCGAGATCGAACGCCAGATATCAGGCCAGCGGCGCGGCGAGGTCTGGTGCGCGCCGAAGGCGGTCGTGCTGCCGGGCGACGACCGCTACATCATGGCGACGCTGGGCGTCGCCTCCACGCCGCCCGTGCTGGCGACGAAGTCCCTGGTCGTCAACCCCCGCAACGCCGCGCGCGGATTGCCCACGCTCAATTCGCTGATCACGCTGCTCGACGCCGAGACAGGCCTGCCGCTTGCCCTGGTCGACGGCAATTGGGTGACGGAGAAACGCACGGCCGCCTTGAGCGCCGTCGCCGCCAAGCGCATGGCGCGCGGCGATGCGTCTTCGGTCGCCTTCATCGGCTGCGGGGTGCAAGCGCGTGGACATTTAGAGACATTCGCCGACCTCTTCGCCTTGCGCGAAATCCGCGCCTTCGGCCGCGGCGCCGCCAACCGCGACGCGCTGTGCCAAATGGCGCAATCGCGGGGACTGGAAGCAATCCCATGCGACACGGCAAGGGCCTCCATCGAAGGCGCCGACATCGTGGTGACGACGGTGACCCTGGTGCCCAAACCCGCGCCCTTCCTCGACGCAAACTGGCTGAAGCCAGGCAGCTTCGCCGTGATGACCGACCAGGCCCTGCCCTGGCTGCCGCAGACAATGCCCCGCTTCGACCGCATCATCGTCGACGATTTGGAGCAGGAGAGAAATATGGCCAAGCCGATGGTCGACCCGACGCTGGTTGTGGGCGACCTGACGGGGCTGGTGTGTGGGGATTTCGCGGGGAGGCAGGGGCCGGGCGAGACGACGGCGTTTGTGTTCCGGGGGCTGGCAGTGGGGGATTTGGCGGTGGCTGCGCTGGCGTATGGCCGCGCCCAAATGGCTGGGGCGGTTGGGGCGTAGGCGGTGCAGGAGAGCGTCCCGTGTGGCTGGATAGGGCGAGCAGTAAGTCCGCTTTTGGTGAGGGGAAAAACGAAAGCGGACCCTTTAACCTCAAACATCGGATCTCGTTGCGGGGCCCCCGGGCATCGTTCTGCGGCATCCATTTTGGCTATGAGCTGCCCACACCCGGGCAATTGCCGCGAAACCGACGGATTGCATTGCCCGCTGCCCCAAGGGGCCAAGCATGCTCGCAATCAAAGTAGTACTAGAGTACGTTCTCAAGCCAAGCTTTTGCCCTTGGAGGTGGGACACCAGCGTATGGAGCGACGGCTCACTGCAATCCTTGCTGCCGACGTGGTCGGATATAGCACGCTCATGGGCGAGGATGAGGTGGGTACGCTTGAACGGCTGAAAAGCTGCCGCCGCGAGTTGATCGACCCTTCCATCAAGGAATTCCGCGGTCGCATGGTCAAACTCATGGGCGACGGGGCACTGGTCGAATTCGCGAGTGTCGTCGATGCAGTCCAGTGCGCCGCAGCGATTCAGCGCCGGATGGCTGCCCGAGACCAGGGCCCCTCCGGCCCACGGCACATCAGGTTTCGTATCGGGGTCAATCTCGGCGACGTCATCGTCGAGGAAAATGACCTATACGGCGATGGCGTAAACATCGCCGCTCGCCTTGAGGCGATGGCCGAGCCAGGCGGAGTCTGCATCTCCGGAACAGCGTTCGATCATGCCGTCCACAAGGTGGACGTCGGCTTTGCCAGTCTTGGCGAGCAGCGCCTCAAGAACATCGCCGATCCGATCCGCGCGTATCGGCTGCTGCTCGATCCCGCTGCCGCGGGCAAGGTCGTGGCCGCGCCACACTGGCCGCGCTCGCGCATCCTGATCCTGGCGAGCGTCGCGGCCCTGGTAGTTGCCGTGCTTGCCGGCATGTTCGCCTGGCAGAAGTTGTCGTTGCCGTCGCGGCCATCGGTCGCCGTGCTGCCGTTTGCGAACCTAGACGGCGATCAAGGCCAGGACTATTTCGTTAACGGCATAACCGAAGACTTGATCACGGATCTCACCAAGCTTTCCGGTCTGGACGTCATCGCACGCAACTCGGTTTTCGCCTACAAGGACAAGCCTGCGGCGGTGGCAGACGTCGCGCGCGACCTTGGGGTCCGCTTTGTCGTCACAGGGAGCGTCCGCCGCACCGGCGATCAGATCCGGCTCAATGCCCAGCTTATCGATGCGGCAACGGGCGATAATCTATGGGCCAACCGGTTCGACCGTGGCATGGCCGGCGTGTTTGCCATCCAGGACGAGATGAGCGGGGAGATCGCCAAGGCCCTTGGCATCCGGGCTTCGGCTGCGGAGAGCGAACGAATGGCGCGTCCGCCGACCGAAAACCTTGAAGCATACGACTTCTATCTTCGTGCAGAGCAGACAGCACGGACCGGTCGGCGCAACGGACTGCGGGAGGCGCTCACGCTCTACGACAAGGCGGAGCAACTCGACCCAGCCTTTGCCGAAGCCTTCGCGGCTGATGCAAGCATGACAGTCTATATCTGGCGCGAATCGTTCAACGACATCATGCAGAGCGCACCGGCCCGCAAGCGCGCCTATGAGAAGGCAAGCCGTGCGCTGCAACTCGACCCAGATCTTTCGTCGCCTTACGCGATTCTTGGCATCATGCAGGTCGTGGATCGCCGCTACGAGGAAGCCATCGCTTCGGTTGAGCGAGCCGTAGCACTTGGCCCCGGCGATGCCGAGACGCAAATAGCCCTGGGATACGTGCAGCTGTTCGCTGGCAATCATGCCGAGGCTGCGGAAGCGGTCGAGACAGCTCTCAGGCTCGATCCCAACCTTTCACCCATCAACCGACAAATTGCCGGTCTGGTCTTTCTCATTCAAGGAAGCAACGACAAGGCGATCGAGGCGCTCGAACGCACCCGCAACGATGCGCCATCAGTCGGAGATTTCACGATCACGCTTGGTGCCGCCTACGCTCGCGCCGGCCGCCTTCAGGATGCCAGGGCGGCGGTCTCCGAGGGAATGGGTGCCATGTCGACACCGGGGTTCGATTCATTGTCCGCATACCGGCTCAACGGTGCCCAGTACCGTAGTCCGCAGGATTTGGCTCTCATCATCGACGCGTTACAGCAGGCGGGCTTGCCCGAATGGCCGTTTGCCTTTACCGGCGACGAGCAGAATCGATTGAAGGGCAAAGAGATCGCCTCGTTGGTGCTGGGCCATACGCTGCAAGGCAAGCTTGAGCCCGGTCTCCAACCAGCCTTCCTGCAGATAGGCAGCGACGGCAAGGCAGCCTTCCGCTCTACGACGCGGCTAGTCACCGAGACTGTTCGTCTGGATGGCGACCTGTTGTGCGAGCTAAGCGAGAATATGTTCGGGCGCCCCGACTGCGGACCTGTCTACAAACGCCGCGACGATGCCGTCAACGGCTATTCCTTTGTCAATTCAAGCAAGGTGTTTCACTTCACTGTAGTCCAGTAGGCGGACTTGGTATCAGTGATACTTATCGAGC
This sequence comes from Mesorhizobium sp. P160927, assembly GCF_057766385.1. Classification (NCBI taxonomy): domain Bacteria; kingdom Pseudomonadati; phylum Pseudomonadota; class Alphaproteobacteria; order Hyphomicrobiales; family Phyllobacteriaceae; genus Mesorhizobium; species Mesorhizobium sp. P160927. The sequence goes on from NZ_JBYMDW010000001.1 coordinate 5,272,021, forward strand.
TTCAGGTTGGCGACGACCTTCGGCCAGTTAGCGTCGGCTTTCGGTATTTCTTCATCCGCGCGCGCAGCGAAACTGTCCGCATTGCCGACGTCGTAGACCAGGTAGAGCTTACCGTCGATAATCTTGAACGCTTCCGGATCGACATTAATCGTGACCCCTCCCCCTACGACTTCGCCAGCACAGTAGCCGCCATATTGAGGAGCGTACTTGACCGGCTCGCTCATGAACATTTCCTGGTGTTTCTTGCTGGCGAAATGCCAAGGTGTTCCCAGCCATTCATAAGTGAATTCTTCGGAGCCCTTTACGGCCTTGCCATCAGTGAAGTAAGCAACCGTATCGTAGCCCATGATCGCCACCCCGCCGAAATAGCCAGTGTTTACCGATCCGTCAGCCCAGGCCGATCCCGCGCCGGCGACCGCAGCTGCCGCGACCAGGGCAGCCGCCCCCAAATTCCGAACCAGCCGCGACTTGATCATCGTGCTCATCTGCATCCTCCGTTAATCGTGGATCTCCGCGCACTTCGCCGCGTTAGCCTCGCCAAGGATCTTGGCCTGGCAGGTAGCACCATGGCGCTTGAACAGTCGTAATATATCGGTGTTGCCCTTCCAGAATGCGCGCGTTGTCGGCATGTAGCCATGCCCCTCGGGATGGTTCACATCGGCACCTTTCCCAATAAGGAATTCGGCCAATTCCAGGTGGTTTTCCTCGCCAGCCACCAACAACGGCGTAGCGCCCGCCTTATTGACGGCATCGTCGAGCACCGCGCCTTTTTCCAGCAGCAGCTTGGCGATCGGCAGGCTGCCCGAGAAGGCCGCCGCATGAAGGGGGGTAAAGCCGCCCGAGTTACGCGCCATCACGTCGGCGCCCTTGCCCAGCAGGAATTCGGCGATTTTGGGCTGGTTGTCGAGCGCGGCAGCGATGAGGAGGGTTGCCTGGTCGCGCGCCCGGCTGTCGACCTCGGCACCGTTTGCCAGGGCTTGCTCGACGGCGCCCTGGTCGCCTGCGGCGACAGACTCGAACAATTGCTCACCTGCGGCTGCTGTTGTAGCCGCCAATACCAGCATACCCAGTGCCAGCAGTCCGCGCATGACGCCGTGGTAGCATATTAGCTTGGAGTCATACAAGCGCCTTTGGGCTCACCAGGAGGATGCCGACGTGCGATCCAGCCGGGCAGAGCGAACGCGGCCCAAGTGGAAGAGGCGCAGGGCTTTGGCTTCGACTAGGGCCACAGTTTTGGTTTGGCTTGAAAATCCGACTACCGGTCGTGGGCGGCCCCATGCAAACTTGTCTAGTTCCGCGATTGGACGGCCGGCAACCGCAAACGTAGCCGTTCACTGGGATTCCGCTTTCCGGATGCGACTATGGTCTGCTCAACGACTGACATTGGGCGCGAAGGTGACATCTATACCTCGCATCCTCTCCCTCACCCACCAGCCAGTCTCGGCAGCAAAAAAATTTCCGCCCCCGGCGGCAGCTTCTTCGCCCACGTATCCCTGTAAATCACCCCGTCGATCGCCACCGCGATCCCGCGATCGATCCACGGCTCGAAGCCGGGATACTGTTCCGCCAGTTTGCGGAACAGCTCCCTGATGTCCTTGGCCTCGACCTCGACCTTGCTCTTGCCGCCGGCGAGCTGGCTCAGCGCACCCCATAGGGTGACTTCGACCATCGCCTGCCCCTATTCCTGATGGAGCATGATGTTATCCGAAAACCGCTTCGCACTTTTCGGCATCATGCTCTTAGCCTTCCCGTTCCGCCTCGATCGCCGCCAGGATGCGCGGCGGCGACATCGGGATGTGGGTCATGCGCACGCCGGCGGCGTTCGACACCGCGTTGGCGATCGCCGCCAGCGGCGGCACGATCGAGGTTTCACCGACGCCACGCACGCCATAGGGGTGGTTGGGGTTGGGGATTTCCAGGATCTGCGTGTCGATCATCGGCAGGTCGGAGCACACCGGGATGCGGTAGTCGAGGAAGCCGGCGTTCTGCAGCCGGCCGTCCTTGCCGTAAATATACTCCTCGTTGAGCGCCCAGCCGATGCCTTGCGCGGCCCCGCCCTGGTACTGGCCCTCGACATAGGTCGGGTGCACCGCCTTGCCGGCATCCTGCACCACCGTGTAGCGGATCACCTTGGTCGAACCCGTCTCGGGATCGACTTCGACGTCGCATATATGGGTGGCGAAGGAGACCCCGGCGCCGTCGGCGACGAGCTCGCTATGGCCGGCGATCGGCCCACCCGTGGTGCCCGATTTGGCGGCGATCTCCTTCAGCGACAGCTTGCCGAGATTGCCGTGCTTCTCGCCCTTGGCGACCGCGTGGCCCTGCTCCCAGATCACGTCGTCGACCGAGATGTCCCACATCTGCGCGGCGCGCTCGCGCAGAATCTTGATCGCGTTGCGGGCGGCCGAGATCGTCGCCATCGAGGACGAGAAGGTGCCGCGGCTGCCGTCGGTCATGTCGTTGTAACCGAGGGAAGAGGTGTCGGCGACCACCGCCTTGAGCTGGGAATAGTCGATGCCGAGCTCCTCCGCCGCGACCAGCGACAGCGACGCGCGGGAACCGCCGACGTCGACAGTACCCACGGCGAGCGACACCGAGCCGTCCATGCCGATGTTCAAGTCCACGCAGGTCTGGCCGCCGAAATTGAACCAGAAGCCGCAGGCCATGCCCCTGCCCTGGTTCTCCTTCAGCGGCGCCTTCATGTGCGCATGGCTCTTCACCGCTTCCAGCGTCGGGCCGATGCCGATCGGGCCGTAGACCGGGCCGTAGGAGGAGCGCGTGCCTTCCTGCGCGGCGTTTCTGATGCGGAACTCGACCGGATCCATGCCGAGCTCCTTGGCGAGTTCATCGACGGCACTTTCCACCGCGAAGGCCGCCATCGGCGCCGAGGGGGCGCGATAGGCGGCGGTCTTCGGCCGGTTGACCAGCACTTCGTAGCCCACCGTCTTGACGTTATCGAGACGATAGCAGGCGAACGCCGTCATGGCGCCGATCTCGGCCCAGGAGCCGGCATAGGGGCCGGCGCTGTAGCGCAGCGTCGCTTCGGCCGCCGTGATGGTGCCGTCCTTGCGCGCGCCGATCTTGACGTCGATCGAGGTGGCGCTGGTCGGGCCCGAGGCGCGGAAGACCTCGTCGCGGGTCATCACCAGCTTCACCGGGCGCCCGGCCTTGCGCGACAGAGCGAGCGCCACCGGCTCGGCCCAGACATGGGTCTTGCCGCCGAAACCGCCGCCGATCTCGGAAGAGGTGACGCGCAGCTTCGAGGCTTCCATGCCGAGCAACTGCGCGCAGTGCTGGCGGTAGACGAAATGGCCTTGCGTGCAGACCCAGAGATCAGCGGTGCCGTCGGAGCTGACATTGGCCACGCAGGCGTGCGGCTCGATATAGCCCTGGTGCGTCTGCTCGGTCTTGAACGAGCGCTCGACGATGAAATCGGCTGCCCCAAAACCCTGATGGACGTCGCCATGGCCGAATTGCGAGCGCTTGGTGACGTTGGACGGCTTGACCGGCTTTTCCTCAAGCCCTTCGGTGAAGATCGTGTCGTTGATCAGCGGCGCGTGGTGCGCCATCGCCTCGTCGACGTCGGTGACATGCGGCAGCACCTCGTAGTCGACCTCGATCAGCTTCAGCGCCTGCCTTGCCGTGCGGGCATCGATCGCCGCCACCGCGGCCACCGCATGGCCGTCATAGAGCGCCTTGGTGCGCGCCATGCAATTGTCGAGGATGTCGTACATGGCGGCATCGCCATCGGTGAGGTCGGGCAGGTCGGCGGCGGTGATCACCGCCTTGACGCCCGCAAGCGCTTCCGCATTCGAAGTGTCGATCTTGCGGATCTTGGCATGGGCGTGCGGGCTGCGCAGCACGCGGCCGACCAGCTGGCCGGCCATGTTGAAGTCGGCGCCGTAGCGGGCGCGGCCGGTCACCTTGTCGACACCGTCGGGACGGATCGGGCGCGTGCCGACGGATGCGAATTTACGTCCCGAAAAACGCGGATCGAAATTCATCTCAGGCTCCCTTCATAACGATGGCCGCGTCCTGAACGGCGCGCACGATCTTGTCGTAGCCGGTGCAGCGGCAGAGATTGCCGGCCAGCCCGAAGCGGATTTCCTCCTCGGTCGGGTCGGGGTTCTTGGCCAAGAGATCCTTGGCCGCGATCAAGAAGCCGGGCGTGCAGATGCCGCATTGCAGCGCCGCATGCTCCAGGAACTTCTGCTGCAGCGGGTGCAGCCTATCGCCATGCGCCATGCCCTCGACGGTCTCGATGCGGCGGCCCTCGGCTTCAGCGCCCAGCACCAGGCACGAACAGACCAGTCGGTCGTCGACGATGACGCTGCAGGCGCCGCAGTCGCCCGTGCCGCACCCTTCCTTGGCGCCGGTCAGCCCGAGCCGGTCACGCAGCACGTCGAGCAGCGTCTCGTCGGGCTGGCAGAGATATTCGACATTGTCGCCGTTGATCGTGGTTGAAACCGCTACGCCAGCCATCATTTGCCTCCTGCACGTGCATAGGCGGTCATTGCGGCCCGCCTGGCCAGCACGCCCGCAACCTTGCGCCTGAATTCGATTGTGCCTCTCTTGTCGTCGATCGGGCGGCAGGCCCCGGCGCAGACCTTGGCCAGCCGCTCCAGCGCTGCCTCGTCGAGCTTGCGGCCGATCAGGGCCTCGGCCCCTTCCTCAACCAGCAACACGGTCGGCGCCGCGGCGCCGATCGCCACCCGTGCCGCCGTCACGACGCCTGCCTCGTCCAGCGTCAGGTTCACGCCGGCGCTGACCACGGCGATGTCCATCTCGGTGCGCGGAATGAACCTGAGATACGCATCGGCCGAACGCGGTGCGGGCTTGCCGAGCAGGATCGCCTCGATGATCTCGCCCTTGGCGAGCGAGGTCCGGCCCGGCGCGGTCGGCACCGTCTCGACGGCAATGGTGCGCTTGCCCGACGGGCCGACGACCACGGCCTTGGCGCCTGCCGCCACCAGCGCCGGAACGCTGTCGGCCGCCGGCGAGGCGTTGCACAGATTGCCGACAATGGTGCAGCGTCCCTGCACCTGCTTCGAACCGATCAGCTTGGCAGCTTCGACCACGCCGGGCCAAGCCTTCTTCAAGCCGGCGTTCTCGCCGAGCACGGCGCAAGGCACGGCGGCGCCGATGCTGAAGCCGTCGGCGGTTTCCCTGATGTCGCGCAAGCCGGCGATCGACTTGATGTCGATGATCAGTTCGGGTTCGACAAAGCCGCCCTTCATCCTCACCAGGAGGTCACTGCCACCGGCAAGGATGGCGGCGGGGCCGGCCGATCCGGCCAATTGGCCGACGGCGTCTTCGATTGAAAGCGGACGTATGTAGCGCATCGTCTCCCCTTGGTATCGCGATTTCAGCGACCGTTATAAACAATCGTCTCATAATGACCATCCGTTTCCCGAGCCGAGGCGATTGGGCCAGGTGCGGCAAAATGCGGTCCACTTTACCTGGAACATGGCCGGGAGGCGTCAGTCAGTGGGGGCTTGACCGAGCGATGCCGTGCGTCGATCCTTGCCGGCCAAGGGAGGAGTTTCGATGCGACGTCTGTTGGCTGTGTTTTGCGCCGTGATGCTGGCCGCTCCTGCCGGCGCCGCGACGCTCTATTACGGCGCCCGGGTTGGAATGGAGCTTGCCATCGTCAAAAAGTCGGGCATCGGCTCCACCCACGCAAGCATCCTGGCCAGACACGACAGGCGGAAGGCCCGCCTCTACTGCCGCGAATATGGCCATGATTTCACCGAGGAGTGCATTGATGAGGAAATGAAGGCGCCGCTGCATTTCGAAATCACCGCCAACTGCAAGACCGGCGAGTTCACCACCTTCTACGGCGCCGCCATGCTATTCCAGGGCCGCAACAAGGGCACCGATCTGACGACCGACTACCGGATCACCGCCGTCGACGAGAAGGTGGTGCTGGATGGCTCGGGCGCCTCGGGCTACGACTATACGCTGGATCAGTTCAAGGCGCTCTGCCCCAACCGCGTGAAATAGACCGGGCGCGAAGCCTGGCCCGCCGAAGCCCCGGACCTTGGACCGTGGCCGGCACGGCCGTTTATCGCTAGCACAGGACCGCAGTGGAGGCGAAAGACCATGACCCTGACCAATCGCGACATTGTCGAACTGACCGAGTGGCGGCGCAAGCTGCACCGGCAGCCGGAAATCTCGAACGAAGAGGAGAAGACGGCGAAAGAGGTCGTCTCCTTCCTCGCCGACACCGGGCCGGACAAGGTGCTGACCGGCCTCGGCGGCCACGGCGTCGCGGCCATCTACGACAGTGGCAAAAACGGACCAACCGTCCTGTTTCGGTCCGAACTCGATGCGCTGCCGATCGAGGAACTGTCCGGCGTGCCGCATGCTTCGCAAGTTCCTGATAAGTCGCATATGTGCGGCCATGACGGACACACCGCTATCCTGGCCGCCCTTGGCCGCCAGTTCGGGCGCGAACGGCCCGCCAGCGGCCGCGTCGTGCTTATGTTCCAGCCGGCCGAGGAAACCGGCAATGGCGCCGCCGGCGTCGTCGCCGATCCGCGCTTTGGCGAGATCGCGCCGGATTTCGCCTTCTCGCTGCACAATCTGCCCGGCGTGCCGTTCGGCGAAGTCAGGCTCAAGTCCGGCGTGGTCAATTGCGCCTCCCGCGGCATGCGCATCGTGCTGGAAGGCAAGACCGCGCATTCCTCCATGCCCGAGACCGGAACCTCGCCCATGCTGGCTATCTCCGAGTTGATGCCTGCACTGCCCGCGCTCGGCCGCGCGACTTTCGCCGATGATGATTTCTCCATGGTCACCGTCACCCATGCGCGGATGGGCGAAGCCGTGTTCGGCATCGCGCCCGCCCACGCCGAGGTCTGGGCGACGCTGCGCACCCGCCGCGACGAGCGCATGGCGGACCTCTGCGCCGCCGCCGAAACCCTGGTCAAGGAGATCGCCGGCCGCCACGGCCTCTCCGCCAGCTGCGATTATCACGAAATCTTCGTCGCCAGCGTCAACGCGCCGGATGCGGTGGAGCACCTGCGGCGCGCCCTCGATGAAGAGAGCGTCGCGCATGGCGAGGAAGCCTTGCCGATGCGCGCCTCGGAGGATTTCGGCGTGTTCGGCCACAGCGCCAAGTCGGCGATGTTCTTCCTGGGCGCGGGCGAGCGGCACCCTGCCCTGCACAATCCCGATTATGACTTTCCCGACGACCTGATCCCGATCGGCTCGAAGATCTTCATGAGGACGGCGCGCAACCTCCTCGGCTGATCTCAGCGGCACCGGCCAGCTCTGCCGCGAAGCGCCGTCCCCAATCAACTGGCCAACTGGACTCCTCGAACTGGATATTTCCAACGGGCCGGATTGTGTGGCATCTGTCAGGGCAACGCGAGGAGTTCGAAAATGTACACGCCGCCCGCCTTCCGCGATGACGACAAGGACAGCCTCTTGGCGACGATCCGCGCCGCCCGGCTGGCCAATCTCGTCACCGCCACGGCGGACGGACCGCTCGCCACCCCCCTGCCGCTTTTTCTCGACGAGACCGAGGGCGAGCACGGCGTCATCCATGGCCATCTGGCCAAGGCCAACCCGCAGTGGCGCGTTCCCGCGATCGGCGATGGGCTGGCCATCTTCATGGGCCCGGACGCCTATGTGACGCCGGCCTGGTACGCCAGCAAGCAGGAAACCGGCAAGGTCGTGCCGACCTGGAACTACGCCGCTGTCCACGCCTACGGTCCGGTCGAGTTCTTCGAGGATGCGGACAGGCTGCTGGAGGTCGTCACCCGGCTGACCAACCTGCACGAAGGCGCCCGCGCCGCGCCCTGGGCCGTGTCGGACGCGCCAGCGGACTTCATCCAGTCGCAGCTTCGCGGCATTGTCGGCCTGCGCATGCCGGTCGTCAGGCTCGAAGGCAAGCGCAAGATGAGCCAGAACCGCAACGCCTCCGACCGCGCCGGCGTGGCCTCCGGGCTGGCCGCGAGCGAGCGTCCGTCCGACCGCGAGGTCTCCGTCCTCATCCCGTGAAGGCACGACGCCTCACCTTGCCAGAACCAGGTCCGCGTCGTCGAGAACGTAGCGGACATAACGGTAGTCGCGAATGAAGCTGATCCGGCCGTCGCGCCATTCCAGCCACATGAAATGGCTGGGTTTCGCGTCGGCCGGGTCTTCGAACACCGCGATCACCTCGCGGCCCTCGACCCATGCCGGCCTGAGCCACAAGCCGTCGCTCTTGGCGTAGATCGTGAAGAACATGCCGACGTCGGCGGCCCCCGCGCGCGGCTTGTGCGTGGACTGATGGAGCCTCACATCGTCGGCCAGCAGCGCGCGCAAGCCGTCCCAGTCGCGTCGGTTGAACAGATTGACGTAGCGCACGATGGCCGCCGAAGCGACGCGCGCATCGGGGAGCGGATTGGCCTCGGCGTTGATCCGCCGAAGCCGGGCGCGGCCGCGCGCCAGATGCGCCTTCACCGCATCGACCGTGATGCCGAGCAGGGCGGCGATGTCGGCCAGCGGCTCGTCAAGCACATCCCTAAGGATGACCACGCTGCGTTGCGTCACCGGAAGCCCGGCGAAGCGCGACACGGCGGTTTGCACGGCTTGCCTGCGCATCAGCACCTCCACTGGATCGGCTTCGTCGGCTATCTCGAGCGCCGTCTCGATGGGCTCCGCGGCGCGGATCGCGCGGCTGCGCAACAGGTCAAGCGCGCGGTTGTGGGCGATCCGGAACAGCCAGGGCCTGAGCTTCGGCACCTCACACAACTCCTCCAGGGCAACGACGGCGCGCGCGAACGTGTCCTGCACGACATCCTCGCCGTCGATGACCGAGCCCATCAGGCGCGAACAGTAGCGGTGCAGCTCCGGCCGCAAGGCGGTGGCAAGGGCAAGCAGCCCTTCCTGCCGGTCGCGCTCCACCGCTGGCTTTCCGTCGCTCAAGGACCCGCGCCCTCCATGATCGTCACCCCCGCGTCGCCGCTGAGGCCAAAGATGACGCCCTCGGCATATTGCGGCTCTTCCAGCAGCGAGACCACCCTGTCGCCGAACGCCCGGGGCGGCATCGGCGCGCCGAAGCGGGTGACGAATTGTTGCGGCGTGATGCCCATCGAGCCGGCATAAGCGCCGGCGGCCGCATCGCCGATCCCGGTGTCGAGGATCATCTGCCGCGGCACGATCGCCTGGAACCGGATGCCGAGGCCTTTCTCCTGCGCCACGCCATTGGCGTATTTGGCCATGAACCAGAGCATCCGCTTGGCGCCGCCATAACCGCCCGACATCTGCGACCCGGTGACGGCCGCACCGCTCGACCCGACCAGCACCCGGCTGCCCGGCCCGAGCGGCAGGTTCAGCGCCGCCTGCAGCCAGTAGAGCCCGGCCTTCACGTCGGTTTCCCAGGCGATGGAGAAATCCTCCCACTTCAACTGGTCCAGCCGCCCCATCCGGGGCGTGGCGCCGGCGTTGAGCACCAGTATGTCAGGGCGGACCTCGCCAAGAATGCGATAGGCGGCGTCCTCGTCCGTGACATCGGCTGCGATGGTGGCGACCCCAAGCCGGGCACCGACCGCCTGCAGCGCCTCGGCGCCACGTGCGACCACGGTCACGCTGGCACCCTGCTCGACCAGCGTTTCGACCAATCCGAGGCCAAGCCCACGGCTGCCGCCCGTGACCACGATTTTCTTATCCCTGAGGCTCATTTGACCCTGCTCCAGTGTTTCACTGTAGCTAAGACGTTTGAGGGTTGGGAAAAGAGTCAGCGGTTTGCGAGATTTGATGATGTCGTCAGCCAGAAACCAGGTCGACAGTCCGCGCCGCTTCTCGCTATGGATCTTGACGAAAATTCGTGCGCCGGTTTGGACATTGGGGCGCGACATGTGCTCCATGGGCAGGTGACGAAGCGGCGGGGAAGAAGTGAAGCGCGTTTTTCGACTGTTTGCCACGGCGCTCATGGCATCCGCACTGAGCGGCTGCACCAGCGTTTCCTACTACGCGCAATCGCTGGAGGGTCATGTCCGGATCATGGCCGCGCGCCAAGACGTCGGAAAACTGATCCAGGCCCCTTCGACATCCAAGGCATTGCGCGCCAAGTTGACATCGGCAAGCGCCATAAGGCGGTTCGCCACGGATGAGCTGGCACTGCCCGAAAACAACAGCTACCGCAGCTATGTCGACATCCACCGGGACGCCGTGACCTGGGCCGTTTTTGCCGCCCCGCAATTCTCGCTCACGCCCAAGACATGGTGCTTTCCGGTTTTCGGCTGCGTTCCGTACCGGGGTTACTTCGATCGGAAATCCGCGGCCGAAAGCGCCGTCGAACTTCATCGACAGGGGCTCGACGTCTATGTCACCGGCATCACCGCCTATTCCACGCTGGGCTGGTCCAGTGACCCGCTGCTCAGCACCATGCTGCGTCAGGACGACACCTATCTCGCAAGCCTTGTCTTTCATGAACTGGCGCATCAGCGCCTCTATGTGAACGGCGATTCCGCATTCAATGAGGCTTTCGCGGTCGCTGTCGAAACCACCGGCACGAGAAAATGGCTCCGCGCCGCCGGCGACCGCGCCGGATTGCGCCGCTACGAGACCGATCGCAAGCGCAGCGCCGATTTTCTCGCATTGGTGTCGAGAACCCGCGACGAGCTGCGGCAGGTCTATGAAAGCTCCCGCACCACCGATGAGATGGCAGCGGCCAAGGCAGCCACGCTCGACAGGCTGCGGACGCGCTACCGGCAAATGCGCGACATAAGCTGGGCCGGATACCGGGGATACGACGCCTGGTTCAATGCGCCGATCAACAACGCAAAGCTCGCCGCGACGTCTGTTTACGGCGAACAGGTTCCGGCGTTTATTCGCTTGTTCGATTTATGCTCCGGCGACTATCCAAGGTTCTACGCATCAGTTCGACGGATCGCCGATCTGCACGAACCGGCCCGTGCCGAAGCGCTCAAGGCCGCGACCACCTGCGATTGACTTGAACGGCACGGGTTGCTGCGATGTCGGATTAGGCCCGCGAGCTGACGGCCAGCTTCTAAGCTGAAGTCACCGGGCAAGCCAACGATCCGGCGTCCGCGTCGAGCACGAAACGCCCGCAACGCTCGCCGTCGGACCCATCGATGAAGCTCTCGACATGTGTGAAGCCGAGCTTCGCCAGGATCCGCAACGACGCGACATTGCGCACCGCCGCTTCGGCCGTCACCTGATCGAGCGCCAGGGCCTCGAAGGCGTAGCGAACCACTTCGCGTGCCGCTTCGGACCCCAGCCCCTGCCCCCAATGCGTACGCCCCAGCACAAATCCTAACGCGGCTGTCTTGGCCTCGTTCGCGCCGAAGGACAGGGTTATCGTCCCGATCGCGTCCGACACGCCTGCCTGGTCTATCGACCATTTGATCGCCCGGCCGTCGACCAACCGCTGAGGCGCAAGGGCGAGCCATCGCGCGCCCGCGCTCAAGTCGTCGGCAACGGGATCGCCGGCAAGGAAGGCGGATTCGACATCGCTCGCCCGCGCGAACCAGGCCGGGATATCCCGCTCGCCCGGCGCCCGAAGCACGAGCCTTGGTGTGGTGAGCCTGGGAACTGTTTTCATCGAAGGCATTTTCGCCCTGGGGCAGCGCCAATGCAACGGCGCTGAGCCGCGGCGGCTGACCGCCAGGACAGAATTCGACCCCAGGGTACGCCCAACCGTCTTCAGCCTCAGCGCCGGGCGCTTCGATCGGCACTTCAATCACTCCGGGCCACCGGCTGCCGCCGATCTGCGAGTGGCGTGAGATTTGGTGATGCCGCCAGCCCACCACAGGGCGGACCATGGCAACGCGTCGGCGATTCGCGATGAACGGCCGTTGTGGGGCCGTGTATGGACGGCGGCTTTACGGAAGCTGAAGCGGTCGAGCATGCCCAGATAGTTACAATTTAGAGCTTTGCAGCAGCTTTGGTTTCGGCGCTAAAACGGGAAAGGGTCTCGGCCTATTGAGCCCGCAGGCCTGAGGCCAAGAGTGCCTGGAACAGAATAGAGCCTGCCCAGACCAAACCTTGGTTTGGTCGAACGCAAGCCCGGAGCGCAAATGCGGACGAGGGACCGCTGCTCATCCTGCATAAGGATGAGGGCGAACACCCCCAGGTTTCGTTCGTGGCAGAGTTTGAGGCATGAGGCGTAGTCAAGTGTCGATTCGTCCACGCAGGCAGGGCCGCCGGTCCCGCCCTGCAAATATAGACACGACCCAAGATCCGTCTCTTGATGCCAGCGATAAAGCTGCCGCGCCCCGGGCGTAAAGCCGGTCGTTCTCTCTTGCTGCGCCTGTCGGGAGAGCAGAGCAAGATTTGCCTCACATTGGGCAAGCTCGCCAATCGCCCTTGTGGCAGCCGCCGACCACGATGCGCCTGCCGCAAACCCCATCGCCGGACACCGGCCGGAACTGTCGCTGGAGATTGCCGCAACGACTGGCACCGCCAAATCCAACGTAAGTCGCAGAAGCCGCAATTGGCGACCTCGGTGCCGAAGCCAATCCTCGTAAGACGATACGGTGTCGCTTGCCATCGACTTCGGATCTATTCGAGGCAGGACAAGTCGATTGTACCACCAGATAGAGGTCGCATCTCGCTCTATCAGCTCGAGAAGGGCGCTCATCGCAGCGACCTCAGGGTTGATGCCCAGCGCAAGTCCGTTCGAGTCGGCAGCCGGCAAAGATGATTGCCCGCCACCGGCATATCCGAGGAAACACAGGCCCGCGGGCACCCAGGCTTGCTCGGTACCGAGCTTGTCGTCACTCAGGATCCAGTCTTCAGGCGCAGATCTGTCCCAGCGGGCCGGTACCATGTTGCGGGACTGTCGACTCCCGGCTTCTCGCTGGTCATATTGCTCTTCGCTGAAAAGCAGCACGTCGGGCGGCTCGACGATCCGCCCCGCGAACGCATTGGCATACGACCGGAGAATTCGCCCCTCGGGAATGATCTGGGCGAAGTAGGTCTCGTCCGCCTCATAAAGGCAGCCCTGCAGCGCCTGCTCGACCGTCGTGCCCCAACCAGACACGAAGTAAGTGCTCTCATCGCCATCCTTGGCAGCGCGAACGCGGCCGGCCGCCACAGTGAGAGGACAGCCGAGCAACGGGTCCGAGATCACCACCGGGCCATAAAGAAGACTTAACCCCACGCAGACCTCGAATGTGCGGATCTTTCGCATTGCGAGCACTTCAGAACGGACTTTGCTAGGTCGTACGTCGGAAGCTCTCGTGTGGCAGTTTACACGCTGCCGTGCGCGATCGCATCATGCAAATGTGCTAAAGTACGTTGGAACGTCCGACCCGAGGTATGGATTGACCGTAAACAAGGGCCCCCTGAAGCGGCGCCTGGCTGCGATCGTGGTCGCCGACGTGGTCGGCTATTCGCAACAAATGGCGGAAGACGAGGAAGGCACCTTTACCCGCGTCCGGGCGCTAATGCACGACGAGGTCCCAGGCTACGTTCATCTGCATGACGGCCGCGTTGTAAAGACCACCGGCGACGGTGTCGTAGCGGAGTTCCCCAGCGCGGTCGAAGCGGTCCGGTGTAGCGTGGCTATCCAGGCCTATCTCGCAAGCCCCGAGCGATCGTCGCCCGGTCTGTTGCTTCGAATTGGCATTAATTTCGGCGATATTATCGTCGACGGCGACGGAGACGTGTTCGGCGACGGTGTGAACGTGGCTGCACGCCTCGAACAGGTCGCAGCCCCCGGAGGCATTTGCCTTTCGGCAAAAGTGCATGAGGAGGTCCGCGCAGGATTGCAATTGCCCTTCGAATTTTGCGGTGAGTTTCAGCTTAAGAACATTCCCCGACCCGTAGCCGTCTACTCGCTTATTCGCAGACCCGACCGCCCCGCTCCGCGGATGGGCGCCGAGACTTCGGGCTCGAACACGCCATCGATCCTGGTCCGCCCATTCGTCAGCACCGGCGGCGTGGAACCCTATTTCAGCGAAGGGTTCACAGAAGATGTCATCACCGAGCTAACGCGGTTCACGCAGCTCTCCGTCGCATCGTACCATACCTCGTTGCGGCTCAAGGATGTGGAGCTGCCGAAACTGGTCTCGGATATCGGGCTCGATTTCGAGCTTTCGGGGCGAATCCGGAGGATGGGGAAGCGTATCCGCCTTTCTTGCGAACTGGTTGACGCCACGTCCGGTGGTGACGTTTGGGCCGAGCATTATGACAGCGACGATCAGGACATATTCGATTTGCAGGACGAACTGGTCCGCAAGATCGTGGGCACGGTCATCGGGCGCCTCAAGGCAGCGGGGGCTGAGAAGGCGCGGCGCAAGCCGCCGGCCAACCTGGCGGCCTATGAGTGCGTGCTGCGCGGCAATGCCCTGCCGCTAGGCGACCTCGCGTCCGAAGCGGAAGCCAGGCAATGGTATCAGCGCGCCATCGATCTCGATCCGACCTATGGGCGCGCCTACGCCAAACTGGCTCACTACAAGCAGCTGGAATGGTTTCGCGACATGGGACCTTCCGATGCCCTGCTCGACGAGGCGCATGCAATCGCTAAGAAGGCGGTGGCGCTCTCCGCCAACGATCCGGTTTGCCTCAACATTCTCGGCTGGGTGCTGCTGCACCTGCGAGATTTCGACGTCGCCGCGCAACTCTACGCCCGGGCCCTCTACCTCAATCCGAACGATCCAGAGCAGGTTTCCTATCTCGGCACCCTCTACACATTTGGCGGCGAGCCGGATCGCGCCATGCAATGGTTCGAGCGGGCGCAGGTGCTCGATCCCCTCTACGAACCATCCTGGTATTGGCCGTTTCGCGGTATCGCCCATTTCATTGCCGGCCGGCCCGAGCCGGCATTGGTCGCTTTGAGCCGTTCGTCGACGATGCCGGCATGGGTTAGCGCCTATATGGCCGCTTCGAGCTCGGCGCTTGGCCGGAACAGCGACGCAAAGTTGTATTCGGCTCGCGTGGTGGCGGGTACGCCCAGCTTTTCTTGCAGTCGATTCGTGGCCAAGGAGCCCTATCGACTGGAGGAGGATCGGGCCACGGTGCTTAAAGGACTGCTCGCCGCAGGGCTGCCGAACTGAAATTGGAGTTTGCTATCGGCAGCCGAAAAGGACCGCGGACGCAAGCTCTTCATGATAGTGCCGACCCTGCGCGTTTTTGTGGTACGCCCCAGGTAATCCAGCAGGTCCTCTCGCGTGACGACGCCTTCCGGCAGGGCTGGCAGGACTACAGTCAGCTCTCGTTGGCGCGTCGCACACAACTTTCACGTTCGCGTCGACGATTTGTTCCAATTCGTTGCCAACATCAAATTCAGATCTTTTAGTTTCGACACTACGCCATTCTTTAAATCTTTGCCTTCGTAGGCGATATCGGCACCGACAAGATCAACAACAAGGTTTCCAGCACCCGGCGGCGGATCGCGGGTCACTGGCCCGGATTGGCGCGAGATCAACTCCACGAGGAGACCGACCTACCGGTCACGACCGATGTCCGCTCGATCGTTGACGCGGTGTTGAAGGACCACCTTGGACTTTCAAGCCGAGCATTGGCGATGGTCGCTCAAAATGCGTCGGGCCTTCAACCAATTAAAGGCTTGTTTCGGACTTGATGCACCCTTGGCAGAACGCGTAGCGGCGCCGACGTCCGCTTGTGAGCCGTGCCCGATTAACGGCAATCAACCTGCATCCCGAAACAAACCAATTGACGCTGGCAGTTCAGCAGCGCTCGCAAATACCTTCGCAACAGTCCGGTCGGGAAGGCGAAGATGCTCAATTAATACGGCCTTGATTATTGCTCGCAGATCGGTCGTAACGGCAAGATCGGTTCCGCCGCGTAGTTGGCTGGGTGCCAGCCCAGGCCACTGGTTGCCGACTCGGCCTCCGGCAACGGCACCGCCCATTAGGAACGTGACGCTGGCCGTCCCGTGATCGGTTCCGCCGTCTGCGTTGAATGCCACTGCACGGCCGAACTCAGTCACGACCAAGACAACTGTTCTGTTCCAGGCCGTTCCAGACGCTTCGGCGAACGAAACGAGCCCGTCTGCCAGGGCCTTCAATGCTCGCGCCAGACGCTCGCCCTGGCTGATGTGCGTATCGAACCCAGGCAATTCGAGCGTTGCGATCCGAGGACCGCCATCCGTTGCCAGCGCCTGTGCCGCACGGGTTGCGGCGCGAGTGAAACTGGCCGCTTGGCAAAAGCTTCGCTGCGCGAGCGGATCTTCCACACATTTCGATCCGCCCACCTGCGCTTGCTCAGGGGAAAGCAGGGCCAAGTCCAGCAGCGGATTGCCCCACGCCAAATCCGATATGAGATCGATGGATCGGTCGGCCGGGCCGTTCCGCCATGGTTCAGTCTCTAAGGCGAGCGAGGCCAGTCTGGGCCAGCCGGTGAGGCCATCAAAGTCGCTCCCGAACAAAGCAAATTCCGAGGCTGCATGAGATCTCTCCACTCCCGCAATGGCCGTCCCTGGGACGATCAGCAGCTCGCCGGCATTAAAGTAGGGCAGAAGCGGCGCCAGTGCTGGATGGAGCGCAAAAAATCCGTCCAGCTTGATTGTTTTGGTCGCCGACTCCTCATTCACAAGCGCCTGAGCTTCGCGCACCGCTAGCAATTTAGGATCCCCAAACGGAGGGATCGCCGCAACGCAATCGAGTCCGCCCCGGAGAAACACCAGCAGGAGTTTTGGCTCGTATGCCGCCGGTCTAGCCCTTGCCGCGATTGGACGAAGCATGGAGGATAGTAAAATCCCTCGCAGGGCTGTCCTTCGGGTCAGTTGCATTTTGGGTGCTTTGGTGAAGTAGCGTCAGACTTGCCCGCTGCCACGTACGCAACTGTATCCGCGTCAGGGTAGGTACTATCTGTAAGGTCGCCTGGCGACACTGACCCGCGAACGAGCAAACCAGCCAGAATTGGCGCAGCGAATGAAGTTCCCCAACAGACATTCTGTTGTGGATTATTTGAATCATCCGACAGCCACAAGGACCGCACCTCGACGCCAGGTTCTGCAAACGAAGCCCCGAACGCACTGCCTTGCCACAGTTTGTCGGACCACTTCATGGTCATTGGATCAAATTTACTGTCAGCCGCTGATACACTATATATCGCTCCAGGACTGACCGGCGAAGTATACGGTGCAGAATTTGCCGGCGTGAACCCTTGGGCCCACGACCATCCGTTGCCATTTGCTCGCTCAGCATTTCCTGCCGCCACAACAATTCGGAGTTTCCGATCCGCCATCAAATGGAATAGGTTATCTAACAATGTTATATCGTTGCTGTACCCGCCATTCCTTGCAGCCTCAAGAAAGTTAGCTCCCCAGCTTATGTTTACAACGTCACCAGCTTTGGCGTGATCCAAGACATATCTTATTGCTTTAAGAGGTTGGTCCCACACGCTTACGGTTTCATCATCACCAAATATTTTAATGATATTCAGAGCTACCTTAGGACTAACCCCTGCCAATCCTGTATAGTGCGACGATCCATCTTTAAAAGTCCTTCCTCCAATAATACCTGCGACCATTGTGCCGTGTCCCAGCTCATCATCAACGGCCCCCGTCACGCAACTGCCTTGCGTACAGTCGACCTTTGTCGCCACATTCAGAAGATTTGAATTGACCGCAACCGGGTCAACTCCGCTGTCTAGCACCCACACCTCGGGGCCGTATGTGCTTTCCACCGGTGACCCGACCACACGGCAGACGTTTGCGGGAACGTCCTGGATAGTGGTGGTAGTATCCTTTTTGATTATCCTCGGATTGTTCTTGCATCTAGCTGCGTCAAAGAGAGTAACAGAAAATGGATTTGCAAGTTCAAACCCCTGAGATTCAAGCTCTCTTACTCTTGCTTTTGTAATTTTTAACGTTAAAAAGCTTTTACCTATTTCGGGAAAATCTATGGAAATAACTTCCTTTTTGTCAGTATTTTGAATTTCTGCTTTAAAATCCGCCGAGTTGTTCGCCTTCATAGGCATCTCGCCGTAAGGCGCAACAAATGTCGCGGCGATCTCATTCGCAGGCATCTCGTCTGCCAATGACGATCTCTGAGTGGCAGCCAATGACAAGACGCTCATGACAAAAACGGCGCGGAACTGTAGAACGACCACAGCAAGCCTCCTACGTCTGGGCAAACAGCATGCCCCCAAAAGCAGTGCGCTGTCTATAAGAACATGAATTGGGCGTCGTTCCACATCGAGAGCTATCTTGCGGTAGCTGCGAAACGCGCATACGCTCACAGATGGTCCTGTGTTGAGAAGCATGCGATGCCCAGAGCGAATCTTAGGAAGGGTCGACAAGCGCGGGAAATCGGCGCGGCGATTGTCGAGACCTGGCTCAAACTCCTGCCTACGCCGGCCACCATCTTGTCGGTCGATAGTACGGCTGGAAGCCCTCTGAAGATTACAATAAATCGCCAAATATTCACAGCTGCCGGCCAAAGTATCAACCTTCGCGACAGCGGTGGTAGCACTAAGACCAAACTCAAGGTCGGAACCCCAAGCGCGCTGGGGGACTATAAGCAGCAACTGTCGATATTCCTCGCCGACGGAGCCACTGCTTTTCTAACGGCGGGCGATTTCACGAACGGGTTGGCCTTTTCTGATGTCGGCACCCCCAGTTCTCATTTGAAAGACGAACTTACGGCCGTTTTGAACCAAATCGTCGATGGGGTGACGGTGGAACCTGAGTTCGACGAGGCCGGAAAAATTTACGTCGTGGTACCGCGGATTCCGGGAGACATACTTATCAGGGCCGACCTGCTCGACTACTTGGAGAAATACCATAGATTTGGACAGGGGCGACACTATCATGACGAGCTTGGCGCGGCGGTGCTGTTTGGCTGCAGGTAGCTGGACTTAATCCGCAAGCGCTTTGATAGTCAGGCAGATGCTAGTTCACAGCTATGGATGCAAATCACGCCTGCCAGAACGGCTTTTGAAGTTCCGCCTCGACGGCAGACAAGGTGAGACCGACGTCGTCGATCCGCTGAGGCCCATCTTCCGCAAGTCGCTTCAGCTCCTCGCGATAATACATGCGCTCGCGCCAAACCGCGACCAGGCCGCGCAGGGCGACGAGTCTCGCCCAGACCGATGCCGGTCCAGTCGTCCACGTCGGCGGTTCGCCCCAGAGAGACTGGTAGAATCTTGAGGTGAGAGAAAGCTGCGTGCTCATTTGGCTCGTCCTTTCTTGGTGTTGCTAAAAATCGATGACGCTACTTTGGCGGATGAGCGGACCTGCGTACTAAAGCGCGGCCGAAACTGTTCCGAAAAATTCCGAAACGTCTAATATGGCGGGATGCATCGGGTTCACCTCGCCTTTGGTCCGTTCGTGCTCGACCCTGAGAAGGGGACGCTCCTGCGGCAGGACATACCGATCTCCATTGGGCATCGCGGCATCACGCTGCTCGCCGCGCTTGCGGCCCGGCCCGGCGACATCCTGACCAAGGCCGAGCTGATGGAAGCTGCCTGGCCGGGCCTGGCGGTCGAGGAAAGCAATCTCACCGTCCAGATTGCGACGCTGAGGAAGGCGCTCGGCCCTACCGACCACGGTGGCGATTGGATCGCCACCGTGCCTCGCGTCGGCTATCGCTTCACCGCGCCTGTCGAGCGCGTGGAAGGTTCAGTGCAGCGACCGATCGCGCCATCCGGCAAACCCACCATTGCCGTGCTGCCCTTCGCGAATTTGAGCGGCGATCAGGACCAACAATATCTGAGCGACGGCATCACCGAAGATATCATCACTGAACTGGCTCGATACCGTTCGCTCGTGGTGATCGCGCGCAATTCATCTTTTCAGTTTCGTGGGCCAGCGCCGGACCCCGCAGAAGTCCACCGGCAACTCGGCGCGCGCTACCTCGTCGAGGGCAGCGCGCGACGGCTCGGGGACCGCATCCGAATCACGGCGCAACTGATCGACGGCGCCAGCGGCTTCCATTTGTGGGCTCAACGCTACGACCGAGCGCTCGAGGACATCTTTTCGGTCCAGGAGGAGGTGGCGGCTCTCGTAGCTTCAACTGTCCAAGGCGCCGCCGAGGCAGATGCGACTAGCCGCTCGCGGCGAACCCCGCCGGCCGATTGGGCCGCCTACGACTACTACTTGCAGGGTCGCGCGCACTACCATCAGTATGAAATGGACAAGGGCGAATCCATGTTCGCCCGGAGCGCCGAACTCGATCCGGCTTTTGCTCAAGGTCATGCCTATCTGGCGCAGTGCCTGGTTGCGCGATTCTGGTACGACCGCGATTCTCGTACGCTGCAAAGTGCCTTGCAGTCTGCGCGCACGGCGCTCCTGCTCGACCGGAATGACGGCATCTGCAACCAGAGCATGGGCCTCGTGCTCGTACATATGCGCCAGCATGGGGATGCCGGATTGCATTTCCAGCAGGCCCGTACGCTCAATCCGCACGACGTGAACATTGCCGGAGATTATGCAAGCTGGCTCAACTACGGCGGCCAGGCTCAGCAGTCCTTGGCGGTCCTCGAAAGGGCCATACTGCTCGACCCGTTGCCCCCGGTCTGGTTCTGGGAGGTGAAGGGCAGCGCGCTCTTCCTGCTCGGCCGATATGCTGAGGCCATCGACGCTTATCGGAAGGCCGGCGACCAGTTCTTCATCCATGCCTTTCTTGCGGCGGCCTACGGGCATCTGGGCGAGATGGAAAACGCGCATGTCGCAGTCGAGGCCACACTGAGGCGGCAACCGGACCTCTCACTTGGCTACCTTGCCCACCTTCCCTTCGCAGACCCGCCATCCTTCGAGCTCTTCCTCTCCGGCTTCAGAAAGGCCGGCTTTTTATAGGATTCAGTCGGTCCGAAAAACCCTGGACTTCGAAACACCCGCCGATAGGCTACACAAGGTGTTGCAGTGACCGGTTGAACCCACCGGCGCATTCCTGACGTAGGCAACCAACGTGCGCTTCGCATCACATCTTGCGATTGCCCCCGGTGGCAGCACGGCGGCCCAACCTGCCTGTCCTACACAAAGCTGTCACCTGTATGTCTTGCCGCAACTTATGAGAGCGTTCATTCACCCTTGCAAGGCGTCTCGTAGATGTTCGTATGATCGGCAGCCGCCCACTCAACCTTCTCCAGGGAACGCAGGAACGCACGCGTCGACCGCAGGTTGCATAAAAAATCGATTTTTTCGGGGACGCGCGAAAGAGTTCCAATTGGCTCTTGCCGAAGCCGGCGGCCTCGCTCATCCATGCCGTACAGACACTGGGGCCATGATGACCGAGACCAGCCTTCACCTCGTCGAAGCGTCGATCGACCAATTGCGCCAAGCGCTCGACAACGGCGCCGTCACCAGCGTCGAACTGGTCGCGGCCTATGTCAGGCGGATCGCGTATTTCGACCGGCACGGCATTGCGCTGAACGCCGTACCCGTGCTCAACCCTGAAATGTTCGAGGATGCCGCCGCTTCCGACGAGCGGCGGCGGCAAGGAAAGACGCTCGGCCCGCTCGACGGCATCCCCTACACCGCCAAGGACAGCTACAAGGTCAAGGGCCTGACGGTGGCCGCCGGCTCGCCCGCCTTCGAGCATCTCGTCGCCAATGAGGACGCCTTCACAATCGCCCGGCTGCGCGCCGGCGGCGCGGTGCTGATCGGCCTCACCAACATGCCGCCCATGGCCAATGGCGGCATGCAGCGCGGTGTCTATGGCCGCGCCGAAAGCCCCTACAATGGCGACTATCTGACCGCCGCCTTCGCGTCGGGCTCCTCCAATGGCTCAGGCACCGCGACGGCGGCCAGCTTCTGCGCCTTCGGGCTCGGCGAGGAAACCTGGTCGTCTGGCCGTGCGCCGGCCACCAACAACGCGCTGGTCGCCTACACGCCCTCGCGCGGCGTCATTTCCGTGCGCGGCAACTGGCCCTTGGTGCCGACCATGGATGTAGTGGTGCCGCACACGCGCAGCGTGCCCGACATGCTGGAACTGCTCGACGTCATCGTCGCCGACGATCCGGAAACGCGAGGCGATTTCTGGCGCGCCCAGCCTTGGGTGGCGCTGCCGAAAAGCTCCGGGAGGCGGCCACGACGTTATACCGACCTGACGCTTGCGGGGTCGCTGAAAGGCAAGCGGCTCGGCGTACCCAGAATGTATATCGGCCGCGACGCAGAAATAGATCGCCCGATCGAAACCCGCGCCTCGGTACTTGCCCTCTGGAAACAGGCGGCCGCGGATCTGCGGCGGCTCGGCGCCGAAGTGGTCGAGGTCGACTTTCCCGTCGTCTCCAACTATGAGCGCGACCGCCCAGGGGCGCGGACCATGGTCGAGCGCGGCCTGGTGCCGCAGGACTTCGCCGACCGCGAAATCTGGGATCTCTGCATCTGGGGCTGGGACGATTTCCTGCGCGCCAACGCCGACCCTGCTCTGCCCGATCTCGCCTCGGTCGACGGCTCAAAAATCTTTCCGCGGCCGCCGGGCACGCTGCCCGACCGCTATGAAGGCGGCTTCGATCTGGCGGAGTATGTCGAGCGGGCAAAGCTCGGCGTCGCGCCCTTGGCCGACATCCCGACGATCGCAGACGGAATCAAGGGACTTGAAGCAACAAGGCGCATCGACTTCGAGGACTGGCTGGACGCACAAGGCCTCGATGCCGTGGTGCTGCCGGCCGCCGCCGATGTCGGCCCGGCCGACGCCGACGTCAACGAGGCGTCAGCCGATCTGGCCTGGCGTAACGGCACCTGGGTCGCCAACGGCAATCTGGTGTGGCGCCATTTCGGCATCCCGACCGTCACCGTGCCCATGGGCACAATGGCCGACATCGGCATGCCGGTCGGCCTCACCTTCGCCGGCAAGGCCCATGACGATGAAAGGCTGCTGCGCATGGCCGGCGATTTCGAGTGCGCCACGCAGCGCCGCGCCCGGCCGCCGCGCACGCCTGAATTGCCCGATGATGTCTTTCCGGATCGCCCCAGCCAAGCCGGCAACGGCAAGACGCCGGCGCCAACCATCAAGCTTGCGGCGGAGACGCGCGATGAAGGCGACCAGCATGAGATCGCCATCACGATCGAAATGGTTGGCGAGATAACTGAAACGGCCAGCATCAAGGTCCATGTCAACGGGGAGCCCGTTGACATGCGGCGAAGCGGCACGCGGTTCACTGGGCGCGCGCTCGTCCCTGCCGCCGAGCATCGGCGCCTGCACAGCGTCTGGCGCGGCCCGTATGGTTCGATCGTGACTGCTGTCTTGCGGCTTCAGGATGGGCGCACCGCGGGCGCCTATGCGGTTGCCGGTGGGATTGGATGATCATGCGCTGTACGGGCCGCCTCACCATGCGCGCCCAGCGACAAACGCAACCGACCAGACCACGGAATCCAGCCATGATCAAAGTCAAGCAACTCGCCCATGTCTGCATCTTCGCCAACGACCTGGAAGAAACACGGCGCTTCTACCGCGATGTCCTTGGCATGGACATCCAGTTCAATTTCCTGCGCGATGGCGCGGTTTTCGGTTTCTACCTCAATTGCGGCGGCCGCAGCCATGTCGAGGTCTTCCAGAAGGATGGAGCCCGGTTCAGCGAGACGGACCAGATCAACCATTTCTGCCTCGAGGTCGAGAACATCGACGCCGCGATCGCGCACATCACGTCCATGGGCGTGGGTATCACCGCCAAAAAACACGCCTGCGACGACACCTATCAGGCCTGGCTGCGCGACCCCAACGGGGTGAAGATCGAACTGTTCGAATACACCGGCAAAAGCGCGCAATTCACGGGCGGCGATCGCGTCGCGGACTGGTAGGCTAGTCGCGCGCGGCCCACAGCAAACCGCGCTCCATGATTAGCGCCATTTCCGGCACCGCGAACTCATCCGCCGTATGGCCAAGGGAACTGTAAAAAACCTTGCCCGCGCCATAGCGGCGCTTCCAGACGACCGGCATGACGACGCCGTCGATCCCGGGAAAATGCGCGTCAGTGAAGGTGGTGGTCGCCAGCACCTCGTTGCCTGGGTCGACATGCATGTAATATTGCTCCGACCGGTAGGCGAAATCGCTGATGCCTTTCGTGACCGGATCGTCCGGCCGGGTGATGACGACATGGTAGTCGATGATGTTGCCGGGATGCGCGACCCACTGCCCGCCGGTCATGAACTGGTAGTCGGGCTCCGCCCGAAAACTGTCGCCCATCGTGCCGTGAAAGCCGCCGAGCCCGCTTCCCAGGCGAACCGCCTGCGTCAGGTTGTTCAGCTCGGCCTTTTCGATCGTCGACATGGTGATGACAGGCACGATGAGATCGAATGAAGCAAGGTTCGGATCGGCGAACATCACTGTCCCCTCGCCGAGCGTGACCGCGAAGCCGTTGCGCTTCAGCATGTCGCGAATGACATTAGCACTGCGCTCTGGCGTGTGGCCTTCCCAGCCTCCCCAGGCAATCAGGGCTTTCCTGGACATGCGGCAACCTCCCTCGATCCACTAGACCGACGACCGCTCGCCGCACGGGTCAGCGCCAGCCGAGCGCCGGCGCGACATGGGTGAGGATCGCCTCGATGACATGGGCGTTGTAGTCGACGCCGAGCTGGTTGGGAACCGTGAGCAAAAGCGTGTCGGCCTCGGCGATCGCCTCGTCCTGCGCCAATTCCTTGATCAGCACGTCCGGCTCGGCGGCGTAGCTGCGGCCGAAGATCGCCCTGGTATTTTCCTCGATGAAGCCGATCTGGTCGCGGCTCTCATTGCCGCGCCCGAAATAAGCGCGGTCGCGGTCGTCGACCAGCGCGAAGATGCTGCGGCTGACGGACACGCGCGGCTCGCGCTTGTGCCCGGCCGCCTTCCAGGCTTCGCGATAGATGCGGATCTGCTCGGCCTGCTGGACATGGAACGGCTTGCCGCTCTCGTCGAATTTCAACGTCGAGCTCTGCAGATTCATGCCGAGCTTCGCCGCCCATTCAGAGGTGGCGTTGGTCGCCGCCCCCCACCAGATGCGCTCGCGCAAGCCCTCCGAATGCGGCTCGAGCCTGAGCAAGCCGGGTGGGTTGGGGAACATCGGCCGTGGATTGGGCTGGGCGAAGCCTTCGCCGCGCAACGTATCGAGGAACACCTCGGCGTGGTGCCGCGCCATGTCGGCATCGCTTTTGCCTTCCTGCGGCACATAGCCGAAATAGCGCCAGCCATCGATCACCTGCTCGGGCGAGCCGCGGCTGATGCCGAGCTGCAGCCGGCCGCCAGCGATGATGTCGGCCGCACCCGCATCCTCGGCCATGTAGAGCGGATTCTCGTAGCGCATGTCGATGACGGCCGTGCCGATCTCGATGCGGCTGGTCTTGGCGCCGACGGCCGCCAGCAACGGGAATGGCGAGGCGAGCTGGCGGGCGAAGTGATGCACGCGGAAATAGGCCCCGTCCGCGCCGAGCTGCTCGGCGGCGACGGCGAGATCGATCGATTGCAGCAGCGCGTCGTTTGCCGAACGCACCTGCGATTGCGACGAGGGCGACCAGTGCCCGAATGACAGGAAACCAATTTTTTTCATGGTCCTGAAGTATATGCGGGCGGCACATGCTTCAATGGCGAAAGAACAGGGTTACACACCGTCGCCCTCTCGATGCCAAGTTCGCAACTTCAAAGCACCAGAGGGTCGACCGCCGTGGAGGATGGGATGCTCAGGGGAACCCGCATCGTCGAGATCGAGGCGCTGGGACCGGCGCCCTTCGCTGGCATGCTTTTCGCCGATCTCGGCGCCGATGTCATTGTCGTCCACCGCAAGCAGGCGGCCGTCCCGGGCGCGCCCCAGCGCTCGCTGCTCGATCGCGGCAAGCGCTCGATCGCGCTCGACCTGAAGAATACAGACGACGTGGCCGTGCTGATGCGCCTCGTCGCCACCGCCGACGGGTTGATCGAGGGGTTTCGGCCCGGCGTCATGGAGCGTCTCGGGCTCAGCCCGGAGGCCTGCCTCGCGGCCAACCCGCGCCTGGTCTACGGCCGCATGACCGGCTGGGGCCAGCACGGACCGCTGGCCGGCGCCGCTGGCCACGACATGAATTATATCGGCCTGTCCGGCGCGCTCTGGTACGCCTCCTTGCCGGGAGAGCCGCCCATGGCGCCACCGACGCTGGTCGGCGACATAGGCGGCGGCGCGCTCTATCTGGTGATCGGCATGCTGGCCGGCATCATGAACGCGCGAGCGAGCGGTGAAGGCAGCGTGGTCGACGCGGCGATCGTCGACGGCTCCGCCCATATGATGAACCTGCTGATGTCGCTCGCACAATCCGGCGCACTGGCCGCCGAACGCGGCCAAAGCCTTCTCGACGGACCGCATTGGTGCCGTGTCTACCGGACATCGGATGGCGGCTTTATCAGCGTCCAGTGCGTCGAGCCTAAATTCTACGCACTCTTCCTAGACAGGCTCGGCTTGACCGCCGATCCGCTATTCGCCAGGCAATTCGATCGCGATCTCTGGCAGAAGCTCAGTAATCGGCTAGCGACGATCTTTGCCGCAAAACCGCGCGACGAATGGGCGACGCTGTTCGAAGGCTCCGACGCCTGCGTCTCCCCGGTGCTCAGTCCGCAAGAAGCGGCACTGCATCCGCACATGGCCGCGCGCAGGTCGTGGCTGACGGTGGACGGCGTCCTGCAGGCGGCGGCCGCGCCGCGCTTTTCCGGATGGGAACAAAAGACACCGGCCAAAAGCCCGATGCGCGGCGAACATGATGCCGAAATCCGTGCAGGCTTGCCGAGTTGAGACGAGGTCCATGGCGGTTCGGTCGATCGTAAAATTCCCCAATCCCCTCCTTCGCGCCGTAGCCGAACCCGTGGAGCTGTTCGACGGCGATCTGCAGGCGTTGGCCAGCGACCTTGTCGACACCATGCGCGCGGCTCCCGGAATCGGTATCACCGCCCCGCATATCGGCATCTTGAAACGCCTGGTCGTCATCCAGCTCCCTTCCGCGGCTAAACCGGGAATCTATGTAAATCCGTCCGTTATCCAGGCCTCGACCGAAATGGTCCGTCATGAGGAAGGCAGCGTTTCGATGCCCGGTGTAACCGAGGACATCGAGCGGCACGCCCGTATCCGCGTTCGCTATCAGGATCTGGACGGCAATGAGCGGTTCGAGGACGCCGAGGGCCTGCTGTCGGTTTGCCATCAGCATGAGATCGATCAACTCGAGGGGCTGTTCTGGACACACAGGCTGACCCGCCTCAAGCGCGACCGGCTGATCAAGCGCTATAGTAAGCTGATGCGAACCTCGTAGACACCACGCAAGCGTGGACGAACGGCATTGGACTGGCAACGGTCTTGGGCGGATTGCGACGTTGCGCCGGGCGCGTGGCCGCGCCGGCGGACCGTGTCACGTTCGCAACGTGCTGACCTGATCGCGGACGAAACGTCTGCCGGTCATTTTCCGCAGTGGTGATCGTTGATCTTGTTTATCGCAAAACCGTCCGGACCAGTCCGGTGGTAGGAGCAGGCTCCGGCGGCCGTTGTGAACAACTGCTGGTCGTAGTAGCGCGGGCCGCCGAAGAGGAAGTCGATGAGATCGTCATTGGCGGGAACGTAGCGCTCCTGTTCTTCCTGGTGATGACGGTGCTTGGCCCCCGCGAATGCCGAGGAGGACATGCCGAAGCCTATCGCGAAAGCAAGAGCGCAGATCGCCAACCGTTTCGTCGTCATCGCAAACACCCTTCTGTTCGAGAGTCGATCTTACATCGAAAACCGCCAGATGACGAAAAGTTCCTGAACAAGGGCCTTGCTCCGGCCGATGTGCCGGCGACGATCTCGGACCGCAGGCGCCCTCACCTGAATATCGCCACGCCCTCAGTCCGTCTGGATCCAGACGGATTTGGTCTCCAGATACTCGTGCAGATGCTCGATGCCGCCCTCGCGACCATGGCCGGACATCTTCATCCCGCCGAAAGGCACGGCCGGATCGATGGCATGGTACATGTTGACCCAGACCGAGCCGGCCTTGATGCGGCGGGCTAGCTTGTGCGCGGTGCCGAGGTGGGTGGTGAAGACGCCGGCCGCAAGTCCGTAAGGCGTCGCGTTGGCGCGCGCCACGGCCTCGTCCAGCGTGTCGAACGGCATCGCCGAAATAACGGGTCCGAAAATCTCCTCCCGCGCGATGGTCATGGTGTCCGACACAGCGCCGAAAACGGTCGGCGCGATGAAGTTGCCGCCATCATAGAGTTCGCCTGTCAGCCGCGCGCCTCCGGCGACCAGTTGGGCGCCTTCGTCGCTGCCGGCCTTGATGTAGCCTTCCACCTTGCCGGCCTGCCTGGCATTGATGAGCGGCCCGATTTCGGTCTCCGCCTCGATGCCGTGGCCGATGCGCAGTTTTCCGGCGAACTCCGCCAACCGGCGCACGAATTCGTTATGGATCTCACGCGCCACGAACAGGCGCGAGCCGGCGATGCAGATTTGGCCCGAATGCACGAACACCGCCATCGCCGCGATTGGGACGGCCTTGTCGATGTCGGCGTCACGGCAGACAATGATCGGGGACTTGCCGCCGAGCTCAAGCGAGACGCGTTTGAGGTTGGTGACGGCAGCCCGCGCGATCGCTTGACCTGTCAGCGTCGAGCCGGTGAAGACGATCTTGTTGACGGTGGGATGTTCGGCGAGCCGCGCGCCCGCTTCGGCCCCGGTTCCCGTGACGATGTTGACGACGCCGTCGGGCACGCCGGCTTCCTGCATCAGCCCGGCGATCAGCAGTGGCGTCAGCGATGCCTCCTCGGACGGTTTCAGCACGATGGTGCAGCCCGTGGCGAGCGCCGGCGCGATCTTCCAGATCGAAGCCGCGGTCGGCGCATTCCAGGGAATGATCGCGCCAACGACGCCAACCGGTTCGCGCCTTGTGAAGGTGACGATCTCGCCGGGGATCGAATTGTCGATCGCCTCGCCATGCAGCGCCGTCGCCATGCCGGCATAGAAGCGCAGCATGCCGATGACGCGGCGCCGATTGGCCAGCGTACGCGTGATCGGCAGTCCCATGTCGAGCGTGTCGGAAACGCTGAGCTCTTCCCAATGTGTCTCGAACAGGTCGGCGATCCTGAGCAGCACGCATTGCCGCTCATAGGGCGAGAATTTCGACCAGGGCCCTTCGAAAGCCGTGCGCGCTGCCGCGACCGCTGCATCGACATCGGCGGCTCCGCCACGCGGCACCGTCGCCAGCACCTCGCCGGTCGCCGGGTTCAGCGCCTGCATCACCTCGCCGGACCGCGCGGCGACCCACTTGCCGCCAATGAACATCGGCCGGAATTCGCCATGGTAGAGCGATGCGGCCTTCGCCCTCGGGTCGAAATTCACCGCCATCCCTTCCTCCTTGCGAATCCCCGTGACTATTACTCCCGGCGCGGGCGACCTCAACAAGGAAAGCTGAAGGGCGTTCGGATAATCGGACTGCTAGCGTCGGCGCCCGTGTTCACCAGAAAGGCGCAACAACAGGTCCGCGTCCGCTGACACAGCAAACCGTACGGGTTCAAAGATGCCTAGCCCCCGCCGCCCGGCGTGCGTTCCGACAGGAATCGCGTCAGCGCGCCGGGCCTCCCGTTGCGGATCTCGACGTCGTTCCGGCGCGCGATCGCGGCGCGCACGAGCTTGGCGCCGAGATAGCGGAACGGTTCCGGCGGCATCGTCTTGCGCCGATCGAGCCCCACCAGTCCACTGCCGCTCCAGCGATCCTTCCGTTCCAGAACAAGGCTGGCGAGGACGCGGCCGCCGATTGGGGTCTGGGCAATGCCGGTCCCGTTGTAGCCCATGCCAAAGACAATGTTGGGATGCCCCTTCAAGTGATCGAAGACGGGGACATGCTCCGGCACGCAGTCGATCGGGCCCGCCCAGTCATAGTCGATCGGCACCCCTCGCAGTTCGGGGTAGACGCGGCCGAGTTCGCGGATATTGTCCCGTCCGTGTTCGGGGCTGCGGTTGAAGCTTTGGCCGAAATTGCCCGCATAGGCGATGTTGCCGCTGCCGCGGCCGAAGACCACCCGGCCTTTCGGGGTGCGCTGGTAATAGAGGACCTGGCGCTGCGAGTCGCAGATGGAGGCTCCGTCGCGCCAGCCGATCCTGTCGAGCAAGTCAGGGATTTCCGCGGTCGCGACCACCTGGCTCGCGACCACATAGAGATGCCGTCGCAGTTCTGGCAGCGCCGACAGCCAGGCATTGGCCGCCAGCACGACCTTTTCGGCCCGCACCTCGCCCTGGGCGGTCCGGACCAGGCAGGTCCTGCCGGGCACGATTTCGGTGACGGGACTGCGCTCATGGACGGCCACGCCGCGAGCGATCGCCAGGTCGCGCAGGCCTGTGGCCAGCTTGGCTGGATGCACGGTTCCGGCATTCGGCTCGACAACGCCGGCATAGGATGCGGAAGACCCGGTGCGCTGCTTGATCTCCTCGCCGGTCAGTTGCCGAAAGCGGTTGGCCCCGGCTGCCTCGGTCATCGCGACCGCGCGGTTCCAGGCTCCCTCCTGGGCAGTGGAACTGGCCGTCCATAGCCAGCCGTCGAGACGAAGATCCATATCGATCGTGCCGTCGCGCTGAAGTTTCTCCAACTCTGCGATGGCATCGACGCTATCGGCGCAAAGTGCCCGCCCCTCCTCCTCGCCGACGACGGCGCTGATCTGATCGAGCTCGGCGAACCAGGAATGCACCTGTCCACCATTGCGCCCCGAAGCGCCGGAGCCGCACTGATCGGCCTCGAGCACCGTGACCCGGGTTTCGGGAGCCAGATCGCGGATCCGCAACGCCGTCCACAGCCCGGTATAGCCGCCGCCGACGATCACCACGTCGACCTGCTCGCCGCCGACCAAGGGTTGCGTCGCCGGAGACGCGGCGATGTCCTGCAGCCAGAACGACCGATCGGCTGTCGCCGCGACCGCCGGCTGTCTCATCCGTAATGTGGCCATGTCAGACCCTCGTCTCGCGATTGATCACGTCGGCGTATTTCAGCGGCAGCCAGTCCGGGATAGGGCGCGGTTCCTGCGGGAAGCCGCCGAGATGCGTGCAGGTTCTGCTGGCATCGAGGGAGGCTTTTCGCATGGCATCGTCGGCGTCGAGACCCGCGAGGCAGAACGCGGTGATGAAGGTGGCGATAAAGCTGTCTCCCGCACCACACGTGTCCACGACGGAGGTCGGCGACGCCTCGGCATGGCGAACGCCTTGGCTGTCGCGGAAATAGGCGCCGCGGCTGCCGCAGGTGAGCACGACCTGGCGCGCCCCGGCCGACCGCAGCGCGGCCATCAGGGGCTCGACCGGCACGCTCGGCTCGTCTGGACCGGACGCGAAGACCAGAGGCACGCCCTCCAGCGGCAAGGCCAGATGCGCGGTCGAGACGTCGAGACTGAACGGCACGCGCTCGCCAACCAGGCGGCGCACGAGATCCTTGTTGGCGTTGGTGCCCAGATGCACCCAGTCGGCTTTCGATATGACCTGCCAGTCGCGCGGCGCGGGCATGTAGTTCTCGCCGACGCCGAAGGATTCGAACAGGAAAGTACGGTCGCCCGACTGGTCGCGCAGCAAGGTCACCGCCGTATCGCCGGAGATCATCTCGACATCGTTGCGGGACAGCCCGGCGGTCTCGATCTCGCGGAGCGTTATCTCGCCTTCAGGATCATCGCCAACGGCGCCGAAATAGCGTGCGCTCCAGCCATCGCGGCGCCATTGAACGGCAACGTTGAGGGCGTTCCCGCCCACGGTCAGGAGGTCCTTGTTGAGATAGACGTCGAGGCAGTTGTCACCGACGGCGACCAGATTGGGCGATGCTCTTCCGGTCATGCTGCTGTCGGCGCCCGCGTCAGGTGGGGCTCGATGGCCTTCAGATTGCGTGTCCACGCCGCGACCGGGTCGAGCGCATAGGAGCCGTTTCCGAACGGCTCGAAGGTCAGTTTCCCCCGATAGCCCGACGCGGCGAGGTGGTCGAGATATTGCCCGATCGGAAGCTTGCCGTCGCCCCAGACAAGATGCCCCGCAGGCAGCCCGTCGACGATCTGGACATGCGCGAGGCGCGGCCCGAACAGCCTGACATAGTCGGCCACCGCATCGCCGGCCGTGGCCATGCCGACCGTGTCCAGGACCACGTCCATGGTGTCGGCGCCGATCTGGTCGAGCATTTCGCGCAGGCCCGCCGCGTTGGTGACAACGTTGGTTTCGACGCGTTGCAGCGGCTCGAGCAGGCAGCGCACGCCGAGCGAGGACGCATGGGCGGCGATCTCCGCAAGCGACTGGGCCGACCGTGCCCACGCCTCTCGCGGCGGGTCGTGTTCATATCCACGCCCGGACGTCAGGAACAAATATCGGGCGCCCAGTTCGGCGCATATGTCCGCCGCGCGGCAGAACCGCTTGACGCTGTCGCGGCGGTATTCGCCGTCGCCCGACGCGATGTTGATCGGATAGATCACCTGCTCGGGCGTGAAGCACCAGACCGTCAGGCCGTTCTGCGCAAGTATCTCGCGAACCGATCGAACATGCTCGTCGGTCGCATGAAACAGGTCGAGATGCGGCGCGATGCCCCAAAGCTCGATCTCCTTGAAGCCGAAGCCGCGAAGGATCTCCGCAACGCGCTCGAACGCGTAATGCTGGAAGGCGAAGTTGGCCCCAATCAGCTGGTCGACCTTGAATTGCGGCATTGATGTCCTTCCCGGTGATTTATTTGCCGATGCCTTCGGAGAGGCCGCGGATGAAGTACCGCTGTGCGGCGAAGAAAAGCAGGACGATCGGCAGAGCCGAGATCGTCATCGCGGCGAAGACGACGCCGTAATTGGTGCCGTTCTTGGACATCAGCGAGGTGAGGCCGACGGGCAGCGTCTGAACTGCCGATCCGTTGGTGAAGACCATCGCGAACAGATACTCGTTCCAGGCAAACAGAACGTGGAGAATGATGCAGGAGATGATGATCGGCTGGGACAGCGGCAGGATGATGCGCCAGAAGATCTGCCCCTCGCTGGCGCCGTCGACGCGGGCCGCCTCGTCGAGATCCTTCGGCAGCCCAAGCATGTAGGCGCGGATCAGGAAGGTGCTGAACGGAATCCGGAACGCCGTGTAGAGGATGATCAGCGCCCAGTAGGTGTTGTAGAGGCCGATCGCCTGCAGCATCCGCACCAGCGGAATCAGCGCCACTGTCGGACTGAGCATGAGGCCGCCAAGGACCAGGCCGACGACAAGCGGCTTGCCGGGCATTGGCGTTCGCGTCAGCCCGTAGGCGGTCCAGGCACTGATCAGCACCGTGCAGATCGCTGAAGCGACGGTCACCAGCAGGCTCGAGACCAGATAGTCGCGGACGCCCCGGTTCCAGGCCTGCACATAATTGCCCCAGGTCCACCGCGACGGCAGCGCGAACGGGTCGCCGAAGATCTGCCCATTGTCCTTGAAGCCGTTGAGCGCCATCCAGACCAGCGGATAAAGCACGACGATGCCGAGACAGATCAGGAACGAGTACAGAAAGGCTTTCGCAAGAGCGCTCCCGAAGGTCGGGCGCGCGGTCCGCACGCTGGCCGCCATCACCGTCACAGCTCGACCCTCCGGCGCCTGGTGTACCAAAGCTGGGCCGCTCCGGTGATCATGGTCACGGCGAAGATCACGGCGGCGATCGCGGCGCCGTAGCCGAAATTGTTCTGGATGAAGCCCTGCTGGTAAAGCCATGTGCCAAGCACCTGGCTGCGGTTGTTGGGCCCGCCGGCGGTCATGACCATGACCTCGTTGAACACCTGGAACGCGCCGGTGATGGTGACGATGATCATCAGGCCGGTCATCTCGCGGGTCAGCGGCAGCGTCACGCTCCACAGCCTGCGTAGCGGCCCGGCTCCGTCCATTACGGCGGCATCATAGAGATCGCGCGGAATCTTCTGGATCGCGATCGCGAACAGGAGCGTCGAATAGCCGAAGCCCTGCCACTGGCTCATCGCGATGATCGCGTAGATCGCCGTGTGCTCGCCGCCGAGCCAGGGTTGGATGAGTTGTTCCAGACCAATGCGCCTGAGCCCGGCGTTCAAGAGCCCGATATCGGGCTGGTAGATGAAATAGAACAGCAGGCCGGTCACGGTGATCGAGATCGCGGAAGGAATAAAATAAAGCGCCCGCCAGAAACGCCTTTGCCGCTCGCTGCCCAGCCCCTCGATCAGCGCCGCCAGCACGAAGGCGCCGCCGACCTGGAAGATGATGGAGATCAACGCGTAGAGCGTGTTGTTCCACAACGCCACCCAGACGACCGGGTCGTGCAACAGCCGCTCATAATTGGCGAGGCCGATATTCGTGGTCTCGCCTGTAAAAATATCCTCGTCGGTGGTGCTGACGATAAAGTTGTCGACGATCGGGTAATACACGAACCAGCCGACCAGGATCACGGCGACGGCGACCCAGCGGAGCGAGCCCCAGTGGCGGAGCCGGCGGCCGGTTTTCGCCGCCGGCTCGCCTCTGGCGTTGCTCAAGGCAGCGCCTTCCATTCTGGCCAGACCGGGATTCGCCATTGGCCTATTTCGATGCCGCGGCCGCCTGCTTGACCTGCTCCATGACCTGTTCCGGCGTCATCGAGCCGCCGGTGAGGGCCTGGAGGCTGGACAGCCAGGCTGAAGCCACGCGCGGCGGGTTCACCGTGTCCAGCCACGGCATCAGGTAGGAGGCGGAGGCGATATCCTTGAGGCCGGCCACGACGGAAGGGTTCATGTTGGCTTCCGACGCCCCGCCGATGGTCGCGCTAGGCTGCCCGTAGGGCGGAGCCGAGAGCACTTGGCCATTCTGCTTGGACGTAACGAATTTCATGAAGTCGATCGCCAGCGGGATGTTGCTGGAAGCGGAACTGATCATGTAGCCTTCCGGCGCGCCTTCGATCGCTTTCGCGTCGCCCTTTGCGCCGTTCGGCATAGGCAGGGTGAAGAAGCCCAGATCGGACACTTTCAAAGCGGAATCCGCCGACGCGCTCTGATCGAACTCGATGATCTCCTGGTAGTACATGGCCGATTTCGTGTTGCTGAAGGTCTGAATGGCCGACGAATATGAGGTGCCGTTCACCGAGGCGCCGCCATCCGTGCAACTGTCGATGAGCTGCTTGTATTGGGTGAGCGCGGCGACATAGCCCGGGTCGCTATACTCCGCCGTGCCCGGGTCGAAATCCTTCTCGAGTACCGCCTGCGGGACGTCGTAGGCGAGCAGCTGCCCCACATAGTGGATTGCCGGCCAGGCTTCCTTGTTGCCGAAAGAGATCGGCGTCATGCCCGATTTCCGGATCGTCTCGCAGGACGACAGGAGCTCCTCGAAGGTCTTGGGCGCGCTCAGGCCGAGCTTGGAGAAAGCCTGCTTGTTGTAGCCCATGAATTTTGCGTCGAGATAGAGCGGAATGCCGTAGTATTCGCCGTTGTACATGAAGGCCTGAACGGCCGCCGGTGTCAGTGTCTTGCCCCACTCGGTATCGGGTCCGATGACCGGGGTCAGGTCGACGGCGCGATGGCCGCGCACGAAGTTTCCACCCCAGCTGCCGGTCCACGAAAAGTAGATGTCCGGGAGCGAGTTCGACGCGACAAGCGTTTTGGTCTTGTCCTTGACGCTGTCGTCGCTTTCCTGGATGAGTTCGACTTTCACGCCGGGATGAAGCTTCTCATAATCCTGGGCGACGCCGACGAAGTAGGGCGCCAGCTGCTGCGCGCCGAACTTCGTCAGGACCGACAGCGTTCCCTGGTAATCGACCTTCGCGTTCGGATCGGCCTGGACCGCCTCGGCGCCGACACCTTGTCCCATTGTCAGGCCCAGTGCCGATGCCGCGGCCAGCGCGGCGATTGCCGCCTGTGTTGAATATTTCATGATCAGTTCCCTTCTTCGTTTTTATGAGGTGAGGTGATCAGTATTCGACGCGCTTGTAGTAGCGGCGCGTCGTCAGCGGGTGATTGCGCAACACTTCCAGATGTGCGCTTACCCGTTCCAGCAACGTCGCAAGCACGATCGGCGAGATGAACTTGCGGACAGCAGGCGAGATACCGGGCAGTTCGACCGACGCGGCATCGAGAACGTGCACCTTGTCGGTGTATCGCTTGATGAAATTTTCGACGCGATCACCCAGCGGACGGCTGGCATCTTCCCCCTTGAAGAGGAATACGCTCACACCCGGTTCGACCAGCTCCAGCGTGCCGTGGAAGAAGTCGGCGGCATGGACCGGTCTGGTCCTGATCCACTGCATCTCTTCCAGAATGCACATGCCGTAATAATAGGCTTGCGGCCAGACGGAGCCGGCGCCGGTGAAGATGTGATAGGTTTCGTTCTTGATCGTGTCGGCGAGTTTTGCCGCGCTGTCTTCGTAGGCCGCCTTTGCCCCAACCAGCAGTTCAGGCAGTCTCTTGAGCTCGGCCACCGTGGCGTCGAAGTCCTCGTACTCGCCGCGCTCGTCCAGCAGTGCCAGCACAATCAGCAGCGACTGCAGATAAAAGGATTCCGAAGAGGTGTCGTCCTCCGCGAAGTTCGTGAAGGTGAAATCGGCTTCCCTGGCAAGTGGCGTGTCGGAATGGCCGGTGAGCGAGAGCGTGCGCACGCCTTTCTGCTTCATGAAGGAAAGCAGCTGCACGCTTTCCCTGGTCGTGCCCGACAGCGAGGGAATGACCACGAGCGACTTCCGGTCCAGCCCGGCCGGCGGATCAAGCACGACCTGCGCCGGATATTCTCCCCGCACCGGAAAGTTCGTACGGCGCTCGGCCAGCTCGATCGCCGGAAGGGTCAGAAGCTGCACGCCGCCGGTCCCCATGAAATAGAGCCGCTCGACGCCCTCGCCGAGCAGCCGGTGCAGGAGCGCCCTCGCCTCCTCGGCGAAGGAGACGGCTCCGCTCTGGATCTTGATGAAGCGGTCTTTGTCAAAGTTGAGCATGCAGGTCTTCCTCGTATTTTCGCTGCGGCAGGGCGTCCGTTCGTTGCAGGTGCGCCGCCGGTAGGTCGCCACGGCCATCATCGATCCGGCTGATTGTGAGATCGATCTCACATATTTAACGCACGCATTGCAGAGGTTGGCAAGTCCCTCGTCGGACGAATTCGCGGAAGAGCCTATTTGGATCGGGCGATCAGCGCCCGTGCAGCCGCGAGACCGAGCCGCGAACGATGAGACGGGTCGGGAAGCGCGTGTGGCGCGGGGCCAGCTTCTTGCCGGCCAGGCGGTCGAGCAGCATTTTGGCGGCAAGCGGCCCTATTTCGGCTGTCGGCTGTGCAATGACGGTGATCTGGGGATCGGTGAAGGTGGCGAGGTTGAAATCGTCGAAGCCGACCAGCGAAACATCATGCGGGATTGACAATCCCATCGAGCGCAGGCCGAGCAACGCGCCTTGGGTCATAAGGCTGTCCACGGTGAACAAGGCGGTTGGGCGATCGCGGCGGCTGAACAGTCGAATGGTGGCGTCGACAGCATGTTCCACGGTCGAGCGTGACACGCTGACCAGCGACGGGTCGAGGGCAATGCCATGCGCCGCAAGCGAATTCTGGTAACCGGCAAGGCGTTCCTGCGCGGTGAAGATGCGCAATTCGTCCCGCAACAGGCCGATGCGCTCGTGGCCGTTGGCAACCAGGTAGTCCACGGCCTCGCGCGCACCGCCTTCATTGTCGACGACGACGCTGTCGCAGTCCACTTCCTTGACGACACGGTCGATCAGCACGACCGGCGTGCCCTCACGGGCGAGTTGCACGATATGCTCGCTGTCCGTCGCCGAGGTCGGCGCAAGAATGAAGCCACGGATGCTGAGCGCACGCATGCTTTCGAGCAGTTCCTTTTCCTGGTCGACATTCTCTTCGCTGCTGGCGATCAGAAGATTGTGGCGGTGCCTACGCAGTTCCGCCTCGATATCATGGGCAATGCGCGCGAAGAACGGGTTCTGGATGTCGCCGGGAATGAAGCCGACGATCGGCAGCTGCCCGCTGCGCAGGGCCTGCGCCACGAGGTTGGCGCGATAGCCCAGTCGCTCGGCGGCTTCCAGCACGCGCAGCGCCGTCCCGTCGCCAACGTAACCATAACTGTTGAGCGCCCGCGCCGCCGTGGCGCGCGAAACGTTGGCCGCGGCGGCCACGTCTTTCAGGGTGATCCCTTTCTGCGTCACGATCATTGTGCTCCCGGGACGGTAATATCCCGCTTGGCGAACCCGCGGGCGAACTTGCCCGTACGCTATTGGTAAATAACAATAATGGTGGGCCGGAGGGTGTGCGATTGAACCCGAAAACAACGAACGAGAGTGATTGCTGACTCGAAATACCAATTTAGCCAGAGCTGGCCAAGGACTCTCTTTGCGAAAAATGGAGCGGTTTGCGGACTGTCCGTTTTGGCGATGACGAGACTGGAAAGCGGACCGATGCGTCCAGCGTATCGCGGGCTGCTTTGCGCCAACAGAGTTGATAGTCGCCTGTCAGCGACTTCAGGTGTTGCGGGGATAGCGCGTCTTGATTTGCCGGTCGCTCGCGTGGGTGTGGCTGGTACAACCACCATCGGCCCGGTTGATGGCGAGGGCATTATCTAGGCGCCCCCGCCACTCGGAAGAACAGTGACCGACGCCGCCAGTTACCTCACGTTGCTTAGTTGGGTTCGTCGCTTAGCGCGCGCTCGTTGGGATCGATCGGACCCAAATTCTTTACGATTCGGAAGCGACCGCTTTGTGCCTGTGCGATATACATGTTCATGCGGACGTGGTGCTGGCCAGGGACCATTTCGGCCGGGCCACCCGGCCCCCTGCTGAGCTTGGCGTGATCGAGCGCCCGGATAACCGCGTCGCGCTCGACCGTGCCGGCTTCGTTCACCGCAGCTTCCCACATCTTGATCGCCCGGTAGTGGCCGGTGCATCCGCTGCCTGCCGTCAACATCGCGCTGCCGGGGAATCGGTCCCGGTAGCGACACAGGAGCGCTCGGCCAAATGGGTCGTCGAGCTCCTGATAATAGTCGAGGCAGCTGTAGAGGCCCTCGATCTGCTCCGACGGCACCAGGTTGAAGAAGTTCTCGTCGAAGTAGGTGCAGATGATCTTGCCGCCGCGCTTGCCGAAACCGGCCTTGTGCAATTTGTCTAGGAACGGCGTCAGGCCCGGCGGAACGATGGTGTTGAAAACCACCTCGGCGCCACTCGCCATGATGTGCTGCACTGTTCGCTGGAAATCGACGGTGTCGAGCGGAAAATACTCCTCACCGACGATCTCGCCGCCATTGGCTCGCACTACCCGGCTCGCGGCCTTGTTCAGCAAATGCGGCCAGATGTAGTCCGCGGATGGCAGGTAGAATTTCTTCGCCCCGGTGCTCTTCATCAGCCATGGGATCAATGGCTCGACCTGCTGCGCCGGGACGGGGCCGGTGCAGAAGATCAGGGGATCGTTTTCCTGCCCCTCATATTGCTCGGTATAGATATAGAGCGTCCTGCCGCGCGAGACCGCTTCGCTCTTGATGGCCAGGCGGGTCGAGCTGTAGATGCCGCCGACGACCAAATCGACTTTGTCGATGTCTATCAGTTTCGCGGTCCTTTCCTTGGCGACACTTTCGCTGGTCTCGCCGTCCTCGACGACGAGCTTCACCGGCCGGCCCAGCAGGCCGCCTTTGGCATTGATGTCGTCGACGAGCATGGTCGTCAGGTTTGCGTTGGCGATGCCCATGAAGGACAACGGGCCGGTAAGTTCGGCGATGAGGCCGATCTTGATGGGTTTCAAATCCATTTCATTTCTCCGATCTTGGGGGTTTCGTGGGGCGCGCCGCTGCAGGCAGCAGTCGGCGCGCAGCGCATGTCAGGCCTCATAGTGACCGAGCAGCAGTGCCGCCTGCGGCTTGCCGACGTGGCCGGCTTCCTGCAGAATCGCTGGCACTTCGGGATCCGACACGAAATTCCTCCAGCCCTCGGCGTCCCAGTCGAAGATCGCCCAGACGCGGTCCGGCTCGCTGGGGTCACGAAACACGGTTGCGCCGTTCGAACCGTGCAACCGGCGCTTGTCGGCGCCCTTGGTCGAAAAGATACGGATGAAGCGGTCGACGTCCGCCACCTTGGTCGTTGCGAGAAGCATTTGGTTTTCCTCCTGTCGGTCGCGGCTACCATTGGTCCGTCGACAGGATCACGATGCGCGCCTCTGAGCAGGCGCACATGGGGTGTATTCCCTATGCCTGCATTTCCCCCGGTCGGATAAGGCCGTGCTCGACCGCATAGAGCGTGGCTCCGGCGCGGGTGGTCACGCCGATCTTGGAATAGACGCTCTGGATATGGTGATCCGCGGTCTTGGGCGAGATATCGAGCTTGCGTGCCGCCTCCTTCGCCGTGAGTCCGGCAGCGATCAAACGCAGCACCT
Organism: Mesorhizobium sp. P160927; assembly: GCF_057766385.1. NCBI lineage: Bacteria > Pseudomonadati > Pseudomonadota > Alphaproteobacteria > Hyphomicrobiales > Phyllobacteriaceae > Mesorhizobium > Mesorhizobium sp. P160927. The sequence goes on from NZ_JBYMDW010000001.1 coordinate 5,312,134, forward strand.
CGATCTCACGCGGCGTCATTCCGGCCAGCGACCGGGGCGACGCCCGGCGCGACGGCTGGCCCGCGAAGGACAGCACGGCCTCGGCGGCGGCGGCGCAGATACAGCCCTCTCGAACAGCGGCGTTCAGCTGCGTTGCCGCCGCCTCGCTGGACAACGCCTTGCGGTGCGGACGTTCCTCTCGCGAGGTCTGGAAGGCTTCGGCAGCAGCCAGGATCCGTGCCGCCGGGGACAGGTCGGAGCCGCCAACCTTGCGGTGATAGCCCGAGCCATCCAGGCGTTCGTGATGGCGGAGCACGAGCGCGGCCATAACATCGCCCTCGCGGCCGAACGAGGCCAGCGCGCGATCGCCGTAATAGGCGTGCAACTGCGCCGCGTCGCGCTCGCGGACCGACAGCGGACCGTTGCGCATCCAAGTCGCCACCGGCACCACGAGTTCGCCAATGTCATGGATGCAACCGCACCAGCGCAGCGCACGGACGTCAGGGGCGGGCAAGCCGATACGTCTCCCTGCACCCTCCGCCAGTTCCGACACCATCCTCGAATGGCCTTGCGTAAAGGGCATGCGCATATCGATCATGTCGGCAATGGCCAGGAACGCCTCGTCGCAGGCTGCCTCGTCCAGCATCACCGGCGGATCGGGCTCTAGCGCCAAAATGGTCTCGCGGTCGACCGTCGCCCTGATGCCCTCCATCAGCGCCGGCGCGTTGTCCGAGACGAGTCGGGCCAGATCCGCTTCGTATGGGCCGTCAGCGCGGCTGGCGATGGCTTCGGCCATCCCTTCGATACCGACCGCATCGCAGAGTGCGATAGCATCCTGCGCCAATGTGATGAGGCGCACGGCTGGCAGTACATCCTCGCCGCTCAGCCCACGCGGTAGGCCCTTGCCGTCCCAACGTTCGTAAATTTGACCGAGATTGCGCCGGATCTCGTCCGACAGGCCGAGCCGCTCGCCTATCCGCTGCGCGACCTCACAATGAGCTGTGAGCACCGGGCGCGCCACCGCGAGCGCCTGCGACATCGCGGTCTCGATCGCCCTCGCCTGCGCGTCCGGCTCGAGGTCATAGTAGAACCGCTTGAAGGCCTGCACGAAGACCCTCCCCAGTTCCGCACGATTGCCCATGTCTAGACCGACAAGATCCTGGCGGAGCGCGATTTCGTCGCCGAAGGTGGCCGACAGAAGGTCGGTGTCCGCATTGCAGCCGACATAGCGCAGCATCGACTGGTGGTAGGCATTGCGCCGATCCTGCTCGGAAACTCCCGCAAGATCGGCGATCCGCATTGCAAGTACGCAGGACTTGAGCGCGAAGTCGCGAGAATGGCCGGTGGCAAGGTCCGACGCATAGGCGAGGACCATCATGAAGTCCGCCCGGCGGATCGAGACGTTTGTCATCCCCCACCTCCCAGTCAGCCCATGCTAGCCCCGTGTGCCGTCAAGACCTAGGGGAAAATCTCAAGCGGGCTTAGATCCTGCAAGAAACAGAGGGTCCTGTTTGGGGCCATGTATGGACGGCTCTCCGTTGGCAAGGGATTTGTGAGCTTTTGCAGTTGGTGGTTGGTGCGGCCATGTATCCGACCTGTAGGTGCGGCCTTTCATGTGCCGCTGGCCATAATGCCATTCGCGCGTTTCAGGTCCCGATCGAAAGCTCGCACTCATAGTGCACGGCCCCAGTGGGTTTTCCTGATCCGGCGGGTTCAACCGGCTTTGTGCATGAGCTCCTGTCCGCCCTTTCCAACCTCGTTGGCGATCCCGCGCCTTATCTTGTTCTATGCGATGACCGGCTCCCTGTAGCGCTCGCCGTTCGTCATCAGTGCCCAGACCATGCGGGCTGTCTTGTTAGCCAGCGCAACCGCCGCCCCCAAGCTTCTTCACTATTTTCACGACCATTGCCTCCGAGACACCGGCACCGTCGGGTGCTGGCGGGCAGCGCTGCGCTGAAACAGGCGCGGCCACTCGGCCGATGCGCGTGCCGGGATATTCTTAGTTCCTAATGGAACAAAGAGTGCCACGTCAGATTTGAAAAGGTCCGCTGGCTTTGGAGCCGCAGATGGCTGGCTCTCCGCCAGGGCCGGCCGGCTGGGCTGCGCCCGGCATGGCGCAGGGCCGAACGAGACAGGATTACACCCATGAAACGTCTGCCGCATATTCTGCTCAGCTTGGGCGCCACGATGATCTCCACTTCCCTGCTGGGTGCTGAACAATGGGAGGGGTTTGGGATCAAGCATCTGGGATTCGTATTCGACGTTCCGCCGGGGTTCGTGCTTGCCCAGCGCTCCGATCAAGGAGCAGCCTTTGAGGGCAAAAACAAAGCATTTCTTGCGATCTGGGGGGCGCAACTCGGCAAGGCAAGCTTTCGCACCGAGATCGAGCATCGCATTGCCGTGAACGAGAACGACGGCTGGAAGGTGACCTACAAGCGAGTGACCCCGCAATGGGCCAGCTATTCAGGACTGAAGGACGGTCAGATCCTGTATGTCCGGGCTATCAAGATCTGCGGGGACAGAGCGGCATTGTTTACGGTCAACTATGCTCGCAACGAGAAGGTCCCTTATGATCCGCTTATCGTTCGCATGGTCAAATCACTGAAGGTCCAGGGCTGCTAGGCAGCCGGTGGCCGGCGCCGGCTTCCAGCCACCGCGGGTGCCAGCTTCTGTGGCTCGCCCCCGCGGGGCTCCTAGGCAGAGGCGCGCGCTGATACGCCCCCGAGAAGCTCTTGAAGCTCCCCCTTGGGCAGTGGCCTGGACAGCAGAAAGCCTTGGAGCTGGTCACAGCCGAGCTTGCGCAGGTAATCGCACTGGCTTTCGGTCTCCACTCCTTCGGCAGTGGTGCTAAGTCCGGTCGCGCGGGCTAGGTTGATAATCGCCTGAACGATGGCCTCGTCACCGTTGGAGCGACCAAAGCCCTGCACGAAGCTTCGGTCGATCTTGATCCTGTCGACTTGCAGCGTCTGCAGTCTTCCCAAGGAGGAGAATCCGGTGCCGAAATCGTCGAGTGCAAAGCGCACTCCGATGCTGCGCAGAGCCTCGATGTTGTTTCGACATTCGCTCCGTCGCTCCGACAGAGCGCTTTCGGTAACTTCGATTTCGAGCCGCCGCGGATCCATGTGCGTCTCCAACAAGATACTGGTCACTCGCATGGCGAAACTGGGGTTGTTCAGCTGCAAGGCCGACACATTCACAGCCAAGGTCTCGATGGGCCAATCCACCGCGTCAAGGCACGCCTGCCTGAGCACCAGTTCGCCAAGCTTTTCGATCAACCCTGCTTCCTCGGACAGCGGTATGAACAAGTCCGGTGCAACCCAGCCCCGCTCCGGATCAGACCAGCGGGCCAGCGCTTCGACACCCGTCATCCTGTTTGTGTCGGCGGCGTATAGCGGCTGATAGTGGACCTGGATCTGGCCGCTCGCATCGAGCGCGTTGCGCAGGTCCTGTTCCATGCCCTTGCGGCTGGCCAGCGTCAGATCCATCTCGTGCCCAAAGAAGGCGTAGCTGCTGCGGCCCCCCGCTTTGGCATGATAGAGCGCCACGTCGGCTTTCCGCACCAACTCGACGGTGTCCAACCCGTCCTTGGGTGCAACCGCTACGCCGACACTTACGCCGACAAAGACTTGTACCCCGGCGACCTCGAACGGCCGACGGGCAGACTCGATCAAATGCTCGCATAGTGCCTTGACGTCATTCTCGCCGCCAACCGAACGTCGGATGATGATGAATTCATCGCCACCAAGACGCGCCACCGTGTCCGCATCAGTCGTCAGCCGTCTTAGCCGGTCCGCGAACTCCCTGAGCAGCTCGTCACCCGCCGGATGGCCAAAGCTGTCATTAACCTGCTTGAAGCGGTCGAGGTCGAGGTAAAGTATCGCGAGCTGCTCGTCCGTCGACGCCAGGCGCGCCAGTGCATCTGCCAGACGCTCGTTGAACTGACCGCGATTGGGCAGCGCTGTAAGCAGATCGTTGTGAGCGAGGTGGTAGATCCGGTCCTCCGTCTCGATCAGCTTCAACGTCCGCTTGCGAAACCCTATCAGGGCCGTGATGACACCGGCCAGCACCAGACCAAACACGGTGACGAGAACGGGCACGAGTTGAAAGAGGACAAATGCTCCTGGCCGATATGGCCGCCAAACGAAGAAGCCGATAGGTCCAGATCGGTCGACAACGGGATAGGAAGCCTCTCCGGAAGCGAGCTTATCGTGCCAGGAGAACCGCGCGCCATCGAGCAGATAGTCTTGGCGCAGGGCGGTAAGGAAACTGCCGTCGAGGTAGCGAACGGCCACATGCAGGAATTCCTGGCCTGGCACCTGCGCGATGTGGCCACTGTCGGAAACCACGGGCTTGATGCTGACGACCGCGGGATGGCCGGCGATAACGGACATTTCGGAAGCGCCTATTGTGAGCACCTGTTCCGTAACACCTTCGGTATCCCCTCGCTTCAACCTTGCTCTCAAAGTCTGGACCAGAGGCGCAGTGGTCGCGTGTATGGCGCGGTAGGTCCCGGGGTCAGCGGTCGCCCCATCGGTGAATGCGTAGACCGGCGCATCATTGGCATCGAGAATATAAACCTGGTCATGACCGAAATACGTGTGCATCCAGCTGCCGAGATTGGTATCGAGCCATTTCGCATCGCCGCCGCGCAGCGCGTTGACCGCGTCGTCCCAAACCGTGACGCTCTCCTGGTCGTGCGCTACTGCGCTCTCCAGCTTGGACATGATCAGTCCAACCAGACTTTTCTGCCGCGCCGCGGCAACGCTGTCAGTCTGGATCGTGGACCAAAGCAATAAACCTGTCGCGGCTGCTGCAATGAGCAGTGTCACCCCAATGACGGGCAAAGCCGTTCTCATCAGGAAGAGACGACGGGTCGGTTCGGCAAAATGTCGCAGCAATTTCATCAGATCGCTTTAAGCGATGAAGACTTCTGGACCGTTAAAAGGCCCTGCGCGACAGCGCCGGTGCGTGCCCTGCCCGGCAGCCTCGTGTTCGGGGTCGCTGCCTCGCGCGGAGCCGACGCCCCAGGCCGGCGACGAATAGGATGAAATCCAGCGAGAGACGGACGGTGCGGCGGCAGCTAACTGGGTGGGCATCTGGGGCCGCAACGTCAGCAGCCTTTCAGATCAACAGGTCCGCTTCTCGGTTCGTCTATCGGGAGGTATCGCGCGGTACAAAGCGGCTGGGGTGAAACTGCGAGGCTAGGGTTAGACGCGCGATGGGTCTGTCGGCGGGCACGTCGCCATCGCGTATATATACAATTTTGCTAAAATTATCGGAACTCATTGCCCTCCCACGTTTTGACTCCCGATTCCAGGAGTTCGTGTGCGCATGAGTAAGACCGAAGACCGGCTGTCATTCATCGAGTTCCAGTCGCCAATGTTGGTCGAGAAAGCTCCTGACGGCGGCAGCTGGCTTCACGAGATCAAGTATGACGGCTACCGGACCCAGCTCATTGTGGAGGGTGCAAGGGCGCGAGCCTTCACGCGCCGGGGTCACGATTGGTCACATCGGTACAAGAGAATCGTTAAGACGGCGGCGAGCCTGCCGGCAAAGTCCGCGATCATCGATGGTGAGGCTGTCGTTCTGGGCGAGACCGGCCTCCCGGACTACCAAGCCTTGGAACGGGAGCTAGGCAATCCGGGCTCGCCGAGGCTCATCTTCTATGCGTTCGACCTGCTTCATCTCAACGGCAGCGATCTTCGGCAGCGGCCGCTTCTGCAACGCAAGGCGGCCTTGGAGAAGCTGCTCAAGGATTCAGCGCCGACGCTGACCTATGCCGAACATCTCGAGGTGAGCGGCACGGATATGTTCGCGCATGCCTGCCGTATGGGCTTGGAAGGCATAGTGTCAAAGCTTGCCGATTCCCCTTATCGCTCCGGCGTCCAGACAAGCTGGGTCAAGATAAAATGCATCAAGAGCGACACCTTTCCTATCGTGGCTTTCGTAGAGAAGCTTGGCGCTCAACCGCGCCGGATCGCCTCGCTCTACATCGGCAGGCGTGAAGACGACCGGCTGCTTTATGCCGGCAAAGCCCAGAGCGGCTACAGCTTGAGTATCGCGCGACAGGTCCGCGAGCGTCTCGACCCGCTGATTATTGACAAGGCGCCATTGTCGGAGCCGATCGACAAGCCCAAGGCCACATGGGTCAGGCCGGACGTTTTGGCCGAGGTGCAGTTCAGTGGCGTCACCGACCGCGGCATCTTGCGCGAAGCAGTATTCAAAGGCCTCCGTGAAGATCTCATCACGATCCCGGCAAAGCCGCCCGCCTCATCGAAGCGGCGGAATAGGCCCGAGGGACCCGCAGTGCCCCGTGAGAACGTTCTTCAGCTGCTGCCGGACGCGGTCTCGCCTTCCAAGGAAGCCCTTGTGCGCTACTGGGAACAGGTTGCCGAGCAAGCGCTGGTCCATCTCGGCCACAGACCACTGAAGCTGGTCCGCCACGCGAGCGGGACCACTTTCTATCACAAAGGTCCCTTGCCCGATATTCCGGGCGCCGTGCATCAGTTGCGCATCCAGAAGCGCGAGGGTGGGCAGGGTGTCCGCGTGTGGGTGGACGATCTCGCCGGTTTGCTCGGGCTGGTCGAGATGGATGCGGTCGAGCTTCATCCGTGGAACGCTACCATGGATGACATCGAGCGGGCCGACCGCGTCGTGCTGGACCTCGACCCCGGCGAGGGCGTCGAGTGGGAGCAGGTGATCGAAGCGGCGCTGGCGCTTCGCGACATCCTGGAGGCTTCAGGTCTGAAGAGTTGGCCCAAGGTCACCGGTGGCAAGGGCATCCATTTGATGGCCCCTCTTGAGACAAGGATGACCCACGACAACGCCCGGCAACTCGGCAAGTCGCTTGCCCGGTGCCTCGCTGACGCGCATCCCGACCGCTACCTCCTGTCTGCTGCACCGGCGGCAAGAACGGGACGTATTTTTATCGATTACCTCCGCAACGGGAGAGGCAACACGGCCGTGGGCGCGTTCTCTCCACGAGCACGCCCCGGATTTCCAATCGCCCACCCTGTGACATGGGGCCAGGTTGAGCGGGCGGTGCGGCCAGACGCCTTCACCATGGATCAACCTTTCAAGGCAGTCATCAGGAAAGCAGCCTGATTGGACGATGTGAAGCCAGTGCGGCTGTGCTGTGGCAGTGCTGTCAAATTTTGCCGCCACTGCCGCCTTGATCGACAAGCCGGCAGATGCGTCGTGGCGGCGGCAGGACCGGCGCCAGCCTTGTAACCAACGTCATGTCCACGGAGGGCGAGAGCACCTCGTCGCAACCAGCGCGCCGCCAAGGTCCGGTCGGTCAGCCTGTGCTGAAACCCAGCCCCCCCGTCAAGAACTGCAGTCCGGCTCCACGAGAAGCGTGCTATATTTCGCCCAAAGTTGCTCGCAGTGCTGCGCTCTCAAACTTGGTACTCCCGCGTTCCCATAGAAGATCATCGCAGAGCGAACATCGTAGCCCAAAACCGACGCGTTCGCGATAAAGTGAACCGCATCGCCCAGACGGCGAAGTTCAATGGCAGCTTCTTTCTTGTTCGCCGCGTCAAACACGCCGAGAACCCGCACTTCGTCATCGCGCGAGGCCAGTACGGCAGCCATGGCCTCGTCAGTCATCGTCCCCACGACTGGACACGCCATTGCCGCAGAACCGACCCGAGGGTGTCCCCTGCGTTGACATCCGATTCGCACCAGCAACGGTTTCTTCTTTCGTCCTCATTGCCTCTCGCAGCGAGCCAAATAGCGGCAGGCTTCGTAAGACCAATGAGGCACTGACCTGCAAACTCGGCCGGTTCGTCGGTGCTCGTGTCGAATACCGCCCACATTTCGCTTGGTTCCTGAACTGGCAAGAATTTCAAATTAGTCTCCGCTAATTTTCTACCCGAACATAAGCGGAGGCACATTGTTCCGGCGGCGACCCGCCGTTGGTCAACAGCAGTACGATCACGGTTCTTGAAGCCAGACATGCCTAAATTGCCATCCAGCACTGGAAGCGGAAGGGGTCTGCCGAATAGGTGGACGGGTTACCAGCCCGGTAAAGTCGTGCCGCTTCGGTTACGCATGAGGTCGCAGGTATGCCGAATACCTGCCGAGCGGCTCAACGCGGCACTTGTCGTTGATCCGATCCGCACGCATGCAAGCCTGGTGGCGGATCGCAAGCTCACAATCGAGGTTTAGATGGCGCGCGCGATGCTCTTACAGCCCACCCTCGGCAGGTCGCCGATCAAGAAAGGTTAATTGCGACGTTGCGCAACAGCGCAACGGATTTTCGCATACCTTCCATCGGCGTCAGCATCATGTCCTCGTGCTCGATGGACAAGACATCGTCGTAGCCAACCTGCTTGAGCGCGGTACAGAACTGCCGCCACCAGGTCTCACCGTGACCGTAACCGAGTGTGATGTAATTCCAGGCTCGTTCGGCATAGAGGTTTGGTGGGCGCGGATCGAGCGTGCCGTCGATGGCCGCGGCGATGGGCTCGATCCGGGTATCCTTGGCGTGCACATAATAGATGGCCGAGCCGAGCATGCGAATGCCGGCAATCGGATCCGCCCCCATCCACAGCGGGTGACTGGGATCATAGTTGGCGCCGACCGTCTCTCCGACAGCGTCACGCAGCTTGAACAATGTCTGGACATTGTACACGGCTTGATGGCCATGCAGTTCCAGGCATAGTTTGTAAATGCCGAGATTGTTTGAAAACGCCACGAGGTCGCGCCAGTAGGGAATGATCCGCTCCTCCCACTGATAGCGCTGGATCTTGAGGCATTCCGGCGGCCAATCGGTGATGATCCAGTTCGGGTTGGCGTCACCCGGTCCGCCCGGCAGGCCTGACATCATGACGACACGGTCGATCTCCATCAGGCCGGCCAGGCGAATGGTGTCCTGTGTCACACCATGGTGGACCTGCCCCTGCGGGCCCGGGTGCAGCGGATTGCCCGAGCAATTGAGCGCTGCAATCGTCAGCCCGTGATCCCGGATCTTGGCGACGAACTCCTTGCGCGTGGCAGCGCTCGCGAGCATGGCCTGCAGGTCGATGTGGGGCGCTGACGACCAATTGCCGCACGCGAATTCCAATGTCTGAAGCCCAAGCTCGGCCGAGGCGGCTAACATCTCGTCGAATGGGAGGTCGCCGAGGCTGTCTGTAATCATCCCGATCTTCATCTGGAAGCTCCTCGTTTCGATTGCCCTAAAATCTGACCGTCTCGAACCTGCCCGACTTGGCGGAGGCAAGCGCTGCCTCGCACAGGATCATCGCCTTGCGGCCGTCGCTTGCCGTGACCTCGGGCCGTCGCCCCGTTTCGACGCAGGTAATGAAATGATCGATCTCGGCCGCGTAGGACTCGGCATAGCGCTCAACGAAGAAGTAATAGGGCTTGTCGCGCGATATCGCCTTTGCGCCTGACATTTCAACCGATGTCGGCATCCTGTTGCCGGCCCGCAGCATCCCGTCCGCACCATGCACCTCGATGCGCTGGTCGTAGCCGTAGGCGGCCCTGACGCTGTTGTTGATGTGACATTGCCGGCCCGACGACGTGCGCAGCACGAACATCGCGGTATCATAGTCCCCCAGCTTGGCATAGTGCGGCGCGACAAGCGACGACCCGGTCGCGAAGAGCTCGACCGGCTCTTCTCCCAACAGGTTGCGTGCCATGTCGAAGTCGTGAATGGTCATCTCCCGGAAGACCCCCCCTCCTCCCGCCAGCGCTTCCTCGGTTTCCGGTTCCGGATCCCGGCTGGTGATGATGACCTGTTCAACGGCACCGATCTCGCCTTGCGCAAGGCGCGCCTTCAGCGCCCGAAAGCTCGGGTCGAACCGACGGTTGAATCCGATCTGAAAGGGTACAGCTGCCTTCTCGACAGCCGCCAGACATTGATCGGTGCGCTTGAGATCGAGGTCGATCGGCTTTTCACAGAAGATCGCCTTGCCACTGGCGGCCGCGGCCATGGCCAGGTCGGCATGCGTTCTCGTTGCCGAAGCGATGAACACCATGCGGATCGATCGGTCATTCATCACGGTCTGGGTGTCGGCGATCTCGGCCCCTGTCAGGGCCGAGACCTTCGATGCAGCCTCGCGATTCGGATCGACGATATAGCGCAGGCGCACCCGGGGGTGGCGCGCCAGGTTGGCCGCATGCACCTGGCCGATAAGGCCCGCTCCGAACAGACAGACATCGAGCATATCTTTCGTTCCCTAAAAGGCGGCATGGTGTCGGCCATGAGCGTGGCCGCGACGGCGACTTGATTGACGTGAGTGACTGCCCAGCCGGGTCGTCATTTGACGGCTCCCATGGTCAGTCCGCGAACCAGATGGCGCTGCACCAACAGCGCGAAGACGACGATCGGCAACGCGCCGATAACGCCAGCGGCCGACATCGAGGCCCAGTCGGTGTCGATGCGGCCGATCAGCGTGGCGGTGCCGCGTGGCATCGTCATCGCGCGGGGCGTGGCCGTTAGCGCCAGAGCGAACAGGAATTCGTTGAAAGTGACAAGCACGGCAAAGATGGCGGTCGCCGCGAGGCCGGGAGCTGCCAGCGGCAGCGTGATGCGCCGGAACGCGCCGAAGCGGGAATCGCCATCCACCATGGCGGCTTCCTCGAGATCCACTGGGATTTCCCGAAAGAAGCTCTCCATCATCCAGACGCAGAAGGTGATGTTGAAGGCGGTGTAGGTGGCGATCAAACCCAACCAGCTGTCGAGCAGGCCGAGCCTGAGCATCAGCAGATAGACCGGGATCAGGATCACGACCGGCGGCACGATGCGCAGCGTCAGCAGGAACAGACCGACCTTGCGCTCCATCATGAAAGGCAGGCGAAAGCGGGCGATCGCATAGGCGCCCAGGGCGCCGCAGAACAAGGCGATCGTCACCGAGAAGAACGTCACCACCAGCGAGTTGGTCAGATAGGCGCCGAACTGCTTTTCCGTGAACAACCTGATATAATTGTCCAGCGTAGGACCATGTGGATAGAGCGTGCCTTCCTGGGTGATCTCGCGATTGGACTTAAGCGATGTCGAGACAAGCCAGTAGACGGGCAAGAGCACGATGGCCAGTACGGCGCTCATCAGCCCGATCCGCGCCAGACGATTGTTCATGATGCATCGACCCTGCGCAGAAGCCGCACGGCGCTAAGGGCCAGCGCAAGCACGACCAGCCCGATCGTGACGAACAGCGCCGCCGCATAGCCCGTCTGCTGGAATTTAAAGGCGGTGTCGTAGCCATAGATCGAGACCAGCCGCGTCGCCTCGCCCGGTCCGCCCCGGGTGAGCACGAACACCTGGTCGAACGTGCCGAAGGCGTCGATCGTTCGCAGCACGATGGCGATCGCCAGCACGGGCCGCATCATAGGAAAGGTAAGATCGGCAAACACCCGCCAGGTGCCGGCGCCATCGACGCGAGCGGCCTCGAAGGGTTCTTGCGGCAGCGACTGCAGGCCGGCCAGAAGGATCAGGAACATCAGCGGCGTCCATTCCCAGACGTCGAGCACGACAAGGCCGATGAAGGCCTTGATGGGATTTCCGAGAATTTGCACCTGGCCCCCGCCCATCCACTCGGAGACTGCCGTCAGCATGCCCGCGTCGCTGGCATAGATCAGCCGGAAGACGATGGCGACCACGACCGGTGTTATCACCATCGGAATAATCAGGATGGTCCTCAGCAGGCGGATGCCGCGAAATTCGCGCAAGCAAAACAGCGCCAGGGCAAAGCCCAGAATTGCCTCGAAGGTGACCGACAGGGCGACGAATTTGACCGTCACCAACAGCGAATTCAAAAACTGTGGATCGCTCCACAGTTTGATGTAGTTGCCCATGCCGACATCGGCGACTACCGAGCCATAACGATAGACCTTGGTGCTGGCGCGCAGGCCGTCCCACAAGGGATAGACGAGCACGCCCAGCACGATCAGCAAGCCTGGCGCCAGCATGAGATAAGGGAGGGCGAGGTCGAGCCCCGCCCCCTGCAGACGGTATTTGCGGCTCTGCGTCCCGCCATTTGGCATCAATAATAACCGACAGAAGACAGGTACTCCTTGACCTGCTTGGCGGCCGTGTCCAACGCGGCCCGGCCACCCGAGCCAGCCTGCAGCGCCTTGTTGAGCTCGATGCCGAGCAGTTCCTCGACCTTGGCCCAATCTGGCGTGCGCGGCCTTGGCAGCGCTCCAGCGTCGAGCTGCTGCAAGGCGACGGGGATCAGCCGGTTGCCGGGCTTGGCGACGCCGAAGGCGCTCCGCTTGACCGGGATGGAGCCCGCTTCCGACAGCTTGGCCTGGACGTCGGTGCTGACATACCATTTCAGGAACTCGACCGAGTTGGCCTTGTTGGGCGCCGATTTCGGAATGCCGGCAATGAAGATGCCCATCTGGGCGATCGCCGCAGTCTGTTTCGGCACGACGCCGAAATCGAGCTTGCCAGCCACCTTTGTCTGCGTCGGGTCGTCGGCCTTCAGCGCATTGCCGGAATATTGGATGATAGCACCTGCTTCGCCGCCGAGGATCGCCGCGCCTTCCTGGTCCGAGTCGAACTCGACGACGCCGCTCGGCGCGTTTTGCTTCATGGTGCCGACGAAGAATTCGGCCGAGGCTTTGCCTGCGGCGGAATTGAAGACCGGGTTCCACTTGTCGTCGAAGAAGGAGCCACCAAACGACAGGAAGACCGGGTACCAGCTGGTCACGATCGGATTGCCGGAAACGCCCCGGAAGACGACCGGATATTTGATCTTGCCCGCCGCCACGCCTTCCTTGCCCTTGGCGATGACCTCGTCCCAGGTTTTCGGCGCGCCGCTTGTGTAGACATCGTTGCGGTAAGTCAGCGTCTGCAGATCGCCGACGAACGGCACGCAGATGAGCGCTGGCGCGGCAGTTTCAAAACCCTTCACGCGCGGGCCTTTCTGGGGCGGCCAGTAGCCCATGTCGATCATCGAGCCGATCCAGTCCTTGTCGCCGCCATCGATGCCGGCCGCTCCAAGATCCTCCAGCACATTGGCGGCGCCGAACTGCGGCACCCAAGGATCGTCGAGAAGATAGAGGTCGTATTGGCCGGCGCTGTTCTTGGCGTCGGCGAACCACTTCTCCAGGGTTACGCCATATTCATCCTCGAGGAACTCGATGTCGAACCCGGCATCCTTGGCCAGAGGGATGATCTTCTGTTTGAACGGGGTCAGGCCGCCGTCGGCGAAGGCGCCGATGATCACCTTCTTGCCAGCGGTGCTCGCCGCGACAGGCAGGCCCAATGCCGTAAGGGCCGTCGAGGCAAGTGCGAGGCCAATTCCCCCCTTGAGCACGGAACGGCGAGTAAGTCTGCTAATGCTGGACTGCGTCATTTCACTCTCCATCACTGTTGACCCTATGGACGGCCGTCAGGCCGGCGGAATTGAAGAAGCATGCATTCGACACATCGAAAGTGAGCCCGATGTTGGCGCCCACCGTGCCCCTGAAGTCGCGGCCTGCACGGACCGAAACATTGCCGCTGCCGATGCGGACATTGACCAAGGTCTCGTTGCCCATCGGTTCGACGACATAGATCTCGCCGGGCAGCGCGGCCCGGGTGCCGGGTGCCGCAACACTCATGTCTTCCGGCCGCAGTCCGATCTCGACCGCCCCGGCAGCGCGGCATGCCGCCAGCCGGGGCGCCTCTATCGGAACCAATGCTCCGCCGACTTCGATGCATTGTTCGGCAAGCGCGACCGGCAGAATGTTCATCGGCGGGTTGCCGACGAAGGTGGCGACGAAACGGTTGGCCGGGCGGTCGTAGATATCGCCCGGCGGCGCCATCTGCTGCAGTTCACCGGCGTGCATGACCGCTACGAAGTCGGCCATGGTCAATGCCTCTACCTGATCGTGCGTGACATAGAGGGTGGTTGCGCCAAGCCGCTGGCAAAGCCGTTTGATCTCGCCGCGCATGGTCAGGCGCAGGCGTGCGTCAAGATTCGACAGCGGCTCGTCCATCAGGAAAGCGGCCGGATCGCGAACAATGGCGCGCGCAAGCGCCACGCGCTGCCTCTGCCCGCCCGAGAGCTGGCGCGGCCGGCGATCGAGCAGGTGGCCGATCTCGAGGACCGCGGCGACCTCGTCGATCTTGGCTCGGCGCGAGGCATCTGGCATGCCGCGAATCCATAAGGGATAGCCGATATTCTCACCGACAGTCATCTGCGGATAGAGCGCATAGCTCTGGAAGACCATGGCGATGTCGCGGTCGCGCGGCTGCAGCCGGGTCACCTCACGCTCGCCGATGAAGAGCTTGCCCGCGCTCGGCATGTCGAGACCGGCAAGGATGCGCAACGCCGTCGTCTTGCCGCAACCCGAAGGACCGAGCAGGGCCAGGAACATGTGGTCGGGAACGGCAAGGTCAAGCGAGCGCAAGACGTTCAGCGCGCCGTAGTTCTTGACCACATTTTGGTACAGGACAGAACTCATTGCCGCTCCCCAGCGCGCCCCAAGCGTATCAATTCTCCCGTTCGTCGACCTCGAAACCGGCTCCGAGGGCCAGGTCGCGCAGGTTGCGATAGCCCATCTTCGCATAGGTAAGGGGATGGGCCTTACTCGGATCCTGTTCGGCCTCGACCACCAGCCAGCCGCTATAGCCATTGTCGGCAAGCATGCCCAAAAGCGTCGAATAGTCGATGGACCCATCGCCGGGCACTGTGAAGATGCCTCCCATCACCGCGCCCATGAAGCTCATATCCAGGGCGCGAGCGCGCTTCAGCACATCGGGCCGCACATCCTTGCAATGCACGTGAACGACGCGGCCGAGGTGATGCCGCAGCAACGTCTCGGGATCGCCGCCGGAGAACACGCAATGGCCGGTGTCATAGAGCAGGCCGACGGCTTGCCCCGAACCGGCCATCAGCCTGCCGATCTCGTGATCCGTCTCGACGATGGTCCCCATGTGGTGGTGAAAGGCCATGCTAACGCCAAAATCGGCGAACCGTTCAGCCAGTCGCGTTATCTTTTTGCTGTAGGACTCCCACTCGTCTTCAGCAAGCTTGGGACGCTGCGAGATTGGATCGTGAATGGCGCCATGGCGGCCGCGCGACGTATCGGCGTAGACGACGTGCTTGGCGCCGAGGTCGCGCAGCAGCGTCAGATGCGGCAGGATGGCGTCGAATTCCTCCTCGACCTCCTTTTCGCAGATCCGGCCATCGTACCAGCCCGAGACCAGCTTAAGGCCGTAGGTCGCGAGAACCGCGTCCAGGTCCTTGCTGGCACGCGGGAACTTGCCGCCGAGTTCCGTTCCCGCGTAGCCGGCTTCGGCCGTTTCGGAAAGGCACACCTCGAGTGGCGTATCCCCGCCCAGCGCGGGCACATCGTCATTGCTCCATGTGATCGGATTTATGCCTATGCGGACAGCCATCATCGTTCCTCATCGGACAGGCCGGGGGCATTTGCTGGCGGTGCCTCGTCGAAACCAATCAGGTCGGTGAGGCGTCTTGCGGTCTGTCTGGGCCCGTCGTTCCCTCCTCTTTTCATTTAAGCGCCGATCTGTCTCCATCGCGAGAGCCAGTTCGGTGAGAAGTGAAGGTGCCAGTTTCACTCGCCGCGGCGCTCGTTTAAGCTCGATCCGCTCTCATACCGCGAGGCTTTTCCGATGCAGATATCGAGGCGCAAGCGCCAAGGCTTTCCGATGGACGCGCTGATCATCGATCGGGCAATTGATGAACCGATCCATCGCCAGCTCTATCGTCAGATTGGCGCGATGATCCGTGAGCGTCGTCTGGCGCCCGGATCGGAATTGCCCTCGTCGCGCGCGCTGGCTGAGGATCTGGGTCTCGCCCGTAACACCATCGTCGCCGCGTATGACCAACTCGCTACGGAAGGTTATCTTGCGAGCCGGCAGGGCGCTCGACCGGTGGTCATCGACCTGCCCGTGAACTCGACCGATCAAGGCGGCAAACCCACGGCCATGGCAATCCACCGTCCGCTTTCGAGGCGCGGCGAGAGCCTCATGCGGCAACCCTTCCATCATGGAGCGCCGGGGCGCTTTGCCTTTCATCCGGGCATGCCGGACCCGCAGAACTTTCCGTTTGGCGTCTGGGGCAGGCTGCTTGCACGCCGGGCAACGTTTGGCGCCGACATGTTGTTCGGCACCTATCATGTGACCGGCCTGCCGGCGCTCAAGGAGGCGATTGCCGGCTACCTGATCTCGGCCAGGGGGGTGCGGTGTTCTCCCGAACAGATCGTCGTAACGACGGGGGCGCAAGCGGCGTTCGATTTGCTGGCGCGTCTGCTGCTCGATCCCGGCGACACGGTCTGGCTGGAGGAACCGGGCTATTACGCGGCCAGGGCGACCTTCACCGTCGCTGGCGCCAATATTGTGCCGCTTGTGGTCGACCGCGACGGCTGGCAGATGAACCAGCCCGAGGTTTCACCGCGCCTGATCTATGTGACGCCCGCCTGCCAGCATCCCTTGGGGATCACGATGCGCATGGACCAGCGGCTGCGGCTGTTCGAAATCGCCGAGCGCAACAATTCGTGGATCATCGAAGATGATTTCGACGGTGAGTACAGATTTCAGGGAAGGCCGGTCCCCGCCATACAGAGCATGGATTACGCTGACCGGGTCATCTATGTCGGCACCTTTGCCAAGCTGCTGTTTCCGGCGCTCAGGCTGGGCTTCATGGTCTTGCCCGCCGCCTTGTGCGAGGGCATTCCGCATGCGCTGAGCACCACTGGGCAGTTCGCACCACTCCTGCTGCAGGCGGCGCTGGCCGATTTCATCGATGAAGGGCACATGACCCGCCACCTCAAGCGCATGCGCCGCATCTACGCCGAGCGCCGCAAGCTTTTCTACGAATTGTGCCAGACCGAATTGGCCGATCACATGACCCTTTCGGCGGCGGAAGCCGGAATCCAGGTCGTTGCTTGGCTTCACGAAAGTTGCGACGATCGGGCGGTCGTGCAATGCGCCGACAAACTCGGTGTCAACGCATCGCCGCTTTCGAAATATTACTGGTCATCCTCCGGAAATGGCCTAGTGCTTGGCTATGCCGCCTGCAACAAGGCCGATAGCGAAGCGGGAATCCGACGTCTGCGCCAAGCCATCGAGCAAGTGCGCACTTTGTCATGAGCCCGTCTGCCTGTCATGCAGCGGGAGCAAGCATCACCTCGAAATCCTAGCCATGGCTTTGCCGAACGATGGGCTGCGCAACTCACCCTGCGGACCTGGCCGCTGAACGGTCTCGGGCCGGCAGCTCCACCCCGACCCTTGCGCAAATCGTAAGATTGGCCGTGTGAACCCGAAGGCGGCGCCATGATCGCTACGATAAGCCAATTCCAGCCGTTGCTTCGAATTGACTTCGGCGACACCCCACGATGAGAGGCGCTGGCAATCTCGCCTGGGACCTCAGGTTTTGCCAATTCGAAATTGGCATTGGGAATGGCAGGCAAACCACGAAAGCGGACGGGCGTGCGGTAATCTGCTGCCAGACTTAAGTCTGGGGTGTGCAAGCCAGTAGGCCGGTAACATCGCCGCAACGGTCCTGCACGCGCCTTTCCGCGGCTCGAGCGGGAATATCTGCGCCCCCTCCGCGTTCCCTCTATGTACAAGAGGAGGAGATCTATCATGCAGAAATTGACCTTCACCGGCATAGCGCCGCTGGCTCTGCGGGCGTCAGCCGCATTGGTTCTGGTTGTTGCGCCCTATCAGGTCAACTTTGTCGGCTCGTGCAAGCTGCGGCCAGCCGCCGCCTATGCCGAGAGCGAAGGCGGCAGCGGCGGAGGTGGTGAGGGCCATGGCGGCAACTCCGGTTCTGGCGGCGATGGAGACCACGGCGGCAACTCAGGGTCTGACGGCAGCTCCGCGTCCGGTGGCCACGACGGTGGCGCAGGCGACGACGACGGCGGTCACGACAAGGGTCATCATGGGCAGGAGCATGTCGACGCCGCCGGCGACAAGGTTGAAGTCTCGGATGACAAAACTGAAGTCACTCATCCCGATGGCACCAAGGAAGAGATAGAAAATGGCCGTCTCGAAGTGAAGGACGCGGCAGGGCGCACGATCGTGGAGAGGGCTGCAACAGCTCAGGATATCGCGCGGCTGCAATCTCTGTAAGAATACGGCCCCAGCCTGAAACAAGCACGCATCAAGCCACCTCCGCCGGGCGGCGGAGGTGGCTTTCGCAGCATCGCACTTGTGCTGAATCTCTCTCCACGCTTTTCCATCGGGAGCGCGCGGAAGAGCGTTCGACAAGGCTATTGCGCAATATAACTTTTGGCGCCGCTGTCGATCATGCAGAAGTGACCGCCGTGCGGACCTGTGCAATATCGGCCTGATCTGCAATCGCATTCGTTCGTGTCGAGGGCTGGCGCCATCTCGGCGCCTTAGCCGCCCAAGACGCGGACGCCGCTTTGGGCGACTACGGTCAGCACTCAAAACCTTTCGTCATCGGCGATGTCCCAGACCGGGATAGGCGCTCCCATATCACGAGCTTTGAGCCGCACTGTTTCCACCGAGAGAGACCGGCCGAATAAAGCAGCGATTGCATTTGGAATAGCCGGCCTTCCGGGTGGAGTTTGAACACCGGCCGCCTTTGATCGGGATGGCAGGAACCCGTACCATCAAACGTCGCCGGCGCTGGCGTATGATTGGAGCCGGGTCGTTGACGAGAATGTTGTCTGCCGGCGGCAGACGTTCGGCCAAACCGAACTGGAACCTAAACGCACACGGCTGGTTTGATGGCGAGAGAGGAGGACCTCCATGATACGCTTACTCGTTCAATTCGGTGCCCTTTGCCTGGCGTACAAATTTGGCAAACAAATAGGCCGTGAGCAGGGCCGTCTCTCGCCAACAGGCCAACCCCGACGCCGCTCCTTTCCGGAGGCGGGTACCGCACAAACTGGTGAGCCCAACGAACAAAGTTAGCGCTTGCGGACTGTGGCCACCTGCGAACCGCCGCAGGCCTCTGACGAGGCCATGCGACATCCCGCAAGCTTCGCGTGAGTGTCAGCGCGACGCGGGCCGACGGTGCCTTTTCAACCTGGTAATCGCAGAGTGTCCGACAGTGATTATGCCCCCGCAGTCAATCCGCACTGTCAATTTGTCGGCTTGGCGATCGATGCGGATGATATCCCCGACGAGAACCACCTCATCTCCAGCGCGCGTTTTGGGTGGCGGGTCAACCGAATAGGGTTGACCATACGACGAAATGCTTACTTGGGCGCGTCCACTCGGCAGTATCGAGGTAACGGTGCCCGTCAACGCGACCTCGTCACCGATCTCAAATTCGCGGGGCACGCTACAATGTAGCATGGGCGTCCTCCGGCGCTTCCAGGTATCAATGCCGACAAACTGACTTGGTTGCGTGAAATCGTAAGTCTCCCCCTCGCCCGCATGGTGAGGTCATTCATGTGATCCTCTCTGAAAAGCGAAGTGCGCCGCAAATCCTCCTCACCGCGAAAGGGCTTCGCCCTGCCGATGGTCCCGGCTCGATTGGGCTGGCGACCGGTGTATGCCTTTCGGTGGCGGCCCGGCGTGCGTGTTCCTGAGCACGAGCAGGCCTCGAAGCTGCAATTGGTTGACGAAATCGGTGGAAAGTCGTCGAGCAGAGGTGTTCTGGCGGAGACTGTTGTTTTAGCCTGGTCCCGCCGACTGAAACCCGCGCGGGTGTGTCAGGCTCGAACGGTTCAACCCATGTCAGTGTCTGCCTTTCCCGTAAGCCGAGAGCTTTCCTCAGTTAGGATCGTCGCCGACGCAATAGCTCGGCTTCCGAATGACGAAGCGGCCGTGCTTTGGGACGAAACGGCTAAGCATCTGTTGTCAGTGGCGATTGAACGCGGCCATGACACAGACCGGGCGCGCACTGAGGTCGTCCGGTTCTTCGATGCGGTTCAACGCATGCGAACGACGGTTTCATCAAAATAGATGGAGACGATTGTCGCAGGCTATGAAAAGCCTACGACAATGAGGAGTTCCGTTTTGCACATAGTTGGCCTTTACCGGTGCCCGGGCGTTCCCGCCTTTGTCTGCGTGAGAGAGGGAACTCGGTGCAGTTACCTATCGCAGGACGACTACAGAGCGTCCGGATATCAGCCTGACTTCGAGGTGCTGCCTTGGGAATCGGAATACAGGGCCACCAGAAATCCTTACCAGTGTTAGCAGACGGTGATACGAAGCGGCAACGTGCCGGACAATGCCGCCGCGGCATGAGCTTCCATCAGACGATCGACCTTCTCCTTGGCCAAGCACCTAGGCTGAATTGTTCCCGAGCAAAACAAATTGGGTCCTTTTAACAAATCTAAGTGCGGGCGAGCCTCACTCCTGCAAATTCACCAGGAACGGAGGCAGCGATGAGCCAGAAGCGCCGCGATCTCGACTATCTTGTTCAGCACTATATTGAGTGCAGGAGAGGCAAACCTTGGCCGCTGTCAGTATCGGCTGCCGTGGTGGCGATACGCACGGTTTTCCGGGAATGCCTCGCTTCTGATCGTGAATTGGCAACGCTCATCGCCAGAGCTGCGATCGATCGAGGACAGATTGTCGAGTTCGACCTCGATGAGCCTGCGCAGGCGGCATAGTGCCAATAGACGCAGGTACTCGATCAATTCTCACGGCCTGACACAAGTCCCCAACAATGTGGAATTGGGGTCTTCGGATGAGTGCGGATAGCTCTTCAAGAAGACCTCGGACCGCGCGTCACGCGACCTGGCTGATTCCGACATAAGATCGCAAACTCGGTCAGTCGCGCAGCTGGCGCTCTGCAACTCAAGGCCGGCGGATGAAGTCAAAGGCAGTGGCACGACCTGATCAGCAACAACACGCCGATTGCGTAAGGGATGAACAAAAACACCATAGCCAACCAGTAGCCAGGTTGCGCCATCGCCGCCAAATCTGATCCAAGCTGTTCCATTGGCTGTCCAACGCAGGACGGTCCAGCTTTGTTCCCGGGTTGCGACCTCGGAACCCCGGTGGGGTTCCAGGTCTTACGCTCGGTGGAGCTGCAGCCCCGGGATTAGCCTACACCAGCTCTGATTTTGCTTTCTCACCTTCACCCTCGTGCGCCGTACAAACGTGCAAACGATCCATCGATCCTAGGCCATTTCGAATTGCCGCGAAGGAGTTCCTCGGCAAGGATTTCCGTCACTCGACGCGCCTGTGGTCTGAACAACCAGGACGCTGTGCGCTTTCCTTTCTCGCAAGCGGCGCAAAGGGTCGCGCTCAGCGTCGATAGTCAAAGCGGCCGGAAGCTGCCTCGACTATAAGGCCGGAGGGGCAGCAAAAAATGGAGGCTTCGCTCACACCTAGACAGCGCGCTTGTTCTGACGGCTCTGTCCGCGCAGAGCCAACAGGTTCGCCAACACCAGATGCACGACCGCGCCATTATCAGGGTCGCGGCCCAGCGATCGCCGGCAAGAGTTTTTCACGCAGGATTAACAGACAAGATCGTTGCCGGCCCTCAACAGTTGACAGTCGACTAGCATATTCGACGCTTCCTCAACCGAACCGGGTTGGGCGGAATTTGGCCAACAAGGGATGTTCGTTTCCCGTGGCCATCTCGTCTGCAAGCAGTTCGCCAGCGATCAGTCCGAGCGTCGCGCCGCTGTGACTGAAGGCAACGTAATATCCCTCAGTGCCCTTCAGCCGACCAAATACCGGCTCGCCATCGCCCGGGATCGGCTTGGGACCGACGCCGTAGCTCTCCAACTCCAGCTCCGGATTGCCCTCAAGCACCTTCGAGGCTTCGTCGAGAAGCCCCTGGAGGGTCGAAGCCTTCACGCCATACGTACCGTCGGGATTGACGATTACCTCTTCTTCGGACCATGCGGAATCGAGTACGAGAGCTCCGTCCGGCGTCGGGCGAACAGCGACCCGCGGCGTGTTGAGCACCGCCCGAAGTGGAAGGGCGACAGGCTTGGTCCTGACCAGTAATGCGATCGGCGTTCCGTCCGGGATATGCTGCCCGGTTTGCGCCACCGTGCGCGGGACGTCGCTGCCCGTTGCCAAGAGGACCGCATCGGCAGCAAACGTGGCGCCCCTCTCCGTCGCGACGCCAGTGGTGCGCCCCGTGGCAAGTGTCACCGTTGCGCGCCCCGCGTCAGTGACGAGCTGACCGCCCCGCTCCACGAATTCCGCAACCAGCAATTTGATCAACGACGGAAGATCGACCCAGCCTTCACCCGGATTGAAGATCGCGCCCTGGCGCGTGACCGCGCTTGTCGCGATGCCCGGCGTAGCCGAAGGAATGTCGCCTGCGAGCAAATGGCGCGCGTCATATCCGAGGCTCTTTTCATGTGCCAAGGCTTCCAGGATCTCATTCGAGGCGTCGTCCGCATCCCAGGTCAAACCACCGTCGAAACGCAGCCAGGCAGCATCCGGGTATTTTGCCGACAAGGTGCGGTACCGGTCGATGCCGATCATGCGCAGCTGATGATATTCAGCCGATCGCATGCGTGCGGAGTTGAGCCACGCGAGCGACCGGCCGGACGCTCCACTGGCCAGCGGTCCATCATTGATGAGGATGGTTTCGATGCCGAGCCGCGACAGATGAACGGCGGACGAGACACCAAAAATACCGCCCCCGACAACGACGACTTTTGAGACCGGGTGTGTAGGCATGGAATGTTCTTTCGCCGTGGAGAATGAATCGTGCGAGTGGACCGTGTCGTCCTGGTTCTTCGGCTTCGGATCAAAGCACTTCGGCCAGGAAGTGCTTTAGGCGTGTGCTCTTGGGTGTGTCGAAAATCGCTGCGGGTGTGCCGGCCTCAATGACGCGGCCTTCGTCCATGAAAACGACCTGGTCCGCAACCTTGCGGGCAAAGCCCATTTCATGGGTCACCACGACCATCGTCATGCCGCGCTGGCCAAGGTCCGCCATCAGATTGAGGACCCCCTTGACCAGTTCTGGATCAAGCGCGCTGGTCACTTCGTCAAACAGGATAACCTCCGGATCCATGGCGAGCGCGCGGGCGATTGCCACACGCTGCTGCTGACCACCCGAAAGACTGCCGGGGCGATGGTGTTTGCGTGCGGCAAGGCCGACATCGGCCAGACGTGCCTCGGCGATGCGCGAAGCTTCATGCGCCGGGATGCCCTTGACCTTGGTCAAAGACAGCATGACGTTTTCAAGAGCGGTATGATCCGGAAAAAGATTGAACTGCTGAAATACCATCCCGACCCGCCGTCGCAGCTTCTCGGGTTTCATCGCCAGGATGCTCGCTCCGTCGAGCAACACGTCGCCGCCCTTGGGTTCGACCAGACGATTGAGGCAACGCAACAGCGTCGACTTACCCGAACCCGAGGGACCGATGATGCAAGTGACCGTACCTGCCTTGACCGTCAGGCTGACGCTCTTGAGGACGTCGAGCTCGCCATAAGCCATATCCAGCCTGCTGACGGCGAGACTGCCGCCCTTGAACAGGGGACGCTCCGACGAGGATCCGAAACCTGCCTCCGACGATGCGCTGCTGGTGGCGCCTTCCAGTTCACTCACCTCGGCCAGGCCGCTTGTGACCATGCCAGCTTTTTGCTTTCCAGTCCGCAGCCGGTTGTCGATGTGATTGACCACATGGGTCAAGGGTACGGTGATGACGAGATAGAAAACGCCAGCCAGGAGCAATGGCGACAGATTTCCCGTGACCACCGCCTGATCCTGGCCGACACGGAAAATCTCGCGCTCCGATGCGAGCAGGCCGAGGAAATAGACCAGGCTCGAATCCTTGACATTGCCTATGAACTGGTTGACCAGGGCCGGCAGGACGCGGCGGATGCCTTGCGGAACCACGATCAGGCGCATGCCTTGGCCGTAACTCATGCTGAGCGCCCTGCAGGCCTCCATCTGGCCGCGTTCGACGCTCTGTATGCCCGAGCGAAAGATCTCTCCGATATAGGCGCCGGCGATCAGGCTCAGTGCAAGGATGCCGAGCGGATAAGGCGAAGGGCCGAAGATTTCACGGCCCATGCGGGCGAAGCCCTGGCCGATCAGCAGGATCGTGACGATCGCCGGAAGTCCGCGGAAGACATCCGTATAGATCCGGGCGGGAATGCGTAGCCAACGTGATTGCGAAATGCCCATGATTGCCAGGACCATGCCTATTGCGACCCCGAGCACCGTCGAAGCGGCCGCGAGGACCAAGGTGTTTTTCAGTCCGATGGTGATCATGCTGGGTAGCACGTCGGCCATGGCTTGCCAGTCGAGAAAACTGCGACGCAGGTTTTCAAGCCAGTTCATTCGGGCCCCTTCTCATGGCGCGGGTGCGAACTCATCATGCGGTCAGAGAGGTTTCCAGCCGCCGACCCTGGCCGACGGCTGCGGTGGTCACTTCTTGGGGAGGTATTGATCGGGCATCGGCGAACCGGGGAACCACTTTTCATAAAGCGTCTTCCACGTGCCGTCCTGCATGGCTGCATGCAGGGCGGTGTTCAGCGCAGTACGCAGCTTGTCGTTGCCCTTGCGAATGACGAAGCCCGCTGGCGCGTCGAACGATGGGATATTGACTGCAATCTTCAGCTCCGGGTAGCGCTGGCCATAGTCCTTGGCCGCCTCGTAATCGAGAAAATGAGCATCGACGGTGCCGTTGTTGAGCGCCGAGACGGCCGAGTTGTTGTCGGGGAATTTGACCAGATCGGTTCCCGCGAAATTTTTTGCGGCATAGATTTCCTGCAGCGTGCCCTGCACGACCCCAAGACGCTTGCCCTTGAGTCCGTCAGCCGAGGTGATCGTCTTGTCGGCGGTGAGAACGGATAGGTAGCCGGCGAGATAGCCGTCCGAAAAATCGACCGTCTTCTTGCGCGCTTCGGTCGTGCCGATCGCAGCGACCGCGATGTCGAAACGCCCATTGGCGACCGAAGGCATCAGGGCCGAAAACTCCTGACCGGTGAAGATCACCTGATCGGGCTTGAAGCCTAGCCGGCTGGCGACATTCCGGAACAGTTCGATGTCGAAACCCGTGAAAGTACCATCGGCCTGGGTGAAGGCGTAGGGCTTAGCGTCGCCCATCGTGCCGACGCTGATGACCTTGGCATCGATAAGCCCATAGGGATTGTCTTGCCCCGCGGTGGCCTGCGAAACAAAAGCAGCCCCGACACACGCAATTGCAAGCGCCACTCGGCCAGCCCGGGCCGGCGCCGTCAACCATCTAAGAATTCCAAACTTGTTCACGTCTTCTCTCCACTCTGAAGGTCTGTTTTCTTGGCATTCGCTCGCGGCCGCCCTCCAGCCGCCTTCAACAGGCGGGTCTTAGCGGCTCATCGCCCTACAAAAGAGACCGGTTTCTACAGAATGAGACCGGTCTCATCAGTCAGGCTACCGCCCGATTGACCTCCCGTCAACATTTCTTGTAGTCGTTCTACGATGACGAAAGTCCCATTCAGAGCCCGCCCCAAAACGGTCGCTGACGTTGCGCGAGCGGCAAACGTCTCGAAAGCTACCGCCGCGCGCGTGCTGGGCGGGTATGGTGTGGTCAGCGACCCGGTCCGTGCGAGCGTCACGGCAGCCGCCAAGGCCCTCGATTATCGGCCGAACGAACTCGCCCGCAGCATGACGACCGGAAGATCGGGCATCATCGGGGTGGTCGTCGGCGACATCGAAAATCCGTTCTTCAGTCTGGCCGTGCGAGGCATCAGCGATGCGGCGAAAGGGGCCGGCTTCAACGTCATTCTGGCGAATTCCGGCGAGAAGATCGAAGCCGAAAAGGCAGCTGTACGGCTATTGATCGGCAAGCGTGTCGACGGGCTCATCGTGACACCCTCGGAGTCACGCGACATCAGCCATCTGCGCGACATCCATCGTTCCGGTCGGCCGCTTGCCCTGCTTGACCGAGCCCTGCCCGACCTGGATGTCGATACTGTCACGGTTGACGACCGTGAGGCCGCCATGCAGGCGACGCGAGTGCTCATAGACGCCGGTCATCGCAATATCGCCTATGTCACCGCGGTGGAAGCCAAGGGCGACGAATACTTTGACCTCCGGCAAATCTACACGTCGTCGGTCCGCGAGCGCATCGATGGCTTTCTCACCACGTGCAGGGGCGCCGGAGTCGATCGACCCGAGCGCCACGTCCGGCTCGGCGCTACAAGCGCCGAGGCCACACGCAGGATCACTGACCAACTGCTGTCCCAGCCAGACCGACCCACCGCGATCCTTGCCTCTGACAGCGTCATTGCACTGGAAATCCTGCGGACCATTCGCCAACGCGGTATGAGGATTCCCGACGAAATTTCGCTGATCACCTTTCACGATGCGGACTGGACCGGTGTCACAACTCCGCCGATCACCGTTGTCGACCAGCCCGTCTATGCACTTGGCCATAGCGTCGCGGACCTGCTCATCCGCCGGCTGAAAGGCGATATCCAACCAGCGGAAAGGCTGGTCCTGCGGACCGCGATCATCACCCGAGGCTCGGTGGGTGCACCACATCCGTGAGCCACCACAGTTGAGACAGCAACATCTCTTCACCTCGAATTCGAACCAAGGAGATGAGGCCGGGCGTGGAGACCTGCCCGTGTGGCCGCCTTTGGACCGGAGACGGCCTGCTTCCGCCGCTTCGGAACAAAGGCAAGCGTTCATCATTCCTTGGTGGAAGGGATGACGTTTCGGCAGACAGGAATATCTACATGAAAGCTTTGATTCTGGGAACCTTGGCGCTTTGTCTGGCAGTCCCGACCATCTCTTCGGCCGCCGAGGCTGACGTGGTGATCTCCACCCATCACCGGCATCACGAGAACGCCGTCTTGTACAATGATGAAGGAGGCCGTCTTCATCACCGACATCATCGCCAAATAGCGTTCTACGACAACGGTGATCATGCCTGGCGCCACCGCCACCACCGCCCCGACACCGTTATCCTGACAAGTTCCGACCACCGGCGCCACCACCGTCATATACAATGATGAGGGTGGTCGTCTTCATCACCGGCATCACGGCCAAATGGCGTTCTACGACAACGGCGATCATGCCTGGCGCCACCGCCATAACCGCCGCGACACCGTCACCGTGACGAGTTCCGTCCAACGTCATCACCAAAACCGTCCCGTGGTCATTCAGCAGGACGGCGGCGACAACGACTAACCGCCTGCCGACCCGGCTCCTGCCGTCAAGGAAGGAGCCGGGCCAACATGCAAGTGCATAGTGGAGGCGGATTACTGGAGCGGTGTTTTGGGGGTGCCAGAGGTGGCAGTTCTAGTCCTCATCAACGATGGAGCTGGTGCGGTCGCCGCACTCGACGACATTGCCACGACGGTACATGGCGGCTTGCTGAAGCGGGGAATCGAAGCAGAGGTGAGACTGGTCGCGGGCAACGAGATCAGCGAAGCCGCCTCGCAATTCGTCGGCCAAAAGACAACGTCGGGTGAAAACATTCTGGTCGTCGGCGGCGGGGATGGCACGCTTAGCTCTGCCGCGGCCGTTCTCGCCGGGACTGAGGTGGCCCTGGGTGTTCTTCCGCTTGGCACCCTCAATCACTTTGCGAAGGACCTCTGCGTGCCACTGGAACTTGACGCGGCGATGGATGTAATCGCGGCGAGACGTCCGGTGCTCGTCGACGTCGCGGAGGTGAACGGTCGCGTTTTCTTGAACAACTCGTCGATCGGTCTCTATCCCTTCTTTGTCGCGGAACGCTCTGCGGAACAGAAGCGACGAGGAGCGGGGAAACTAGCAGCAATCGGTCCCGCTCTTGTTCGGACATTGAGGGCGGTATCTTGGCAGTTTGTGCGTATCACCGCCGACAAGGGTGAGGACCAGGTGCTGACACCGTGCGTGTTCGTCGGCAACAATTTCTACGACGTCGGCGATTTTGGGCACCGCGAAAGCCTGTCTTCACGAGAACTGTGCGTCTATGTCGTCAGGCGGCGAACGTGGTTTGGGCTGGCATTGCTGCCGTTCAAGATCGCGCTTGGCCTGGTCGATCCCCATCGCGACTTGGAACTGCTTCGGCCGTCAAGACTCGAGATCATCTCGAACAGAAGAGAGACCCTTGTTTCGGTGGACGGCGAGGCCACAACGATGAAGATGCCGCTGCACTTTCAAATTCGACCAGCGGCACTAAAGGTCCTCTCGGTCCCGGAGCCGGATACGAAGTAACCCGAAGGCGGAGATTTTCTTGCAAACACTTGTGCACCTGTCCGACCTCCATTTTGGCACGACGGACACTCGCATAGTTGATGCGATCGGCGCCGAGGTCCGGGCATGCAAACCAGATTTGGTGGTTATATCGGGCGATCTGACCCAACGAGCTCGCCGGGCAGAATTCTGCCAAGCACGAGAATTCCTAGATGCGCTTCCGACCCCACAAATTGTGGTGCCCGGCAATCACGACGTGCCGCTCTTCAACATCTTCGCGCGAACGCTCACGCCTCTTGCTCGCTACAAGCACTTTATCCAGGCAGACACGGACCCGTTTTATGCCAATGACGAACTCGCAGTGGTCGGTATCAACACTGCGCGGTCCTTTACAATCAAGGACGGAAGGATCAATGCCGGCCAGCTTGCTGCCATGACTGCTCGATTTGCGGGCCTGGCTGACGAAACCACCAAGATAGTCGTCACCCATCACCCGTTCGAAGGGCGAACATTCGGCCATGCGACCGGAGTCGTCGGACGAGCCAAAATGGCTATGGAGGCGTTCTCGCAAAGCCGCGTCGACATCATCTTGTCGGGGCATCATCACCTCCAGCAAGCCAATCTCAGTACAGTTCGTTACGCGAAAGCGCGATATGCAGCGTTGCTCATTCAGGCAGGCACGGCGGTCTCAACGCGCCGTCGCGACGCAGCGAACTCGTTCAACATAATCCGCGTCGAACGTCCACGGATACGCCTTGAATGTCGTGCTTGGCAGCCGCAGGCGAGACAATTCTCCACTTCGGCGAAGTATTCGTTCGGTTTGGGTCCAGATGGCTGGGTGCTGGACGAGGCGTGACCCAGGGCCGCCTGAAAACCTGGCACGACGATAAGCGAGCGCGGCAGAGATTTTCTAGACATCCCCGTCATCATGGATGGTGGCGAGCCCCTCCTGTCGGCCAAACTTGGCCACTATAACGAGGAACCCGGATTCGTTTTTTAGATAGCTTCTAAAGAAGCGGTCGAAGCGCCGGCGTACTTTTCTTCAGCCACTCCCGCACCGACGCAAAGAGAGCGCCACCAATCTCACAGGAGCGGCCCCTCCTTGCCTCGCCATTTTCGATCGAGCGCTTTTGAGGGTCCAGTACGGAAGACACTCTCCGTTGCCTAGGGAACAAGTCGGTGTAATCGGCAGCAACATCGACATCCCCCCAATTTCCCGATTGCAGGCCACGCGGATCGGTTGGAGTGTTGCGGCGTGAGAACCACATTCGGGAACCTAGAAAAACTATTGGTCGAAGGTGGTCGTCGAGCGGTCGCTTCACCCTTTCGATAATATCGAACGCGACTTGATGGCGCTTCAGCAGCGTTCGGCGGAAGAAATGATTGACGAGACTTAGTCGCCCCCTAGCTTGAATGGATGGAATTCAACCCGCCCTCTTCGTCAAACGGCCTTCTGCGAGCCTTTCGCAGCGATTCTATGTGGCTGATCGCTTCATTGCTTGTGGCTGGCGGCCTTGTCCTCGGATTCAGCCTCCTGGCCGAGGAAGTTACCGAGGGTGACACGAGCGGATTCGACCGGGCCGTGCTCATGGCGTTTCGGAGCGCCGATGATCCAACGAATCTGATCGGGCCGCCGTGGCTGGAGGAAATGGGCCGCGACGTCACGGCCTTGGGCAGCGTCGCATTCCTGGGTTTTGTATCGCTGGCGGCCATAGGTTACCTGCTGATAACTCAGAAGCGGAGATACGCGTGGTTGGTCACCGCCGCGGTGGCTGGTGGAGAGGCCCTGAGCACAGTTTTGAAGGTCGCCTTTGATCGGCAGAGACCCGACGTTTTCCACACCACCAGGGTCTTTACCGCCAGCTTTCCGAGCGGCCACGCGATGTTGTCCGCTGTCACTTTCCTTACGCTTGGAGCTTTGCTGGCCAAGGCAAGTCCTGATCGCCGGGTGAAAGGGTATTTCGTTGCCCTGGCGGTGTTCCTGACCATCATGGTCGGAACGAGCCGGATTTATCTCGGCGTTCACTACCCCACGGATGTACTTGCAGGATGGTGCGTCGGATCAGCTTGGGCAATCCTTTGCTGGTCGGCGGCCCATTGTATTGAGCAGCGGCGCGGGTCCTGATCCGCCTTTCTTTCGGAACAATCTTGCTCCGACAGGCTGCGATATGCCGGCCTCCAGAGGCGCCGTCGGCCGGCCTGCGTTCGCCATCGCTCCGGCCTTCTTCGACTAGCCGAACAGCTGACAATCCAACGGACTTGAGTTCCAGATGACTAGGGCGGATAGCCGAGGAAGCCGCACAACCTTCCATTCTTGCAAGATCAACGCCAAGCCAACTCGGTGAGAGCCAGACGGCTATCCCGTGGCCGGCCATTTGCGAGATTGGGCGAAGCGTTCCAAGGCCTTGGCGTCCATCGGTCTGCCGAGCGCGTAGCCCTGCAGCAGGTCGCAGCCGAGCTCCTTCAAGATGCGCGCATGCTCCATCGTCTCGACGCCCTCGGCCACCACTTCGATTCCGAGCGATTTCCCGATCTCGATGATGGATGACACCAAACGCCGTTGCGGCAGCGAGCTGGTGACGGGTGTGATCAGCTGGCGATCAATCTTCAGTCGGCGCGGCTGGAGCTTGAGCAGACTGACGATCGAGGCGTAGCCGGTGCCAAAATCGTCAATCTCAATGTCGATACCGAGGTCCTTGATGTGCTCGATGTTCCAGGCGACGAGGTCGTCATTCTCATCGAGGAAGATGGACTCGACAAGTTCGAACGAGACCGTGCCTTCGCGGATGTTGAGCTTGCGCAGGCCATCGATGAGGTCCTTGTCCTCAAGCCGGCGTGCCGAGACGTTGACGGAAACGTGTGGAATATCGAGGTGCTGAAGCTGCCAGCGCTCAAAGTCGACCAACGTCCTTTTGAGGACCGTTCGGTCGATCAGCGCGACGACGTTCAGTTCCTCCGCAACCCTGAGAAAGACGTCGGGGCCCAGGATTCCGCGCGTCGGGTGCCGCCAGCGTGCCAGGGCCTCCACGCCGACAATCTCCAAGGTTCCGGCGTCAAACTGCGGCTGGTAAAAAACGATGAATTCGTTGCGCTCGAGGCCGCCAAGGATCTCGTCGGCGGTCCGCTTGGTCTGCACGATTTCACTTTGCAGCTCGTCGTTGAAGAACTCGTAGCGGTTTCGGCCCCGGCTCTTCGCCCGATAAAGGGCGAGATCAGCGTTGACCAGGAGTTGCCGTGCGTCGAGCCCCTCACCCGTATTCGCTGCAATTCCAATGCTAACGCCGAACCGGCACTGGTGGCCACGGAAATCGACGGGTTGCCGCATCTCATCGATGATGCGGTCGGCCAGTGCGGCGAGTTCGGCGTCGTCGCGCCCGGCACAAATGACCACGAACTCGTCGCCGCCAATGCGCGCGACGAAGTCGGCTCGTCCCGCATTGGCCGTGATCACCTTCGAGGCATGCATCAACATGGCGTCGCCGGCCGCGTGCCCGAGCGTGTCGTTGATCTGCTTGAAGCGGTCGAGATCCATATGCAGGAGAGCGGTTCGTTCACCCTGACAGGCGGTCTTCGCCAGCATTTCGTCGAGATAGCGGCGGTTCGGCAGGCCGGTGAGCGAATCGTGCAGCGCCACATGTTCGATGCGCCCCTTGGCCACTTCAAGCTCGGCGTTCCGCAGTTCCGATAACTGCCTTTCTCGCACAAGATTTTCGTTGAGCACGACATCGCTTGTCACGTCCCATTCGGCGCCGATCATCCTGGGCGTGTTGTTGCGCTCCTGGAAATAGGTCGCGCGCGTGCGCACATGCCGGATCTCGCCATCCGGATGGACGATCCGGTATTGCGACGAATAAGGGCCCTTTACCGCCGCAGCCGCATCGAAATCCCGCTGCGCCCGTTCGATGTCCTGCGGATGAATCGCTGACGCCCAGTCATCATAGCCGCGCGGCTTCCCATCAGCCGGCCTGCCGTAGATTTCGTTGACACGGTCGTCCCACACCAGCTCGTTGGTGGCAATATTGTGCTCCCAGACACCGATCCCCGATGCATCCAGCGCGAGTTCCAGGCGACCGGACAATCGCCTGAGCTCGGCGAAGTTTTTTTGCCTCTCGCCGAACAGTCTCCCCGCAACCAGAATGGGCAGTACCACAAGCGCACCGGCCAATGCCATGATGGCCCGCAAGGCCCAGGCATTCTTCGCCGATGCGGCCCAGCCACCTCTGGGGATCGCGGCGATCTGCCAGGAACCGGACGGCAGATGCACCGTCTCGGTCACCGGGTTGGCACGCGTGACACTCGCGCCACCGAAGAAGCGATCACCCGTCCCGCCAAGGCCGTCCTTGCCGGTCAGCGCGATCTCGATGTCGAGATTGCCGTCGAAAAGACCGCTTGCCTTATAGAGGCGCTCGACGTCAACGACGACCGAGACGATGCCCCAGAAGCGATCGCCGCCGCCCGCCGTCTTCACGAAGACCGGAAAGCGGCCGATGAAACCTTGGCCGCCCTGCGCCAGGTCGACCGGACCGGCCAGCACGGGCGCCCGCAGGTCGCGCGCCCTGAGGGCGGCGGTGCGTTGGGCATCGTTCTTGCGATAATCGAGGCCGATGGCCTTTTCGTTGCCGGGCATTGGATACATTAGCGAGATAACGAGGTCCGGCGCGCCGGCGATGTTGCGCAGCTGAGATTCCTGCTCAAACAGGTTGCTGGCCAGGGCCGCAAACCTCTGTTGCCCCATATAGGGCTCGGTCACGATCGCCGAAACGAGGCCGCGCGTAAGCTGGAGATTGCCGTTGATGTTGCCTTCCAGCTTGGCCCTAATGATGTTCACCTTGGCCAAGACGTCGGCGCGCGCCAGTTGGTCCGAAACGATCCTGTTTTCACGGTCCGCCAAAACGGCGCAGATCACAAGCACCGCAAAAGCGATCGCCGCCGGCAGGTTCGCTGAAGACAAAACCGAGCGTCTCAACTGACTGAGACTGGATGCGATGCTGGCCAATTGACCCAAATACCTTTCCCGGGACAAACCCTCGGCCGACCCTAGTAGAAAGTACTTAAATTTGCTTTTCCATCATGCCGAGCAATTTCAGCATTGGATGGCGCGCTCGCAAGGAGGTCATGAAGCCGGCATCGGGGTCTGAAGAGCGGCACTCTTGGAAGGAACACCGCGACGAGCGTCCCCCAACTGCCTGGGCGAGCAAGACGTGGCGCCTTCTGAGTGCATTGAGGGCGGAAGGGCTGTTTGACGTGCCTGCAGGTTGGGAGCGGGTCGGCGGCCCCGGCGCTCTCACTTCCGATGTCGCGCCATAATTGCGCTGAGCCAGCTGAACAGTCTGATTTCCTCAGGTCGCCCCGCTACTTCCTCAATGGCGGTGCGCGGCGTGAGCTCCACCAGATCATCTGCAGCCTCTATGGTCGTCGTGTCGACGGATCTGGCGCACAGCCTCGTGCGAGCCTGCGCAAGTCCTACCCCGTTGATCCAAGCGAGGATCAGCGGAGCATGGGACGGCGAGGAGCCAAACACCGCGCTCCAGCCATCTCCTGTGGCCTCTAGATTCGGACAGACAACCCGTCGGCTCTAACGTCGGTCCTGGTCTCCTCCGGGTCGGAAAAACGATTGGAGTTCCTGCATGTCGACGCTTTCATCGCCGTCCTCGTCGACAGCGTTAAAGATCCGCCCGATGAAATCCTGAACCTCCGTCCGCGACAGCGTACCATCACCGTCGGTGTCCATGATAGCGAACATGATTCTCATTTTGGCACTCTGCATCATATCGGCGCCCGCCCTGCGGCCATGCCTCATATGTCCCGGGTCACGCTCGCCCATTTCTTCGTCCGGAAGCTTCGGGCCCCTCTGTCGCCAATCCGCCTCGGGGTCTCGGTCCTTTGCTGTTCTCTCCTGCAGCATCTCATCCATCATCTCGCGCATCATTTGACGCATTGCTTGCTGGTTCTGTCCGGCTTCACCCGCGGGCCGATCCTGGGCTGGTGAGACAGGCTTGGGAGCATCCGCGGATTGAGCAAACGCTGACGAGGCGAGCATAGCGAACGCGGCAGCCAATACTGCAGTTGTGACAGAACGTGTCATTGGGTTCCTCCTTTGATGATTGCCAAGCCGACCAGCCGGCGTGCTGTCCCAACCAGCAGCTCGGTTCATGGTTCCTGGGCATCGGACGCAAAAGCGGCATAGCTCCAATCATCCCAGCAAAGCCCTGGCTGTCTTTGTCGCAATCTGGCCTTACCAGTCACTGATCGCCGCGCGGATTTGCCCGGTGCGCAACAAAGGTCGATCTTCATCCATTGGCCGAAAGCACCCATTCCCAACGAGCTGGCGCAGACCCCCGCTGCAAGTTCCGAGAGTTCGGCTGGATGAATGCATTTCAAGTCGGCGGCAATGGCACCGTATCCGGCCCACATGCCCAGGACAGGCACTGGACCCACCAGGGCATCCATTCCAAACCGGATTGGCGTTCCCAGGATGCGCCAGCGCGAATCCAGCAGCTCTGACAAGATGTCCCTTCGCAGTCTGGCGATCTGCAAAAGGTCTTTCGGTTGTTCATACCTTCCTGGCTGGCCTTGCTCGCTCGATCCAATCTCCTTGGTTTCGCACTGACCGTTTGCAGTCCGCTTGCGTCAACCGGAACTAGCGTTGCGTCGGCCGGGAAGGCACGTCGTCGAGCAGGTTGCGCTGGTCTGGGGCGGCATTTGTTGGCTGGTCTGCTGGGAGGGTGCCATCCGGAGTCATCTGGTTGACAGCATCCGGCAGATCCCTGGTTATCCTTGCAATCAGCTCCTCGCGCGAGAGGCCGGTCTGGCGAGAAAGTGCCTCCAGCGTCTGCGCGTCGATCGCCGTTTCCACCTCGTGCGGCTCTATCGGCTGGTTCGCCCCAGTGCCAACCCAGGAGTCCACCTTCGAGCCGGCACCTGCAGTTCTAAAGCGGTCGAGAATTTCGCCCAGCGCGGTGCCGGAAACGCCCTTCGACACCTGGTCCAGTATCCCACCCTGGGGGTTGCGGGGATCGCGCTCTCCCGCTCCGCGGATTACCTCCGCGATCTTGTCGCGGTTTTGATAAGCCAGAACCCCCAGCATAGCGATCGCAAGTTTTCCTAGATTGGCCACTCGTTCCTCCTATGGTTTCGGATATGCAGAAGGTCTCGGCCTGCCAAAAGTTCCGGGATTGGGCAGTAATATCTGGAAGGGCTTGGCAACCGCGACGGCTCCCATCCCAGCCGGATCACGAGGCCTGCACGCGGGGACAGAAGTGGGCGGGCAGAAGACAGACCGCTCGGGCTGGTGCTTAGAGTTTTTTCGTCGACGACAGCCGCTCCAAACCAAGGCGCTGGTGCTCGATGGTCGGTTGCGGCAACCGCGCCAAGGCGGCCCGCTTTTCCGCCTGGCGCATCGGAAGTAGCGCACAATGGAAAGGCCCGGCCGACAGCCAGTCCGCGCAAGACCGCCGCATCGGACATCCAGGGGGACTGTGTCGGTAGTCGCGATGATACAGATTGTTGGAGGTAGGTCCGACTGTCTCTATCGGTCTAGCCAAGTCCGCTGTAGCTGGGCATGTGGCGAGCTTTGCGTAACCAGGAGATATTGAATGGAATCGACTGGATCGGGCTCCGACGAAGCGACCAAAATCGGGGCACTCGTCCCTTTGACCCGCCCCGGCTGGGTTGAGGCAGGCAGACATTTGCTCGCGGGCCTTCAGCTTGCTGTAAGCGAAATCAACGGCGCTGGTGGGGTCGGCGGCAAAGCGCTTGAGCTGCTCGTCCGAGACACTGCAGCCGATCCGCAGAAGGCCGTCGCGGCCGTGGATGACCTGGCTCGCTTGGGCGTGGTGGCGATAGCGGGAGAGTATCACAGTGTCGTTGCTCGCGCGGCGGCCATCAGGGCCGACGAGCTCGGCCTGCCGTTTCTCTGCTCGTCGGCCGTACTCGACAGGCTAACGGAACAACCAACGAAATGGGTCGCCCGCCTTGCACCGCCGCAGTCCCGCGGCTGGCAAATATATGCCGACTTTCTCTCGCGCGCTGGCCACGATCGCATCGCGGTTGCATCGCAGCAGAGTATCTACTGGGCATCTGGCGTTCACATTCTGCGAGATCGCCTTAAAGCAAACGGCGCGACCTTATCGGACATCAGCATGAGCTCGCTGGACCCGTCAATGTTGTGCGACCAACTCATCGACCGTCGCGCAACAGTCCTTCTTCTTCTCGTAGGCCAGCCAGAGCCAGCAATCTCAATCGTCAAGTCGGTTCGCAATGACGGCCGCCTGTCCACGCTCAAGATCGGCGCTCCAGCTGGGCAACCAGAATTCGCTGAATGGGCCACATTGCTAGGCGAAGATAGCGCTGCGATCCCCTTCCTGCGCTACCGACCCGGACACCTCAACCCGTTAGGCTCACGTGTCGAAAGGGCCCTGTGGGAGAAGTTGGGCGAGGCGCCCTCCTTTGTCGCTTTGGAAGGGTACGACACGATCGTCGTACTTGCTCAGGCAATACGGTCCTTCGGCACTGATCGGAACAGCATCGCAGAGTCATGGCCGCACATAGAAGTTGCCGGCACCCGTGGCCACATCCAGTTCTTTCGCACACCAGCCACGACCGCTTGGCAGTGGACTGATGCGCCGATCCAAATCGCCGAAAGAACCCCGGGGAACCCGGCGCAATTCAGGCATGTTCTCGATTCAGGATGAGGCGGAGTTCGATGGCCGAAGTTCACGGCGGCGGCAGCGCCGTCGCTTTTGGCGATCCAATGACTTGGAGCATTCTCCACGCTGTGGCCGACGGCGTCGCAGTTCTTGACGGGGTCCAGCCGTGAGCGGCGACTACTGCCTCGACACCAGGCCGATTGCAACACGTCCATAAAGTTCTAGCGCGGCGTCAATTCCGTCCCGCTTTCCAAGTAAGCGGATAGCGCACACTTCATCTGAGGTGTGAACGCGCTGGTCGATCTCTTGCCTGGTGCGCAGCCTGCTGCTCTCTTTTGGCAAAGTGTTTCTTTCCAATGAGCCCTGAAAACAGCTTTGGTGTTTCCGAATGGAGGGAACATCAGCGCCTAATTGACGTTCGGGAGCCGATTGGGATCATGGATCCCGAAAGGATGTCAGATGACCAACGATCTCTCACGCAATCAGGAACGGCGAGGTACAGCTCGGATCGCGAGCTGGGCGGTGGTCGTGATCGCGCTCGTTTTTCTAGGCCTTCTCGCCTTTTTTATATTTGCGCCCTTATCAAACGCGTCGCGGCAAGCAACGCCGCTTAAGGTTGCCCCCGAGCAGAACCAAGGCGGCAACGCACCCGCGCCCACTTCGCCTCCGGCAGGCTGATATGAATCGGCCGCCGCACCGCCAGACCGGCAACTGAAGCTGCAAGCTGGGCGGCGATCACCTCCACACTTCTTCCAGTGCCCGCATCGGCTTCGGCGGCGGGATCTTTCTCGCGTCTCAGGGCACACGCGGCCGAACCGATCAAACGGTGCGCATGAACGGGTGTCAGCATCGGAGGGATGATCTTACGAATATCCGAGCATCGCAAGCTTCTCTCTAGTGAGAGAACCGCACCTTTGATTGCAGCGTTTGCAGCTGGACGTCGTGACGACCTTGGCCCAGGAGCCCTTCCGAGACAGTGGCGTTGCAGTGCGCGCACTGAAAGGTCAGATCCTTGTCGACAACCCAATTGGTTCCTCGCGAAAGGACATGGTCCCAGCAAATCGGATCTCAGGTAGAAACCGTCTCGGCCTCTTAGTGCATTCGAATGCTTCACGAGTGCCTAAGAGAGTGCATAACCTCTTAGCCGGCGAGAGGACGCGGCCCCCTGCCGATCTCGCTGGCTAGGCTCGGCGTCTTCAGGCAACTCTCCTCTGGGCGCCGAGCCGACGAAACTCTGCTGCCAGCCCCGCAGCCAATCGGCCATCGGTCGCCCTCCTCTCTGGGACATTCTAGCCGACGGGCCAACGATAGCTGGCGGTGTAGGGCCCACCATAGGAAACAGAAATCATCCGCATGCGACGCCTCGAATGTGGAGAGCGGCCGATCTAGGACCACCTGTTGGGTCCC
Source organism: Mesorhizobium sp. P160927 (assembly GCF_057766385.1). NCBI lineage: Bacteria > Pseudomonadati > Pseudomonadota > Alphaproteobacteria > Hyphomicrobiales > Phyllobacteriaceae > Mesorhizobium > Mesorhizobium sp. P160927. The sequence continues at coordinate 5,350,142 of NZ_JBYMDW010000001.1, forward strand.
GCGCTCACCGGTGCGGGCGATCCTCCGCGATAACGTTGTAGAGAACACAGCACGCCAACAACGAGACGACACCGCCCAGGAGATCACTCCCCGTCAGACCAGAAAAGTAGACGAATTCAAAGGCTGACACGATCGTTCTCTCAATTAGAAAAGCCACCAACGTAGAACCGTTAGCAAGCTCTCATGTTCCGCTCCCGCGTGGCACTTTCTGGACGTCGTCGACGCCGAGACGGCATGCTCCGTGTCAACCCTTTTCGACTTGCTTCGGCCGAAGCCGGAATCATTGCCGGCGCGGCGAAACCGTGTTGGTGACCGTCGGACGGCGAGCCCTTCTCGGCGCAACGCCTAACCCGAGGATGGGCCGTTGAGGCAAGTTGTCCGGACTTGTGGAAGGCCTAACGCCGCACGGCTTGAGAAAGGCGTTGGGCGTTTATTCGCAGAGGCAGAGGCCCTCCACCAGGCAGCTTCTGACGTGCTGAGGCAGGACAATACTGACGGCGCGGAACTAATTGTGGCGAGGCGTCGCGGGGCGGCCAGTCCGTTTTCCACGCATTGCTGCTCGATCGGAGGGCTCTCCGCACAGGCGATCCAAAGCAAACCCCATGCGGATCGATTTGTTGCAGGCAATTTATGCTGCACTGCAGCAACCAACCTGAAAATACGGCGTTCCGCTTGTTGGCCCCGCTCTGGATCGACGCGAAAGGATACCAGCATGAGAAGTCTCGCCGATACCGTTGCACGCTTGGCTGCTCGGCGAAAGCAGATCGACGGCGTCTTGGATGGTCACGACCAAAACGAGCGCTTTTCCGAACTTCAGGCGTTCGGGTCAAATCCCGGAAAGTTGCGAGGCTGGACATACCGCCCCAAGGATCTTGCACCCCATGCCCCTCTGGTCGTTGTCCTCCATGGCTGTACGCAGTCGGCGGCATCTTATGACTGCGGCGCCGGCTGGTCGAGGACGGCGGATCGCATGGGCTTTGCCGTCCTGTTTCCAGAACAGCAGCGGAGCAACAATGCCAATCTTTGTTTCAACTGGTTCGTCCCGGTCGACACCCGACGGGGCTCCGGTGAGGCGCTTTCCATCCGCCAAATGATAGAGGCCGTGGTCACCGCTCACGACATCGACCGCACCAGGATTTTTATCACCGGACTTTCCGCCGGCGGGGCAATGGCCGCCGCCATGCTCGCGATTTATCCGGAAGTCTTCGCCGGCGGGGCCATAATAGCTGGTCTACCCTATGGCAGCGCCAATAGCGTGCCACAGGCTTTCGACCGCATGCGAGGGCACGGCGGCCCCACCGGGAGGCGATTGGCGACGACCGTCCAGCAAGCTTCCGGTCACTGCGGACCATGGCCGAAACTCTCCGTCTGGCATGGAAGCGCCGACACAACAGTCACTCCGGTCAACTCCGATCAGCTCGTCGGGCAGTGGCTCGCATTGTTCGGGCAAAGTAGAGTGCAATGCGAGACACAGGTGCATCAGGGCTACCGCCGCGACGTCTGGAAGAACGCTGCGAATGAGGAAGTCATCGAGCAGTACCTGATCCCGGGCATGGCGCACGGGACACCCGTGGACTCCGCGGACGGCTTGAGTCAGGGCGGATCCTTTGTGATCGACACCGGCATATCGTCCACCTCGCTTATCTCCAGATTCTGGGGGCTTGAAGATGCGGGCTCTGCGGGCCCATCGCCAGATGCGTGTTTACCGGCAACATCGGTCGGACACTCCCCTTTGGTGGTCGCGCACCCGCCCGTCGGACCGAGCAGCGGTCCGACCGCTGGGCCTAGTCAGGTTATCGAAAGCGCCCTTCGCGCTGCCGGCTTGATGAAATAGTTCGGGACTAGACTTGTTGGAAAATGTTCGTCTATGGGGGCCGGCCTGCCGTGTCGCTATGCGAAATGGGACTGAGAACAACGAGCGTCTCAGGCGCCCTTGGCTGTCGAAAGGGCAGCCGTGCCCGGGATGCTTATGTTGATTTTCAAACCGTCCGATGTCCAATCCCGCAGGATCTCACCCTGAAGCTGCTTCTGGACAATTGCATTGACCATGGTCGTTCCGAAGCCGGGCGCCCCTGGCGGAGATCCAGCTTTACGTCTGCCGCTTTCTTCCCACCGCAGGTTAAAGCCGCCATGATGGCCAGTCGCCTGCCAGCTGACCTGCAACCGCCCCGTATCCTGGGCGAGAGCTCCATGGGTGGCGGCGTTAACGATCAATTCATGGGCGACGAGAGCCAGTGGTTGAACGACCACCGCTGGGATCAGAACTTCAGGACCGGTCATTGCTGTCCTCCCAGACGCGAAATGGGCGACCTGCCTGGAGACGATTTCGTCCAGCGGCACATCGCGCCAGCCGCGCTCGGCCAACAGGGCGTGTGCGACCGCCAAAGCCTGGACCCGGCGTTGAACGGCCGCGGCATAGAGCGGTGCACTGTCTGTCTTGCTCAGCCGAACAATACCATCGACAACCGCCAGAACGTTCTTTGCGCGATGATCGACCTCCATCAGGAGGCGGTGCTCCGCCGCTTCCAGGGTCTGGATCATGCGATGTTTGGTAACGTCGATCTGCGACGCGAAGTAGTAGAGAAGCCCGCCTTCATCGTCCTTTATGGGGCTCAGATGTAGCTGGTTCCAGAACGGCGATCCGTCCTTGCGGAAGTTCAGTATCTCTACATTCGTCTCGCGTTCACGCTCTATCGCTGCTCGAATTTCCGCAACGGCCGCGGGCGATGTTCCCTCCCCTTGTAGGAAGCGGCAATTTCGACCCAGGACTTCATCGGATGTATAGCCGGTCAGATCCAGAAAGGCCTTGTTGGCGAGCACGATGGGATTGTCAGGCTGCCGAGCATCCGTGATGACGATGGGCATGCGCGTGCGCTCGAACGCCGCCGATGCCAACTCCTTGCGATCCGCCCATGCGGTGGTGGCTGCTGCCGCCGGCGCGTCGCCATGCAGGGCTGACGTTGATTTGAAGTTGTCAGGCACTCTTTGCTCACTTGACAGAGATCAGCGATAACGCCCGACTTCCTACAAGGTTTCCAATGTGATGCTTCGAACCGGACTGGTTGCTGGAGTAAAGCCACGCGATCGGTTCTTGGGAATGTCTACTCGAGGCGAGGCACAATTGGCTATGACGCAGCTAACATGTGCAACCTACCGGGCAGACTAAGCATCGTCGGCGTGGTCAGTTATGGTCGACACCTTGACCACCATCGAAGGTGAGTCTCGTCGATCTCGGGCGTTTCCTGCGACGAACCATAAGCCCCCCGGCGGGTGTCACCTCCGGTCGCGGAGCGCGCCGTTCGAACGTGGCCAACCAGTTCTCATTTTATCGCCGTGACCCTGCCCGCCCTGTCCAGTCGACAATCGACCTCGGCCTGCCGAACCTCGACGCCCCCTTGCCTCCTATAGTCTATTTGCACCTTGATTGGTGCTGTGAGTGTACCCCCACGGCGATGCAACAACCCTGCGCTCAACGCCCGGACGCGGACAGCGCCAAGCGGTGTGGCGGCGGATGTGATCGCGGAGCGGCAGGCTTGCACAACAGCAGCCGGTATACCGGGCTTCGCTCTCAGGGGTCTCTGAAGCTTGAAAGGATAGCCGTCGGTGAAGCCGCCGTCACCAGATATGGAAGGCTTGAGAATCGGTGGCAAGGCGATCGATTGATTGCCGCCCCTCGCGGACGCAGCGGCCGTAGGCCCAGCCGTTCCTTTGGGTGTGGTGGCTGGACTGCCGCTAGCGGTAGGCGACCCGTCGTCGGCCGCCGGATCATCGCCCGTACCAATACTGGTCGAAACGCCTCCGCTTGCATTGCCGACATTGCCGCTGGCACCAACGCCAACGCCGACTGATCCCTTGCCCGTGCCAACCGAAGCTCCGACATGTGATCGCCCTGCATCGCCGACGCTCGCTCCCACCCCGACCGATGCGCCTTGCGAACCCGCGTTTACTCCGGCGCCGACTCCGATTCCGCCGACGCTGGCACCTACCCCTTTGTCGAGAGCGCAGGCAGGTCCGACTCCAATCCCGATCATCAGGGCGGCTGCGACGTACTGTTTCATTGCTAGGTTGACCTTCGGCATGGATTCGGGCTCCACGGTCTGTTCACTGGCGCGGGTCGAGCCCTTTCGGTGGTCGGGTCGGCAGCAACGCGAGGGGAAGAGAGATCGGGGCCAAGACAGCAGCCTGTTTCTGTTTTTCTCGCGTGCCCGGTTTGCGCCTCGGTTCAACACCTGATCGGGGTGGTGCGCTTGCAACCACACCTGCCGGCTTATGGATCATTCGCGAACGCGCTGCAGCCGCAGCCCGGTTCCTGGTTGCGACGTCGTCGATTGCCTCGCGCGCGGCACTCAGGCTCAGGGCCAGACCGGTCGCCCGTTCACGTTCTTCTTCCAGCGCCGCGCTTAACCCGACCGAGGTCCGGTTTGAAGCGTCGCGCTCCTTGCGAACGAGGTCGAGGTCACGGGCAGCTGAATCAGCTCGTTTGCGTTCCAGTTTGAGCGCTTCTCCGGCTTGCCGTAGACCTGCTTCGGCCGCCTCACGGTTCTTATTGGCGTTGGCCAGCTCGACGGCGACCGCATTTGAGGCTGTCTTGAGAGCCTCGATGGTTTGGTGAGCCGTTGTGAGCTCTTGGGACAAGAGCTCAACCTTGTGCCGTTCGTCGTTAAGAGCTTGCGTCACAGCAGTCTCGGGGACGTCCTTGGAGGGCTGGGTTGCTGCGGCGGCGGGCTTCTCACCGCCCCAGAGAGTGGCTTCGGCCCTGAAGCTTTCGATGGCGCGCTGCGCCGTCTGCAGATCGAGCGAAAGGGCTTCGTCCTTTCGCTGCTGCTCTTTCAGAGCTTGTGCTTGCTTGGCTATCTCCGCTCGTGCGGCATCCAATTCGCGTCGCAACATCTCCTGATTTTCGCCTTGCGGCGTTTGCGCCTCTGCGTCGAGTGCCTGTGCTTCGCTTGGCACCAGCTCTCCAGGTGCGGGGGATCCGAATGCCCTTGTCGGTGCCTTCTCGGGCTCTTTGCCGACATCGACGTGCTCTGCAAATGCATCCGACGTGCTGTCGCTAGCTGGGAGAGCCGCTGACGCGTCAGGCGCCCGCTGACAGTGAGCCGGAGATGCGAACAGCAAAACAAGGCATAACGGAAAGAGGGCGAAAATCGCCCCGGCCCTTCCTCCGCGCGTCTCGTGCGGCAAAATCGAAGTCCATCGTCCAATCGAGCTGAACGCAGCGAGGCAAAAATTTGCCCTGGTGCTCTGCACATGACCCATCGCTGAACCTCAAGACCGCGGCCCTCACCGCATTGCATCTCCACCTGTCGAACATCTGGTGCAGCCGAGCAAAAGCGCGAAGCAGCGAAACACCACCGCGCGCGCCAAAGCATCAGTTGGAACCTAACTGCTGGTTCCTCGGTTGCCATCATTCGAACGAACGGGAGATTCGTTCTATAAATGCCTGCCTCGCTTGGCATTCGCCCTTGGCGCCCGTCCATCCAGGCGGAAAAATCAACGATCGCCAATCCCACATCGTCTGGCGATTTCGTCGCGTTGATATGTGACGCAATCACCTTCGGCGGCAATCGCTTCACTCGGGCTCGAACGGCAGGAACTGAACACGCGGGCGCCGCATGATACAGCTGGCGAGACCCGCCGCGCCATCCGGTACCGTAGTCGCGTATCGCCAAAAGTCGTGCTGACCTGCCGGCCCGGAACTGCGTTGCAAGCTGGACGGAAATTGCTGCAGCTTGGCTGCTCAGGACCTTTGATGTTCAATTTCGTCTTTGCCACCGGAACGAGCAACTGAACACCGACACCGCATCCACTGAGCACGCCTCCGGGAGTATGGCCATTGTGAGCGCTGCCTGGCGCGGAACGGTCGTTTCTTGTGTCGGATTGCGGTGGCCTTGAACTGAAGAGACCTTCCGTGGGACACAGGAAGTAGTTCGGATGCGATCGCGCGACCGACTACGAGGTGCCCGCCCGGGCCATCAACAGCGGGACTGACTCATCATGGACAGCTTCATTCGAAGCAGCTCTTGCCGGTGACGAACCGCATGATCCTGATTGTCGAGCCACACCTGGATGACGAGGCCGGTCATCCTTTTCGGTATGTACGCGCGGTGGTCGCCACTTGCGCTGGTTTGGGGTGGGGTAGCCTCGTCCTTGCGCATCGCGCCTATTCCGGCCCGAAGACGATCAACGGCGCCGAAATCCGGCCGACCTTCCTGCGGAGTTACTATGAACGAAAAGACCGCCGGACCGGCTTATCGCGCGCGCTTGAGCGAGGGTTGCGACCCGTTCTGAAGGCTTTGAAGCGGCTGGTTAACGATCCCGTCAATGGCCCGGACCGGTTTGTCCTGATGGCTGGTAGAGCCGCATTGGCGGTCATGGCCGTGCCCGCAATTCTCGTCCTTCTGCTTCCTTATGCATTATTGCGGACGACGAGCGCGGCCCTGGGCCGGTCATCCACGCGCGACACCTGTTCGCCTTTCGTGCGAAGCGTAGCCCGCCAGATCGACAACACATCGGGCGAATTGAGCTTGCTGGTACCGACGGCGACCCCGGCCATGCTGGCCGAGCTACTTGCCTTGCCTGTGCTGTTGGCGCGACCGCTGCCCAAAATGGCGTGCGTCTTTCATGAAGATCCGCGCCTTTATGCAAATTGGTATCGTCCTCTGGACCTCGATTGCCTGGCACACCGCCTCCGTGGCTCTGGCTGGAAAGCCGGTATACGCTTTTACGCAACCAACCCGCTGCTCGCTATGGAGATGTCCAAGCTGCTGGACGCGCCGGTGTGCGATTTTGGAGATGTCTTCGACGAAGACGAAGTGGCATCTCTGGGCATGATCGCGGCGGGACAGCATGTGGAGGCGGACGAGCTGTCTGCCAAAGAGGCTCTAATCTTCACAGAACTGTCGCAGCGCAAAAAGTCCGGCAGGCGCCTGGCCGTTTGCCTAGGGGCGTTACGTCCGGACAAGGGCGGCACTCAGCTTCGCTCTATAGTTTGCGCACTTGACGGCTCATCGGGCGATTTCGATCTCGTCATCCAGGCAGCTCGCTGGTCGAACAGCTTGCGTTCAGAATGTCTGGCGCTGAAGAGCCGGAAGGATGTGATCGTCATCGAGAGCCCACTCTCGGCCTCTGCCTATCTCCAGCTCGTATACCTGTCGGACGTCGTTCTGCTTCCATATGATGCCGAGGCGTATCGCTGCCGCGTCAGCCGTGTATTCATCGAGGCTGCTCTTGCAGGGCGGCCGGTGCTGGCCTCTCAAGGAATCGCGGCGGAAACCGATCCGGCGCCGTCGTCGTCTCGATTCATTTCGAACTGGTGTGCCTGGCCAGACGAGGCCGTCAAGCTGCTCGATTCGTCTTCTCCCGATACTCTGGCCCACCGGGCGCGCGAGCGGATCTCAGGGGGCACCTGGAACCGCTGGTCCGAGGCTGCGACCTGGCTTTGCACCCCATCACAGCCGATCGTTTTGCCTAAGCCAGTCTTGTATGTGCGACCGTCCTGGTTCGCGACTGGCAGCGCCACGGTGTTCGATCAGCATCTGCGGTACCTGGCCGACAGGGGACTGCCGGTTATAGAGGTAATCGTCGTTTCCGATCGCGATCGCAAGGCGCAACGCATGTCCTGGCGGGCCGCCCTGACCGACCGCGACTCCAGCTCGGCTGTGCTCACTTGTGTGTCCGCTCGGCGATCAGGCGTGGTCGGGTCATTGCAACGCAGGCTTTTGCATATTGACACGGAACGGCGAAGCCAAGCCGTTTATCTGGCGGAGCAGTCCAGGCTCTCCCCCCTCCCGTCCATTGTGAGAGAGATCGGCGTTGATCGAGGCTTCTCCTTCATTCTGGTGAATCACTATTTCCATCTGCCATTCATCAAGCCCCTCAAGCATCGCTCTCCTGTGTGGCTGGAGACGCATGATTTGCAGGCTCGACAGATAATCCTGAGACGGGAAATCAATCGCTCGACCGGTATCGAAGACGCATTCGAAGACCTCGTCGCTGACGAGATGTCGTATCTACGCCGCGCCGATGTCATCGGTGCCATCAACGTTGATGAAGAGGCCTTTTTCCGCGCTCACCTCGGCTCGGAAGGATCAAGAGTATTGCTTTGCCAACCCTCGATCTACCTGCATCCGTGTGACGAGGTCGCTCCTGAGTGTGACGTGCTCATCGTGGCGAGCGACAACCAGTCAAATGTGAGCAGCCTCTCGTGGTTTGTGCATCATGTATTGCCCAAACTGGATCCGACGCGATCGGTCAAAGTGGTCGGGAGCATACAAAAGGTGGCGCAGCAGGAGCGCCTGCTGCACGACCAGGTCCAATACCTTGGCGTCGTAAAGAACCTAGCGCCTCATTATAAGTCGGCGCGTCTTGTCGCCATGCCAATCATTGCCGGCGCGGGAATTGCAATCAAGGCGCTAGAAGCTCTCGCCGCCGGTCGTCCAATTGTCGCGTCGCCACTTGCCTTTCGTGGGCTTCCTCCGGATTTCCAGCCCCCTGCGCCGACGCCGACATCCGATGCTTTTGAATTCGCCGCGGCCATCGATCGGCTGCTCAACGATGAGCAAGCGCGTGGCGAGGCGCTTCAGTCCACGCGGAACGCTAACCTGGCTCTCGGAATGAGAGAGCGCTTCGAATCCCAGATGGCGCAAGCTGTCGAGCGCCTCGCGAATTGCGCCATCAGCTAAGGCCCTATCCACGCCTCGCAATCAAGCATCGCCCGGGCAAAAGGCATTTAAAACGGCCATTCCAACGGTACGAAGGATTGGCAACATGCCTTCTGCGAACGCCTGGGAATTCGCTTCCGTGGACCTCACGTCCAAGACGGACCAATGATCTGGCTGGCTCTACCTCCTCTTCCAAAAATTCTCCATGGAGAGGTAGGTGAACGAGGCGGTCCAGCTCAACAGCACCAGGCCGGTGAGCGCCTCCGACGAAGCAATCAGTCGGAGCGGACCCTCGGCTCTGATGTCGCCCACTCCCAGCGTGGTGTAATTGGTGACGGAGAAATACAGGAAGTCGATCCAGCCGCCGGAAATTTCTCCGACGATTTCGCCTAAGAGCCCGTAGCTATGGAGGCCCCAGAAGACGAAACCGTAAAACGTAATCTCCACGGTATGCGCGGCAAGTGCTCCGAAGATTACGATCAACAGTCGTCCTCGGCTCGGGAACCCGCCGACCTCGGCTGAACGGGCAGAGCTTGCGACCATTTTGAAGGCCTCATAGTGGACTAGAACACACGCGATCGCCAGAATGAGCGATACGAGACTGACTGCGATGACGTTCATGACGATGCACCGTTCAAGGAAGCTTCGTGTTGATCGCGCGATTCAGTGCCTGTGTGAAGGTCTGTTTTTCTGGAACGCTTTAGGAACGAGTCTACGCGAGCGACTTAGCTCGGGCAGACCGGGATCGAAGTGCACGATCCACTGGAGGATGTCCGATACAGGCTGTCGACCTCTTCATCGACTTCCTCACGTTGGATCCCGAGCGCTTTAGCGTCCGAAAATAAGTTCGTGGATCGAAACGACGTCAGCTCCGACGTTTCCGGGACGTTGTTGAAAGTCCGACCGCGGAGGAAGTTATCCCCTGCGTACTCATGTCGCGATAAGCTCAAGCCCAGGTTTCGCCACTTGACGCTCGCGCCGGCCGCACCAGAGTCCAATGCATGGCTAGCGGCCTCAACATCGGGGATGAGGTGGCGATCGACGCCACCATTATTCGACGCGTCACCGACGACAGGATCAGCGTGTCGATACCGACCTACGGATTTCCGCATTCCGTTCGGGATAGCACCACGAAGGTCGTCAAAGGCCAGACCATGGAACTGATCGGCAGCGTCACACGGGTCGAGAAGGACGCCGTGACCGTCAGCCTGGGTGGCCCGGTGGTGACGGTCGCGCTTGATGTTGTGCGGCGAGTGACGCCCAGGGCGCGTTAGTCAGCCAAGGACCATCCCGGCGAATACCACAGTGAGGAGCAGTGATACCGGCACGGCTAGCAGACAGCATAGCTCGATGGTTTTTGTATCTTGCCGCTTGTCCATCTCACCGCCTCCACTCGCATTGTTCGCTGTCATTTTGACGCTAACGGGATGGCGGATGGAAGCGGTTCCGCGCGGGATGCGGTTAGAGATGCTGTCGAGTGGTGTATATTAGCAACACCTTGACCGACCCCGGGAAGGCGTGACGCAAGAGTAGCCCGCGGCAGGTAACCGGCGGCGATAGCACAGTGCGCCACCGCGTACTGAGTTTACGCCACACCGGCCGCGAACGGGACGGCTGTGGCTGGAACCACGCAGCGCTACGCCGTGCCACACCACGTGATGCTTGCACCAGTTGCGCGGTTCCGGGACGGCCAGCCCAACGGCACTACATTCACTTGAACTAATGCTTGCTGTTCCTGGTCCGCTGATTATGGTTGAGTGTCCCTGAGCCGGCACTGGATACGGACTTGCCTCGTCGATCAGTTCGATCGCACCTGCTTGCTTTGACTGCCGCCTCGGTTGTCCCGGTGTGGCTCTTTGCCGGCTATCTGCTAGGCCAATATGCACTGCATGAACGATATCGTTTTGAGCAGGACGCCGTGCAAACGGCTCGACAAGTGTCGCTCGTCGTAGAGGGCGAGCTGGCAAATCTCCACACCATCCTCGACGGCCTTTCCAAATCCGCCGCGCTCGCCAACGGCGATCTGCAAGCCTTCCACCGCGAGGCGCTCGATCTTGTCCATGGGACGAACGGGATGATCGTCCTGCGCGATCTTGGCCGCAATCAGTTGATGAACACCGAAATCGGCTACGGTGCCGCCTTGCCGCCGGTCACCGCGATAGAAGCTGTCGACGTCGAGACACTCAACCGTTCCGGTGTTTTCGTCAGCGGTGTCTTCACCGGCAAGGACTCAGGCGAATACCGCGTGGCTGTTGCCATTCGGGTGCCCGCCCCGAAGGGGGAAGACCTGCTTCTTTCGCTTTCTGTACCGACTGCCCGGATCCGCGATGTTTTGATGCCGGCCGTCCCGGAAGGATGGACTGTGGGCGTGGGAGATCGCGACGGAAATTACGTAGCCCGATCCAAGTTGCACGAAGAATGGACGGGAAAGCGCGGATTGCCCGAATACGTGGAAAAGATAGTCGGGCGCTCGGGCTCATTCACGTCCCGGAACTTCGAAGGAGAGACGTTGCTGGCAGGCTATTACAGGTCTCCGCGATCTGATTGGTTCTACACCGCGAACGTGCCGCTTTCAGCAGTGCAGGCGCCGCTTTGGCGCTCGCTTGCCGCGATTTGCGGGATAGGTCTCCTGTCGCTTCTTGTTTCCGTTGCTCTGGGATATTTCGTCGGCAAGAGATTTACGCAGGCCACCTCTGAACTGGCGAGACGGGCCGAAGCGCTGGGTCATGGCCGCAGCGTCGAACCCCTGTCGACTTCGGTTAGGGAGTTCGCTGCCATCGCCCAGGCAATGGTGGATGCAGAGCGGGCGATCGCCCAACGGCGCTACGAGTTGGAGGCGGTGTTGGAGACAGCGCCGGCGGCAGTCTGGTTTACCTATGATCCGAAGGCTCTTCAGGTTATCCGCAACCGCTTCGCGGCCGAACTTATGGGCCTGCCGACGGACGCGCACAAATCGTTCGGCAGGCCCGAACTCGTCATCGACACCGTCGCCGTCCAGGACGGGCACATAGTAAGCCGCGAAGACCGCCCTCTGAGCCGCGCCATGCGCGGGCAGCTGACGGATCATGAAGAGTTCGCCTACACGCTGCCGTCGGGTGTCGAGCGCTTCCTACTTTCCAGCGCACGCCCAATTCGCAACCCAGGCGGCGGCATTATCGGCGCCGTGCAAATCAGTCTCGACATCACGGAACGCAAACGCGGCGAGGAGCAGCTAAAATTGCTGACCAATGAGCTGAACCACCGCGTGAAGAATATCCTTGCCGTGGTTCAGTCCATTGCCTCCCAAACACTGCGCAACGCCACAAGCCTGCCTGAAGCAGGACGCACGCTCTCCAGCCGTCTCGTCTCGCAGGCCAAGGCCAACGACCTGCTTATCCAGCAGAACTGGAGTGGCGCCGACGTCAAGGATCTGATTGCCACATCGGTCAGCTCACACGCACCGATCGACCGCTTCAAGATTAGCGGCGAGTCGGTCTGGCTACCACCGAACGTCGCTCTTTCGGCCGCCATGGCTTTTCATGAGCTTACGACGAACGCGCTAAAATATGGAGCACTGTCGAACGAAACCGGCACGGTGTCGATTCGGTGCAAGCTTGCCGGTCAAAAACAGCATCGCTGGCTCGATCTGGAATGGCGCGAACGGGGAGGTCCGCCTGTTGAACCGGTCGAGCGAAAGGGCTTCGGCACGCAGCTCCTCGAGCGCGTGTTTTCGTCCGGCACCTCAGGACGCGTCACTCTGAAGTTCTACAAATCGGGACTGGTCTGCACCATGCGAGTGAATTCTGCGTCTCCGCTCAATCCCGCGATGGACAACGACGATACTCCCGGACGCGAAATGTAGAGATCTTCCCAGCGAAGCTTTCCCTGCGGCGCAGGTGCAGAACTTGACGCACACAACCCTGGGATGCGCTTTTGAAGCACCATTTCTGCTGCGAATTCCTTGCGACAGGCAGGCGTCTGTCTCGAGCTTGATCGAAGCTACCTCATAGGAGAGCCTTACACCGTGCACCTGGCTTCGAAGCGATGTTCGCAGGTGGTCGAGCAGCCCAGCAACGTATTCGTCGAGGGCAACCGAGCGGACATCGGGAGAACTGTAGAGCCTCCTGTGCACCAGCGAGACCGCGAAGATGCGGTCCTGGGTTTCGGCCAGGGCATCTTTTGACGCATTATCCCCGACTGCTTTTGACTGCAGATTCATAAGCGCTGAGACCAGTGCGAGACTGTTCGCGACCCTATGATTGATTTCGGCTAAAAGCACCTCTGCCCGGTCGCGGGCCTTTGCCAGATCTTCGGTTCGGGTGCTGACACGTAGTTCCAAGTCGCTGTTGAGAGCATTGACCTCGTCGCGTGTCTTGCGAAGTTCTCTTGTGTAACGAGCGGCTGCATAGGCAGCCCCGGCAACGACGGCGACGATGACGAGCCCTCCGACAGCAGAAACAAGCCGCAGCCATCGGCTGTTGGCACGCTGCTCGGCGACACCGGATGTAAGTCGGTCATCCGCCCGCCCGATAACGCCCGAGAAGAACACATTGGCTTCGTCCGTCAGAGCCTTACCTCTGTCAGTTCGGAACAAAGCCTCGACCTCTGCATCCCGCTGGTCGCGCTTGAGCGCTATCGTCTGATCGAATTCCCCCGAACTTGGCGACGATGATTGCAGTGAGCCGTTGCAGTGTCGATTGGGAATCGGGATAGGAAGTCAGCAAGGTCCGCAGCGCTTGCAGGTGGCGCTGCGCTTGGGCTTTGGCTGTTTGATACGGCCCAAATAGCTCTCGTTGCCGGTGATCACGAAGCCGCGTTCTGACGCCTCAGCCGTCTGCATCGCATTTCTCAATTCGACCGCCGCGACCCGGGTGTCGCGCGCCGCGATTGCATCATCGAAGTAGGATTGCGCCCTCTGGCCAAGCCAGAAGTTTGTGACCACGATAGCCATCAGCGCCGTAAACCCTATCAGCAGGGAGGCGGACGTTAGTCGGACAAGGTTACGGCTGGGAACTGACATCAGCGCATTCCTGCCCGATTTCGCCTCTGTGCGCCATCGTGTAGTAACGGCCAACGAGCCCTCGGCGAGAAAGCGATACCCTCCCGGGCGATCTACCCGATCGCATTGGAGGCCGTGCAGCGCCTGGATGCACTATGGAGCGCGAGATCGACGGATTGAGCGCTGAAGCGCGTGCTTGCGCCCGGCCAGGAGCGTAGCGCTCCACTGCTGGGAGGACCTTCACGCCCTGGCGGATCGCCCACCTTGCCCAGCTCTCACGCAACCGCGATCTCGCCAAGGCCATCAACTACATGCTGCGCCGATGGCCGGCGGCAAGTGGCTTTTCGTACCGATCACACCCATGCTTGCCGAAATCCTTGAGGCTACGGACAAGCGCGGCGAAACCGTCCTGGTAACCGCCTGTGGCCAGCCCCTCTCCTCCAAATCCCTGACTGGGACCATGGCGCACTGGTGCAAGCTTGCAGGGCTTACAAATGGGCTGACGGTGCACGGGTTGAGGAAGTCACTCGGCGTCTATCTCGCCGCGGCAGAGGCCTCGACCAGGCAGCTCATGGATGTGCTGGGCCATGACGACATCGATCGCGCGGAACTCTATTCACGCGAGGCATCGCGGGTTCGTCTGGCGGTTCAGGGTATGGATCGCGTCGTGCGGCTCGTGACCCGCAAGCCGATGCTTGGAAGCGCTCCTTCGGATCTCAATAGGACATCGAAATGTTTTGAATCATCCGCGCCATCAGGCCGGGAACAGGAATGCGGTAGCGGGATCGAAAAAGATACGTTGACCCGGCGTGATGGCGCTGATCGCGCCCTCTGCATCGGAGGTCGGCCTAACATCGATTTCATGCCCGCTGGCGATGCGGGCCACGACGCGCCGGCGGTCGCCGAAGAAGGCGGTATCGACGATCTCTACGGCAAGTGCCACGCTCGCCGGCCCAGGGGTGAGGCGGAAGGCCTCCGGGCGCACCATCAGCCGGACCTTCTGGCCATGGCCGAAGAGCGTTGTCGTCTTGACGCCGGTGACGATCGAGCCGTCGGCGAGGCGGATCGTTGACGCACCTCCCGTGCTTTCCAAATGCTCTGCCGGCAGGAAATTCGAGTTGCCGATGAAGCCGGCGACGAACTCGCTCGCCGGCCGGAGGTAAAGATCCTCGCCGGTGCCGATCTGTTCGATACGGCCTTCCCTGAACAGGGCGATGCGATCCGAAAGATGCAGCGCCTCTTCCTGGTCGTGCGTGACATAGAGGATGGTGACGCCGGTCTCGCGATGGATGCGGCGGATCTCGGCCTGGATCTCCTGGCGCAGTTTCTTGTCGAGCGCCGACAGCGGTTCGTCCATCAACAGGATCGGCGGGTCGTAGGCGAGCGCGCGGGCAAGCGCCACGCGTTGCTGCTGGCCTCCAGACAGCGCGCCCGGATGGCGGTCGGCGAAGTTTTCGAGGCGCACCAGCGCCAGCATGTCGGCGACCTTGCGCCTGATCTCGCCGTCGGGCCGGCGGCGCACGCGCAGCGGAAAGGAGACATTCTCGGCGACGCTCAGATGCGGAAACAGCGTGTAGCGCTGGAAGACCATGCCGATGTTGCGCTTGTGCGACGGCACCGAAAGCAGCGACCTGTCCTCCAGCAGCACATCGCCCGAGCTCGGATCCTGGAAACCGGCGATGGCGTAGAGCGTGGTCGACTTGCCGGAGCCCGACGGGCCGAGGAACGTCAGGAACTCCCCCTTGGGTACATCGATGGTGACGTCATGGACGGCGACGAAGGCGCCGAACGTCTTTCTCACCGCGCGTATCGACAGGAAGGGTCGGGTCATCTGGACAATTTTCTGCGAAGGAGTGCGGTCACGATCATCAGGCAGAGAGTCAGGCCGACGAGCAGGCTGGAGGCGGCGGCGACGACCGGGCTGAGGTCGGCGCGCAGGCTGCCCCAGATCTTCACCGGCAAGGTCTGCAAGGTCGGGCTTGCCATGAAGATCGCCACCACGACCTCGTCCCATGAGGCCAGGAAAGAGAAGATCGCAGCCGAGAAGATGCCGATCCTAATCGACGGCAAGGTGATCCTCAGCCGCGCCTGCAACGGGCTGGCGCCGCAGACGATGGCCGCGTCCTCGATGGATTTGTCAAAACCCTCAAGCGCCGTGGTTATCGGGATGATGGCGAAAGGCAGCGCCAGGACGGTGTGGGCGATGACGAAGCCGACTGTGGTGCCGGCAAGGCCGATGCGCAGGAAGAAGGCGTAGATGGCGATGGCGAAAACGACGACTGGCAGCACCATCGGCGTCAATAGCAATCCGCGCAGGACCTGGCGTCCGCGAAACTCACCCCTGACCAGGCTGAAGGAGGCGAACAGGCCGACGATGACGGCGAGGATGGCGGCCATGGCGGCAATCCGGGCGCTCGTCAGCGCGGCATCGATCCAGGTCGGGTCGGCCAGCAATTGCTGGTACCATTTCAGCGTCCAGCCGGGTGGCGGGAAGGCCAGCCAGCGCGATGAGCCGAATGACAGGAGCACGATGAAGACCACCGGCAGCAGCAGGAAAGCCGCGACTGCCGCGGTGAAGCCGACAAGCGCCACGCGCAGCCATCCGAGCCGGTCATAGTCGAGCAGCATACTCAGATCCCTCCGCCGGCGCGCTTGGCCCCGACCAGGCGAAGCTGGATCGCGTAGAGCGCCATGGTGACGACAAGCAGGACGAAGGCGGCCGCACTTCCGAGACCCCAGTTGAGCAGCGACTGCACCGTCTGGGCGATCATTTCGGCCAGCATCATGTTCGATGTGCCGCCGAGCAAGGCCGGCGTCACGAAATAGCCGAGCGACATGACGAAGACCATCAGGCCGCCAGCGGCGACGCCGGGAAGCGACAGCGGCAAGAGGATGCGGCGGAAGGCCTCGAACGGGCTTGCGCCGCAAAGGGCCGCGGCGCGCAGCGTCATCGGGTCTATCGCCCTCAGTGTGCCAACCAGTGGCAGGATCATGAAGGGCAGCATGATGTAGACCATGCCGATGGTGACGCCGGCCAGATTGTTGATGAGCGGCAGCGGCTCATGGATGATGCCCAAACCCATCAGTGCCCTGTTGATGACGCCGGTGCGCTGCAACAGCACCATCCACGCATAGGTGCGGGTGAGAAGGTTCGTCCACATCGACAGGATGATGATGCCGAAGACGATCGAGCCCTTGGCCGGCGGCATGATCGCCAGCATCCAGGCAACGGGGAAAGCCACCAGGATGGTGACGGCGGTGACGACCGATGCGACCAGGAAGGTATTGAGGAACACTCGCACATAGGTGCCGCTGCCGAACAGCTCCGCGTAGTTCTGTAAGCCCGGTTCGGGATCGGTGACGCTGCGCAGCAGCAGGGCAACCACCGGCACGATGAAGAACAGGCCAACCAGAAGCAGGGCCGGCAAGGCGCTGCCGCTGCCAGCTGGCAGGCCGGCAACCGAGCTACGTCCGAAAGAACTTCCCTGCATCGAGCGGCCCTGTCTCGAAACGGGGCGCAAGCCGCGCCCCGTCGGTCTGCAACGGTGTTACTTGGTCTGCCAGGCATACCAGCGCGTGGCGATCTCGTCGCGATGCTCGGCCCAGTAGTTCATGTCGAGGTTGATTTGGCCATCGATATGGGCATCGGGCAGGGCCTTGACCGCGTCGGCGGGCATCTCCGCCTTGGCCTTGGTGTTGATGGGCGCATACCCGCTGGCCTCGGCGAATTTCGCCTGGCCGGCCGGGCTGGTGGCGGCGGCGAGGAACTTCATCGCGCTGTCCTTGTTCTTGGCGCCCTTCGGCACGACGAGCACGTCGGCGGCGGTGAGGTTCTGCTTCCAGGCGACGCCGACATCGGTGCCATCCTGCTGGAGGGCGAAGACACGCCCGTTCCACAACTGACCGAACGAAACCTCGCCGGAAGCAATCAGCTGCTGTGATTCAGCGCCGCCGCTCCACCAGACGATATCGGATTTGATGGTATCGAGTTTCTTGAAGGCACGGTCGAGATCAAGCGGATAAAGCTTGTCCGCCGGCACGCCGTCGGCCAGCAAAGCGATTTCGATGACGCCCGGCGCCGACCATTTGTAGAAGGTCCGCTTGCCGGGAAACTTCTTGGTGTCGAACATGTCCGCCCAGCCGGTCGGTTCGCCCGTGACTGTGCCCTTGTTCCAGGCGAGCACGAAGGAATAATAGAAGCTGCCAACGGCATGCTCATTGCTGAAGCGCGGGTCGAGATCGGCCTTGGGCACGACCGCATAGTCGATCGGCTCCAAAAGCCCATCCTTGGCAGCCTTGATGGCGAAATCCATCTCCACGTCGACGACATCCCAGGTGACATTGCCGGCGTCGACCATGGCCTTGAGCTTGCCGTAGTCGGTCGGCCCATCTTGCAACACCTTGATGGCGGAGCTGGCTTCGAAGGGTGCCGCCCAGGATTTGGTCTGCGCTTCCTGCGTGGTGCCGCCCCAGCTGGTGAACGCCATTTCATCGGCCTTGGCGACGGTTGTCGTGAGCAGCCCGGCCAGCAGGCCGGTCAGGATCAGTTTCATGTCATTCTCCTCTGGTTGGTTTGTTCTGTTTTTTGTTCTTCACAGTGCTCCGTCGCCGTACGGTTCTCAGCGCATGACGAAGGGATCGGGGATCGGCTCGTCCGAGGTGTTGATCCAGACGGATTTCGAGCGTGTGTAATCTCTGATGGCCTCGAGCCCGCCTTCGCGGCCGAGGCCTGACTGGCCGTAGCCGCCGAAGGGAACGAGCGGCGATACGGCACGATAGGTGTTAACCCAGACGACGCCGGCATGAATGTCGCGCGCCATGCGGTGGGCCTTGCCGAGATTGCTGGTGAACACGCCGGAAGCCAGGCCGAAGGGCGTGTCGTTGGCGAGTGCTAGCGCCTGCGCCTCGGTGTCGAAGGCAAGCACGCTGAGCACCGGCCCGAACAATTCCTCGCGCACACAGGGCAGGTCGCTGCCGCCGGCATCGATGATGGTCGGTGCGTAATAGAAGCCGCTGCCGGCTGGCCGTGTTCCACCAGTGATGAGCGTGCCGTCACTGGCGAGGCTTTCCGCGACAACCTTCTCGATCCAATCGCGTTGGCGCAGCGTGGCGAGCGGACCCATTTCGGTCGTCGGATCCTGCGGATCGCCGATGCGGATCGCTTCGGCCTTGCGCTTGAGGCGGGCGAGGAATTCATCCTTCACCGAACGTTCAACCAGCAGCCGCGAGCCAGCGACGCAGCTCTGTCCGGTCGCGGCGAAAATGCCGGCGACAACCGCATTGGCCGCGCTGTCGAGATCGGCGTCGGCAAAGACGACAACCGGGCTTTTGCCGCCGAGTTCGAGCGTGGTGTAGGCAAGGTTCTCTGCTGTGTTCCTGACGATGGCGCGCGCCGTCGACGGACCGCCGGTGAAGGCGACGCGCGAAACCAGCGGATGGCTGGTCAGGCGCCGGCCGCAATCATGGCCAAAGCCGGTGAGGATGTTGACGACGCCTGGGGGGAAGCCGGCCTCCTGGACAAGTTCGGCAAAGGCGAGCAGCGGCGCCGGGCCCTCCTCGGAGGCCTTGAGCACGATGGTGCAGCCGGCGGCAAGCGCCGGACCGAGCTTGACGGCCGAAAGGAAGAGCTGCGAGTTCCACGGCACCACCGCGGCGACGACGCCGATCGGCTCGCGGCGGATGGTGACGTCGAGATCCGACTTGTCAACAGGGACATGTGTGCCTTCGTGCTTGTCGGCGAGCCCGGCATAGTAGCGATAGTAGTCGCCGACATAGGCAATCTGGGCGCGGGTCTCGCGGATGATCTTGCCGGTGTCGCGCGTCTCGAGTTCGGCCAAGCGTCCGGCGTTGGCTGCGACGAGGTCACCGAGCTTGACCAGCAGTTTTCCACGCGCTGTCGCCGTCATCGTCCGCCACGGGCCCGAGCGCAGCGCGCGGTGCGCCGCTTCGATGGCGCGGTCGACATCCGCTTCGCTCGCCGCCGGCATCCTGGCCCAGGCCGCGCCAGTCGACGGGTCAACGCTGTCGAAAGTGGCGAACGGCTCGTCGAAGCGGCCATCGATGAAGTTCCTGAAAACAGCGTCGGTCATGGGCTCACGATCGGAGGAAGGCCGGCATCACCCGGTCGATGAACAGTTGCAGTGATTGCATTTTGCGCTGGTGCGAAAGGCCGCTGTCGATCCAGATCGAGTACTGGTCGTAGCCGAGCGCCTCATAGGTCTTCAGCCTGGCGATGACCTCATCGGCTTCGCCGATGACCAGGTTCCGCCTGATCTTGTCCGGCGCATACTGCGGCATGGCCGCGATCTCGTCCGCCGTCAGCGGCTCCAACATGCCTTGGTGCACCGGCTTCTTGTTCTGGAACCAGGCGCCGAACTGGCAGTAAAAGGTTGACAGGTCCTGGGTGAGACGATCGGCGTCGGCCGCGTCCACGGCGACGAAAGTGTGCATCAAAAGCATGATTTCTGGTCGTTCGATCTCGGGATGCGCGGCGCAGGCGGCGTTGAAGCGCTGCATCAGGCTCGTCACCTCGTCATCGCCGGAAGCCAGCGGCGTCACTTGGACCTTGCATCCGTTGGCGACTGCGAAATCGTGCGAGTTCGGGTCGCGAGCCGCCACCCAGATCGGCGGGTAGGGTTTCTGCAGTGGCTTGGGCGAGGAGGTGGTGGCGGGGAATTGCCAGAACTCACCTGAGAGTTCGAAGTCGCCGTCCCAGAGGCCGCGGATCGCCGGTATGATCTCGCGCATGCGCTGGCCGGCGCCCCATGCGTCAAGGCCGGGAAAGATGCGCTGATATTCATAGCTGTAGGCGCCGCGCGCAATGCCGATGTCGAGCCGTCCGCCGCTGATGACGTCGGCCATCGCCGCTTCGCCGGCAAGCTTGATCGGGTGCCAGAAGGGCGCGATCACGGTTCCGGTGCCGAGGCGGATGCGGCTGGTTTTGGCGGCGAGATAGGCAATGTTGATGAAAGGGTTCGGCGAGATGGTGAATTCCATGCCGTGATGCTCGCCGATCCAGGCGGTCTCGAAGCCAGCCTGTTCGGCCAGCAGGACCAACTCCTCGAGCTCGGTCACAAGCTCGGAATGCGGCTTGGTCAGGTCCGAGCGTTCCATGTGCACGAAGAGCGAGAATTTCATCCGTGGTCACCTGTATTGACGGTGGAAGCGCTGGGTCTGGCGAGCGGCCGGACCTCGCCTTCGACATTGTTGCCGACATAGACACCGAATGCATCCACCGAGCATTCCCTGACATAGCGCGCGAGCATCGAGCGGATCGCCGGATCGGCGATCTTCAACCGTTCGATCGCGTCGATCTCGATCAGCCGGATGCCGCGATCGCTGGAAGCGGGCACGTCGAACGTGCCGCGATAGTAGACATGCGTGCGCGAAACAGGTTCGGCGTCGTCCCAGACCGCGAACAGGAAGCCGAGCTGGGCCTCGATGGCCTTCGCCGCAAGCAGCCCTCGGAGGCTTTTGTCATCGCCAGCCGAGCCCAATCCTCGGCCGCGCGGCAGTTCGAAACCATCCGCCGTCTCCAGGAACAGGATCCTGCCACCATTTTCGAGGATGGCACCGACATCGGTGCCGGGCTGGGTGGCGGCCAGCGCGTCCTGGCTGAGGCCGGGGGCGACATAGGCGCCGCGGCAATAACCGAGCGGCTGCGCGGAATTGTGCTCGAAATCGCGGACGCGGCCGATGAGGATCGAATGATCGCCTGCCTCGACCAGCCGTTCCATGTCGCAGTCGAAGGATGCGACCGAGCCGTCGAGCACCGGGCTGCCGGTCCGGCCGGGCTGCCAGCCGACGGAGGCGAATTTGTCCGCCGCCTTCGAGGCGAAGATGCCGGAGGCGGCCTTCTGATCCTCGTTGAGCACGTTGATGGCAAAGCTCTTGGCGGTGGCGAAGACGGGATGGCCAAGCGCCTTGTGGGCGATGCAGACCAGCACCAGCGGCGGATCGAGCGAGACGGAAGTGAAGGAGTTCGCGGTGAAGCCGCGCGGCTCGCCTTCCGGGCCGATCGTGGTGACGATGGTGACGCCGGTCAAGAAGGAACCCAGTGCCCGGCGGAACTCGCCGTTGTCGAAAGCGGCGCCCATTTCCGCGGCACTTCTTTGCTCGATCGCTTCGTCCTCTCCGAGGAAATCGACGATATGCCGCGCTGTCAGATCGGGTGCCGCGACCGCCATCATGTGCTTCTCGTCCGGCAGCACCGTGCAGCGGCCAAGCGGCGCCAGGCGCGCCATCGCCGCCGACATTGCCGGCGAAGAATTCCTGTCCTCGGAACCGGTCATGAACAGGGCCGGTACGGCAAGCGTCGGCAGGCGATCAGCGTGGTCGCCGTCGGCACGAGCGAACAGGCGGTAGGTGCGGGCATAGCCTTCCGGGTCGACCGCGCCCAGTGCGGATGCCGTCTTCTGCGCTGCAGCCTTCAGCTCAGCTGGCACCGGATCTCCGAACCAGCGGGCAATGGTCAGTGCCGTGCCGGCCGCGTCACTATGGCCGGTGAGCGCCACCGCGCGTTGACGAACGGCTTCGGCCAGTTCAGGTGGCCGCCGGAACACGGCATTCAGCGAGACGATGCGGCGGACGCGCTCCGGTGCGTTGAGCGCGAGTTCCTGGGCAACCAGCGCACCCATCGAGTGGCCGACGACGGACACCCGATCGAGGCCGAGATGATCGAGCAGGCGAATGGCCTGATCCGCGTAGTCGGCGAGTTCCGGGTTCGGCGGCGGCAGCGGGGACCGGCCATGGCCGAGCATGTCGATGGCGATGACGTCGAAGCTCTCGGCCATGCGGTCGATCTGCGGCTGCCAGATCGCTGCGTTCATGCCGACGCCGTGGATTAACAGCACCGGTGCGCCCGCGCCGGCACGGATGAAGCCAGTGCCGTCGGGCGCCGTGCCCTGTCGAGCCCACGCGGAAGCGTCAGCCATGCACGTCCCCGAGTTCCTTGAGGTCCTGGTAGCGGTCACCTATGCGATGATGCGGGCGGCCGCCGATCGAAGCACCAAGCGCCACCACCAGCTCGTCCGGCGCCGGCGCATCGCCAATCTGGAAATGCACGGTCAGGTAGTGCGAGCGCCGTCCTTCGTCATTCTTATCCATCAGCGGGATCATGATCGGCGTGTTCGGCCCGCCGCGCAGATTGGTGAAGGCAAGATAGGTCTTGGCGCCGACGGCGCGCCGGTAATGATTGCCGAAATGCAGTGTATGGATCAGCGCCGAGGCATGCTCGATCTCGCCTGACGTGCCGCAAATGGCCGCCTTGCCATAGCCCTCGATCGCCTCGCCGGAACCGGCGATGGCAATGATCTCCCGGGTCAGGATCTCTCCCAGCATCGGCGCGCACGCGCGGATTTCGGGTGACAGATCGTCGGTGAAGCCGCGACCGGCCCAGGGATTGGCCAGCACCGCGGCGACGCCGATCAGGCGTAGCGGCCGGGGCGCGGCCTTGCCGCCTTCGATCAACGTGTTCTCGGTATAGGTCACGATCTTGCGAATGGCAGGCTGCATTGCAATCCTCGGGTCCGTGATGCCATGGGGGATCCATCGATCCCTGCACCATCTTATGGTATACCATGCTATGGAGCGCCAAGTACCTTGTCAACCGGGCATGGAATCTGTTTTCATGGCGGCGCAGGAGGCAACACATGCCAGACGACACGCTCCGCATCGACCGCAGCGCCAAGACGTTGAGGACGTTGGCGCTGGAGCGCATGCGCGAAGCGATTATGGATTTCCATTTCCAGCCCGGCGAAAGGCTGGTCGAGCGGCCGCTATGCGACCAGCTTGGCGTCAGCCGTTCCGTCGTGCGCGAGGTTCTGCGTCAGCTCGAGGCGGAGGGGCTCGTGCAGATGATCCCAGGGCATGGGCCGGCGGTGGCGAGGCCGGATCTTGGCCGCACCGACGAGATTTACGAGCTCAGGGCGCTGCTTGAAGGCATCGCGGCGCGCGCCTGCGCCCTGTCGGCGACCAGCGAGCAGCTGGCTACGCTCGAACGCGCGCTGGCGGATCTGTTCGATGCGTGGGCATCGGGGACACCGCCAGCAGTGATGCGGGCAACGACGAAATTCTACGAAGCGCTATTCGAGGCTGCCGACAAGCGCGTCGCTTGGGAAATCGTCAGTGGCCTGAATGTCCGCATCAATCAGCTCCGTTCGATGACCATTCTTTCGGAGAACCGCCGCGAGCCAGCCATCACCGAAATGACTGAGATCATGGATGCGATAAGGGCGCGCAAACCCCAGGAGGCGGAAGCGGCGGCACGGCGCCATGTCGAATCGGCTTGGCAGATCGCTCGAGATAAACTTAGCCTGGTCTAGAACCGCGTGAGTCCAGCTACCCTTCCAAGCGCTTTGCTGAAATGTCTGCTTGCAGGCAACCGAAAAACGGAACTCCACGACTGAAATAGGCGCTTTTCAGACAGGCAGCCTTGGGGCCTCACTCGCCGCATCCACCCCGTGGATTTGAAACACTGACTTCGCAATATCCAGACCAATCGTCGTAACGTTGCCCATCATAGATCTCTCCTCCAGCTTCTGGCCCAACGATCATACCGCAGGGCGGGAGGAGAGCCGTCCACCGCATCAGAAGCGGACAGGCCGCTCCCCTACTCTGTAGCGAGGATTTCAGAGGTTAAAAATGCCGGCTTGGAACTTGCCGCACCAACAAAGCGGCGCCAACCGCCATATGCAGAGATATCTTTAGCCGCCGACAGCCCCGCGGTCTCTGCCAGAAAACCCTTTGCCGTTGTGCCGTCGGCGAGCTCGATGGTGCCAATGCCGAGCGGCGGCGGGGTGGCGGCAACGAAACGGCCGAAGGCGTCGGCAGAAAGACGCCAGACCTCGACTTCGATGGCCGCGCCGCCGCTACCGACCCGCAGCAACCCCGGCTTAGGCGGGATTTGGTCAGCAAGTTCATACAGCCTGTAGACAGGCGACGTCATCGTGGCTCTTGAGAAAGATGCACCGGCCAATTTGAGCTGGCCATTGAGCGGCATCCCCGATAGGTGCGCACCGACCACCACCAGTTCGATCGTGCCATCTTCAGTCGGTCCAGCTTTGGGCTGGGCATTCGGTTGCTGCCAGCCGGTCGCGCCGAGGGTGAGACCACTTGCGACATGAAGATCGCGCGCCAGCGCAGCCGTCAGCGCGTCCTTCCCGGCCGCCGAGAGCAAGGTGACGCTCATCGGTAAGCTATCGCCGCGCGTGCCGGTCGGCACGGCAATGCCGCACATGTCGAGCAGATTGACGAAGTTGGTGTAGGTGCCGAGCCGGCTGTTGGTGACGAT
Organism: Mesorhizobium sp. P160927; assembly: GCF_057766385.1. NCBI lineage: Bacteria > Pseudomonadati > Pseudomonadota > Alphaproteobacteria > Hyphomicrobiales > Phyllobacteriaceae > Mesorhizobium > Mesorhizobium sp. P160927. The sequence goes on from NZ_JBYMDW010000001.1 coordinate 5,375,073, forward strand.
TGGATCGGCCAGCACGGCATCGACGCTGTAGTGCGTCGGCGCCGTCGGCACGCAGAACAGATCGACGGAGGCGATGACCGGGGCGAGCTTGGCCTTCAAGGCCTGCAAGGCATAGAGGCCGTTGAAGGCGTCTGACGCCGAAAGCCGGCGCGCGCCGGCGATGATCTGCCGCGTCACCGGATGCATCGCCGCTTCGTCGGTGTCCATGAAGCCGCGGATCGCCGCGTAGCGCTCCGCCACCCAGGCGCCTTCATAGAGCAGGTTGGCGGTGGCGTAGAAATCGCCGAAGGGGATTTCGACCAGCTTGCAGCCGAGCTCTTTCAACATAGAGAGTGCAGCGGCGAAACCGGCTTGCATGGCATCGTCGCCAAAGAATTCGAGGTCGCTCTCAGCGGGAACGCCGACGGTCAGCACAGGCGGACGGGCGGCGGGCGGCGGCGCGGGAATGGTGCGCGAGTAGGCATCGGCCTCGTCCTTCGCGGCAGCCACCTTGAACACCGCGTAGGCGTCGTCGACGGTCAGCGCGAAGACCGAGATGCAATCCAGTGTGCGGCAGGCCGGCACCACGCCGGCGGCCGACAGTGCGCCGACCGTCGGCTTCAGGCCGATGATGCTGTTGAGGCCGGCCGGTATGCGCCCGGAGCCGGCCGTGTCGGTGCCGAGCGCGAAGGAGACAATGCCGCGCGCCGTGGCCACCGCCGAACCGGACGATGAGCCGCCAGGCACCAGTTTCGGGTCGATGGCGTTCTTCGGAATAGGATAGGGCGAGCGCACGCCGACGAGACCCGTTGCGAACTGGTCGAGATTGGTCTTGCCAATCACCAATGCTCCGGCCGCCTTCAGCCGGGCAACCACCGTGGCGTCCTTTTGCGGCGTATAGGCATATTCGGCGCAGGCCGCCGTGGTCGGCATGCCGGCAACGTCGATATTGTCCTTGACCGCGAAAGGTATGCCCCACAGCGGCTTCGCCGCGGGATCAAAGGGTCCAAGAGCCTCTGCTTGCGCAAGCAACTCGGCCTTGTCGGCAAGGTGGATGAAGATGCCGGGGTCAGCGGCTGCGGCAATGCGCTCGAATACCGTCTCGACCATGGCCGACGCCGGCAGACTCGCTGCATAGGCGGCGTGGAGATTGCCGAAATCAAAGCGAATGTCGCTCATTTTTCTTCCCCCAGAATGATCACCGGCAGATCCCATTGGATCAGCACGACGCAGCCTTTTTCCGTCCAGACAGAATGCTCGGTACCGACCGGGTTCAGTATGACGCTGCCGGCGGCATACTCGCCATTCTCGTCGCTCTGTATGCCCTCGATGACGACGATAGTCTCCAGCCCGACATGGCGGTGGCGCGGCACCCCGGCGCCGGGCTGGTAGTTCAGGATTGCGACGGAGGGCTCGACCGGCCCCCCTCTCAGCAGCCAGTGCACCGTGATGCCGTCGCGAAAATGCTCGAACGCCAGCTGGCGCCAGCCCCCGTCGAGGAGGCCGGCAAAACTAAGATTGGGCATTGGCAATTCCCTCGAGCACCTGGTCGGTTGTCGCCGTCCAGCCGACAATGGCGCCTTGCGCCCGGATCATCGCAAGCGCCGCCATCTTGAATTCGGCGAAGTAGCTTTCGGTCGCATCCTCGGCCAGCAGGCATTCATAGCCCCTGTCGTTGGCTTCACGCATGGTCGTCTGCACGCAGACCTCGGTGGTGACGCCGGCGAAGACCAACTGTTCCACGCCGAGCCGCTTGAGATCCTCGCCAAAGCTGGTCGCATGGAAAGCGCCCTTGCCGGGCTTCTCGATGACGATCTCGCCGGGAAGCGGGGCCAGTTCATCAAGGATCGCGGTACCCGGCTCGCCGGAGATAAGCACCCGCCCCATCGGGCCTATGTCGCCGATACGGATCGACGGATTGCCGCGATTGCGCTTGGCCGGTGGCAGGTCCGAGAGATCGGACCTGTGGCACTCCATCGTGTGGATCACCGGCAGGCGGGCGGCGCGGAACCCCTCGATCAGTTTCTTCACCGTCGGCACGATTGCCGTGATCCGGCTGACATCGTTGCCGAGGCTGGCACCGAAGCCGCCAGGTTCGGCGAAATCGCGCTGCATGTCGATGACCACGAGCGCCATGGTCCCAGGCTTGAAAGCGAAGGCGAAGGGAAGCGCGTCGATTTCCGCCATCAGTGATGTCCCGCCATATGCTCGCCGATCGTCTGGACACTGGCTTGCGCGATCGGGGTTTCGTAGACCAGCGCGCCGTCCGACATGACGAAGATGCGGTCGGAGAGTTCGAGCAGTTCGTCGAGGTCCTCCGACATCAGCAACACCGCGGCGCCGGAATTCCGCGCGCGCATGATGCGGGCGCGGATTTCGGCCACGGCGGAAAAGTCGAGGCCGAAGCAAGGGTTGGAGACGATGAGCAGGTCGACCTCGCCGGTCAGTTCGCGGGCCAGCACCGCGCGTTGCACATTGCCGCCGGACAGCGACGAGATCGGTGAAGCCAGCGACGCCGTCTTGACCTTGAATTGCTCGACCAGATTTGCTGCGAAGCTCTTGATGCCGCTGGTGTTGATCCAGTTCACCAGCTTGCCGTTGCCGTCGATGTCGAAGCTGCGAAAGGCGATGTTCTCGGCCACCGTCATCTTCGGCGCGCAGGCGTTCTTCAACGGCTCCTCCGGAATGAGCCGCACGTTCAGCGTTCGCGCCTCGGTGCGGCTCGATGCATAGGGCGAGCCCTTGACCAGTACCGCGCCGCCGTCGCGTGCCCGCTGACCGGCGAGCACTTCGAGGAACTCCTTCTGACCATTGCCGGAGATGCCGGCGATGCCGACGATCTCGCCGGAACGGACGCCGAGATCGTCGATGCGGATCGACTTCAGTCCGGTGCGGTCCGGCGCCTTCAGCGACGTCACCTTGAGCACGATGTCCGCGTCCGGTTTTGTCATCGCGCGGCTGTCGAGCGCGGTGATCGGCTGATCGCCGATCATCATCGCCGCCATCGCCTTGTGGTCGAGATCGGCGACCCGGCCGGTGCCAGTCAGCTTGCCCTTGCGCAGCACGCTGACATCGTCGGCGAACGCTGTCACCTCGTGGAATTTGTGCGAGATCATCAGCACGGTCAGGTCGCCGGCCTTGGCCATGCCGCGCAGCAGGCCAAGCACTTCCTGTGCTTCGCCCGGCGTCAGCACCGAAGTCGGCTCGTCCAGCACTAGGAAACTGCGTCCGAGATAGAGCTGTTTGATGATTTCCAGCTTCTGCTTCTCGCCGGCGGCAAGCTCGGCCACTTTCACGTCGAGCGGCAGCTTGAACGGCATGCGCTGCATGAAATCGGCAAGGTCGGCACGCTCCTGCCGCCAGTCGATAATCCCTGGCACTTTCTCGCGCGAGATGACCAGGTTTTCCGCGCCTGTCAGCGAAGGCACCAGCGTGAAATGCTGGTAGACCATGCCGAGGCCGAGCGCCGATGCGTCGCGCGGGCTGGCGATGCTGACCTCACGCCCGTCGACAAGGATGTCGCCTGACGTCGGGTGATAAAAACCCATCATGCATTTGACCAGAGTCGACTTGCCGGCGCCATTCTCGCCGAGCAGCGCATGGAACGACCCCGCCGGCACCTTGATCGACACGGTGTCGAGTGCAGTGAAGCCGCCGAAGCGCATGGTCATGCCGACGGTCTCGACGCCGACCGCTTTCTTGTCGCTCTCACTCATGGCCGAGCTCCATCATGGCAGTTGCGCGACGAAGGCTTTCGAATTCGACACCGCGCCGAACACGCCGCCCTGCATCTTGATCATCTTGATCGCGGCCAGATGGTTGCCGTGGTCGGTGGCGCCGCAGCAATCCTCCAACATGACGCATTCGAAGCCACGGTCATTGGCTTCGCGCATCGTCGTGTGCACGCAGACATCGGTGGTGATGCCGGTGAGCACGATGTTTTCGATGCCGCGCTGGTTGAGGATCAGTTCCAGGTCGGTGGCGCAGAACGAGCCCTTCCCCGGCTTGTCGATGATCGGCTCGCCTTCGATGGGATAAAGGTCGGGAATGATGTCCCAGCCGGGCTCGCCGCGCACCAGGATACGCCCGCACGGACCGGGGTCGCCGATGCCGGCATTGATGCGGCGCGAGCGCCAGCGTTTGTTGGCCGGCAGGTCGGCGAGATCGGGGCGGTGGCCTTCGCGCGTGTGGATGATGGCGTAGCCCTTGGCTCGCATCGCCAACAGCACCGACTTGATCGGCTCGATCGGTGCTCGCACCAGCGACAGGTCGTAGCCCATATGGTCGACATAGCCGCCAGGCCCGCAGAAATCCGTCTGCATATCGATGATGATCAGCGCCGTGTTGTCTGGGCGAAGGTCGCCATTGTACGGCCACGGATAGGGATCGGCGTCGATGTAGTGCTGGGTGAATTCGGCTCTGGCATTCATGCGGAAACTCCAGTCATTTGCTGCCAAGTCTCATTTGGTGCCAGCCTCATTTGGTGCCAGCCTCATTTGGTGCCAGCCTCATTTGGTGATCGACAGTTCGCCGGGCGCGCCGGCCAGCGAGCGGTCGGGCGAGGAGGTGGCGATCATGATGACAAGGGTGAGGATGTAGGGGGCGGCGTAGAACAGATAGTAGCCTTGCGTGACGCCGACCGACTGCAGGGCCGGCCCGAGCGCGCCGGCGCCGCCGAACAGCAATGCGGCGGCAAAGCAGCCGAGCGGGTTCCAGCGCGCGAAGATGACCAGCGCCACCGCCATCAGGCCTTGTCCGGACGAGATGCCCTCGGTCCAGCTGCCGGGATAGTAAAGGGAGAGGTAAGCGCCGCCGACGCCTGCGAACGCGCCGCCGACGCCGGTGGCGAGCAGCCGCACGGTGTTCGGGTTGAGACCCATGGCACGCGCCGCGTCGGAGCTGTCGCCGACCACCCGCACGATCAAACCGGCGCGCGTGTTCTTGAAGGCCCACCAAAGGAATACCGCCAACACCGCCCCGATCAGAAACAAAACATTGACGTCAAGTGCGGCCTGCACCTGCGGAATATCGGACCAGCCACCGAAGGGGATCGCCGGCAAATTGGGCGCTTTGGGCTGGATGAAAGGCTTGCCGAAGAAAAAGGCGAGGCCCGAGCCGAACAGCATCAGGGCGATGCCGATGGCGATGTCGTTGACCTTGGGAAATTTGCAGATCCAGCCGTGGAACAGGCCGAAGCAGGTACCGGCAACGGCCGCGGCAATCAAGCCGAGCCATGGCGATCCTGATATCACGGCGACCGCATAGGCGGTCATGGCGCCGAATACCAGCGTTCCCTCGAGGCCGAGGTTGATCCGACCCGAGCGCTCGGTGATGGCTTCACCCAGCGAAACGAAGATGAAGGGCGTCGAAACGCGGATGGCGCCGCCGAGGATGGCGAGCGGCACGCCCCAGAGGCCGATGTCGGTCGGGTCCATCAGGCCACTCGCTTCCAGAGATCGGGATTGAAGGCCTTGAAGCGGCCGTACAAGGTCTCGCTGAACAGGATGACGATGAACAGCATGCCTTGCAGCACCAGCACGGTGGCGTCGGGCAGGTCCATGCGCCGCTGGATCAGGCCGCCGGAGGCATCGATGCCGCCGAGCAGGAAAGCGACCGGGATGATGGCGAGCGGATTGTGGCGGGCGAGGAAGGCCACGAGAACGCCGGTATAGCCGTAACCGGCGGCCAGCGAGGCGTTGGCGCTGCCCTGTACGGCCGCGACTTCAAGCATGCCGGCGAGCCCGGCGAAGCCGCCAGCAAGTGCCGTGAAGCCGACGATCAGCGGCCCGACGGCAAGTCCCTGCACCTGCGCTGCCTTGACGTTGCCGCCGGCTATACGGGCGGCGAACCCCCAACGGGTTTTCTCGATCAGCACCCAGGACAGCACGCAGGCGACGATGCCGATGACGAGGCCCCAATGCACCTCCATGCCCGAAATGTTGCCGATGCGGTAGGCCTCGGCCAGTGGCTTCGTCGACGGCTTGTTGAGTGAGGCCGGGTCGCGCAACGGTCCCTCGACCAGCTGGTTCATCAGCGCGATGGCGATATAGGCCATCAGCAGGCTGGAGATGGTCTCGTTGACGGCGCGGTAATGGCGGAGCGCGCCGACGGTACCGATCCAGATGCCGCCGGCGGCCATGCCCGCCACGCCCATGACGAGAATGACGATAAAGGACGGCGCGCCATTGAGCGCCGCGCCGGCCGCCGCGGCAGCTACGCCACCGAGCACGATCGCCCCCTCGCCGCCGATGACGACGAGGCCGAGCCGCGCCGGCAGCGCCACGCAGAGCGCGGTGAGCAGCAAGGGGGCGGCGCGCGACAGCGAGTTCTGGATCGAAAACCAGGAGCCGAAGCCGCCGCGCCACATCATTTCATAGAGCTGCACCGGCGACTTGCCGACGGCCAGGATGAACAGGCTGAAGATCGCCATGCCAACGATGAGTGCCGCGACCGGAATGACGAAGGCCTCGGCGCGGCGGGCGACCCATTCGAGCGCCGCCGGATAATCCTTGACGCCGAACATCGGCACGTCCGCATTGCTGACCGTCTCTGCCATGGCCCCGTCTCCGTCCTCCCGGCTCAAGCGGTCGAGCCGACGACCCCGTCGACCAGATAATCCATGCTTTCGAGTTCGATGGCCGTCTCTGGGAAGGCCTGGCCTTCGGTGGCAACGACCGTGCCCTTGTTGCTCTTCAGCGGTCCCTTGATGACGGCGAAGCCACCCTTCATCATTTCGGCCAGCGTGGCATCGAACTGCTTGCGCGCCGGCTCGCCGACCGCGGGGCCGAGCGGGCTCATCTTGACAAAGCCGTCGGCGAGGCCACCGCGTGTGAAGTTGGGCAGCGGCTTGCCGGCGACGAGATCGTCGACGAACGTCTTGTAGACCTTGGCCCAGTTCCACTCGGCGCCGGTGAGGTATTTTTCCGGGGCCAGCGGGCTCTGGTTGGCGTGGTAGCCGCAGACAAAGGCGCCACGGCCAGCGGCCGTCTCGACCACTACTTTCGGGCTATCGACATGGCAGGTCACGACGTCGATACCCTGGTCGACCAGCGCATTGGTGGCCTCCGCCTCCTTCACCGCCAGCGACCATTCGCCGGTGAAGATGACCTGGCAGGTGATGGTGGGGTCGACCGAGCGGGCGCCGAGCAGGAAGGAGTTGATGTTGAGCAGCACCTGGGGGATCGGCTTGGCGGCGACGAAGCCGAGCTTCTTCGACTTGGTGGTGTGGCCGGCGACAACGCCGTTGAGATTTTGGCCCATGCCGATATAGCCGAAATACGAACCGGCATTCATCGGGTGTTTGGCCTTGTCCCACATGCCGCCGCAGTGGCGGAACTGGACATCGGGGAATTTCGCGCACATGGCCAGCATGTGGGGGTCGAAATAGCCGAACGAGGTCGGGAAGATCAGCGAGGCACCGTCGAGATTGATCATCGATTCCATCGTCTTCTGGACGTCGACCGTCTCGGGGACGTTCTCTTCCTCGACGACTGTGATGCCCTCGATGCCCTTCAGCGCCGCCGCCCCTTCGGCATGCGCCTGGTTGTATCCGTAATCGTCCTTCGGTCCGACATAGATGAAGCCGACCGTGGCCGCGGCGGCAAAGGCCCGGCTCATCGGCAATGCGTTGGAGAGACCAAGGGCTGCCACACCCGTGGTGGTGGTCTTGAGCAAGTCGCGGCGCGTCAGCATGAATCTGTCGGTCATCTGAATGTTCCCTCTCATGAGGCCCCTAAGGGAGCCGATTTACACCTCGCTAAGAAAGTGTATGCAATCTCCATGCCAGCTTGAAAATTCCAGATTATCTAATAGATTCAGTGAAATGCAGTTTCGTGCGCTGCACAAAGACTTGGCAATTGCATACAGTTCTTGCCTAAATAGTAGTCTATTTGACATGCGGATTAAAATATAGGCATAAAGGAATAATCAGTGAGTCGAATTGGCCGCTGGGCCTACGGACCCTGCGGTTCGGCCAGGCAAAAGAACTGTGTGGGAGAGAGCGTGTCGGGAAAGCGCAGCTTGATCAGGTCGGGAACGACCGTCGATCAGATGGTGAGGGCGATCGGCGACCGCATCGTCACCGGCGTGCTGCGCCCCGGCGAGAAGCTGGACGAGGCATCGCTCGCCGCCCGCTTCGAGGTCTCACGCACGCCGGTGCGCGAGGCGCTAGGCCATCTCAGTGCGATGGGGTTGGTTGAAAGGCGGCCGAACCGCGGCGCCATCGTCGCCGTGGTCACGCAGGACCACCTGGCGTCGATGTTCGAAAGCATGGCCGAACTGGAAGGGATCTGCGCCCGCTTTTCCGCCGAGCGCATGACGGCCGGCGAACGGCGCGCGCTTGAGGCAGAGCATCAGGCGTCGGCGCGACTGGTGCGCTTGAGTGCCGAAGAAGACTACGAGCACTTCAACACCGAGTTCCATTCGCGGCTCTACCGCGGCGCCCACAGTACGCACATCCACGAACTCACGGTAACCACGCGCGGCCGGCTGGCGCCGTTCCGGCGCGCGCAGTTCAGGCTGGCCGGACGGCTGACGAAGTCCTGGCAAGAGCATGATGAGATTGTCACGGCGATTCTGCGCGGTGATGGCGCCGCGGCCGGTAAGGCTGCCAGGGATCATGTTTCAATCGTCAGCGAAGCCAGTTCGGTGTTCGCTGCGGCTGATTGCAAGCCGCTTGGGCGCAACGTAGCCTAAGAGTCTTCAATGGCATGAAACGCGACATCAAACTTCCAGCGCCGCATTTCCGCGCCGCGGCAACAGCACTAAGTCGGCCGCTTCCTCGGCGTCTTTCAGAAGCGTCTTGCGCGGCATGCCCATCTGCGCACGCATGGTCAGACCGCGCGACAGGTCGAGGACCTGGCTCGCGCGCGCGGATACCGGAAAGTCAGACGGGACCTCTCCCGCGCTGATCGCATCGTAGAATCGCCGTTCTAGTAGCGCCATGCCGCCAGCTCCAGCGTCCTGGAGGAACTGCCGGACCTCAGCATCGTCCACGAGCGGCGCAACGCACAGCAAAAGGCACCCCGGGGCTGATCCTTCATCGGTCGCACTTTCCACGGCGTGCCTCATGAAGCCGACGAGCGAATCACTGCATCTGCGATTAGGCATCCTTGTTCGCGGATTCGAACCGTGTCTCGCACCAAAGCGAACACCAGAGGGAGAACGTGGCTCAGTGACATGCCGGCCAGAACAAAAAACAGCAGCGACATCGACGTTCCACCTGAGGCAGTTAAACCAGCAACACTCAACAAGGACATTGTCAGCGCAATTGCCATGTGTTTTTCCGGGTTCCCGATGCGGGCACGGCTGGACGAAAACCAACGGCACCCATGACATGCCCTAACACATAAATGGCTGTCCCTTGCCCGCTGCCGATCGGGAACCCCAGCAGGCGCATACTGACGTGAGACAGTTCAAAATAGAGGAGAATATGGACAGCCATATGGCCTGCAACGATGGCCAACAGAGGAATCGCCCTAAAGGCCACGCTTGGCTTCTGTCAAAATTTGGACTTGGGCTGACGGCGTGGCCTTTTGCTTGGCGCCCTTGCGCACCAGCATAAAGAAAGGGAGGATGACAGCCGGCACGCCAAAAAGCGCGTAGACAGCATTCGCGTTGGTGGTTGCTATCCTGGCGGCCAAGGCCGCCATGATCAGGCCGTAGGAGCTGGTTGCCATATTCAGGTAAGAGAGCAACCAGTTCGACGTCGGCTTGTCGTAGTCTTTGATCGCCAAAGCGTTGAAACCCGTCATGATGAGGGCAACTGACAGGCCCAGCCCAGCCCTCGCGAGGAGTGCCTGGGCCCCATGCGAGGCAAGCCCATCGCATAATCCACTGAGGGAAAACCCTAGGACCCCAAGGCGCAACAAGCCTGGCAAGACAGACAAGAGCAAGGTGCGCAAGGAAGCGATTGTCGTCGAACTGCCTCTGCTCCCGGAACTCAAGGATGAGCTTTCCTTCGCCCCGGCCGGCAACCTGACATTTCTCGTCACCGAGTATGGTCGGCCTTTCTCGGAAAACGGCCTTGGTAGCAAGATGCGCCAACGGTGCGACGAAGCGGGGCTCCCGGGCTGCAGCGCCCACGGGGTCCGCAAGGCAGGCGCCACCGTTGCCGCCGAAAACGGTGTCACGCATGAACAGCTGAAGGCGATTTACGGCTGGACCACGTATCAGCAGCCCGATCACTACATCCGCAAGGCACGCCGCCGGATAGTGGCGCAGTCTGCCCGGACGCTTCTGGTATTCGATCGAAACGAGAACGAAATGTCCCACTTTTGGAGGGTGGAAGAGAGTGGGACAAAAAAGTACAAAAAACCCAATTAAAGCAACGGCAGCGAAAGCCAATGGTGGGCCCGGAGGGACTCGAACCCCCAACCAAGCGGTTATGAGCCGCCGGCTCTAACCATTGAGCTACAGGCCCCACGCGGGCTGGATTAATGTTTTTCGCATCCCGGCACAAGGCTTTCCCGGCGGGCTTTCGCAGATCGCCCAAATCAACCCATAATCGCGCTCTACGCGACCCTGCGACTTGATCGCAGACCAAGGAGATTTTCATGACCAGACATCTGTTGCCCCTCGCGCTCGCCGCTGCAATCGCTTTTCCGGCGATGGCTGGATCCACCGATCTGCCGACGCCGCCCCGCATCATTGTGTCCGGCGAGGGGGAAGCAACCGTGGCCCCAGATCTGGCGGTGCTGACGCTCAGCGTCATGCGCGAAGCCAAGACGGCGCGCGCCGCGCTCGACGCCAACAATGATGCCATGGCCGCCGTGATCGCCGCGATGAAGGCCGCCGGCATCAAGGATCGCGACCTGCAGACCGCGGGCATCCAGATCAACCCCCGCTACAATTACACCAACAAGCCGGACGGCGGCCAGGAGGCCGAACTCGTCGCCTATCAGGTGACCAACACGCTGTCGGTGCGCGTGCGCGACGTCGACAAGACAGGCGAGATCCTCGACAAGGCGGTGTCGCTCGGCGTCAACCAGGGCGGCGGCATCGCCTTCACCAACGACAATCCGGCGGCCACCGTCACCGAGGCCCGAAAGAAGGCTGTCGCCGACGCCATGGCCAAGGCCAAGACGCTGGCCGAGGCGGCCGGGGTCAGCCTGGGCCGGGTGCTCGAGATCACCGATCAGAACATCAGGCCGGCGCCGATGCCTATCAACGCCAAGGCATTCGACGCCGCGGCCGGCGCGGCGCCGGTACAGGCCGGCGAGAATGCCTACAATGTCCAGGTTACCGTTACCTTCGAACTGAAGTAGGCGGCGCTGGACGCCGTGGCCGAGCATTGCTTGGCCACGGACCTGCTAATGAGAGACCACAGCGGACATTAAAAACCCCGCGGAATCGCTCCCGCGGGGTTTGGGGCCACTTGTTTCCGAGAAAGGGGCTCCATCTTCATGGTTTCAGGCCGAAAAACTTCAGCGATTGATGACCGGGCAACCGCGCTCGTTGGCGAACACGATGACGACGCGGTCGCCGTACTGACGGCCCATCACCTTGACCACGCGGCGGTTGACATCGACGATGCGGGCACGGTGCAGCCCCATGCGCTCGGCCTTGTCGAGAGCGCGGTCCGGCGAGCAGCCACGGCGCCAGTCGTCGCGGCGCTCGTCCCGGCGGTGGCGATAGCCGTCGTCGCCGGCATAGACGCCGAAGCGCGGATCCTGGTTGTTGCCGAAGCCAAGATAGAGGCTGTCGGCATGGGCGGGCATGGCCGCCAGCGTGCCGAGGCCGACCAGAGCCGAAAGCGCCGCCGTCTTGATGGTGGTGTACATGGTTGTCTCTCCTTGTTGCGGGCTTGCGCCCTCCTCGTGAAACCGATGGCGGGAGAATGCACCGGCCTGTCTGAACTATTTACGAACTGCCCGTTCATCTGCGGTTCATGTGGCGCCGCACGGGCAAAGCGGCCGAATTTGCAAATCTCTCGCCGGCCAAATCCCTCGCCGGCCAAATCCCTTGCCGGCCAATCCCTTGCCGGCCAATCCCTTGCCGGCATTCAAAATTATCGCGCCAAGCGTCTTGCCCTCGCACGGTTCCCGACAGGCAAACTCCTGACGGTTTACTGTCGCGCGTCAGGGCTCGTCGTCGAGCATATAGTCAAAATAGTCTTCCGGCTCGGCCAGGTCGGTCTCGCTCGCCTTGACCCGGCCGCGCATGGAAATGCCGGCCTCATGCACGGTCTCGGCATTGCCCGAGACCAACCGATGCCACCAGTAGAGGTCGCGGCCCTCGGCCACCAGCCGGTAGGCGCAGGTGCTGGGCAGCCAGCTGATGGCGCGCACATTCTGCGGCGTCAGGCCGACGCAATCGGGAACGCGCGCCAGCCGGTTGGCATAGTCCGCACAGCGGCAGCTCTCGGCGTCGAACAGCCGGCAGCCGACGCTGGTCCAGTAGATTTCACCGGTGTCCTCGTCCTCGAGCTTGGACAGGCAGCACTTGCCGCAGCCGTCGCAGAGCGATTCCCACTCGGTGGGGCTCATCTCTTCCAGCGTCTTGGTCTTCCAGAACGGGGTTTCCATTCCCGGCATGTGGCCCCAGCCGCGGCCAAGGTCAAGCGCGGCAACAGCCGCAATGAGGCTGCTAGCGGGCCGAATGACATGAAGTTGCCTTCAAAAAGTCGGCCAATAGCCCTGTACGGCCCCTAACGATGGGCAGCTGGAACCAATTTCGTTAAAAGCGGTTTCGGCAAGGATGGGACCCCACAAGGAGAATTTCGATGAAACGCCAACCACGGATTCTGGCAGGCACAGCACTTGGCCTGTTGATGGCGTCCGCGCCGTTAGGCGCGTCCCCGCTTCAGGGGACAGCCGCGTTCGGCCCCATGCAACCCGGGGGGACACCGCAGATCGTCCTGGCGCAGGACACGCCCACTGACCAGAGCGACCAAGAACTGCCTCGCAAGAAGAAGCGCGAGCAGCAACAGCAGACCCAACAGGCGCCCGCCGCCGAGCAGCCCGCGCCTGCGGCCGAGGAACAGCAGCCGCGCAGGAAGAAGCGCGACCAGCAGCAGCAGGCCGAGCAGGCCCCCGCCGGAGAGGCGGCACCCGCCACCGACGAGCAGCAGCCCCGCAGGAAGAAGCGCGACCAGCAGCAGCAGACCGAGCAGGCCCCCGCCGGAGAGGCGGCACCCGCAACCGACGAGCAGCAGCCCCGCAGGAAGAAGCGCGACCAGCAGCAGCAGACCGAGCAGGCCCCCGCCGGAGAGGCGGCACCCGCAACCGACGAGCAGCAGCCCCGCAGGAAGAAGCGCGACCAGCAGCAGCAGACCGAGCAGGCCCCCGCCGGCGAGGCGGCACCCGCCACCGACGAGCAGCAGCCACGCAGGAAGAAGCGCGACCAGCAGCAGCAGGCCGAGCAGGCCCCCGCCGGCGAGGCGGCACCCGCAACCGACGAGCAGCAGCCACGCAGGAAGAAGCGCGACCAGCAGCAGCAGACAGAGCAGGCCCCCGCCGGCGAGGCAGCCCCTGCCAACGACAACCAGCCGACCAAGCCTGGCAGGAAACACAAGCTGGACCAGCAGAAAGAGGCGCCGGCCGCCGTGCCGGAGACCGCTCCGACACCGAAGCAGGCTCCTGCCGGCGAAGCGACGCCGAAGGTTGAATCCGCTCCCGCCGGCGAGCAGGCTCCCGCCCAGGGCGAGCAACCTCAGGACAAGACGAAGAAGCACGGCAGGAAACCGGCTGGCGAACAGCCGGCGAATGGCGAGCAGCCCGCGACCGGCCAACAGCCGGCGACGGGAGAGCAGCCCGCTACCGGTGGGTCCGCTACCGATGGGAAGGCCGCGCCTGTCCAGGGCGAAAACCCGGTTCAGGGCGAAGCACCCGCCGACAAGAATGCCGCCCCCATCCTCGATAGCCAGAAGGATGCCAGGCGCAAGGGTCGTGGCGAGAACGGCCGGAACCCAGCCAACCAGCCCGCCAACCAGAATGGCGAAGAGCAGAACGGTGGACAGCAAAATGGTGGGCAAAACGCCCAGCAGGGCGGTGACCAGGGCCGGAAGCCGGTAGTGGCGCCGGTGGATCAGGGTCCGCCTCCAACCGACGACAGGGCAGCCCAGGAGGCGATCAAGACGGAAAAAATCGTCCCGGTGACGCAGGAGAAGGGCAAGCGGCTCGAGCGCGCGCCTGACGAGAACATCCGTGACCGCCGCAGGCCCAAGGGCGTCGACGTCCTCAAGGAGATCGGCGACCGGGTGATCGTCCAGTTCAACGACCAGACGTTCGTCCAGAGCAACGATCGCCCGCGCCTGACCCGCGGCGCCAAGGATGTCTACTACGAGGACCTGCCGCAAGGCCGCACGCGCGAGACGGTCGAGCGCGACAATGGCTTCCGGATCGTCACCATACGCAACCGCTACGGCGACATCCTGCAGCGGTCGCGCATCGCACCCGACGGTCGGGAATATGTGCTGAGCTATGTCGACGAGCGCAGCTATCAGGACGAAGAGGACTGGCGCGATCCCGGCGATGATCTGCCGCCGATGCGGCTGACCATCCCGCGCCGGGACTACATCCTAAATTCCGAGGATGTCGAAAGCCCCGACGACTACTACACCTTCCTCGAACAGCCGCCGGTGGAGAAAGTGCAGCGTCTCTACTCGATCAACGAGGTCAAGCGTTCGGCTCGCGTGCGTGACATTGCACGGCGCATCGATCTCGACACGCTGAACTTCGAATTCGGCTCGTCCTCGATCTCCGACACCGAGGTGCAGAAGCTCCAGGGTGTCGCCGACGCCATGGAGAAGCTGTTGAAAAAGAACCCGGCCGAGACCTTCCTGATCGAGGGCCACACCGACGCCGTCGGCACGCCCGAGGCAAACCTTGCTCTGTCGGACCGTCGCGCCGAAGCCGTCGCCGAAGCGCTGACCAACGCCTTCGGCATCCCGCCCGAGAACCTGACGACACAGGGCTATGGCGAGGAGTATCTGAAGGTCGATACCTCGGCGCCCAACCGTGAGAACCGGCGCGTCGCCATCCGCCGCATCACCTCGCTTGTGGCGCCGGTGGCGAGCAACAACTGACCTGCGTTTCCAGCCACTTGTAGTGATTCCTGGAATCAGATCGGCAACAACGTCCCATCCCGGTCAACCGGGATGGGATTGAATCACCGGGGTTCGCACCCCAGATTCCTGACTGGGCGTTCCCTGCCCCGTCCCGACTCCAGCGGGACGCATTGAGCCCCGCCGGCCCTCTCCGGCGGGGTTTTTTGCTTTCAGATCCACCGTGCAAACCGTGCCCTGCTGGCCGAAATACGTGCTCAACGAAGGACGAGGCGACTTGATGCCTACGGAAGAAAACGGCGATCAGAAGCTTGAGCAGCTTCGTCGGGCAATCGATGAGCGCGACCAGTCAGGTGAACCGGAGCCGTTCGAGTCGTTTTTTGAAAGCGAGCGGCGGCAGCAGGATTCCCTTCAGTAGATGTTCTTGATCTTGCTGTCCGTCCTGGCAAACACCTCATCCGGCACAAAAAAGTCTCCGGCCAGCGGTCCGGTTGCGTCAGGCGCATAGACCGAGAAATCGCTGACGCCCTCGGCGCGCAGCACCTCTTCGTCGATATAGAAATTGCCTGATGCCACGCGCGACGGCCGCATGAAGATCGCATGCGCGGCATCGGCCATGATGTCGGGCGACCGGCTCATCGCCGCCACCGTGGCTCCGCCCAGAAGGTTGCGCACCGCGGCCGTGTCGATGGTCGAGATCGGCCACAGCGAATTGACCGCGATGCCATCCCTGGCGAATTCCTCGCTCATGCCTAGCGTGCACATCGACATGCCGAATTTGGCCATGGTGTAGGCGACATGGTTCTTGAACCATTTGGCCTTCATGTCGAGCGGCGGCGCCAGATTCAGGATGTGAGGGTTTTTCGCCAACTTCAGGTGTGGAATGCACATTTTGGACACGAGGAAGGTGCCGCGCGTGTTGATCTGATGCATCAGATCGTAGCGCTTCATGTCGGTTTCCAGCGTGCCGGTGAGCTGGATGGCGCTGGCATTGTTGACGCAGATATCGATGCCGCCGAATTTCTCGACGGTTCTGCCGACCGCCTCGGCAACCTGCGCTTCCTCGCGGATGTCGCATAGCACCGGCAGTGCCTTGCCGCCGGCCTGCTCGATCTCTTCAGCGGCGCTGTAGATCGTTCCCGGCAGCTTCGGATGCGGCTCCGCCGTCTTGGCCGCGATCGTCACATTGGCCCCGTCGCGCGCGGCGCGCAGCGCGATCGCCAGGCCGATGCCACGTGACCCGCCGGAGATGAACAGCGTTTTTCCGTTCAGCGACATTTTCCGCCTCCCTGCAATCTTTTCGTCGTCGCGATCCTTGCCCGCGCTGCAGCGGGATACAAGAGCCCGCGACAGGAAGCCATGGTGACGCAGCGGAGGCCGGCCAGGGTTGGGAGCGCAAAACCTATTGGATTGGCAGCCCCGGTTGTTGGCAGCGCCAACCTTTCTTGAAACCACCATGGTGCTCGCGGGCAGCCGGTAGGATCAAGTCCTGGATCGCCTTGAACGCTTCCTGTGAACCGCCTTGTTCGAGACAATCGACTTCACCGGCGCGACCATGCAGCTGTCGCCCCGGCAAGCCTTTCCGCGTTACGGCAAGGGGCGGCACCCGGCGGCGCTGACCTTCGGCGACTGCATCGCCTACGCCACGGCACGGCTCGAAGCCGTGCCGCTGCTCTTCACGGGCGAAGACTTTCGGCCGACCGACATCGAAGCCGCGATCTCAGACCAGAACCAGCCCCTGCCGCATCGCGATGGCGATGGCGTCCGTACGATTGGCGGCACCGAGCTTGATCAGGATCGCGGCGACATGGAACTTCGCCGTGTGGACGGAGATGTTGAGCCGCCGCGCGATCACCTTGTTGGGCGCCCCTTCGGCCAGCAGCGCCAGCACTTCCGCCTCGCGCGGCGACAGCGCCGGCCGGGCGGCGGCGCCATCGTCGACCGTTTCCTCACCGAACAACCCGCTATGGCTTTCATCCCCATTGGCCGCATCGCCGCGGTCGAAATCGGCATGCCTATCCGGCACCGAATGCCCTTCGCCGGACACCCGGTAGCCGGAGGCGGCCAGCCTGACGGCAGCGGCGATCAAAGCTGCGTCCGCGGCCGACGGGAGCACCGCAAACACCCGGCCTTGCGGCCGGCCCGCGTGGTCCGAAAGCAGTACCTTTGGGGTCGTGATGCTGCCGACGCTCGCTCGATCGACCAAGGCCGCGCTGTTGGCGACGGCATCATCGATGATGGCGACATCGGCGACCCCGCCGGCGGCCACGACCGGCAGCAGATCGTCCGTCATGGCAAGCGAAGCCGACAAACGCTCGGCGCGCGCGGCATCGCGCAGTGCGATCAGCACCACGAGCTGGCGTTCGCCGCGCGCCACGTCAGGCCTTGTCAGCGTGTCGCTTTCCATCCGTCCTCTCAGCTCAGCGGCTTTTCACCGATGGTCAGCACGACGTCGCGCTGTTCGCCGCCGCGCACGACACCCAGCTTCACCGAAACACCGGCGCTGTCGGGCCCGAGCCGACGGATCAGGTCTCGCGGACCATGCACGGCCTCGCCGTTCCATGCCACGATGATGTCGCCGAGCGTGAGGCCAGCGGCCTTGGCCGGACCATTGTCGTCGAGGCTCATCACCATTGCGCCACGCGCGTCGCGGTCGCGCACCGGATGCAGGCCGGCGCCGAGGTAACCGCGGGCGACATGGCCTTTTTCGCGCAGCGTCGCCACCGCGCGTTCGATCGACTCATGCGGCATGACCAGCGCGCGGCCACGCGGGCCGAACAGAAGCATGCCGATCAGTGCGCCCTTGGCGTCCAGCACCGGGCCACCCTCGAAGCGGCCGCCGGCGCCGACAGCCAGGTTGATGCGCCGGTCGATGGTGCCGCCGCGCATCGAGCGCCAGGCCGGGCCGACTTCACCGACCGAGCCCGACACGGCCAGCACCGAGCCCTGGCTGCTGCCGATGGCTATGGCGATATTGCCTGGTCGAACGGGGCTGGCTCTATCGAGGACAGGCGCGGTGGCCGCATCCGCGGGCTTCAGCAGGGCGACGCCCGTCGAAGGATCGCGGCCGACCAGTTCGGCCTTCGCCGTCTCGCCGGAGGCCAGCGTCAATTCGATCTCCTCGCCGGCCTCGACGGCTTCCTCGGCGGTGACGAAATAGCCGTCGCCCCAGTGGAAGGCGCTCGCCGTGCGGTGATGATGCGTGGCGAAGCTTGCCGTTGTCGGCGTCGCCTTGGCGGCGATATCGGCGATGGCATCGGAAAATGCGTTCAGATTGAAGTCGCTCATGATGATCTCCTGGGTTTTCTCCTGCCCCAGATATCGCTCGGCGGTACGCCAGGAGGTACTCGCCTGACGGCTAGTTGC
Source organism: Mesorhizobium sp. P160927 (assembly GCF_057766385.1). Classification (NCBI taxonomy): domain Bacteria; kingdom Pseudomonadati; phylum Pseudomonadota; class Alphaproteobacteria; order Hyphomicrobiales; family Phyllobacteriaceae; genus Mesorhizobium; species Mesorhizobium sp. P160927. The sequence continues at coordinate 5,393,422 of NZ_JBYMDW010000001.1, forward strand.
GGGTTCGACTGGCCATCTGGTCAGGTCGCGGCGGTTCCGGCCGCTCCGCACATATAGTCACGATCAAGCCTGAAAACACGGAGCCCCCCAATGGCCCTCGCCGCGCCAAAATTCCAACCGGACGAGACATTGCTCGACGCCTATTCGACGACGGTTGCCGACGCGGTCGACCGCATCGGACCGGCCGTCTGCCGCATCGAGCGCATCGGGGGGCCGGGCGGCCATGGCTCGGGCTTCGTCATCGCGCCTGACGGGCTGGTCGTCACCAATTTCCATGTCGTCGGTGACGCCCGGACGGTACGCGTCTCGATGCCGGACGGCGCCTCCAGCGAGGGCCGCGTGCTCGGCCGCGACCCCGACACCGACATCGCCCTGGTGCGCGCTGACGGCAGCTTCGCCGACGTGGCGCCACTGGGCGATTCCAAGCGGCTGCGGCGTGGCCAGATCGCGATTGCCATCGGCAATCCGCTGGGCTTCGAATGGACGGTCACCTCAGGCGTGGTCTCGGCGCTCGGCCGTTCGATGCGGGCTTCGACCGGCAGGCTGATCGACGACGTCATCCAGACCGACGCCGCGCTCAACCCCGGCAATTCCGGTGGTCCGCTGGTCTCGTCGGCCGGCGAGGTGATCGGCGTCAACACCGCCATGATCCATGGCGCGCAGGGCATTGCCTTCGCCGTCGCGTCCAACACCGCGAACTTTGTCATTTCGGAGATCATCCGCTTCGGCCGCGTGCGCCGCGCCTTCATTGGCGTCTCCGCCGACACGGTAAACCTGCCGCGGCGCGCGGCACTCTTGTCGCAGGTCTCGACCAGTACGGCGGTACGGCTGCGCAGCGTCGAGAAGGACGGCCCAGCAGCCAGGGCGGGTCTCAGGGAAGGCGACATCATCTCGGCAATAGACGGGCGCCCGGTGACCGGCGTCGACGACCTCGTGCGCATGCTGGACGCCGAGCGTATCGGCCGCGAGACACTGTGCACCGTGGTGCGCCGCACCGGCGTCAGCCAGATGGCGGTGACCCCGGTGGCACGGGCGGGCTGAGCCTGCCATTCAAGCCCCCGCCGCGCCTTCCGCATACCGCGCCAGGAACTCTTCGCTGGGCGGGATCGGCTTGATGACGTCGATAAGCACGCCGTTGGGATCCCTGGTGATGAAGTGGCGCTGGCCGAAAGGCTCGTCACGCAGCGTTCGCAGGATAGGCAGGCCGGCAGCAAGGATCCGGTCATGGACCGCATCGGGATCGCGGACCTCGAAATTGATCAGCAGCCCGGAGGTCCGCCCCCGCCCCTCCTCGGGGATCGTCTCGTGGTCGCCCTGGACGATGCCGAGATTGACGCGTTTGTTGTCCACCGACCGCAGATGCACGTACCAGTCGCTCTCAAACAGCGGCTGGAAACCGAAATGCCTGATATAGAAGGCCGCCGTGCCGGCGACATCGCCGGTCATCAGCACCGGATAGTAGCTCGTCGTCTTCATCTTTCCTTCTCCCGCCAATTAACATACAGTCTGCATGTAAATTGAAATAACATACAGGCTGCATGTATGCAACGGGAATCCGCGCGTCGTTCGAACCGCGATCGTACCGAGACGACGCGCGCCGAGCTGATCTCGGCGGCGCGCGAACTGTTCACGGAGAAATCCTATGCCGAGACCGGCACACCGGAGATCGTTGCCGCCGCGGGCGTGACACGCGGCGCGCTGTACCACCATTTCGCCGACAAGCAGGCGCTTTTCGCCGCCGTGGTCGAACAGGAAGCCGCGGCGGTAGCGCGGGAGATTGACCGCGCCTCCCCGCCTTCGCTCAGCGCCCGCGATGCGCTGATGGCCGGTTCCGATGCCTATCTCACAGCCATGCGCGTGCCCGGCCGGACGCGGCTCTTGCTGCTCGACGGCCCCGCCGTGCTCGGCCGCGCTGAAATGGATGCCATCGACAACCGCCACGGCAACCGCTCGCTGCGCGAGGGCCTTGTCGCGGCGATGCGGAAGCAGTCGATGAAAAGATTGCCGCCCGAAGCGCTGACCGCCCTGCTTGCCGCCGCCTTCGACCGCGCGGCGCTGGCCATCGAGGCCGGTGCGTCGGGCGAAGACTACCGTGCCGTCCTGACGGCGCTGATAGACGGACTGTCGCCCGCCTGAAGTGCGTGGCGACATTGTCGCCTCGCACCCGGGCAATGACTGCACATTCGCGGGGCATGCCACCGCCTGACCAGGACATCGCGATTGCCGCGAGCAGCGGCTAGTCCGTCCAGCGCCGGAACAATGCGCTGGCGTTCACGCCGCCAAAGCCGAAGCCATTGGAAATCGCGTAGTCCATCTCCATCGGCCGGGCGTGGTTTGCGACGAGGTCGATCCCGTCGCTTGCCGGATCGGGGGCGCTCAAATTGAGGGTTGGCGGTGCGACCTGGTCCCTGAGTGCCAGGACAGTGAAGATCGCCCCAAGCCCGCCGGCCGCGCCGAGCAGGTGTCCGGTCGCCGATTTCGTTGCGCTGACGGCTATGCCGAAATCCACGCCAAAGACCCTTTTGATCGCCTCTATTTCCCCCGCATCGCCGACCGGCGTGGAGGTCGCGTGCGCGTTGAGGTGGCGGACCTCCCGTGCCGAAATACCGGCTTGTTTGATCGCGATTTCCATCGCCCGGCGCGCACCGTCGCCATCCTCCGGACCGGAGGTGATGTGATAAGCGTCCGCCGTCGTGCCGTAGCCGACGAGCTCGGCCAGCGGTTTGGCGCCGCGCGCAAGCGCATGGCTCAATGCCTCGATGACCAGGATTCCGGCGCCTTCGCCCATGACGAAACCGTCACGCAGCATGTGGAACGGGCGGGACGCCTGATCGGGACGGTGATTGAAGGAGGTCGAAAGAGAGCGTGCCGCGGCAAAGCCGCCGAGGCTGACCGTATTGATGCAGGCTTCCGTTCCGCCGCAGACCGCGATGTCGGCCTCGTTGGCGCGGATAAGACGCGCCGCATCGCCGATCGCCTGGATGCCGGCCGCGCAGGCCGTCACCGGAGCGCCGAGCGGACCCTTGAACCCATATCGGATCGAAATCTGTCCCGCCGCCATGTTCACCAGGAACGACGGCACCGTGAACGGTGAGAGACGCCGGACACCGCGCTGATCGACGGTTCGCACAGCTTCGGTTATCGCGGGAAATCCTCCGACGCCCGAGGCGATGATCGTCGCGGTGCGGCCCCTGTTATCGTCCGAAACCGGATTCCACCTGGCCTCCGCAAGCGCCTCTTCCGCGGCCGCAAGCGCGAACACAATGAAGCGATCGGCCTTGCGCTGTTCCTTGGCGGCCAGGACGGTGTCTGGATCGAAGCCACCTTCGGGATCCTGTTCGAGGGAAGGAACGATGCCGCCGATCTTCGCCGGCAGGTCTCCCACCATTTCGTCCGGAAGGCTCCGAATGCCCGAGCGGCCAGCCAGGAGCCGGGACCAGGAAGTCGCCGCATTGGCCCCAAGGGGGCTGACTGCTCCCATGCCTGTAACAACGATACGACGCATGTCTACTCCAGCTTCTGTTTGATAGGTTCGCCCGACGGCGCCGCGGGGACGCTCGATGGCGACCACCGCCTCTATCCTTGCGCGGCCGCAATTCGCCTGACTTCGCTGGCGGCGGCATCGAGAAAACGCTGCGATATCTCTTCATCTCTGAAGATGCGGGAGATCGTCACCGCCCCCACCATCAGCGACAGCATCGCCATGGTCTTGCGCTGGTTTCTCGGGCCTTCCGCGGCTGGCACCAATTCGTCGAGGACTTCAAGGTGAGCTGCGATCCCATCCTGGAAGGGGATCCTCACTTCCTCGCTTTGACGCGCCGCATCGGAACCAAGCGCCACGATCGGACAACCGTCGCTCTTCTCTTCGCGATGCCCGAGGGAAAGGTAGAGTTCGATAACGGCTTCTAGGGGATCAGGGCTCCCGGTAGCAACAGCCGACCATCTGCGGGTCGCGTGCTCCATCGCTCGCCTCGATGCCTGGGCTGCCAAGTCTTCCTTGGATTCGAACTGCTTGTAGAAGGCACCTTGGGTCAGCCCGGCACCCTTCATCAGATCCTTCAGGCCGATACCGTGAAAGCCGTGCTCTCGAAATAGGCGGCTTGCCGCGTTGATCACCGCTTCGCGATTTGCTTGTGCCTGCGCACGGCTGACCCGCATGTCATTCTTCCAGTTAGAATTTGAATGACATCTATAGCGAGGATAGAGTTTGAATGCAATCTAACTTGAATCACTCACCTTCCGTGGCAGAGAAATGCAATGGCGAGGCAACCGGAACCGTCCAGTCCCGTTATGGCTGCTCACTCACTTGCGGGCTCGCATTCGGGTTGGACACATGAAAAAGACCTATGAGAAACCGACGCTGCACAAGCGCGGAAAATTGACCGCTCGTACGGCGCAGATCGTGGTTTCCGGGGTGACGCTGATCGAATGATTTTCGGCTGAGTTCCAGGATTCAGCCGCCGGCGTTCGCATCGCCGTCGGTCTCCGGCTCCTCTTCGGGCACCTCGCCCGGCTCGAACTCGTTGAAGCAGCCGAGCCCGCGCTTGAACCGGTTGATCAGCCAGGCCGCCGCCGGCTTTGGGCTGCGATCGTTGCGGTGCATGGCAAACAGGGGCGAACTCACTTCCTTGTAGGGCTCGAGATCAAGTTCCACCAGGCGACCCGTGGCCAGGTCGTCGGCGATCAGCCAGCGCGGCAGCCCGCCCCAGCCGAGTCCCTCGCGCATCAATATGTGCTTGGTTCGCATGTCGGTCAGTCGCCAGGTGCGGTAGGCGAAGACGCCGTAATCGCGTCCCTTGGTGCGCTCGGACTGGTCGGTCACGACAAGCTGCGTATGCTCGCGCACATCCTCGAGCGCCACCGGCTTCGGCAGCAGGGCAAGCGGATGATTGGGAGAGGCGGCCGGCACCAGCGACATGAAGCCGATGCGCACGAGATGCACGTCGACATCGCCCAGCAGGCCGCCAATGCCGAGATCGACCTGCCCGCTGACGACAAGATCGGGGATCAGGCCGAGCGTGCCGATATGCAGGCGCAGCATCACGGTCGGAAACCGCGCCTCGAATGCCTTGAGCACCCGCACCAGCACGGGGGAAGGCAATGATACGTCCACCGCCAGCGCCACCTCGGCCTCCAGCCCGTGGTGGTGCCCGTCGACGCGCGAGCGCATCCGCTGCAGCACGCCCACCATTCGCCGCGCGTCTTCCAGCATAGCCCGGCCGATCTCGGTCAGCTGCGGCTCGCGCGTGCCCTCGCGTTCGAAAAGCTTCAGCCCGAGCTGCGCCTCGAGATTGGCGATTCCGTAGCTGATGACCGATTGCGCGCGGTTGAGCTTGCGGCCGGCCGCCGAGAAACTGCCGGTGTCTGCAACGGCGACAAGGATCTGGAGCTGGTCGAGGGTCGGGTTGGGCTGCATCATTGTATCTACTTTATGGATGGATCATATCGAAAATATACCAGTTTATCTGGTAGGTCGATGCCCCATATATGGCGGGACAATTCATTCCACTGGAGAGACCCGCTATGTCCATTCTTCTCGTTACCTCAAGCCCCCGCGGCGCTGCCTCGCACTCGACCCGCATCGCCACCGAGTTCGCCCAGAAGCTTCTCGCCGCCGACCCGTCGAACACGCTTGTCGTGCGTGACCTCGTCGCCAACCCGCTGCCGCACATCGATGCCGACTACGCGACCGGCATCTACACGCCGGCCGATGCCCGCACCCCGCGCCAGGCTGAAGTGGTGGGCGTTTCCGATGTCGTGCTCGACGAGTTGTTTGCCGCCGACACGGTGATCTTGGCCACCGGCTTCATCAACTTCAACATCTCCTCGACGCTGAAGTCCTGGGTCGATCACGTCGCCCGCTCCGGCAAGAGCTTTGCCTATGGCGAGAACGGCCCCAAGGGTCTCGTGACCGGCAAGAAGGTCTACATCGTGCTGGCTTCCGGCGGCATCTATTCCGAAGGTGCGGCCGTGCAGTTCGATCACGCCGTCCCCTACCTGCGCAGCGTGCTCGGTTTTATCGGCATGACCGACGTCGACGTCATCCGCATCGAGGGCGTCGCCAAGGGACCTGACGCGGTCACCGAAGCACTCGCCAAGGCGACGGCCAAGGTAGATGCCGTTGTGGCCAGGACGCGCGACGTCGCCGCGGCCGCGTAGGGCACGGCGTCATCCCGCATCGAAGACAGGCGCCCCGCGCCTGCCTTTCTTTTTTATCGAGTGTCCTAGCTTTATCGAGTGTCCTAGCGTCCGCCTGGAACTCGGACAGCGGCGGCGAGCGGATTCGTTAGCGCCGGGTCAGCATGTTTTTCTGGCACCGGACCTGCTCCAGCTCCATCTGTTCAACGCCATGGGTCGACGTCCACGGTCCAGTAAACTCGGACGCCCATCGGCTTTGTTGGACGCTACCCAATGAAATGCCTAAGCAGGCCCGCGGCGCCCACCCCGATCAGCACGGTTGGCAGCATGGGAAGCCGTGTCGCGGCGACCAAGGTGATGGCCAATGCCGCGAGATCAGCGGGATTGCGCGACACGAAGGCCGGCGCGATGACAGAGATCAGCACGCAGCCGGGCGCTGCCTCCATCACCGCCGTGGCGCGGGGACTGAGCACGCGGTTGCGCAGCACGACATAGCCGCCGATCCGCGTCAGATAGGTGACCCCGGCCATCAGCACGATGGTGAAAAGGGTCGCCATGTCGATCATGCGTCACCTGCCATCAGCCAGGCCGCGACCAGCCCCGACACGGCACCTGCCGCGACATACCAGGCGCCGGGAACGAGGAGATATACGAGCGCGGCGACGACAAGGCTTACAAGCCAGGGCCGCGCCGCCGCGACGCCCTTCCACATGCCGCGCATCAGCACCAGGAAGACGGCCGGAAACGCCATGTCGAAACCATAGGTCTCTACATCGCCCAGCATCGGGCCGAGCAAAGCGCCGAGCGTGGTGAAGGCCACCCAGGTCAGATACATCGCCAGCGCCGCGCCCATGTAATAGCGCGGGCTGAAGGCCGGCGCGATGCCGGCCTCGGCGCGCTGTTTGGCGTCGGCAAGGCCCAGCGCCCAGCTTTCGTCGCATAGGAAGAACAGCGCCGGAAACACTTTGCGCCGCGGCAGATCGCGCAGGAACGGCGCGAGCGCCGCTCCCATCAGCAGATGGCGGCTGTTGACCAGGAAGGTGATGGCGACGATGAGCAGGATGTGCGGCGGCGACGTCCACAACTGGATCGCCGCGAATTCCGAGCCGCCGGCGAAGTTCAGCCCCGTCATCGTGGACAACTCGACCGTGCTCAGCCCTTTCTGCACGGCCTGGGCGCCAAGCACCAGCGCATAGGGGATGGTGCCGAGCAGCACCGGCGCGCAGGACGCCACGCCACGGCGAAACTCCGATCTCGAACCATTGCCCACCGACTCGACTGCCTGTGAAATGCTCATGTCCTGCCATTGGGCGGCCTCACAGCCGCCTGCTTGCGTTTGAAAATCTCGTGATGTCAGGGGCAAAACATACCTACACCTCGACGCAATTGGGTTGCGAAGATTGTTGTCTTTCGTCAGATTTTGGCATTCACTGTTACGAAGCCACAGGAAAATGGAATTCGACGCCATGAAGCTCGACGACATCGACAAACGCATCCTGCGGGCGTTGCAGCGAGACGGCCGCATGGCCAATAATGATCTGGCCAAGGAGGTCGGCCTATCGCCCTCGCCTTGCCTGCGGCGCGTCAAGCTCCTGGAGGAAGCCGGTATCATCGACCGCTACGTCGCCGTGATCAATCCGGCCAGCATCGGCAAGGGCCTCACCTTTTTCACCCGCATCTGGCTGAAGGCACAGGACGAGGACACGATCGAACATTTCGCCACCGAGGTCGCCAAGCTGCCGCAAGTGATGGAGTGCTATCTCATGCTCGGCGACTGCGACGCCATGGTGCGTGTGGTGGCCGCCGGCATCGATGACTACCGGCGCTTCCAGTCAGAGCATCTGAGCCGCATCAAGGGCGTGCAGAACGTCAAGACCGACGTACCGAGCCAGACGATCAAATATACGTCGGAACTGCCGATCTGATCCTCGAAAATCCCGCGCCGAGGCGGCATCAACCCGTCGCCACGATGCCGCCTTGCCAATGCTCGTTAGGGACGGAAACCTCGCGCATGAAATCCACGAAGCTGCGCACGGTCTGCGACAGCTCGCGCTTGCTCGGAAACAGCAGATTGACCTCGACCGGAGCGATGTCCCAATCGGTGAGCAGCGGAACGAGACGCCCTTCGGCGAAGTCGTCCGCACAGAGATAGGTGGAAAGCACGCCCAGGCCCGCGCCGTTGCGAACCAGTTGGTGGATGGTCAGCGCATCGTTGACGCTGACCCGGTTGTGCACATCAACCGTGGCCATCTCACCGCCCCGGTAGAAATGCCAGGTCCGCGTGCGGCCGTCGCCTCGGGGCATTTCGATGCATTCATGGGTGGACAGATCGGCCGGCGTGAGCGGCGTGCCATGCCGGCTGAGATAGCCGGGCGCGGCAGCGAGGCAGCGCCGCACACTGCCCAGGCGCGTCGCCACCAGTGCGGAATCCGGCAGCGGGCCCATACGGATCGCCACATCGACCCGCTCGGCGACAAGATCGAGGTCGCGGCTGGTCAGATCGAGCGCGACGTCGACATGGGGAAACCGGGCGAGGAACGCCGGCAGATGCCGGGACAAGACATTGATGCCGAAACCGATGCCGGCGCTGACCCGCAGCAGACCGCGTGGCTCGCCCGCGAGGCTCTCGACATAGGTCACCGTCTCGTCGATCCGCGACATCAGCTCGACGCAACGCGTCCGCAACGCGTCTCCGGCCGCGGTCAGGATCACCGCGCGGGTGGTGCGCTGGAACAGCCGTGCGCCCAGCTGCTGCTCCAGCCGGGCAATGTTTCGGCTGACTGTCGACTTTGGCAGGCCGAGTACGCGGCCAGCCGCCGAAAAGCTGCTGGTCGCCGCCACTCTTTCGAAGACGCGCAAATCGTTGAGATCGATCATGGGGGCGACTGTTCCATCCGTGGGACAGTGAGTCCAGCCGGTCGAACGAGCTTTTTGGTGCTTTGGCGCCGGCCAGCAGCTACCACTGACAAGGGCTGGAAACCTCGCCGACCCTGGAGATCAGACATGCTTGAGTTCACCATCCCCGCCGACGATCCCAACCGCCAGATGTCGATTGTTGATCCCGACGATCCGTCGCTCCAGCATCTGGCCATAGTGGGCGACACCTACACCATCCTGCTGTCCGGCACGCAGACCGCCGGGCGCTTCTGCCTCATCGACATGAAGGTTCCCGATGGCGGCGGCCCCGGTCCCCACCGGCATGATTTCGAGGAGACGTTTCATCTTCTGGAAGGCGAGATCGAGTTCACCTTTCGTGGCCAGAAAAGCGTGGCCAAGGCAGGCATGACGGTGAACATCCCGGCCAACGCCCCGCATTCGTTCAAGAATGTCTCGGGCGCGGACGTCCGCATGCTGTGTATGTGCGCGCCGGCGGGACAGGAAGAGTTCTTTGCCAGCGTTGGTACACCGGTCGGGAGCCGCACCGCTCCGGCACCGAAACTCAGCCCGGCGGAATTCGGCGCCTTCCTCGGCAAGGCAGCAGCGCTCGCGCCGCAATTCCGCACCGAGCTTCTGAAGCCATAATCCTGACAGGCCGTCATGAGCTTCGAAATCCACCCCGAGGACGAGCGCGACCGCGCCGTCATGCTGGCGATGCGCGACATGCTGGCGACGCTGCCGGCGCTGGAGTTCGCGCCGGCGTCACGGCCGGTCTTCGAAGATCTGATGCAGCACACGCCTGTCGCCGACGGCATCAGTTTCGAGACAGGGACCGTCGGCGCGGTATCGGGCGTCTGGTGCCGGCCAATGGCCGGTGCCGCGCGCGCCGCGATCCTCTACCTCCATGGCGGCGCCTACGTGCTCGGCTCCGCCATCGGTCACCGCAACTTCGTCAGCCAGATCGTGCAACGCGCCGGCGCGCCGGCCTTCATTCCCGACTACCGGCTGGCGCCGGAGCACGGTTTTCCGGCCGCCATAGACGACGCGCTCAGCGTATTCACCGGTCTTTGCGACATGGGCTATGACGCGACCGCGATTGCCGGCGACTCGGCCGGCGGCGGCCTTGCGCTGTCGTTGCTGGCGCTGGTGGCGGCCAGGGCCAGAAAGGGCGCCGGCGTCATGCCGCGTTGCGCTGTGCTGATGTCGCCATGGACCGATCTTGCACTGGCAGGCGGCTCGATGCTGACGAGAGCGGAAGCCGATCCGCTGGTGAAACGCGACGAACTGAAAAAGGCAGCCGATCTTTATCTCAAAGGCACCGATCCAACCGATCCCCGCGCCTCACCGCTCTATCAGCCCCTGGGCGGACTGCCGCCGCTACTGGTCCATGTCGGCGACGACGAGATCCTGCTCGACGATTCACGCCGCGCGGTCGAGGCGGCGTCGAGCGCCGGCGGCGAGGCGGCGCTGCATATCTGGGAAGGCATGACGCACGTCTTCCCCTCTAACCTTGCGCAGTTGCAGGCGGCACGCCAGGCCATCGACATGGTCGGTGCCTTCATCCGCCAGCATCTCTAGATTTGGCTGTATGGATCGCAGGCCCTAAAAAAATCGATCTGAAAATGTCGATTTGAGCGCTGCTCGGACGTCCTTCGGACGCAACCGGAATTGCCGGGGGGCGTCGAAAGATCGATCCTGCTCCCGGCTGGGAGAAGAAACATGAACCATTCCTACCGTTGGGCCATCGTCGCGGCTGGCGCGCTGATGTCCTGCGTCGCCATCGGCACGATGTTTTCGCTGGCGATCTTTCTCGAACCCATGGCGCTCGATACCAACTGGTCGCGCGCGGGCATTTCGAGCGCCATGACGCTCAACTTCCTGGTGATGGGCCTTGGCGGCTTCGCCTGGGGTGCCCTGTCCGACCGGTTCGGCGCCCGCATCGTCGTCACGATCGGCGCCGTGCTGCTCGGGCTGGCGCTGGTGCTGGCAAGCCGCGCCGGTTCGCTTCTCACCTTCCAGATCACCTATGGCGTGCTCGTCGGACTCGCGGCCAGCGCCTTCTTCGCGCCGATGATCGCTCTGACGTCAGGCTGGTTCGACACCAATCGCGGGCTGGCCGTATCGCTGGTCTCGGCCGGCATGGGCGTGGCACCGATGACAATCTCGCCGCTCGCCCGCTGGCTGATCTCCGCCTACGAATGGCGTAGCGCCATGTTCGACATCGGCATCCTGGCCTGGGTGCTTCTGCTGCCCGCCGTGCTTCTGGTGCGCCAGCCGCCAAAGCCTGTCGCCTCCGATGCGGCCGAATCTCGAGCCGCCGAAGGCGCAGGCCTCACAGTCGGCCAGGCGCTGCGCTCACCGCAATTCATCGTGCTGGGGCTGACCTTCTTCGCCTGCTGCGCGGCTCATTCCGGCCCGATCTTCCACATGGTCAGCTACGCTATGCTGTGTGGCGTCGCCCCGATGGCGGCAGTCTCGATCTACAGTGTCGAGGGTCTGGCCGGCCTGGGCGGCAGGCTGCTCTACGGCGTGCTGGCCGACCGGCTCGGTGTCAAGCCGGTGCTGATCGCCGGGCTGGCTATCCAGGCGATGGTCATTGCCGCCTATCTCTCCATCAGCCAGCTCGACCAGTTCTATATGCTGGCCGTCATCTTCGGCGCCACCTATGGCGGCGTCATGCCGCTCTACGCGGTGCTGGCGCGCGAATATTTCGGCCAGCGCATCCTCGGCACCGTATTCGGCGCCGCCACCATGCTCTCCAGCCTCGGCATGGCGCTGGGGCCGCTTGCCGGCGGCATGATCTTCGACGCCTATGCCAGCTACCATTGGCTGTTCATCGGGTCGGCGCTTATCGGCCTGGGTGCCGCGGGGATAGCGATCGCCTTCCCGCCGCTGCCACGCAGGGCGTTGCGGACGGCATAGGCATCGCCGCGCTGCAATCGCCAGAGGGCAGACGAGCTTGACGGGCCAATGGCCGGTCAAGCCAGCGCCTTTACGCAGACTTGAGAACCGTGAATGGCCGCTTTTGAACGGCCCGCTTGGTCTGGAAATTCGCGGCCGGAGCGGGACGGCCGACGTGAAAGCCCTGAACCTGGTCTATGCCGAATTGGCGCATGAGGACCATCTGCTCTTCGGTCTCCACCCCTTCGACCAGGATCTTGTGGCCGCGATTTCTGACCAGCGCAATGATGTCCTGCAGCATTGCCATGCCCTTGGGAGTGCCGCAGTCGTGAAGGAAGGAGCGGTCTATCTTGACCGTATCGAACTCGATGAGACGAAGCCATGAAAGGCCGGCGAAGCCCGTCCCGAAATCATCGAGCCAGATCTTGATCCCGAGCAGTTTCAGGTCGCTGATGCAGCGCAGGATGTCGGAGTGCATCTCCATCTCCAGCCCCTCGGTGATCTCGAAGGCCAGCCTGTTTCCGGTTACGCCGGTCTCGCCCAGAATGGTCGCGACCGACGTCGCGAAGCCCGGCGTCTTGAGCTGGATCGGCGAGACGTTGACGCTGACGACGCGCACGTGATCCTGCGCCAGGAGTTCGGCGCACACCGTCCTTATTGCCCAGCGCCCGAGCTCGAGGATGGCGCCGGTTCGCTCCGCGACGGGAATGAACAGGCTCGGCGGAACCAGGGTGCCGTCGAGCATCTTGAGGCGCATCAGCGCCTCCACGGCCTCGACCCCACCCGAGGCGACATTCTGTATCGGTTGGTAGACGAGCGAAACCAGGTCCTGGCCAATGGCGATCTTCAGCAAGGCCGCCAGGTTCTCGCTCTCGTCGCTGCTCTGGGGATCGGTCGGATCGAACAGCCGGGCACAGTTTCGGCCGCTGGCCTTTGCAAGATAGAGCGCTCGATCGGCCTCGTGGATGATCTTCTCCAGCTTGGCGGCGGTCTGCTTCCTGGTGAACGCCGCGCCGACGCTCGCCGTCACGATCGAGATGCCATCCCGGCGCAACTCGTGCGCGATCGCCAGGTTCTCGATCGTGCGGCAAATGGCTTCCGCCAGATCCGAGACCTCGCCCTTCTTGTCCATGCGGGCCAGGACGATGAATTCCTCGCCGCCGTAGCGGCCGATGGAGCCATCATGTTGCTTGATCAGGTCGCTGAGCGCATCGGCGACCTGGATCAGGCAACGGTCGCCTTCCTGATGGCCATAGCAATCGTTGAACTTCTTGAAGAAGTCGACGTCGATGAGGATCGCCGCGAAACCGTGACCAAGCTTTTGCCAGTCATTCCAATAGTCGCGCAGTTTTTCGTCGATCGCGCGCCGGTTCTCCAGCCCTGTCAGCGGATCCGTGCGCGACAGCCTGAGCAGGGCCTTGCCGCGCTCGGTCGCCTCCTTGTGCTGGATCTTGGCTTCCAGCGCGTTCAGGAAGACGTTGTAGCGCTCTTCGTTCAGCTTCCAGTTCACATAGGACGTGAATGTGAAGCACGAAACGTAGAAGGTGCCGAATACCATTTTGTATATCAGCGTAGCGGGTAAAAAGTAATTCACCACATACAAGATGCACAAAATTATCGTCGACGTTATGATCGAGACCTTGAAGCGGAATGTAAAAAAGAGATTGGCACTCATCATGAAAATGGTGCCGAAGACCATATAATAGGCGACGCTTTCCTTGTTCGCGCCCATGGAAGCGGGGTAAAGCCAGCCGATATAGCCAAAGATGATGGCCGCGGCGCAAGTTACGTCAAGCCAGTCGGTGGCGGCTCCCTTGCGAAGCTGTGCTTCCAGCACCAACAGTGCGGTCAGTCCGACAGCGAAGCGGGCCGTGATCGTAAAGGCGGCCACATCGGGTATCAGCAGCAGATCCGATACCGAAAACAAGACGTAGATGGCGACGGCGATCCAGAGGCCTGGCCTGGCTTCCTTCCTTCGCTTCGCCTGGGCTTCCGTGCGGTAGAGCGTTCGAAGTTCGGCCGCCCCCAGCTCCTGACGCGGATCGTGCGGTTCCGCAGTCACCGCATCGGCCACTGTGGATGACGCGCGTTCGTTCACGACAAATCCCGGTTGAAGGGCATTTCGCGTTCCGAACTCTTTTCCAGCTTCTGCCCCCAACGCAGACCGACTCCTTGGGCGCGACACGTTTGCCGCGCGATCAAATGCAATGACGCAGGACAAGTTTCCGTTAACTCGAACCCGGAATCCCGTCCTTAAAAACTCCAATGAATTGGCATGGTTAGCGGGAAATTAATCATATCGGTAAAAGGCACCGGACCCGCCGTTGGCAAATGGAGTATTCTACGCAATAAGTTAACTGACTGTTAACCAAGGAGTCCTGGTGTGCAAACCGTGTTTGATGGCAAGAGCCTTATCACTGCCGAGGCGATCGCCGGTGGTCTCCGTCGAGGAAAGCCCGAGCATCATGGCGAAGCGTTCGAAACCGCTCGCGCGGAGCTGGCGCTGATCCTCCACGCTACACAGCAACAGGTCGAGCAGCAGAAATTTCCCGCCGAGATCGTCCGCCGACTGCTCTCGCTTCTCAATGCGCTGCGCGCCAAGGTCCATCCCGACGTGTGGCAGGCCTTGATACCGGTGGCGCAGAACCACCCGATCCAGAAGTACTTTCTGGAGGATCCGCTGACGCATTGGTCCTTCACCAAGCCCAGGGGGTATTCCGGCGACGCGCAGTTGCTCGACTACATCTATTGCGACCCGCATGTTGCCGAGAGCGTCGCAAGCGCTTCGGAGGTCGGCAAGGCGCTTTACAGCCATACCCAGAACGTTCCGTCATGCGTCGCGGCACGCGAGCGCCGCGATCTGCTGACCCGCTATGTCGATGAGACCGCGGCCAGGAACGGACCCGAAACCGAAGTCCTGGCGATCGCTGCCGGCCATCTGCGCGAGGCGAACCGTTCGGCCGCCTTGGCCGAGGGCGGTCTCAAGCGCTGGGTCGCGCTCGACCAGGATCCCCAGAGCGTCGGACTGATCGCGCGCGACTTCCAGGGCACCGCGGTCGAGGCCATCGACGGCTCGGTGCGCACCGTGCTCACCAGAGGCCACAAGCTCGGCAAGTTCGACCTCATCTATGCCTCCGGCCTTTACGACTACCTCCAGCACAACGTCGCAGTGAAACTCACCAAGACCTGCCTGCAGATGCTGAAGCCGAACGGGACCTTCCTGTTTGCCAACTACGCCGAGGGCACTCCTGACGCCGGCTACCGGGAGACGTTCATGGACTGGGTGCTGCTGCTGCGATCGGAGGTCGATATGTGGAACATCATCAACGCCAGCGTCGACCGCAACGCCGTCGATGCGCAGGTCTACTTCGGCGAGAACCGCAACGTGCTTTACGGCGTCATCCAGAAGCGTGGATAATACCCGTCTGGATGCAAACCGGCTGACGTAAGGACCTCGAGCGCTTCGACCGCGGTGCTCGAGGGTTTCGGTCCTCTTACGCGCGCCCCAGGCTCGCTGCTGGGACCGCCTGTCCTAGCCGAAGATCCGCTCGCCCTGTTCGTCGACGAGTTGGATGCCTTTCTTGATCGAGATGTCGACGGCGTCGTCCAGCCCGGCGAAACGGTCGGCGCGGATGAACCTGTGCTCCTTCACAACGCCGTCGATCTCCTTGGAGACGACGCCGCAGGTCTGGTACTGGCCATCAGCCTTGTAGGGCGTGGCGCTGATCGTGAAACCCTTGTGCTCGACCTGCTTGGCGGGCGCGGCATTTCCAGGCTCGGCCGCTTCGCCCCCACCGCCGCCGCCGAAAAGACGTTTCAGAAAAGACATAGCCCAAATCTCCTTGTCGCCAGCGATCGCGGTTCGCGCGCGATTCACGACGTTATCCCTCCAGCATGCGCGAATGTGCCGCCGCGTTCCAGTCCCCTGATGAAGACGGAGACCAGGAGTTCGATCTGCTGGCTGATCTCATCGGCCTGGCGGCGGTCGGACCTCGCCGCATAGCCGCTGGTGACGATGCCATGCACGCTTGACCAGAGGGTTCGCGCGGCGATCCGGCGCGTGTCCTCGTCGAGATCGAAGCCGCCATCGGCAAGCACGCTGGCGATGATCTCGAACAACTGGTCGAGCCGCGCCTCGTAGACATCGGGCTCGGTCAGCACCGGACGCCGTCTGTTGAAGGCAAGCAGCGCCGGCCAACTGCCGGGGTGCGCCTCGACGAAACGAACATAAGCGCCGGCCAGTGCCATCAACCGTTGGCGCACGTCGGTGATGCCGCGCCTGGCAAGTTCGGCCATCGCCACGGCGCCCGCGCCCCCCAATCGGTCGAGCAGGCGCATGTTGACGGCGCGGTGCACCCCGTCCAGATCGGAAAACAGGTTGTAGACCGAGCCGACCGAGATGCCCGCCTGTTCGGCAATGGTCCTGGCCTTCAGATTGTCCATGCCGCCTTCGTTGAGCAGCGCTTCGGCAATAGCCAGCACCCGCTCGCCGGTCTCTTCCTTGTCGAGTGCCATGCTTTTCCTTCTGATGAGCGCGCCTTGCAAATGACCCGCCATTTCCCGATCCGATCCCGCTCGTTTACCATATCCGGGATATCGTGAACAGCGTTCAAAACAATCTTGAACAATGTTCATTTCGTGCTATATTGACTTAGTGAACATCGTTCACCCAACGTCTAAGGGAGAAGAACCATGCTTGCCCTGATCAGAACACTACTCGACGGCGCCAGCGCACGGGCCGAGGACGGCCTGAGGGATCGCTTCGCCATCGACCTTTTGGCGCAGCGCATCCGCGACGCGGAGGCGGGTCTTGCCGCTGCCAAGCAGACGCTTGCATCCCTGATCGTGCGCCAGCGTGCCGAACAGGCTGGCCTCGACCAGCTCGACCGCCGCCACGCCGACCTGGAGATCCGCACGGTCAGCGCACTGGCCGCAGGCATCAATGGCCTGGCAGAAACCGGTGCCGCGGCCATCGCCGAACTGGAGAATGAACGCGAGGTCCGCCGCGCCACGGTGCAAAGCCTTGGCGAAAAGACCTTGCGGATGCGCGTTTCAGTGGAGCGGGCGCACCGCCGCATCATCGACCTCAACCAGGGCATGATCTCGGCCAGGGCCATCGATGCCGAGCGCAAGGCGCAGTCACGCCTGGTCAGATCGATCGGCCATTCGTCGAGCCTCAACGACGCCGAGGAGCTTCTGGCCCGCATAAAGGGAGCCAGCGATCCCTTCGAGGAGGCCGGCATTCTCGACGAGATCGACGGCGAGCTTCGTCATGATGCGATCCGCGACCGCCTCGCCGACGCCGGCCACGGACCGGCGGTGAAGGTGCGCACCAGGGACGTGCTCGAGCGCCTGAAGACCATCAACTGAAAACCAGCCTTCGCGGACCTGACTTCCATCAAATCCAATATCATCGAAGCAACGGAGAAATTGAATGAACGCCAATCAGACCTACATCATGTTCAACACTATTTCGGTCGGCGCAGCCTATTTCATGCTCGGGCTGTCGCTGTGGCTGGCACCGGTCGACCTGTCGACCAAAGGCTACTGGGCCATGGGCATCCTGCTCTTGACCGGCAGCTTGGTGAACCTGGTCAAGTACCGCACCGACGAACGCATTTCCGCCGAGACCACCGCCAAGATCGAGAAGGCCCGCAACGAGAAGCTGATCAGCGAATATGTCGGCAAGGAATGATGCATCGCGGCGTTGCTGACGAAAAAAGCCCGGGAGACCGGGCTTTTTTGTACGTTTCATCCGACGGGATCAGCGGTGCGACAGCGCTTCCAACGCTTCGGCGGCGGCTTTCAGAATGGCAATCGCCTCGGCCTGCTTTTCGGCCGGGGCATCGACGATCTCGCCGAGTGCCGCGCGTAGCCGGTGGCGGATGGCGCGGAATTCGTCGCGCGTTTCGGAGCGCTCGCCACGGCCACCCCGGCCGCCGCGACGATCCTCGCCGTCGTCGTTCCAGCCGAACCAGTCGCGCGCCTTGGCCATCTTGCGGCCGAAGCGCTCGAGATGATCGAGCACGCCGTCGATCATCTCGCGATTGTCGGCCAGATGCGCCTGCCCGGCCTCGGTGATCGAGAACACCTTCTTGTTGCCTTCGCTTGACGACACGGCATAGCCGGCCTCTTCCAGGAAGGTCAGCGTCGGGTAGACCACGCCCGGGCTCGGGCTGTAGATGCCGCTGGTGCGCTCTTCCAGCGCCTTGATGATGTCATAGCCGTGGCGCGGCGCCTCGGCCAGCAGCGACAGCGTGATCAGCTTGAGGTCGCCATCGGCCAGCATGCGCCCGGCGCGAAAGAAGTCGCCAGGTCCACCGCGACCGCCGCCGCCCCTGCCCCCGAACGGGCCGAAGCCGCCGCCCCCTCTGCCACCGAACTTGCCGGCCATGTGCATGAACATGCGCTCGCCGAAATGATGACGGTCGGAATGATTGTGCCCAAAATTGTGCTTGTGCATTGATTGCTCCTTGAGTTCTATCTCACGATATATCTTAACTAGGCGCACCCAAGCGATGAGTCAAGATATATCTTACGATCTATCTTTGGCCAATCGGTGGCGTCGAGCCATCAGGCGCGGCAGGAATGGGTGGTGTGTGAATGGACTACCAGCGGCCCTTGCGCCGATTCCAGCCGTAGAGCAGATCGGCGAAGCGATCGTAGGCAGCGCGGGTCGGCGGCAGCATGAGCCGATTGCCGAACAGGCGCGCCAGCCATCCCTCGCCAGGCGTTATCAGCCAGACCGCGATCGCCACGTCCGCACCGACCAGCAGTCGGCCATCCGCATCGGTGGCATGCAACCGGCGGCGGATGGCCTCCAGCGAGACGCCATGCGACGACAGCGCATCCGGCTCCAGGTTGATGTCGCGGAATTCGATCCGCCCGGCCTTGACCGCCTCGATCAGCCGCCGCTTCTGCCGACCGATGCCGGCATCGCAGACGGGGCAGCGTGTGTTGTACCAGACGGTCAGCACGGCGTGGTTCTGCCATCAGTCACTTGGCGTGCATGCCCGCCTTCGGCCCGACGCATTTGTTGTCGCGAAACAGTGCCCACTCCTCGCAAAGGCGACCGTTGGGCAGCCGGCAAAACCCGTATTCGTTACCGGCCCTGTCTTTCCTGACCGCGAAGCGGCCACCGATCGCGCCGCAATGGGCCGAGGCGGGGTTGGCAATGCCGACCGATTTTCGCGCGGCGGCACCGGCGTCGATCGGCATCAACGACACCAAGGCAAGGCTGGCGGCCAATATCGAGACTTTCTTCATCGCGATCTCCCAGGAGTGGCCGCAATCTATCACGGCGAACCGCCCTGTCTTGCTCCAAGGCGTCCCGCCGCAACCTGATAGTCGATTTCCAGAAACCCGGCCGCCTTTCTTCATTCAAGCGACGAGACGATCTCGCGGTAAGCGAACTCCGGGAAAGCCTTCAGTGTCCGTGACTTGAGGCTTCCGCCCGCGGCCAGCATCAGGGCGAAACGCGCCAGCACCGCATCGTCCGGCGCCTCGACCACCGCCACCATGTCGAATTCGCCCATGGTCAGATAGAACGACTTGAACGATCCTCCCATCTCGCCCAATTGCTTCTTGGCGGCATCGAGGCGCTTGGGCGAGTCGCGCACATTCTTGGCGCCGTGCTCGGTCCAGTTCATCAGCATGATATAGGTCGTCATGGTAGGCCTCTCTCCGGGGCCCACGGAGCACGGCGCTCAAGCCATGGACTTGTCGACATGGCCTCGACCGGGGCGGGCTTCCGGGGTTGTCGCCCAGAAATGCATCCGACGCGAAATTATCCTCCCTAACGGCGGGGGCCGCAAGGGCGAATACCGCCACGAAAAAGGGCGCCAGTAGCGCCCTTGATCTTCAACAGGAATGGCAGGTCTCAGCTATCGAGGAAGCTGCGCAGCTTGCGGCTCCGGCTCGGGTGCTTGAGCTTGCGCAGCGCCTTGGCTTCGATCTGGCGGATACGCTCGCGGGTGACCGAGAACTGCTGGCCGACCTCTTCCAGCGTGTGGTCGGTGTTCATGCCGATGCCGAAGCGCATGCGCAATACGCGCTCCTCGCGCGGGGTCAGCGAGGCCAGGACGCGCGTGGTGGTCTCGCGCAGATTGGCCTGGATCGCCGCATCGATCGGCAGAATCGCCATCTTGTCCTCGATGAAATCGCCCAGATGCGAATCCTCCTCGTCGCCCACAGGGGTTTCGAGCGAGATCGGCTCCTTGGCGATCTTCAAGACCTTGCGCACCTTTTCGAGCGGCATGGCGAGCTTTTCGGCCAGTTCCTCCGGCGTCGGCTCGCGGCCGATCTCGTGCAGCATCTGGCGCGAGGTGCGCACGATCTTGTTGATCGTCTCGATCATGTGCACCGGGATGCGGATGGTGCGCGCCTGGTCGGCGATCGAACGCGTGATCGCCTGCCGGATCCACCATGTCGCGTAGGTCGAGAACTTGTAGCCGCGGCGGTATTCGAATTTGTCGACCGCCTTCATCAGGCCGATATTGCCTTCCTGGATCAGGTCGAGGAACTGCAGGCCGCGATTGGTGTATTTCTTGGCGATCGAGATGACGAGGCGCAGATTGGCCTCGACCATTTCCTTCTTGGCGATCGCGGCTTCGCGCTCGCCCTTCTGCACCTGGTTGACGATTTTCCTGAATTCCAGGATCGAGATCGCCGTTTCGGTGGCCAGGTGCTGGATCTCGGCGCGCAGCTCCTTGATCGCGTCCTTCTCGTTCTTGGTGAATTCCTTCCAGCCGCGCGAGGTCAGGTTGGCGATCGAGCGCGTCCAGTTGGGGTCGAGTTCGGAGCCCTGATATTCCTTGAGGAATTCCTCGCGGCGCACGCCATAGCTTTCGGCCAGGCGCAACAGCTTGCCCTCGTTCTGGACCAGGCGTTTGTTGATGTCGTAGAGCTGCTCGACCAGCGCCTCGATGCGCGCGGTGTTGAGCGACAGCGACTTCACCGCCTTGATCAGCTGGTCCTTCAACTCCTTCAGCCGGCGGTCCTGGCTGGGCGACAGCGTGCCGGCGGCGGCCAGACGGTTCTCGACCTGCTGGTCCTGCAGCTTCCTGAGCTTCTTGTAGGTGTCGGCGATGACGTCGAGCGTCTCCATCACCTGCGGGCGGAGTTCCGCTTCCATCGCCGCCAGCGACAGGCTCGCCTCGTCCTCGTCTTCCTCGTCGTCATCGCCGATGCCGCGCGTGTCGGCGCCGACATTGGTGATGTCGTCTTCGTCGTCGCGTCCGCGACGCGACTTTTCGTCGACCTTGGGTGCTTCCTCGACGCGTTCGACCACCGGCGCCTGCTTGGCTTCGGGGCCGGCATAGGTGGCTTCGAGGTCGATTATCTCGCGCAGCAGGATCTTGGATTCGTTGAGCTCGTCGCGCCAGATGATGATGGCCTGGAAGGTCAGCGGGCTTTCACACAGGCCCGCGATCATCGTCTCACGCCCGGCCTCGATGCGCTTGGCAATGGCGATTTCGCCTTCGCGCGACAGAAGCTCGACCGAGCCCATCTCGCGCAAATACATGCGCACCGGATCGTCGGTGCGGTCGGTCGGCTCTTTCTTGGTGGTGGTGGCGGCGACCGCGGTGCCGGTCTGCTCGGCCAGCTCGTTGGCGTCTTCCTCGGCATCGGCGGCGGTGTCGCCAGCCTCGGCCTCTTCGCCCTGTTCGTCATCCTCGACGACGTTGATGCCCATGTCGGACAGCATCGCCATTGTGTCCTCGATCTGCTCGGAGGTCACTTCCTCGGAAGGCAGCACCGAATTCAGCTCGTCCATGGTGACATAGCCGCGCTTCTTGGCGGCCTTGATCATCTTCTTGACAGCATCATCGGAAAGGTCGAGCAGAGGCCCATCGGTGGCGCCTTCGCGTTCGGTCTCGACCTCTTCCTTTTCCTTTGTCGCCATAGTCTTTTTCTTCTCCTAGCGGCCGGCCATCGGGGCCGCGTAAGCTGTCGGACCAGTCAAATCGGATACGCCCGTTTTCTAAACGCGCCTTACCCGGCCCACAAACTGCATCCACTCTTTTGTTTGGTGCATGCCGTTCCCCAAAACCGGGTTTCACTCTTGGGCGGCATACATTAAGTCCAGATTAACCCTGATATCTGTGGCAGGCGGGCCGCCTGTCCAGTGACCAAGTTACCTTGCATCGCTTGTTTCCCGTCGACGCGGGTGCGGGTTAACGTTTCGAATCGTCCTGATTCCGTCATTCTGTCCGAAGGTCAAGCGCCTCTGGCATGATTCGCATGAAAAAAGCGAATCAATTACCCGACTTAGCGCACCACGCCCCCAAGGGAAGCGCGGCCGCGCCTTCATTCCTGCACTCAGCTGCACTTAGGCTCGCCCAGCCCTGCCCGACGAAACGCCAAATCCTTCGATCAGCGCTTCTGTCGCTTGTACATCCTGAAACTGCGCCTGAATTTCGATCAGATGGCGGAAATTTTCGTCCGAAGGATCCGCCTCGAGCGCCGCTTCCGCCTGTTTCAGCTCCTTATGTAAGGTGCGCGCGCTGCGCTGCAAGTGCAACGCCTGGTTCAGGGCGTCGCGGGCGTCCTCGAGCGCCGCCGTCTCCAGCGCCGGCCATTGCCGCGCCCGTTTGATCAGTCCGACGGCGCGCTCCCAGATCTCGGCGCAGCCGGCGCGCTCGATCGTCGCCACCACGGCGTGGCGGTCGTTGGCCATGTCATGCGCCATCGCGTCGAGGATGGCGGCATGCAGCCGGGTCAGATCGGAATTGGCGAGATCGAGGAACTCGACATGAGCGAAGTTCTCGTCGATCAGCGCCGGATGGTTGATCAATGCGACGATGATCGTCGCCTCGCGCACCGACATCCCTTCGCTGCCGCGCTTGACCAGCGCCGACTGGCCGAGGCTTTCGGTGATCGCCATGCGGCCGCCGCCAGGCTTGGCGAATTGGCCACCGGGTGCGGCTGCCTTGCCCTGCCCCGGTTTCCAGTCCTGGCGGCCTTGGCGCGCATTGCGCTGGGAGCCGAAGAAGCTCAGCACCCGCTCGCGCATTTCCTGCTGGTAGTGGTAGCGCGTGCTTTCGTCGCGGATGCGGCTGCTGAGTTCCCGCAGCGTCTGTCCCAATTCCGCCCGCCGCTCCGGCGTGTCGAAGACGCCGCCCGCCGTCTCGCGCATCCACAACAGGTCGACCAGCGGCCGCGCATCGGCCAGCACGGCGCGGAAGGCGTCCGGCCCCTCGGCCTTGACCAGGTCATCGGGATCCTTGCCTTCCGGCAGCAGCGCGAAGCGCGCCGAGCGTCCGGCCTGTACTGACGGAAGCGCCATGTCGGCGGCCCGCCATGCCGCCTTCAGCCCGGCCTTGTCGCCGTCGAAGCACAGCATCGGCTCCGGCGCCATGCGCCACAACAATTCGAGCTGGTTTTCGGTAAGCGCGGTACCGAGCGGCGCCACGACATTCTCGAAGCCGGCCTGCGCCAGCGCAATCACGTCCATGTAGCCCTCGACGGCGATGACAGTACCGCCTTTCGCCAATGCTTTGCGGGCGCGGGCGAAATTGTAGAGCACATTGCCCTTGTGGAAGAGCTCGGTGTCGGGCGAATTCATGTATTTGGCGAGCGCATCGGGCGCCAGCGCGCGGCCCCCGAAGGCGATGATCTTGCCGCGCGAATCCGGGATTGGAAATATGATGCGATCGCGGAACCAGTCATAGGAGACCGGGATATCGTCGCCATGGCGCACCAGCCCACAGGCCTCGATATCGGCCTTCGGCACGCCCTTGGCCGCCAGATGCTCCTTCAGCGCGTTGCGGCTGTCGGGCGCGAAGCCGAGGCGGAACGACTGCTGTGTCGCCGGTGTCAGCCCACGGTCGCGCAGATAGGCACGGGCTTTGGCGCCTTCAGGCCCTTGCAGGCGCTCCTGGAAGAAGACGGTCGCCATTTCCATGACATCGGTCAGGCTGGCGCGTTCCTTCTCGCGCCGCTCTTCCTGCGCATCGCGAACCGGCATCGGCACGCCGGCCATGTCGGCGATCTTCTCGACCGCCTCGGGAAAGCTCAATCCCTCGAGTTCGGTGAGGAACTTGAAATGGTCGCCCGAGACCGAGCAGCCGAAACAGTGGTAACGCCCCTTCTTGTCCTCGCAGTGGAAAGACGGGCTCTTTTCGCCATGAAACGGGCAGCACGCCCAGTAATCGCCACGCGAGGCATTGGTCTTCTTGCGATCCCACGCGACGCGCTGGCCGATAACCGATGAAATCGGCACGCGGTCGCGGATCTCGTCGAGAAAGGCGGGCGGAAAGCGCATTGAGGGAACTCGTTTCCCCACCATATAATCATGCGCGCGATTTCAGACGACCCCTAATGCGGACCATGCCCGGTTTCCACAGGCCAGATAGAAAGGCGGCCATTGCGGACCGCCTTTCTTTTCAGTCCGACACCAGTCGGAACTTACTGCGCGGCCAACGCGCCGAAGATGACGCCGGAGAGGATGCCGACCAGCACATAGTCGTTGCCGACGCGGATCCACTCCTGGCCGCGGCCGGGACGGCGCAGGCCATAGCGGCCATAGTCGCGGATCGGCCGGTGCTGCCTCCAGCCGGAATATTTCTGGCCATTGCGCCAGTTGTTCCGCTTCACCACGACCTTCTTCATGAAGACACGCTTTTTCATATCCCGGTGGCCGCCGGGCTTCTGCCAGTCGACCTTGGTGTAGTTCGACCGCGGCGCGACCGGAGCGTTCATCGGCGCTGCCTGGCCGGTGAGCGAGGTGGCGGCCAGCATCGAGAAAGCCAGAGCGGAAAGAACAATGCGTTTCATTGGAAGTCTCCTTGGTTGTCGATGCCAGAGGAATAGCGGCCAGGGGATGAACCGAAACTGAACGCCGGCATTACAATCACGTAATGAATCCAGCTGCTTAGTCCGAAGATCTGAACATCATCGCAAGGAGCGGCGCCAACGCCCTCGCAGGTCCGGCCGATCCACGGCTCAAGCTCGTGCAACCATTTGCGGGCCCGTCCATTTTCCGACACTGGCTGTCGCCTCGCGGCGACCCCTTGAAATCGACAAATTTTTATTATCCGGCTAAAATATTCCGGCTATATTCCAAGGCTGCCATGACCATGATTCGTACCCTCGCCTTAGCCACCGGTCGCCATGCTGCCCGCCGCGCGCGCCATGCCGGCATGCAGGCGCCGCGGTGAGCGGCTCGGTCGTCCTTCTGCATCTAGCCGGCGCCGTGGCGCTGATGCTGTTTGCCACCCGCATGGTCAAGACCGGCGTCGAGCGAGCCTATGGCGACGTGCTGCGTCATCGCCTGCGCGCCACCATGCGCAATCCGATCACGGCGGTGCTGGCCGGCACCGGCCTCGCCATCGCACTGCAGAGCTCCACCGCGGTCACCTTGCTGGTCGGCTCCTTCGCTGGTTCCGGCATTGTTTCGGGCGCCGCCGGCCAATTGGCCGTGCGCGGCGCCGAGATCGGCTCGGCCCTGGTGGTCAAGCTGCTCACCTTCGACCTGACCTTGCTGGTGCCGCTCTGCCTGATCACCGGCACGGTGATGTTCATGGCCACCGAGCGGCGCGACTGGCGCCAGACCGGCCGCATCCTGGTCGGCATCGGTCTCCTGATCCTGTCGCTGGAGATGATCGGCCAGGCCTCGGAGCCGCTGCGCAACAGCCAGCTCATGCCGGTCATCATCAACTACTTCTCCAGCGATTCCATCACCGCCTATCTGCTGGCGGCGCTGATCACCTGGCTGTTCCAGTCCAGCATCGCGGCGGTTCTCTTGATGGCGACGCTTGCCGGCCGCGGCCTGATCAGCCCGGAACTGGGCGTCGTTCTTATCCTGGGCGTTAATCTCGGCTCGTCCATCATCGCGCCGATGCTGACCCGCTCGGCTGGCCCCGAAGTTCGCGTCGTGCCGATCGGCAATCTCCTGATGCGCGGGCTGGGCTCGCTGGTCATGCTGATCCTGTTCATGATCTTCAGGCCGCATGTGGGCTTCCTCGGAGCCACGGCGGCGAGCCAGATCGTCAACGCTCACATCCTGTTCAACGTGATCATCCTGCTCGCCGGCCTGCCGCTGGCCGGTTTCGTCTATCGTGCCTCCGAGAAAATCGTGGCGCTCGGTACCAAGGCGGCGCCGGCCGCTGCGCTCGACGTCGTCGAGCTTTCCGCGCTCAACGAAAGCGCGCTCGATGTGCCGAGCCAGGCCCTTGCCAACGCCACACGCGAGGTGGTGCGGGTCTGCGAGACCGTCGAGATCATGCTGAAACGCATCATCGAGCTCTATGAGAGCGCTGACTCCGACAAGATCAAGGCGCTGGCGGCCCTGGACGACCGTGTCGACCGTAGGCACGCGGCCATAAAGCTCTACCTCGCCAAGGTCACCAGGAATCCGATGACCGAAGACGAGGCGCTGCGTTGCCAGGAGCTGATCGGCGCCTGCGTCAAACTCGAGCAGGTCGGCGACATCATCGTGCGCAACATGCTGGTGCATGTGAAGAAGAAATTCGACCGCGGGTTGGAATTCACCGACGAAGGCTGGAGCGAATTGTGCGCCTTCCATGGCTCGGTGTTGGCCAATGCCCGGCTCGCCTTCAACGTCCTGGTCTCGCGCGATCCCGAGACCGCGCGCCAACTCGTGCTGGAAAAAGACCGGCTGCGCGACCGCGAGAAGGAAACTAGCGCCAGCCATTTTATGCGGCTGCGCGAAGGCACCGCCAAAAGCGTCGAAACCAGCTCGATCCACCTCGACACCATCCGCGACCTGAAGCAGATCAACTCGCTGCTGGCCTCGATGGCCTACCCGGTTCTGGAAGAGCGCGGCCTGCTCACGGGATCACGGCTGAAGGCGAGCTGACCGGCGGAAGTTTCCCGCAATCGCACCGATTTGGAACACGCTTCCATCATTGGGGAAAGAGCGCCAAACTTAGCCTTTGCTTATCCAGCCATCCGTCGGCTAAGCATCCGTTTCCACCGGGAGGAAATCGATGGATACCCATTCGCGCAGTTTCGCCAAGGCGCTTTCCTGGCGCGTGACCGGCACTATCGATACGATGATCATCTCGCTGGTGGTGACCGGAAGCATCAAGCTTGCGGCCGCGATCGGGGTGACGGAGGTCTTCACCAAGTCGCTGCTCTATTATTTTCATGAGCGTGCATGGCTGAAGATCCGTTACGGACGCAAGTCCGTGACCTGATGGGCTTGCGATCGATCGGTCCCGTCGAGAAAACCTAAACCGGCGACAAAAATTTCTGGATTGCCTGCTACGGCCATCCATGGTTTGAGCCCTGCATTCGGGGGTTCCTTTTCATGTCGCTGCCGCTCATCGCCCTGTTCATCGCCGCCTTCGCTTTCGGCACCACCGAATTCGTCATCGCCGGCGTGCTGCCGCAGGTGGCGCAGGGGCTAGGCGTTTCTGTTCCTTCCGCCGGCTACCTCGTCTCCGGCTATGCCTGCGGCATCGCCATCGGCGGGCCGCTGCTGGCGCTCGCCACCAAGAGCCTGTCGCGCAAGACCTTGCTGCTTGGCCTGGCCGTCATCTTCACCCTCGGCCAGGCGGCCTGCGCGCTGGCACCCGACTTCACCTCGATGCTGTTGCTGCGCATTGCCGTGGCTGTCGCGCATGGCGCCTATTTCGGCGTCGCCATGGTGGTCGCCGTCGGACTTGTGCGCGAGGATCAGCGCGGCATGGCGGTCGCCGTCATCCTGTCGGGTCTCACCGTCTCCAACGTCATCGGCGTGCCGGCCGGCACCGCCATCGGCAACATCTGGGGCTGGCGCGCGACCTTCTGGGTGATGTGCGCGCTGGGCGTGGCGGCAACGCTCGCCATCGCGGCCTTGCTGCCGCGCACCACCGGATATCAGGCCAGGGCGGCGAGCCTTGCCAGCGAAGTCCGCGTCCTGGCGCGCCAGCAGGTCTGGACTTCCTTGATCCTGATGCTGATGCTGATGCTCGGCCAATTCTGCCTGTTCACCTACATCACCCCGACGCTGCTGGAGGTCACCGGGCTCGATGAAAACCTGGTGCCCTGGGTGCTGCTGCTCAACGGCGTCGGCGCCACGCTTGGCGTCTTCCTGGGCGGCAAACTGTCCGACTGGAAACTGATGCCGTCGCTGATCACCATGCTTGCCCTGCAGGCGGTGACGCTGGCCATCATCTATGCCGTCAGCCCCTATCGCGTGCCGATGGTCGTCGCGATCATCGTCTGGGGCGGCCTCAACTTCGCCATCGGCACACCGATCCAGACCCGCATCCTGGCTTGGACGGCCGACGCCTCAAACCTCGCCGCCTCGCTCATCCCGTCCGGCTTCAATATCGGCATCGCGCTGGCCGCGTCGCTGGGCGCCGCCATGCTCAATGCCGGCTACGGCTATCGCAGCCTATCGCTTGTTGGCGCCTTTGCGATGGTCGTCGCTGTCATTGTGGCTGTCATCTCCCATTTCTGGGAACGGCGCAGCGACATCAGCCCGCCGGTACCGGCGGCCGCCGGATAACATGGCAACGACAATCGCCGATTTCGGCCTGACCTGCGGCACCTTGCCGGCGGGCACGTAAAACGCGATCACCGATGTGCCTGGCGTGCGGCGGTCACTGCACGTTGCGCGACGGCGACATCAACACCGGCGTGACCGCGATCCTGCCGCATGGCGGAAACCTCTTCCGCAGCAAGGTGACGGCTGCGAGCCATGTCATCACCGGCTTCGGCAAGACCGTCGGGCCGACTGGCTGCGCGACCAGCCCGAAAGGCGATAGGCGCGGAAAACGCCATCAGATGGCCGCCGGCGTGGAGTTTCCAAACGGCCTCTTACAAATCGATCCGGAACCGCAGGCTCTCCACCCCGCCATAGGCGGCGTCCTCGAAGAAGCGCTCGACGAGTTTGCCGCCATTGGCCAGGATCACCTTGTGCGAAGCCGGATTGCCGGGCTTGGCGGTGATCTCGACATGGGGCAGGCCGATCGCCCTCGCCTCGTCCAGCATCAGCCGCAACGCTTCGGTGGCGTAGCCGCGCTGCCGCTTCCAGGGCACGACGGCGTAGCCGATATGACCAAGCACTTGCGAAGGCAGTTCCGCCGTGCCCTTCTGCCAGCGAAAGCCTATCGAGCCCGCCGCCTCGCCGTCCCATATCCAGCGGCGGAAACCCGGCAAACGTGGCACCTGTGTCCCGTCGGGCAAGGCGATGGGCGGCCCCTTGGCCTCGGGATCATCGAGGCTGGCCAGGAACGCCACCGGGTCTTCCTCTATTGCCGCAAGCTGCTCGCGCGTCGCTTCCAGGAGCCGCACATTGTCCGGCGACCAGCCGCGTTCGAGCGCCGCCTTGTAGCTCGGCAGATGTTCAAGCGCCGGTTTGACGATCTCGACCATGATCGATGCCTCCTGAAAAACGC
This sequence comes from Mesorhizobium sp. P160927, assembly GCF_057766385.1. Lineage (NCBI taxonomy): Bacteria > Pseudomonadati > Pseudomonadota > Alphaproteobacteria > Hyphomicrobiales > Phyllobacteriaceae > Mesorhizobium > Mesorhizobium sp. P160927. The sequence goes on from NZ_JBYMDW010000001.1 coordinate 5,422,689, forward strand.
GGCAGGCATAGCCTTGGACAGCAGGGTCCTCAAGCCGCCTGGAAATGGATCTCCCCCCTTGTTCAGGAAGCAGGTCTGCTGAACAGCGACAGGTCGAGCGGATTGGGCAGCCTGATATCGCCGATATCGGGGACCGGTTTTTTCGACAATTCGTACGAACGGTCGACCTGCGCGATGAAGACCAAGATAAGCCCCCTGTCGCGCGCGAATGATCGTAGCCTGCGTATCTGGATCATCCGATCCGGATTTTCCCGCTTCTGGTCGAGCAATTGCAGGTAGTCGATCACCACCAGCGTGCCGGCCCCGGCCTGGGCTAGCCGCGCCACCATGTAGTCGGCCGAGATGACATCGGAATTGTCGAATTCGAACCGACCCTCGAATTGCCGTGGCTCGACCCCGATCGCGCGGAAGCGGTCGAGAATGTCCGCCTGCGTATATTCCAGCGTGAAGAACACGCTGCGCCGGCCGCGCCTCATGGCTTCGACCGCCAGTTCCAGGCTCATCAGTGTCTTGCCCTGGCCCGGCCGAGCGCCGACCAGCAAGAGGTCGCCGGGCGCAAGTTGTGCAAACAAGCTGGCGGCGGGTCCGGCTTTCGCGACCTTCGCCGCAAGCAGGCTCCAGCTCGCAAACCTTCTTGTGCCGCAATACGATCGAGCGCCTCGTGGAGCGGGATTTTCACCGCGCGGGACAACAGCCTGGCTTGACGCTTCAGATGATAGACGGGCCAAGACAGCCTCATCGCAAAACCTCCTGGTGCGAGCAGTCTTTGCAACCCCTCCTTATGCCTGGTGCTCGAACAGTCGGTGCGGTGATGGATGGCCCCGCATGAACGATGCTTTCCCGGCGGAGGGAGGAGGCGTGGGCCGCGCCAGAATCAGATCATAGCCCAATCGCGCCGGCTCGAAAATCCGGCGTTCGTAGATATGGAGGCTCCCGCCGCAAGCCTTGACCCGGCATGGCCGCTTATGGATGGTTGCGCGTTGGCCTGGTCTTTTCGCGCCTACTTTCCGGTGCGCTAAACAAGATGTGTTTCGCCTGATGGCGCGCCGCGTTTTATGATCGCCCTCGGGTGATTCCGCGGGGATCACAAACGGCTTCGACAGGAGAATGGGTCCGGTGCGGTTGAGATCTGTCCCGTTGGGTGTCGTTACGTTCCTCGGTCTCCTCGTCGTCGTCATGGCCTTGATGGCATCGGCCCGGTCCTTTGCCGCGCCATCGGCCATTCCGGCCTGGCTGGACGCCCATGTCGGCGATGGCGATGGCCAGATCTCACAAGTGGTGCTGGAGCGGGCGCGCGCGCTTTACCTGAAAAAGGTCGCGCAGGGCGTCGTCCGGAACCCCTGCTACTTCGCCATGGACGCCACCCGTCCCGGCGATTTGGGCAATGGCGTGCTCGGGCGCCGCTACTATGTCATATGCGAAGCCAGTCAGTCGTTTCGCGCGATTTCGTCTGGCCACGGCGGCGGCCGCAACCTGAAAGGCACGGTGGACTTCTCCAATGGCAGGCGCTGCGCCAGGAATTTCGGCAATGCCATGGATTCGGAACTGACCGCCGGCGGTCCCTACATGACCCGCGAGGCGAAAACCTCCTTCAAGGGCTATTATCGCATCGGCGCCAAACAGGACGTGGCTTTCCAGCGCACCTTCATCCAGTTCGACGGCGAAGGCGAAGCCGCCAATGCAAGGCAGCGCGTGATCGGCGGTCACGCGGCGCAGGTGCTGCGTGGTATGTGCCTGCGCAAGAGCCCGAACAGTTCCTATGCCGACCATGACGGCTTCGTGCCGTTCGGCAAGCTGGTGGACTATGCCGGCGGCCGCAGCAATGGCTGCACCAGCTGGTCGCCGGCCGATGCCAGGCAGCTCATCTCGATGGTGAAGGACAACCCGACCACGCTCTATATCTATCCGGAATCGCGCGACATCGCCGCCGTGGCAAACGGCCATTCCCGTTCAGGCACCTACTGGAACGCATCCTGCCTGAAGGAAATCGGCACGCCGAAATTCTGGCCGCGAACAACCCTCGAGCCGGTCATTGACCAGTACAAGAAGGACCATCCGGCGGCGCCGCCGCAGCCGCTGCCGATGTGCAAGGAGCCGTGAGATGGACCCACGGCACCCTGCTCCGGCTCAGTGCAGGAAATCGAGCACGACCTGCATGAACTCGGTGGGGTATTCCACGTTCGACAGGTGAACCGCGGGAAGCACGACAAGCTTCGCGCCGGGCACCGCGGTCGCGATCAACTCACTATGGCTCGCCGCCGTCACGGTGTCGTGCTGGCCGGCGATCACCAGCGTCGGCCTCGGGATCAACGCGACGGTGCGCCGAAGGTCGGCATCGCGAACCGCCGCGAACAGGCCGGCGAGGCCTTGCCGGTCGATCGCAAGCAACATGGCGCGGAATTTCTCGATGACGGGTTCGTTGGCCGCCATCATGTCGGCCGGGAACCAGTTGTTGAGGAACACTTCGGCGGTTTCCGACATGTCCGGCGCCTGCCGCACGACGGCGATCCGCTCGTCGAAATAGCTTGCCGGGGAGAGGTGAGATGAAGTGTTGCTCAGGATCAGCCGGTCGACCCGTTCGGGCGCGTGGATGCCGAGCCACTGCCCAACGAAACCGCCCAGCGACAGACCGAGGAAATGCACCCGGCCAAGGCCGAGCGCATCGATGAGTTCGATCACGTCGCGGCCAAGCCGGTCCAGCGAATAGGCGCCGACTGGCACGCTCGATCCGCCATGGCCGCGAAAGTCGTAGCGCAGAACGCGGAAATGCCTGGACAGTTCGCCGACCTGGCCATCCCACATGTGCAGCGTCGTGGCGATGGAGTTCGAAAGCACCAGCACCGGTTGCCCGGCGTCACCATCGAGGCGGTAGGCGATGCGCGTGCCGTCGCCGACGGTCACGTAATTCAGCTCATTCATGATAAGATCCTTTTGGAACGTTGAATGAGGCAAAGCGTAGCTGTGGCCGGGATTTGGTGATATTACAAAGATAGAACAATCTCTGTAACCAAAGCTGACATGGCCGAATTCACCTTGCACGACCTCCAGTGCTTCGATGCGGTGATCCGCAGCGGCGGCTTTCAGCCGGCCGCGGCCCTGCTCCATCGCTCGCATCCGGCGGTGTTCGCCGCCGTCGCCAGGCTCGAACGACAGCTTGATCTCGTCCTCCTGGATCGCGGTGGCTATCGCGTGCGGGCGACCGAAGCGGGCCTGTCGTTCCATCGACGGGCGCAATCGCTGCTGCGCGAAATGGAAGCGCTGCACGTCCACGCCGCCCAGCTGTCGATGGGCGAGGAAAGCGATATCCACGTCGTGATCGGCGACCTCTGCCCCCGTCCGCGAATGCTAGGCATGCTCGGACGGTTCTTCTCCCAGTACCCCGGCACGCGGCTGAATCTGCATTTCGAAGCCGTCGGCGGCCCGTGGGAGCGCCTTTTTGACGACAAAGCCGATCTCATCCTGCACTGGATCGACAAGGGCGACGTACGGGTTGAATGGATCGATCTCAGCAAGGTGTCGTTCATTCCCGTCGTCGCGCCGGGCTTTCTGCCGGAGCGCGTCGAACAACCGGTCACGCTGGAGAAGATGCAGGCATTCACCCAGTGCGTGATGCGCGACACCGCGACGCATTCGCCGCGACAGGACTACTTCGTGGTCGAGGAGGCGCCGCAATGCCTGGTCCCCGATCAGGCCATGAAGAAGGAAATCATCCTGCAAGGGCTCGGCTGGGGCCACCTGCCTCACTTCCTGATCGCGGAAGAGCTGCGCGACGGCCGCCTATTATCCATAGCCGGCAGTCATCTGCCGGGCCGCACCGACGAATTGGTGGTGGCGCGCCGCCGCGACCGGCCGCACGGGCCGATCGCCAATCGCTTGTGGGACCATATCCAGCAGGAAGCACCGGCATTGCGCCGCGCGTTGGAGCCTTCGGTCTAACAGCAAGCCTCCGCTTGGCGTCGAGTGGGCCGTGTTGGTAGCCGACGACGCGAGGGTAAAAGCTACTGCAACAACCCCTTGACGATGCCGCTGGCCTTGCCGAAATCCATCTGGCCGGCATATTTCTGCTTCAGCGCCGCGATCACCTTGCCCATGTCCTTCTGGCTGGCCGCACCGGTCGCCGCTATCGCCTCGCGCGCCGCCGCCGTGACCGCCGCATCGTCAAGCTGCGTCGGCAGGAAGCCGCGGATGATCTCCATCTCGCCGCGTTCCTGCGCCGCCAGTTCCGGGCGCTTGCCGTCCTCGAATGCCTTGGCCGATTCCTCGCGCTGCTTCACCATCTTGGCCAGGATCTGCAGGATTTCCTCATCGCTGGCGGGTTCCTTGCCGGCACCGCGATTGGCGATGTCCCGGTCGTGGATGGCGGCCTGGATCAGCCGCAGTGTCGGCAGCCGGTGCTTGTCCTGCGCCTTCATCGCGGTCTTCAGGGATTCGGCGATTTTCACGCGCATTGCTCTCTCTCCTTCGGTCGGCGCGGACAATAGCGCCGGGGACAGGCCAACGCAAACCAGATATTGTGGATCAAGCCTCTGATATTGCTTGATGAAATAAATCGCGGCCGCATTTCGCATGATCATTGACCGCCCTGTCCCCTTCCCCTATGTACTGGGCCTTGCATGAACTGAAGCTTGGGTGCGTGGAGGCCGCGAATTCGCCGCTTCGCGCCGTTTGCCGCGCCAACGCCCGCAGGGCTATGGAAGCGCGCGGCTTGATAGGAGTGCCGCCATGGCCGAGATGACGCCCGCGCTGACCCCACCTTGGGCCACCGAAAAGCCGACCGCCCTTCTGGTGCTGGCTGACGGCACCGTCATCGAGGGTCGCGGCCTCGGCGCCACCGGCTCGGCGGTCGCCGAGGTCTGCTTCAACACGGCACTTACCGGGTACCAGGAAATCCTCACCGACCCCTCCTATGCCGGCCAGATCGTGACCTTCACCTTCCCGCATATCGGCAATATCGGCACCAATGGCGAGGACATCGAAGACCTCAACCCAGCCGCCCGCGCCGGCGCCGTCGGCGCCGTGTTCAAGGCCGATGTCACCAACCCGTCCAACTATCGCGCCGCCGGCCATCTCGACCAGTGGCTGAAGAGACGCGGCATCGTCGCGCTCTCGGGCATCGACACCCGCGCGCTCACCGCGCTGATCCGCGAAAAGGGCATGCCCAATGCCGTCATCGCGCACGCGCCCGACGGCGTCTTCGACCTCGACGATTTGAAGCGGCGTGCCGCCGCGTGGTCGGGCCTGATCGGGCTCGATCTCGCCAAGGAGGTCACATCGGGGCAGTCTTCTGTCTGGCGCGAGACGCCTTGGGTGTGGAACGAAGGCTTTGGCGAACAGGCCGATCCGTCGCTGCACGTCGTCGCCATCGACTACGGCGTCAAGCGCAACATATTGCGGCTGCTGGCCGGTCTCGGCGCCAAGGTGACCGTGGTTCCGGCCAAGACTGGTGCCGAAGAAATCCTCGCCATGCGGCCCGACGGCATTTTCCTCTCCAACGGCCCCGGCGACCCGGAAGCCACCGGCGACTATGCCGTGCCTGTCATCCAGGACCTGCTCAAGACCGACATTCCGGTGTTTGGCATCTGCCTCGGCCACCAGATGCTGGCGCTGGCGCTGGGCGGCAAGACCGCCAAGATGCATCAGGGCCATCACGGCGCCAACCATCCGGTCAAGGATCACACCACCGGCAAGGTCGAGATCGTCTCGATGAACCACGGCTTTGCCGTCGATGCCGACTCCCTGCCCGCGGGTGTCGAGGAAACCCATGTCTCGCTGTTCGACGGCTCGAATTGCGGCATCGCGCTCACCGGCCGCCCGGTGTTCTCGGTCCAGCATCACCCCGAGGCCTCCCCCGGCCCGCAGGATTCGCACTATCTGTTCCGTCGCTTCGTCAACCTCATCCGGCAAAAGCGCGGCGAGGAATTGCTGGTGGAAAGGGCTTGAGAGGCGTCGCGCCGCCCCTCACTTGCCTCCGGCTCATAGCTGGGCTCCATCTTCCACTACATCGTTCGTGACAGTCATGACCGTCGCCGGCCTAGCCACCTTGGTGACGAAGACGATGACCGCCAGCACCAGGAAGCATGCACCGACCAGATAGGGCGCGCCACCGAAGGTGACGGGCGCGCTGGGGCCGGTGAACCAGGAAAAGATAGCGGTATAGAGCAGCGGCGTGATGATCGATGTGATCGAAAAGATCGAGGTCATCGCGCCTTGCAATTCGCCTTGTGCCGAAGGGGGAACCTTGGCTGCGGCGAGGCTTCTCAGCGGCGGATCGGCCAGCGCTTCCAGGCAGCCGGCGACGATCACCGCGTAGACCATCCAGCCTTGCGAGGCGAAGGCATAGCCGAAGGCGCTGGCCGCGGTGAACGTCAGGCCGATGACCGCAGTCCTCCACTCGCCGAGCCTTGGGATGACGCGCGGCAGCACCGTGCCCATGATGATGGCGCCGCACAGGCCGAAAGCGCCGAGCGAGAAGCCTATCTGCTGCTCGCTCCAGCCGTAGCGGTAGTTGGAGACGAACGACCACACCGCCGGATACATCATGTGGCCGAGCGTCATCAGGAAGAAGACCAGCCCAATCCAGCCGATGCCCTGATATTGGCGCATCTGCAGAAGCGTGCCGACCGGGTTGGCGCGTTTCCACTCGAAGCGGCGGCGGTGCTTTTCATCGAGCGTTTCCGGCAGGAAGAACATTGCGATGAGGAAGTTCACGAAGGCGAGCCCGGCGGCGAAAAAGAACGGCACGCGCGGTCCGAACGTGCCGAGCAATCCGCCCAGCACCGGCCCGATGACGAAGCCAACGCCGAAGGCGATGCCGAGCAGGCCGAAATTCTTCGCCCGGTTCTCGTCGTTCGAAATATCGGCGATGAAGGCCGACGTCGTCGAATAGCTGGCGCCCGAAATGCCGGCTAGGACGCGACCGATGAAGAGCATCGGATAGGACCAGGCGATGGCGCAGATCAAATTGTCGATGGAGAAGGTCAGCACCGAGGCGAGCAGGATCGGCCGCCGCCCGAACCGGTCGCTCAGGCCGCCCATGATGGGCGCGAAGAAGAACTGCATGGCCGCATAGACGAAGAACAGCCAGCCGCCTTCGATCGCCGCTTCGCTGATGCCGACACCGGTCAGTTCCCTGAGAAAGGCAGGGAGCACCGGCATGATCATGCCGAAACCGATGATATCGAGCAGCAGCGTGGTGAAAACCAGCGCAAGGCCCCGCTTGGCGGTTTTGGGGTCGATCATGCTGGGTCAAGCTCCTCTGGCCGCCCTTGGGCGCGGGCGGACGCACCTTATAGGCGAGCCTGCGCGAAGGAACAATGCGAGAACAGGCAGGATGCTTTGATCCTGACACTCCCTGACGGCGTCTTGGCCGCCAGCTCCATGTCCGAAAATGACTGCTTAGAGCGGGCCGCTCATCGTGTTGCAGTCGGAAAGCTTGCCGCTCTTGTAACCGCGCGTCAGCCAGGTCTGCCGCTGCTGCGAGGTGCCGTGGTTGAAGCTTTCCGGCACGACATAGCCCTGCATCTTCTTCTGCAGCGTATCGTCGCCGATCTGCTTGGCCGCGTTCAGCGCGCTTTCGAAGTCGCCCTGCTCCAATATGCCCTTCTGCCCGGTGTAATGCGCCCACACGCCAGCGAAGCAGTCGGCTTGCAGCTCGATGCGCACCGACAGCTGGTTGGCATCGGCTTCGCCCATGCCTTGCCGCATCTGGTTGAACTTCCCCATGATGCCGGTGAGGTTCTGCACGTGGTGGCCGACCTCATGCGCGATGACATAGGCGCGGGCGAACTCGCCGGAAGCGCCGAACTGCTGGTCGAGCTGCTGGAAGAAGGTCATGTCGAGATAGACCTTGTGGTCGCCCGGACAATAGAACGGTCCCGCCGCCGCCGAGGCAAAGCCGCAGGCGGAGCGGACCTGGCCGGAAAACAGCACCAGCTTCGGGTCCTCGTAGGTCAGGCCTTGCGACTTGAAGATGCCGGTCCAGGTGTCTTCCGTCTCGGCGAGCACGGTCGCCACGAACTGCTTCATCTCGTCATTGGCCGGTGTTGCGCCGCTGTCCTGGCCACCGCTGTTGTCTGATATCTGGCCACCGCCGCCCGGCAGCAGGCCGCCGTCGCCACCGCCCAGGATCGTTGAGGGGTCAAAGCCGAAATACCATCCGGCCAGCACCACCAGGATGACGAGAAATATGCTGCCGCCGCCACCGGCGCGGCCACCGATCGGGATGCGGAACTGACCGCCACCACCACCGATCCCGCCGCCGCCGCCATCGCTACGGTCGTCCTCGATATTGTCACTCTGACGACGGCCTCTCCAGAGCATGGCAACTCCTCGTGCTGCGAACTTCCCCATTGCTCCGGCACGGCCGGCTCAACCCAACAAACAAGTATCGCAATGGTTGCTCCAAGTCACAGCATTTTTGTGCCCAGGCAGCGTCGCATGGCCGCTTCACCGCACTGGCGTGTGCGCCCAAGGCCTGTAGCATCGCCGGCATTGGGAGGGGTTCCAGGCTTCAGGACGATCAGGGGTTTCCTGTCGCTGCTGGTGGCGTTGCCGTGCCTCGAACAGAAGACAGGCGGCTTTCCCGGCGGCATGCTGCGCAAGGCGAGCTGCGACAGGCTCCCCGACGAGGCGAGCCGCGGCCGGCTGGCCAAGACCGGCTGGCCAAGACCGGCTGGCCAAGACCGGCTTCAACGATTGCATCGCGTCCGGCAAGGACACAAATTCTGCACCAAGGAATTCTCCAAGACCGCCGGCCCGCGCGCTTGCGACAAGGCCCATCCCTGCCGCGAGGATTATATCTGCACCGAAGGCTACGATGATCTACCCGAGGCCAAGCCTGGCGAAGGGACCTGCATCCCGCCCTATTTGCCATCCGCGCAGCTGGAAGCAAGATGTCAGCGAGTGAAGCAGACCGAGGGCGGCAGGCCCGGAAGGAATTAGACCGGTCCGGCGGTTCTATCAAACGCCGAACCGCCTAGCCGGCTTCCAGGCTCCGCCAGAACTGGAGGACCGTGGCGGCGATCGCCTCCGGCGCATCTTCCTGGACGAGATGCTTGGCGTCGGGGACTGTCTGAAACGTCGCGCCAGGGATGCGCCGCGCCAGTTCCCGGCCGTCCTTTACCGGAATCCAGTCGTCATTTTCGCCCCACAGGATGGCGACCGGACAACGAATCTCGCCATATCGCCACTCCACCTCCTCCGTGTACTTGTCGTCCATCTGCGCGACTTGCCTCCAGAACGCCTTCTGGCCCTCGTCGCCAAGCCATGGACGAAGATAGGCCTGCATCTCGTCTGCGCGTAACCGATTGTCCGTCGCGCCATCGATGTAGGCCCGCAAGATCGCTTCGTGTACATACGCGGGCAGCCCAGCAAAAACCTTCTCGCTCTGCTTGGCTGCCTGGACCAGCGGCGAACCTTGCGGGCTGATCGCCACCGGATCGATCAGCACCAGCGAGCGGAACTCCAAACCGTTGAGCAGATGACCGCGCAGAGCGGTTGATCCGCCGAAATCATGCGCGACCACGTCGGGCCGTTCCAGCTTCCAGTGCGCATAGAGGGCCGCGAACAGCGCGTTCTGGATGCCGCGCGACACATCGCCGTCCGGCTTGTCCGACCAGCCATAGCCAAGCATGTCGAAATAGTGGATGCGTCGCTGCTTCGCTAGCCATGGCGCGATGCGGCGCCACTCGACCGAGGAGAATGGCGTGCCATGGAGAACGACGGCGGGCGGTCCTTCCCCCATCATGCCCCAAGCGATCGAATGTCCCTGAAAGACGAAGCGTTCGGGCGGGCGCCACTCGATGGTCATCCGCATCGATCCAGAACTGCCGCCGCCTAGTCTTTCTGCTTGGTGCCGGCGCTCTTGCCGTCGGAGCTTTTCGAGCGTTCCTCGAAACGATCGGCGCCCTTCTTCAGCGGATGTCCCGTTTCGGCCTCGGTCTTGCGCTCGTCCCTGGCGGCCGCCTGTTCCAGTCCTGTGGCTGCCTGCTTGCCTTTTGCGGTCGGTGCCTGCTCGATGCCCATCGCTTCCTCCCTGGCGCGCAACAGGCGCGCAAAGGGGAACGCGTATAAGCGCCGGCGGTTCCAGCGGCTAACATGGTCGAAAACGCGGCAATGAAGCGCTTCAACGCGCCGTCATCGCCTTTCGGAAAGCTTCCAGCGTCTCGGCGCTGACATGGTGCTCGATCCCCTCGGCATCGATGCGCGCCGTCTCGGCGCTGACGCCGAGCGAACGCAGGAAGGCCTCGACTGTCTGGTGGCGGATGCGGCTTTCCTCGGCGACCTTGCGGCCGGCTTCCGTCAGGAACACGCCGCGATAGGGCTTTCGCGACACGAGCCCGTCGGCGCAGAGCCGCGTCAGCATCTTGGCCACTGTCGGCTGGGCGACGCCAAGACGCGCGGCGATGTCGACCTGGCGCGCCTCGTTGCCGTCCTCGATCAGGTCGGCGATCAGTTCGACATAATCCTCGACCAGCGCGCTGCGGCGCGCTTCGCGCGTCTGCCGGAACCCTTCCGAATGGACACCTGCATCGAGCAACGGCTCACGCGGGACCGGTCTGTTCTTAAGCGCCAATGCGCGCTCCTCCTCGGGAGTTTACCGTCCCTGCTTTTATAGCACGGGCTGTGATTCTTCAGGCCGTTTATTTGCATTCCGAGAGAGGCGCAACCGGCCTCTCCCAGGCGCCCCTTCGCACGCACAACGCGGCGAGATAAAAAGCACCAACAATGAAATATAGCATATTGCATAATGTTGAGCCGTGGCATACCTTGAGGGCATCCTCCGGAAGTCGCGGAAAGCCTTTTCATGTCAGAAGCAGACGTCACAACTTCCCGGTCCGCATGGCGCTTCGCCAGTCGGGATGAAGACGATCAGCCCAGTCTGCGCGAGGTCAACGCCTCCATCGCGGTGCCGACATCAGGCGTCTGGTTCCGCCGCCTGTTCGCCTTCATGGGCCCCGGCTACATGGTCTCGGTCGGATATATGGACCCGGGCAACTGGGCGACCGACCTCGCCGGTGGCGCCCAGTTCGGCTACACGCTTTTGTTCATCATCATGCTGTCCAACCTGATGGCGATCCTGCTGCAGGCTTTGGCCGCGCGTCTTGGCATCGCCACCGGCCGCGACCTCGCCCAGGCCTGCCGCGCCTACTATCCGCGCCCGGTCAATCTCGTGCTGTGGATCGCCTGCGAACTCGCCATCATCGCCTGCGACCTCGCCGAGGTGATCGGCACCGCGATCGCGCTGCAGCTTTTGTTCGGCATCCCGCTGATCGGCGGCGCCATGCTCACCGCGCTAGACGCTTTCCTGGTCCTGCTCCTGATGAACAAGGGTTTTCGCTATCTCGAAGCCTTCGTCGTCGCGCTTTTGATCGTCATCTTCAGCTGCTTTGCCATCCAGATCTTCGTTGCCGCCCCGCCGGCCGGCACGATCCTGCATTCGATGTTCGTGCCGTCCTCGGAAATCGTCACCAATCCGGCGATGCTCTACATCGCCATCGGCATCATCGGCGCAACGGTCATGCCGCACAATCTCTACCTGCATTCCTCGATCGTGCAGACCCGCGCCTATGAGCGCACGGAGGCCGGAAAACGCGATGCCATCAAATGGGCGACGACGGACTCCACCATCGCCCTGATGCTGGCGCTGTTCGTCAATGCCGCCATCCTGATCGTCGCGGCGGTCGCCTTCCACGAAACCGGCCACCAGGATGTCGCCGAGATCGACCAGGCTTTCAAGCTGCTGTCGCCGTTGCTTGGCCTCGGCATCGCCTCGATCCTGTTTGCCGTGGCACTGCTGGCGTCAGGCCTGAATTCGACGGTGACGGCAACGCTCGCCGGCCAGATCATCATGGAAGGTTTTCTGCGCCTGCGCATCCCCAACTGGGCTCGGCGCCTGCTGACGCGCGGCCTCGCCATCATTCCGGTGGTGGTCGTCACCGCGCTCTATGGCGAGAAGGGCACCGGCCAGCTGCTGGTCTTCAGCCAGGTGGTGTTGTCCATGCAACTGCCTTTCGCGGTCGTCCCGCTGGTGCAGTTCGTGTCCGACAAGAAGAAGATGGGCAATCTCGCCATTCCGCGCGGCGTCGCCGCACTGGCCTGGGTGGTCACGGCCATCATCCTGGTGCTCAATTTCAAGCTGCTCTACGACACAATGTTCGGGGTTGGTTGAAGTTCCGTTTAATCACGGGACAAGCCGCCGGATCGCGCTATCTTCCCGATGCCATGAGCGACCTCGAAGACATCAGGACATTCTACGCGCGGCTGATGGCGGCCAATGCCGCCTCATCGGACCCGCGCCTGGAAGAAGTGTTCGCCAGCGTACCGCGCGAGGCGTTCCTCGGCCCCGGCCCATGGACGGTCATCACCGGCAACGGCACGGTCACCACGCCAAGCGCCGATCCGGCCCACATCTGCCAGAACGTTCTGGTAGCGCTCGATGCCGACAAGGGCATCAACAATGGCGAGCCTTTCCTGCACGCCATGTGGATCGGAAAAGTCGCACCAAAGCCTGGTGAGGCCATCACGCATATCGGCGCCGGCAGCGGTTATTACACGGCTTTGCTGGCCAAACTGGTTTCGCCAGGCGGCACCGTCACCGCCTTCGAGTTGGACGACAGGCTGGCCGAGCTGGCGCGCAAGAATCTCGAAACCTATGGCAATGCGACCGTTTTCCATGGCGACGCCGTGACGTCGCCGCTGTCGCCATCCGACATCATTTATGTCAATGCCGGTGCCGTCGCCCCTCCCGCCGGATGGCTGAAAGCGTTGCGCCCCGGCGGCCGCATGATCTTTCCCTGGCGTCCCGCCGAGCGCGTCCCGCTGGCGATCCTGGTGACCCGCACCGAAAAGGGTTTTGCCTGCGATCCGTTCATGCGTGCCTGGTTCATCCCATGCTTCGGCGCCTCGCTCGCGGATCTTGCGGCGAAGATCCCGACACGCGAGCAGGCCACGCGCAGCCGCTCGATCTGGCTGGTCGAGGACAGGCAGCCGGACCGCACCGCCACGGCGATCTTCGAGCATGTCTGGTTCTCGTCGAAAGCCGTGAGCGTCCGCGGCTGACCTATCGAGGGCGGACCAAATCTCGCGGCCTTTGTCGGGACGGGCGCGGTTGCTCCGTCCTTGGGTTGAAGTCCGGCCGCTATGGCGTGGACGCAAGCAAAGGGAGAGCACAATGAGGAAGATCATCGCCGCGACCTTCGTCAGCCTCGATGGCGTCATGCAGGCGCCGGGAGGGCCGGAAGAGGATCCGGTCGGCGGCTTCGAATTCGGCGGCTGGACGTTCCACTATTTTGACGAGGTGGGAGGCGCGGCAATGGAGGAATTGTTCTCCAGACCCTTCGCCCTGCTGCTCGGCCGCAGAACCTACGACATCTTCGCCGCGTACTGGCCCTACCAGAAAGATCCGATCGCGGATGCGTTCAACCCCGCAACCAAGTACGTCGCGACTCATCGGCCGGATACTTTGACCTGGCAGAACACGCACGCGCTTGGGCCCGATATCATCACGGCCTTGCGTCGCCTCAAGCAGGAAGATGGACCTGACCTGCTCATCCAGGGGTCTGGCGATCTCATTCAGACCTTGCTCACCAACGGGCTGATCGACGAGATCCGGCTGATGATCTTCCCGCTGTTGCTGGGCAAGGGCAAGCGGCTGTTCGGCGATACAGCGATGCCGGCCGCTTTCAAGCTGGTCAAATCGCGGACTTCGACCACCGGCGTCATTATCGCGACCTATGAGCGCGCGGGCGAGATCAAGGTCGGCTCCTTTGTCACTGGCGAGCCATCCGACGCCGAACTCGAGCGGCGCAAGAACTGGAAGTAAATTCGGTCATCAAGCAGCCTGTAAACGCCGCGCCAGCCCGTCCCTTATATGCCGGGCGAATTCCTGCGCCGCCGTGCTCACGCCATGCCGCGGCAGGTGCAGGTTGATGGCAAAATTCGGCAGCGGCGGCAGGCCGGTGTCGAACGGCAATATGTCGAGATCGGCTGGCACGGTGGAGGCGAGCCATGTGGTGACGGCGAGGTCGGAACGAACCGTCGCCGTCGTCGCGTCGATGTTGCCGTTCTCGAACACGCTGCGCCATTCCAGCCCATGCTCCTTGAGTGCCGCCAGCACCACCGGCCGGAAGGCGCAGGTGTCGGCAACGATCGAGACGGGCAATGGCCGCTTGGCGCGAGCCACCCCACCCCTTGCGCCGACCCAGACCAGCCGGTCGATGGCCAGGCATTCGCCCGAGGTTGGACCGACCCGCTCCTCGATTACCGCGAGGTCGATGGTGCCCGCCGCCAGTGCCGCCGCCAGTTCCGGCGAGGAGGCGCAGACCAGCGATATCTCGACCTGGGGATAGGCCTCGGCATAGGCCTTCAGTACGGGGGCCAGCAATGTGCCGACAAGGTCGTAGGGAACGCCGAGCCGCACCTGTCCGGCGACAGCGCTCCCCACCATCTCGGTCCAGATCTCGTCATTGAGGCTGAGCAGGCGCCTTGCCTTGTCGAAAAGCCGCTCGCCGGAATGGGTCAGCCGCAGACCGCGCCGGTCGCGCTCGAACAGCCCGCAGCCGAGCGTTTCTTCCAGCCGCTTGACCTGCTGGCTGACCGCGCCCTGCGTCAGGTGCAGCGCGTTGGCCGCCGCTGTCATGCTGGCCTTGTCGGCGACGGTGACGAAGGTGCGCATGAGACTGGTATCGAGATTGCGGATCATGATCGGCATTATAATTGCTAATGACGACCATCGCAAACATTGCATTTACTGATCCAACTCTCAGTCTAACATGAAGCCTCCGACAAGGGATGCTCCATGCTCCAGCCGATCCTGCCGCTCATCCTGTTTGCCTTCGTGGCCACCGCGACGCCGGGCATCGCCACGACACTGTCGACCGCTTCGGGTGCGCAATTCGGCTTTCGCCGCTCGGTTCCCTTGATGATGGGCAGTGCCGCCGGCCTCGCGACCGTGACGGGGGCGGCCGCTGCCGGGCTTGCCGGGCTGCTGCTTGCCATGCCCTCGCTGCAGCTTGCCATGAAGATCGCCGGCTCGCTCTACCTCGTCTGGCTGGCAATCAAGATCGGCCGCGCCGGCCCGCCCAATCTCGATGTCACCATGGCCAAACCCAACAGTTTCCTGGGCGGCGCCGGCATCCAGTGGATGAACCCCAAGGGCTGGGCGATGGGCCTGGGCGCGGCGGCCTCCTTCGCCGCGCTTGCCGACGGGCCGGGACAACTTGCTTTGCTGCTCGGCTCGACCTTCGGCCTCACCGCCGCCATCTCGCTGTCCGTCTGGTGCGTGGCGGGCATGGTGCTGGCGCGGCTGCTCAAGGCCGAGTGGCAATGGCGCGCGCTCAACATCGTGCTGGCGCTGGTGCTCGCCGGGTCGATCATCCCGATGTGGCGGACGGTCTGACGGCCGGCCGCCACGTCGGCCTAAGCCGCGTAGCGCGGGGCCGGCTTGTCGGCATGCAGGCTGCCATAGAAGGCCTGGCGGGCGCCTAGGAATGTGTCCAGCTTCCCGGTGTCGGCAAGCGCCGGCACGGTGACGGCCTCGCCCCTGGCCAGGCCGACAAGGGCAGCGTCCACCATATCGTCGGCGGTCATGACGATCTCCTTCGGCAACTGGTCGATATCACCGCCGGAAAGCTCCCAGAAATCGGTCCGGGTCGCGCCCGGCAGCACCACCTGCACCGTCACTCCAGTGCCCGCGACCTCGCGATGCAGGGCTTCGGTGAAGTTGACCACATAGGCCTTGGTCCCGCTGTAGATGCCGCCGAACGAGGTATCGAAGGCCAGGACCGAGGCGATGTTGACGATCCCGCCCCGGTTGCGCGCCAAGAGCCCAGGCAGCACGGCACGCGTCAGCCGGGTCAGAGCCACGACATTGACCTTGATCATGCGCTCGGCCGCGTCGGCGTCGGCGGTTGCCACCACTGCCTGGCCGCCAAGGCCGGCATTGTTGACCAGCAGCGTCACGGTTTCGTCGGCTGATATCGACTGCTCGACACGGCGCAAATCGTCGTCGTCGGACAGATCGGCGCTGAGCACGCTGACGTTGCGACCGTGGGCATGGCGCAGCTTCTCGGCCAGCGCCTGTAGTCGATCTGCACGGCGCGCCACCAGCACCAGGTCATAGCCCTGCCCCGCCAGACGGTCCGCATAGACGGCGCCGATCCCCGATGAGGCGCCGGTGACGACCGCCGTGCCCTTGTTGTCATTCTTGCTCATTATCGCGTTCCTTGTGTTCGTTGTCTTCCGCCGGGGTGGATATATATCGGTCGGCAAGGCTGCTGTTCGAATTAGTGGCATATGCCACTTTCCGCGAAGTAGGTATATGCCAGCATCTTGTCAACGGCGGCGGTGAAAACTATTTTTGCGGCGGGCTGGCGCACCTGCCGGGGCGATTCCAGCAAGTGCTCAGCAGTTTGGCGCCCCGAATTGCGCAACAAGAGAGAGCATTGGAGGCGATGCGTTTCGCCGGAGATGTTCCAGCAAGGAGCGGTCATGAGTGAAGCTGATGGATTTAGCCGTTGCAACAATGCCACCTTGCGGCGCACCGCGCGCAGGCTTGGCCGGTTCTACGACGACGCGCTGGCGCCTTCCGGCCTGAAGGGTACGCAGTTCGGCCTGCTTTTCCAGATCAGTGTCGGCGCCGACCCGGCGATGGGAGCCATTGCCGAGGCGCTGATAATGGACCTCTCCGCGCTCGGCCACACGCTGAAGCCCCTGGTCCGCGACGGCTATGTCGAAACCTTCCCCGACAAGGACGATCGCCGCGTCAAGCGCGTACGGCTGACGCCATCAGGACAGGCCAAGCTCGACGAGGCGATCAAGCTATGGAGCGTCGCCCAGCGGCAATTCGAGGCCATGATCGGCGCGGAGCCGGCCGCGAAACTGCGTGCCACACTCGATGAAGTGGCTGAGTTGAAGCTGGAAGTGCCCGCGGCCACTCCTTCCAGCTGAAGAAGCGGCCGCCCAGCTGAAGAAGCGGCCGCGAAAAACGACGATGCATGCCTCGGAGCCGGCCTTATTCCGCCGGCATGGTGACGGCCCGGGCAAACACCCGTCCCGCCAGCACGATGCCCAGTCCGATGATCGGAAACACCGCCGCGACCAGGCCGAGATCGGCGGGCGCGCCGTAGCGCAGCACGCCACCACCGACCACCGCGCCCACCGCCACGCCGAGATAGAGCGCCGAGCCGTTGAGCGACAGCACGATCGGTGCGGCGTCCGGCGCCAGCTTGATGATGCGGCTGGCCTGCGCCGGCGGGAACGCCCAGCCGACGATGCCCCAAGGCACCATCATCGCCATCAGCGCCGGTCCGGCGATGTGCTGCGGCAGGAAGGTCGGGATGACCGACAGCATGACCAGCATGGCCGCACTCAACGCCAGCGACCAGCCGACGGTGCGGGTGGCGCCGAAACGGTCGGCCGCCTGGCCGCCGGCAATGTTGCCGACCACAGCGCCGACGCCGAAGGCGAGCAGCATGCCGGGCAGCGCGATCTCGCTCAGCCCGCCGCTCTCGATGGCAAGCGGCGCGACATAGGCAAAGACGGTGAAGGCACCGACCAGCGCCAGCAATGTCGTCACCAGGATCGGCATCACGCCGGGACGCATGGCGGCCGCCAGCCGGCGCTTCAGCGGCAGCCTGGTGCCGATGATGCCGCGCGGCAGGCGGTACCACAGGATGGCGCCGGACAGCGCGCCAAGGCCGGCAATGGCGTAGAAGGTGCCGCGCCAGCCCGCGATGGCAGCGACCAGCGCGCCAAGCGGTGCACCGACAGCGACGGCCACGGTGGTGCCGCCGACGACGACGGCGATGGCGCGGGCTCGGTGATGATCATCCACCAGCGCCACCGCCGTGCCTTGCGCGGTCGCCGCGAACAGGCCCGACGACAGCGCCATGATGATGCGTGCGACGAGCAGCACTTCGAAGGATGAGCTCAGGGCGGCGACGACATTGCCGACGACGAAGAATACCAGCGTCCACAGGATGACGCGGCGCCGGTCCCATTCGCCGGTCAGCGTCGCCAGGATCGGCGTGCCCAGGGCATAGGCGAGCGCGAAGGCGGTGATCAGCGATCCGGCGAGCGGCACCGAGATGCCGGCATCCCTGGCGATATCGGGCAGAAGGCTGGAGATGACGAAGCCTTCGGTCGAGATTGCAAACGATCCGAGCGCAAGCCAGAAGATTCTCTTGTCCATGGGAAAGCGTCCTTAGTTCAAAAGTTATTGAACAATTGGACATAAAAGGGCATCATGTCAATGAAGCCAGGCAAAAATAGCACAACCATGCTGACAGCCCTGTGTCAGGACGGCCCATGAAGTGGAGAAATAGCGTGTATGGACCGGGCAGGATCGACGCGTTGAAATCGGCCCGAACTGTGCTTAGGTTCCAGCGATGACCTTGCCACACCCCAATACGGACCAGATCAGCCTGCCCATTGTGCTCGGCGTGCTCGGCGACCCGACGCGGCTTGCGATCGTGCGCTATCTCGCCAGCAAGGAAGGCGTGCCGCTGAACTGCAGCCGGTTCCTCGATCTCGGCTCCAAGACCAACCTCAGCTACCACCTCGCCAAACTGCGTGAGGCCGGCGTCACCCGCGCCGAAGTGGTTGGCACCAACCGCATGATCACGCTGCGCCGCGCCGATCTCGACGCCCGCTTCCCCGGCCTGCTCGACAGCGTCATCGCCGCGGCTGCGGACGACGCCGCCCTGCCGGCCGTCGGCGGCCACGACATCGAAGCGTCGGCCTGACACGTTTCCTTTCTCTCGCGAAGCGGTAGGAAACTATGTCCCTGTCAGGATCGCCCTTTCGACCAGTCCCTTGCCAGCCTGTGGAGCTCCCTCGAAAATGCGCTTAGCCGTCCTGGCCGATATCCACGGCAATGTTCTCGCGCTCGACGCCGTGCTCGAAGACATGGCGCGGCGCGGCGGCGCCGACCTCACCGTCAATCTCGGCGACAGCGTTTCGGGGCCGCTGTGGCCGCGTGAAACAATGGAGAGGCTGGAGGCGCTCAACCTGCCGACGGTGCGTGGCAACCATGACCGCCGCGTCGCCGTCGATCCGGCCGACGAGACCATGTGGGCGTCCGACATCTATGCGCGGCAGCGACTGACGCCAGCGCAGCGCGATACACTGTTCGCCCAACCCTTGATCCTTGAGATTGCGCCCGGCGTCATCGCCTTCCACGCCCGCCCCGATCACGACGAGAAATACCTGCTCGACGCGATCGTCGATCGTCAGCTGGTGCGCGCGCCGCTGGCGGCGATCCGGCGCCGGCTGAAGGCGCTCGACCCGGCCTGCCGCATCGCGCTGTGCGGCCACAGCCATCGACCCGAACTGATCCGTATCCCTGACGGTCCCGTCATCTTCAACCCGGGCAGCATCGGCTGCCCCGCCTATGACGACGACACGCCGCCGGCCCATGTCTCCGAACAGGGTTCGCCGCACGCCCGCTACGGCATCGTCACCCTGGGCGGCGCCGGCCAGCCGGATCGCTTCGAGATGATCGCCGTCGAGTACGACCACGAGGCGGCGGCACGGCAGGCTGAACACACGGGACGCCCGGAATGGGCGCACGGCCTGCGCACCGGCTTCATGCCGGAAGCGGCGCGGCCGTGATCCTGATCCCTAGACTTGCACCGCCAGCACCGGTCCGCCGCAATGACTAGCCTCAATTTCCAGCTTACATGGCGGCACATCGTCCCTTATAGAATTCGCCGGACATGCGGCGAGACCGCCGCGGCATGGTGGTATCGGCGCACGGCCAAATGATGAGGCGCACAGTTACGCTCCGAACAGGTTTGCATGCGCTGGTTGCCGCTCCGCTGCTGATGGCGGCATGGCCGGCTGTCGTCCCGGCCCATGCCGAAGAGGCGCCGTTCATCTCCGTCATCACCGGGCTCGCCCCCGACGACCTGCTCAATGTGCGCGCCAAGCCGTCGGCGATCGGCAAGACCGAGGCCCGTCTGGCCGCCGGTGCGAGCGTGAGAAATCTCGGCTGCAACGACATTGACGGCCATCCCTGGTGCAAGGTCGAGTCTGACAATCCCAAAGCCACCGGCTGGGCTCCCGCGCGCTACCTCGTTCCTCTCAATCCCGCGACCGTGCCCGACGGGGCGGCGGATACGCCCGGCATGGCCCCCGAAGCCGCCGCGATGCCCAATGCACCCGACCTGACCGCACGGCTGGGTGGCGCGAGCCAACCGGCCAGCCCCGAAACCATGCCGAAATCCGCGGCGGAGATCGCCATGCAGGATGCCTACGGCCTGGCGCTGGCGGCAACTGAAAACGCGCCCGCGGCCGAAGAGCCAACGGGGGCCACGGCAGCCGCCGATGGCGCCCTGCAGATTCCCTGCGCCCGCTACGTTGGACAACCCATGGCGCCTTGCGCGGCGAACGTGACACACAAGGGCACTGACAAGGCCGACGTGACCGTGACCTGGCCCGAGGGCGGCAGCCGCGTCATCTCCTTCACTGCCGGCCTGCCGGCAAGCTCGGACGCCGGCAGCGACTTCCGCTTCACCCGGGAAGGCAAACTCAACATGATCCGCATCGGCGTGTCGGAGCGGTTCGAGATCACGGACACGGTGGTGTTGGGGAATTAGGCACGCTCCAGAGTCGACGCGAGGGCATGAGACACTTGTTTGCTTAGCACGCGTACCCGCATTTTCGGGGTTACATCGGGCAAAACTCTTCCCTATAAGGCCCTCCTAGCCTGATACCAGAATCGCGAGCACAACCGGCCGGGTCTTCCCGTCCCGGTTTTTTGTGCAAGCCCGCTGCCGAACGGAATTCATAGACATGCCCAGACGAACCGACATCAAGTCGATCCTGATCATCGGGGCCGGCCCCATCGTCATCGGCCAGGCCTGCGAATTCGACTATTCCGGCACCCAGGCCTGCAAGGCGCTGAAGGAAGAAGGCTTTCGCGTCATCCTGGTCAATTCCAATCCGGCCACCATCATGACCGACCCGGAACTGGCCGACGCCACCTATATCGAGCCGATCACCCCCGAAGTCGTCGCCAAGATCATCGCCAAGGAGCGGCCCGACGCGCTGCTGCCGACGATGGGCGGCCAGACCGCGCTCAACACCGCTTTGTCGCTGCGCCGCATGGGCGTGCTCGAGCGCTACAATGTCGAGATGATCGGCGCCGACGCGCATGCCATCGACAAGGCCGAGGACCGCGCGCTGTTTCGCGAGGCGATGAAGACGATCGGGTTGGAAACGCCGAAGTCGATGCTGGCCAACGCCACCGACGTCAAGAACGCCGACCGCAAGACGCATGAGGCCGAGCGCGCCGCGCTGAAGGCCGAGAAGCCGGACAATCTCGACGCCGAACTCGATGCGCTGGAAACCCGCTGGAACCTCGGCGAAGGCGACCGCAAGCAGCGCTACATCAGCCATGGCATGGCGATCGCGGCCCAGGCGCTCGACCATGTCGGCCTGCCGGCCATCATCCGCCCGTCCTTCACCATGGGCGGCACCGGCGGCGGCATCGCCTACAACAGGGCCGAATTCTACGACATCGTCCAGTCCGGCCTCGACGCCTCGCCGACCACCGAAGTGCTGATCGAGGAGAGCGTGCTGGGCTGGAAGGAGTATGAGATGGAGGTCGTCCGCGACAAAGCGGACAATTGCATCATCGTCTGCTCGATCGAGAACATCGACCCGATGGGCGTGCACACGGGCGACTCGATCACCGTCGCCCCGGCACTGACCTTGACCGACAAGGAATACCAGATGATGCGCAACGCCTCGATCGCGGTGCTGCGCGAGATCGGCGTCGAGACCGGCGGTTCCAACGTGCAGTTCGCCGTCAACCCGGCCGATGGCCGTCTCGTCGTCATCGAGATGAACCCGCGCGTCTCGCGCTCGTCCGCGCTCGCCTCCAAGGCGACCGGCTTCCCGATCGCCAAGATCGCCGCCAAGCTAGCCGTCGGCTACACGTTGGACGAACTGGAGAACGACATCACCGGCGGCGCCACGCCCGCCTCGTTCGAACCGAGCATCGACTATGTCGTGACCAAGATCCCGCGCTTCGCATTTGAAAAGTTCCCCGGCGCCGAGCCGGTGCTGACCACGGCCATGAAGTCGGTCGGCGAAGTCATGGCCATCGGCCGCACCTTCCAGGAATCTTTGCAGAAGGCGCTGCGCGGTCTCGAAACCGGCCTCACCGGCCTCGACGAGATCGAGATCCCCGGCCTTGGCCATGCCCTGGGCAACAACCCGGACGACCGCAACGCCATCCGTGCCGCCCTGGGCACACCGACGCCCGACCGGCTGCGCATGGTGGCGCAGGCGATCCGCATGGGCACCTCGCTGGAGGACGTGCACGCCATGTGCAAGATCGACCCGTGGTTCCTCGAACAGATCGCCGGTATCGTCGCCATGGAAGCCCGCATCCGCGAGCACGGCATTCCGGGCGACGCCGTCAATCTGCGCATGCTGAAGGCGATGGGCTTCTCCGACGCGCGCCTCGCCTCGCTGACGAAGACCGACGCCGAAGTAATTCAAAGGATTCGTGAAAAGCTCGACGTTCATCCGGTTTATAAGCGCATCGACACCTGCGCCGCCGAATTCGCCTCGCCCACCGCCTACATGTACTCGACCTATGAAGTGCCCTTCGCCGGCGCGCTCGCCAACGAGGCGCAGGTCTCGGCGCGCAAGAAGGTCGTCATCCTCGGCGGCGGGCCGAACCGCATCGGCCAGGGCATCGAGTTCGACTATTGCTGCTGCCACGCCGCGTTCGCGCTGCGCGATGCCGGCTATGAAGCGATCATGATCAACTGCAACCCCGAGACCGTTTCGACCGACTACGACACCTCGGACCGGCTCTATTTCGAGCCGCTGACGGCGGAGGACGTGCTGGAGATCCTGCGCGCCGAGCAGGCCTCGGGCGAGCTGGTCGGCGTCATCGTCCAGTTCGGCGGCCAGACGCCGCTGAAGCTGGCGGACGCGCTGGAGAAGGCAGGCATTCCGATCCTCGGCACCTCGCCCGACATGATCGATCTCGCCGAGGACCGCGACCGTTTCCAGAAGCTGCTGCACAAGCTCAACCTCAGCCAGCCGAAGAACGGCATCGCCTATTCGGTCGAGCAGGCCCGCCTCGTCGCCGGCGAGCTCGGCTTCCCGCTGGTGGTGCGCCCCTCCTATGTGCTCGGCGGCCGCGCCATGCAGATCATCCATGACGAGGGCATGCTGCAGAGCTACCTGCTCGACACCGTGCCCGGCCTGGTGCCGGAGGACATCAAGCAGAAATATCCCAACGACAAGACCGGCCAGATCAACACGCTGCTGGGCAAGAACCCGCTTCTGTTCGACACCTATCTCTCCGGCGCCATCGAGGTCGATGTCGACTGCCTCTGCGACGGCAAGGCGACCTTCGTCTCCGGCATTCTCGAACACATCGAGGAAGCCGGAATCCACTCGGGCGACAGTGCCTGCTCGCTGCCGGTTCACTCGCTGCCCGCGGAATTGGTCGACGAGCTGGAACGCCAGACGGCGGCCCTGGCCCGCGCGCTCAATGTCGGCGGGCTGATGAACGTGCAATACGCGATCAAGGATGGCACGGTCTATGTGCTGGAGGTCAACCCGCGCGCGTCGCGCACCGTGCCCTTCGTCGCCAAGACCATCGGCCGTCCGATCGCGAAAATCGCCGCCCGCATCATGGCCGGCGAGACGCTGGAAGACGCCTTCGCCCATTACGGCGCCATGCCCGATCCGCGCAATCCCGGCCACATCGCCGTCAAGGAAGCCGTCTTCCCCTTCGCGCGCTTCCCCGGCGTCGACATCCTGCTCGGCCCGGAAATGCGCTCCACAGGCGAGGTCATGGGCCTCGACCGCGATTTCGCGCTGGCCTTCGCCAAGAGCCAGCTCGGCGCCGGCGTCGACCTGCCCCGCTCCGGCACGCTGTTCGTCTCGGTCCGCGACGAGGACAAGAAGGGTATCCTGCCGGCGGTGAAGCGCCTCGCCGGCCTCGGCTTCAAGGTGCTGGCGACCTCAGGCACGCAGCGCTTCCTCGCCGAAAACGGCGTCGACGCCCAAAAGATCAACAAGGTGCTCGAAGGCCGCCCCCACATCGAAGACGCCATCCGCAACCGCCAGGTCCAGATCGTGTTCAACACAACGGATGGCCAGAAGGCAGTGTCGGACTCCAAATCGCTGCGCAGGGCGACGCTGATGCAGAAAGTGCCGTATTACACGACGTTGTCGGGTGCCGCGGCCGTGGCGGAAGCGATTGCGGCGTTGAAGGCGGGGAGTTTGGAAGTCAGGCCGCTGCAGGAGTATTTTGCCTGAGGTGATTGGCTCTCTTCTCCCCGTTCAACGGGGAGAAAGGTGCCGGCAGGCGGATGAGGGGCAGCGCTCGCACCTCAAATTGGCGGCTGCCAGTCCAGGCAACGCGGCAAAGACGGCCAACATCGCCACTCTACCCATGGGGGCAACCCACAGACGTCTCACTGTTGTTGGAGCTTAGCTCGCTAAATCGGCGACAACAACTTTCGTAGCCTTGTTCTTAGCTCGTTCCAGCTTGTTCAGCGCCTTTCGCATTCTGGCGACCGCTTCCTTGGCTTTGTCCCCTTCGATCGTGTCCCGCTTGATCACTTCATTTTCAACCATCAGCGAGAGGTTCTCGTTGCCGACTTTGATGTCAGGAAACAGTCTCCGGATTTCCCGACGCACCACTGAGATGACAGCATCCGACCGTATGATCGCAGATACAGTAAACTTGTTGAATAATTGGGCCTGCTGATGAAAGGCATCCATCGCATCGGTCGTCAGCCCTTCCTTGGCGAACAGGAAGAGGCACTGCAGGTGATCCTCATTCTTGGGATTCATATCAGCGAGTACTATACGGCAAACTTCTTCGTGGCTGATCTGTTTTGCCACATAGATGCGGACCAGCCGCCATTCGACGGCATTGGTCAGGATCACCCAGTGAATGCCTTGATGAGCTCCATAGTCGATGACCTGCCTGAGGTGATTATCGGCCAAGCTGCAGCCTGCTGATTTCACTTCGACAAGCAATCGCAGTTTTCCTGCGATCTTGATCGCGAGATCACAATATGTCGCTTTGATCTGATGTTCCGACGTCAGTTCGTCATATTTGTCGTAGCCAAAAACATCAGCCAGAATGTCCTTGGCCAACGTAACGGTGTCAGCCTCCGCGACATCGGATTTTTGCTGAGCCAGCGTAATCCGCTGATACTTCTTTAGATTCGACGCAACTCGCTCGATAAATTTTTTTCGATAATTTGTTCAATGACTCACCCTCCCTATCCCCGACGGGAGTTGAGAGGGAGTTTACTTGAAAGACAAGTAAAAATTACACTAGAGATTGCCGGCCCTTCGCAGGCTCAGGGCGTTCGAAGCTCGAAAAGCCAAGCGATTGGCTTTTCGTCCGCTATCCGGGTCACACCCTCACCCCACCGCCACGCACTCAATCTCGATATCGAACTCCATCGGCCACGACGCTACCGGCACAAAACTCCGCGCCGGCGGGTTGACGCTGAAATACCGGGCATACACCCTGTTTATCGCGTTGTAGAAGCCGGAATTGACGGCGTAGATGCGCACCATCACCACGTTTTCCAGCGAGGTGCCGGCCGCTTCAAGGCAATGTTTCAGCGCCTTCAGCGAGGCCTCGGTCTGGACCTCGATGTCGCCGCGCACCATCTCGCCGGTCACCATGTCCACCGGCGGCGTCGCCGAGATGAACACGAAACCGTTGGCCCTCACCGCCGTCGAACAGGGCAGGCCGAGTGAGCGCACCTTGTCCGACATGACGGGCACTTCGATGACTTCTTTCTTCATGGGTGTCCTCCCCCGGGTTGGCAGGGCTGGCGCCACTCCCCCGGCCTCCGCTTCGCTCGGCTGACCTCTCCCCGAGGGGAGAGGAGATCACGAGCGCCGGCGCCGGCTCATCTCCCCAGCGGGGAGAAGGTGGACGCGAAGCGGCCGGATGAGGGGCTGGCGCCGACTCCTGCGGTAATAGGCAGCTTATCCCGGCACCGGCGGAACGCCAGCGCCGACGCATGGTCCAGCCCTCACCCCTGCCCCGGATAGGGCGTGCCGTCCTTGTGCAGGAAGCGCCCGTCCGAACTCGGGCTCATCATGTCGATGTCCGAGCAGGTAATCACATCGTCGGGGTTGCGCGAGCCGACTTCCAGGTAGCGTGCGGTAACCGACGCGCGGTTGATCATGTGATGTCCATTGCCGCTGTTCTTGGCGAAGGCAGCACTATCGCCGGCCTTGAGCAGCGTCTCGCCGCCATCCTCGACCAGCGTCAGCTCGCCTTCCAGCACATAGACGAGTTCGTCCTCATGGCTATGCCAGTGACGCTGGCTCGACCAGCCGCCCGGCGGCAGCGTCATCAGGTTGACGCCGAAATCGGTGAGCCCGCCGGCATCGCCAAGGCGCCGGCGCGTGCGGTCGGCACACGGGGCGTCGAAGGGAACGGGGTAGCCCGAGCCCTTGCGCACGGGCACGGATGCGAGGTCGATCTTGGGCATGGGATGCTCCCGAGGTGAGGCCGGGTAGTGTAGCGCATGGCGGGTGGAGGCACAGGGGCCTCTTTCGGCTGCTGGTTTACCAGGGGCAGAGCGCCTGACACCTCAACTTCGTCATCCTAGGGCGAAGCAGCCGCGGAGCGGCGTCGCGGAGACCCTAGGATCCATGCCGCGACATCAATCGGGGACGCAGCGGAACAGAATTACGAACTGTAGCGACGCTTTGAAGTCCCGGCATGGATCCTCGGCTCTGCGCCGCGTCGCCGCGCTCCTTGCTCCGCCCGTGGATGACGAAATGAAGGAGGTCTCCACCGGCCAGAAGGATGGCCTACCCTTGACCGAACAACTCGCCCAGCCCCTAATGCGCCGCGCCGAGCTCCTTCACGTGCTTCTCATGCATCTTCAGCGTCGGCAGCGTCTTCTTGGCGAATTCCTTCAGCGCGGGGTCGTCGCCCGATCTTGCATAGGTGCTGAACAGCGCGACCGCCTGCTTGTGGGCCTCGGTCTGCATCATCACGTATTTCTGGTCGAACGCCTTGCCGCTGGCGGCTTTCAGCTGGTCCAGCATCTGCTGCTCCTTGGGTTGCAGCGCGGGGCCGGCGGGCTTGATCGAGGCGGTGGTCTGCCCCTTGCTCAGCGCCTGCTTGAAGTCCTCGCCGGCCTTGGTGTGGTCCTTGATCATCTGGCCGGCGAAGGCCTTGACGTCGGCCGAGGCGGATTTCTGTTCGGCGAGCTGGCTCGACTGGATCTCGAATTCATTGGCACTGGGCACGGCGCCGACGAAGGTCGGGGTGTCGACCTTGCTGTCGGGCAACATGGGCGCGACGGCGTTCGAATTGGTGCCGTTCGTCTGGGCAAGGGCGGCGGGCGCGACGGCGGTCAGCGCGACGGCGGCCAAGGTCAGGAGCATTTTCATCTGGCGTCTCCGATCGGAATGGTTCCCTCAAGGAGTCCAACGCCGCGGACGCCGCGAGGTTGCCAGCCGGGTCTCTTCTGGTCACGGGAAGGAGGGAAAGCAGCCTTACGACCACAGCATGATCTCTCCCTACGGGCGGCGAGGCCCCAGCAGAAAGGCCGTCATCGTTGCGCTCACGCACGCCACCGCCAACAAGGGGACGAAGCCCGAAGAGCCGGGCGTTCGGCGCATTGGAACAGGGCTTTCTGAAGCCGGAGCATTTTGAACCAAACCGTCCAGGTCGGACCTGCTCCCCCGTCGAACGGAATAGGCGCGCGTCAACTCCGCACCGAGCAGAAAGATTTCCGATGAATAATAGACCCAGAGCAGTATGACGAGCAGCCCTCCGGCCGCACCATAGGACGATGCGACCGCACTTGTGCCGATATACCAACCGATAAGCGACTTTCCCAACGTGAACAGAGCGGCGGTCACCACGGCGCCGATCCCGACATCCCGCCATTGCAAGGCACGGTCCGGCAGGACTTTGTAGATCGCGGCAAACATCACGGCGATCAGGGAAAAGGAAATAAAGGTGTTGATGGCGCTCAGAAAAAATTCGCCGAACGGCAGATGAGCGCTGATCACATTGCCCAGAGCCGAGATCGCAGCGCTCGCCGCCAAGGATACCAGCAACATGAAGCCGAGGGCGGCGACCAGGCCGAGACTTGCCGCGCGTGCGCGCAACAGACGCGACAGCGAATCCCCTTTCGCTTCAACCTTCCATATTGCATTCAGGGCCTGCTGCATCTCGCCGAACACGGCGGAGGCGGTGACGAGCAGAGTGGCCACGCCGATAAGCGCCGCCAGGGTCCCCGATGATTTGCTGGACGCCCCTTCGAGCGCCGTCTGAAGGAGCGCCGCGCTTTCCGAGCCCATCAGCCCCGATATCTGGGCGGACAAGGCCAACTGTGCCGCGTCATGACCAAAAGCGATGCCGGCTATCGCGACGACGATTATCAGAACCGGGGCCAGCGACGTGGCGGCATAAAACGCCATTGCCGCCCCATGACTAAGGGCATTGTCGTTGACAAAGCCAACCACGCTTTCTCGCACCAAGTCCCATACGTCTTTAATTGCAGGGCGCACGTCCAATCCGTGAAGCGGGTCGCAAACCGTCTCCTATCAATGCAGCGGATCGTCCGATGTTCCGGCCGACTTGAGCGGCTTCAGCAGCCACGTGAAGCGCGGATCAAGGACACTGAAGCCAGCAGGATGCGGCGAGGTTGCCTGCCGGCGCGTCAAGACGACAGGGTCACCTCGCCCTCGTCCTCACCATCCCAGTAATGGGCGCGAACGGCTTCGATCTTGATCATGGCCAGCCCGGGCGTATCGGTGCCCTGTTCGAACCACTCGTCGATATCGTCGGTCCAGTGTTCCTCGAAGGCAACCTTGTCGCGGATGATCTCGGCCTTGCCCTCAACCGCGACCCAGAAACCATCGTCGCCCTTGAAGGCAAGCGACACATTGGCATCGCGTTCGATATCCTCCACCACCTGCGACTTGTCCCAGGTAAAGTAGAAGGAGGAGCCGTCATAGTCGACGTCCTGGTTGTTGCTCATCGGTCGGCCGGCAATGGCACCGCCTTGCGTGTGGGTGGACAGCATGGCGACATCGATATCGCGCATCTTCTCGGCAATTTCGGCAAGGTTTCTGTCGGTCACGGCGGGCTCCTGTTGGTTGTATTGGCTAGGCCAACGTCCCACCCCGGCTTTGGTTCTCAGGAACCGCGGGCGGCGCGGGACATTCCTGACCCGGAGGACCTTCGGATGCGGAAGCTGCGCAAGGGAACACGCGTCACCTGGGCCTGGGGCGCTCATACCGGCGAGGGCAAGGTGGCGGAAAGTTTTACCCGCGACGTGTCCCGCCAGATCAAGGGCACCGAGGTCAAACGCAAGGCATCGCCCGACGAGCCCGCCTATCTCGTCGAACAGGCCGACGGCGACCATGTGCTGAAGAGCCACTCGGAACTGAAAAGGGCGGACTGCGCGACTTCAGTGGCAGCACGCCTCGCCATATTGCAGTTGCTCGCCGAAATTCGGCCGGCCCTCCGGCGTGAAATCCATCAGGTTCCACAGGCTCTCGCAGGTGCCGATGGCGCGCGGGTCCTGGCCGGGCTCGGTCGGCGCGAAACCGAGTTCCGACGACCAGAAATGCCTGATGCCGTCAGCATCGCGGTGGAACACCGACAGCAGCGGGATCTGCGCGCCGTCGGCGTCCTCGGCATTGTAGTCGCGCTTGAAGCTGTTGTTGGCCGACGACACCAGCCGCATGTCGCGCCAGCCGCGATCGCGGCCGAGCGTGACGAGGTTTTCCAGCGCCGTCTTGGCCACCACGGCGAAGTTGAAGCCGGCCGCTTCGAGATGGCCGACCGCGCCGTCGAACTGGTCGAGCAGGGCGGTGCAGGACGGGCATGGCTGGTCGGGCCGGGCGAGCTTCGCCGTACCGCCGCTGGTCGCGACGTCGCGCGTCTCCCGCGGATGGCGCGGGAACATCATGTTGTAGAGGATCAGCGTGTTCTTGCCGGGCGCGAACAGCTCCGAAAGTTTTATCCTGGCGGGCTTGCCGGCGGCATCGAGCCCGTCGAATACATAATCCTGCGGCACCAGCCCGCCCGGCGGCAGCGCGCGGCGCGCCTCGGCCACGGCTTCCATGGCGCGGCGCAGCTCGATTTCCTCCTTCAGCAGCTTTTCGCGTGCGGTGCGGTATCTGGCGGATTCGTTGGGAAAGGTGATCATGATCGGCTCCTTGGTTCCGCGCGCCGGCGTCCCGGCGCGGTTGCTCTGCGACCCAAGGACGTTTGGCCGCGACCGGTCCCGACATTTCGCATCGGGACAGGCCCGGCCTTGCCACATCCCCGTTATCGGCTACAGCTGCGGAGTGGAGAGAAGAATGCACGAAGCCGACGAGATCGACCTGCGCTGCCCGCAAGTGGTGGCCGACAATGCCGCCAAGGGCCTGCGTCTGCGCAAGCAGTTCGGCCGTGGCGGCACCGAGATCGGCGTGGCGCGGGCGACGGAGCTGAAGAACCGCGAGAAGCTGGCGCCTTCCACCATCCGCCGCATGGTCAGCTACTTCGCCCGCCACGAGGTCGACAAGCGCGGCAAGAATTACGGCAATGAGGAAAACCCTTCGGCCGGCACCATAGCCTGGCTCTTGTGGGGTGGCGACGAGGGCCGCGCCTGGGCGCTGGAGATCAAGCAGAAGATCGGCAACGCGCCCGATATCTGAACGCCGACCGCCTCCTCACCCCTTGACCCCGCCGGCGGTGAGGCCGGAGACGATCTTGCGCTGGAAGATCAGCACCAGCACCACCAGCGGCACCGTGACGATCACCGAGGCGGCCATGATGTTGCCCCAGGGGATTTCGAACTGCGAATTGCCCGAGAGCAGCGCGATCGCCACCGGCACGGTCCGCCGCGCGTCGTTGGAGGTGAAGGTCAGGGCAAACAGGAACTCGTTCCAGGCGCCGATGAAGGCCAGCAGCCCGGTGGTCGCCAGCGCCGGCCACATCAGCGGCAGGAAGATGCGCGTGATGATGATCCACGGCGTCGCGCCGTCGAGGATCGCCGCTTCCTCGACCTCCACCGGCAGGTCGCGCACGAAAGCGGTGAGCACCCAGACGGTAAACGGCAGCGTGAAGATCATGTAGGAGAAGATCAGCGCGAAAAGCGAATTGTAGAGGCCGAACAGCCGCACCAGCTCGAACAGCCCGGCCAGCACCGCCACCTGCGGGAACATCGAGACCGACAGGATGGCGAACAGCAATGCCGAGCGGCCGCGAAAGCGGATACGCGCCAGCGCGTAGGCCGCGGTGACGCCGAAGAACAGCGACAGAGCCACCACCGCGCCCGAAACCGCCAGCGAGTTCAGGAGGTTGCGCAGGAAGGCGCCTTCGGCCAGCACGTTGCGGTAATTGCCGAGGCTGGGCGCCTTCGGCCATAGGTCGGCCTGGAACAGCTCGGTCCCCGATTTGAGGCTGGTGACGATGGCGTAATAGAACGGGAACACCGCGATGAGCACGATTGCTCCGACCAGCAGATAAAAGGCCATGCGCTTCAGGAGCCACATCTCAGCGGCCTCCGTCCAGGCTTATCCGGCCAATGCGGATGGTGAGGATGGTGAGCAGAGCGAGGATGAGGAAGAGCAGGGTCGAGGCGGCCGAGCCATAGGCGAACTTGTCGAACTCGAACAGGTTCTCGCGGGCGAACACCGACATCGACTTGGTGTGCGCATTGTTGGGCGTCAGCACATAGATCAGGTCGAAGATTCGCAGCGCATCGAGCACCCGGAAGATCACCGCCACCATCACCGCCGGGCGGATCAGCGGCAAGGTCACGCGCCAGAAGATCTGCCAGGGATTGGCGCCGTCCAGCCTGGCGACCTCGATGATTTCGCGCGGCAGCATCTGCAGCGCCGCAAGGATCAGCAGCGCCATGAAGGGCGTCGTCTTCCAGATGTCGACGATCAGCACCGCCGCCATTGCCGTATCGGCGCTGGCGGTCCAGGCGATCTTGTGGTCGATCAGCCCTAGGTTGATGAGCACGACATTGATGATGCCGAACTGGTCGTTCAGCATCCACTGCCACATCTTCGCCGAGACGATGGTCGGGATCGCCCAGGGAATAAGGATCGCCGCCCTGACGATGCCGCGGCCGAGGAATTCGGCGTTGAGCACCAGGGCGACGACCATGCCGAGGATCGTCTCGCAGGTCACCGAAACCACCGCGAACCGCACGGTGTTCCACACAGCGCCCCACCAGACCGGGTCGAGAAGCAGCCCGTCGTAGATGACCCGCCCGCTCGGCATGCGCAGGACCGAGACATAATTGGCCAAGCCGGCCCATTGGCGGGCGTCCAGGTCTGACAGCGAGGCATCGGTGAAGCTGAAATAGACCGTGCGCGCCAGCGGCCAGCCGGCAGCGGCGGCGAGCACCGCAAGCATCGGCGCCAGGAACAGCCATGCCGAGCGCACACGCTGGCTCATCAGCCTCGAACCAGAGCGCGCATCGGCCGGGTGCGCGCTCACCAGCCCTTGCCCTTCAGCCGGGTCAGCGTCGCTTCGAGGTCGGCCAGATTGTCGGCGGCGCTGCCTTCGCCGGACAAGGTCTTGTGGACGGCGTTCCAGAACTGGCTGGACGCCTCATTGTACTTGTTCCTCGTCACCGCCGAGGGCCGTGGCCCGGCACTGAGGAAGACCTCCTTCCAGTGTGGAATGATCGGCTGTTGCCGGGCGATGTCGGGGTCGTCATAGAGCGCCTGGATGGTCGGCAGGTTGGCGGTCTTGAGCGTGCGGTATTTCTGCATTTCCGGCGAGGCGATGTACTTGACTAGGTCGATCGCGGCATCCGGGTGCTTGGAATATTTCGAGACCGCGAGGTTCCAGCCGCCGAGCGTCGCTGCCGGCCGCGCGCCCTCGCCCGTGCCAGCCGGCAGCGGCGCGACATCGAACTTGCCCTTGATCGGCGACCCCTGGCTGTTGCCCAGCGCATAGGCATAGGGCCAGTTGCGCATGAAGACCGCATTGCCGGTCTGCCACACGCCGCGCGCCTCCTCTTCCTGGTAGGCGAGCACGCCGGGCGGTGCGATGGTGCCGATCCAGGCCTTGGCCATGTCGAGCGCGGCCGCCGCCTGGGGGTTGTTGATGGAAATCGCGCCATCCGGCTCGACGATATGACCGCCGCCATTCGACACCACCCATTCGAACGCGTCGCAGGTCAGCCCTTCATAGGCATTGCCCTGGAAGACGAAACCCCAGATATCCCTGTTGCCCGAGGCCCGCTCCTTATCCATCACCAGCCTGGAGGTGTCGCCCAGTTCCTTCCAGGTGGCCGGCACCTTAACGCCGTATTTGTCGAGCAGATCCTTGCGGTAGTAGAGCGCCGGCGCATCGGTGAAGATCGGCAGCGCCACCAGCCTGCCGTCGACGGTCTGCGACTGGATAATCGACGGGAAATGCTTGGCCACGACATCCCTGGTCGCCTGGGTCAGGTCGACGAACTGGCTGGCGAGCTGCGGTGCCCAGATGACATCGGTCTGGTAGACGTCGACGTCGCTGTTGCCGGCAGCGAGCCACAGCCTGTACTGGCCGAACTGGTCGGTCCCCGACGACGGCATGGCGACGATGGTGACCGTGTCGCCGCTCTCCTTCTCATAGCGGTCGAGGATCTCGCGCAGCACCTTGAGGCCGTTGCCGGTGTCGCCCGACACGATCGACAGCTCGACCGATCGCGCCGGACCCGCCGCGAGCACGACAGCGACGCTCAACGCCAGCCATGCGTGGAAAAGCTTCATCGCGGTGGATCTCCCTAGGCAGCCGGCGGCGCACCGCATCGGCAGCCGGTCAGGCCCCACCGTTCATTGAATGCGGAGCAGCGCCTTGGGTTCCCGAACAGCCATCGCCGGTGAAGGGGACGGATCAACGTCGTCGGTCAGCCTTCCCAGGCGACGGGCCTCATGCCCAGCCGCTCATAGAGCCGCACGGCGGCGGGGTTCTCGAGCGTATTGGTCTTGAGATCGACATGGGCGGCGCCCCGGTCGCGAAAAATGGCGAAGGCGTGCCACATCAGCGCTTCGCCGACACCCTTGCCGCGCGCCTCGGGATGAACGGCCAGATCCTTGACGAACGCCGAGCTCCAGCACAGTGCAGCAGCCGCCAGCCTGCCCTTGGCGTCGATGACGAGGAAACACAGCGCCGGGTCGAATTCGGGATCTTCCGATATGCGCGGCCACCATTCGTCGAAGGGGCCGTCGGTGCCGTCGTCGAACACTTCGCCCAGCAACGCATGCAGGGGCGGCGCGTCGCCGCGCTCGAACGAGCGCATGAGGAAGCCGTCCGGCCAATGCGGTGGAACGAGCGTCTCGTCGAGGATCTTGCGCAGCCGGATGTCGTTTGGAGCCGGCGGGCGCGGTTCGGGCATCGCGCTCAGGCGTCGGGCTGAAGACGCCCGCGCTTGCGGTCGGCGCCGAGGCCGGTCGCCTCGAGCAGGCCCTTGCGCTTGGCGTCGAAATAATAGCCGGTCTGGTAGAGCCAGTCGGCCTTCTTGGCGTTGCCGTTGGACACCAGCCAGGCGCCGCGCAGATATTTGACCGCGTATTTGAGGTTGGTCTCGGCGTCGAACAGGCCTTTGGCCGGACCGTCATAGCCCATGCCGCGCGCCGTCGCGTGCTTGATCTGCATCAGCCCCCAATGGCCGTTATTGTACGCCTTGGGATTGTAGGTACTCTCGCGGTTGACGACATGGCGCACCAGATCCACCGGCACCTGGTAGAAGGCGGCGTATTTGACGATCAGCCGGTCCACATCGCCGCGCATGCCGGTCACATGCTCTTCCGGCTCAACCGGCGCCAACGGGAACTGCACCAGCGCGGCCGGGTTCTGCGGCACGACATAGGCCACCTGCTGCACGCCAGGCAGTTTCTGGCCGCCCTTGGCAACCGCTGGCATGATGAGCCCGGCGGTCCTGTAGGTCGCCGCCGACTGGATCGGCCGGCCGGCTTTCGCCGGGGCCGGCGCCTGCCAGGCATTGGCGGTCATCACGGCGGGTATCGCCGGCGCCGTTGGGGTCGCCCCGGCAAAGGCGGCGGGCGCCGCGGTCGGCTGGGCGACGGCATCAAGCGCGGGCGTGGCCGGGCTGGGAGTCAATTCAGCCGTCTGAACAGGCTTGATTCCGGAGGATTGCGGCAACACCGAAACCGTTTCCGGCAAGGGGATGGTGAAGCCGGCATCGCTGCCGGCAACCGTCGCGGTTTCGGTCAGGGAAGGCGCGGCCTTCATCCGTGAGGTCGAGGTGCAGCCGCTGATGCCGGCAGCCGCCACGATCACGCCGATGGCGATAAGGGTTTGTTTTGCTGGCAAGCCGCGTTCGATGTCCGGTTTGTCGGGTGTTAAGATTTCCTTACACCAGCGATTCCTGGGTAGCAATCGGGGCCATCTGGTGGTTTTCGGGTGGCGGGATGCAGGCCGTGATGCCATATCGTTCCTGATATGTACCTGCGGGAATCCCGGATTTTGCCGCTTTGCGGAAAGGAGCTCAGCATGCAAACGACATCTTCGATCACGGCCGGCCACGCAGTGTTAGAAACAGTGATCGGTTTCATGGGCATCGCTTGGAGCGAAAAGGGCCTGATCCGTCTTTGCCTGCCGGAACGCAGCCGCGAAGCGGTGGAGCGGCGGTTGATGCGCCATGCCGGCATTTCCGCCTCCAGGGCCCAGCCGTCATGGGTGGTCGAACTGATCGCCTCGATCAAGGCTTACGCTGCTGGCGAGGACGTCGATTTCACCGGCTTTCCCGTCGATCTCGATGGCATCGACGATTTCCGCCTCGCCATCTACAACGCGGCACGAAAGCTCAGCTATGGCGAAACCACCACCTATGGCGAACTCGCCAAGCGTGCCGGCCATGCCGGCCTGCCGCGCGAAACAGGGGCGGCCCTTGGCGCCAATCCGGTGCCCCTGGTCATCCCGTGCCACCGCATTCTTGCCGCCGGTGGCAAGATCGGCGGCTTCTCGGCGCCCGGCGGCTCCGTCACCAAGGAAAAGATGCTGGCCATGGAAGGCGTGCATGTCGGCCCGCCGCCGCCGGCGCAGGTGTCTTTCGGGTTTTAAGAGCAGTAAGCCGCTCCCGGGGGCTAATGGCGCCGGATGAATCGATGCCTGAAATGCTCATTGTCCGGCCGCTTGCAGTTGTACACCGGGCAGGACTTGGTGTCGGCGCTCGGCACATAGGCGCGCGTCCGCACCTCGCCCATGGTGCAGAACTGCTGGCTCTGCACATAGCGGTCATAGAGCGGCAGCCCCGGCACCCGCTTCGACTGATAGCGAAGGATAACCGCACCTTGGCGCGCGATCGCCGACTGGACCTTGACGCAGCTCAAACGTGTCGGGTCGTAGCGCGAGATCGCCTGCGCCTGGGCGGCCACCAGCGTGAGGCAGGTGGCAAGCACGATGGTTTTCATGGTCCTCTCCCCTCGATCCGCCGCCCGGGACGGCACGATCTTGCGCCACGGTTTCACCAGATTGGGGCGGCCGTTGGGCGACCCCAGATCACGACGTTTTCACGCAGTCTTGTTTTTTGTGCGAAAGCAGCCTATATCAGCCCCATTGATATTTCGGCCGATCGATCCGGGCCTCGCGATCTTCGCGTTTGCTGACGTCTATCTCCAAAATCTCGATGCACACCGGCTGGACTTCGGTCCGGTCATACCAAAGCAAATGTGAAGGACTATTTTTATGGCAACTGGAACGGTCAAGTGGTTCAACGCCACCAAGGGTTTCGGCTTCATCCAGCCTGACAGCGGCGGCGCGGACGTTTTCGTCCACATCTCGGCTGTCGAGCGCGCTGGACTGTCGACCCTGGTCGAAGGCCAGAAGATCAACTTCGAGATCGAGCAGGACCGCCGCACTGGCAAGTCGTCCGCTGGTTCTCTGAGCAAGGCAGCCTGATTTTGAAAATGGCGCGCGCCGGACGAGAGTTCGGGGCGCGCGGCAAGTCACGGATGTACTGACGGTCGCGCGAGAAACGCGCCGGAGCGGAAAGACCCGACAAGCTGGAACAGCAGATAGCTGCCAGCCCGGACCGGATGCTCCCAATCAGGCTACCGAAATGGGAAGGCGGGATTTATCCCGCCTTTTTATTTGTCTGGGGCTCAGAGCTGTGTTGCCGCTTTCGCCAATGGCCTGCCTTGCCTACCCCACCCACTCGATCGGCACATGCCGCGGGTCCGCCTCCACGCGGCCGAGCCAGGCGACCACCGACGGATAGGCGTCGAGCTGGAAGCCGCCCTGCTCCGCCGTGTGGGTATAGGCATAGAGCGCGATGTCGGCGATGCTGAATGTGCGGCCGGCGAAGAAGTCGTTGTTTTCGAGATATGTGTTCATGACGCCGAGCGCCTTGTTGCCGCGCTCCAGCGTCGCCGCCAGCCGCTCCGGCGTGGCATCCGCGGCCCGCTCCGGAAAGGTCAGCAGCGCCTTGCGCACGGCGATATAGGGCTCGTGGCTGTATTGTTCGAAGAACAGCCACTGATAAGCGAGCCCGCGCTCATATTTGTCCGCGGGCAGCAAGCGTGTGCCTTCGGCGAGATAGAGCAGGATGGCGTTGGATTCTGCCAGCCGCCGGCCGTCGTCCAGTTCCAGCAACGGCACCATGGCGTTCGGGTTCTTGGCGACGAAATCGGCCTTGCGCGTATCGCCGGTATGCGAACTCACCTCGACAGTGGTGAAGGCAAGGCCGAGCTTGGCCATCAGCAAACGCGGCTTGTAGCAATTGCCGCTATCGATCATGCTGTAAAGTATCATCATGGTTCCCCGGAGCGCTGCTTCTGCGAGCCGATTATCGCAGCGGCATCATCCTCAACCAATGATTTGTTTTGGCGCGACCATCAACGCCGCTTATGCAATGGTACGACCTTGTTGTCGAAGCCCAGCAGCGCATCGACGGCAAGCGGCTCTTCGTTGAAGATGGTGCCGGCCAGCGCCGGACGCCCGAGCAGAAAGCCCTGCAGCAAATCGACCCCGCCTTCGAGCGCGACACGCAAATGGGTGGGCTGCTCGATACCCTCGACCAGCACCTTGGCACCGCGATCGTGGAGGCTGGACACCAGCGGGCGGAAGAAGCGTTCGGCGGCGGCGTGGCGGCAGAATTCCGCGAACCAGCCGCCATCGATCTTGACGATGTCGGGCTGAAGCAGGCTTACCCGCTCCACGGTCGAATGGCCGGTGCCGAAATCGTCAATGGCGATGCGGATGCCGTCGCGCCGCATTTCACGCACCAGCCGGGCCAGCAGCGCATCGTCCGCCGCCTGCTCGGTGATTTCACACACCAGCATGGCTGGCGCCAGGCCGAGTTCGTCGAGGTGCCGGCTCATCAGC
Organism: Mesorhizobium sp. P160927; assembly: GCF_057766385.1. Lineage (NCBI taxonomy): Bacteria > Pseudomonadati > Pseudomonadota > Alphaproteobacteria > Hyphomicrobiales > Phyllobacteriaceae > Mesorhizobium > Mesorhizobium sp. P160927. The sequence continues at coordinate 5,461,015 of NZ_JBYMDW010000001.1, forward strand.
CGGATCTCGGCCAGCGCCCGTCCAGCATGGTCGTTGACCAGAGGATTGTAGTTGAAGAACAGGTCGAGCCCGTCGACCCCGATATTATGGAAATTTCTCAGATGCAGCACCCGGCACATTGTTTCGACGTACAGCCGCTCCGGAGCCGCGATGCTGTCGAAGAACATCCGAGGCGACACTGGCCGGCCGGCACGGTGCGGTTCGATCAGGCCCTCTACGGCCACCGGATGCAAGCTGCCGCCGCGCGGGGCGTAGATCGGCTGGTAGGCGCTGCGCAGGCGGAAGTCGCCATGGATCCCACATTCGATGCCGATCTCGTCGATGAAGATCGCATCGCCAACGGTACGCCGCCGCTCGCGGCTCATCGCGCCACCTTGCGCCCGAAGGCTTTTGCGGGCCGCCCGGTTCGCGGCGCGACGGCGGCGGCAGCGGACGCATGGCTCGAGGGAGGAGCCGGCTCGGGACTGCCCTGGCCGAAAGCGCGGAAACTCGTCGGCACCAGTTCTGGGCGGGCCAGCACATAGCCCTGGACCATCGAGGCGCCGGATCGTTCGGCCAGCTCCAGTTGCCAGCCTTCCTCGATGCCTTCGAACACGGTGCGGATGCCCTGGTCCTCGAAGCTCCTCACCATGGATGTCAGCAGCGCGAAACCGGCGCCCGATTCCATCAGTTGCGTGATCCAGTGAGCATCGAACTTGACGATGTCGGGGCGCAATTCCTTGACGCGAGTGATGTCGGAATCGTCGGCGCCATAGTCGTCGACGGCGATCCGGAAGCCGTTGGCCCTGAGCGCGGCGACGAAGCCGTGCAGGGTCTCCTGCGATGCCGATCTCTGCTCCGTCACCTCGCAAACGACGCGGCCCGGATCGATGCCGGCTTCGTGCAGCACCAGCCGCATGTCACGCAAGGCACTGTCGGCGACAGCGCGCTCGGTGAATACCGACGGGTCGAAATTGATGAAGATCGACGCCTCTTGCGGCAGGCAGACGCCGGCATTGAGCAGATGCAGCGTCCTGGTCAGCGCCTCCACATGCAGACGGTCGACCGCCGGACAGGTCGAAAAAAAGCTCATCGGCGATTGCGGCTCGCCGTCGCGAAACGGGCGGATCAGCCCTTCGAAGGCGGCAACCGAAAGCTTGCCCTCATTAAAGGCAAATATCGGCTGAAAAGCGCTTTGCAGGGTATAAATGCCCCAGACACCGCTCGAGGTGCCGTCATCATGACGGACGATATGGGCAAGTCCGATGCTGCGTGACAAAGGTTCCTCGCTCCGCGACCTGGCGGAATTGAACCGCGATCCTGCCATGCAAGCCTCTACCGCCCGTTAATGAACTTTCCTCTGCCGATCACGCCTGATTGACCGCGCCCTCCCCACTTGGCCCAGCCGACAAGGCTTGCGCTGACGGGAATGTTGCGACATGAGAAGCGCCGCGGCCGCTCCTGGCCGCGCCGATCCTTTGGAGAGACAAAAGGTCATGGCCTTTCTTGCCGACACCCTTTCCCGCGTTAAGCCTTCCGCCACCATCGCGGTGACGCAGAAAGCGCGCGAGCTGAAAAATGCCGGGCGGGACATCATTGGCCTTGGCGCCGGCGAGCCCGATTTCGACACGCCCGACAACATCAAGAATGCGGCGATCGAGGCCATTCGCCGTGGCGAGACCAAGTATCCGCCGGTTTCGGGCATCGTGCCGCTGCGCGAGGCGATCGCGAAAAAGTTCAAGCGCGAGAACAATCTCGACTACAAGCCCGAGCAGACCATCGTCGGCACCGGCGGCAAGCAGATCCTGTTCAACGCCTTCATGGCGACGCTGAACCCCGGCGACGAGGTCATCATCCCCCGCCCCTACTGGGTCAGCTATCCCGAAATGGTGGCGATCTGCGGCGGCACGTCGGTCTTTGCCGACACCTCGATCGACAATGGCTTCAAGCTGACGCCGGCAGCGCTGGAGAAGGCAATCACGCCAAAGACCAAATGGCTGCTGATGAACTCGCCGTCGAACCCGTCGGGCGCGGCCTATACCGAGGCCGAACTGCGGGCGCTCGCCGACGTGCTGTTGAAGCACCCGCAGGTCTGGACGCTGACCGACGACATGTACGAACACCTGACCTATGGCGACTTCGTTTTCAAGACCATCGCCGAGGTCGAGCCGAAGCTCTACGAGCGCACGCTGACCATGAATGGCGTCTCGAAAGCCTATGCCATGACCGGCTGGCGCATCGGCTACGCCGCCGGTCCCGTCCAGCTGATCAAGGCGATGGACATGATTCAGGGCCAGCAGACCTCCGGCGCCTGCACCATTGCGCAATGGGCTTCGGTCGAGGCGTTGAATGGCCCGCAGGATTTCATCGCCAAGAACAAGGCGATCTTTCAAGGCAGGCGGGACCTCGTCGTCTCGATGCTCAACCAGGCGCGTGGCATCACCTGCCCGTCGCCGGAAGGCGCCTTCTATGTCTATCCGTCGTGCGCCCAGCTGATCGGGAAGAAAACCAGGGCCGGCAAGGTGATCGACACCGACGAGGCCTTCTGTTCGGAACTGCTCGAGGCCGAGGGCGTCGCGGTGGTGTTCGGCTCGGCCTTCGGCCTTGGCCCCAACTTCCGCATCTCCTACGCCACCTCGGATGCACTGCTGGAGGAAGCCTGCACGCGCATCCAGCGCTTCACGGCATCGCTGACCTGATCGAGTAGATCCGAAACAACCCGGCGTCACCGCTGTCAAGCGTTTCCGCCGGGTTTTGTGGATACGGCACTCAGCAGCTATATTGGGCCGCAGTCACTTCTTCCAGCCAGTCGGCATGGACGCCGTCGAGCGCCTCCTGCATAGCGATGTGCGTCATTGCCGATTTCGGCGCCGCGCCATGCCAATGCTTCTCGCCGGGCGCGAAGGAGATGACGTCACCGGCCCTTATTTCCTGGATTGGCCCGTCCCATGTCTGTACCAGGCCGGCGCCCGCGGTGACATAAAGCGTCTGGCCAAGCGGATGCGTGTGCCAGTGGGTGCGCGCGCCGGGCTCGAAACTGACCAGCGTGGCCCGGAGCCGCGCCGGCGGCTCCTTCTCGATGATTGGCGTCTGCAGAACCCGGCCGGTGAAGTATTTTTCCGGCGCTATAACCGTCGGCACACTGCCGCAAGCAATGATCTTCATCGTCTGTCCCTAAGGCTGTTGGGAGTTGGCGAGACGCCGACCCTTGAAGTCAACACATTCTCGACCCGGATTGGCCCGGACGCAACCAGCCGTGTGTCAGCCCGCTCCGACAAAGCCTGATTTTTGATCATGAACCTTGCCCGCATGGGACGCTCGCGCACCTTGGCGGGTGCTGGGTCGAACCGCTCGCGCTCGGCGCCTGAGACGACCGGCCGTGCCTGCTTCTATTTTTCTTGCCCTGCCGGCAAACAAGTGGGACGATAATCGCGGGCAGGTCGACACAGACCGCCCGCGACGGTCGAACAGGCCGGCCGCCGCTCAGGACCGATTGACCCTGGCCTGAACCATGAACGCCAGTCGGTCCCCAGGAAACGCCTGAGTGGAGGTCAGTCATGGGTACTCGCGCCGGAGGACGACGCACGGGACCGAAATGCATTGCCATAGTCGGTCCCTTCGCAAGCGGTAAGACGACACTTCTGGAAGCCATATTGGCGCGTACCGGGGCCATCCCCCGCCAGAACCCAGTTTCCTCTGGCAACACCGTTTCAGATCATTCGCCCGAGGCCCGCGCCCACGCCATGAGCGTCGAGGCGTCGATCGCCACCACCGAGTTCATGGGCGAGCAGTTCACCTTCATCGACTGCCCTGGATCGATCGAATTCTCCTTCGAGGCCGAACCGGTGCTCGCCGCCTGCGACGTCGCGGTGGTCGTGGCCGAGGCCGACGAAAAGAAGATCCCCGCCTTGCAGCTTATCATGCGCAAGCTCGACGATCTCGGCGTGCCGCGCATCCTGTTCCTCAACAAGGTCGACAAGGCGATCGCGGGCGTGCGCGATACGCTGAAGATGCTTCAGCCGACAAGCGCGGCGCCGCTGCTTCTGCGCCAGATTCCGCTGCGCAAGGACGGCGTCGTCATCGGCTCGATCGATCTGGCGCTGGAGCGCGCCTACATCTACCGCGAATATGCCGAGAGCGAGGTGGCCGAGATACCGGGTGACGACAAGGCGCGCGAACTGCAGGCGCGCTTCTCCATGCTGGAGACGCTGGCCGATCATGACGATGAGTTGATGGAGCAACTCCTGGAAGAGATAGAGCCGCCGAAGGACGCGATCTTCGACGACCTCGCCGCCGATCTGCGCGAAGGCGCGGTGACGCCGGTGCTGATCGGCACCGCCGAGAAAGGCAATGGCGTGCTGCGCCTCTTGAAGACGATCCGCCACGATGCGCCCGACATCGAGGCGACCCGCAAGCGGCTCGGCGCCCCGGACGGCAATGCGACGGTGGTCCAGGTGATGAAGACCATCCACACGCCGCATGGCGGCAAGCTGTCGGTGTCGCGCATCCTGTCCGGCCAGGTCACCGACGGCTCGGAACTGTGGCTGCCCGGCGGCGACACCGCCAAGGTTTCCGGAATCTACAGGATGCTGGGCAAGGATCAGGTCAAGCTGACCGCCGCCAGGACCGGCGACACCGTGGCGCTCGGCAAACTGGACGCGGTCAAGACCGGCCAGACGCTCACCTCGGCCAAAGGGGGAGCCAAACAGCTCTTCGATGTCGAGCCGCCGCAGCCGGTCTTTGCCTTCGCGCTGCGCCCCAGGGAGCGCAAGGACGAGGTCAAGATGTCGGCCGCCATCCAGCGCCTGGCCGAGGAGGATCCCTCGCTCAGCCTGCGCCACAACCAAGATTCGGCCGAGACCGTGCTGTCAGGGCACGGCGAGATGCATCTGCGCGTCGTGCGCGAGCGGCTGGAGGGCAAGAACCAGATACCGGTGGAAGGCCATGCGCCGGCGGTGCCCTATCGCGAGACGATCCGAAAGCCGGTGCAGCAGCGCGGCCGCCACAAGAAGCAGTCGGGCGGCCACGGCCAGTTCGGCGATGTGGTGATCGAGATCAAGCCGCTGCCGCGCGGCTCCGGCTTCCAGTTCACCGACACCATCACGGGCGGCGTCGTGCCCAAGACCTACATCCAGTCGGTCGAGACAGGCATACGCGATTACCTCAAGTCCGGCCCGCTCGGCTTCCCCGTGGTCGACGTCGCGGTCAACCTGTCGGACGGCTCGTACCATGCGGTCGATTCCTCCGACATGGCCTTCCAGATGGCGGCCAAGCTCGCCATGAAGGAAGGCATGGCCGCCTGCTCGCCGGTGCTTCTGGAACCGGTGATGAAGGTCGAGATCGTCACGCCGTCGGACGCGACGTCGAAGATCATCGCGCTGATCCCGCAGCGGCGCGGCCAGATCCTCGGCTATGACGCGCGGCCCGACTGGCCGGGATGGGATGTCGTCGAGGCGACCATGCCGCAGGCCGAGATCGGCGATCTGATCATCGAGCTGCGCTCGGCCACCTCAGGCGTTGCCAGCTACCGCGCCGTTTTCGATCACATGGCCGAGCTGACTGGCCGTCTCGCCGACGAAGCAATGAACGCCAACGGCAAGGCTGCCTGATTTCGTCCGGCGCCCGATCGAACGATCGGGGGGCAAAAACCAAAAACGACGCCCGGGGGGCCGGACGTCGTTTTGTTTTGCGGACCGTTTTCTCGGGAGGAAAAACGGCAGGTCCGCCGCATGTCAAGGTCGCCGCGCTTCGGCGGAAAAGGTTCGGACGCGGTAGCCGCCTGAGCCCGGGCCGTACGAGTGATGCCCCCATCTCCCGTCCGAACCACACCGCGTCCTATCATCCACTTAGCAGATGGAGGGTGTCCTTGTCATGTTACCAGAGGTTACATGACACTGTTACGCGGCAATTCTGGTGAATTTTTCAGCCATCCCAGTGGCATGCAGGCAACAAAAAAGCCGGATCAATGAAGATCCGGCTGAGTTTGATTGGAAGTGCCTGTTAAGGCTAACCTCCAGAGGGGAACACTCGAGGACGCTAATGGGAGGAGAACGCGTCCAGGAGATGATCTAAATATGTGCTCTTCATGCCCAAGAAACAAGCATCTATTTTGCAACACACACATGCAAAAAGGCACAGGCTGTGGTCCAACCCGTTCCGGAAGCCAATAGGACCAGCAGAATCGTGAAAATGAGCCGCGATTTCGGGTCATTGTCGTCTCGAAAACGCCAATCCCGACCGATTTTGCTCCCGAACGTCCAAAAACACTGATGATGTTGAATGAGGCAGCGGCGGTTCAATTCCAAGGCATTCAAGCGAGGATCGACCATTGCGCAGGTTTTCGGCGATCGCCGGCAGCGGCATTTTCCTGATTGCGGCTCCCGGCGTTGTCGCCGGGCTGATTCCCTGGCTGCTCAGCGATAGCTGGGGCCTGCCATGGTCGCCCCTGCCCTTGTTTGCTCTCACGGGCGGCGTGCTCGTCATTGCCGCGGCCGCAGTGTTGCTGCATGCCTTCGCCCGCTTCGCGCTGGAGGGGCTGGGCACACCCGCCCCCGTCGCGCCGACCGAAAGGCTGGTGATCGGCGGCATCTACCGCCATGTCCGCAACCCCATGTATGTTGCCGTGCTGTCGATCATTCTGGGCCAGGCGCTGCTGTTCTCAAGCTGGTCGATCGCTGCCTACGCGGCAATCGCGGCGGCTGCCATGGTGACCTTCGTCAAGCTCTACGAGGAGCCGACGCTCGCCGACCGCTATGGCGCCGAATACGAGGCCTACCGCCGCAACGTACCGGGCTGGCTGCCGCGGATGACACCTTGGAAGGGATAGGCTCGCGGACCCGACTTGGATCAGAACGACCAGCTTCTGGCCTTGGCGATGATGAAGTCGCGAAACACGTGCAGCTTGGCCTGGTTCTTCATCGCGTCGGGATAGGCGAAATAGGTGTCGAAGGACGGCACTTCGGTCTCCGGCAGCAGCTGCACCAGGCCGGAATCCTTGCTGATCACATAGTCCGGCAGCATGGCGATGCCGGCGCCGCCCTGCACGGCGCGCTTGATCGATAGGATGTCGTTGATCTGCAGCGACGGCACGCGCTGGCCGCTCTCGAAATCGCCGACCGTCTCCAGCCAGTTCAACTCCGACAGATGCGACGGCACGGGCAGGCCGAAGGTGACGATGCGATGGGTTCTCAGCTCCGCGACCGAGCTCGGCTTGCCGTGCTTGGCGACATAAGAGGGGGCTGCGTAGAGGTGGAAATGCACGGTGAACAGGCGGCGCTGGATCAGGTCCGGCTGTTGCGGCTGGCGTAGCCGGATGGCGCAATCGGCCTGGCGCATGGTGAGGTCGAGTTCCTCGTTGGCGAGGATCAGCTGCAAGCTAATTTCGGGATAGAGTTCGATGAACTCCTGCACCCGCTCGGTCAACCAGCCGGCGCCGAGGCCAACGGTGGTCGTTACCCTGAGCACGCCGGACGGCCGGTCCTTGGTCTCGGTCAGCCGCGACTTGATGGTCTCGAGCTTCATCAGCACGTCATGCGCCGTGCGGAACAGCATCTCGCCCTGTTCGGTCAGCACCAGGCCGCGTGCATGACGGTTGAACAGCGGCACGCCGACATCGTGTTCCAGCGCGCTGACCTGCCTCGAGATCGCCGATTGCGACAGATGCAGCGTCTCGGCCGCATGCGTGAACGACCCCGCTTCCGCCGCAGCGTGAAACACGCGTAGCTTGTCCCAGTCCAACGCCATGATTTCCCCTCGTTCCGGTTGGCGTCTGAATGAAAAATCAGGCTTTTACACGGCGTTTCTAAGCCGTTTTTTACAGTCTGCGGCGGCCCTATTCCGCCGCTTCGCGATGGACTTCGATGCTGGCCAGATACTTTTCCGCTTCGAGCGCGGCCATGCAGCCCAGCCCCGCCGCAGTCACGGCCTGCCGATAGATATCGTCGGTCACGTCGCCGGCGGCGAACACGCCGGGCACGTCGGTGCGCGTCGAATCCGGCGCTGTCCACAGATAGCCGTTCGGCTTCTGCTTCAGCTTGCCGGCGAACAGCTCGACCGCGGGCGCATGGCCAATGGCCACGAAGACGCCGTCGATCTTGAGGTGGCTCTCGGCGCCGGTCACGGCATGCCTGAGCTTCAGCCCTTCGACCGAAGGCGGCAGCGGTGCCTTGCCGGGGCGGCCGGTGATCTCATCGACGATCGTGTCCCAGATGACGCGGACATTGTCCTTCTTCAACAACCGTTCGCGCAGGATGCGTTCGGCACGGAAGTCCGAGCGTCTGTGGATGACGGTGACGCTCTTGGCGAGGTTGGACAGATAGAGCGCCTCCTCCACCGCCGAATTGCCACCGCCGACCACAGCGACATCCTTGCCGCGATAGAAGAAGCCGTCGCAGGTGGCGCAGGCGGAAACGCCGAAGCCCATGAAGTCCTGCTCGGTCGGGATGCCCAGCCATTTGGCTTGCGCGCCGGTAGCGATGATCAGCGCATCGGCCGTGTAGGTCGTGCCGGAATCGCCCATGGCGCGGAACGGCCGCACGTTGAGGTCAACCTCGGTGATGATGTCGTTGATGATGTCGGTGCCGACATGCTCGGCCTGCTTGAGCATCTGCTCCATCAGCCACGGCCCCTGGATCGGATCGGCGAAACCGGGGTAGTTCTCGACATCGGTGGTGATCATCAATTGGCCGCCCTGTTGCAGACCGGCGACCAGCATCGGCTTCAGCATGGCGCGCGCGGCATAGACCGCCGCCGTGTAGCCGGCCGGACCGGAACCGATGATGAGGACGGGCGCGTGCTTGGTGGTCATTTGGAGCCTCTGCGGGGCGGACAGCGAGTGTGCCTTGGAAAAAAGACGTGGAATATCGCGCTTAATGTAAGGGCTGCCAACCACGCCAGCAAGACGAACGGACCGTCGTCCCCGGAAAGCTTCGGCCCATAAGGATATTCGCGCGATGGCCGCTTTCGTTACCTGTCCACAATCGCGTCGACGAGGGCTGGCTTCGACGCAAAAGTCGTTTAATTACAAAATAGCGAAAGATTCTTGCGCCCACTGATCATCGAGAACCCTGATGCCCCTCAAGGCCGATCTTGACGCCATCGACTGGAAGATCCTGCGCGAGCTTCAGTCGGACGGGCGCATGACCAATGTCGAGCTCTCGAACCGCGTCGGCATTTCGGCACCGCCCTGCCTGCGCCGGGTCAAGCGGCTGGAGGAAGCCGGCATCATTCGCGGCTACCGCGCGCTGCTCAACGCCCCGGCGCTGGGCCTCGATGTCGTTGCCTTCTGCCTGGTCGGACTGCATCACCAGGCTGATGCCGAACTGCGCATCTTCGCCGAGCGCACGCGCGGCTGGCCGATCGTGCGCGATGCCTGGATGGTGTCGGGCGAATCCGACTTTCTGCTGCATTGCGTGGCGAGCGACCTCGGCGCCTTCCAGACCTTCGTCATCGAGGAGCTGACCTCGACGCCGAACGTCGACACGGTGCGCACCGCGCTCACCATCCGCCGCGTCAAGGATGAGGGCCTGGTATCGTTCGAGCGATCCTGAGCCAGGCGAAAACCTGCGCGATGGGCAGATTCCCGACATTCGCCACACCGGTGCCGCGTTGGTATTCGAAAGACGCTGATGTACAAGGCTGGACGGCTCTGCCGGATTCGCCGCTCAACTGACGCTTCATTGGTTTTTCAAGCAATTCCAGCAAAAATGTGTAACGGTTTTGCCGCCCGGAATTGCTTGGGAACAGATGCCGCCGGCAGCGTATACTCCGGGAAGAATCCGCCATGGGAAGGGGACCATGACCCGTTTTGCAAGCCCGGTCTCGGCGCTGATCATCTGCGTGAACGAAGCCGATATGATCGGCCCATGTCTGGAAAGCATCGATTTCTGTGCCGAGATCATCATCGTCGATTCCGGCTCGACCGATGGCACCGTCGAATGCGTTGAAAGCTACATCGCCAAGGGCTATCCGATAACGCTGCTGCACAATGACTGGCCGGGCTTCCCCCGCCAGCGGCAATTCGCGCTCGACCACGCCAACCAGCCCTGGTGCCTTTCGATCGACCCGGACGAGCGCGTCGACGACCGGTTGCGGCAGTCGATCGTGGCTATCGCCGGGGCGGCCGGCGGCAAGGCCAGCGGATGGTACATGCGCCGCCGCGACTGGCTGAAGGGCTACGGTTACGCCCATCGCTGGGTGCTGCACAACAGGCTGCTCAGGCTTTTCCGTAGGGAAGGCGCCAGCATGGATCTAACGGCGCGGGTGCATGAATCCATTCACGTGCCGGGCGAGACCGACACGATCGAAGAGGGTCTCTTGCTGCATCGCCGTGAAATATCGGTCGAGGAGGATCTTGCCCGGGCCAACACCTATTCCAGCCTCAAGGCGGTGACCCTGGTCGAGAGAGGCAAGAAGCCCGGCCTGGTGCGGCTGGTGCTGTCGCCGTTCGGCAACTTCCTCAAATTCTACCTGGCCAAGCGCTACTTCCTGTGCGGCCGGCACGGCTTCGTCTACTCAATGTCGGTGATGATCTATTCCTTCGCCACCGAAGCCAAGCTCTACGAAGCCTTGCAGCAAAACGACAAGGCGTAGGCCCTACGATCCGAGCGCGTCGATGGCGGCAAGCAGCCCGCCGAGATCGTGGTCGTCATGCAAGCGCCTGATGGCGAAACCAGGCTGAAGCGCCGCCTCACCGTCGACCAGCCAGCCCTGTGCCAGCCCTGCGCGTTGGGCCGCCTGCATGTCGGCCAGCTTGTCGCCGACCATCAGCGAGCGCTGGAGGTCAAGATCAAGGCGCCTGCCCGCCTCGATCAGCATGCCCGGATTGGGCTTGCGCATCGGATGGTCCGTTATGGCGAGCAGCCCGACGCCCGCCTCGTGATAGGCGCAGGCCAGCACCATGTCGACGAACGCGCCCTGCCTGTCCAGCAAATGGAGCACGCGGCCGTTTACCGCGGCAAAGACGCCCCAGTCGAAATAGCCGCGCGCGATGCCGGACTGATTGGTGACCACGACCACCGGAATACCGATCCGGTTGGCGGCGGCGATCGCCGGCAGCATCCGCGGCCTGAGTTCTATCTCGCCCGGATCGCTGGGATAGTCGGTGTCGACATTGATGGTGCCGTCACGGTCCAGGAACAGCGCCGGCGAGCGCGCGGGGAAAACCCGCCCGCCGACCAGCTCCACCCACAGGCCCGGTTCGGTCAGCGGGTGCGGCTTCCCGATCCTGTCAGCCATTCGACAGGCGCGCTTCGACCACCTCGCACATATAGTGATAGAGGCACAGATGGCCCTGCTGGATGATCGGCGTCGAGGTCGAGGGGACGTTGAGCAGGATGTGGGTGAGCGGCTTGAGCTTGCCGCCGGTATCGCCGGTCAGGCTGATTACCGTCATGTCCATCATGCGCGCCTGTTCGGCAGCGGCGAGAATGCTCGGCGAATTGCCGCTGGTCGAGATCGCCAAAAGCACGCCGCCCGCGGCACCATGCGCTTCGACCTGGCGCGAAAACACCGTGTCGAAGCCGTAATCATTGCCCCAGGCGGTCAGCATCCCGGCGTTGGCCGGCAGCGCAATCACATTGTAGGCTTTGCGCTCCTTCAGGAAGCGGCCGACCAGTTCGGTTGCGATATGTATGGCGTCGCTGGCCGAGCCGCCATTGCCGCAGACCAGCAAGGCCTTTCCCTGGGAAAGCGCCGCCACGACAGCACTCACCGCACGATCCATTTCGCCGGTCAGATCTCGCTCGACCGTGGCAGTGATGGCGGCCGCCGAGCGGACCAGATAGTCGTTCAATTCGGACATGAATTCTCTCAGTTGGTGGCGCCGCCGGCGCGCAGTTTGCCGATGGTGCTAGTGGTGCTCTTGCCGGCGACGAGATCGACCAGAACGACACGCCCGCCCGCCTTCCGCACCACATCGGCGCCGACCACGGTGTCGATCGTGTAGTCGGCGCCCTTCACCAGAATGTCGGGAAGCAGCGCCTCGATCAGAGCCAGCGGCGTATCCTCATCGAAGACAATGACGGCATCGACCGAAGCGAGGGCCGCGAGCACGCAGGCGCGATCATGCTGGTCGTTGACCGGGCGGCCCGGTCCCTTCAGCCGTCGCACCGAGGCATCGCTGTTCAAGCCGAGCACCAGCCGGTCGCACTGGCTGCGCGCCGCGTGCAGCAGGCTGACATGGCCGGCATGCAGGATGTCGAAACAGCCATTGGTGAAGCCGACGCTCAGGCCCTCCGCCTTCCATCCCGCCACCATGCGCGCGGCCGAAGTGGCGTCCAGGATGGCGTCCTTGTGCGCGGTGGGTCCGTGCGAGCGGAACAGTGCGCCGGTGAGTTCCTCGACGCTCAGCCGCGCGGTGCCGCGTTTTCCAACCACGACGCCGCCGGCGGCATTGGCGATGGAGGCAGCGGCGACGGGATCGGCACCGGCGGCAAGCGCAAGTGCGAAGGTCGCGATCACCGTATCGCCGGCGCCCGAGACGTCGAACACCTCGCGCGCCTGGGTGGCGATGTGGCTCGCCTCGTTGGGACCGACCACGCTCATGCCTTTCTCGCTGCGCGTGGCGAGGACGAAATCGAAGCCGTGCGCCACAATCAGTTCCCGAGCCGCCGCAACGATCTCGTCATCGGCGAACACCGCATGGCCGACGGCCTCGCCAAGTTCCTTGCGGTTGGGGGTCACGGCGGTCGCGCCGGCGTAGCGCGCGTAGTCGCGGCCCTTCGGGTCGACCAGCACCGGCTTGCCCGCCTCGCGGCAGATGGCAATCAGTTCGGCGGCGACGCCGTCCAGCAATATGCCCTTGCCGTAATCGGACAGGATGACGATGTCGACATGTTGCAATGCATCCCGGAAACGGCGGACCAGCTCCGCCCGTTCCGCCTCGCCGAGCGGCTTGATCTCTTCCTCGTCGAAACGCAGCACCTGTTGGTTGAGCGCGCTGAAGCGGCTCTTCGACGAGGTCATGCGGCCGCGCTGCTGTGAAAGGCCCACTGTCTCGGCGCCAAGCTCGCCCAGCATCCGTACCAGACTGTCGCCGGCGGGATCAGTGCCGATCACCGAGACCGGAATGGCGCGCGCGCCAAGCGAGACGATGTTGGCCACGACGTTGCCGGCGCCGCCCATCGCCGCGCTTTCGCCACGCCCATGCAGCACCGGGATCGGCGCTTCCGGCGAGATCCGCTCGATGACGCCATTGACGAAGCGGTCGAGGATGATGTCGCCGACCACCAGCACGGCGACGTCGCCGAAGCGCGCAATGGCGCGGTGCAGGGGCTCGGGTGAAGGCGGATTGTGCTTGATCATGTCATCTGCCACGCGCGGGAAACGCCGATCTCAGATAGGTCGAAACACCAGATTTGCGAGGCCGGCCGGTCATGCCTGCCGATATACCGCAATTGGGCACAGCGCAACGCCGGGCGGAGGCAAACCGGACAGGTCAGGCCTTCTGCAAGGCGACGTGGACGCCCAGCCCGACCAGCACCGCGCCGCCTGCCCTCTGCATCAGCCGCTGCGCACGGCTCGAACGCCGCAGCCGGCCGATCACCAGGCCGGCCAGGAACACGCACACGACATCGGCCGATGAGAACATCAGGTTGACGACGGTGCCCAGCACCACGAATTGCACCCAGACCGGGAACCCCGCCGAGGCATCGATGAACTGCGGCAGGAAGGCCATGAAGAAGATCGCGGTCTTGGGATTGAGCACCTCGACGGTGATGCTCTCGAAGAACGCGCGCCGCGCCGACTTCCGCTCGATCGCGGGCAGCGCCACGTCGCCCTCCACGCGCTTGCGAAACAGCGAGATACCCAACCAGATCAGGTACAGCGCGCCCACCAGCTTGACGGCCATGTAGAGCGGCGGCACGGCGTGGAACAGCACCGACAGGCCAGCGGCGGCGGCAAAGACATGGACATAGCCGCCCAGATGAATACCGAGTGCCGCCGTCAGCCCCGACCAGCGCCCCCGCGCCATGGTCTGCGCGGCGGCATAAAGCATGGCGGGGCCCGGAATGTAGGCGAAGATCGCCGTGGTGGCGAAAAACGCGATCAGCAGTTCGGTCGGCGGCATTTCTTGTCCCTCATGATCCTGCCCTGCCCGATTGCAGGGCTTTCAGTCAGCCCGTGGGATGGCTTTGGGTTGGCCCGCGCGAACAGTTGCCATGGAAGCCGACATGACTTTTTGTGGAATGACGGACTGAATGCGCCGATACATGCACCCGGTTCGAATAAGCCGACCATTCCAGAATATCGTGGTTGTACTCGTCGACTATGACCCAAAGCGGGGTAGGGTCAAGGCCGGCGCGGCGGCGTTCAATTTCCGGAACGCCAACTGCGACGCGATCACGGCCCGGCTGGGTGGAGGTGATTGCAAGGATGAAAAGGTTCGTGCCTCCGGCTTTTCCGGGAAGAACGGCAACGAAGGCGCCAGGCCTAGCCTTGCGGCCTTCGATCTCGCCGTCTCCATGTCGGCGATGCCACAGATATGGATATCGCCAGACGTCCGCGGCCACGGGTTTAATCACGGTGCAATTCCGCGGCGTACTGCTCCAGCATCTCGACATGTTGCAGCGGTGCGTCCTCGGCCGCGTAGACGCGACAGCTATCGTTGCCGAAGCGCGCTTCGTAGGCCTCGATGCTCATCAGGACGTATCTCGGCCTGTTGTGGCGAGTGATGGAGACCGGCTGCTGGCTGGCAGCCGCGAGCACATCGCCGAGATTCTGTTTCAGATCAGTGGATGGATAGTGTTTCATTGGAAACTCCGTTTGCCCACAATAGACAAAATGGACAAAACAGACAGGCCTGAGCAGGCGAGCCCCGAGCGGCCACCTGCTTTGTCGACAGCCCGGCCAGCCTCCCTTATAAGGACCGGAATCGCACGCAACCAGAGGCCTTCATGATCATCGTCACGGGCGGCGCCGGCATGATCGGCTCCAACATCGTCGCCGCGCTCAATGCGGAAGGCCATGACGACATACTGGTCGTCGATGACCTCACCGACGGCCACAAGATCGCCAACCTGGCCGATTTGACGATAGCCGACTATCTCGACAAGGATGATTTCCTGTCGCCCATGGAGGCCGGCACTCTTGGCCGTGTCGAGGCCGTCTTCCATCAGGGGGCCTGCTCGACCACCACTGAGTGGAACGGCAAGTTCATGATGGAGGTGAATTACGCCTATTCGAAACGGCTGCTGCATGCCTGCCAAGCACTGCGCGTGCCCTTCCTCTACGCCTCCTCCGCTTCGGTCTATGGCGGCGGATCCGAGTTTCGCGAGGAGCCGGCGCTGGAGCGGCCGCTCAACGTCTACGCCTATTCCAAGAAGCTCTTCGACGACTATGTCAGGCGCACGGTCTTCGACAGTGATCATTCGCAGGTCGCCGGCTTGCGCTACTTCAATGTCTATGGCCCGCGCGAGGCGCATAAGGGCTCCATGGCCTCGGTCGCCTTCCATCTGTTCAACCAGGTCCAGCGCGGTGAAAACCCGAAGCTATTCGGCGCCTATGACGGCTTTGGTCCCGGCGAACAGAGCCGCGACTTCATCCATGTCGGCGATGTCGCCGACCTCAATCTGTGGCTGTGGAAGCGCGGCGCCAGCGGCATCTTCAACTGTGGCACCGGTCGCGCCCAGCCGTTCCGCGCGATCGCCGAAACGGTCATCGACACGCTGGGCAAGGGCGAGATCGAGTTCATCCCCTTCCCCGACCACCTCAAGGGCAGCTACCAGAGTTTTACCCAGGCTGATATGTCCCGCTTGCGCGCGGCCGGCTATAACGGGCAATTCCGCACTGTAGAAACCGGCGTCAGAGACTATGTCGAATGGCTGAAAGCCCAACGATCCTCGTGATCGGCCCACGCTGGGTGGGCGATATGGTGATGGCGCAGTGCCTGTTCTCGGCGCTGAAGGAACTCCATCCCGATGCCGCGATCGATGTGTTGGCGCCCGCCTGGGCGGCACCTCTGGTCAAGCGCATGCCCGAAATCCGACAGCAGATCGATTTTCCGCTGAAGCCTGGCGCACTCGAATTCAGCCATCGCCGCCGTTTCGGCCGTCTGCTGCGCGGCCGCTACGACATGGCCTATGTCCTGCCGGGCAGCTGGAAGTCGGCGCTGATCCCGTTCTTTGCCCGCATTCCGCGCCGTATCGGCCATTTGCGCGAAATGCGCTACGGCCTCCTGACCGACATCGTGCCGCTGCCCGACGCCATGAAACGACGCACCGCGCAGGCCTATTTCGGCCTCGCCCAGGGTGGCGGTTTCCGCGCACCCCGGCTCACCGTCGACGCGAAAAACCAGGCCGCCCTGCTCGATCGTTTCGGCTTGGCGCCGCGGAAATTCGTAGCCCTGATGCCCGGGGCCGAGTTCGGCCCGGCCAAGCGCTGGCCAAGCGAAAGCTATGCCGGCCTTGCCCGCGAATTCATGGCCAAGGGCCTCGATGTCGCTCTGTTTGGCTCGAAGAACGACCGCGACGTGACCGCGGAGATCGCAGCCCTTGCCCCCGGCGTCGTCGACGTCGCCGGCCAGACACGGCTGGAGGATGCCATCGACCTGATCGCGGCGGCAAGGCTCGCGGTCTCCAACGACAGCGGGTTGATGCATGTCGCGGCCGCCGTCGGTACACCCATCGTTGCGGTCTATGGCTCGACCTCGCCTGAAAACACGCCGCCGCTGGCCGAGCGTCGCGAACTGGTCTGGCTCGGCCTGTCCTGCTCGCCCTGCCACCGGAAAATCTGTCCGCTCGGTCATCTCAACTGCCTGAAGACATTGGAAGTCGGGCAGGTCGCCGCGGCAGCGGACCGCCTGCTGAAAGTGTCGGCCGCGGCATGAAGGTGCTGATCGTCAAGACTTCGTCGATGGGCGATGTCATCCACACTTTTCCGGCACTTCAAGATGCCTGCCGCGCACGGCCCGATATCGCTTTCGACTGGTGCGTGGAGGAGGCGTTTGCCGGCATCCTGACGCTGCATCCGGCGATTGGCACCATCCACACTGTGGCGATAAGGCGCTGGCGAAAGAACCTCTTCCACACGAACACCTGGCGCGAGGCGGCGGCCTTGCGCCGAACCTTGCGCGAATGCCGCTACGACCTCGTCATCGATGCGCAAGGCCTGCTGAAGTCGGCCCTGGTGGCACGCCAGACGCGCGCGCCGATCGCCGGCTTCGACCGGTCGAGCGTGCGCGAGCCCTCGGCGACGCTGTTCTATGATATCACCTATGCGGTGCCGCGCGACCTGCACGCCATCGAGCGGACACGGCGGCTGTTCGGGCTGGCGCTCGGCTATCGGCCGGACCTTTTGACGCTCGACTCCGGCATCGTGGCGCCGATCAGCATGGTCGACGGCATCGACGGCAGGACCGCGTTCCTGCTGCACGGCACTAGCCGCGAGGACAAGAAATGGCCGCTCGAGGATTGGATCGGAACCGCCCGCTTGCTGGTCGAGCGTGGCATGACGCCGCTCACAACCTGGTCGAACGAACGGGAGAAGGCGGTGGCCGAAGCGATCGCCAAGGCCGTGCCATCCACGGTCGTGGTGCCGAAGTCACCGCTGGCCGACATTGCCGCCATCCTCGGCGGCTCGACCCTGGTCATCGGCGCCGACACCGGGCTGACCCATCTCGCCAGCGCCTTCGACCTGCCGACGGTCGCCGTGTTCCTGGCGACGGAGCCGGGTCTGACCGGACCGCGCGGGCCGTATGCGTCGACGTTGCTGGCCGTGCCCGGGACGCATGTGACGCCGGCTGAGGTGGTTGCGGAAGTGGAGAGGTTGTTGATGCTTCGCCAGACCGGTCCCGGCGGAAATTGATTTATTCAATCAATTCGATCCGAAGGGCGCCGCCGCCCCTCATTGCCCTGCCGGGCATTTCTCCCCTTAAACGGGGAGAAAGAAGCTGGCCCGCAACGCCGGCGATTGGCGAAACCCTAAATGACAGCGTCCTTCTCCCCGTTTACGGGGAGAAGATGGCGGCAGCCAGATGAGGGGCCGGCGCGCCATTTGGCAATCGAGCAGAGGCAGAAAAGGCGGCGTGCCCTCGTCTTCGGTTTTTAAATGAACTGCACCTGGACGATCTCATACCCCCTGGCGCCGCCCGGCGCATTCACCTCGATGGCGTCGCCGACTTCCTTGCCGATGAGCGCGCGCGCGATGGGCGAGGAGATCGAGATACGGCCTGATTTCACGTCGGCTTCCTGGTCGCCGACGATCTGGTAGGTCTTCTTCTCCTCGGTGTCCTCGTCGACCAGCACCACGGTGGCACCGAACTTGACCTTTTCGCCGCTAAGCTTGGTCACGTCGATCACCTCGGCGCGCGCGATATAGTCCTCGAGCTCGTTGACGCGGCCTTCATTGAGGCTCTGCGCCTCTTTGGCGGCATGGTATTCGGCATTTTCGGACAGGTCGCCATGCGAGCGCGCCTCGGAGATCGCCTCGATGATGCGCGGCCGCTCTTCCTGCTGGCGCCAACGCAGTTCTTCCTTCAATGACGCGAACCCCTCGCCTGTCATCGGGACCTTGTTCATAGTGCCTGACCTTTCCTGCCGCCGCCCCCGCATTCGGGGGAAGCCTTGTCGTTGGGGTACAAAAAGAAAACGGTCCGGCAGCCTCGGGC
The DNA here is from genome assembly GCF_057766385.1 of Mesorhizobium sp. P160927. Classification (NCBI taxonomy): domain Bacteria; kingdom Pseudomonadati; phylum Pseudomonadota; class Alphaproteobacteria; order Hyphomicrobiales; family Phyllobacteriaceae; genus Mesorhizobium; species Mesorhizobium sp. P160927. The sequence goes on from NZ_JBYMDW010000001.1 coordinate 5,479,598, forward strand.
TAACGGAACCGTTTCACCGCAATTTCCCTGAATATAGCAATCTTTGCGGGCTTTTCACGCCCAAAAATCGGTTTTGTAAAAATCATCACTTCTTTTATAGCGAGGGCGGCCGTGGGACGGAGCCGAACAAAAACGGCCGCGATCGCTCGCGGCCGCTTTGAGAAATCATGAGGGCCCGATCAGCTCCTCATGAAATGCTCGATCTGCTCGGACAGCATGCCGTATTCGCGCGAACCCTTGCCGGTGCGCTTTTCGATTTCCATCAGCTGCTGCTGGGCGCCGGCCAGGTCGCCGATCTGCAGATGCGCCTCGCCGAGATATTCGCGCACCAGCGTGTAATCGGGATCGATGCGCAGCGCTTCCTCGTAATAGCCGAGGCCGACGGTGACGCGGCCGGAATGGCGGTGCGAGTAGCCGAGATAGTTGAGGATGCGCGGATCCTGCTTGTTGGCGGCGAGGCTGAGCACGGCGATCGCCTCGTCATAGCGGCCGGCCATCGCCAGGTCATGCCCGGCATAGTAAATGCTGTCGTCGTCCAGCATGCCTTCCTGGGGTGCGACGCACTTGTTCTTCTTCTTGTCCCAGACCATGCCTTTCTTGCATTGGGTGGTCGTATTGGTGTCGCCGCCACTGCCCGCCGCAAAAACGGGAACGGCAAGGAACTGCAGAGCGATAAGCGCGCTCGCCGCGTGGATCAGCACTCTTTTATGCATGGAAACCTCCTGAGGGTGTGACAATGCAACACTAACGCCGAGCGGTCCGCGTTTCATCCCCGAAAAGATAACCTGTAGAACATGAGGTGACGGATGCCGCAAATCCGGTATCATCCGGCAAAAGACTGACGGAGAGGGCCCGTGCAGCGACGGCTCGAAAAGGACTGGGATCTCACGATCGGCCCCGATACCGTGCGGCTGTTCATTCTCAAGGCCAAGGCGCTGAGCGCGGCCGTCAACGAGGACTATGCCGACGGCGCCGAACACGAGGTCGAGTTCGACGGCGACACGCATGACAACCACCACCACGACGGCCTCGCCGAGGAAAGCTCGGAAAACCTTACCGAGGAAGAGCTGCGCGAGCTGATCAACGACCTCAATATCGACGAGGCCGCCGAGCTGATCGCGCTGGCCTGGGTGGGCCGCGGCGACTACGACGCCTCGGAATGGGCCGACGCCGTAACCGCGGCACGCGAGCGCGCCAACAAGCGCACCGCAAAATACCTGCTCGGCATGCCGCTGCTCGCCGACTGGCTGGAAGAGGGGCTGGAAGCGATCGGCGCGTAACGCGGAGGTAACCGATTGTGATCGGGTCTAAGCGCCTGTCCAGGCAACTTCAGCCGGCCGGCGCCGTTTTGTGGAGAATGGCAAAGCTGAGCTTTTCTCGAAGGTACAGGATTGCATTGGCCTTAGCCGTCACGGCTCTGCTGGTCATGCCGGCCGACGCCAAACATCGTCACAAACACCATGGGCCGCTGAGCCCGCGCGTGGGGCAACCGCTGACACAGCGGGCCGATCAGCCGCTGAAGCCGCGAGGCAAGCGGCAGTCGAGAGCGCGAGCCAGGCAGCATCTTGCGCCCAATCCGGCACCGCTGGCAACGCAGGATGCTCGGCCGTCCGCCGATGTTCCGGTGCCCGAGCCACGTCCGGTGGACACTCCGAAGGCGGACACCCCAAAGTCGCAAGACCAAAACGCTGAAAATCCAAAGAGCGGCGCGGCGCCCAATCTGCCGAAGGACGAAGAGTCACGTCAGAAAAGCCCGAAACCACCGGAACCACCAGCCGAAACGGAAAGCGAGCCGGAGCCGCCTGCCGTGGCGCCGACGCCGACGCCGAAGCCCGCCACCACGACGCCCGAACCTCAACCGCCGGCCGTCGCCCCGCAGCCAACGCCAAAGCCGGCGGAAGCAGGTGGCGAGGAGAAGATGCTGCCCGATCCACGCTCGGCCGATTTTCCCGCCGACAAGATGCCGGCTGAGGAAGTCGCCTGCCGCGAGCGCCTGAACACGCTCGGCGTCGAATTCGAGGAGCGCAAGGCCGAAAGCAACCCCGAAATCGGCTGCTCGATCCCCTACCCCATCGTGCTGAAGTCGCTTGGCAAATCGATCGCGATTGGTCCGGGCACCGAGCTCAACTGCCCTATGGCCGAGGCGGCGGCGCGTTTTGCCGCCGACGTCATCCAGCCGGCGGCTAAAGCCGAATTCGGCGCCGACCTGAAATCGATCGGCCAGGCGTCGGCCTTCGTCTGCCGGCCGCGCAATGGCACGCGCAAACTGTCGGAACATGCTTTCGGCAACGCGCTCGACATTGCCAGCTTTACGCTATCCGACGGCAAGACGATCGAGGTCGGGCCGGCGCCTCCGGAAAAAGACGGCAAATTCCTCGACGCCGTACGCAAGGCCGCCTGCGGCCCGTTCAAGACCGTGCTCGGCCCGGGCGCCGACGCCGACCACGCGCTGCACTTCCATCTCGACCTTGAGCCCCGGCGGCATGGCGGCACGTTCTGCCAATAAACGCGGTCGACGCAGGATCACCGCCGCAATTCCGCCCCAGGCATGAACGCGGACGCTGAGTTTTCCTTTACCCTTGATCGTTAAAATGCCGGATATGCAGAAGTAGGATTCCGCCAATGGCCGGCAAATTTCGCGCCGTTTTCCTCGCCGCCGCGCACCAACTGAAACCTGCGGCGCTTATGGCCGCCGGTCTTGCATTGGCCGCGGTTTCCGCCTGCAACACCGGCAGCGTGCTGTCCCTGCAGCCTGCCGTCGATGTCGGCTCGCAGACCGCGGCCGTGCCGCAATATCAGGGCATGCAGAAGCTTGTTCCGTCCAATCCCTACATGACGCAGGCCGCCTATCCGCGCATGGACGAGCCGATGTCGCCGGTCGAGCAGATTCCAGCCAGCGAAACCGATTGCCGCCAGCAGCTGAGGCGCCTCGATGTCGCCTACACCGACCTGGCACCGATCCATGAAGGCCAGTGCGGCATCGACTATCCGGTCAAGGTCACGGCTATCGGCAGCATCCAGGTGAAACCCGCGGCGACCCTGACCTGCGACATGGCCGCCACCTTCGCCGCCTGGACCAAGAACGAACTCGTTCCCTCCGCTCGCTGGCGCTATTTCTCCGGCGTCAGGACCATCCACCAGGGCTCAAGCTATTCCTGCCGCAACATTGCCGGCGAAGGCGTGCTGTCGGAGCACGGCAAGGGCAACGCGCTCGACGTCATGAGCATCGAACTCAACAATGGCGACGACATCGACGTGCGCAAACCAGGCCTGTTCGCCTTCCGCACCCGCGGCTTCCTCAACAATGTGCGCGCCGACGGCTGCCAGTATTTCACCACCGTGCTCGGCCCCGGCTACAATTACGACCACCGCAACCATTTCCATTTCGACATCAAGAACCGCAGGAACGGTTATCGCGCCTGCCGGTAGGAACAGATCATGCGTCACCGGTGGACGCGATAATTTGCCGAGCCACGAGATCCTGGATGCGCCAGAGATTCTTATCGCGAATACCGCTTTCTTCCAGCTTGCTGACGGTCCGGAACAGATACTGCGCCGACGACCCCCAGTGTCCGGCGGCTCGCGCCAGCGTGTCCGCAACCTGCTCCAACGGCAACCGTCCGGCATAGGCCTTGCCATCCGGCGCGGCGACGAAAGCCAGAGCGCGTAGCGGACCCTCCGTGGTCTTGACCTTGATCCAGCAGGGCACGTTGGTTGGCGGGTTGGCATCGATTTCCCGGCGCATAAGCTGGCCGAGCTGCCCGAAATGATCTTCATCGGGCAGCCGGTAGACGATCCCGTTGCAGCTGCCACCCCGGTCCAGCGCCAGCATCAGGGCAGGCAATTCGCGCGTCCCCCGCCAACGCGTCAGCTTCAGGCAGAACGAGCGGTGCCATCCAGGCGCCGTCGCCGGGCGCTGCTCGACAGGAACGAATTCGGGATTCCAGATCAACGAACCATAGGCGAAGACCCACAGCATTTCGGGCCGATATTCGGCAAGCAGTCGAGCGACCAACTCATCGAACTCCGCGTTGGTGTGCTCGGCCGTTCCAGGCTCGGGCCCGGGATCCGGTTCGACGCGCTCGACCCGGGCGACAAGATCCGCGGTCAACGCCATCGTTCTCAGGCCCGTCGGCTTCCGCTTCATTCCCGCCCCCACGAAAAAATGATGGCTGACGATAAACCGTCTGCTCATCTCTGGCCATTGATTTCCAGGAACCGTCAGGCAACAGATACCGCTCGGATCGAGCCGCCTTTATGAGCCAACGAAGCCTCCAGCGACGCATTGCAATCTGGGCAGCGGCCGTGCTGGGTGCCTGGCTGGCGCTCGCCTATGTCGCGGCGCCGGAATTCTGGACGTTCCGTGATCGCGGCTTTGGCGATCGGCATTTCGAGATGGTCACCCACACGCCGCAAGGCATTCCCGGTGACCCCATCAATGTCGGCCTGATCGGCACGGAGAAGGAGTTGGTCCACGCTTTCGCCGTTGCCGGCTGGGACACCGCCGACGCCGTCACCTTGAGAACCGCCATCGACATCGGTGAAAGTGTCCTGTTTTCCCGCCCCTATCCCGACGCACCGATAAGCCGTCTGCTGTTCGAAGGCCGCGCCCAGCAACTCGCTTTCGAAAAGCCGGTCGGCGACAGTGCCGACCGGCGCCATCACGTCCGTTTTTGGCGGACGGATACGGTCGGCGACGATGGCAGGCCGCTCTGGCTGGGTGCCGCCAGCTTCGATCGCGGCGTCGGTCTGAGCCATGACACGGGCGCCATCACCCATCACATCGGTCCCGACCTCGATGCCGAGCGCGACTTTATGATCGGCGATCTCAACGCCGCCGGCCTGCTGGCTTCGACCAGCGGCCTGGCAGGCATCGGCCCCACCCGGAGCGGCCGCAATGGCGGCGGCGACCCTTATTTCACCGACGGCAAGGCGATTGTCGGCGTGCTGAAGCAGTTGCCGTAACGGCAGGTCAGGTCGTGGCCCGCATCCGCTGTCATCTTTCTAAAATGGCTTCCGACTATTTTCGAAAGCCGTGCGGCAATGCTATTGAGCCCTCATGCTATACGTTGAAATCGCCACCGTGGTCGTCCTCATCTGCGTGAACGGCCTTCTGTCGATGTCCGAACTCGCCATCGTCTCATCGCGGCCGGCTCGCCTGAAGGCGATGATCGACCGCAACGTCAAGGGTGCCGGCCGCGCTTTGGCGCTTGGCTCCAATCCCGGCAAATTCCTGTCCTCCGTGCAGATCGGCATCACGCTGGTCGGCGTGCTCTCGGGCGCCTTTTCCGGCGCCACGCTAGGCCAGAGACTGGCGCAATATCTGGCTACGGCAGGCATCCGCGAGAACATAGCCGACCCGCTCGGCGTCGGCATCGTCGTGGCCATCATCACCTATGCCTCGCTGATTGTCGGCGAACTCGTGCCCAAGCAGATCGCGTTGCGCGATCCCGAGCGGGTCGCGGCACGGGCGGCGCCGGCAATGACCATCCTGGCCACCATCTCGGCCCCCCTGGTCTTTCTGCTCGATATTTCGGGCCGTGCCGTGCTCTGGCTGCTCGGCCAGCGCGGCGAAAGCGAGGAAAAGGTCACCGACGAGGAGATCAAGATGCTGGTCGCCGAGGCCGAGCATCACGGCACCATCGAATCCGACGAGCGGCGCATGATCGCCGGCGTCATGCGGCTTGGCGACCGCGCGGTGCGTGCCGTCATGTCACCGCGCACCGATGTCGACTGGATCAACCTGCAGTCCGATGATGCCACGATCCGCAAGCTTCTGATGGACACCCAGCATTCGCGCCTGCCCGCCGGCGACGGCGGGGTGGACGCCATGATCGGCGTCATCCAGACCCGCGACGTGCTGGCCGCACTGCTCGGCGGCCGCGCGCTCGACCCGCGCAAATATGTGCGCACGGCACCGATCGTGCACGACCAGGCCGATGCGCTTGATGTGTTGCAGAAGCTGAAGGAGAGCGACGTGCCGATGGCGCTGGTGCATGACGAATACGGCCACTTCGAAGGCATCGTCACCCCCGCCGACATCCTCGAAGCCATCACCGGCGTCTTCCGCTCGGACCTCGAGGCCGGCGAGGAAGAAAACGCAGTCCAGCGCGACGACGGCTCATGGCTTCTCGCCGGCTACATGCAGGCCGACGAGATGGCCGAGGTGCTCGGCATCGACCTGCCGGAGAACCGCGACTACGAGACCGTTGCCGGCTATGTGCTGTCGCACATGCACCATCTGCCGGCGACCGGCGAATGTGTCGACGCGCAGGGCTGGCGCTTCGAGGTCGTCGACCTCGACGGCCGCCGCATCGACAAGCTGATCGCCACCCGCCTGCCCAGCGGCCACCGCGAGATGGTGCGCTGACGGCATATGCCTGGTTTTCGGCCCGGCGGTTCTCGACCAATATATTGCGCGGACGGCGAGCTCTACCGCTCGGTGAAGGCGCGGGCGAAGGAATCGAGCATCGGCCGTGCCAGATACTCCAGGAAAGTCCGGTCGCCGGTGTTGATGAACGCCTCGACCGGCGTCCCGGGATAAAGCTGCTCGGGCTTCACGCCGGACGGCAGGTCGGCCGCGATCCTCAGCTTGGCGCGGAAATAGGGCTCATGCGTTGCCTCGTCGATGAGCCGGTCCGCGGAAATTTGCGCCACCGTGGCTGAAACCTCGGGAGTGAGCCGCGCGTTCAAGGCCGACAGCCGCAGTTTCGCCGGCTGGCCGACACGGACCTGATCGAGGTCTTTCGGCCGCAGCCTTGCATCGACGACGAGGCCCGATGCCGTGGGCAGGATCTCCATGATCTTTTCACCCGGGGCAATCACGCTTCCCTTGGAATTATATGCCGACGACACCACGATGCCTGCCGCCGGCGCCTTGATCGTCGTACGCCGCAGCACCGCCTCCGCCGCCCTGGTCTGCTCCTCGACGTCGGCCAGATTGGCGCGAACGTCGTCCAGCTTCGTCAGCGCCTCCTCGACGCGTTGCGTGGTCTGGCGCTCGATCTGCTCCTGGGCTTCGACGATCTGGGTGTTGGCCGTCGCCAGATTGGCCTCCAGGGCCCCGGCCTGCCCGACGAGATCGGCCTCGCTGCGCAACAGCTGGGAGTACTCGGTGCGGTTGGTGAGGCCCTTGTCCAGCAGGCCGGTCTTGATGCCGAGTTCGTTCTTCACCACGTCGGCTTGCTGCTGAATGGCCTGTTGCTGGGCCTGCAACCCCACCACCGATTGTCGATGCATGGCGACGCGTTGTGCCAGGATCGATTTTTCCGACCGGAACCGCGCGAGCCTGGCGTCGAATTCCTTTTGCTGTTCGCGAACCAGGATCTCGAAATCGTGCTGGAAAGGTGCCGGCGCCGCTTCGGTGAGGGGCGCCATCCTGTCCAATCCGTCGCGTTCCGCCTCCAGCCGCGCCGCACTTGCCCTGAGCGCGATCGACTGCCTCACCAGCCGGTTGAGCTCGGCCTGCGCGGCCGTTGGGTCCAGCACGACCAGGTCCTGACCCTGTTGCACGCGATCGCCCTCATGGACCGGTAATTCCCTGATGATACCGCCCTCGCGATGCTGGATGCGGATGTTTCCGCCGGTCGCCGAGATCGTGCCTTGCGTGATCACCGCTCCCGACAAGGGAGCGCTGACGGCCCAATAGCCGAAGCCGCCCGCCAGCACAGCTATGGCGACGTAGCCGGTGAGGGCCACGCGTCTTATGTCGGTGCGCGGCTGGCTGTCCCAGGCGAGGCTCTGTGTCGTCATCTCACGATCCGAAACCGCCACCCGCGCGGATTGTCGGGACGAATGACCCGGTCACCACCGTGCTCTGCTGGGGGGCCTTGCCGATTACCGAGCGCCGCAGCACCTCGTCGCCAGGGCCGAAGGCTTCGACCATGCCGCCGCGCAAAAGCATCACGCGGTCGCAAGCGGCGGCGATCGCAGGGCGATGGGTGATCACGACGACCGTGACGCCCGCCGCGCGCGCGGCCGAAAGCACCGCCTCGAGCGCGGCCTCGCCGCTGCCGTCGAGATGGGAGCTGGGCTCATCGAGCACCAGGAGCCGCGGATTGCCGTAGAAGGCGCGCGCCAGGCCGATCCGTTGGCGCTCGCCCCCCGAAAGGGCCCTGTCCGACGGGCCAATCATGGTCTGGTAGCCGTCGCGCTGCGCCAGGATAAGCTCGTGCACCTGGGCGCGCCTTGCCGCCTCGACGATCGCGGCGTCGTCCGCTTGCGGGTCGAAGCGGGCGACGTTTTGCGCGATCGATCCAGGAAAGAGCTCAACCTCCTGCGCGAGGTAGCCGACATGCTTTCCGAGCTGGCCTTCGTCCCAGGTCCTGAGGTCGGCGCCGTCGATCCTGATTGAGCCGCCGGTCGGTTGGGCGGCACCCACGAGCAACCGCGCCAGTGTCGATTTGCCGGCCCCACTCGGGCCGACGATGGCCAACGCTTGGCCCGCGCCGATCGCAAAGTTGAGCCGCTTGAGGATGGGTTCCGTGCCGGGTTTGGCGTTCGGCGCCATGAAGAAGACGTCCTGCACGGAAATCGCGCCAGCCGGATCGGGCAGGATCAGTTTTCGCGGCTCGGCCGGACGCATTGCGAGCGCTTTTTCCAGCCGCGTCCACGCCCGCCGCGCGTCGGCGATCTGCCGCCAGGCGCCGATCAGCTGGTCGAGCGGCTGCAGCGCGCGCGACGACACCAGCGAGGAGGCGAAGATCATGCCGGCCGTCATCTGCCCCTGCAGCACCAGCCATGCGCCGGCGCCGAGGATCGCCAGCTGCAGCACCATGCGCAACGCCCGCGAGGCGCCGCTGAAGATCGCATTGGCGCTCGAGGAACGGTCATGGAAGGTAAGCGCCGCCGCCACGTGCCGTCCCCAGACCAGGGAGGCATTCTGCACCATGCCCATGGCGCGCAGCGTCTCGGCATTGCGGGCAAAGGCCTGTTCCGCCTGGCTGGCCAACGCCGAACGCTCCGCGGACAAGGCATCGTTCCTGCCGATCGCAAGCTGGTTGGCAACGACCAGGAAGAGCAAAAGCACCGCGCCGGCGACCGTCACCCAGAACAGCACCGGATGGATGAGATAGAGCAAGGCGAGGAAGACAGGGGCGAAAGGCAGGTCGAACAGCACCGCCACGCCGCGTGACCTGATGAAGGCGCAGACCGAAGCGAGATCGCGCAGCGGCGACAGGCCGCCGGCATATCTCGCGCCGAGCGAAATGGCGAAGGTGCTGGCACCCAGCTTGCGGTCGACTGTCGCCGCGACGCGGTGCGTGTAAACGGCGCGGATCGCGTCAAGCAGCCCGAGAAAGGCGAGCGCGAGCACCGCGATAGCTGAAAGATAGACAAGCGTCTCGACGCTGGAGGACGGCAGCACGCGGTCATAGACCTGCAGCAGGTAGAGCGGAATCACCAATAGCAGAATGTTGATCAGCAGCGAGAAGACGCCGACATCGGCGATGGCGCGCAGGAAGACCGGACGCAGGCCGGACGGTCCAGTCATTTCCGCATTTCCCGTCGCTGCATGATCCCGGGACCTTACGCGTGGCCCCCGAATTCGGAACCGCCGTGCAGCGTGCTGCTGGCGATGCTATGCGTGGCGGTGCTGGTGGCGGTGTGCAAGGCGCTCGCCGGCGCGTTGTCCAGCGTATAGGCGCGGATATAGTCGATCTTCATCTCGGCAGGCGTCGCCAGATGATCGGGAGGCGCGCCGGCAAGGCCGCCGACCGCGAGATCGGCCAGCATGTACATGGGCTTGTGCATATCGGATGGCGTCGCCGCTTCAGCGACCTGGACACCGTCATAGGTCCAGACGAGCTTGTCCGGGGTCCACAGCAGCCCATAGGTGTGGAAGCCGGCGGTATCCATGGTGTTCACCATCGACGTCACCTTGGTGTGGGTTCCCGTTTCATTCGAATGCGCCGTCATGATCAACGAGTTCGGGTCCTGCCCGCGCGTTTCGATCACATCCAGTTCCGGCGGCCACGAGCCGTCTGCCGGGAGCAGCCAGAAGGCCGGCCACGCGCCGGCGTTCTCGGGCAGGTCGGCGCGCATTTCGAAATAGCCGTAGGTTTGTGAGAAGGTGCTGTGCGTATTGAGGATACCTGACGTGTATTCGTAGTTGTTGATCAGGGGCTTGATGTCGGCTGGCGCCTGCGCGGCGGTGATGGTGAGCACGCCGTTGTTCACGCTGAACGGGTGGACGGAACTCGTCGGCCCGTAATTGGCGTCGATGTACCATTGCAGCTCGCCATTGCTGGTCAATGTGCTGCCGTTCGGCGCTCCCCATGAGAAATTGGTATCCCACGTGCCACTCTGGGCGTTGTGAAGATTGAGCGTGTTGAAATCGTCGCTGAAGGACAGCTTCATGCCGGACAAGTCGATCGGCAATTCGAACTGGTTGGGCTGCAGCTTGTCGACGGTCGTGTCCTTGAACTCGAGGATCTCGCCGGATCCGAGGTTCAGCAGCACGTTCGATCCCGCCTGGATCAGGTGCGAGTGAACGGCATCGAACGACGTGAACCCATAGCCATTGAGGCGGACGGCGTCGGTGGCGGCAAAATTGGCGATCAGGTCGCTGCCGTTGCCTTTCGAGATGACGAACGTGTCGTAGCCGCCGCCGCCATCGATCAGCACGTCGTTTCCCGCGCCGCCGTCCAGCGTCTGGTGCCCGGCCTTGGCGGTGATGATGTTGTCCAAACCGTTTCCGAAAGCGTAGTTATTGGGGTTTGTGACGATGAGGTTCTCGACATTGGCGGGGAGCTTGTAGCTCATCCACGTGCTGATCGTGTCGATGCCTGCACCGGCGCCCTCGGCCACCTTGTTGCCCGCCCCATAGAGGTAATAGATGTCATCGCCCGTGCCGCCATGCATGGTGACGTTGAGATTGCCCGCTCCGTAAAACGAGTCATTTCCCGCGCTGCCGTACAAGTCGGGCCCGGCCCCAGGCGCCGAGAACCAGTGGTTGGACGTGCCGCTATAGGAAAGAGGAACACCCACGGCGTTGACGAAGAAGCTCATCGGATACATCCTCCTCGTGAGGCCTGGCCGCCTCGAACCGTCGCTTAAAATTTCCGGATGGCCACGTAGGACCAATGCTGAAAGGAACGATTTTCGTTCCAGGGAATCATTACACAATCCACCATATCATCGATCTTTCGGAAGACATATACTTATTATTCGGGGAAAGAGCGTCGCTTAAGCAAGGCTATTTAGTAAAATGGTGTATAAACTCTAAATTGCAAAGGATCTACTTAGATGAATGATCTACTTAGATGACCGCTATCCTCCTCCGGGCTCATCAGCCTTCCTCTTAGGCGCATGGCGGGCGGGAAGCTTACGCCATCAGAGAGCAGCTTCGATCGGCTCGGCAAGCCTGGGATTTGAGCGTGCCGCGATCAGGCAACTGGTGACGATGAGACCCGCTCCCGCCAGCGTGGTCCAGGTCACCGCCTCGTCGAAGAAAAGCCAGCCAAGGGCGATCGCCCAGATGAAGGCGGAGTATTCCGTCGGAATCAGATACTGCGCTTCGGCCCGCGCATAGGCCCAGCTCATCAGGAATTGGCCGGCGAGCGACAGCGCCGTCACCCCGGCGAGCGGAAGCCAGAGCTCACGCGGCAGGGCAATGGCCAGCCAGGGTGACGCGAGACCAAGGAAGACCGCCACGCAAAGGTTCTGGAACAGCATGATCTCGATCGGCTTGGCCACCAGCGCCTGCTGCCGCGCAAGGATCAGATTGTAGGCATAGAATCCCGTCGACACCAGCACCGCCGCCGTGCCGAGCAAGGCATCCCTGGCATGGCTTGTCTGCCCGAACTGTCCGCCGACGATGATTATGACGCCCGCAATGCCGGCCAGCGAGGCCCAGATCGCCTGACGCTGTATTCGTTCGCCGAGCAGCAGCGCCGCGAGCAGCAGGGCAAACAGCGGCGCCACGAAACTGAGTCCGATCGCCTCCGCCAGCGGCAGCCGGGCAAGCCCCCAGAAGAAGGACAGCAGGACAAAGCCGACGACCGCGGCACGCAGCGCATGCAGCCTGAGCACGGAAGGCGCGGGTAGCGTGCGCGGTCCCGCCGACCAGCCGGCGCCGGCAACCACGGTCGCCAGCATGCTGCGCCACAGCACCGTGTTGTAGACGCCGACGGCAAGGACCAGGACCTTCATCGCCGCGTCCATCCCTGACAGAAGGAAGATGCCTAGGGCGCAGACAAGCACCGGGATCGTGGGAGAAACGGCGCCTGCAAGGCTGGAAGACTTCACGAGGCCCCCTCATGTGGTGGATCGCAGCTGGATATATCAGGGCGGACCGGCGGGGCCAGGTGGCAGCCCCGCCGATATGGCGATCCACGTTGCTGCCGGAGTGATCGGGGCCTGAATTTTCTTCGCGCTGTCGATTCCGCCGTTGCCCGTTCGTCATATGATCGAACCAACCCAAACAAGGAGAAAGACATGCGATTCATGATGCTGATGATCCCCGCCGGCTACGCGCAGGCGACGCCCGATGTCAGGCCCGGCGCCGAGGCCGTGGAAGGGATGATGAGATACAATCACGAGCTGAAGAAAGCCGGCGTGCTGCTGGCGCTCGACGGGCTGCATCCGCCATCCTCCGGAGCGCGGGTCAGCTACAAGGGCGGCAAGCCTGTGGTCGTCGACGGCCCCTTCGCCGAGGTCAAGGAGGTTCTTGGCGGTTATTGGGTGATCGACGTGCGCTCGCGCGACGAAGCCATCGAATGGGCGCGCCGCTGTCCCGCCGGGGAGAATGACGTGATCGAAATCCGCCAGGTTTTCGAAATGAGCGAATTTCCCGAGGACGTCCAGAAGGTGGCGGAAGGCTTTGGCGAGTTGAAGGCTTGACGGCCAGCGCAACCATCGAAGCCGTCTGGCGGATCGAGCAGCCAAAGCTCACCGCCAGACTGGCACGCACCCTCAGGGATGTCGGACTGGCCGAGGAAATCGCGCAGGACGCCTTCCTGCTGGCGTTGGAGCGCTGGCCTCGCGACGGCATTCCGCGCAATCCGGCCGCCTGGTTGACGCACGTCGCCAGGAACAGGGCGCTCGACCGGCTGCGCCGCACAACCATGATCGACGGCAAGCATCGCCAACTCGCCGTCGACTTGACCGAGCTGCAGCGCGAGATGCCCGACGTCGAGGCGGCGCTCGACGAGGATATCGACGACGACCTTTTGCGGCTGATCTTCACCGCTTGCCATCCCGTCCTGCCCGCCGAGCAGCGTGCCGCGCTTGCCTTGCGGCTCTTGGGCGGGCTGTCGACGCCGGAGATCGCCCGCGCCTTCCTGGTGTCCGAAGCCACCGCCGCCCAACGCATCGTGCGTGCCAAGCGAGGCCTTCGCGATGCCGCCGTCCCGTTCGAGACCCCGCGCGCGGAAGAGCGCCGCGAACGCCTCACGACTGTGCTGGAGGTGGTTTATCTCATCTTCAACGAGGGCTATGTGGCCACCGCGGGACCGGACTGGCTGCGTGCCGACCTATGCGGCGAGGCGCTGCGCCTCGGCCGCTCGCTGGCGGCGCTGGTACCTGATGAGCCCGAGGTGCAAGGGCTGGTGTCGCTGATGGAGTTCAATGCCTCGCGCTTCGCCGCCCGCACCGACAAGGCGGGCGACCCGATCCTGCTGCTCGACCAGGACCGCGGCCGGTGGGACTGGTCGCTGATGCGGAGCGGCCTCGACGGCCTGAACCGCGCCATGGCCCTGACATCGGCGCCCGGCCCCTATCTGCTGCAGGCGATGATCGCGGCTTGCCATGCGCGCGCGGTCACCGCCGCGGATACCGACTGGATCGCGATATCCGCCTACTATCAGGCGCTTGCGCTCTCGGCCCCCTCGCCCATCGTCGAAATCAACCGCGCCGTGGCGGTCGGCATGGCGTTCGGCCCGGCGCAAGGGCTCGCCATCGCCGAGGCGCTGAACGACGAGCCGCGCCTGAAGGACTCGCATCTCTTGCCCACGGTACGCGGCGATCTCCTCGAGAAGCTCGGCCATGGGGCGGAAGCCAGTGCCGCGTTCCGCCACGCCGCTGAATTGACCGGCAATGACAGGGAACGCGCCCTGCTGCTTGCCCGCGCCACGGCGGCCGCCGGTCGGGACCTTTAGTTGGCACTCCGCCGCCAACTTCTTTGCAAGAACGCAGCCAACGAAAAAAGGGCGACGCAAGCGCCGCCCGTATCCCTTGGGAGGATAATCCCGTCCGGCGGATCAGGCCGCCTGGGCTTCTCCGGCGATGGCGTCGGCGGCGCGGGCGGCCTTCAGCACCTTGGCCCACCAGGCGACGTCGTTGACCAGCGCGGTGGCGGCCTGGTTCAGGTGCTCGAGATCTTCGAGCTTCTTCTCGCCCTGGCGCACGGCGAGGAAATCGCCCCAGGCGATATGGACTGCGGACTTGACCGGCGCCATCTGCAATTCGACGGCATGGAGACGAAGCTGTTCGACGGCGCGGGCGCCACCGACGCTGCCATAGCCGACAAATCCGGCCGGCTTCTTGTTCCACTCGTTGGCGGCGTAGTCGATGGCATTCTTCAGCACGGCCGTCGGACCGTGATTGTATTCGGCGGCGGTGAAGATGAAGCCGTCCAATCCGGCGACCTTCTTCTGCCAGCGCTGTGCGACTTCGTTCTGCGACGGCGCCCAGGCGGAGGACGCGACCTCATCGAAGAAGGGCAGCGGAAAGTCGCGCAGATCGACAATTTCGACATCGATGTCGGCATGTGCCTTGGCGATCTTGGCGATCCACTGCGTCGGCACGTCGGCGAAGCGGGCGGCGCGCGTCGAACCGACGACAATAGCAATTTTGGGCTTGGACATAAGGGGCTCTCCTTGCGGGAATTTTTGGTATCATTTGGATACCGGCGCTATATGTGATACTGATAATTTGATGCGCAAGGAGGCACGTTTTTGTTACTGAGGCACCCGCATAACACCGAGGACTGCCGCGCAGTATCGGAAATCCTGCAGCGCGTCGGCGACAAATGGACCGTGCTCGTGGTCGGCAAGCTAGGTGGCGGACCGCTGCGCTTCAACGAGTTGCGCGCCGCCGTCGGCGGCATCTCGCAGAAGATGCTGACCACCACGTTGCGCGGCCTGGAGCGCGACGGCTTCGTCACCCGCAAAGTGTTTCCGACCATTCCACCGCGCGTCGACTACGAGCTGACGGAGCTCGGTCACGAGTTGCTGGTGCCCGTCGGCGCGCTTGGCGAATGGGCACGCAAGAACACCCAGCGCGTTCAGTCTGCGCGCGCTAGGTTCGACGACATGCATGCCTGAAACCCTTGCGCGGCAAGGGGTCCAAATTCGCACCGAGCGGCACTAGCTGCTGCTGCCGGAGTAAAGGTTCCCTGAAAGCGACTTGGGGATTTTGTCTATGGCGCTCGATGCCGGTCCAACGCCCCGGTACCCTCGACGGACCGCATTCCAACGGCAGCCAGTCAGGCACTTCGCACCAACGCTCCGCAAGGCGTCTGGCTGCAGAGCGTGCACGTCGCTATCAGCTGCTTAGCATCCGTCGTGTCATGCAGGCAGGCGGTGCGCCCAAGGTCCTGTTTGACTTCGGCGTAAGCGGTTATGCCGAGCAGGCAGACCAGGGCCACGAGAGCTGCCGCAAGCCAGCCGTTCAACAGGTGTTGACGCATTGTCTTCCTCCGGTGCCCCGCAGAATTGCGCGTGAAGGGCAACGGCAGGATGTCGCTGAACGCATCGCTTCGCTCCGGCGATGTTACAAATGCCCCGGCTTGGCGGTGTGGAATCAGCTCTCGGCGGGAACCGCCTTCGGCTTGCCCTCGCCGTCGAGCGCCACCATGACGAAGTCGGCGTGCGTCACCTTTTCCATCAGGTCGGAAAGATAGCGCTGCGCCCAGGCCTCGACCTTGAGCGTCATCGAGGTGCGGCCGACGCGTTCGACATGGGTGTAGATGCACAGCGTGTCGCCGATCTTCATCGGCTTGGCGAAGGACATTTCCTTGACCGCCGCCGTCACCACGCGGCCCCTGGCGCGCTCTGCGGCGCGGATGCCGCAGGCAAGATCCATCTGCGCCATCACCCAACCGCCGAAAATGTCGCCGGCGGCATTGGCGTCCGAAGGCATGGCCAGGGTGCGCAGGGTCAGGTCTCCGATCGGCCGTCCGTCCGCGTACTGCACCATGGGAGCATCCTTAAGCAGTGATGGTCATCAATCCCGTATCGCCGCCATGGGACTAGGTCAACGCGCGGCGGCCGCTGTTTCCTCGCCCCATGGCCATAGGCTAACCTGGCATTCGCCCGGTTGTGCCTGGTTTTCAGCGGCTTCGGGTGTCAGGGAGGATTTCTCCCAATCGCCTAGGAATGCAGTTCCTGGAGATCGCACCTCTCTCAAAAATAACGTGCAAGGTTTGCGCGGATGCGGTCGAGAACAGTGTCGCCGGAAATGTCGGGAACGAATGCCTTGCCGGTGATCGCCTCGTAAGCCTGGGCATACACCTTGGAGGCCTGTTCGACGATCTCGTCCGGAATCCTCGGGATCGGGTCCTTGTAGGGATCGCAGCGCGCCGTCACCCATGAGCGGATGAAATCCTTGTCGAAGCTCTCCGGCCGCGTGCCATCAGCCAGCGCCTGTTCATAGCTGGCCGCGATCCAGTAGCGGCTGCTGTCGGGCGTGTGGATTTCGTCGGCGAGAATGACCGTCCCGTCCTTGTCTGTGCCGAATTCGTATTTCGTGTCGGCGAGAATCAGGCCGCGTTCGGCCGCGCGCGCCTGGCCACGGGCGAACAGCTTCAGGGCATAATCCGAAACCGTGTCCCACTGCTCCTGCGTGAGCAGGCCCTGCTCCAGGATCTCGTCCCTGGCCAGCGGCTCGTCATGTCCGCCGCCGGCCGCCTTGCTGGTTGGGGTGATAATGGGTTCGGCCAGCTTCTCATTGTCGCGCAGGCCACCTGGCAGGCGCATTCCATACATGTCCCGTTCGCCGCGTCGGTAGCGGGTCAGGATCGAGGTGCTGGTGGTCCCCGCCAGATAGCCGCGCACGACGATCTCGACCGGCAGTATGTCGAGCCTTGTGCCGACAACGACGTTGGGGTCGGGGTATTCCAACACATGGTTCGGACAGATGTCGGCCGTTTCCTCGAACCAGTACCGCGCCGTCCGGGTCAGGATCTCTCCCTTGAACGGGATCGAGGTCAGGATAATGTCGAAGGCGCTGAGACGGTCGGTGGCGATGATGATACGCCTGCCGTCGGCCAGGTCGTAGTTCTCCCGGACCTTGCCTTTGTAATAGCCCGGCAGTTCGGGAATGAAAGCATCCGACAGGACACGCATGGGTTCTCCTGCCTTGCGCAGAGTGGGCAGAGCATGATTCCAAAAAGTTGCAGATTCTTCGACAAAATCATGCGCCAAGTAAGATCACCGCATAGTCCGTCGACCCCATGCATATCAAGTGCGATTGTCGGCATTCCCCGAAAGCGGCCCGGGATACCAGTCGCTTTTTTCACAACCGATGCCGGAAGGCGCGGCGACGCGGCGAACCCATGGCGTCTAGGCTGCGCCAGATTTCCGGAGCCGCCATTTTCATCATGCAGACCCATGACTTCATCATCGTCGGCTCCGGCTCGGCCGGCTCGGTTCTGGCCGACAAATTGTCGGCCTCGGGCCGCTTCTCGGTGCTGGTGCTGGAAGCCGGCGGCAGCGACCGGCGTTTCTACGTGCAGATGCCGCTCGGCTATGGCAAGACCTTCTTCGATCCCGCGGTGAACTGGAACTACAAGACCGAGCCGGATCCCGGCCTCGGCGGCAATGTCGACCACTGGCCGCGCGGCAAGCTGCTTGGCGGGTCGAGCTCGATCAACGCCATGGTCTGGATCCGCGGCGCCCGCGAAGACTTCGATGACTGGCGCGCCGCCGGCAATCCCGGCTGGGGCTATGACGATCTGTTGCCGGCCTTCAAGGCGATCGAGGACAATGAAGCCGGTGCCGACGCATGGCGCGGCAGCGGCGGTCCCCTGCATATCAGCGACACAACTGATGCCGTCCACCCGCTGACGAAGCGCTATCTCACCGCCGGCCAGCAGGCCGGCCTGCCGCTCAACCCCGATTTCAATGGTGCTGCCCAGGAAGGCGTCGGCATCTACCAGATCTCGACCAAGAACGGCCGCCGTATGTCGGCCGCCCGTGCCTTCCTGCGCCCGGCGATGAAGCGCACCAATGTGCGTGTGGAGACCAACGCGCTGGCAAGCCGCATCCTGTTCGAAGGCAAGCGCGCCGTCGGCATCGAGTATTTGCAGAACGGCCAGACCAAGACGGCCCGCGCCGGCCGCGAAATCATCCTGTCCGCGGGCTCGATCAACTCGCCGCAGATCATGCAGCTCTCCGGGGTAGGCCCGGCGGCGCTGCTCAAAGGCTTGGGCATCCCGGTCGTGCACGGCAACGAGAATGTCGGCGCCAATCTGCAGGACCATGTCGGCATCAACTACACCTTCAAGGGCAAGCTGCCGACGCTCAACCAGATCCTGCGTCCCTGGTGGGGCAAGCTGTTGGTCGGCATGCAATATATCCTGACCCGCTCCGGCCCGCTGTCGCTGTCGATGAACCATGGCGGCGGCTTCTTCCGCACCGATCCGGCCTTCTCCCGGCCCAACATGCAGCTCTATTTCCAGGCCTTCTCGACCCTCATCCCGAAGAACGGCGAGCGCCCGATCCTGACGCCGGATCCGTGGCCGGGATTCTCCATCGGCCTGTCCAACTGCCGGCCATCGAGCCGGGGCCAGATCATGATCCGCTCCAGCAATCCGCTCGACTATCCCAAGATCGTCGCCAACGCCTATTCCACCAATGCGGACGTGACCGAGATGCTCGACGCGGTGAAGTTCGTGCGCAAGATCGCCTCGATGCCCGCCATGGCCGAGATCATCGCCGAAGAGGTGCTGCCCGGCCCGTCGATCCGGTCCGACGCCGACCTGATCACCGATTTCAGAAAACGCTCCGGCACCGTCTATCACCCGGTTTCGACCTGCCGCATGGGACCCGACCCCTCGCGCGCCGTCGTCGATCCGCGCCTCAAGGTGCACGGGCTCGAAGGCTTGCGCATCATCGACGCCTCGATCTTTCCCGACAACATCACCGGCAACACCAACGCCGCCTCGGTTATGACCGGGTGGAAGGGCGCCGAACTGGTTCTGGAGGACCACACATGAAGATCACCGACGTCAAGACATGGGTTGTCGGCAACCCGCCACCCGGCATTGGCGGCAAGTATTTCATCTTCGTCAAGCTCACCACCGATGGCGGCGTGGTCGGTTATGGCGAAGCCTACAACGCCACCTTCTCCGCCCATGTCACGGCCAAGCTCGTCGAGGACATGGCCGAGCGCTATCTGATCGGCCACGATCCGCACGACATCGAGAACTTCTTCCGCCGCGCCTATTCCTCCGGTTTCACCCAGCGCCCCGACGTGACCGGCATGGGTTGTTTTTCCGCACTCGAAATGGCCTGCTGGGACATCATCGGCAAGGAGGCCAACAAGCCGGTCTACAAGCTGCTCGGCGGCCAGGTGCACGAGACGCTTCGCTCCTACACCTATCTCTATCCGCACACCGGCAGCGTCCATTCCGAGGACGCGCCGGACGGCAGGAATGTTTACAACGACCCGGAGATGGCGGCGGCCTGCGCGCTCGAATATGTCGAGCAGGGATTCAATGCCGTCAAGCTCGACCCGGCCGGCCCCTACACCGCCTTCGACGGCCACCAGCCGCGCCTCGTCGATATCGATGTCTCCACCCGCATGATCAAGGCCATCCGCGAGGCGGTCGGCACCCGCGCCGATATCCTGTTCGGCACGCACGGCCAGTTCACCGCATCGGGCGCGCTGCGCATGGCGCGCGCCATCGAGCCCTATGATCCGCTGTGGTTCGAGGAGCCGGTGCCGCCCGACATGCCCGAAGTGATGGCGCAGGTCGCCCGCGCGACCTCGATCCCGATCGCCACCGGCGAGCGGCTGACGACCAAATCCGAATTCGCCCGTGTCATTGAGAACCGCGCCGCCACCATCCTGCAGCCGGACCTCGGCCGCTCCGGCGGCATTCTGGAAACCAAGAAGATCGCGGCAATGGCCGAGGCCTATCACATCCAGGTCGCGCCGCATTGCTATTGCGGGCCGATTGTCGGTGCCGCCAACATCCAGCTCGCGGTGACGCTGCCCAACTTCCTCATCCTCGAATCGCTGAAGCAGTGGGACGGTTTCCACGCCACGCTGTTGAAGAAGAAGATCGAGTGGCAGGACGGCAATGTCATCCCGTCGAAGGAGCCGGGCCTCGGCGTCGAGCTCAACGAGGCGGTCTGCGACGCCCATCCCTACACCGGCAAGGACCTGCATCTGCAGATGATGCAGACGCCGCTGATGCCGTGAGCGAGAGCTACGCCTTCATTGGCCTTGGCCATCTCGGCGGCAACCTTGCCGCCAGCCTGATCCGCAACGGCTTTGCCGTCACCGTCGTCGACCGCGACCCCGCAGCCGTCGAGCGCCTTGTCGCGCTCGGCGCGACGGCCGCCAACAAACCGGCCGAAGCCGCGGCGCGGGCCGGCAATGCCATCACGTGCCTGCCTTCGCCAAAAGTCAGCGAGGCGGTGCTGGCCGGCCCGGGCGGATTGCTGGAAGGGCTGCCCAGGGGCGGCATATGGATCGAGATGTCGACCAACAGCCGTGACGAGATTTTGCGGCTGGCCGCCCTCGCCTCGGCCAAGGGGATCGAGACGTTGGAATGCCCGGTCACCGGCGGTGTGCATCTGGCGGCCGTCGGCAAGATCACCGCGCTGGTCGGCGGTCACGCCACCCTCTACGAGCGTCACCGTCCGGCCATCGAAGCGATGTGCGCCAAGTCGTTCCTGATGGGCCCGATCGGCTCCGCGGCGGTAATCAAGGTCATCACCAACATGCTGGCCTTCATCCATCTGGTCGCCGCCGGCGAGGCGCTGATGCTGGCCAAGCAAGGCGGGCTCGACCTTGCGCAATCCTACCACGCCATCGTCGCGTCTTCAGGCAACAGCTTCGTCCACGAGACCGAAAGCCAACTGGTGCTGAACGGCTCCTACGATATCGGCTTCACCATGGACCTGGCGCTGAAGGACCTTGGCTTCGCGCTGACCATGGCCGAACAATCCGGCGTGCCGCTCGATCTGGCGTCACGCGTCAATGCGATTTTCGAGCAGGGCAAGGCGGCTTATGGCGGCGACGCCTGGTCGACCCAGATCGTTAAATTGCTTGAGGATACCGTCGGCACCGACCTGCGCGCGCCGGGTTTTCCGGCCAGGCTGGAAGTCGATCGGTGATCCGAAGACTACGCAGTTTCCTCCACTTGAATAGATAACCGGATTCAGTTCCGGAAAGACTTGAACCAGACCCTCAACGCCTTGATTCAATATCTCACCATCAACGCACCAGGCAGGATCTCGAAGGTCGCGGGTATGCGTCCGGGCGACTCGCCGTCTATGTCGACCAGCGCGCCATTCTTCTCGACGTCGCCGAGCGGTTCGACTACCACTTTCCTGCCGCGCAGGATGGTAATCGCTGGATGATTGCGGTGCCGCCCGCCATAGAGAAGGCGGATGTCCCAGATCAGCTTCAGCTTGCCCGCCGCGCGCAGGATGACGATGTCGAACTGTCCATCGGTCAGTTCCGCATCGGGCGCGATCATCATGCCGCCGCCGAAGAATTTGCCGTTGGCCACCGCCACCAGCGCCATGCGCGCCTCGACCGGCGTGCCGTCATCGACGGTGATCCGCACGTCCTGGAAGCGGTAGCGGATGAACTCGACCACGGTGCGCCACAGGAACAGCGCCTTGGCCGACATCCTGCCCTTGCGCTTATCGGCATTGACGGCGCGGTCGGTGGCGCCCGACAAGCCAAGGCTGGCGATGTTGATGAAGTGGCGGCTGGCCAGCGCGCCATGGTCGTCGATATAGCAGATGCGGCCGGCATCCACCGCCCTGGCCTTCGCCTCGGCAATCCGTTTCAGCGTCGCGCCGATCTCCTTCGGCAGGCCGAGGCCGCGCGCGAAATCGATGCCGGTGCCGCAAGGCAGGAGGCCGAGCTCGGTTGTCCTGCCGCCCTCCTCTCGGGCCTGGAGCAAGCCGTCGGCCACCTCGCTCGCCGTGCCGTCGCCGCCGGCCGCGATCACCAGGTCGAAGCCGTTTGCCGCGAGATCGAGCGCCAGCCGCTCGGCGTCGCCTTCGGCCTGCGTCTCGCGCAGTTCGAAATCGCCGAAGTGCTTTTTCAGCGCGGCGGCGACGTCAGGCCAATGCCGTTTCAGCCGGCCGCCACCAGCAATCGGATTGAGCACCACCCCGACCTTCAAGTTTCGCCCTCCCCGGCGCCGGACATGGATGCCCGATCCTTTGCCGGCATTCAAACTCGTACCGGGCGGCGGAGCAAGGGCGCGTTCGGCCATGAATGCCAAAAAGCGCGGGGCAGGCTGTCCAAGGCGTTCGCGCTTGAACTTCCCTGGCTTCTGGCATTGGTCCCGATAATCCCGCTATCCACAGGGGTCCGGCCATTCCCCAAACCCCTTACCCGGCGTAAGTTCAACCCATCTCAGGCGGCTACCGATCATCAAGCCGAAAGGCGAAGTGAAAGGCGGATTTCCTGAGGCCCGTACGGCCCGAAACGAGAGCAGGCTTGCTTGTTCAAGGGACGGAAGCCGAGACCTACGGGGCCGCGGAAAGCGTGCCAACGCCGACGGCGGACCGATGCTGCCATGAAGGACGGCAAAAACCTTCGATGGCACGCAGGGCAAAGCCCGCCAGGGCCAAGACCGGCGTGGTCTGGAACGGATGCTGCTCTCGGGTGGCTTCTGGCAGGACCGTCAAAATCAAGGCCGGCATGGCGCGACGACTTTACGGAAGTTGCTGCCGCGACCGTGTCCTGATCTGACAGGGAGGCGCTGGGAGAAATCCCGGCGCCGACTGTCTTTTAATTCCCTCAACGTTCTTTCCCGGCGAAGTTGCGGGCGCCGCTTCACCGTGCGCTAAAATCGGTTAGTATCGCCTTTCAGAGTCCGTTCGGTGACGTGCTCTAAGACTGTTTCGAATTCGCTCTGGCGAGTCATATGGTGGTGGTTTCGAGAACCGGAGCGCAGCGGACATATGGGTCCGTGAGCTAAGGTCTACTGCGACGCAGTAGAACGCGGAAGCGCGGAAAACGCCATCAGATGGCCGCCGGAGCAGAGTTTCCAAACAGCCTGATTGAAGGGGGATACTTTATGACGCTGATCCAGAAGCTTGCCGTCGCCTACGCGTTCCTGTTCTTCGGCGTCGTGGCCATCGGTTACATTCCGGCCTTCAACGACGCCAATGGCAATCTGTTCGGCCTGTTCTCATTGCAATGGTACGACGACCTGCTGCACGCCTTCTCCGGCGTCTGGGCGCTGGCTGCCGCCTTCATCTCGCATCGCCAGTCGGTGTTCTATTTCAAGCTGTTCGGCTCGGTCTACCTGTTCGACGGCGTGCTCGGGCTGATCACCGGCTCCGGCTGCCTCGATGCCGGTATCTTCATCAACGGCTTCCGCTCCCTCAACGACATCGAATTCCCTGCCCGCTTCTTCGCCAACCTGCCGCACATCGTCATTGGCGGCATCGCCGTCTATATCGGCTTCTGGCTGTCGAAGCGCATCTATGACCACTTCGCCACGGCCTGACGGGTCATGGTCCTGTTCCGCTTGATAAAGCGCATCATCAAGGCGATCCTCTGGCTGGTCGTGATCGTCATCCTGATCCCGATCGCCGGCCTCGCCTATGGCTTCCTGACGACGCCGGCGCTCGACAGGACGCCGCTGCCCGGCATTGCCGACGGCGCGCCGCCCAAGGCGCTGGCCGACAAGGTGCGCGCCGAAATCCCCGGCTACCAGCGGCCGGAGGAGTCGACCTTTCTCACCTACCCGGAATGGGCGATCGTCTACGCCGCGCGCGAATATGCCGGTTTCGTCGCCAAGGACCAGCCGAGCGGCTTTCCCTATTGGTCCTATGTCGGCCGCTTCTGGCAAGACTATGCCACGGTGATCCGCGCCAGCTCTCCCTACAAGTTCAACTACGCCAACCACCAGATGCTGGTCATCATCGGCACTAGCCATTCGATCGAGCATATACTGCAATGGACCTATGAGAACACGGTCGGTCGTATCACCGAGGCGACGTCGGCCAAGCGCACGGCGGCCGACATCTACTAGGCCAAGGTGGCCGCGGAGTATGCCTCTTTCCTCGACCAGGTGCCGTGGTACCAGTTCCCCTATGCCGAGAAGCGCGCCGGGCTGTTCGCGGTGCAGCCGGCGCCTGGTGACAGTTCCATCCGCACCAGCGAACGCAAGCTGGCCTTCGGTCTCGCCGACACCATCAAGCAAGGCTATGCCGACCTGATCACCAAGGCGCTTGCCGCGACCTCCGACCCGGCCGTCCCCAACGTCCATGTCTGGGCCAAGGGGCCGGTCGGCGAAGCCACCCGCAACGAGCCCGACACCTTGCTGGAACGCGATTATGGCGCGGACGGCACCGTCTTCGTCACCAAGCGCTACCAGGTGTTCACCGACATGATCCCGCGGCTCATCGACAAGGGTGTCTCCTTTGTCGAGATCGGCGGCAATGACGAGATCATGGTCACGGTGCTGTCGACCGATTCCATCGCCATTCCCGAAGGCATGCGCATCCTGTTCAGCTATCCGCTTCCCGCGGATCCCTCGACACGCCGCACCGGCATGGTCGTGGCCGTACGCAAGCTGCATCTGGTGCTGCCGTCGCTGATCAAGGCCGGCGCAAAGCTCGAACACGTCTACGATTATTGAGCCCTTTCGGCCACGCTCGGCCGAGATCGGAGACTTGCCACGCTCATTCCATAATCGCGGCCAAATCCAGCCTTGTTCGCGCGCGATGGAATGAGGCAGTATCCTGAATGGGCTGCCGGGGGGTATCTCGAAGGGACGAGACCCGTGATCAAGACCGCCCTTGTCGCCATGACCATCGTCGGCTGCGACTGCGACGCCAAGCTGTGCGAATATATCGGCGAGACGCCGGCCAAATGGTCGACCATCGCCGAGTGCGAAGCCGCGATGAAAAGCCAGATTCTGCACGAGCGCAATTTCAACTATCCGCTGGTGTCCGGCATCTGCCGCGCCAAAGGCTCGGCGTCCTCCTCGCACCTTGCCGCGATCGCCTCGGGCCCGGAACTGAAGCCCGCCAGCCGGGCCGTCAGGACGGAAAGCCCGCTGCCGCCGGAGCTCAGCCATCGGCCGAGTGTCCCGGTCGGTTCGCCGACGACGGCTCTGGACGCGGCCGCTGCCCGGCCCGTCGCCTATGAACAGGTGGTCGATGGCGGAACCGGCGTGCTCTATCGCACGAAGAACGGCTACGCCGTGGTCAAGACCGATCTCGGCCGCGCCGCTTCGGCAACCGCCGACGCGGCAAAGCGCTCCGTGAACTGGCTGGCCGGCCTGATGCCGACCGGGCTGTAATCGCGCTAGCGTCTCGGCCGCTGGCCGGTTCTATCCAGCGGTGATAAGCCGCCCACTCTCCGTTTGGTCAATTCGACTTGATACATGCTTCGCGGATGCCGTCTCAGTCGCCATGCGTTGAGAGACATGATCAGCGCCAAATATCCGAACAGCGCAAAGAGGCCCCAAAAAAATCCAAACATGCTGATTGCGATAGAAATCACAAATCCAACTGCAACCACGACATAATATAAGATCGAGGCCCAGACATATTTCTCCATTTGGGAGCTACTCATCTATCTGTGGGTCCGGTTTGGCCATTCGCTTCATAGCTCACCAATGCTGAGCAATTCGTTCTTGAGAATATGTCAATGGAGCGGGGCGTCTTCAACCCACAGCCGAAATCAAAACTGAGACACTACCCCGCCGCTACATCTTTTACCTTCAGGCTCTCCAGAACTTGTCGATCAACGGCTGTTCGGTGCCCTGGTCCTCGCTGCCGACGCGCGTGATGAACAACGGCCCCCCTGATCGGCGAAGCCATAGCCGACGATCTCGAAATACGCGGTATCGGTGCGCGTCTTCACCTCGGCGCGGATGCCGGTCAGTTCCTTGCCGTCGGGAAGCTTGCGTGTCGTCGGCTGCTGCGTCAGTTCGGCGCCGGCCTGGACCGATTCCCCGGTCATCTCCTGCAGCATCAGCTGGTTGAGCGCCACCGGGTTCATCTTGCCGTATTCCTGCACCACGACGATCGTGCCCAGCGCCGAAGCCATCAGATATTGCGTGATGTTTTCGCCAAGATCGGTCTTGGTCGCCGACATGGTGCTTGGATGGTTGAAGGAGAAACTGCCGCCGGAAAAGGTGGCGAAATCGTTGCGTTCGAGCGTCACCTTGCTCTTCTTGCCGCCGGGCAGCGTCACATCGGCGCTCTCGCCGGGATCGATGTCGACCGCCACCCCGTCGATGGTCAGCCTGAAAGCCTTGAGGTCCTCGGCGCCGGCCGGTCCAGCGCACAGCGCGATGAGGGTGAGGGCTGCCGCTGATACCAGCCGCATGAAGTCTCCTAGCGTCTACGCAACCCCGCTCAGCGCCTTGATGGCACGGTAGAAGGTCGAGGAAAACAATTCCGCCGGGTCGTAGTGCCGCTTTGCCGTTAGGAAGGCCGGAAGTTCGGGATAGGACGCCAGCAATTCCTTGGCCGTATAGTGCAGTTGGTAGGGCAGGAAGAACCGCCCGCCATGCTTGATCGTCACGTCGATCAGCGCGCGCGTCAGCGCCCGCATCCTGGCATTGCCATCGGTATCGGCCGGCTGGTTGATATAGAGCACCAGCGAATAGGCCGGCTCCGGCGCGTAGGTCAGCGCCACGTCCTCCTTGTGGACGATCCGTACCGACGCGTTGAGCACTGGCAGATCCTGGTCGCGCAGGATTTGGCGCGCTTCCGCGATGAATGGACTATAGCTCGCGCGAGGAATAAAATATTCGTGCAGTATGTCGGTCTCGCCCATGAGGTCGTTGAACAGATACGGCACCGAATCGTGCATCGGGTTGTTGCGGGTGACGAGACAGGCCTCGCCCTGGGCAAGCGCCGAGCTACGCGGCACGGTGCAGCTCTCGAATTTCGGCTCCAGCGTCTTTTCGGTGAACCATTTCAGTTCCTGGAACGCGCTGCCCCATTTGGCCATGTTCATGATCACCCGCTTCAGGCCAACGCCATCGGGTTCGCCGAGCGCCGGCTGGTCGGCCGGCGGCTGCTCCGCCACCTTATCGTAACGGTAGACGATCATGTCCTCGAGGAAATTACCCCGCGCCGTCGACAGATGCCCGTAGAACAGGCCGATGTCTTTGTTCGGCTCCAGCACCTCGGCGAAGAATTGCGGGAAATCGTCGGATTTGATGATCTCGCGCGAGGTGCGGTGGACGGCATTGTCGACGATATCGAGCGTCGCCTCCAGCACCACGCCGAACAGACCGTAGCCGCCGACGACATGTCGGAACAGCTCGATGTTTTCGGTTGGCGAGCAGACGGTCACCGACCCGTCTGCCATCATGACCCGCATCGAGCGGATGGAGCCGGCCACCGAGCCGGCCTGATGGTCCATGCCATGCGCGTTCACCGACAGCGAGCCGCCGACCGAAAAAATGTCAGTCGACTGCATCGCCTTCACCGCGAAGCGCGGATGCAGCATGATCTGGATGTCGTGCCAGCACGCGCCCGGCTGCAAGGTCATGGTTTTGGCCGCGGCGTCCACCGTAACCTTGTTGAACTTTCTCAGATCCAGAACCAGCGCATTGTCGTCGAAAGCATGCCCGCCCATTGAATGGCGGATGGCCGCCAGCGACACTTTCAGCCCGTTGGCGCGCGCGAAGGCGAGCGCCTTGGCGATATGCTCGTCCTCGCTGACCTCGACGACGCCATAGACCGGCGTCCTCGACAGGCCGCTGGCATCATTGATGTCACCGCCTTTGGCCAGCCAGGGCAGCGACGGATCGAAGGCGGGCGGGCTCGCGATCGGCTTCAGCGGCAGCGCGATGCCGTCTACATCGGCGATACGTCCGGTGTTCTTCGGCCCTGACGGGCCGCGCGCAAGCCTCGCCACGGTGGCGCCGCCCCACAGCACGGCGCCGCCGAAGACGGCCGCGCCCAGCAGCAGCCGCCGCGACAGGCGAAATCCCTTTTGTTCCTCGGCCATGCAGATCCCCCGGCAGCCAAGGAATAGCGCGGCCTTTTGGCGAAAACCATAGCGTCGCTGCCGCAACGGCGTTCCGCCACCGTCGTCGCCTTGCGGTAAGTGTCCAAGCTAATGAAAATGGCCGGTTCCCCAAGGAACCGGCCAGATTGGAGCAGGGTCTCAGAGTCCGATCGGCAGTCTCTACGAGGCCTTCTTGATCGACGTCACCATGCCGGTCTTGTCGTCGACGGTCACCGCCACCTTGGCGCCGACCTTCAGTTTCCCGACCGACGCATCGGGCGAGAGCTGGTAGATCTTGCCGTCGTCGAGGGTGACCGACTTGGTTGTCGGATCGACCGCCTGGATTGTGCCCTGAACGGTCGCGGCATAGGCCGTGCCTAGGAAGGCGAGCAGAGCGGCGGTGGTTGCGAGGGTCTTCTTCATGGATAGCACTCCGTGCTGTTTCGGTTTTCCGGTACCGCTTGGGAGAGGGCAGCACCGAACGGCCGGAGACTGGAGCGGAAAGAGCACTGTCCGCAAATCACGTTGGATGTATTTTCGCAAGGAAATCATCGGCTTAATTCCGACACAATAGCCTCCTAGCCGCCGATGTCGACAGCTTACGCGCCCTTATGGAAGGCTCTTCCCCGCGCAAAAAGAGTCGTTTGCCGAATTGCGGCCGGCGCCATCGGCGATCACGTGGCCGCCGCAATCCCTTCCCGGCCGCATCACGAAACAGGACTTCGATTTTTTCATCGATACACGTTTTATGTCGCGAGCCGGCGCGATCCTCCTACCCGGCAAACACGAATCTGGCGCTCAGGTTGCAAACTCCAAGCGAACGCGAATTGGTGTCGCGCGTTGTCATAAAAGGAGACTTCCACGAAAATGGCCGTCCGGACCACGCTGTCCCCGATGCTGGCGACAACCCAGCCTGGCTGGCGCGCAAGGCGCCGAACCGGGCGATGACAAGACGCTGATCTTTGCTCCAGCGATCCCGAGATGACGGAGGCGATGCAAAGGCCCTTGCCAGCCTCGACGAGTTCCTGGCCTTGTCCGAAGCCCCTGCCTCCGGCGTCTGCATGATGTAGGTCGACTGTATGCGCGACGAGTACGGCTTCGACTGCTGACGACGCCGCCAGCTAAGCTTCGTCCTTCGCGCCGATCTTGCGCACGAGTGCCGCGGTCGCCAGCATCGCACCCAGGTCCGAAATCATCGGTGCGACATGGCTGGCATAGTCGAGCGGCACCGAAATATCAGGCAGTTCGAAGAAGTTCTTCGGTTGCGGCAGGAGCAGAAAACCGTCGCTGCCGTTGAGCGCGACACGCGCGGGTTCGTCCGGCCAGGCTTCGCCGAGCCATTTCAGCGCTTGCGCCAGGCGGCCGGTCACCAGCGGCCGGGCCGCCTCGACATTGTTGGTGCGAAACTCGTAGGCGTCGTCGAGCTCCGGCACGCCGGACGGCAGTTCCTGCATCTTGGCCGCGAACATGCCGCGGAAAAAGCCGATCACGCCACTTGCACGTCGCGCGGCGACCAATATTCCTGGAAACGGCTCGATGGTTTCGAAGGCTACGACGACGCCCTTGAACGTGGTGGCCTTGTTCTTGGTGGCGCCCCCGTCCCATAGGTCGGCTTCGTACAGTTCAAACGCAAATCCGTCATAGCGTCCGGAGATGATATCGTCGAAGCGGCTCATGGTGAAACCGCCGACGGTCTCGCGCGGCAGTCGGTCGAAGGAATGCGGCGTCACGTCATGCTGGTAGCGCATATCCCCAATGAAGCCGAAGATGATCGGCATCAGCGTCTGGCGAAACGATTGCTGCAGCCTCGCCGCCGGCCTGATCGCCCGGAAATAGAGCACGATCGCCACCACGAAGCCGATGACGTAGAGAAATACGTGCGGCGTCGAGAACCATTGCTCGTTGGGATCGGCGACCTTGTTGAACAGCCAGGCAATGAGCGCCACGAAGACGACCACCAGGCCAACGAACAAGGGTACGCGCCACTTGGCCGCGCGTGCCACCGAGGCCCTTTTCGCTTCGTGGATCTCGATCTCTTTCTTGATGGCTGCGATAGCAGCCGCGTCCGGCATGAAATCCGCTGTTTCCATCGCCATCCCCCGCCGCCAGTATTGCGGCATGATATCCGTTTTTGCGGGAAAGTCGCCAACGCATGCTCCTTTCCGCCCGTCGGGCCTGTCGCCAGTCAGGGCCACACGTCCACAAGGGAAGAAGGGAAAACCGCTCCCAGCCGGCCCTCGATTTTTTGCCGCATGGGCACGTCCAATGCTTCTACCGGCACCAGACGCTCGTGGTCTCCCGCACGCAGGCGGACAAACGGATAGAACCAGTAAGACGCAACAGTCCCGCGCGTTTGCGGATCGGCGCTGACGTCAACGATGAAAATCCCGCCGATCCGCCCCGGCCATGGCTGGCGGGCAAAGGCGGTGCCGAGGAAATCGCCGAGCCCATAGGCAACCACCGCCCCGCCGATCCGCTCCACCGGCTGCACGACATGGGCGTGATGGCCGGCGATCAGACCGACGCCCTGCCCGGCCAGCCGCCGAGCCAGCGCCCGTGTTGCAGCACGCGGAAAATGCCGGAACTCCCAATCCCAGTGCGGCACGGCACAGAGGAGATCGAGCCCAGCACTCGTCTCGCGCGGCCAGCGCGCCGGATCGCCTTCCATCGAGACGCGGCCGGCAAACAGGCGCTCGTCGGCGTTGCGCCAGAGCGTGAAAGCGGCGAAGCCGAGAGCGAGCGGCCCGGCAGCGAAGCGTTCGACCGGTCCCTTGGCGGCGAGGCCGATGGTGCCGATGCCGAGCCGCTTCAACGCCGCGACCGTCGCGTCGAAACCAGCGGCGCCCTGGTCGAACACATGATTGTTGGCCAGCGACAGGACCAGTTTTTCGCGCCCAATGCCGACCGCCGCGAGTGCCTCGGCCAGAAAGCGTTCGCTCATCGCATGATGCGTACCGAGCTTTGTCCCCAGCACGGCGCTCGGCCTGTCGACGACAGGGCTTTCGCAATTGCCGATCACCAGGTCGGCCGTGCCCAGCAGCGCCTTGATCGCCGGATCGCAGTCCGGCGCGCTCCGGTTGGCTACCGCCGAGATGTCGCCGATGAAGGCCAGCCGCATCGTCTGTCTCGGTGGCGGCTCCATCAGCGTCCCCGATGCCGGCGCGAACCCGTTGACGTCGCCCTCGAGCGACGGTTTCAGGAACCTCGGTAGCCAGGACAGTTTGTAGGAGAGCGGATAGTTCGACACGACACGCCTCATCATTGGCCTTCTGTAGACCGTCCGCCGGACCGGTTGAAGCGTGCCCGGCGACAATCATGCAACGATGTGGACGGCGTGCCGGCATCGACAGGCGCGGCGTCGTAAATCTGTGTATGGTCGCCGGCGACAAATGGGAGGGAAAAGATGACACGAATAGCAAGCCTGCTGGCATCGGCTTTCATTCTGGTCGTGCCGCTGTCCTCCGCATCGGCGGCCATGCCCGAAGCGGCAACGGCTTTGTTCGAGGCAAGGACCGTGGCCGCGCGCGACGGCGCGCTGTCTACCTTGGAAGCGGCCGCGCCGAATGATCCAGCGTCAGCCTATGCCGCAGGCGCCGGCGAGTTCTTCACCGCGCTGGAACTGCTGGCCAGCGGCCTGCATCGCCATGGGTTCGAGAGCCCGCAATCCTTCATGCTGCCGCTGATGCAGTTGCCGGTACCGGCGAACCCCAATCCCGAGCCGCTGACCTATGAAGAGTTCCGCGCCATACTGGTCGCCTTCCGTGACCGGCTCGCAAAGTCCGCCACCACCCTTGGTTCGGTGCCGGCCGATGCCGCTATCGGCATGATCATCGACCTCACCCATGTCGGCATCGATCTCAACGAAGACGGCACGATCGCGCCCGATGAAAGCATGGCGGCGATCATGGTGGCGCTGTCGCGCGGGGGCATGGCGCCCGACGGTGGTGCCCCCGCGCTCACGTTCCGCTTCGACCGCGCCGACGGCTATTGGCTGCAAGGCTATGCGGAATTCCTGATGGCGCAGGCCGATTTCTGGCTGGCGCATGATTTCAAGGGCACGTTCGATGGCTCGTTCCACATGCTGTTTCCGCGCGCCAAGCTGGCGTTGCAGGACATCCTCGTGCCGCCGCCAAGCGAGATGGGCTCGAGCATCTTCTCCTCGGAATGGCGCATCGCCGATTTCATCTCGATGGTGCACATGATCAACTGGCCGGTTGTCGAGCCGGAACGCCGCAAGGCGGCGCGCCAGGAGCTGCTCGAAATGATCCGGCTGTCGCGCGAGGACTGGAAGGCGATCCGGGCCGAGACCGACAATGACCGCGAATGGCTGCCCGGCCCACAGCAAAAGGGCGAGAACCCGCTCACCGGCCTCCAGGTCGGCGAGGAACAGGTCCGGGCCTGGCTCGCCACCCTGGCGATGGCCGAGGACTTGCTCGAAGGCCGCGCGCTGCTGCCGCACTTCCGCATCACCGGCAAAGGCATCAACATGAAGCGCTTCTTCGACGAGCCGAAACCCTTCGACCTCGTACTCTCGATCACCGGCCCCGGAATCGCGCCTTACCTCGAAACCGGCAAGGTCCTGACCAGCGAGGATTTCGGCCAGATCCAGCGCCAGTTCGGCGGCGGCGGGTTTTTGACGTTCGCGCTGTGGTTCAACTGAGCGGTGCGGACGCTACGCGTCGGCCGAACTCCGACGTATCCGAAAGTAGGGAACCGTGGACATCGGCGTTGGAGCCGTAGGAGCCCACCACAACCCCGCTATGAGCCCCGAGAGCCGACCCTTTTTGGCCGAAGAATGGTGGCAGGACGGCAACAATATTTGTTGGCACCCGGGCGGCCCGGCCGACAGGCATTTGGCGTGCCTCACTGTCCCGGAAGCGCCGAACCGCCTTTTTGCGTGGTTGGCAAAGACTGTTCTGCTTGACTCGGCAGATAAAAACATGCAGCAAAAAAGCCTTGGAAGGGCTGCAATACCGCGTGCATGGTCGTGGACGAGCCTTTTTCGGCACAAAGTCCACGTCTCTCGATTGGTTTTGAGAGGGATTGGTTAACCAACTTTGTCCATATTTTGAAGCAATCGGCAACTAACGACAGGCGCGGCAAACGCGTCGGGGACCACCTGGGATCACTCACAGAATGGTCGTCGCGGCTATCACGGCCGCGGACGTGGGAGCCGATTGGAGCAAGATTGGTTGCATGGCGTTGTTGAGTCGTAAAATTGTCGGGGACAGGCGTTGCAGCGGCGAGACCGCCTTCGAAGCGCCACGTGCCTCATCCTTCACCCCTGAACGGGTTGTCCGCTGGATCGCGGTGCCGGGCGTCAGCGCCGCCGTCGGCCTATGGCTGATCGGCACCATGGCCGGCCTTAGTTCTGTCGGCGCCTCGCTTTTGGTAACGTCTGCCGGCCTGCCGCAGACGCTGTCCATGCCGGGCACGCTCGCTCTCGCCGATCCGCTGAAGCAGCATTTCCTCAGCTCTTCCGCGCCCTTCATGACGGCCAATGCCCATGGCGGCTCACAGGCGCTGCACGACCATGCCGTACAGTGCGGTGCCAGTTGCTTCAAGCTGGCCTCGATAACCTCCAAGGCGGAGAAATCCGGGCGCCTGGTGGCGCAGGCCAAGCCAACCCCGGCGAAGTCGAAATCGCAGCAGCGCTTCGAACTGATGGAAGCGTCGCTGTCGCCGACAAAGCTTGCCGCTGCCTTCGCCGGCGCGGGCAAACCGGCGACCGCGGCCAGCACACATCCCGTGATTTCCAGCGCCGCTCCACGGGTCACCGAGGCATCCCTCGTGCCGTCCGTCCAGGTCATGGCCAGCCTGTCCAACGACATGCCGGCTCCGGCGGCGGAACGCTTCGCCCGCGCCGAAACGGGTTCCGTCGTGCAGACCGCGCCGGCGCCGATGGGCTTTGCTCAGTCGGAAACGCCCGATAACGCGCAGCTGGCGCTTGCCCTGGTCGAGTCGATGCCGGTCGAGGACGAAGCCTTCGCCTCGCCGCTGCCGATGACCGAATCCTCGCCCGATGTCGCGGTTGCGCCGGTCGAGACCCAGCAGGAACAGCCGGGCGACGCCGCTTCGCTGCCGGATGCGCTCACCGACGACGTGCCGCTGCCGACCCGCCGCCCGCAATATGACGCGCCTCGGCAGCCCCGGGCCGTGGAAGAGGACAAGCCGGCCACACAGCCCAGGGCCTTGGAGCAGAAGCCGGCGCTCCAGCCGAAGCCCGTCCTGCAAGCCAGGCAGCAGCCGGCCCGGCAAGGCCGGACCCGTGATGGTGGCGACGTGCTGGCCTATGCCAAGCCGGATACGCCTTCGGGCGGCCTCGGCCAGGCGTTCAGGAACCTGTTCAACGGCCCGAGCGCCGGAAGCGGCGCCGGCCATGGCGTCGCCGTCTACGACATCAGCGCCAAGACCGTCTACATGCCCGACGGCCAACGGCTCGAGGCGCATTCCGGCCTCGGCGCAATGGTCGACCAGCCGCGCTATGTCCATGTCAAGGATCGTGGCCCGACGCCGCCCAACACCTACAATCTGTCGCTGCGCGAATCTCGCTTCCACGGCGTCGAGGCCATCCGCCTGACCCCGACGAGCGGCGGCAACAAGTACAACCGCAACGGCCTGCTCGCGCACACCTACATGCTGCGCGGCGGTCGCGCCGAATCCAATGGCTGCGTGGTCTTCAGGGACTATGCCCGCTTCCTCGCCGCCTTCAAGAAGGGCAAGGTCAACCGCCTCGTCGTGGTGGATCGCCTGAACGGATCGGCGACCCGGGTCGCGTCGAACGGAAGCGGCGCTTGAAATAAGGCGAAACCCTCCGCCGCCTCCTGACAGCCTTCTGTCAGGAGCCTGACGCGGCCGTCGGCCCGTCCTCATCGCGCTCTTTCCATTTTGGCCGAGAAATCCCATATTCGGGACATGGCCAAATCCCCAGATAAAAGAACGCCACCGACGGCGGATGAGGACCGCGCCGCGCCGAAGCGGCGCAGCCCGCTGACCGATTTCCTCGACGCCTCGGAACCGCTGCAAAAGGGCGGCTTCGCCGAGATGCCGCAGGCCGAATTGTCGGGCACGCCGCTGACCGGCTCGATCTCCGATTGGGCCGAGCAGATCGAGCAGGAGGCTGAACGGGAAGGACGCGCCGCGGGCAAAGGCGGCGGCGCCAAGTCGCCGAAGAAGATTCCCGAGCGCTCCGCCGCGCCGGGCCGCACCGCGCGCGGCACCTCGATGGGCGGGGCCGCGTCGGCCCGCGAACGCACTGCCGCCGGCCTCAATCCGGTCGCCGGGCTCGACATCTCGCTGGAAGAAGCCGAGACGATGTCGTCCAGTGGCGTCACCGCCACGGTGGCCGCTCTCTCGGCGCTGATCGAATCCGGCAATCCGTTGCACAAGGACGGCGTGCTGTGGACGCCGCACCGCCCTGCCCGGCCGGAAAAATCCGAAGGCGGCATCGCCATCAAGATGGTGTCGGACTTCGAGCCCGCAGGCGACCAGCCGACCGCCATCAAGGATCTGGTCGAAGGCGTCGACAACAACGACCGCACCCAGGTGCTGCTCGGCGTCACCGGCTCCGGAAAAACCTTCACCATGGCCAAGGTGATCGAGGAGACGCAGCGCCCCGCTCTGATCCTGGCGCCCAACAAGACGCTGGCCGCGCAGCTCTATTCCGAGTTCAAGAAATTCTTCCCCGACAACGCGGTGGAGTATTTTGTCTCCTATTACGACTATTACCAGCCGGAAGCCTATGTTCCGCGCACCGACACCTTTATCGAGAAGGAATCCTCGATCAACGAGCAGATCGACCGCATGCGCCATTCGGCGACGCGTTCGCTGCTCGAGCGCGACGACGTCATCATCGTCGCCTCGGTGTCCTGCATCTACGGTATCGGTTCGGTCGAGACCTACACGGCGATGACCTTCCAGATGCAGATCGGCGACCGGCTCGACCAGCGCGCTTTGCTCGCCGACCTCGTTGCCCAGCAGTACAAGCGCCAGGACATCAATTTCGTGCGCGGCTCGTTCCGCGTGCGCGGCGACACGATCGAGATCTTCCCGGCCCACCTTGAGGACCGCGCCTGGCGCATCTCGATGTTCGGCGACGAGATCGAGGCGATCACCGAGTTCGACCCGTTGACCGGCCAGAAGACCGGCGAGCTGAAGAGCGTCAAGATCTACGCCAACTCGCACTATGTGACGCCACGCCCCACGCTCAACCAGGCGATCAAGTCAATCAAGGAAGAGCTCAAGCACCGGCTGGTGGAACTCGAGCGCGCCGGCCGCCTGCTCGAGGCGCAAAGGCTGGAGCAGCGTTGCCGCTTCGACCTCGAAATGCTGGAAGCCACCGGCTCCTGCGCCGGCATCGAGAACTATTCGCGCTACCTCACCGGTCGCCAACCTGGCGATCCGCCGCCGACGCTGTTCGAGTACATTCCCGACAACGCGCTGGTCTTCATCGACGAGAGCCACGTCACCGTGCCGCAGATCGGCGGCATGTATCGCGGCGACTTCCGGCGCAAGGCGACGCTGGCCGAATATGGCTTCCGCCTGCCCTCCTGCATGGACAACCGGCCGCTGCGCTTCGAGGAATGGGACGCCATGCGGCCGCTCTCGGTTGCCGTTTCGGCGACGCCGGGCGGCTGGGAGATGGAACAGGCCGGCGGCGTCTTCGCCGAACAGGTTATCCGCCCGACCGGCCTGATCGATCCGCCGGTCGAGGTGCGCCGGGCCAAGAGCCAGGTCGACGACGTCGTCGGTGAGATCCGCGACACCACCAAGGCGGGATATCGCACGCTGGTGACGGTGCTGACCAAGCGCATGGCCGAGGATCTGACCGAATACCTGCACGAGCAAGGCGTGCGCGTGCGTTACATGCACTCCGACATCGACACGCTGGAGCGCATCGAGATCCTGCGCGACCTGCGCCTCGGCGCCTTCGACGTGCTGGTCGGCATCAACCTTTTGCGCGAAGGCCTCGACATTCCCGAATGCGGCTTCGTCGCCATTCTCGACGCCGACAAGGAAGGTTTCCTGCGTTCGGAAACGTCGCTGATCCAGACCATCGGCCGTGCCGCCCGCAATGTCGACGGCAAGGTCATCCTCTACGCGGACCAGGTCACCGGTTCCATGGAGCGGGCGATGGCCGAGACCAACCGGCGCCGCGAGAAGCAGATGGAGTGGAACGCCGCCAACGGCATCACGCCGGAATCGGTCAAGTCGCGCATCTCCGATATTCTCGACTCGGTCTACGAGAAGGACCATGTCCGCGCCGACATCTCGCGGTTCACCGACAGCGCCGGCGCGATGATGGGCAACAATTTCAAGGCCCATCTCGACGCGCTGGACAAGCAGATGCGCGACGCCGCCGCCAATCTCGACTTCGAGAAGGCGGCCCGCATCCGCGACGAGATCAAGCGGCTGCACGAGATGGAATTGTCGATCTCCGACGATCCGCTGGCGCGCGAAGTGGAAGGCCAAAGTCCCGCGTCAGGCCGCGAAAAGGGCAAGCACAACAAGGGCGTGGCCAAGCATCGGACATTGGAGGAACAGGAACGGTTCCGCACGCTCGACCAGGCACGCGCGGCCGAAGAGGCGGACAAGGCCGCCAGGCCCAACCTGTTCCGCAAGCCCGATCTCGACGAGATGGGCGCCGACCGCGCCGTGCCGGTGAAGAAGCCGCTGTTCGCCAAGCCGTCACTGGACGATATGGGCCCTGGTACCGACATGCCGACGCCGTCAGGCGCGGTGTCGCGGTCGCTGTTCAAGAAGCAGTCGGCGGAAGAAGCGCACGGCTCCGATTTCGGCATTCCCGGCGACGCCACCAAGCCGTTGTTCAAGAAGAATTCGCTCGACGAGATGACGGTGCGGCGGACCGAAAAACCGGTAGAGGGGAAAGTGCCGGCGAAGCCACAGCCAACCTCTCCCCAAGTGGGGGCCGGCAGGACAGAGGGGGGCGCGAAGGATCGCGGCGATGCCAACAAGCCTATCGTCCGTCAGCGCTCCGGTATCGGCTCCTACGAGGACCAAGGAGACGCCCGCCGCGAAAAGCGCCGGCCGGGGAAGACGGGCAGACCGGGACGGTAGCAATCCTTCGCGCCCCCTCTGTCCCTCCATTATAGATCAGCTCTTCTTGCCACCTTGCCAGTCGTGGGACGAACCTATACGGGCCTTGCAATTCTGCTCTTCCGCTCCGAAACCATCAGCCAGCTCCCATGAAACCCAGAGACATCGCCGCCTACGTCTTCCTGGCTGTCACCTGGGGACTGTCGTTCCTGGTGCTGCTCAAGGTGGTGCATGCCTTTGGCTGGGTCGGCGCGGTCACCTTGCGCGCGCTGATCGCCGGCATCACGCTCTTTCTGCTTGCCGCCGTGACGCGGCGACGGCTGGATTTCAGCGCCGGCTGGTGGCACTTCGCCATGGTCGGCGCGACGACGGTGGCGGCGCAGCTGATCGGCCTGTCCTATGCCACGCCCCGCATCGGCACGGCGATGGCGGCCATCCTGGTTGCCGCCATCCCGCTGTTCTCGATGATCATCGGCCAGCTCTGGGGGCTTGAGCGCATCGCAGTTCGCGGCCTTGCCGGACTGCTGCTCGGCGCTGCCGGCATCATCATCCTGGTCGGTTTCCCCGCCGTTCCGGTCACCGCATCCTTTGCGATCGGCTGTGCCGCCTCGCTGTTCAGTTCCTTCTCGGCGGCATTCGGCAGCAACTACGCCAATCGCCATTTGCGCTCGGCCCGCTCGCTGGAACTCACCAGCGCCGCGTTCCTGTTCGGCGGCCTGATGACGCTGCCGCTGCTGCTCGCCGTGCCGGTGCCGGCCATGCCGCGCTCTGTCGACTTCCTCTACCTGGCCATACTGGCCTGCGTGATGAGCGCATTGACCTATGTCGTGTATTTCCGGCTGGTGGCCAGCATCGGAGCGACCAGGACCATCAGCGTCGAATTCGCTGTGACCACGATCGCGGTGCTGGCCGGAACGATTGTGCTCGGCGAGTCGCTGACCTTGATCCAGGGCTTCGGCGCGGTGGCAATCATCGGCGGCTGCATACTGGTGCTGGACCCCTTCCCGCGCAGCCTGAAAGCGGCGGCCTTGCCATCAGCCTCGCCTTTGGTGTAGCCAGTCGTCACACTCGAACGTCTCGAAAGGAGGGCTCACGTGTTTACGTTTTTTCGTCACCATCGTCAGCGTGGCCCGATTTCTGCCCTGCGAGCCAGCTTGCAGGGCTGACCAGGGACGGTCCGGGTTTTTTCCCGCTTCGATTTTTTGGTCTGCCCTTCGTGGTGTGCAACGCCTGGCCTGATGGCCGGCACGCGCTCCGTCAAAGTGCACCCGGAGTAGTTTCCGGCAAGAGCGCATGACCCCGAAAGCCGGATGGTTTCGGAAAGGATCATGCGCCAACCAAAAAAGCGAAAGCAAAATGGCCCTGATCAGCCTCAAATCCCTCGGCGTCACCATGAGTGCGCCGCTCTTTTCCAATCTCGACCTCACCATCGCCAACGGCGACCGGCTCGGCATCGTCGCCGCCAACGGCCGCGGCAAGTCCACCTTGCTCAAATGCCTGACCGGCGAACTGGAGCCGACAACCGGCGACATCACCCGCACGCGCGGTCTGCGTGTCGGCCATGTCCAGCAATCCGTAGCCTCTGCCCTGCTTGGCCGCACTTTCCACGAGGTTGTGGCTGAGGCGTTACCGCCCGAACAGGCCGACAGCGAGATGTGGCGCGTCGATGTGGCTCTCGATTCACTTGACGTGCCCGAGCCGATGCGCGGGCGAAAAATGCAGGCACTGAGCGGCGGCTGGCAGCGGCTGGCGCTGATCGCGCGCGTCTGGGTTACCGATCCCGACGTGCTTTTGCTCGACGAGCCGACCAACCATCTCGACCTCGCCCGCATCAGCCAGTTGGAAACCTGGCTCAACGCGCTGCCGCGCGAGGTGCCCGTCATCATCGCCAGCCATGACCGCGCCTTCCTCGACGCCACCACCAACCGGACACTGTTTCTGCGCCCGGAACAGTCGCCGGTGTTTTCCCTCCCCTATTCCCGCGCCAGGGAGGCGCTGGACGAGGTTGACGCGTCGACCGAACGAAAGTTCCAGCGCGACATGAAGGTGGCTCAGCAATTGCGCCGGCAAGCGGCCAAGCTCAACAATATCGGCATCAATTCCGGCAGCGACCTGCTGACGGTCAAGACCAAGCAACTCAACCAGCGCGCGGAAAAATTGGAAGAGGCCGCCTATCCGGCGCACCGCGAGAAATCGGCGGGCGCGATCAAACTCGCCAATCGCGGCACCCACGCCAAGGTGCTGATCACGCTCGACGACGCGGCGGTCGAAACACCCGACGGCACGCTGCTGTTCAGGACCGGCAAGCGCCACATCTGCCAGGGCGACCGTATCGTGCTGCTCGGCCGCAACGGCGTCGGCAAGTCGCGCTTCGTCACCTCGATCCGCAACGCCATCCTCGAACCGGACACGGTGCGCAATGTGAAGGTGACGCCGTCGACGGTGCTCGGCTACAGCGACCAGGCGCTGTCGGGCATCAGCGGCGACGACACGCCGCTGGCGATGGTCTCGCGCCGTTACGATGTCGGCGAACAGCGCGCCCGCTCGCTGCTCGCCGGCGCCGGCGTGGTCATCGAGATGCAGGAGAAAAAGATCGGTGTGCTGTCGGGCGGCCAGAAGGCACGGCTGATGATGCTGGCGCTCAGGCTCGCGAATCCCAATTTCTATCTGCTCGACGAGCCCACCAACCATCTCGACATAGACGGCCAGGAAGCGCTGGAGGAGGAGTTGCTGAAGCACCAAGCAAGCTGTCTGCTGGCCTCGCACGACCGCTCCTTCATCCGCGCCGTCGGCAACCGCTTCTGGCTGATCGAGAGGCGGAAGCTGACCGAAGTCGAGGATCCGGAGAGCTTCTTACGCGAGGTGGCCGAGGGAACCGGCTGAGCGGCGGGCGATCGGCATGCCTGTAAGCTATTTGCTTACAGGCTCTTAAAGCCGGTGTCCCCGGCAGTGGCCGCTCGACTTGGCAAGCTGTTCGGCGACGGCGCCGCGATCTGGCTTCGGATGCAGGCGGCTTTCGATGCCTGGCACGCCGAGCGTGAAGTCGATGTTTCGGCCATTCCCACGCTCAAGGTCGCATAGGTTCTCCTCGGCTGCGCCTGAACGAGATCTAAACGCCGACAAAAAATTCTCCGGGCAATCTGTCGGATCGCCCGTTGCTGCCTCGTCCTTGGGATGCCGACACGATGATGCCGGCGCCAACCCAAGGGAGAAGTCACCATGTCCGTCCTGTCATCCATCGGTCGCATCGCAACCCGGTATGCCGCCGCGCGCGCCCGTCACCGCAGCGAACGCATCCTGCTGTCGCTGCCGGCCGAACTGCGCAAGGATATCGGCTTTCCGGAAATCTTCGACGCCCGCGACAACCGCCGCGCCGCAACGTCCTCGGCCAAGGTCATATGACCATGGCCCGCCGCCAGTGCGAAGCCCTCAAAAGCTGGCCTGTCGCCCGATGAACCGGGCCAGCCGAAAAATTTTCAACGTCCTGTAGGATTGCCGTCATCTCATCCGTCCTATGGTCCGCAAGACCAAACAAACGTGAAGAGGAACATGCAATGACCGACCAGACCCCACCCCGGCCAAAAGTGCTTGGCGGATTGACCCCCTATCTTGAGGTCGACGGTGCCATCAAGGCGGCCGAGTTCTACAAGAAGGCTTTCGGGGCCGAGGAAGTCTTTGCCTACCCGGCGGATGAAAAAGGCCGCACCATGCATATCCATCTCTATATCAACGGCTCGACGCTGATGCTGGGCGACGCCTATCCGGAACACGGCCATCCGCACCAGGCGGCGCAGGGCTATACGCTGCAGCTCCATCTCGGCAAGGATGATATCGACGCTTGGTGGAAGCGCGCCGTCGACGCCGGCTGCGAGGCCGTCACGCCGCTGCAGGTGATGTTCTGGGGCGACCGCTGGGGCCAGGTGAAGGACCCCTTCGGCGTCGCCTGGGCAATGAACGCACCGACGGAATAGGCTTTAGCGAGCGCGCCCCGTCGCCGAGGGGATGCGCCAAACCGCGCCGGGTCTTTTCCCCGCTGACCCGGCGTTCGAATTCAGCAAAGAGGAGACCACCATGTCCTATGTCGATGGCTTCGTGCTTGCCGTGCCGAAGGCAAATCTCGATGACTATAAAAAGCTCGCCAACCTCGCAGGCCCCATATGGATGGAACACGGCGCGCTCGCCTATGTCGAATGCATCGGCGACGATGTACCCTATGGCGAGCTGACCTCGTTTCCGCGTGCCGTTCAGGCCAAGGACGATGAGATCGTCGTTTTCTCCTGGGCCGTATACAAATCCAGGCAAGATCGCGATGCGGTAATGGCCAAGGTGATGGCCGACCCTCGTCTGCAGCGCGATATGGCCACGATGCCGTTCGACGGCAAGCGCATGATCTTCGGCGGCTTCCAGCCCTTCCTGGAACTTTGAGACAGCTCGACCCCGGGGTCCGGAACCGAGCGTACATTTGAATACGTGAGTACCGGAAGCGCGGGAAACCGCCGTTCGCAGGCCGGCCTTACCGCGATATTGGCCTATCCGAGCTTATCCAGCAGTGGTTTCAGCCGGTCGCCATAGCGCTTCCACAGATCGACCGATCCCTGGTACATGGGCTGGCGCACCTGCGCGGCCGACGCCGTGCGCACCGGCCTGTCGGTCTGGTGGAACGACAGCACGGCATCGTGCCATGGCAGGCCGAGATAGTCGATCAGCGCCCGGCTCTGCCCATCCTGGTCGGCGACGAAATCCTCGTAGCGCACATCGTGCACGACGCCGGGCAGCACCTTGTGCCAATGCGCCATGATGTCGGTGTAGAGATTGTGGAAATCGGCGAGCTCACCGAGGTCATAGCCATAGCGGTGGCTGTCGCCGCGGAAA
Organism: Mesorhizobium sp. P160927; assembly: GCF_057766385.1. Lineage (NCBI taxonomy): Bacteria > Pseudomonadati > Pseudomonadota > Alphaproteobacteria > Hyphomicrobiales > Phyllobacteriaceae > Mesorhizobium > Mesorhizobium sp. P160927. The sequence goes on from NZ_JBYMDW010000001.1 coordinate 5,522,651, forward strand.
TGCACCTTGTAGATCGACAGGCATGTCGCCGCCGCATCGCGGGCGCAATGGATGATCCTGGCCTTCGGCAGCATCATGTGGATGAAGCCGACAAGCAGGAAGTTGCCCGGCATCTTGTCGGTGACGTGGCGCATATGCGGATAGCGGGCATGCAGCATGTCCAGATAGGCCTGCCCCGCCTCGGCGAAATCCCTATCGTCCGTGTCGGCCACGCCCCACGGGAAGCCGCCCGGCATGTTCGACGGGAACTGCTTGCCGACCGCCGTCTTCAGGATGCTGAGCTCGCCCGCGCCAAAGACCTGGGGGTGACTGGCGATGATCTGTTCGACCAGCGTCGTACCCGAACGCGGCATGCCGACGACGAAGATCGGCGCGTCGTCGGCAATCGGGCTCGGCCTGTGCTTTTCGAAGAAGCCGGCATCGAACACTGTCTTCATTGCCTCGAACTCGGCGCGCGTCTTCACCGGGTCGTAGTCGATGCCCTTGCGGCGGATGGCATTGCCCTCGGCGAAATAGCCGAAGGCTCTGTCATAGTCCTTGAGATCGTCATTGGCCTTGCCGAGGCCAAACGACAGCTGCATGCGTGCCAGGCTGTCCTGAGGCGCCTTGGCGTGCTGCGCCTCCATGCCGGCCATTTCAACATCGCGCTCCTTCTGGCGCTTGACTTGCGTCAGCATCAGCCACGCGCGGGCCATGCCGGGCTGGATCGCCACCGCCTGCCGGAACAGGTCGGTCGCCTCGTCGAGCTTGCCCTTTTCCATCAGCCCGACACCCAGTCCGTGCAGCAGGTCGGCATCCCTAGGCCGGATGGTCAGTGCCTCCTGGAAGACAGCCAGCGCCTCGTCGAGGCGTCCGGCTTCCTGCAGGGTTTCGGCAAGCCCGATACGGGCGCGCACGTGGAATGGATTGCGCTGCACCGTGCCGCGATAGATGTCCTCGGCCTCGTCGAACCGGCCGATCTGCTTCAGCGATGAGCCGAGATTGTCGCGCGCCGCGAGCTGCTCCGGCCGCAGGTCCACCGCGCCGCGGAAGAAATCGATCGCCGCCGCGACACGGCCCAGATCGCGCATCACCGTGCCGAGATTGTTGAGGAAGTCGGGATTGGTCGGCTGCAGCTGAACCGACTGTTCGAGGAAATCCATGCCTTCTTCGCTGCGCCCAGTCTGGTGCAGCAGCAACCCCAGGAAATGCGCCGCAGCCGCGTGTTTGGGCTGACGCGTCAGCACCTGGCGGTAGATCGCCTCGGCTTCCTGCCGGCGCCCAGCCTGGTGCATTTGCAATGCCTGCTGCACATACTGGTCGAGGCCCAGCGGCGGCTGTCCTCCCCCGCCAGACTTAGCCGTGCCAGGCTTGGTTCCCGCACCCGCCGCTCTTCTCTGATCTCTGTTGATGGGACACCTACCGTGTTCGTGCGCCTGCCGCGATCTAGGCCATCGGCGTTACAGGTTCAAGGCTTTGCTTGATTCTGCGCCTCACGTCGCGGCGAAAGCGATCAAATCAGGCGATTGGTCTCGGCAACCTGCCTGGCCCGCCTCACAGTTCCATCGGTATCGGAGATCGTTCGCCTTGCCGCCTCGTCGCTTCTGATGGTCAGCCGCGCCGACTGGACGGCCATCGGCTTTCCGGCAGCGCCAATGGCGTACGTGGCGATTGGCCTGACGATCGGATTGATCGCCACGCTCTTCCCTTTCGAAGTTCTGACTGAATCCATGGCTTTATCCCTTTCAGAAAAAATAAAAGTATAGGCGCCGAGGAAAAACTCGGCACGCCTCCAAGAAATTTTCGAAGATATCTGCAGCCATAGCAGATTTATTCCACAAATTATATCCGTCTATTTTTCTAATCGAAGCGAGGAGTTCGGATCTTATTCTTGAATAGAGCGCCGAATTGAGCTATATAGGAAACATGGTTTGGGCCACATTTGTCATCTCGCGGTGTCGGAGGTTCTCGATCCGCCAATCTCATTCCAATTGTTAATACCGGATGCGCGTGGATTACAGTCGTCGTGTCCCCGCCTTTTTTGCGCTCAGGGCGCTGTTCACGTGACGCCGCGAGGCGGGATATCAAGGCCAGGACAATGCCGGACCGCACCACCCGTTCCATCGCCCATTTCACCGCGCCATTCGTGCTCGGTGGCCTGGAAGGACAACTGCCGGCCGGCGACTACGACATCGATCACGACGAGGAGTTGATCGAGGGAATGTCGCGGCTTGCCTGGCGCCGCGTCGCCACCTTCATCCACCTGCCGGCAAAGGCGGTGAACAACCCGCTCACTAGCCAGCTTGTCGCCATCGACCACCTGGACCTCGAAACCGCGCTGGTGCGCGACCGGGAGAATGCAGCATGATCCGTTTTCAACAGAATGCGCGACCGCGCACCGATACCCCCTCGCATCTCTTCGCCATCGGTCAGACCGTGCGGATGAAAAGCAGGACCGGCTTGGTCAACAAGACCGTGGAACTGTTCGAGATCAAGAGCAGGCTGCCGGTCAAGGACGGTTCCCCGCAATATCGCATCCGCAGCGACCAAGAGACCCACGAGCGGGTCACCACGGAAGACAATCTCGAATTGGCCGACAATCCGGCCAGCTGAGCGGAGGCCAGCCGACACGCCGCGCAACCGCAAACGCCTCGCGGCGTTGAGCCTGCACACCCAGATGCAGGAGTTTCGCGATGTCCCTCACCGCCTTTGCCCTCAACTGTTCGCTGAAAGCTTCCGGCGACAAGGAAAAATCGTCCACCGACAAGATCATCGCCGATCTGCTGGCGGCGCTCAAGCCGCATGGCGTGGAAGGCAAGGTCGTGCGCGCGCTCGATCATGACATCAAGCCCGGCGTGCTCTCCGACATGGGCAAAGGCGACGACTGGCCCGGCCTGCGCGAAAAGATCCTCGCCGCAGATATCTTCATTCTCGGCTTGCCGATCTGGTTGGGCCAGCCATCGAGCGTCGCCAAGCGCGTCTTGGAGCGGATGGACGCCTTTCTCGAGGAGACCGACGACAAGGGCCGCATGCCGGCCGCCGGCAAGGTGGCCCTGGTGGCGATCGTCGGCAACGAGGACGGCGCGCATCACTGCCACGCGGAGTGCTTCCAGGCGCTGAACGATGTCGGCTTCACCATCCCCGCCAATGGCGGCGTCTACTGGGTCGGTGAAGCCATGCAAGACGTCAATTACGTCGACCTGCCGAAAAACCCCGACAAGGTTACCGAGGCCATCGAAATGGCGGCCTCAAACGCTGCTCATCTGGCCGGCCTGCTCAAGAGCAGAGCTTATATTGGCGTGGAAAAATAATGAGCCGCCTTGCCTTCCCCCCTCGCGGGAGAGGGCAGAATCTCAGCACGGCCCCTCGCCGACGACGCGATAGTCCGAGGCACGCGCCTCGCAGGCATTGGGAAAGGTGCGCATCTCGCCATGCCGGCGGGCGCACACCGGCGCGTATTCACGGTTGCAGAACGTCTGCTCGCCATCACCACCGCCGCCACCGCCACCGCGACAGGACCCGTCACGCACGACGCGGTAATCCGCCCGATCGGCCAGACAGGCATTGGCGAAGGTCTGGCGATCTCCGCCGCGCCGGGCGCAGATCGGTTCGTACTTGGTGCAGAATTGCGGTTCAGGGCGGCGGAGGCGGTCGCGGCCCAGGTCCGTCCATCGACGACCACCGTGCAGGCGGCAAGAATTGCCTACAGGAAAAGGACGGCAAAAACCTGCCGTGAAAAGATCGCCGCAAGAACCTCAAGATCGTCTCTCACTTGATCCGTGTACCGGTCCGTACCGCCCAAGCCCGCGTGGCGGTACGTTGGTAATTATATCGACCAAAACAAGATTTAGATCAGTCGCCCATGGCGTGATCCTCGTCATTCCACTGCCAATTGCAACCTTGTTTGCGGCTTCTCGAGGAGAACGACACCCGCACCGGTGGGCTTCCAGCCGCGTCGCCGGCAATCGTCGCTTCTGGCCCATCCATGACCGGCGCTGTGGGCCGATGACCCCTGCGCCAATGAAGCCTATTTGCGGCCGGTCGACGCTTTGATCGGTCGATTTTCGTGTCGGGACGCGCCAAGGATGGCGGCCCGCGGCGCTATCTTGCAACCTTCACGTTTCCGTGCGATAAATTCTGTGTTCGGGCATTTGCGACCCGGAGAGCGGAACGTTTTGGACGACCTTTCCCCGATACTGTGAATCTCTGACGGCCCCGTTTTTCGGCGGGGGGTTTGACCATGCGCCAATGCATGACTGCCGAAAGCAACCACCAGGAACTGCCCTCGACGCCAGGTGGCGGGCAGGACCACCAAGACTGAACGGGTGAAGGAGTTTCCCCAATGGCCCAGACCGGCACCGTTAAATTCTTCAATGCGACCAAAGGCTTCGGTTTCATCACGCCCGACGGCGGCGCCAAGGACGTGTTCGTCCACATTTCAGCGATCGAGGCCTCTGGCCTGCGCACGCTTGTCGATGGCCAGAAGGTCACTTTCGATGTCGAGCCGGACCGGATGGGCAAGGGCCCGAAGGCGGTCAACCTGCGCGCAGCCTGAGCGGTCGGCGCGCGCGCATCCCAAGCGGATGGGCCAACGAGGAGCTTGACCAGGACCTGGGCAGGCAGACGGATTTTTGAAAGGCGCGGCGGTTTTCGCCGCGCCTTTTTCATGTCCGCCGCACAGCATAGACTCATCTCATCCGGAAGTTCATCCCGGGTGCGGGCCAATGACGCGCATCATAACAAGCATTTAAAGCGACGTGCTTTAAGTGCCTGCAAACTTTCACTTGCCGATAGCGCTAAAATAAAGGACAAATTTCCATTCGGGCATTTGCCGGCCCGAGACTGGAATTTATGGGATCAAAGGAGCTTCCCATGCCGCAGACCGGCACCGTCAAATTCTTCAACCATGCCAAAGGCTTCGGCTTCATCACACCGGATGATGGCGCGAAGGATGTCTTCGTCCATATTTCGGCCGTGCAGGCGTCGGGTCTCCCCGGTCTCGAAGATGGGCAGAAAGTGACATTCGACACCGAGCCGGACAAGCGCGGCAAGGGACCCAAGGCCGTCAACCTGTCGGTCGGCTGAGCCGGCTTCGGACCGGCTCCGGCAGTCAGGTCCGCGCCGAAGGTGCGGTTTTGAGGGCGTCAAAGAATGCGTGCGGCCAAATTTTCGTTCAGCCCCCGTTCAGCCACGGTCCCATATTAGTCATCGGTAAAGCCGGACTGCATCCCCTGCAAGAAACTGCACGGTCCGGTACGAAGGAGACCAAGATGAACCGCATTTTCAAGACAGCCGTGCTGTCCGCAGCCGTGGTCGCCACCACGCTGGGGACCTTTTCGGCGGCCAATGCCGATGACTGGCGCCGTTGGCACCATCACGGCCATGGCCATGGCAATGGCGACGCTGTAGCAGCCGGCGTTCTCGGCCTTGCCGCCGGCGCATTGATCGGTGGCGCATTGGCCAATGACCGGCCACCACCCGATTCCGACCGCTATTACGATGACGGTTACTACGATCGTGAGGTGCGGGTGCGCCCTGCCCCGGTCCGCCGCTACTACGCGGAACCGCAGGTGGTCTATGCCGACCGTTACGCCGAACCGTGGACGCGCGGCTGGTACGAATACTGCTCGGACCGCTACCGCACCTTCAATACCCGTACCGGCACCTTCACCGGCAGCGATGGTGAACAGCATTTCTGCACCGCCAACTGAGGCTTCCCTGCCCCAAAACAAAAAAGCGCTGACCGCAAGGCCAGCGCTTTTTTGTTGTGAGCTAGTTGGGCTTCCGGCACCGGTCCCTGTCTCATTCAGGTCAAAAACGGATTGGTTCGCCGTTCCTCGCCAAAACGCCCGCCGGGGCCATGGCCGCAGATGAACCCGATGTCGTCGCCGAGCGGCAACAGCTTGTCCTTGATCGAGGCGATGAGGGCCGCATGGTCGCCGCCCGGCAGATCGGTGCGGCCGACCGAACCGCGAAACAAAACGTCGCCGACATGGGCGAATTTGGCGGCGCGGTTATAATAGACGACATGGCCCGGCGCGTGGCCGGGGCAATGCAGCACCTCGAACACATGGCCGCCGAACGACACCGTCTCGCCCTCGGTGAGGAACCGGTCGGGCACGCAGTTTCGCACACCGCCGATGCCGTAGCGCCTGCCCTGGTTTTCCAGATTGTCGAGCAGCATCTTGTCGGCTTGATGCGGGCCGATGATCTCGACGCCGAGTGCTTCCTTCAGTTCCATGGCGCCGCCGGCATGATCGATATGGCCGTGCGTGATCCAGATCGCCTCGCCCGTGATCGCGTTGTCCTTCAACGTTGCCAGCACCTTGTCGATGTCGCCACCCGGATCCACGACGACGCCATGCTTGTCGTCCATGTCGAACAGGATGGTGCAGTTCTGCTGGAACGGTGTGACCGGCACGATGCCGGCATTGAGCTGACCCATGATCGTCCTTTCGCTGTGTCAGCGATCATGTAGAGGCATCGGTCAAAACCGTCCACATGCCGAAGGCCAAACAGTGCGTCTCCAAAAGAATGGGCGGCCGAAGCCGCCCATTCTGCGAAGCCCGAGATCGGCGGGCTTATTTCTTCATGGCGCCCATGACCGCGCCGAGAATGCCGGTCAGGATCGCGCCACCGCCGGCGCCACCGAGGATGTTCTGCAGGTTGAGCGCGCTGCCCAGGCCGCTGGTCGCCGCCGCGGCCGCGTCAGGACTGATCGTACCGCCGCCAAGCAGGCTGCCGAGGATCGCCGCGCCGCCGACACCGCCGATGGCTCCGCCCAAGATTTTGGTAAGCTGGCCCATTGCCGCCGTCTTGATCGCCACACTGACCGCCTGACCACCAATAATGCCTGTAATGATCTGAATAATGATCGGAAGAAGCGTGTTCATGTCCATATGATTAGTCCCTCCATAGCTGCCAGCCTCCCGGGCCGACACCATGATGAGACGCCGAATTGGATGAAAGTCAAATGCAGAAACGCTGAAATAAAAGGGGCGGCCCGAAAACCGCCCCTGCTTGCACGAAAAGCTGTGACTATCGTTATTCTGCGGCGATAGCATGCTTGGGTTGAACGGCGATAGAATAGTCGTTCATGAGATTCTTGGCGATCTCGCCGACTTCGAATCGGTAAGGGCCGATCTCCGAAACCGGAGTTACTTCCGCTGCCGTTCCGGTCAGGAAGCACTGCTCGAACCCTTCCAATTCTTCCGGCAGGATGGCGCGTTCGATGATCTCCAGGCCGCGATCCCTGGCGAGACCGATGACCGTGCGGCGGGTAATGCCGTCGAGGAAGCAATCGGGCTTGGGAGTATGGATCTTGCCGTCCTTGACGAAGAAGATGTTGGCGCCGGTTGCTTCGGCGACCTGGCCCCGCCAGTCGAGCATCATGGCGTCGGCAAAGCCCTTGGCCTCGGCGGCATGCTTGGACATGGTGCAAATCATGTAGAGGCCGGCGGCCTTAGACCGCGACGGCGCCGTGCGCGGATCGGGCCGGCGCCATTCCGCCACATCGAGACGGATGCCCTTCAGCTTCTGCGCCGGGTCGAAATAGCTCGGCCATTGCCAGATGGCGATGGCGACGTTGATGCGGTTGTTTTGCGCCGAAACACCCATCTGCTCGCTGCCGCGCCAGGCGATCGGCCTGACATAGGCGTCCTGGAAGCCCTGCTTCTTCAGGAGCGTGGTCGACGCGTCGTTGAGCTCGGCCACCGAATAGGGAATCTTGAAGCCGAGCAGGCGCGCCGATTCATGCAGGCGTTCCGTATGCTCGTTGAGCTTGAAGATCTCGCCGCCATAGGCGCGCTCACCCTCGAAGACCGCGCTGGCGTAATGCAGGCCGTGGGTCAGCACATGAATCTTGGCGTCCCCCCACGGGACGATCTCGCCATTCATCCAGATGAAGCCGTCCAGTTGATCGAAGGGAACGGATGCCATGGTAACCTCCCGCGGGTCGCGACCCGCATATCCTAGTGTCGTTGCGTGTTCTTTTTTGGCAGCGCCATGTGGTTGGAGACGCCGGCCGGTGTCTGGAAGCGTAAGCGGATATTCGCGCCCTGGCAAACTCAGGAAGTTCCGGAAAAACCGGCCTGCCTCGCCTTTTCGTTCGCAATCCGCTCAAAAGCTTGTCAAAAATTACCATTGCAGGGAAATTACGTCAATAGTACTGACATAATCTCCCGTTCCCATGGAGAAATGATGACGGATAAAAGCCCAGCTGCCGGAAAACCGATCAGGACCGCGATCACCAGCGAGGACGGCATCGACTTCGCCCTCATCGAACTCTTCTTCTTCGCCTATCGCGACTTCACCTCCGATCCCGATCAGATCCTGGCCGACTACGGCTTCGGCCGCGCCCACCACCGCGTGCTGCACTTCGTCAACCGCCGGCCGGGCCTGACCGTCGCCGAACTGCTCGACGTGCTGAAGATAACCAAGCAGAGCCTGGCGCGTGTGCTGAAGCAATTGATCGACACCGATCACGTCGTGCAGTTGCAAGGCCCGCGCGACCGTCGCCAGCGCGAACTCTATCCGACGGCCAAGGGCCGGGCGCTGGCGCTGGCACTGGCGCGGCCACAGTCACGCCGCATCCGTGCTGCATTGGAAGATTCCGGCGCCACCGAACGGACCTTGGTGGAACGCTTCCTCGAAGCGATGGTCAATCCGGAACTGAGAGCTCAGATCGACGTTGGGTCCGCAAAAATGTCAGGGAAAAGCCATGGAGAGCACTGAGAGGGTCGACACCGCGGCCGCACCGGATGACGACGCACCGCATCTGCTCGTGGTCGACGACGACACCCGCATTCGCAATCTTCTGAAGCAGTATCTGACCGAAAACGGCTTTCGCGTCACCGTCGCCGGCAATGCCGGCGAGGCCCGCCGCAAGCTCGCCGGCCTCGATTTCGACCTGCTCGTGCTCGACGTGATGATGCCGGGAGAAAGCGGCGTCGATCTCACCAAGGCTCTGCGCGCCGAGAAGAACGTGCCGATCCTGATGCTGACGGCCTTGTCGGAAACCGACAGCCGCATCTCGGGGCTCGAAGCCGGCGCCGACGACTACCTGCCAAAACCCTTCGACCCGCGCGAGCTGATCCTGCGTATCAACAACATCCTGCGCCGGGGCGGCCCGGCGGCGACGCCCAAGGTCGAGCAGCTGGTGTTCGGCCCCTACACCTTCCAGATCGCCAGGCGCGAACTGAAGCGCGGCGGCGAGGCGCTGAAGCTGACCGACCGCGAACAGGAGATCCTGGCGATCTTCGCAGCGCGCGCCGGCGAAACCATCCCCCGCCACGAACTGGTCGGCGATGATTCGGAAGTCGGCGAGCGCACCATCGACGTCCAGATCAACCGGCTGCGCCGCAAGATCGAGCGCGATCCGTCCAATCCAGTCTGGCTGCAGACCGTGCGCGGTATTGGGTATCGGCTCAGCGTGGAATAGCTAGTTCTACAGCGAGAACCGGCAACGGAGTTGACCCAGGTATTCGTCCTGCTTACTCGATGCCGGCGAGCCACCGCACCATGTTCGCCATCAGTTTGCCGCGACCGGCCACCGAGAAAATCCTGCGACAGCCAATGCGGCCCGATGTCGGTCGCCCAGGCGAGCGTGCGGGCGCGACCGTGGTTGCGAACCGCGAGCAGCGGCCAGTCCGAGCCCCCGATAGTGCAGGTCGCAAGCAGACGGATGAACCGTCGTTCCTGAAATCCAGCTTGTTCATGCCCAGGATGGGCCGCAACGGCCCCCCCACGCCGGCGAAGATCGGGTGGGACGACTGCAGGATGGAGGCGTTGAGGCACGGTGATGCCCTCGGCGGCCAGCGCGGCGTTGAAGGCCGTTGCGCCATTGGTCGAGGTCGCACTTGCCAGCGCGTCGCCGCGAACGGCGGCCGACGTCGTCGCTACGAAGGTTCACTTGCAAGCAACAGTTTCATTGCCGTCCCCACACTGTTCGATCAAGAAGTTGGGAAAACGGGCGCCGGTTTCAGCCGGCGCCCGCCGTGTCTAGACCTGGAGGATCAGAACTTGAACTCGGCCAGGTTTTCAGGGGTCACGATTTTCGCCGGCCCAAGGATCAATTCGCCGCTGGCCCCGATCGTGTATTCGCCGAGCCTGCCTGCCGTGAACTTCTCACCTTCCTTGCCGGTGATCTTGCATTGCGCAAGCGCCTGGGCTGCTTGATAGGCAAGATAGCCAAGATCGGTGACATTCCACCAGATATCCTGCGCGGCACCGTCCTTGATGTACTTCGAGATCAGAGTGGCCGGCGCGAGACCGGTCAGCTTGACCTTGCCGATCATGCCGGCTTCCTCGAGTGCACGCGCGGCCGCCGGAAGGCCAATGCCTGCCGGAACGATGATCACCTTGAGATCCGGAAACGCCTGGACCAACGCCAACGCCTGTTGCTGGTTGACCTGTTCGCTCTCTTCGCCATAGGCGACCTGCACCAACTTCATCTTGGCGAACTTCGGCTCGGCCGCCATCTTCGCTTTGATGAAGTCGATCCAGGCATTCTGGTTGGTCGCCGTGGGTGTCGACGATAGGATTGCGAATTCGCCTTCACCGCCGCTGAGATCGAATGCACTTTCCAGCATCATCTCGGCGAGACTGTCGCCCTTCACCTGGTTCACGAATACCGCGCGGGCATCGGCCGCCACGTCGGAGTCATACGAGATCACCCTGACGCCCTGCTGAACGGCGCGCTTCAGAGCAGGCGCAACGGCATTGGCGTCGTTGCCGGCAATTGCGATGACCCCGACCTTCTGCGACACGAGGCTGTTGATGAATTCGATCTGCGCCTCGGCCGTCGCCTGCGATGGGGCGACCTGGGTAGCAGTGCCGCCAATTTCCTTCGCCGCCTCTTCGGCGCCTCCAAAGGCCACCTTGAAGTAGGGGTCTGTGTCGAGCTTGGGCAGGAAGCCGACCGTCACGGGTTCCTTGGCGCATTCCTGGCTGAAGGCCAGCGAGGCCGGCGCGAGCAGAACCGCGGATGCGATCAGGGCTAATCTAAACGCTTTCATTGTGACTCCTCCGTCAAAAACATCGGGCTTGAAGGAAGGGGCTCGAGATCACCCCTTGGTCTCGCGCAAGACGCGCGATCTGCTGAGCCTCTCCTGTGCGGAGCGCCAGTAATTGCCGACCAGCAGCGAGCCGATCAGAAGCAGGCCGATGATCATACCCTGCGCGTCGCCGCCGACCTGGTTGAGCGCCAGCACGTTTCGGATCACGGCGATCAGGAGCAGTGCCAGCATGACACCGGTCAGGCGGCCCTTGCCGCCAAACACGCTCACGCCGCCGAGCAGCACGATGGTGATGACGTCGAGTTCCATGCCGAGCGCGTTGTTGGCGCGGGCGTTGGAGAGCCGCGCGGTATAGACGATGCCGGCGATGGCCGCGACGACGCCCGAGACGATGAATAGATTCAGGATCATCCGGCGCGTGTTGATGCCGGAATAGCGCGCCACTTCGGGGCTGCCGCCGAGCGCATGGATGCGCTTGCCGCTCGGCGTCTTCTGAAGGATGACGGCAAACACTGGCGCCAGCACCAGGAAAGGCACGATGGTCCACGGTATCTCAGTGCCTGGCAGGTTGTTGATCCCGAAATCGACGACGGCTGGCGGCAGGATGTTGACCGAACCGGTGCCGAGCAGGATGTAGCCAATACCGCGATAGAGCGCCATGGTGCCGAGCGTCACCACCAGCGACTGCAGTCCCAGGCCCGAGACCAGATAGCCGTTGAAGGCGCCGAGCAGGCCGCCGGCCAAGAGCGTCAGCGGGATTGCCGCCAGCGTAGGCGCGCCCGCTTGGACGAGCAGGCCGAACACCACGGACGTCAGCGCCAGCACCGAGGCAATCGACAGGTCGATCTCGCGGATGATGATGAGCAGCGTCATCGGCAGGATCAGCAACGCCTTTTCCGAGGTACTCGCCGCCAGCTGCGAGAGATTGAAGCCAGAGACGAAATTCGGCACGAAGATCGCCGCGTAGAGGAAGGCGGCCAGACAAGAGGTCGCCAGCAGCAGGTCCCAGAAATCGATCGAGCGCAGGAACTTGTTCATCGCGCCCTTGCCTGTCTTGCCTGCTCCGCGCGCCGCACGATGAAGGTATCGATGCCGATGGCGACCAGGATCACCAGCCCGTAGACGCCTTGCAGCCACAGCGGGTCGACGCGCACAAGGGTTAGCCCGTTCTTGATGACCAAAAGGGTGAGCGCGCCGAGGATGATGCCGAGCAGTGTGCCCGAACCACCGCGGATGGCGACCCCGCCGACCACCGCCGAAGCGATCACGGTGAGTTCGAAGCCAAGCGCGACGCGGGCATCGATGGTGGCATAGCGGGAGGCCCACAGCGCCCCGCAAAGGCCACCGAGCAAGCCCGCCATGCCAAAGGCAAGCAGGATGCGGCGGTCGACCGGGATGCCGATGAGCCGCGCGCCGTCGGGGTTGGAGCCGGTAGCAAACAGTTCGCGCCCGACGGAAGTGCGATAGAGCAGGACGTAGCCAGCGCATAAGATGAGAATAGCGATGACGACGATCAGCGGCACGCCGGCGATCTTCAGGCCGGTCATGTCGAGCCAGGCCTGCGTGACCTCGTCCGCACTGACCTGGTCGCCGGCCGCCCAGATCGAGTTGAACCCGCGAAAGATCGACATCGAGGCCAGCGTGACGACGATGGCCGGGATCCTTCCCCGGGTGACGACAAGGCCGTTGATCAGACCGGCGATGCCGCCGACCGCGCATGCGGTCACCAGGCCGATGCCGATGTCGAGCCCGGGATAGGCCTGAACCATGCTGGCGGCCATATAGGCGGAAAGACCGATCACCGCGGCGATCGAAAGGTCGATATTGCGGGTAATCAGCACCAGCATCTGGGCGAGTGCGGCGACGACCAGCAGTGCCGCGTCCATCGACACGGCGGTCAGGTTTGCCGCGCTTACCATGCGCGGGTTGATGATGGTGACCGGAATGGCGACCGCTAGCATCGCGGCGAGCAGCCCGAACTCTCGCCGCTTCAGGAAATCGAGCGTTCCTTTTCTCTTCTCCTTGAAGGCGGCACGCTCAGCCTGCGCTGCCGGATCGACGCGCTCGCTGGTCTTCGTCGCCGCTTCCAGCACCCTTTTCTGGGTGGCTTCGCCGCGTGCGAATTCGGCCGTTTGGTGACCTTCGCGCAGGACGACGATGCGGTCGCACATGCCGATCAGTTCGGGCATCTCGGAAGAAATCAGGAGGATCGCCATGCCTTGTGCGGCAAGGGCGGCGATCATGGCATGCACTTCCGCCTTGGTGCCAACATCGATGCCTTGCGTCGGCTCGTCGAGGATGAGTACGCGCGGCTCGGTGCGCAGCCATTTGGCCAGCACCACCTTCTGCTGGTTCCCACCGGACAATTCCTTGACCGGCTGCCCGTAACTGGAGAAGCGCAGCTTCATGCGTTTCAGCCAGTCCGCAACCAGATCGATCGCACGATCCGTGCCGTAAAAACCGGCCGGCGCGGCCTTGTCGAGGACCGGCAGCACCGCATTGTCGAGGATCGAGAAATCCATCACCAAGCTCTGGCCCATACGGTCTTCCGAGACATAGGCGATGTGCGCATCCATGGCGTCACGCGCCGAGGCGAAGCGCACGACTAGGTCGTCGATCAGGATTTCGCCAGCGTCAGGCTGGTCGATGCCGAACAACACGCGCGCGATCTCGGTTCGCCCGCTGCCCACGAGGCCGCCAAGTCCAAGCACCTCCCCGGCGCGGAGCTTCAAATCAATGTTGGAGAAGCCGCCGGCGCGCGAAAGCCCCCTCGCCTCCAGCACCAATGCGCCGGTGGCGTGGTTTCGTTCCGGGTAGAGGTCGGTCACCTCGCGGCCGACCATCATGCTGATGGCCGCGGCGCGACCAAGCTCAGCCTTCGGCTTGACGCCGATAAGGCGTCCGTCCCGCAGCACCGCGATGCGGTCGGCGATGCGGAAGATTTCGTCCATGCGGTGACCTACGAACATCATCGCCACGCCGTGCAGCCTGAGATCGGCAACGACAGTGAACAGCCGCTCGACTTCGCGCTGCGATAGGGCCGCCGTGGGCTCGTCCATGATCAGCACGCGCGCGTCGAGCGATAGCGCGCGGGCGATCTCGACCAATTGCTGCTCGGAGGTGCGCAGCGCGCCTAACCGCATTTCGGCCGGCACGTCGAGACCGACCGTCGCCAACACCTTGCGCGCGCCGGCTATCATGGCGGCGTTGTCGATGCCACCAAAACGGTCGCGCGGCATGTGGCCGAGATAAATGTTTTCCGCGACCGGTAGATCGGGGAACAGGCCGGGATGCTGGTGCATAACCGCGATGCCGGCAGCCTGGGCGTCCTGTGGCGAATGCAGAACAACAGGCTTGCCATCGATCTCGATATGGCCGCCGGTTGGGGCATGCACACCGGCCAGCAGCTTCACGCACGTGCTCTTGCCGGCGCCGTTTTCGCCAAGCAATGCCAGCACCTCGCCGGAGCGCAATTCGAAGGACGTATCCTTGAGGGCGATCGTGCCGCCAAAGGCCTTTGTCGCCTGAACCAGGGCGATGGGGATAGCCACGTTCCCATTTGCCGTAGCATCGGCTTGGCCATGTATGCCTGAGTGCAGCACCTCTCCTCCCCAGCAGTTGTTGTTTTTTCAATTTGCTATATTAAATGCGCCACGCCCGCAACCAGAAAATTGACTTCCGTTGCCCTGGGAGGCACTGTCGCGTTGCGCACGGGTGCGGATGGGGTGCCACGATCGCAGCAGATTGGGAGCTGCAGGCGGCCAGAGTGGCTTCGCAAGAGATGAATGGAGGCGTCGGTTTGTCTGGAAAAGGCAGTAATTCCGTCAAGGTTCGGCATTACAACGAGCGATTCGTGCTTGATGCCATTCGCCGACTGAAGGAGGCTTCCAAGTCTGACCTGGCGCGCGCGGCAAACCTGACACCGGCCGCTGTGGCAACCATTGTCGACGGGTTGGAGTCGTCTGGTTTCGTAAAGCAAGTGGGAAAAAGGTTCGGACAGCGCGGTTCTCCTTCCACACTCTACAGGCTTACGCCGGAGCGCATCTACAGCGTCGGCATCAAGATCGGCCGGCGTGCGCTGGAGGCGGTGCTTGTCGACTTTGCCGGCGAGGTCCGCGCGCGCGAGTCGCACGAATACCGGTTTCCGGATCCCGATCTGGTGCTCAGAGCCGGAAATATGTCGCTTGCCAGTTTCGACAAGGTGGTCGCCGGGCTTGGCGATGCCAGCATTGTCGGCGTCGGAATCGCTTCGCCTTATTTCCTCGGCGGCTGGAGCGAGGAGCTAGGCTTTCCCGACGACCTTGGCAGCCGGTGGGAGGCAATCGACCTGACGACATTCTTCGCCCCGAGGCCCAAGACGCCAGTCTTCGTGGAAAACGACGCGTCGTCGGCAGCGTTGGCCGAACTCATCCAGGGGGCCGGCGCGCGGTTCCGCGACTTCATGCATATCTCGATCGACACTTTCGTAGGCGGCGGGCTTGTGCAAGGCGGCAAGGTCCATACCGGCCCGCATGGCAACACGGCTGCGCTTGGCCCGTTGCCGGTCTCTCCTTCAGGCCTCGATTCGGTGGCGGCCAAGCCGGCGCGCTACCAGAGTCTGCTGCACCGCGCCTCCATCTATGTGCTGGTCAATCATCTCAAGTCTCGCGGCATCGAGATCAATCGCGTGCGGGAACTGTATCCGCTGCCGCCTGGGGCGCGCGAGCCGTTGTTCGAATGGGTCGAAGATTGCGCCAACGCGCTGGTTGAGGCGATCATCGCCATCACCTCTGTCATCGACATCGAGGCGATCGTTCTCGACAGCATCTTGCCGCGGCCTATCCATCTCGAGCTACTGGCGAGGGTGCAGACTCAGTTTAACCGGACTAGCGCCCTCGGCATCGTGGCGCCGGAAATCGTGTCGGGACAATTCGGCCCTGAGGCGTCACCGATCGGCGCGGCCATGTTGCCGTTCTCCGCGCTGCTGGCCCCTGACAGCGGCGTGCTGATGATCGGCAAGGACAGAATAATGTTGCTGGGTAGCCTCTCGAGGCTTGCCGCCCAAAGGTAACGAGCAAAATGCTCAGCGGTCTCGTGCGCGAGCTAAATGGACTGGACTGTCAAGCTGTCATCAGGTTGCGGTGCTGACGCCAGAGAAATCCAAGAGACGCTTCGTGGCTTGGCGGAGATCCATTAAGGCCAACGACTTCCGAGTTTCGCATTCGATTTCAAGAGCCGCGACTGAACCCCTCACGCCTCGGCCGACAAGACTGCAGGATGGTCGGCGTCCTGAGGGTGAAGAGGATGCTGGAGCTGGTTCTACACGGACCAAGTTATTAGGTCTCTTTCAACATGTGATCGCATCAAACCCTAGGACGGCAAGCGATCCTTTCCAAGCGTCCTGCCGGCCTCGCCACACTTTACGCGGTGCCGAACGTCACCGTCGGGGAGCCAACTCAGCCCTAGTGAGTTTGATAGAATGGCTTATATGAGGTCAAATACCTACCAAACGAAGCGGCGCCGCGCCCAAAGGCACACGCTCCCGCGGTTTGACAATTTAGGGATAGAGCCTTTGTTATCAACGAGCGATGAGCACACGTTTGACAGCCTAACCAGTTGAACTCAAGCGGCTGTTCCAGAACGGCTCAGCGTGGAATAGAATGCCGGCGGCCCAAATGCATGATCCCGAAAAGTGGGAACCGGTTTTCGGAAAAGATCATGCTCCAACAAAGAGTTGGATCAGGATGACGATTCAGCCAAACGTCGTCCTGATCCAATATCGCCGAGATGAAAAGAGCCAATGGCGACCACGGAACTGGAACAGCCGGACAATGACGGCTTGAGTGCACGCGCTACACGGTCGCTCAAGGCGGTGCCGCGCATCTGGAACCGGTTCTGGCGCCTCGTTTCGCTTTACATGCCCAAGCGCCTCTATGCGCGCTCGCTGATCATCGTCATCGCGCCGATGATCCTTTTGCAGTCGGTCGTCGCCTTCGATTTCATGGAGCGCCACTGGGCAACCGTGACGCAACGCCTGTCGCAGGCCACGGTGCGCGACATCGCCGCCATCATCGACCTGATCGAGACTTATCCGCACGACGCCGACTACGCCAACATCATCCGCACCGCGCAGGATCGCATGCAGCTGAAGGTCGATCTTCTGCCGCCCGATCCGCTGCCGCCGCCCGGTCCAAAGCCGTTCTTCTCGATCCTCGACGATGTTCTCTCCGCCGAGATTACCCGGCAGATCAACCGCCCGTTCTGGATCGACACTGTCGGCAATTCCAACATCATCGAAGTGCGCGTCCAGCTCGAGAACAAGGTGCTGCGCGTCTTCGTGCGCCGCAGCCAGGCCTATGCCTCCAACACCCACATTTTCCTCATCTGGATGGTCGGCACCTCGCTGGTGCTCCTGATGATCGCCATCCCCTTCCTGCGCAACCAGATCCGGCCGATCCTGGCGCTTGCCGAGGCAGCCGAAAGCTTCGGCAAGGGGCGGCCGATGCCGCGCGATTTCCGCCCGCGGGGGGCCGAAGAGGTTCGCCGCGCCGGCTTTGCCTTCATCCAGATGCGCGAGCGCATCGAGCGCCAGATCGAGCAGCGCACGGCCATGCTGACCGGTGTCAGCCATGATCTCAGGACCATCCTCACCCGCTTCAAGCTGCAGCTGGCGCTGGCCGGCGGCAAGGCCGAGACCAAGGCGGCTCTCGACCAGGACATCGAGGACATGCAGTCGATGCTGGAAGGCTATCTAGCCTTTGCCAAGGGCGAGGCCTCGGAGGACCCGGGACGTTTCGATCTCGAAGCCTATTTTCAGAAGCTTGGCGAAGAAGCGAACTTGCGCAAATGCAGACTTTCGACGACGCTTTTCGGCGATCCGACCGTGCATGTCAGGCCGAACGCCTTTGCGCGGCTGCTGTCCAACGTTATCGGCAATGCCTTCCGCTATGCCCGCACCGTCGAGGTCACCGCCGACCATGGCCGCGGCTCGCTTCTGGTCACCATCGACGATGATGGGCCAGGCATTCCGGCCGACAGGCGCGAAGACGTGTTCAAGCCCTTCGTGCGGCTCGACGAGGCGCGAAACCTCGACGCCAGCGGCACCGGGCTCGGCCTGTCGATCGCCCGCGACATCGCCCGCAGCCATGGCGGCGACATCACGCTCGACAACAGTCCGATGGGTGGCCTGCGCGCGGTGATCAAGGTTCCGGCCTGATTTCTATTTGGCATGATCTTGCCTGAAAACCGCTTTCGACTTTTTGGGATCACGGTCTGCTTCATCCGCCCGTCATGAAACCATGGTCAAGAGCGCGCATGAAGCGCGCGACCGCACTTGATTCGTCCTTGCCGCCTCACTTCCACCCCGTGCCCGTCAGGGTGCGCTGGAGCGAAGCGAGGGCGGCCGCATGGTCGCCGTTCCGGCATCGTTTCAAGGCAACCGCCGACCTCCGGAGCAAAGGGCCGCCATGCGCATAGTGATGGTCACCGACGCCTGGCGCCCGCAGGTTAACGGCGTCGTTCACACGCTGGAGCGGCTCACCGAGACCCTGAAATCCTTCGACGTCGCGGTCGAATTCCTGACCCCCAACATCTTTCGCACCCTGCCCTTGCCGACCTACCCCGACATCCGCCTGGCGCTGACCACGCCCGGCCATGTCGCGCGCCTGATCGACGGCTACAAGGCCGACCACATCCACATCGTCACCGAGGGACCGCTAGGCATCATGGCGCGGCGCCATTGCCGCAATGCCGGCCGGCCGTTCACCACCAGCTACCACACCCGCTTTCCCGAATATCTCAGCGCCCGCCTGCCGGTGCCGGAGAGCTGGGCCTATCGCTGGCTGCGCGATTTCCACAATTCGGGCCAAGGCACGCTGGTCGCCACCCAGTCGCTCGCCGACGATCTCACGGCGCGCGGCTTCAACAAGCTGAGGCCCTGGACGCGCGGCGTCGACACCGAGCATTTCCGGCCCGACAAGCGCAAGGACCTTGGCTTCCCCGGCCCGGTCTTCCTGTGTGTCGGCCGCGTCGCCATCGAAAAGAACCTGCCGGCCTTCCTTGACCTCGACCTGCCCGGCAGCAAGGTGATCGTCGGTGAAGGGCCCGAGCTTGCCAAGCTGAAGGCGAAATATCCGAAGGCGCATTTCCTCGGCCATCGCCCCAATGACGAACTGGCCGAAATCTATGCCTCGGCCGATGTCTTCGTCTTCCCCAGCCGCACCGACACTTTCGGTAATGTCATCATCGAGGCGCTGGCCAGTGGCACGCCGGTCGCCGCCTATCCGGTAACCGGACCCATCGACATCGTTGGTGATGGTGTCGGCGGTGCTGTTTCCACCGATTTGCGCGAGGCCGCGCTTGCCGCGCTCGACGTCAGCCGCGACCAGGCCCGCGAGCGTGCCATGCGCTACAGCTGGAAGGCCTGCGCGGAAATGTTCCTCGACGCGGTCGAGGAAGCACTGGGAACGACGCGCAAGCTGGCGGCTTGATCCGATAGGCCGGCGGCAGTGCCAAGGAACGAGGCGGTATTCTGTTTGGCCTCGGAACGCCTAGAATAGCCTGCCGCCATCCGGCACCTTGCGTTCGATGGCGCCCAACACCACGGCGCCCTCTTCATCGGGAAAGCCGAGCGTCAGCACTTCCGACATGAACGGCCCGATTTGGCGAGGCGGAAAATTGACCACCGCGAACACCTGGCGGCCGATCAAGGTCTCGGGCGTATAATATTTGGTGATCTGCGCCGAGGACTTTTTCACTCCGATCCCAGGCCCAAAATCGATCTTCAGCTTGAAGGCCGGCTTGCGCGCCTCCGGAAACGGTTCGGCCTCGACGATCGTGCCGGCACGGATGTCGACACGATGGAAATCGGCGAAGCTGATTTCAGGCTTGCGCTCGTTGTTTGAACTCATGTCGAACGCTTCTGCTCAGGCGTTGCCGAAGGTCTCGAACAGCACGCCGGCCAGCGCGTCCTTGGCCGAGGTTCCCGACCAGACGACGAATTGGAAAGCCTGGAAATAGCACTCGCAGGCTTCCAGCGCCGAGGACAACAGCACTTCGACCTGCTGGCTCGATGGTTCGACCCCGCCGGCGAGCAGCAGCGACTGGCGGAACATGATCGCGCCTTCTTGCTCCCAGAGGTCGAAATGGCCGAACAGCATCTGTTCGTTGATCAGCGACAACAGCCGCATCACTTCCAGCGTGCGGGCTTCCGGCACCTTGATGTCGAAGGCGCAGGCAAGGTGCAGCGCTTCGAAATCCTCCATCCACGAGAAGGAGACGTGATAGTCGGTCCAGCTGCCGGCAACCGAGATCGAGATTTCGTCATCGCCGGCCCGTTCGAAGGACCAGTCATTGTTGTGGGCCACCTGCTCAATCACATCCACCGGATGGATTTCGCGGGAAAATTCGAGTTCGAGAAGTTCCATGGAATGCTTCCTGTGTTCAGGGGGAGCGCCACACGCTCCGCGGGGCACACACGACGAACAATCTTGTCTAGAACTCGGACGGCCGGGACTTATCAACGCAAAGACCCCAGACCGAACCCCACCGCCCGGTTGCATAACCCTGCTCCGAATCATGCAACAAATTCAGTCTATTGATCGGGAGTCGCGTGAACAGCCCAATTTTTCGCACTGCGTCATTCGCATGTGGAAAGGTGCCTGTCACAAAGAGTCACGCAATGCCGGTAAGCGATTCACGGCAAAGCGATTTTCAGGCTGGTGCTTTGTGGAAAAGTTTAACGAATTATTTTTTCGGCTTGGGCTTCGCCGGAGCCGCGGGTGTGGCCTGACCGGTCAGCTCGGCGATCCTGGCCTCGAGCGTCTCGATGCGCGAGGCGAGCCTGCCGTTTTCTTCCCTCGCCTTGGCGGCCATCTCGCGCGCGGCCTCGAACTCCTCGCGCTGCACGACATCCATGGAGTTGAGGATGCGTTCCGCCTGGCCCTTGAAGGCCGTCTCCACCTCGCGCCGCACACCTTGAGCGGCACCGGCGGCATCGGTCATCAGCTTGGCGAATTCGTCGAGAATGCGGTTCGGTCCGGTCGACATGGCAAATCCTCGCTTGCTTGATTTGAATTAGTGACGTGGCGCGACGAATGCAAGAACGTTGGGGCCCGATGCGGCCTCCGCGTTGCTATGGCGCACCGCCCGCATGATGGGCGCGGGTCCTGCAGGAGCCTCTCCAACGGCTCCGAAGCTGTACTTGATGGTGGCAAGTCGCCTATTGTAAGGCCCTCGTCTCCCTTCAGGCACGTTTCAATCAGGATAAGCAATGGCAACGCCCCCGCGCAGACCGACAAATCCGATGGAAGCCGCCGAAGCTGTGTTCAAGCCGATCAAGAAACCGGCAGCGACCCCGCCTCGCGAACCCTCCACCGCCCCGAATGTCCGCGAGCTTGTCTCGATCAGGATCGACCGGGCCGTGCTTGATCATTTCCAGGAAGATGGTCCCGGCTGGCAAGACAGGATCAACGACGCCTTGCGCGAAGTGGTGGCCGCCAAGCCCAGGGGGTGAGCACGCCCAACCCCGGCGACGAAGCTGGACCCGAATCTGTTCCCGGACCCGAATCTGTTCCCGGACCATTGACGTCCGTGACCTTGCCTTGACCCTGCCAAAACCCTGCCGCATGGTCCGCGCCGATCGCAACCGAGAGCTCCCCGTTGAACGAATATTTCCTGCTGCCGCTGGCTTCGCTGCCTTTTCCCAATATCAACCCGATTCTCGTCCAGATCGGGCCGCTGGCGGTGCACTGGTACGGCATCGGTTACATCGTCGGCATCCTGTTTGCCTGGTGGTATGCCAAGCGGCTCTCCGCCAATCCTAAACTCTGGCCCGACGGCGTCCTGCCGATGAAGCCTGAGGATCTCGACGATTTCATCGTCTGGGCGGCCATTGGCGTGGTTCTGGGCGGCCGCACCGGTTATGTCCTGTTCTACGACCTGGCGCGCTACATCGCCCATCCGCTCGACATCTTCGCCGTCTGGCAAGGCGGCATGTCCTTCCATGGCGGCCTGCTCGGCGTCATCCTCGCCATGACGCTGTTTTCCATAAAGCGCGGCATCCGCACATGGTCGCTGTTCGATGTCGTGGCAGCTGGCGTGCCGGTCGGTCTCGGTCTCGTGCGCGTCGCCAACTTCATCAACTCCGAGCTCTGGGGGCGGCCCACCGATGTGCCCTGGGCGATCGAATTCCCCAATGGCGGTCCGTTCACCCGCCATCCGAGCCAGCTCTACGAGGCTTTGCTCGAAGGGCTGGTGCTGTTTGTCGTGCTGCGCATTCTTACCCATTCGCGCTTCAAGCTGAAGACACCGCGCTTTGTCGGCGGCGCCTTCATCTGCGGCTACGGCCTGTCACGAATTTTCGTGGAGTTCTTCCGCGAGCCCGACCAGCAGCTCGGCTATCTCCTCGGCACCAACTGGCTGACCATGGGCATGATCCTGTCGACGCCGATGGTGCTGGCCGGCATCTGGGCGATGGCGACGGCCAAGCCGGTGACGCAAGCGCAGCCGCGGGCGACATGACGCGGCTGAAGGCTCGTATCGTCAAGCTGATCGAGGCGGTGGGTCCGATGCCCGTCAACGAATACATGGCGCTGTGCCTGTTCGATCCGCGCGATGGCTATTACACGACACGCGAGCCGTTCGGCGCGGCCGGCGATTTTATCACCGCACCGGAGATCAGCCAGATGTTCGGCGAGCTCGTCGCCGTCTGGCTTTACCAGGCTTGGGCAGCGATCGGCCGGCCGATGCCGGTCACTGTCGCCGAGATCGGCCCCGGCCGTGGCACTTTGATGAAGGACATGCTGCGCACTCTGTCGCGGCTCGATCCGGCTTTGGCCAATGGCGCCGTCTTCGCCATGATCGAGAGCAGTCCGCGCTTGACCGATATCCAGAAGCAGACGCTTGGAGCGACACCCTTCGTGATAGGCTGGCATGAAACGATCGAGACCCTGCCCCGTCAACCGCTGTTGATCGTCGGCAACGAATTGTTCGATGCCCTGCCCATCCGCCAGTTCGTCCGCGCCGGCGCCGAGTGGCGCGAGCGCATGGTCGGCCTGGACGACGCGGCCAATCTTTGCTTCTTCGCCGGCGCCGGCTCGGTCGACCCGACGCTGCTGCCCAGGGATGCGGCCGACGCGCCGCAAGGCGCGATCGTCGAAATCGCACCTGCCCGCACCGCCCTGATGGCGGCGATCGCCGAGCGCATGGCCGCTCATGGCGGCGCCGGGCTATTCCTCGACTACGGCCATCTGCGGCCCGGTGTCGGCGACACGCTGCAGGCCCTGCGCCGGCACAATCACGAAGGTGTGCTGGCCAATCCTGGCGAGGCCGACCTTACCTCCCATGTCGATTTCGCCGCTCTTGCAGCGATTGCGCGCGCGCATGGTTTCGATGCCCATCTGTCGACGCAGGGCAATTTCCTGCTCGGCATGGGCATTCTGGAGCGCGCCGGCCAGCTGGGCGCCGATGCCGGCCAGGCGGCACGCGACAAGATATCGGATGCCGTCGAACGGCTCGCCGGGCCGCAAGCGATGGGCGAACTCTTCAAGGTCCTCGCCGTCGTCCCACGCGCCGTCCCCGTCAGGCCCTTCGCCACGGCGGATTGACTTTTCGTTGCTACCCCTCCCAATCTCCCGTCCGGTAAAAGAGCCGCCGGACTGCCGGCGCTTTTCCTTGACGAAACCGCCCACACGGACAACAACGCCCGCATGCTCAATCAGACCAAACCGGATCCCGTTCGGTCGCCGCTGCTGGACAAGGCGCAGGCACAAGGCATCCGCCACGGCTATTTCACCCGCATCGGCGGCGTCTCCGCGGGCATCTACCGCGGCCTCAACATCGGCACCGGGTCGGATGACGACCAGGCTCTGGTGACCGAGAACCGCGCCCGTGTCGCCGCCTGGATGGGGGTGCCCGCAAATCATCTGCTGACCGCCTGGCAGGTCCATTCGCCCGACGTCATTGTCGCCAGGGAACCCTTTGCCGGCGAGCGGCCGAAGGCCGACGCCATTGTCACGGACCGGCCGGGCATTGCCATCGGCGCCTCGACCGCCGATTGCGGTCCGGTTCTGTTCGCGGATGCCGGCGCGCGCATCATCGGCGCGGCGCATGCCGGCTGGAAAGGCGCTTTCACCGGCGTGCTCGAAAACACCATTGCCGCCATGGAGAGCCTCGGCGCCCGGCGCGAAAACATCGTCGCCGTGCTTGGCCCTTCGATTGGTCCCGCAAATTACGAGGTCGGGCCCGAATTCGTCGCCCGCTTCGTCGGGGCCGATGCGGAAAATATCGGTTATTTCGTACCTTCGGCCCATGCCGGCCACGCCATGTTCGACCTCAACCGCTACACGATCGACAGGCTGGCCAGGGCCGGCGTGACGGCCGATGGCCTTGGCCGCTGCACCTATGCCGAGGAAGATCTGTTTTACTCCTACCGGCGCACCACGCACCGCGGGGAGCCCGATTATGGCCGGCAGGTTTCGGCAATCGTTTTGGAGAAGGTATAATGGCGCTGCATTTTGAACGATCCGAATTCGACGCGCGGCGTGACCGGCTGATGATCGAGATGGCCGAGAAGAAGCTCGACGCCATCCTGCTGTTCGCCCAGGAAAGCATGTACTGGCTCACCGGCTACGACACGTTCGGCTTCTGCTTCTTCCAGTGCCTGGTGGTCAAGGCCGACGGCTCGATGGTGCTGCTGACCCGTTCGGCCGATCTGCGCCAGGCGCGCCAAACCTCGATCATCGACAACATCGTGCTGTGGACCGACCGCGACGGCGCCAATCCCGCGGTCGACCTGCGCAACCTGCTCAACGAACTCGACCTGCTCGGCGCCCGCATCGGGGTCGAATACGACACTCACGGCCTGACCGCCTATAATGGCCGCCGCCTGGACGAGCAGTTGCAGACCTTCGGCCAGATCGCCGATGCCTCCGGCATCGTCGGGAGGCTGCGCCTGTTCAAGAGCCCGGCCGAGGTCGCCAAGGCTGAAAAGGCGGCCAATCTCTCCGACGACGCGCTGGACGCGGCCCTGCCGTTGATCAAGCAGGGCGGCGACGAGGCGCTGATCCTGGCCGCCATGCAGGGCGCGGTCTTCGCCGGCGGCGGCGACTATCCGGCCAACGAATTCATCATCGGCTCCGGCGTCGATGCGCTGCTGTGCCGCTACAAGGCCGGCCGCCGCAAGCTCACCAAGAACGACCAGTTGACGCTCGAATGGGCCGGCGTCTTCCATCACTATCATGCGCCGATGATGCGCACGGTGCTGACCGGCAAGGTCTCCAAGCGTCATCAGGATCTGTTCGACGCCGCACGCGCGGCACTTCTGGCCGTCGAAAAGGCGATGACGCCCGCAAACACCTTCGGCGACGTGTTCGATGCCCACGCCCGCACCATGGAATCGCACGGGCTGACCAAGCACCGGCTGAACGCCTGCGGCTATTCGGTCGGCGCCCGCTTCACGCCGTCCTGGATGGACATGCCGATGTTCTACCAGGGCAATCCCGAGCCGATCGCGCCGAACATGACGCTGTTTGCCCACATGATCATCATGGACTCGGAGACCGAGACGGCAATGACGCTTGGCCGCACCTACCTGACCACCGAATCCCAGCCGAAGCCGCTGTCCCGCCATGATCTCGACTTGATCGTGCAGTGAATCCATAATGGAGGCGTTCTTCGCCAAGGAGTTAGAAGGCAAATGAGACGATCGCATGTGACGACCGTGTCATTGCTTGTGGCATTGGCTTTGACCGCCTGCACCAACGCAAAGGACGTCCTCGAACCTTCCGCCATCACCCCGCCGGTCGCATCGGCGCAGCCCGCACCGGCCACGCAAGGCAGCGCTGCTGCCACCGTTCCCGCCCCGGCGCCATCCACGGCCGCGACGGCCACCACGACAGCGGGTGCGCCCGCGCCCGTCACTTCGGCCCAGGCCGCCGCCATCCTGTCGAAGACCCGACTGCAGATCGCGCCGATCGTCGGCGCTTCGGTGGAAGCCGCCACGCCGCTGACGGCGGAACTGCAGACACGCGCCAGGCAGCGCGGCATCACGCTGGCCGGCAGCCAGGACCAGACCGCGACCCATGTGCTCAAGGGCTACTTCTCGGCGATGACGGAGGGCAAGGACACCACGGTCATCTATGTCTGGGATGTCTACGACCCCTCCGGCAACCGGCTGCACCGCATCAACGGCCAGATGAAAGCGCCTTCCACCGGTTCCGGCGACAGCGCGGGCGCCGACAGCTGGAAGTCGGTCTCGCCAGCCACCATGCAGGCGATCGCCGACCAGACGATCGATCAATTTGCGGCCTTTCTCAGCGGCAAGGGGAGCTGAGGTGTTGCCAGCCGGTGATGGCGAACAGCTTTCTTAGGCTTAGCCGGCGGATTCACGATGTCGGCGCTTGCAATAGCCGCGCGGGCCGCTAAAAGCCCGGTTAAAAGGTGCGGGAGAGTCCGTCAGGCCTCTCCGTCCTCCACCAGGAACGGTGCATGAAACTCTTCGCGGGCAATTCCAACAGGGTGCTGGCCGAAGCGGTCGCCCGCTATCTCAACGTCCCGCTGGGCAAGGCCAGTGTCAGGCGCTTCGCCGACCAGGAAATCTTCGTCGAGATCCAGGAAAATGTGCGCGGCGAGGATGTGTTCATCCTGCAGTCGACCTCGTTCCCGACCAACGATCACTTGATGGAACTGCTCATCATGATCGACGCCTTCATGCGCTCATCGGCCAAGCGCATCACGGCGGTTATTCCCTATTTCGGCTACGCCAGGCAGGATCGCCGCGCTTCCGGGCGCACGCCGATTTCTGCCAAGCTGGTCGCCAACATGATCACCCGTGCAGGTGTCGACCGGGTTTTGACTCTGGATCTCCATGCCGGCCAGATCCAGGGCTTTTTCGACATCCCCACCGACAATCTGTTCTCGGTGCCGGTGATGGCCCGCGACGTCAAGGCGAAGTACAAGCAACTCGGCAATGTCGTCGTCGTGTCGCCCGATATTGGTGGCGTGGTGCGTGCGCGTGCGCTTGCCAAGCGCTTCGACGCGCAACTCGCCATTGTCGATAAGCGCCGTGAGCGTCCCGGCGAATCGGAAGTCATGAACATCATCGGCGCGGTCGCCGGCAAGGATTGCCTTTTGATCGACGACATCGTCGATTCCGGCGGCACGCTGTGCAACGCCGCCGACGCGCTGCTGGCCAACGGCGCGACCAGCGTCACCGCCTATATCACCCACGGCGTGCTGTCGGGCGGCGCGGTCGCTCGCATCAGCAGCTCGAAGCTGCAGGAACTGGTGATCACCGATTCCATCCAGCCCACGCAAGGCGTGCTCGACGCGCCCAACATCCGCGTCATTTCGATCGCCGACCTGATGGGCGAAGCCATTTCGCGCACAGCGACCGAGGAATCGGTCTCGAGCCTGTTCGACTGAAAGCCAGTTCCCCCTGCGGCCGGGCTAGTCCCGCGGCACGGCCGATGGCGTCGGCGCCTCCAACCGGGCCGGGCCTCGGCGCATGCCTTCGCCGGCATCACGCGCGCCGCGCATATAGCCGCGCGGCGAGGAGCCGAGCATGCGCTTGAACATCGTGATGAAGGCCGGCACGCTGTCATAGCCGAGATCGAGCGCCACCCGCGTGATCGGCTCGCCATCGGCGAGCCTCGGCAGCGCCGCGAACAGGCAGGCCTGCTGGCGCCATGTCGACAGGGACAGGCCGGTCTGCCGCTGGAAGGCGCGCGTGAAGGAGCGCCGGCTCATGCCGACGGTATCGGCCCATTCATCGATCGTCGCATGCGGTGAGGGTGCGGCGACGAAACGCCGGCAGAGCGCCGCCAGTTTGGGATCCGACGGGAACGGCAGGCCGAGCGGCCGCTCTGGCAATTGCGGGATCTCGTGCAGGAGCAGGTTCATGATCAGGCCACCGCGCCCTTCCAGTTCGCCGCCTTGCGGCAGCTTCTCGGATTCCACGATAAGACTGTGCATCAGGTCGGTGACGCCGACGACGCGCATGCCCTCCGGCAAGCCTGGAATCGCCTGCGGCATGACATAGACCGAGCGCATCGAGACGTCGCCGAGCATCTCGACGGAATGTTCGATGCCGGCCGGAATCCACATCGCATGGTCCGGCGGCACCATCCAGCGCCCATGCCGCGTCGTCACCAGCACGACGCCGACCAGCGCATGCAGCAACTGGCTGCGGCTGTGGTGGTGGTGAGGCACGTGGTAGCCATCCGGATATTCGGTCGGCAACACCACCGCCGGCCCGACCGCCTGCTCGAGCCACTGCCAGCGCAGCCCGTGCAATTGCTCGAGGTCGGTGTGGCCGGCGCCGAAAATTTCCCTGGTTTTTGGCATTCGGTATGGCCCACTTGCGAAACTATTGGACCAAACCACGAAAGAAGTCGCCTGGCAACCGGACTATAAGGCTGCCTGCGGGAAGCGCCCGCCACGTCGCCTGTGGGAACGACCCGCCAAAAAGACTACGGAGCCTATCTTGACCGATACGACAGCCACCAGGGTCGCGCCGCCTGCGACCGCCAGTCACGCGTCAGCCCAGGCGACGGCCTTCACCGTCATCCTGGCGGTGAGCCTCTGCCACTCCATCAACGACATCATGCAGTCGCTGCTATCGGCCATCTATCCGCTTCTGAAAGACAATTACGGCCTCGACTTCTGGCAGATCGGGCTGTTGACCTTCACCTTCCAGGTAACGGCATCCCTGCTGCAGCCGATCATCGGCGCGGTCACCGACAAGCGGCCGATGCCTTACTCGCTGCCCTGGGGCATGGCATCCTCGCTGATCGGCCTGGTCGTGCTGGCTTATGCCGGGCACTACTACCTGCTGCTGATCGGCGCATCGCTGATCGGCATCGGTTCGGCGATCTTCCATCCGGAATCCTCGCGCATCGCCCGCTTCGCATCCGGCGGCCGGTTTGGCCTGGCGCAGTCGCTGTTCCAGGTCGGCGGCAATTTCGGTCAGTCCATGGGTCCTTTGCTGGCCGCCTTCATCGTCGTGCCCTTCGGCCAGACCAGCATCGCCTGGTTCGCCGTCGGCTCGCTGATCGGCATCGTCATCCTGTGGCAGGTCGGTGGCTGGTACAGCCGCCTGCGCGCCGCGCAAGGCAATCGCAAGGCGACAAGCTTCGTGTCGCCCTTCCCACGCCGCAAGGTGATGTGGGCCCTGGCGGTACTGACCTTGCTGGTGCTGACCAAGAACGCCTACATCGCCAGCCTGGCCAGCTACTACACCTTCTATTCCATCCATAAGTTCGGCGTTTCGGTGCAGATGTCGCAGGTGATGCTGTTCCTATTCCTCGGCTCTTCGGCGTTGGGCATCCTGCTCGGCGGTCCGTTCGGCGACCGCTATGGACAAAAGGCGATGATCTGGTTTTCGATCGTCGGCGTCCTGCCCTTCACGCTGGCGCTGCCTTACGCCAATATGGAATGGACGATGGTGCTGACCGTGCTGATCGGCCTCATCCTCTCGTCGGCCTTCTCCAACATCGTCGTCTTCGCGCAGGAACTGGTGCCGGGCCGCGTCGGCACGATCGCCGGCATCTTCTTCGGTTTCGCCTTCGGAGTGGGCGGCATCGCGGCCGCGGTGCTTGGTGTCGTCGCCGACATGAAAGGCATCGACTTCGTCTTCCAGATCTGCTCGTACCTGCCGTTCCTGGGGCTGCTGACGGTGTTCCTGCCCAACATGAGGGACGCGCGCAAGGCGCAGGCCGCCGCTTGAATCATCTGTATCCCGGCAAAAGGCACCCGCCATATGGCGGGTGTCTTTTGCCATTCCGGTGGGAGGGCTTCAGGCCTTGAAGAAGGCCAGAAGGTCGGCGTTGATGATGTCGGCGTGGGTCGTGGCCATGCCGTGCGGAAAGCCTTTATAGACCTTGAGCTCGCCCTTCTTGAGCAGCTTGATGCTCAGCAGCGCCGAGTCAGCAATGGGAACGATCTGGTCGTCGTCGCCATGCATGACCAGCACCGGCACGTCGATCGTCTTGAGATCTTCGGTGAAGTCGGTCTCCGAGAAGGCCTTGATGCAGTCGTAATGCGCCTTGGTGCCGCCCATCATGCCCTGGCGGTACCAGTTGTCGATAACGCCCTGCGAGACCACGGCGCCCGGACGGTTGAACCCGTAGAACGGGCCAGCGGGAACATCCACGTAAAGCTGCGCGCGGTTGGCGGCCACGCCCGAGCGGAACCCGTCGAAGACCTCGATCGGCAGGCCGCCGGGATTGGCTGGGGTCTTGAGCATGATCGGCGGCACCGCGCCGAGCAACGCTGCCTTGGCGACACGGCCGCCCGCCCCATACTGGGCGACATAGCGCGCCACCTCGCCGCCACCCGTCGAATGGCCGACATGGATGGCGTCGCTGAGGTCGAGATGGGCGACAAGTTCAGCCACATCGGCTGCATAGGTGTCCATCTCGTTGCCGATATCCGTCTGCGTCGAACGGCCGTGGCCGCGACGGTCATGGGCGATGACGCGGTAGCCTTGGCCCAGGAAGAACAGCATCTGCGCATCCCAGTCATCGCTGCTCAGCGGCCAGCCGTGATGGAACACAATGGGCTGACCGGTTCCCCAGTCCTTGTAATATATCTGCGTGCCGTCCTTGGTGGTGATCGTGCCGCTGCCTGAGCCTGGTTTGGTCTGCGAGGTCATCTCAATCTCCATCTGATTTCTGTCGCGATAAACAATATCGCGATATCAATGTCGTTAACCCAGATCGAGGTTCTTGTCCATAGAAATATGTATCGCGATATTTTTTTTCGTGGTACATAATGCGAGCACTTAATCGGCAAAGGAATCCACCGTGCCTCTCCCGCTGGACAATCAGCTCTGCTTCACGCTCTACGCCACCAGCATGGCAATCAATCGCACCTACAAGCCGATGTTGGACAAGATGGGGATCACCTATCCGCAATATCTCGTGCTCAACGCGCTGGGCGAGGCCGACGGCATGTCTATCGGCACGATCGCGCACAGGCTCGCCCTGGAATCGAGCACGGTCACGCCGCTGGTAAAGCGGATGGAGCAGGCCGGCCTGGTTACCCGCCAGCGCAGCCAGACCGACGAGCGGCAGGTCCAGGTCGACCTGACACCGGCCGGCCGCAAGCTGCTCGTCCAGTGCAACTGCTTGAACGAGACCCTGGTCGAACGCTCGGGCATGACGCTGGCCGAACTGGACAGGCTGAACCGGCAGGTCCAGGCGTTGCGCGATGCGTTGAGCGGCGACCGGTAGCTTCCCACCGCCGCTTGCACGCCTGCCCGCCTTCCGCTATAGAGCCGCCACCCGCGTAGACACCCTTGGAGGCAACGCGGCGGAAGGCTGCCTTCCCCTTGTGGTCCCGAACAAAGATCCGCTCGCTGCGGTTTCCGGCATTCGGACATCGAGGTCTGGCGGCTTTCGACGTTTACGGCCTGGCACATTGCCAACCGTAGGCGCTCCATAACACGCGAAAAGGAAAAGCCATGAGCCACGATACTTACGAGCTCAAGGCCGAAGCGCGCGAACAGGTCGGTAAGGGGTCCGCCCGTGCAGTTCGCCGCAACGGTAAAGTGCCTGCGGTAATTTATGGTGACAGACAGCCTCCCCTGGCGATCGCGCTCACCTACAAGGACATCTACTACAAGATCCATGGCGGCGGGTTCCTGACCACGATCGCCACGATCGATGTCGACGGCAAGAAGATCCAGGTCCTGCCGAAGGACTTCCAGCTCGACCCGGTCAAGGATTTCCCTGTCCATGTCGACTTCTTGCGCATCGGCAAGGACACCGAAGTCAACGTCGATGTTCCCGTGCACTTCATCAATGAAGACAAGTCGCCCGGTATCAAGCGCGGCGGCGTGCTCAACATCGTGCGTCACGAAGTCGAGTTCCACTGCCCGGCCAATGCGATCCCGGAATTCATCACCGTCGATCTCACCGGCGCCGACATCGGCGATTCGATCCACATCTCGGCGGTCAAGTTGCCGGCCGGCGTCAAGCCGGTCATCTCCGACCGCGACTTCACCATCGCGACCGTTGCCGGTTCGTCGGCGATGAAGCCGGAGACGGAAGAGACAGCTGAGGCCGCGGCTCCCGAAGCGGCTCCCGCCGCCGAAGAGAAGTAACTCTTTTCACGCCCGGAGGCGACGATGCCAGAAAAGACAGCGCTTGTCTTTGCCGGCCTCGGCAATCCGGGCGCGAAATACGCTGAAAACCGACACAATGTCGGCTTCATGGCGGCGGACGCTATCGCCCGCCGCCATTCCTTTTCGCCCTGGTCGAAGAAGTTCCAGGGCCTGGTTTCCGAAGGCACGCTCGGTGGCGAAAAGATCATCCTGATCAAGCCGCAGACCTTCATGAACCTGTCCGGCCAGTCGGTCGGCGAAGCGCTGCGCTTCTACAAGCTCGACCTTTCCGCCCTCACCGTCTTCTATGACGAGATCGACCTTGCCGAAGGCAAGCTGCGCATCAAGACCGGCGGTGGAGCGGGCGGCCATAACGGCATCCGCTCGATCGACGGCCATGTCGGCAATGCGTATCGCCGCGTGCGCATCGGCGTCGGCCATCCCGGCGTCAAGGAAATGGTCCAGCATCATGTGCTGGGCGATTTCGCCAAGGCCGACCGCGACTGGCTCGACCCGCTGCTCGACGCGATCGCCGACAATGCGGCTATGATCGTCAAGGGCGACGAATCCGGTTTCATGAACAAGGCCGCCCTCGCCGTCCAGGGCAAGACGGGCGCAGAACCGGAAAACCCTGCGCGGAAGCAGTCGAGCCCGAAACAGCAAAGCCCAAAACAACAAAGTCATGTCCGCCAGGCCCGCCCTCAGCAGCCGGTCGCCAAGCTGCCGGAAAGCGGCCCCATGGCCGCCATGCTGAAGAAACTCTTCGGCAACAAGGACTGAGGCGTAGGCTCATGCGGCGTCACGGGGCTTGACGTTCCCAACCCCTATCGCCCATAGCCTCATCAAATTTCGCTTTTCCCGATAGGACTTGATAAAATGGGTTTCAAATGCGGCATCGTTGGCTTGCCCAACGTCGGCAAGTCGACGCTCTTCAATGCGCTGACGAGGACGGCCGCCGCGCAGGCCGCCAACTATCCCTTCTGCACCATCGAACCGAACACCGGCGAGGTGGCGGTGCCCGATCCGCGCCTGCGGAAGATCGCCGAAATCGCCAAGTCGAAGGAGATTATCCCGACCCGCATCTCCTTCGTCGACATCGCCGGCCTGGTGCGCGGCGCCTCCAAGGGCGAAGGCCTGGGCAACCAGTTCCTCGCCAACATCCGCGAGGTCGACGCCATCGTGCATGTGCTGCGCTGCTTCGAGGATGACGACATCACCCATGTCGAAGGCCGCATCGACCCTGTCGCCGACGCCGAGACGGTCGAGACCGAGCTGATGCTCGCCGACCTCGACAGCCTCGAGCGCCGCATCGTCCAGTTCCGCAAGCGCGCCGCCAGCAAGGACAAGGAAGCGACGACCGTGCTGCCGATGATGGAGGCCGCGCTCGAGCTGCTGCAGGAGGGCCGCCCGACCCGCATCCTGCTCAAGGGCATTTCGGCGGAGGACCTGCGCATCCTTCAGGGGCTGAACCTCCTGACCTCGCATCCCGTGCTCTATGTCTGCAACGTCGCCGAGGCCGATGCCGCGACCGGCAACGAGCACACCAACGCCGTGGATAAGATGGCCACCGCGCAAGGCGCCGGCATAGTGGTGATCTCGGCCGCGATCGAGGCCGAAGTCGCCCAGCTCTCGGACGAGGAAGAGATGGAATTCCTGTCCTCGCTTGGGCTAGACGAGCCGGGCCTCAACAAGGTCATCCGCGCCGGCTACGACCTGTTGCATCTGATCACCTATTTCACCGCCGGTCCGAAGGAAACGCGCGCCTGGACCATCCACAAGGGCGACAAGGCCCCGCAGGCCGCCGGCGTCATCCACACCGATTTCGAGCGCGGCTTCATCCGCGCCCAGACCATCGCCTACAACGATTTCGTCACGCTCGGCGGCGAAGTGGCCGCCAAGGAAGCCGGCAAGGCACGCGACGAAGGCAAGGAGTACGTCGTCCAGGACGGCGACGTCATGCTGTTCAAATTCAACACCTGATGTGACGGAAGTCGCGCCGCGACGGTGCCGTGAAGTTCGCTCTCCCAGTGCGGCCACAAGCCGGTTCAGCTACCGGCCACCATCCGACCATTCACCCACACCTTGGCAATATTGGCCCGTGCCGCGTTGAGCACGATCTTCTGAAAGACGTCGTCAAGCGTATCGTCGGCAACGTTGACATGGATATTCGAGGCGCTCGCTTTGGTGTCGATCAGCAGCGTGTCGAATTCGTGTCCGACACGAAAACTGCCGGCGCCACGGGCGAAGGCTTTGGCTGTCTGAGCAGCGCGCTGCTGTGCAGCAGGCCGGTCACCGGCTATTCGTCGAACGCTGGTATCATCGCCATCACCGGCATCGCCAGCCGTGCCGCCTTTGGAGCGGCCGGCATCTTCCTGGTGCTGTTCGGGCTGATCGGCAAGCTTTCGGCGGTCATCGCCTCAATCCCCGGGCCGGTCATCGGCGGCGTCTTCGGTGTGCTGTGCGTCATCATCGCCATGAACGGTTTTCGGGCGGTGCGCGCGACGCCGCTGACCGAACGCAACATGCTGGTCATCGGCCTGCCCATCCTGATGGCGCTGTTCGCCACGCTGGTACCGCCGGATTTCGTCAAGACGCTGCCCGATTTCGTGCAGTACATTCTGGGCTCATCCATCGCCTTCGGCGCCGTCTGGGCGATCGTCCTGCACCAGATCCTGCCGAACGCCCGTTAGGCGATCGGAGGCGCCGCGGCTGGCCCCTACTGCCGCCGCGGGCCCGATCGCGCCGGCTGGCGCACCAGAAAGGGCTTGACCAAATCGCCCGCGGCCTGCATCCGGGTTTGCCGATCCAAACGGATCGCGCGTTCTGCAGGGATGCCAGACCATGACCGGCAAGACATGGGCCTATGAGGACTTCGTCGAGGGTGCCTCGTTCGATCTCGGGACCAAACAGGTGAGCGCGGCCGAAATCATCGAGTTCGCCAGCGAATTCGATGCACAGCCGATGCATCTCGACGAGGAGGCCGGCAAGGCCAGCATCCTGGGCGGCCTCTCTGCTTCAGGCTGGCACACCTGCGCCATGTTCATGCGCATGCTGTGCGATGCCTTCCTGCTGGACTCCACCTGCCAGGGCGCACCAGGAGTCGATCAGGTCAAATGGAAGAAGCCGGTGCTCGCCGGTGATACGCTGCGGGGCAGCCTGGTGGTTATGGCCAGGCGCCTGTCCAAATCGAAGCCGCAACTCGGCTTCGTGACCATGCGCAGCGAACTGGTCAACCAGCGCGGCGAAAGCGTCTTCGAGCTCGAGAACTCAGTCATGTTCCTGACGCGCGATGTCGCGGGGCCCTTCCCATGACACTGGATGAATTCTTCCGCATCGGCACCACGGTGACGCTGGGCTCGCACAGATTCGAGCCCGAGGCGATCAAGGCGTTCGCCCGCAAATACGACCCGCAGATCTTTCACATCGACGAAGAGGCCGCGAAGAAGAGCGTGCTCGGCGGCCTCTGCGCCTCCGGCTGGCATACCGCCGCCACCTGGATGAAGCTGAACCT
Source organism: Mesorhizobium sp. P160927 (assembly GCF_057766385.1). NCBI lineage: Bacteria > Pseudomonadati > Pseudomonadota > Alphaproteobacteria > Hyphomicrobiales > Phyllobacteriaceae > Mesorhizobium > Mesorhizobium sp. P160927. The sequence continues at coordinate 5,558,238 of NZ_JBYMDW010000001.1, forward strand.
GGAAACCCGCCTGGACGCCGAAGGCTGGGATGGCCCGGTGCCCGAATTCGGCCCCTCGCCCGGATTCAAAAACCTGAAGTGGCTGAAGCCCGTCTTTGCCGGGCAAACCATCACCTTCACACGCACGGCGCTGTCCCATCGCCCCGTCGCGTCCCGCCCCGGCTGGCGGTTGCTGGCGCTGCTCTGCGAGGCCACCGATTCGACCGGCGGCAAGGTGCTGGAGTTCGAAAGCGCGGTGCTGGTGAAGGTGGAGTAGGTTTCTTCCTTCTCCCCGTTTACGGGGAGAAGGTGCCCGAAGGGCGGATGAGGGGCGGCGCCGGCGATGGTGTTCTCGCGTTGCCTCCCGGCCCTTCGCTATCGCTCCGGGCGTTCGAGCCCTTTGAAAGGTCCACTGGACCTTTCAATTTGCTTCGGCAAACCGGTCTCAAACCCCCTCGAACCCGATCAGCGTTCGCACCGGCACGCCGAGCGCTTCGAGCTTGGCGCGCCCGCCCAAATCCGGCAGGTCGATGACGAAACAGGCGGCGAGAATGTCGGCGCCGATCTGGCGCAGCAGCTTGACCGCCGCCTCCGCCGTGCCGCCGGTGGCGATCAGATCGTCGACCAGGATCACCTTCTCGCCGGGCGCGACGCCGTCCTTGTGCATCTCCATCTCGTCCAACCCGTATTCCAGGCTGTAGGCGACGCGCACGGTCTCATAAGGCAGCTTGCCCTTCTTGCGGATCGGCACGAATCCGGCCGAGAGCTGGTGAGCGACGGCGCCGCCCAGGATGAAGCCGCGCGCTTCGATGCCGGCGATCTTGTCGATCTTCTGCCCGGCATAGGGATGCACGAGCTCGTCGATGGCGCGTCGGAAGGCGCGCGCATTGCCGAGCAGCGTGGTGATGTCGCGAAACAGGATGCCGGGCTTGGGATAGTCCGGGATGGTACGGATCGATGCCAGCAGCGTGTCTTCGAGAGAGGATTTCATGGTTTGCGCTCCACGCTTGCGTCTGCTGTCTTGCCGCGAAGAGCCAGACCAACTGCCTTGTCGATGGCCGGACATCGGCCAGCTTCCCAGAAGACTATCTGAAACGGAGATTTTGGCGCGTCAATTGTTCTATCGAGGTGCAGCCCATCAGCTTCATGCCGCGTTCGATCTCGATGCGCATCTGTTCAAGCGCCCGTTCGACGCCCGCCTGTCCGGCCGCCGCCAGCGGAAACAGGTAGTAGCGCCCGACACCGACCGCCTTGGCGCCGAGCGACAGCGCCTTCAGCACATGCGTGCCACGCTGCACGCCGCCATCCATGACCACGTCGATCCGATCGCCGACGGCATCGACGATCTCGGCAAGCTGGTCGAAGGCCGCCCGCGAGCCATCCAGTTGGCGCCCGCCATGGTTCGACAGGATGACGCCCTTGCAGCCGATCTCGACGGCGCGTTTGGCATCTTCCACCGACATGATGCCCTTGAGGCAGAACGGCCCCGGCCACAGCTTGACCATCTCGGCGACGTCGTCCCATGTCATCGACGGATCGAGCATCTCGGTGAAGTAGCGGCTGATCGACATGGTGCCGCCACCCATGTCGACATGCTCGTCGAGCTGCGGCAGCTTGAACCCCTCATGGGTAAAGTAGTTGATCGCCCAGGCCGGCTTGAGTGCGAACTGCATCATCCCGGCAAGGTTGAGCTTGAAGGGGATGGCAAAGCCGGTGCGCTTGTCACGCTCGCGGTTGCCGCCCGTGATGCTGTCGACGGTCAGCATCATCACCTCGACGCCGATATCCCTGGCGCGTTGCATCATCGCCCGGTTGAGACCGCGATCGCGATGGAAATAGAACTGGTAGACTTGAGGGCTGCTGCTGATTGCCCGCGCCTCCTCGAGGCTGACGGTGCCGAGCGATGAGACGCCGAACATGGTGCCATATTTGGCCGCCGCCTTGGCGACGGCCCGCTCGCCCTGATGGTGAAACAGTCGCTGCAAGGCGGTCGGCGAGCAATAGAACGGCATCGCCAGCTTCTGGCCCATCACCGTCACCGACATGTCGACCTCGCTCACGCCCCGCAGGACGTTCGGGACCAGGTCGCAACGCTCGAACGATTCGGTGTTGCGGCGATAGGTGACTTCATCGTCCGCCGCCCCGTCGATATAATTGAAGATCGGCCCCGGCAGGCGGCGCTGCGCCATGCGGCGGAAATCGGAAAAGTTATGACAGTCCTGCAGCCGCATCATCGAATTCCAAACACTGTATCGGGACGGGCCTCGCCGCCGTTCAGGCGTCGAATATCAATCCGGTGCCCCCATGCCAACGGGCTAATTGCGGCTCGCGCGCCCAGCGGAGGCAGTCCGCATGAAAAAGGGGCGCATCGAGCGCCCCTTCCGTTCCAGTCGATTTCCCGCGGAAGGCTACATGCCGAGATCGGAACGCAGCTCCGCCCTGGCCACGTCGTACTCGGCCTTGAAATCATCCCGGTTGAGCAGGACGGCGGCGATGACGCTGCCGGAAATCTTGCCCATCTCGACGTCGGACGGATAGTGGATACCGCCGACGATGCGGTTGTGGGCGAACTCAGCCGCGCGCGCCATGATCTCAGCACGCCTTTCCGGAACCATGTCGGACAGGATGATGCCCATCATCGTGCCGACGGTCGCATGGCCGGACGGCCAGGAACCGGAGCTCGACAGCTTGACCACCGGCTTGACGAGATCGCTGAGCTGGTGCGGACGCGGGCGCTTCCAGACATCCTTGGCCGGATCGACGACGGCGCCTTCGGTCTCCACCACGCGATCGAAGAAGGCGCTGAATTTCGGCAGCTTGTCCTTGTTGAAATTCGGTCCCATGACATCGGCGAAACGCCAGACGTTTTCCTCGGCGTCGGCGATGGCGCGGGCTTCCATCTCGGGCGTGCGCGTGACCTGCATGGTCAGCACCTCGCCAAGCTCGGCCTTGGTCTCAGCCGAATCATTGGCTGGCGGCGGCGGCAGGATCATCGTCAGGTCGACATCCTTGTTCGTGATGAATGGTTTTGCGTCTTCGGCGCGGGCCGTGGAACCAACGACGAGCAGCAGCAGGCCTGCCGCAAGCGATGCGTATCTTTTCATGGGCGTGATCCTTTGATGAGAGCGCCGCAGGATCGCGATGTGTGGTGACGGCCATGTGACACCGCCGCGACGTGGAGGGCGCAATCCACTCAAAAAGCAGAAAGGGCACCTCGCGGCGCCCTTTTGCGAATTCCAGGATGCGGCATCGCTCAGTGCGCAACGGCTTCCCACACCTTGCGCTTGGTCAGGTAGACCAGGGCGCCGAACAGAAGCAGGAACACCAGCACGCGGAAGCCCATCTTCTTGCGGTCTTCCATGTGCGGCTCGGCAGCCCATGTGAGGAAGGCAGCCACGTCGCGGGAATACTGGTCGATGGTCTGCGGCGAACCGTCGTCATAGGTGACCTGGCCGTCGGAGAGCGGCTTGGGCATCTTCAGCGACACGCCGGACATGAAGTACGGGTTGTAGTGCGTGCCTTCGGGGATGACCATGCCGGCGGGCGGCGTCTGGTCGTAGCCGGTCAAGAGCGAATGGATGTAGTCGGGACCACCCGCATCATACTGGGTGAAGATATCGAAAACGAACTGCGGGAAGCCGCGCTCGACACCGCGCGCCTTGGCCAGCAACGACATATCCGGCGGCGCCGCACCGCCATTGGAGGCAGCGGCGGCTTCCTCATTGGCGAATGGTGCCGGGAAATGGTCGGACGGCTTGCCGGGACGGTCGAACATGTCGCCGGCATCGTTGGGGCCGTCATGGATCGTGTATTCGGCTGACAGCGTCTTGATCTGCGCGTCGCTGTAGCCGAGGTCCGAAAGCGTGCGGAACGCCACCAGGTTCATCGAATGGCAGGCCGAGCAGACTTCCTTGTAGACCTTCAGCCCGCGCTGCAGCTGCGCCTTGTCATAGGTGCCGAACGGGCCGGTGAAGCTCCAGCTCATTTCCTTCGGCTCGTTGATCGGGAAATGCGGCGCCGCCGCGTTGTGCGCCTCTTCGGCCGCGAACGCCCAGGTGCCTGCAACTCCGGTGCAGGCGGCCACGAGGCCGATCAGCGCAAGCGAGGTGAGAATCTTTTTCATGCCAAATCCCCTTAGATTCTCTACCGCTCAGCCCTTGGTCTCAGGTGCTGCCGTGGCGCCCGCCGGATGCCCGCTGCCACCCTTGTTCTTTTCGAGCACCGCCTCAGTGATCGAGTTCGGCAGCCTGCGGGGTGTCTCGATCAAGCCGAGCACCGGCAGCGCGATCAGGAAGAAGGCGAAGTAGAACAGCGTCGCCATCTGCGCCATGAACACATAGCTGCCTTCCGCCGGCTGCGAGCCCAGCCAGCCCAGCAGGATGGCATCGGCCACGAACAGCCAGAAAAACAGCTTGTACCAGGGCCGGTAGACCGCCGAGCGCACCTTGGAGGTGTCGAGCCACGGCACCAGGAACAGCATGACGATGGCGCCGAACATGCACAGCACGCCGCCGAGCTTGGAATTGATCGGCCCGATGTTGAAGGTGATGGCGCGCAGGATCGCGTAGAACGGCAGGAAGTACCATTCCGGGACGATATGGGCCGGCGTCTTAAGCGGGTTGGCGACCGTGTAGTTGTCCGGATGGCCGAGATAGTTCGGCAGGTAGAAGACGAAGTAGGCGAAGACGAACAGGAATACGATCATGCCGAACGCGTCCTTGATGGTCGCGTAGGGCGTGAAGGCCACGGTATCTGTCTTCGACTTGACCTCGATGCCGGTAGGGTTCGACTGGCCGACGACGTGCAGCGCCCAGACATGCAGCACGACGACGCCTGCAATCATGAACGGCAGCAGGTAATGCAGCGCGAAGAAGCGGTTCAGCGTCGGATTGTCGACGGCGAAGCCTCCGAGCAGGAGCTGCTGGATCCAGTCGCCAACCAGCGGAATGGCGCTGAAGAAGCCGGTGATGACAGTGGCGCCCCAGAAGCTCATCTGCCCCCATGGCAGCACATAGCCCATGAAACCGGTCGCCATCATCAGCAGGTAGATGATGCAGCCGAGGATCCACAGCAGCTCGCGCGGCGCCTTGTAGGAGCCGTAATAAAGACCGCGGAAGATGTGCAGGTAGACGGCGATGAAGAAGAATGAGGCGCCGTTGGCGTGCATGTAGCGCAGCAGCCATCCGGAATTCACGTCGCGCATGATCTTTTCGACCGAACCGAAGGCGAGATTGGTGTCGGCCGTATAGTGCATGGCCAGCACGATGCCGGTCAGGATCTGCGCCACCAGCATGATCGCCAGGATGCCGCCGAAGGTCCACATATAGTTCAGGTTGCGCGGCACCGGATAGGCGATGAAGCTGTCATAGACCATCCTGGGCAGCGGCATGCGGGCGTCGAACCAGCGTTCGATACCGGTCTTCGGCGTGTAGGTCGAGTGTCCCTCGCTCATCGAAATATCCCCTGCCTCAACCGATAAGGAGTTTGGTGTCGGAAATGAATTTGAATACCGGAATCGCCATGTTCTCGGGCGCCGGGCCTTTGCGGATGCGGCCGGCCGTGTCGTATTGCGAGCCGTGGCACGGGCAGAACCAGCCGCCGAAATCGCCTTCCTGGCCGAGCGGGATGCAGCCCAGATGGGTGCAAACCTGAACCATGACCATCCAGGCCTCCTTGCCGGGCGTGGTGCGGTTGGCGTCGGTCGCCGGCGCATCGGACGCCAAATTGGCGTTGCGGGCGATCGGATCCTTGAGATCGGAGAGGCTGACGGCCTCGCCGTCCTTCATTTCCTTCTCGGTGCGGTTGCGCACCACGACCGGCTTGCCGCGCCACTTGACGATCAGCGAGCTTCCAGGCGTCAACGAGGAGACATCGACCTCGACCGAAGCGAGCGCCAGCGTCGAGGCGTCGGGGCGCATCTGGTCGATGAACGGCCAGGCCACGGCACCGGCGCCGACCACCGCGGCCATGCCGGTGGCGACATAGAGAAAATCTCGACGATTGGGATCGTGGATGTCGGTTGCGCTCACGGGTGCCTGATCCTTTCGCCTCTTCCGCGCCGGGGGCCGAGCCTTGTTCCCCGCTCAATCACGCCAACCCGACAGCGCATGGCGAACAGGCTAGCGAATTCCTCCGGCATTTGGACTTCGGTTTATGCGTGAAGCCCGTTTTTGTCCAGACGGGTGAAGGCACAAGGGCAGATTGTCGCGGGGACAAAATCCCCTAGTATCCGGCGGGACGGCGAATGGCTGCAACAGGCGGCTAAACAACCGGGAAATATCAGCAAAATCCCAGGCTCCAGCTTGCCTCGACACAGGGCGCCGGTGTGATCTATCCTCCTTCGCATGGCGCACGTCATCGATCGCGAGCAATGGGCTGTTCGTTCCGACGACTGGAAGGGCGAACTGCAGTGCGGTGCCTACGGCTCAAACTCCTGCCTGATCTTCAATCACTTGCCCGACGTCGGCGGCGGCCCGCGGCTGCACGCCCATCCCTATGCCGAGATCTTCATCATCCGCCAGGGAACCGGCCTCTTCACGGTCGGCGACCAGGAAATCGAGGCTTCGGCGGGACAGATCCTGATCGTGCCGCCCAACACGCCGCACAAATTCACCAATCTCGGTCCGGGTCCGCTGGAAACGACCGATATTCACGAAAACGGCAGCTTCATCACCGAGTGGCTGGAGTGATTCCTGAAAACTGAATTACGCGGCGCCGAGCCTGACCAGCACGGCTTTCGGAATATTGTATTCCCGGATGACGGCGTCATGCTTGCGAAGGCCGCACAGTTCGCGCTGGATGAAATAGGCGTGAACGGCCACGGCAGCATCCTTGAGCAGACGGTGGCGCAACTCATCGTCCCCGTTGTCGCGCAACCGGGCCAAGGTTTCTTCCACGCGCTGTCCGGCGCGGCCGAGCGCCGCCGCCTTCTCGGCCAGTACTTCATGGCCGAGTGCGTCGAACGCCGCGTCGGCAGCCGACGTGCCGGCAAGATGGGATGGCGGACGCAAGGACATTTCAGTTCCCTTTCCCGAACACCATGCGATGGGTGACGAATTCTTCGTCCTCCACGCGCTGAAAACCAAGCCGTTCATAGAAACCGAAAGCTTCCGGCGGCGCGCGGGTGTTCAACACGGTGAAATACCGGCGGGCTCGGTCGATCACGGTCTCGACCAGCGTTCGGCCAAGGCCGGCGCGACGGTGACGCCCGCTGACGAACAGGTGGCGGACCCGGCCGTGGTCCCTGCCCTCGAAATAGGGATCGATATTCAACCCGCAGACACCGGCGAGCTCCGCGCCGTGCCATGCTCCGAACAGCGCCTCGCCCCGCTTCAGGAACTTGTTGCGGCCGCTTGCCCAGCCATCGCCCAGGCGCACCAGCATCCAGTAACCTTCCAGCCGGCTCTCGTCCTTCAGCATGTCGAAAGCCGGCGTGATTGGCCGGAGCCGCTTGATCCCATAGTCGATCTTTGCCGATCCACCCATGCGCCTACTCCGCCGGCCGCGTCTCTTCCAGCACGCTCTCATCGTGATAGAGGAAGCCGCCGGACTGGCGCTTCCACAGCCGGGCATAGAGCCCGTCTAGCGCCACCAGTTCGTCATGCGTGCCTTGCTCGACGATGCGGCCGCCGTCGAGCACCACCAGGCGGTCAAGTGCCGCGATCGTCGACAGCCGGTGCGCTATCGCGATCACGGTCTTGTTCTCCATCAGCCGTGTCAGATTCTCCTGGATCGCCGCCTCGATGTCGGAATCGAGCGCCGACGTCGCCTCGTCGAGGATCAGGATAGGCGCGTCCTTGAGGAAGACGCGGGCAATCGCCACGCGCTGGCGCTGGCCGCCCGACAGTTTCACGCCGCGCTCGCCGACGAAGGCTTCGTAGCCCTGGCGGTCCCTATTGTCGCGCAAGGTCAAGATGAATTCGTGGGCCTCGGCTTTTTTCGCCGCCGCGATGACCTGCGCGTTGGTTGCGTCGGGCATGCCGAGCTTGATGTTGTCGCGCAGCGAACGGTGGAACAGGGCCGTGTCCTGGCTGACGACGCCGATATTGGCGCGCAGCGAATCCTGCCTTACACCTGAGACGTCCTGACCGTCGATGGTGATCTGGCCGCTTTCGAGATCGTAGAGGCGCAGGATAAGGTTGGCCAGCGTCGTCTTGCCGGCGCCCGAAGGCCCGACCAGCCCGACCTTCTCGCCCGGCTTGACGACAAGGTTGATGCCGTTCAGCACCCCAAACCCCTTGCCGTAGTGGAAGTCGACATTTTTAACGTCGATGCGCCCGCCCGCCACGTCCAGTTCCTTTGCGTCCGGTGCATCCGTCAGGCCGAGCGGCTGCGAGATCAGCGCCTTGGAGTTCTCCAGCACGCCGAGATTCCGCAAGATACTGTTCATCTGCATCATCAGCCGGCCGAGCAGCATGTTGAGCCGCAGCACCAGGCTGAGCGTGAAGGCGACCGCCCCGACCGTGATCGAGCCCTCGACCCAGAGATAAACTGCAAAGCAGCCGATCGCCGAGATCATGATGCCTGACAGCGTCGTCAGCGCCATGCGCACGCCGGTCAGTCTTCGCGTGAAGGGCCGCAATGCGTCGAGATAGATGTCGAAGCCGTTCCTGATGTAACGATCGTCGCCGTCAGCCGCGAACAGTTTCAGCGTCTGCACGTTGGAGTAGGAATCGACAATGCGGCCATTGATCATGGAGCCCGCCTCCGCCGTCGCTTCGGCGTGCTTGCGGATTGCCGGCAAATAGAGTTTCGCCAGAAAGCCGAAGGCGGTGATCCAGACCACCACGAGTGCCGCCAGCCTGAGGTCAAGCCCGGCGACCAGCGCCAGCGTCGTCACGGTATAGACGACCATGAACCAGACGACCTCGATGAAGCTTTCCATCAGGTCGCCCGTCGCCTGCCCGGCCTGCCAGACTTTCGTCGCGATGCGGCCGGCAAAATCGTTCTGGAAGAAGGCGTAGGACTGGCGCGAGACGTGCCGGTGCGCCTGCCAGCGCACCAGATTGTAGAAGCCGGGCGTGATCGTCTGTTCGTCGACCAGCGCCGACAAGGCGACGACCACGGTGCGGATGACCAGCACCACCGCGACCATGAACACCAGTTCGGGTCCGGCGGCGGTCCACAGCGCGTGCCAGCTCCGTTCGCCGGGCAATTGGTCGAGAATATCGACCAGCCGTCCGACGAAATAGAACAGGCCGGCCTCGACCAGCGGTGCGATGCCGCCGATGACCAGCATGGCGAAGAAGGCGAACTTCGCTTGCCCAACATAGTGCCAGAGGAAGCCCGTGACGCTGGCCGGTGGCCGAAGATTCGCCGGCTCCCTGAACGGGTAGACCCAGGTCTCGAACCAGCGGTAGACGGCTGTCATCATGCGGCGGCGATCATTCTGCGGCTTGCCCCTTTGCTATTGTGTCATTGGCGGCTTCGACTGGGACGTCATCGAGCAGGAATCCACCCGACTGGCGCTGCCAGAGCTGCGCGTAGAGTCCGCCTCTGGCGACCAGTTCCTCGTGCGAGCCCTCCTCGATGACGCGACCCTGGTCCATCACGACGAGCCTGTCCATCGCCGCGATGGTCGACAGCCGGTGCGCGATGGCGATGACGGTCTTGCCTTGCATGAGCTTGTAGAGGTTCTCCTGGATGGCGGCTTCCGCCTCGGAATCGAGCGCCGACGTCGCCTCGTCAAGGATAAGTATGGGCGCGTCCTTCAACATAACGCGAGCAATGGCGATGCGTTGCCGTTGACCGCCGGACAGTTTGACGCCGCGGTCGCCCACATAGGCGTCGAACCCCTTGCGTCCATGATGGTCCGAAAGTCCTGATATGAAATCCATCGCCTCGGCCCGCCGCGCCGCCTCGAGCAGCATCTCGTCGGCGGCATCCGGCCGGCCATAGAGAATATTTTCGCGCACCGAACGATGCAGCAGCGAGGTATCTTGCGTGACCATCCCGATCTGCGCGCGCAGCGAATCCTGTTTCACGCCGGCGATCTCCTGGCCGTCGATCAGGATCCGGCCGCTTTCCAGGTCGTAGAAGCGCAGGAGGAGATTGACCAGCGTCGACTTGCCGGCGCCCGAACGGCCGACAATGCCGACTTTCTCGCCCGGCTTGACCACCAGCGACAGGTTTTCGATGACGCCCTTCTGCTTGCCGTAATGGAAGCGGATATCCTCGAAGCGGATATCGCCTTTGGAAACGATGATCTCCTTGGCATCCGGCCTGTCCTCGACAAGGCGCGGCAACGAAATCGAGGCAATGCCGTCCTGCACCGTGCCGATATTCTCGAACAGGCTCGACATTTCCCACATGATCCACTGCGACATGCCCCACATCCGGAGCACCAGACCGATGACCACGGCGACCGCACCGATCGTCACCACTTGCCCCATCCACAGCCACAACGAGATGGCGGTGACCGAGAACAGCAGCAGCGCGTTCAGTATGTAGAGCGAGCCGAACAGCAACGTCACCAGCCGCATCGACCGGTAGACCGTATCGAGGAAGCCCATCATGCCTTCCCTGGCGAAGGCGGCCTCGCGGCGTGAATGGGAAAACAGCTTGACCGTCTGGATGTTGGTGTAGCTGTCGACGACGCGGCCGGTCATGGTCGAGCGCGCATTCGCCTGCTCCTCCCCGACCTTGCCCAGTCGCGGGATGAAGAAGCGCAGCAACAGGATATATCCGACCATCCAGACGCCAAGCGGCGCCGCCAGCCGCCAGTCGGCCGAACCGACAATCAACAGCATGCCGAGGAAATAGACGACGACGTAGTTCAGGACGTCGATCACCTTGATGACGCATTCGCGCACGGCAAGCGCGGTCTGCATCAGCTTGGTGGCGATGCGGCCGGCGAACTCGTCCTGGTAGAAGCTCATCGATTGCTTGAGCAGGTAGCGGTGCACCTGCCAGCGGATGCGCATGGGGTAATTGCCCATCAACGTCTGCTGGTTGAGCAGCGAATGCAGCCAAACCGTGCCGGGCAGCGCAAACAATACGATGAAGGCCATGCCGGCGAGCTTCCAGCCTTCCGTCTGCAGGAAGGTCTCGCGGTTCTGGCCCGACAGCCAGTCGACGATGCGGCCGAGGAAGCCGAACATCCACACTTCCGCGATGGCGATGGCCGCGACCAGCACCGCATCGACAAGAATATAGGGCCATGCCCCGCGCGTATAATGCAGGCAGAAGGCAACCAGCGTCCTGGGCGGCTCGACCGGTTCCGCTACCGGAAACGGATCGAGCCTTCTTTCAAACCAACTAAACAACAACATAGGTCATGCCTGTGAAATCTGTTTTCCGCTTACGCGGCTTGGCGGCGTACGAAGTCCTCGGACCGCATGGCATCGAGGGCCGACGCTCCGGAATCATCCGGAGCGTCGGCCCTGCTTCGCGCTATATAGGAGTTCGCCGGCTTTTCGCCGACAGGCATCTTTGTCGATCCTGACGACACGGCGCCACCGGTCCGGTTTTTCGCGCCCGGCCGGATCAGCCGGATGATCCGGCGCACCAGCGACGGACGGCTCGGATCGGGTACCGCGCGCGAGAAATCAACGTCCGGCAGCATGCCGCGATGTGGACGCCGGCGTACTTCGGCATGAACCGCCGACGAATAGGTGTCGCCGATCAACAGCGCCCAGGTCGGCAGCCGGTGAATATGCAGGCTCCTCGAGCCGGGTATTCTATAGGGATCGAACATCGGTCCGTCCTCCGTGTTGAAATAGAGATAAAAAGGATGATCGACATCGTGCCGCGGGATCGGCGGCGGATCAGTCGGAACGCGTTGGGACGGGGCCATCGGCCCCTTCGGCAGCTTGAAAAACATCGCGAGATTCCTTCGAAGACCAGGGTATGGTTTCGGCGGAAAATCGGTGCGGAAGTGTCTAAAAGATCAGGAGAAACGTCGTACCGAAACCGCCAGGGCGCAAATAAGCCCACAGGTGGGGCGCTGGATGTACATGGCCATCATGAATTACCCCTCCATCGGTTCGGGTTGACAATGTTGTTCGTATACCCGACTTCCAAAAAAATGGCCACCCGCAGGTCCAGGAATTTCCAAAACCAGGAAGCTGCTGTGGCCGATCTGCCACTTATTAGAAGGACGCGGAAGTGAACCCTGGTCTCCGCATCGCGCTCTACCAACCTGACATTGCCGGCAATACCGGGACAATCCTGCGCTTCGCCGCTTGCCTCGGCCTCGACGTCGACATCATCGAGCCGGCCGGCTTTCCGCTCTCCGACAAAGCGCTCAAGCGCGCCGGCATGGACTACCTCGTAATGGCTGCCCTGACCCGGCATGTCGACTGGCACGCCTTCGAGGAGTGGCGCAAGGCCCGCGCGGATCGGCTGGTGTTGCTGTCGACCAAGGCTGCGACCCCCTACACCGACTTTAGCTTCACCAAGCGCGACATCCTCCTGTTCGGCCGCGAATCCGCGGGCGTGCCGGATCCAGTCCATCAAGCGGCGGATGCGCGCCTGACCATCCCGATGCAGCCCGGCGCGCGCAGCATCAACGTCGCCCTTTCCGTGGCCATGGTGGCGGGCGAAGCCGTCCGGCAACTCCGATAGGGGATCGCCGGCAGCGCCGTCCGCGGTGATTTTTGCCCAGGCGCACATCCGCCTTCTCCTTGGTTTGCACAGTCAGGCTTTCTTGGCTACAAGCTCAACTTAACTTGAGGTCAAGCGGAAAGTTCAAAAATGCCGCCGGTAACGGAATTGACGGTCGGCCAGGTGGCCGCGCGCAGCGGCGTGGCTGTGTCGGCACTGCATTTCTACGAGGCCCGCGGTCTGATCCGCAGCCATCGCACGGCAGGCAACCAGCGGCGCTACGGCCGTGACGTGCTGCGCCGGGTGGCCATAATCCGGATTGCGCAGGAGGTCGGCATCTCGCTCGCGGAAATCGGTGCCGCGCTTGAATCATTACCTGAAGGCCGCACGCCGACGCGCGAGGATTGGAATCTGCTTTCAACGGCTTGGCGCGATAGCCTCGATCAGAAAATCAGCCAGCTAAAGAAGCTGCGCGACGGCCTGACCGACTGCATAGGCTGCGGCTGCATGTCGATCGACAAATGCCCGCTTCGCAATAAGGGGGATCGGCTGGCAAGGGAGGGAACGGGCGCGAGGCGCCTGTTGGTCGAGCGCTAATCCGCAGCCGGCAGCCGCCTTATCGTGAACTCGATCAGATCGCCCGGGCGTTCGAACCAGCTTTCGATTTCGGTCCAGTAGGCCTGCTTGGGGAAGCGCTCGAACCATTCCTTGGCCTTGAGACGGGCGTCCGAGCGCGGCAGGACGAAGGTCTCGCGCAAAAAGCCGTCGCGCGGCATGCGTGCGCGCTCGGCCCGGCTTTGATCGAGCCTTTTCTTCAGGCCATCCAGCGGCGGTCTTGCCGGGGTGCGCACGAACCAACTCCTTGCACCTGGCGCATGACCCCGAAATCGGAATCGGGTTTCGGAAAGGATCATGCGCGAAACCAAAGTGACTTGACCCTGTCCCTTAAGAGATTAGGGATCGCGCCCGGAAAAGACGAGTCTTTTGTCGACTCACCGCCCCGCAACCGGAGACGGCACTTGGAACGACCTGAAATACCGGCGGGGCTGCCCGCCGACATCGAAGAAAAGAAGATGAAGGCCCGGCTTTGGTTCGAGGCGCTGCGCGAGCGCATCTGTGGCGCTTTCGAGCATATCGAGCAGGATCTCGGCGGGCCGCTGGCTTCGTGGTCACCGGGCGGTTTCGAAAAGACGCCCTGGGAGCGCGATCACGGCAAGGGCGGCGGCGGCACCATGTCGATGATGCACGGCCGCGTCTTCGAGAAGGTCGGCGTCCACACTTCGACCGTTTATGGCGAGTTCTCGCCCGAGTTCAGGAAGCAGATGCCCGGCGCCGAGGAAGACCCGCGCTTCTGGGCATCGGGCATTTCACTGATCGCGCACCCATGGAACCCCAACGTTCCGGCCGTGCATATGAACACCCGCATGGTGGTGACCTCGCGCCAGTGGTTCGGCGGCGGCGCCGACCTGACGCCGGTGCTCGACCGCCGCCGCACGCAGGACGATCCCGACACGATAGCCTTCCAGCGTGCCATGCAATTCGCTTGCGAAAAGAATGCCGCCGTCGCCGACTATCCGACATTCAAGGCCTGGTGCGACGAGTACTTCTTCCTGCCGCACCGCAACGAGCCGCGCGGCACAGGCGGCATCTTCTTCGACTACCTGCATCCGGAAGAAGAGAAGGGTGGCTGGAATGCCAATTTCAACTTCGTCCAGGATGTCGGGCGTTCTTTTCTCGTGGTCTACGGTCACCTCGTGCGCGCCAACTTCAACGAGAACTGGACCGATGGCGACCGCGACGAACAGCTCGTTCGACGCGGCCGCTATGTCGAATTCAACCTTCTTCACGATCGCGGCACCATCTTCGGGCTCAAGACCGGCGGCAATGTCGCCTCGATCCTGTCCAGCCTGCCGCCCGAGGTGCGTTGGCCATAAAAAAATTGTGAGCGCGATGTGAGGCCGCATTGATGTCCCATTGTTCGAATCTGGGCGCGGAATGTGACACAATGAATATCTTTTTCGTCTAATATCCATCTGAAAAAACTGGGTTTTTTGTCGCATTCGGGTCGGGAAGCGCCGGTGGTTTGCCTGAGGGCAATTCCAGGAAAATGCGGTTTTCCCTTCGGAATTGCGTCGGAACAGGCGAACCGCGACTCGACGCGACCGGACGGCCCGAAGACGATGCGGATCATCTTCGTCAAAGGATGGCCGCTTTCCCAGGAGTATATCAGCATGAGAAAGATCATTGTTTCCGCTGCCGCGGCTGCCCTTCTTGCTTCCGGTTCGGTGGCGTTCGCCGCCGTCAAGCACACCACCGGAACGGTCAAGAGCTTCGATGCGACGGCCAAGAGCCTGGTTCTCGACAATGGATCGTCTTTTACGCTTCCCCAAACCTTCAAGGATCCTGGCCTGAAGGTCGGCGAGAAGGTCAGAATTTCTTGGGACATGAGCGGCAAGGACAAAGTTGCCGAGGCAGTCAAGATCGTGAAGTGACGGCCTGCCCGCTGGGCTAGCGTAAGAGGGCGGAGCAGTGCTGCTCCGCCTTTTCACCGTTGACCGCAACCAATATCCCACCATCTGTGTTATGGTTTTCACCCCGCCCATGATCGGAAAAGTCGGATCATGGGCCAAAAAAGTACCGGGGCCTCGCAGGCTCCACGGAGGAAAAGGAGAAATCCGATGAAGGAATTTCACTGCGGGTCGCTGGTTCCCGGCTGTGAGTGGCATACCCGTGCCGGTGAGGAGGCCGAAGTGATGCGCCGTGCCGTCGAGCATATGCGCGAGACACATGGCGAAACGACCATCCGCGAGACGATGATCGAGGCTATCCGCTCCCGAATTGAGAAGGCCCGCGACGCGGCGTAGGGCGCGCGCGCGGGCTGTCGATATCAGCAAAAGAACCGCGGTGGCACGCGGGTAACGCGCGTCGTACCTGGCTTATTTCGACACATGCGGCCCGCGCCTCAAAAAATCATATTTGCTTCAGCTAAATAAACTGTGCGGTAACCGAACCCGTGCGATCGTCAGATTGATATCCAGACTACAGGGGCTGCCAGAGAAGCCCATCGCCGTCAGGCACTGGTCCGGAATCGATAGGGCGAGGTGTTTCGCGGATGCGCGAAAAGTCCGGCAATCGCGCGAGTTTGTGCGCAACGGCGCTCCTGCCGTGGGCGCTCCTCGGCGCGCCACAGGCGGTTGCCCAGGAAATGACGACATCGCTCATCGACATCCACCAAGGCTCGCCGCTCAGCGACAAGGCAAGAGGCCTGAGTGACGGCGGATATGAGTTGCAGTCCGGAAGCCGGGTATCGTTCAACCGGTGGTATCAAACAAACTGGGTCGACACGCATGTGGACCTAATGACGCAGATCACGGAGGACACCGGTATCCTTTGGGGGTTCGGCACCGGGGAACAAGGCGAGAAGTATCGGATCGAGCCCAGCCTCAAGCTTGGTTTCCTCACACAGATACATCCGAGTGCGAACAGCATACTGTCCCTGTCGTTCACCACTACTTTCGGAGGTAAGCTCACCGAAAAGCCCTGCCAGGCCGATTATGGCGATCTGGGCACCTACGGCGTCAATTGCCGGCTCGCCGCCGGCGAGATGGCGCCCGAGGAAACCTTGAAATTTCTGGTTAACGCTAAACCGGAGAGCCAGCATCTCTGGCTGAATTACCGTGTTACTTTCTGATCGCGAGGGCGAGGCACGAGATGTGGCGTTGCCTTCGGAGACTCGCGGTCGTCCATCCTAGCTTCTGTTTGAACCGGGGTAAGATCATGTCAAATGCACGTTGGAAGTTCGGTATCGCCACGGCCCTCGCCATTCTGCCGGCTTCCATGGCGGCGGCTCAAGAAGCTGGCGGTCCGGATCCGCTATCCGCGCTCTGCAGGGGCGGTCAGTCGAACGCTTCCATATGCTTGAGCGCAACCTTGCCGGCGGCCACATTGCAGACCTTGCAGAGTTGGATGAGCCCGGATGTCGGAGCCGCATGGCGTGCGGGTTACAAGGGCCAAGGCGTCACCATCACGATCGTGGACGATTTCTCCAGCACATCGAAGTTCAGCGGCAATTTCGGCATCGGCACGCAGACCCAGCGCCACGGCGAATGGACCCGCGAAGAAGCCAGCATGGTTGCGCCCTTGGCAACCATCAGATCGAAAGACTTTTCCACCAGTTCATCGGTCGCGCTGTCGCCGGGCCTGAACGTGCTCAATCTGAGCTATGGCATGTACGCCAACGCGGGTTATAGCCCCAACCAGATCGGATGGAGCGCCGAGGAAGCCTCCATCATCTCCTATGCCACCAGGGGAACGGCAGTGGTTTCGAAGGCTGCCGGCAACGACGCCGTTGCCGTGGGCGGCGTCACCAGCGGCCAGCAGGATTACCTTGACCTCGCCCTGGTCGGAAAGGCATCCGCGATTTTCGTCGGCGCGCTCAACAGCAACGGCACGCCGTCGAACAAGGCCAGCATGGCCTGGTACTCCAACATCGCCGGCTCCAACCAGGCTGTGCAGAGCCATTTCCTTGTCGTGGGTGTCACCGGGGACAAGACCGGCCTTTACGGCACCTCTTTCGCCGCGCCGATCGTTGCCGGCTACGCTGCCATCGTGGGCAGCAAGTTCACCAAGGCAACGCCGACTCAGATCACCAACCAGTTGCTGAATACGGCCCGTACCGACACGCTGGCCAACTATAGCGCCTCCGTCTATGGCAAGGGCGAGGCAAGCCTTTCACGTGCCCTCGCTCCGCTGTCGATCAAGTAGCGGCACGGCCCGCCGGGCAACACCGGCGACGAAGACCAGCAGTTCTGGCCTACGTTTCAAGTGCCTCCGCGGCGCGCTTGATCAGTGCGTCGCGATCGGGCGTAAAACTCGCATCGACCCATTCCGCTTCCAGGTTCTTGAGGATTTCGCCGAGCTTCGGCCCTGGCGTTGCGCCGAGCGCGGTCAGATCGGCGCCTCGCAAGGGAAATTCGGGCTTTTTCCATTTGAGCACAAAGGAAAGCAGGCGCGAAAAACCGCCAGCTTCGAGCAGCGCTTCATTGTCCTCGACGGCCCGCACCCGCGCCGCGGCAAGCGCAAGCCGGAGGCGGTCGACAAATCCTTGGCGGTCACCGCAATAGAGCCTCTTCGCCAATTCGCCCTCGGTCGTCTTCGGCTCGACTGCCGTTGCCATCGACCAATGGCGCAGGCGATCCGCTTCAGCGGTCGAGAATTTCAGCCGCTCCGCAAGCGCCTTCATGCGGGCCGTATCCGGCGGCACCATCGCCTCCAGCCGCAGCATCGGATCCACTACCCAGCCGAGGTCCTTCTCGGCCCTGGTCAATCCGTGGATCGCATCGATGCCCCATTTGTCGCTTTCCGACAGCGCGGCGGTCAAGACACCAGCCTGCCGCATCCAGAGCAGCGCCCGCGAGGGATCGGGTGCGGACAAAAGCTTTTTCAGTTCGGACCAGATGCGCTCCGCCGAGAGTTGGGCGAGGCCTTCCTTCAGCCGGGCGCAGGCCTTCAGCCCCTCGGCGTCGGGCCGGCCTTCGCCATACCAGGCGAAGAAGCGGAAGAAGCGCAGGATGCGCAGATAATCCTCGCGGATGCGCGCCTCCGGGTCGCCGATGAAGCGCAGCCGGTGTGCCTCGATGTCGGCGATGCCGCCGACAAGGTCGACAACGCGGCCATCGGCCTCCGCGTAAAGCGCGTTGATGGTGAAGTCGCGCCGCTCGGCGTCGAGCTTCCAGTCGCGCCCGAACGACACCTTGGCGCGACGGCCATCGGTCTCGACATCGGCGCGCAAGGTGGTGATTTCATAGGGTTTACCATCGGCAACCACGGTGATGGTGCCATGCTCGATACCGGTCGGCACCGCTTTGAACCCTTCCGCCTCGGCGCGGCGGATGGTTTCCCGCGGCAGGCAAGAGGTTGCTATGTCGATGTCGGTGACAGGCTGGCCCATCAGCACGTTGCGTACGGCGCCGCCGGCGATGCGCGCCTCTTGACCGCCTTCGGTGAGCGCGCCAAGCAGGCGCTGCAGATGCTTGTCGAAGAGCCAGTCCGCCCTGCCCGCGATCGAAACACTCACGCATAGAGCCTTTCATACAGCGTACGGATGATCCCGGCGGTGACACCCCAGATGCGCCGGTCGCCATAGGGCATGTCATAGAAGAACCATTCGAGATCGTTCCACATGCGGCTGTCGCGCTTGTGGTTGGCCGCGTCCATCAGGAAGCGCAGCGGCACTTCAAAGGCGGCGTCGACCTCATCGGCGTTCAGGGTGAGCTGGAAATGTGGGCGCACGATGCCAAGCACCGGCGCGATGCGATAGCCGCTGCCGGCGACGTAATCGGGCATCCGGCCGATGATCTCGATGCGATCCTTGCCAAGGCCGATCTCCTCGAAGGTCTCGCGCAGCGCCGCCGCCTCCGGGCTTGCGTCGGTCGCATCGATCGTGCCGCCCGGGAAAGCCACTTGCCCGGAATGATTGCGGAGTTTTTCGGCTCGTTTGGTCAGCAGAACCGTCGCCTCGCCGTCATGGTCGACCACCGGAACCAGCACGGCAGCGTTGCGCAGCGGCTTGCCAGGGTTAAGGCGCGGATGGCCGGGATTGAAGCGGTGATCGCCATAGTCGCCCCCGGCATGCGCCTCCGGCTGCGCGGCAAAGCGCGCGCGAAAATCCGCCGACGAAAACGGCGCCGGAGAGACCTGGTCCATCATGCGCTCAACCGCTTCAACTGATCGGCCGGCATGATCGGAAACACGGCGTTCTTGGAGCGCACCGAAAACATCGTCCTGCCGTCGATTTCGATCTCCTCGCCATGCCCGACCAACTCGTACATGACCGGCCGCGCCACAAGCGCCTCCAGCCTGCCGCGCACCAGCACATAGGGCTTCAAACCGCCGGTCCCGTTCTCGTCGACGAAGCGCAGCGGCCGCTCCGGTCCGGCCTCGATCACGTCGCCGACATTGGTGCGAAAGGTGATGACCTGATCCTCGCCTTCGCCCGAAACATCGATCTCGACGGCGACGAAAGGCGCATCGGCGACGCGGATGCCGACTTTTTCTACCGGCGTCACCAGATAGGTCCTGCCGTCGGCGTCCTTGCGCAGCACGGAGGAGAAAAGCTGCACCAGCGGCATCCGGCCGATCGGCGTGCCCAGGTAAAACCAGGTGCCGTCGGCCTTGATTTCCATGTCGAGATCGCCGCAAAAGTCGGGATTCCAGCGCTCGACCGGCGCCGCGCCCTTGCCGGCGCGGGCCGCGCGCGAGATCAACGCCTCGAGGCCCCGAGCCTCGGTGGCCTGCGTAAGGCTTTGTTGGCGATGTTCGTGGTGTTCGCTCATCGTCACGAAATAGTCACTGTTGTTCCGCTTGTCAGCCTAAGTCTGTGATTTAAGTTCAACCATAGGCGCCCCGCGAGGCCGAATCGCGGCAGCCTATGGTATGGTGCGGGCCAGCATTTCCAAACCATGGCATTTCCAACCGAAGGGATCGATGCGGCATGAGCGTGATGGTCAAGGAAAGCCCGATCAGCGAAACGGACATGGTCGCCGAGGCCGAGAAGGCGCTTGCCGACATCTCCAGGATCCGCGACGGGGTTGGCCGGGTGATCTTTGGCCAGGAGAACGTCGTCGAGCGTACGCTGGTGGCGCTGCTGGCCGGCGGCCATGCGCTTCTGGTCGGTGTGCCGGGCCTCGCCAAGACCAAGCTGGTGGAGACGCTGGGCGTCGTGCTCGGGCTCGATTCGCGCCGCATCCAGTTCACGCCCGACCTGATGCCGTCCGACATCCTCGGCTCCGAGGTCATGGAGCAGGACGAGACCGGCAAGCGCTCGTTCCGCTTCATTTCCGGGCCGATCTTCGCCCAGCTGCTGATGGCGGACGAGATCAACCGCGCCTCGCCCCGCACGCAGTCGGCGCTGCTGCAGGCGATGCAGGAATATCATGTCACCATTGCCGGCGCGCGCTACGACCTGCCTTCCCCCTTCCATGTGCTTGCGACGCAGAACCCGCTGGAGCAGGAAGGCACCTACCCGCTGCCCGAAGCCCAGCTCGACCGCTTCCTGATGCAGGTCGACATCCTCTACCCCGAAATCGAGGCGGAGCGCCGTATCCTGCTGGAAACCACCGGCGTCGAGGACGCGAAAGCCCAGAACGTGCTGCAGCCAGCGCGGCTGAAGGAGATCCAGACGCTGATCCGCCGCATGCCGGTACCCGAAAGCGTCGTCGAGGCGATCCTTACCCTGGTGCGCTCGGCGCGTCCGGGCCAGGGCAATGCCGACACAGACAAGCATGTCGCCTGGGGCCCGGGCCCGCGCGCCAGCCAGGCCCTGATGCTGTGCACCAGGGCCCGCGCGCTCTACGACGGACGACTGGCCCCCTCGGTCGACGATGTCAGGGCGCTGGCCGAACCGGTGCTGCAGCATCGCATGGCGCTGACCTTCGCCGCCCGCGCGGAGGGCACCAGCGTGCGCGACGTGGTGGCAAAGCTTGTGAAAGGCATTTGATGGCGCCTATCGGCGAAGTCCAGGCCCCGGCAGCGACGCGCGATGCGCTCGCCCGAGGCCGGTTGCGGGCTTCGCTGGTTCCCGACCTGCTGGTCGAGGCACGCCGTATCGTCAACACCGTGATCGCCGGCTGGCATGGCCGCCGCAAGCGCGGCATCGGCGAGAATTTCTGGCAGTTCCGGCCCTATGTCGAAGGCGACGCCTCGCGCATCGACTGGCGCCGCTCGGCCCGCGACGACCACACCTATGTGCGCGACCGCGAATGGGAAGCCGCCCACACCGTCTGGCTGTGGGCCGACCCCTCGCCGTCCATGCTCTACAAATCGACGGGAGCCGGCGTTTCCAAGCAATCGCGCGCGCTGGTGCTGGCCTTGGCCATGGCCGAGCTTTTGTCACGCAGCGGCGAACGCATCGCCTGGCCTGATCTGACCGATCCATTCACCGCCCGCAACGGCGCCGAGCGCATCGCCGCCCAGCTCATGCATGCCGGCGAACTGCCGGCAAAACCCGATCTCTCCGACATCAGGCGCTTCTGCGACATCGTCATCGTCAGCGATTTCCTCGACCCTGTCGAGGAAACCATGGCCTGGCTCGACGTGCTCGCCCGCCATGGCGTGCGCGCCCATCTGATCGAAGTCGCCGACCCTGCCGAGGAAACCTTCCCCTATGCCGGCCGCACCGAGTTCACCGATCCCGAGACCGGCGACAAGCTGACCGCCGGCCGCGCCGAGATGTTGGCCGATGAATACCGCCTGCTCTATACCGCTCGCCGCCAGGAGCTGGCCGGCTGGTGCAAGCGGCTTGGCTGGAGCTTTACCGTCAACCACACCGACCGACTCGCGTCCGACGCGTTGGTGCGCCTGCACATGGCGATGACCGCCGATGGCGGGCATACCGGGATGATTGCCGGCGATCAGCCCAGGCTGATCGCCAAGGGCGATCAGCCTGGAAAGGCGGTCGCATGAGCTGGCTGCCGCTCTCCTTCGGCGCCCCCATGGTGCTGTGGGGCCTGCTGGCGCTGCCGGTGATCTGGTGGCTGCTGAGGCTCACCCCGCCAAAGCCGCGGACCGAGGTGTTCCCGCCGCTCAAGATCCTGGCCCGTGTGCTCAGGCGTGAGGAAACCCCGCGGCGCAGCCCCTGGTGGCTGACGCTGCTCAGGCTGCTGATGGCCGCCCTCGTCGTCGCGGCATTGGCCGAACCGGTGTTCAACCCGCGCGAAAAGCTGCCGGCCGAGGGTGCCGCCCTTGCCCTGGTCATCGACAATGATTGGGCAAGCGCCGCCGACTGGAACAAGCGCGTCGCCACCGCCGAGCGGCTGATCAACGACGCCGGCTCGAACGGCGTGCCTGTTGTCGTCGCCTTCACCGCCGAAAAGCCCAATGCCGAGATCGGCCCCTTCGATGCCGCCGCCGCGCTCGACCGGCTGCGCGCCGCCAAGCCGCGGCCGATCCCCACCGACCGGCCCGCCGTCTATGCCCGCGTCGCCGGCATGCTGGAAACCATGCCCGGCGCCAGCGTCGCCGTGCTGGCCGATGGCCTAGCGGCAAAGGGCGACGAGGCCGCCTTCAACACGCTGTTGTCGAAAAATGCCGCCCGCATCGTCTGGGCGGTGGCCGACCGGCTGTCGCTGACTGGCCTGACATTAGCCGAAAACCAGGTTGATGGCTTTGGTTTGACCGCTATCCGCGCGCCCGGCGATCCCGCCCCGGCGCAGGTCACCGCCGGCGCATTCGACGACAAGGGCCGCCGCATCGCCGATGCGACCCTGACCTTCGCGCCGGGCGAAGCCACGGCCACCGGCACCATGGCGGTGCCGTTCGAATTGCGCAACGACTTCGCCTCGATCGCGCTCGATGGCGAACGGCATGCGGGTGCCGTGCGCGTGCTCGACGAAAGCTCCAAACGCCGCCGCGTCGGGCTGTTGTCGCAAGCCGAAGCCGACCAGGCGCAGCCACTTCTGTCGCCGCTCTACTACATCAAGCGCGCGCTGCAGCCCTTCGCCGATCTGGTCGAGCCCTCCAGCGCCGATCTCGCCGACGCCATCCCGCAGATCCTCGACCAGAAGCCGGCGATGATCGTCATGGCCGATATCGGCACCATTCCCGCACAGGTCCGGCAAAGACTGGTCGACTGGGTCGACAATGGCGGCACGCTCGTGCGTTTCGCCGGCTCGCGGCTGGCCGCCGCCGGCAATGACGACGATTTGCTGCCGGTCCGCCTGCGCACCGGCGAGCGTTCGCTCGGCGGCGCGCTGTCATGGACCTCGCCGCAGCCAGTCACCGAATTTCCCAAGGCCGGCCCCTTCGCCGACCTGGCGCCGCCGACCGAGGTCACGGTGACCAGGCAGGTGCTGGCCGAACCGACACCCGACATCGTTGAGCGCACCTGGGCGGCCCTTGCCGACGGCACGCCACTGGTGACCGGGCTGAAGAAGGGCAAGGGCACGCTGGTGCTGTTCCATGTCACGCCCGAGGCGACGTGGTCGAACCTGCCGATCTCGGGCAGCTTCGTGGAGATGCTGCGCCGCATCGTGCAATTGTCGCGCAACCAGGGCGCGGCGATCGCCAATGCCGAAGCCGCCGCGACGTCGCTGGCACCCTATCGGATGATCGCGGCCGACGGCTCGCTGGTGCCGCCGACACCGGATGCAAGGCCGCTGGTGCCGGGCGCGGGACCACTGCCGGTCACCTTCGAGAACCCGCCTGGCCTCTATGGCTCGGAGACCGGCGTCTTCGCCCACAATCTGCTCGACGCCTCAAGCACCTTCGCCCCGCTGGCGCGCCCGCAAGTGACGGTGCCTGTTACCACCGTCCAGTACGCCTTCGATGAATCGCGCAACCTGAAGGGCGCGCTGGTCGCGGCGGCTCTGTTGCTGATGCTGCTCGACACGCTGGCGGTGTTGTGGATGGGCGGCCTGTTTTCGCGCCGGCCGCGCCGTGCCGGTGCGGCCGCGACCACGGCCGCCGTGCTGATCGCGCTTGGCGCATTGTTCGGCCATGCCGATATCGCGCGCGCCGATGATGCCAAGCCGGGCGATCAGGTTGCTATCGAGGCGATTTCAAAAACCCGCATCGCCTATGTGCTGACCGGCGTCCCGGGTGTCGATTCGATCAGCCGCGCCGGGCTCGAGGGTCTGACCCGCTTCCTTATCGAGAAGACGGCACTCGAACCGGGCGCACCGGCCGGCGTCGACATTTCGAAGGACGAACTGTCCTTCTATCCCCTGATCTATTGGCCGGTCGATCCGGCGGCACCGATGCCGAGCCCGGCCGCGATCGCCCGCATCGACGCCTATATGCAGCAGGGCGGCACCGTGCTGTTCGACACCCGCGACCAGTTCGCCAACGGCATCGGCGCCGATTCCACCAGCCCGGCGACCGAGCGGCTGCGCGACATCCTCGGCAACCTCAACGTGCCGCCACTGGAGCCGGTGCCGTCGGACCATGTGCTGACCAAATCCTTCTTCATCCTGCCCGAGTTTCCCGGCCGCTTCGCCGGCAGCCCGCTCTGGGTCGAGGCATCGCTCGATGCCAGCAATGCCGACAACCGGCCGGTGCGCACCGGCGACGGCGTATCGCCGATCATGATCACCGCCAATGATTTCGCCGGTGCCTGGGCGGTCGACGAGAATGGCGACCCGCTGCTGCCGACCATACCGAACGATCCGATGCAGCGGGTGTACGCGCTGCGCGCCGGCGTAAACATCATGATGTACATGCTGACCGGCAACTACAAATCCGACCAGGTGCATGTTCCCATCCTGCTCGAACGGCTGGGGCAGTAGGATGACCTTGTTGCTCCCCACGGCGGTCAACTCTCTCCACAACGGAGGGGATGGAGCATGAACTGGTCGATTTCCTTCGAACCGCTTCTATCCTGGCCGCTGCTGGCCCTGGTGCTGGTACCCTTGGCGCTGCTGGCGCTCGTCGGCCTGTGGTTTCGCCAGCGCGGCGCGGTCCTGCGCCTGGTTGCCCTGCTGGCGCTCGCCGCCGCCCTCTTCAACCCCGTATTCCTCAACGAGGAGCGCGAGCCGCTGAGAAGCGTCGTCGCGCTGGTCGTCGACCGCAGCCAGAGCCAGGACATTGGCGACCGCACCAGGCAGACCGACGAGGCCGTGTCCGGTCTGCAGCAGCGTCTTGGCCGCTTCAAGCAGTTCGACGTCCGTGTCGTCGAGGCCGGCAAATCCGACGCCGCCGAGGAGCGCACGGAAACGCGGCTATTCGGCGCGCTGGAAGGCGCCTTCCGCGACGTGCCGCCCTCGCGCATTGGCGGCGCTATCATGATCACCGACGGCGAGGTGCATGACACGCCGTCGGGCACGCCCGAGTTGAACGCCCCGCTGCATGCCCTGATCACCGGCAACGACCATGAGAAGGACCGCCGCATACGTTTCGAGAACGCGCCGCGTTTCGGCCTTGTCGGCAAGCCGCTCGACATGAGCTATCGCGTCATCTCGACCGAAAACGAGACCGGACCGGTCGATGTGCGCGTCTCGGTCAATGGCGAGCAGGTTTCGGTCGAGCATGCCACGGTCGGCCAGGCCATGCCGCTGCAGGTGACCATCCCGGGTGCTGGGCGCAATATCGTCGAACTGGCCATCGACCGCGAACCGGGCGAACTGACCGACACCAACAACCGCGCCATCGCGCTGGTCGACGGCATCCGCGAGAACCTGCGCGTTCTGCTCGTTTCGGGCGAACCGCACGCGGGCGAGCGCACCTGGCGCAATCTGTTGAAATCCGACGCCTCGGTCGATCTCGTCCATTTCACCATCCTGCGGCCGCCGGAGAAGCAGGACGGCACGCCGATCAACGAATTGTCGCTGATTGCCTTCCCGACCCGCGAGCTGTTCGTCGAAAAGATCAAGGATTTCGACCTGATTATCTTCGACCGCTACCAGCACCGCGACGTGCTGCCGATCCTCTATTACGACTACATCTCCGAATATGTCGAAAAGGGCGGCGCGCTGCTGATCGCCGCCGGTCCCGAATATGCCGGCGAGGCTTCGATCGCACGCACGCCGCTAATGTCGGCGCTGCCGGCCATGCCGACCGGCGAGGTTGTCGACAAGGCCTTTTATCCCCGCCTCACCGAACTCGGTCAGCGTCACCCGGTGACGCGTGGCCTCGACGGTTCGGCCACCGAGCCGCCGCACTGGAGCCGCTGGTTCCGCACCATCGGCGTGCAGAATCCGCAGGGCGAAGTGGTGATGAAGGGCGCCGATAACCGGCCGCTGCTTTTGCTCGACCGCAAGGGCGAAGGCCGCGTCGGCATGCTTCTGTCCGACCAGGGCTGGCTGTGGGCGCGCGGCTTCGAGGGCGGAGGCCCGCATGTCCAGCTCTACCGGCGCATCGCCCACTGGCTGATGAAGGAGCCCGAGCTCGAGGAAGAGCGGCTGACCGCCGAAGGACGCGGCATGGTGCTGGAGATCCGCCGCCAAACCATGGCCGACGATCCGGGCCCGGCGCAGATCATCACCCCCTCCGGCAAGACGCTCACCGTCAAGCTCGACAAGTCCGAGCCCGGCGTCTTCCTCGGCAGCGTCCAGACCAGCGAGATCGGCCTCTTCCAGGTTGCCAATGGCGATCTCACCGCGCTTGCCCATGTCGGACCGGTCAACGCTCCGGAATTCGCCGACGTCGTCTCCACGCAGGAGCGGCTGAAGGCGCCGGCGGAAGCCACCGGCGGCAGCGTGCGCCGGCTGGCGTCCGCCACGGCCAGCGACGTGACGCTGCCTTCCATCGTGCCGGTGCGCTCGGCCGGCGAGGCGTCGGGCAGCGACTGGATCGGCCTGCGCACCACCGACGACAGTGTGCTCAAGGCCGTGTCGCGCGTGCCGCTGTTCGGCGGCTTCCTCGGCCTCGGCCTGTTGCTCCTGGCGATGGGTTCGATGTGGTACCGCGAGGGACGGTAGAGCGGTGCGCTCTTTCTTTCTCCCCGTATACGGTGAGAAAGACGCTGTCGCGAATGGTTTCGCCAATTGTCGAAACCAAGACTATGACGAGCCCCTCCTCACTCCTCCGGTTCCGTCGTGAACAGCAGTGGGTAGCCCTTGGCCTTGCCGGCGTCGGTGGCCCGCGTCGCCTTGGTCTCGGCGACATCCCTGGTGAAGACCGCGACCACGCAGACGCCACGCTGGTGCGCGGTGATCATGACCCGGTGCGCCTGGTCCTCTGAGAGCTTGAACTCGCCTTTCAGCACCGTCACCACGAATTCGCGCGGCGTGAAATCGTCATTGACGAGAATGACCTTGTAGAGCTTCGGCCGCTCTGTCCGCAGCTTGACCTTGGTGCGCGGTTTTGTGGTGATTTCAGGCATTCGAACCGACTGTTTTCGCGATCAGCTGAAGTCCGCATTTTGCCGCGGGCGGCAGTGATCGTCCATTTACTGACCGTCGGCGGGCGGGCCCGGTCCTCCCAGGATCATGTGGGGAATTGTCGGTCGCGGTTCAACGGCCCTGACGGCCGAAGACGCGGCGCGTTTCGTCCCCATCGGCCCGGCGTTCCAGCCATGCCGCGATCGGCCATCCGGCAACGCAGATCAGCGTCACGCCGGCGAGCACGATCAAAAGCCAGGCCTGCACCGGCGTGATGTAATCCCAGTTGCTGGAAATCGCCGGTGCGAACAGCGAAGGCTCGGTGCGCCCGCTTGCAGGGTCCGGCACGGGGCTGGCGGTGAGCAGAATCAGCACCCTGGCGACGCCGGTGGCAACCAGGCCGCCGATCACCATGGAGCGAAAAATGGACGAAAGCCGCTTCTTCATGCGGATTGGTCCTACAGGGCCGGCATTGCAAACGGGTTAAGCACGATCGAGATGCGCGGCTGGAAGCCGCCGGCGTCAGCTCATCGACCGACAGTGCCCTTGGCAGAAGGCCGCCCCAGCCGGTTTGCGGCTGGGGCGGCCTTGCTAGAACTAACCTCGAAGCTGATCAGGGCTTCTTGGCAGCAGCCTTCGCGGGGGCCGCCTTCGCGGGAGCCGCCATCGCGGGGGCCTTCTTGACCGGGCACTTGTGCTTCTTGGTCACCTTGCAGACGGTCTTCTTGGCGACCTTCTTCGGAGCAGCCATGGCCGGAGCGGTGGTCGTCGCGGCAGCAGCCGGAGCGGTGGTCGTGGTGGCAGCGGCCGGGGCAGCGGTCGTGGTCGCGGCAGCGTTGCCGAGAACGGGCATCGAGAAGGCGAGAGCGACGGCGAGACCAAGGGCGGACAGGAGGGATTTCTTCATGGCTTCGTTTTCCTTTTTTGTACGGGTCGTTTTGAGTGTCACTGGACCGGGTCGTTCGGTGTCACTCCAAGCAGCTTCAAAGCATTGGCGAGCATCCGGATGCCCTGCGCCTGTTTCTTGGCGGCGCAGTACCGGTTACCCTTTCTCTGAAGTGCCTTTGCCGCGGTGACCTGCGTTGCCGTGGCATGGGTTTCGAGGGCTTCATCAAATTGGTGGCTGAGATTGGCGCACCGTTCGCTCCGGGTCAGCGGCGCCTTTGCATCGGATTGGCCGACAGCGGCAGTGAGCAGGCCAAGGCCCAGCAAAACTCCCAACGAACTGATCGACAATCTTGGCATCGGTTTATCCGTTAACCCGGAGACTAGCGTCGCAGCCGATGACCTGACCGCCACGGCACCGTTATGCCGGCCTACCTTTTCAGGAGTTTTTCCGGATTGTAGAATTTTGTTTCTGGATTGTGTCTGGCCAGGCCACGCCAATCTGGCCGTTGCTTCATGTGGAGAAGGCGGTATTCATTTTTCCTTGAAAAGCAAGGCACTGGCCAACATACGGCCCGAATTCTATCGTGTGGCTCACCAGCAAAGAATGGCGTGGCCGGCAAACCAGACAGGGCAGCTGTGAAATCCGAGACACACATACTCATCGTCGACGACGACAAGGGCATCCGCGACCTGCTTCAGGAGTTCTTCCAGAAGCGGGGCCTGCACACCTCGGTTGCCGCCGACGGCACCGAGATGGAAACCATCCTGCGCCGCACGCAGGTGGATCTGATCGTGCTCGACGTGATGCTGCCCGGCAGGAGCGGGCTGGAACTGTGCCGCGACATCCGCGCCCAGTATTCGACGCCGATCATCATGCTGACCGCCGTCACCGAGACGACTGACCGCGTCGTCGGGCTCGAGATGGGCGCCGACGACTATGTGCCCAAACCCTTCGACCCGCGCGAATTGCTGGCCCGCATCCGCGCCGTGCTGCGGCGCAATGGCGCCGCCGAGCCCAAGCGCGCCACCACCAAGCAGATTTACCACTTCGCCGGCTGGACGATGGACTGCTCGCGGCGGCGGTTGACCGCGCCTGACGACGTCAGGGTCGAACTGACCATGGCCGAGTTCAACCTCCTGCAGACCTTCGTCAAGAGCGCCCAGCGCGTGCTGACCCGCGATCAGCTCATTGAACTCTCCGGCGGCGACAGTGACTATTCCTTCGATCGCAGCATCGACATCCTTGTCTCCAGGCTGCGGCGCAAGATGGAAGATGATCCCAAGACGCCCAAACTGATCCTCACCGTGCGCAGCGGCGGCTATCAGTTCCTGCCCGAGACGACCTCCGAATGAGACGTTTCCTGCCGCAGACCTTGCCTGTCTGGGTGCTGCTGATCGTCATTGCCGGCCTGCTGATCAGTCAGGTCGCGACGCTGTATATCGTATCGCGCGACCGCGCCGCCGCCAATGACGTGGTCGACCTTTACCGCCTCAACGACCGCGCCTTCTCGCTCGTGCAGCTGATGCACGACGCCACGCCGGACGAGCGCAAGGCGACGGCGACCGGGCTTTTCAACTCCACCTACGCGCTCACCGTCTCGGACACGCCCGCCGTCACCTCCTCGATCGCCGGCGACGACGAACTGGCCGAACTCGAAGACATCCTCGTCGGCCGACTGTCCAAGTTCGGCATCACCGACGCGCGCGTGCGGCGCGATCCGGCGACGCGCGAAGCCGACGATGCCGGCGGCGCGGCGCCGGGACCCGAGATCGGCCAGGTCGAGCGGGATCTTCTGGTGCTGGCCGCCGATTTCGCCCAGAGCGACAAGCTGACGGCTTCGCTGCGCTTCGCCGACGGCCAATGGCTGAATTTCACCGAACCGATCACGCCCGTCGGCCCGATCCTGAGCGTCGATAGCCTGCCGCTCTATTCGCTGATCGCGGGGCTGGTGGTGATCATGTCGATCTGGTCGCTGCGCCGGCTGACCGCGCCCTACCGGATGATGGAAACCGCCGTCAACCGGATCGGCAACGACCTCAAGAGCCCGCCGATCGCCGAGAGCGGCAGCCGCGAGGTGCGCGCCGCCGCCAAGGCGATCAACGCCATGCAGGGGAGGCTGCGCGAATATGTCGAGGATCGTGAGCACCTGGCGGCGGCCCTCGCGCACGACCTGCGCACGCCGATGACCAGGATGCGGCTGCGCCTGGAGCTGTTGCGCAGATCACCGGCGCGCCAGGCCCTCGCCCACGATCTCGCCGACATCGAAAGCATCGCGAGTTCGGTGATAGACTTCGCCAAATTCGAGGTCACGGAAGAGAAGGCCGAACGGATCGATTTCTGGTCGCTCGTTGAATCGGTCGCCGACAGCTACGAGACGGTGTCCTTCGACAATGACGACATCCGCCCGCGCGGCCTGATCTGCATGGCGCGGCCTGTGGCGCTCAAGCGCTGTGTCACCAATCTGGTGCAGAATGCCGTCACCTACGGCAAGCAGGCGCATCTCAGCCTCAGCCGCTTGGACGGCACGATCACGCTCGCCATCCGTGACGAGGGACCGGGCATTCCCCAGGCCCAGATCGACGCCGTCTTTGGCTCCTTCGTCCGCCTCGAACAGTCCCGCAACCGCCAGACCGGCGGCCTCGGGCTTGGGCTGACCATTGCCCGCAACATCGCGCGCGCGGCGGGCGGTGAAGTGCGCCTGTCCAACCATCCGGACGGCGGCCTGCTGACGGAGTTGCGCCTGCCGATGGCGGCTTAGGACGTAGCCGCCTAAGCGCGCCGAAGCGGATCAGGCGACGCGCTTTAGTCTTTGTCTTTGTGCATGTCTTCCCAAACCGAGGTTACGGTTGGGCGACATGCATCAGCGCCGCAGCACCGCGCTCAGCACATCGCGAATGCCGATCGCGCCGACGAAGCGCGACTGGTCGTCGAACAGCGCCACGGGTGCGGTCTGCGACCGGTGCATGGCCAGCATCACGGTCTTGAGCGAGGTGCCGGGATTGGCCCAGAACACCTGCGCCAACTCCTCCGGCTGGCTCTCGACATCGGCGCAGGACACCCACACGGCCGGCTTGCCATCGCGCTCGGCCGCCGCCACCAGCCCGTGCTCGTCGATCTTGAAGCGCGTCGTCTTGCGCCGGTCGAGCCACACCCAGCCGTCCTTGCCCTGTTCGAGATCGCGGCGGTCGCGCATCACGTTCCAGGCGGTCAGCACCGAGAGCGGGTTCACATTGGCGATAAAGTCGCGGACATAGTCGTTGGCTGGGCGCAGCACGATGTCTTCCGGCGCGCCGGTCTGGACAATACGGCCGCCCTCCATGATGGTGATGTGGCTGCCGATCTTCAGCGCCTCCTCGAGGTCGTGGCTGACGAAGATGATGGTCTTCTTCAATTCCGCCTGCAGCTGCAAGAGTTCGTCCTGCAGCTTGGTGCGGATCAGCGGGTCGAGGGCCGAGAACGGCTCGTCCATCAACAGGATAGGCGCCTCGGTGGCGAAGGCACGTGCCAGGCCGACGCGCTGCTGCATGCCGCCCGACAGCTCATGGGCGTATTTGTTCGACCATTGGTCGAGATTGACCAGCTTGAGCTGGCGATGCACCCGCTCCTTGCGCTCTGCATCCGGCACCCCGGCGAGTTCGAGGCCGAGGCCGACATTCTCCTCCACCGTGCGCCATGGCAGCAGGCCGAACTGCTGGAACACCATCGCCACCTGCTTCTGCCGCAGCCGCCGCAAGGTCGGCTCGTCGCAGGTGACGACATCGACCGTGCGGTCACCGTCCTTGACCAGCACCTGGCCGCGCGACACCACGTTGAGCCGGTTGACCGCGCGAAGCAGCGTCGACTTGCCCGAACCGGACAGGCCCATCAGCACCGAGATCTCGCCTTCATGCACGGTGAGGCTGGCGCCGGCGCAGCCGAGCACATTGCCAGTCTTCTCGAGTATTTCGGCCCGGGTGGCGCCGTTGTCGATCATCGCCAGCGAGCCGGCCTGGTCGGCGCCGAAGACGATATCGACATTCCTGAAATCGACGGCGACGGTCATTTCTTGCCTCCAACGCCAATGCGGGTCATCCGGTCGAGCACGATGGCGAGCACGACGATGGCGAGACCGGCCTCAAGGCCCAGATCGATGCGGCGCGAACCGAGCGCCCGGTTGATTTCCGTGCCGAGCCCGCCGGCGCCGATCAGGGCCGCGAACACCACCATCGACAGCGACAGCATGATCGACTGCGTCAAACCCGCCATGATGGTGGGCAGCGCCGAGGGCAGCTCGACCTTCCACAACAGCTGGCTCTTGGTGGCGCCGAAGGCCTCGCCGGCCTCGATGATCGACTTCGGTACCGAGACGACGCCGAGATGGGTGAGCCGGACCGCGGTCGGGATGACGAAGATGATGGTGACGATCAGGCCGGGCGCGTTGCCAAGACCGAACAGCGTCAGCACCGGGATCAGGTAGACGAAGGTCGGCAGCGTCTGCATCAGATCGAGCACCGGCAGCATGATGCGATAGACCTTCGGCTTGTGCGCGGCCCAGATGCCGAGCGGTACGCCGATCGCCATCGCCGCCGCCGCCGCCGCGACAACCAGCACCAGCGTCTGCACCGTCTGTTTCCAAAGGTTCTGGTTGATGATGAAGATCAGCCCGAGGAAAACGCCGATGGCTAGCGGCCGCGAACGCTGCAGCAGCCAGGCGATGACGGCAATCACCAAAGCGAGCACCACCGGCGGCACCATCAGCAGAATGTTGACCAGCCCGTCGAGCAGGAAATTGAGGCCATTCGAGAAAGCCCTGAAGACCGTGTCGAAATTGTCGGTAAGGAAGCCGAAGAACGCCTTTCCCCAGGCGCCGATCGGGATCTTGTGATCGACCATGAACTTGGAAATCGGATCCATCTCACCCCTCGTTTGCCAGAGCTCTGCCTTCGGCCCCGTACTGTCGCGACGTCATCTTGTCACAGGATACGAAAAAGGGCAGCCTTTTCCACAAAGGCTGCCCTCTGTTTCGGTCACGCCGAAATCAAAAGTCGGCTCAGCTTCCGAGGGCGGTCTTGACCGCCGCCGCCGCGTCGCCGCCGTCGAAGGTGGTCACGCCGGCGATCCAGGGCTTGACCGCATCCGGGTTTTTCTTCAACCAGTCGGTTGCAACCTTGTTGGCATCGCTGCCCTTCAGGATGGCGTCCATCATCTGGCCTTCCATATCCAGATTGAACTTCAGGTTGGCGATGAACTTGCCGACATTCGGGCACTCGGTCATGTAGCCCTTGCGCACATTGGTCGAGACGGTGGCCGCGCCGAAGCCGCTGTCGCCCATGCCGTCGAGATAGGTGATCTTCATGGCGCCCATCACCGGATGCGGCGTCCAGCCGAGGAAGGCGATCCACTCATTGCTCTTCATCGACTGCTCGGCCTGCGTCAGCATGCCGGCCTCCGAGGATTCGACCAGTTCGAACCCGTCGAGGTTGTCCTTCGGGTTCTTGATCATGTCGAGGATGATGCGATTGCCGTCATTGCCGGCCTCGATGCCGTAGATCTTGCCATTGAACTTGTCCTTGAACTTGCCGAGGTCGGTCAGCGACTTGACGCCGGCATCCGCGACATAGGTCGGCACGACGATGCCGTAACCGGCGCCGGCCAGGTTCTGGCTGACGGTCTCGACCGAACCGTCGGCCGTATAGTCCTTGATGTCATTGGTCATCGACGGCATCCAGTTGCCGAGGAAGACGTCGAGGTCCTTGTTCTTCAGCGACGCATAGGTCACCGGAACCGAGAGCTGGATCACCTGCGGCTCGTAGCCGAGCGCGGTGAGCAGCACCGAGGCCAGCCCGGTGGTGGCCTGGATGTCGGTCCAGCCGACATCGGAGAGGCGAACCGCCTTGCAGCTTGCCGGATCGCCCGCGAAGGCGGCGCTCGTGGACAGGTAAGCGGCCAAGCCTAGGCCGGCGACGAAGGAATTCATACGCGACATCTGTATTCTCCCATTTCAATTCTTTGGCGACGCGAAGTTACGTTTTTTGTGCCCGCCTTGTTTCGTCAGCCAAACACCATTCTGGAGTGGTTTCAAGCGCTAAGACAATCACGATCAACGGCGCTGGCTGGCCCATCAGCGACACCGCTGACGCTTTCCGTGCCGAGCCCAAGCCCAATCTGGCTCGGCAACGGCGGCTTTTTCAGGGGAATGCGGCGCCGGCCCCTCCCCGAGGCGTGGCAAGTCGGCTTAAAAGGGCGGCATGGCCAAGCTTTACTTCCACTACGCGACGATGAATGCCGGCAAGACGACCATGCTGTTGCAGGCGTCGTACAATTACCGCGAGCGCGGCATGACGACGATGCTGTTCGTCGCCGGCCACTACCGCAAAGGTGACACCGGCCTGATCTCGTCGCGCATCGGTCTGGAAACGGAAGCCGAGATGTTCCGCGACGGCGACGACCTGTTCGCCCGCGTCGCCGAGCATCACCAGCACACGGCGGTACATTGCGTCTTTGTCGACGAGGCGCAGTTCCTGGAGGAGGAGCAGGTCTGGCAGCTTGCCCGCATCGCCGACCGGCTCAACATCCCGGTCATGTGCTATGGCCTGCGCACCGATTTTCAGGGCAAGCTGTTTCCCGGCTCGCGCGCGCTGCTGGCGATCGCCGACGATCTGCGCGAAGTGCGCACCATCTGCCGTTGCGGCCGCAAGGCGACGATGGTCGTGCGCCTCGGTCCCGACGGCAAGGTGGCCCGGCAGGGCGAACAGGTGGCGATCGGCAAGGACGTCTACGTCTCGCTCTGCCGTCGGCATTGGGAAGAGGAAATGGGCCGCGCGGCCCCCGACGACTTCATCGGCTTTATCAGCCGCTGAAGTGGCTCGCTGGGGCGTCGGCGTCTGGTAGCCGGCTGCCACCCCTTGCAGTCGCGCCGTTCTATGGTGCCTTTGTTAAGGTCAGCGCCCTATTTTCCCGTCCTCAGTCAGAGCTTCCCGGGGTTAGCCATGCTTCGAGCCGTCTTGTCCGCCAGCCTTCTTCTGCTTGCCACCTCCGTTACCGCCCAGGCCGGGGGCGACCCTGTGCTGGGCAAACATGTTTTTAACCGATGCATGGCCTGCCATGAGGCGGCGACCGACCGCGACAAGGTCGGCCCGCATTTGATGGGCGTCGTCGGCCGCAAGGCGGGAACCGCCGAAAGCTTCCTCGGCCATTATTCGGACGCCATGAAAAGCGCGGGGGCTGCCGGTCTCGTCTGGGACGAGGCAAATCTTGCCGAATACCTCAGATCGCCAAAGCTGAAGGTGCCCGGCAACAGGATGGCCTTTGGCGGCCTCAACAATGACGACGACATCGCCAACGTCATCGCCTATCTGAAGGCCGACCCCAAACCCTGAGCAGACGCCGTTCGTCGTCGGACGGGCGGACTTGCGCCGCCGTGTGGGGCTGCAAATGGCCAGTTGTTGTCGGGGTTAGGAGCCATTCGCTTCCGCGTGGACTGATTGCTTTGCCGGCATCAAAGTTCAAAATCAGCTGAACAAGGTTCGGCCTGCCAGTTGATCACGCCATGACCACGGCTCCATTGGCTTTCAAGGGTTCGGCCGGATATTTGTTTTCGCGTCGTGCACTGTCTTCACGTCTTTCAATCCCCGGATACCCCACATATATT
Source organism: Mesorhizobium sp. P160927 (assembly GCF_057766385.1). NCBI lineage: Bacteria > Pseudomonadati > Pseudomonadota > Alphaproteobacteria > Hyphomicrobiales > Phyllobacteriaceae > Mesorhizobium > Mesorhizobium sp. P160927. Next base: position 5,594,092 of record NZ_JBYMDW010000001.1, read on the forward strand.
CGCCGCTGTTCGCAACCAGCGAGCGGAAGCCGAAGCGGGAGGCCCCTATGGCGACATTGCAGAATTTCGATGCCGAAATTGCCAAGACCAAGCAGGTCGTCCAGGACATGCGCACCAAGATCGAGCAATCCGGAACCGTGCTCGACACGCTCGCAACCGCCGACAAGAAGATCGGCGACGCCAATTTCGACATCGAGAACGCCCGCATCGAGGATGTACTGAAACAGCAGAAGGTGATGGAAGGCAACATCGCCGACCTCATCATCGGGCTGGAGGACGCCACCAACGTCTTCGGCGCCGAGTTCGAGAGCATGAAGAACTATACCGGCTGGGAAAACTTCGTCGGCGTTTTTTCGGCGCAGCGCAAGCAGCGCATGCGCACCGACCGCGTCCGCAACATGTCGCTCGCCGGCAACCTGCAGGAGCTGCTGGCCAAGTCCGATACCATCGTCGGCATATTGAAGGCGCAGAAGGAAATTCTCGACCAGCGCTACAAGACCTCCGAGGCCAGCCTGTCGCAGGTGATCGAGCGCCGCAAGACCACCATGACCAACCTCGAAACCGTGCAGAAGCGCATCGAGGAGCTCAATCCGATGCTGCTCGACATCGAAAACAGGATCGCGGCCTCGACCAGCCAGAAGGACCGCACGCAGCTCGAGGGCGAGCGTTCCAAGCTCGCCACCGAATACAATGAAAAGCAGGCCAAGGAACAGGAACTGCTGGCCGAAAGCCAGACGCTGGAGCGCTATACCTCGATGTTCCAGACCTTCGTGGATTCGCTCAACAACCAGATCGCCGCGCAGTCGACGCTAATCAACAAGCTGACCATCGATACCGAACAGCGCATCGTGCTCTACAAGGCGCTCGAGGACTCGCTGAAGACCGCCGCCCAGCAGGACGTTGCCCACAAGATCAACACGCTGGGCAGCCAGGTCGACAACACGGCCGAGGAAACCATGGCCGGCATCGGCGCCGCCTCGCAGAAGCACATCGGCGATCTCTTGGAGATGCACGAAAAGAACATGGTCGCCAGCGCCGACATCCAGCGCCGCAAGAAGCTGGCCGACGATGCCTTTGCCCGCCGCTTCAACGAGGTGCTGAAGAAGCACAATTCGGCCAACTACGTGCAGTCATAATTGCCGCGCGCACCGGTGCGACAATCCCAGGACTGATAGCATGACCCCCGAAAACGACGCCGCAGCGCGGTATTTCTCGGCAATCACGGCCGCGCTCAGCGGCCTTGAAGTGTTCATGCGCGACGACCGCTCGCCGCTTTACCGGCACGGCATCGTCGCCAAGATCGTTGCCGAGTACATCGCCCGGCTCGACAAGTCCTTTTCCTGCTGGCGCAACCGGCTGGGCTTCATGGACACATTCCGCATTTCGCGCGCCGAGAGCGGCTACCCGGTGTTCCAGAACCTGCTTGAACTGGAAAACGACCGCCTGCAGGCCGACGCGCGGCTCGCCAACATCCCCCAGGCCGGCGAGCTGCGTGAGGAGATGGCCGACTTCATCCTGCGCCACAAGGAGTTCCCCGAGGCGCTGCAGAAATCGATGGCCGAGCGACTCTATCTCGAAGACGTCAAGAGCGAGCAGACCTTCGGCCCGTTCACGCTGGCGCAGACGGCCAAGGTGTCGGTCAATCCGAAGACGGCGCGGCCTTATTATCTCGTCCACTGGGCAACCTTCGACGGCAGCGCCAACCTGCCGCTGGTCTACATGGTGACGGTGGAGGATTCCTCGGAAAGCATGGTCCGCCAGCTTGTCGACCGGAGCGGCAAGCTCAATGACAAGGTCGACATTCCGCTGCCCGTCGACGGCCTGCTCAACCCCGAGCTTGCCCACCGCTTCGACGATTTCACCGAGAAGAATTCGGCCTATACGTTGTCGCCGGCGACCATCGCGGTCAATCTCGACAAGGATTTTGAGCCATTGCACCCCAAGCAGCTGAGGCGGGTGGTACTTGGCCCCTTCTACTCTGCAGGCATCACCGACAACAATTCGACGGTGACGGAAGTGCTGGCCAAGGTGCGCAAGCCCGAAAATGCCTGGCTTTTGACCTGGACCATCCAGGAAGTCTATTCCAAGGGCGAGAAGCCCGGCCGCAAGGGCCTGTTCTCCAGCGAGAAGACGACGCAGGAATTCTTCATCAACACCGACGACCTGGAAGCCGCGCGCCAGGGCGTGTCGAGCTATGAAAACCACGCGCTGATCCCGCACGAAGCCTACCAGGCGCTTTACGCCGCCGGCGAAGCACAGAAGATCTTTGGCGGCTACAAGGTTCACATCCTGTCGAATGGGCAGGTCATCTCAGACGTCTGACCGTCACACCACGGAGCACCCTTCATGGACACCGGCCTGACCACCATCCCGGAAGCGGCTATCGAAAAACACCGCGCCACCGCGCAGAGCTTCATCACCCGCATCGTCGTGCTGGAGGATCCATCACGCGAATCCGGCACGGCATTGGCCGGCACCAACCGCCGCTTCGTCTCCACCGTTTCGGTCGGTTCGGTGCGCCGCACCCGCGAGGTCGAGCTGTCGAAGACGGTCGGCGCCGTTCATCCCGACGACCAGTTGCTGACCATCCCGCAGCACACGCTTTTGTTTCGCGCCAGGCGCGGCACGGCAATTGCGCTGGCGGTATCGGACGTCTTCGCCGAAGGCTCCGATCTCGAAAGCCTTCAGGCCAGGAATGTCCGCGCGCCGCTCGAAGGCGACGAGGCGTCCACCTTCAAGAAACTGCTGTCGGCTTCTGCCTATATTTCGGCCTTCAGCCTGGCCTCGTATCTGTTCCAGCTCATCGACAGCGATGGCGAGGCGCCCAACGACATCCCCGAGCCGGATTTTCTCTTCGACACGCCACAGGATGCGGTGAAGTCGATCCTGGCCGGTCTCGACAAGGCGGTTACCGGCGCATCCGACGACACCGACCTAATGACCAGGTCGCGCGCCTTCGCCCGCGTCGCCATCGACGGGCTTTTGGCGCGCAAAAGCCGCTTCGACGGCATCGGCCCATTCGAGAACGCCCATATCCGCATCGACGCCGACGACTTCACCCTCGACGGCTTCGACGTCGCGCCCGGCAAGCGCTCCAAGCCGCTGGTGATGACCTTCAAGAAGCCGGAAGAGGTGGTCGGCAACCACATCGCCAAATACCAGTCGGTCAAGCTCGCCAAGATGCTGATGGCCTATGATTTCGAGCGTGAACTGAACCCGTTCGTCGAGCTCGGCGGCTTCCTGTTCACCTTCATCGGCGACGGCGCGCCCGGCACCGGCAAGACGACGCTGATCCAGATGATCGCCGGCCTCGTCAACGGCTATTGCCAGGTCGCCGGCTACCCTTTTGCCTATGAAAATTTCGGCGTCGACCAGATTTCGTCCTACCAGGGCAAGTCGGGCCAGAACTGCCGCCAGTTCATCAACAATGTCCTGAACCCGCGCGTCATCGGCTTCGGTACCATCGATGACATCGACCAGGTGGCCGCCCGCCGTTCCGACGATCGCGCCTCGGCCGGCCAGCAGGAGATCACCGGCGTGCTGATGGACGCCTTCGCCGGTGCTGCCACCGTGGTGCGCGGCAATTGCTCGTTCGGCATGTTTTCCAACTATCCCGAGAATGTCGACGATGCCCTGCGCCAGCGCGCCGGCGCCCGCTGGCTGGTCGACGGGCCGCAGACCCGCGACGACTATATCGACATTTTTGTGCTGCTCGCCGGCAAGAATCACGAAATCCCCCTGGGCAAGCACGAGCTCTACGCCGCGCAGGAGATCCAGCGCGCCGTGACCGAGGCCTATGAAGAGCATGAAAAGCCGCGGGAGGACGGACTGGTGAGGGTCTACGAGCGCTATATGAAGGAAAATGGCGCGCCCAAGACCATGGCCGACATTGGCACCTACCTGCACCTGATCAAGGATGCCGAGCCGCGCTTCACCGGCCGCGCCATCAAGAACGTCACCGACGCCATCAAGATGCGTGCCATGGACATCGAGCTTCCCGACGACTGGTTCGAAAAGCCGGAAGCCTTCATGCACAAGGGCTACGACGACAAGAAAGCGATGATCGAGGAATTGCGCGGGCCGTTCTCGATGGACATGGTCATGCAGGAGATCAATCGTTACGCCGATTCCGAGTTCCGCTATTCCGACAAGTCCGACGATGCCGCGGTGGAGAAGCTGCTGCGCGACGCAAGGCTGCGCGAACGCGCGGCGCGTGAGATGGAGGAGATGAAGAAGAAGGGTCTGTGGAATGCGTGAATTTGCTTCGTTGCCCACGGGTGCCGAAAACTGTGGCTCCAACGTCGATGCCCCCCTCTCCCCGTCCTTCACGGGGAGAGGGGGACGTCAACGTTGGCGCTTCGCCTTGTCAGGCAAAGCCTTTCGGATTCTTTGACATGACCGTCCGCAAACCCGACCTTCTCCGTGACAACGAGCTCATCTATGGGCGGCTGCTCACGGTCGACGAGCCGCATCTCATCCAGCGCTACAACAAGGCGCTGGCGGCTTTCGGTCTCAAGCCGACAAAGTTGAAGAGCTTCCAGATCGACCGCACCGGCTTTTCTCCTGAAGTTGCGGAGGAATGTGGCGACCACGATTATCTCGATCCCAACGAGGTCAACCGCCGCTTCATCATCCTGACGCCTTCGCAGATCGACCTGCCGGTGGTGCACACGGCCTTCTCGAACACCTCGCAGTTGATGTTCGAATTCATGTCCACGAACCAGCGCGCCATAGACGCGCTGACCATCAAGGACGTGATCTACGGCGAGATCGAGGATTCCGTTCCCAAGGTGAACGACATCGAGGACCTGCTGTCGATCAGCCAGGTCGAGTTCAAGGTGCTGTCGGCCGAGGACGTGTTGGGCAAGGCTGCTGAACTCGGCAAGCTCGTCGACCGGCTGAAGCAGGAGCCCGACGCCTGGCGCGACAATGCCATGCTGACCCGCATGGTGGAACTTGCCAAGATCTGCGGCGACATCAGAGAGAACGCGCTGGTGCCCGACCAGGTGATCTTCCGCCACAACGCCTACTGGACCAGCCATTTCGGCGGCCTCTACGTGTTCGTCGATCCCGACATGACGACGGTGATCAGCGATCCGGCCGCCCCCGGTTTCCGCCGCTCGCGGCCCTGGCAGGTGAGCTATCTCTCCATCAAGGACGCCGACAAGGTGTTCAAATTCCTCGCCGCCACCGGCCGCATCGAACTGCCGCGCGCCTCCTGGATCGAAACCTCGGGCTATCTTGAGCACCGCGCCGAAATGGTGGTGCGCGCGCTGATCCGCGACGCCGAGCCGAACCGCAATTTGACCGATGTCGACAAGGTCTGGCTGCAGACCTGGATCCAGAGCCATGCCGACCTGATCACCAGGGACGGCAATTTTCCCTTCCTCAACGCCGCCAAGCGCGAGATTGCCCAGCTCGGCCATCTCAAGATCGAGGACGTCTTCCCGCAACAGCGCTTCCTGGTGGTCCGCGCCAAGCCTGACCATCCCGACGCCTGGCTGACCAACCGGCTGATCTCGGATTTCGTGCCGTCGGACTTCGTGTCCCGCTATATCTTCAACAAGGACGGCTTCTACAAGGACTATGACGGCTTCAGCGACGCCTGGCGATCTCATGTTGTGGACGTTCTGAAAACCACATATTTGAAGGAAAAGGCGGCGTTTCGCACACGCCTCTACGGCCTGACCGACTAGAACGATATGAACCGTCATTCCGTTCTAACTTGTTGTTTTGGTGCATGATGTTATCCAAAAAGTCTGCAACTTTTTGGCATCGTGCCGAGGGGGTGATACAGCCATGCTCGACCCGATCGTGAACTTCTTCGTCAGGCTGTTCCAGTGGATCGGCCGCGGCATCGGCCTTCTGATCGGCGTGATCCTGTGGCCCTTCATGTGGGCCGGCCGCTGGTACACGCAACGCGGCTGGATCCTGAAGGCCGTGGTCGGGCTGGCTCTTTTGGTGCTGATCGGCCTTTACGCCAACTTCTTCTACGCCACCCAGTGGTGGAACAAGTTCAATCCGAACTATCCCGACACCTACACGTTCGAGAAGCGCAACGTTTCCGCCGGTGAGCAGGTGTCCGCCGGCGCCGGCACCGACACGGCCAAGACTTGCGGCAACTCCGGCATCGCCCAGGTGGCGGCGGACCTGACTGACTTCAACGTCAACCAGAATGCCTGGATCTCGTCGATGATCCTCTACAAGCTCGGCCTGTTCGGCATCGACTGGGACAACACCCCGTGGATGGACAACAAGGCCTCTTTCCAGCGCGGCATCAACCAGGCGGTGCGACGCACGGCGACCGAGCTTGCCGACAATCTCGGCCGCGTGCGCACCACCTCGCAGATCGATGCCGACCTGCAGGACGCGCGTGGCAATCTGCAGTTCGACGAGTATACTTGGTATTTCGGCGTGAGCCCGTTTGGACCGAAGACACCGACGCCGAGCTACTATCGCGACGCCGTGCGCAAGCTGCGTTCGTTCAATGCCCGGCTCGCCACCTGCCAGGCCACTTTCGATGCCCGCGCCGACAATCTGAAGCAGTATATCGATCGCATTGCCAGTGACATCGGCTCGACCTCCGCCATCCTCAAGGAGCGTGCCGAGAACCACAACAATGGCTGGTTCGATACTCGCGCCGACGACCGCTACTGGTTCGCCTATGGCCAGCTCTATGCCTATTACGGCCTGATGAAGGGTGCCCAGGCCGACTTCGAGGACGTCATCAAGGAAAAGCACCTGCAGAGCCTGTGGGACACGATGGACGCGCAGTTCGTGTCGGCCTTGCGCATCCAGCCCTTCATCATCGCCAATGGCCGCGAGGACGGCTGGCTGCTGCCCACCCATCTGACGACGATGGGCTTCTACGTGCTTCGGGTGCGCTCGAACATGGTCGAAATCAGCAACGTGCTGACGCAGTAGCGCTGCCCACAGCACACTCGCGATGGCGGATTTGCGTCGTCGCGTCTGTCGCATTCCGTGCATTGTGCGGCTGTTTTGAGACGGCGGAAGTGCCCCTGCTCTGGCTTCTATACGGCGCGGCAAGCGGAGCCATAAAGAACCGGGGATAGGTCGGCCCGCCGCAGAGGAATTTTCTCTATAGGAAACATAGTTGCATGAAAGTTGACGCCGCCGCAGCGACAGGGTTAGATGCCCCGCGCGTCCGGCTCCAGCCTTCTTGCGAGTAAGATCAACCCCGTCCCCTCCACCGTCCAATCCAGAGGAACGCCGTCATGGCCGAAGTGAAGTCCGACATCGAGATCGCGCGTGGCGCCAGGAAAAAGCAGATCCAGGAGATCGGCCAGAAGATCGGCATCCCGACCGAACATCTGCTGCCCTACGGCCACGACAAGGCCAAGATTTCGGCCGAGTTCATCAAGTCGGTGAAGGGCAACAAGGACGGCAGGCTGATCCTCGTCACCGCCATCAACCCGACTCCGGCCGGCGAGGGCAAGACCACCACCACCGTCGGCCTCGGTGACGGCCTCAACCGCATCGGCAAGAAGGCGATCGTCTGCATCCGTGAAGCTTCGCTCGGCCCGAATTTCGGCGTCAAGGGCGGTGCCGCCGGCGGCGGTTACGCGCAGGTCGTGCCGATGGAGGACATGAACCTCCACTTCACCGGCGACTTCCACGCCATCACCACGGCGCACAACCTTTTGTCGGCCCTGATCGACAACCACATCTACTGGGGCAATGAACTCGGCATCGACACCCGCCGCGTGGTGTGGCGCCGCGTCATGGACATGAACGACCGGGCGCTGCGCGAGATCATCTGCTCGCTCGGCGGCGTTGCCAACGGCTTTCCGCGCGAAGCCGGCTTCGACATCACCGTCGCCTCGGAAGTGATGGCGATCCTCTGCCTCTCCACCGACCTGAAGGATCTGGAAAAGCGCCTCGGCGACATCATCGTCGCCTATCGCCGCGACAAGTCGGCGGTCTATGCCCGCGACCTCAAGGCCGACGGCGCCATGGCCGTCCTGCTCAAGGACGCCATGCAGCCCAATCTGGTGCAGACGCTGGAGAACAACCCGGCCTTCGTGCATGGCGGCCCGTTCGCCAACATCGCGCATGGCTGCAATTCGGTCGTCGCCACCACGACGGCGCTCAAGCTTGCCGACTACGTCGTCACCGAAGCCGGTTTTGGTGCTGATCTGGGTGCCGAAAAGTTCTTCGACATCAAGTGCCGCAAGGCCGGACTGAAGCCGGCCGCCACCGTCATCGTGGCCACCGTGCGCGCCATGAAGATGAATGGTGGCGTCAAGAAGGAAGACCTTGGCAAGGAGAATGTCGAAGCCGTCAGGAAGGGCTGCCCGAACCTTGGGCGCCACATCGAGAACATCAGGCAGTTCGGCGTCCCGGCGGTCGTTGCCATCAATCACTTCTATTCCGACACCGATGCCGAGATCCAGGCTCTCAAGGACTATGTCGCCTCGATGGGCGAGGAAGCGATCCTGTGCAAGCACTGGGCCAACGGCTCCGCCGGCATCGAGGAGCTTGCCAACAAGGTGGTGGCGCTCGCCGAATCCGGCGCCTCGCAGTTCGCGCCGCTCTATCCCGACTCCATGCCGCTGTTCGAGAAAATCAACACTATCGTTCAGCGCATCTATCGCGGCTCGGAAGCCATCGCCGACAAATCGGTGCGCGACCAGTTGAAGGCCTGGGAGGATGCCGGTTACGGTAACCTTCCGGTCTGCATGGCCAAGACACAGTACTCGTTCTCGACCGACCCGAACCTGCGCGGCGCGCCGACCGGCCACACCGTGCCGGTGCGCGAGGTCAGGCTGTCCGCCGGCGCCGGCTTCGTCGTCATCATCTGCGGCGAGGTCATGACCATGCCTGGCTTGCCGAGCAAGCCGTCGTCGGAAAAGATCTTCCTCAACGAGGCCGGCCAGATCGAAGGCCTGTTCTGATCTTTTATCTCGACAAAACAAGAAGGGCGCCGCACCGCTGCGGCGCCCTTTGCGCGGATCGTGCTACGCGGCGCTGCGCGACAGCGCCCGCTGGTTGGACGCATGGATCGTGTCGCGTTCCGGCAGCGCGCCGGTCTTCAGGCAGTCGATCCATTCGGCGGTCTTGAGCACCGCGGCGAAGCGCGACTGCAGGATAATGCTCACCACGCGATGGATCTCCTCCGCGGAGGCGTAGCCGGCGCTGTTGGCATAAGGCACCGAACCGGTCGCGTCGGACAGGAACTCGACCGCGAAGCCCATGTGCACGGCATGGATGATGGTCGACAGGTCGCAATTATGCGTCATGTAGCCGACGACCGCGATCGTATCGATGGCGTTGGCGCGCAACCAGTCCTCGAGGTCGGTGCCGGTGAACGCGCTCGGCAAATTCTTCTCGACATAATGGTTGCGGCCACGCCTGGCGATCTCGGGATGCAGTTCGCCTCCATGGCTGCCCAGGGCGAAGATCGGCGACATCTCGGGCGCCATCTGCTTGACGACCACGACCTTGATGCCTGCTGCCGATGCGGCATCCATGGCGCGCGTCACGTTGACGACGCTGTCGCGGAACGGCGGATGCTGGATGGCCAGGTTACCGCCGTCATAGTCATTCTGGACGTCGACGACGATCAGCGCGCGGCGTGCCGCGGTGTTGGCTGGGGCAGACATGATGTTTCCTTTCAGGCTTGAAGGCGATGGGCCGAAAATAGCCTGCTGGCCTAGGCGCCGACAGTGGCCCGATTGACATCATCCGAAAGAATTGGGACAATCCTCTTACAAACTGGAAACGCCTCATGACCGCCCCCATCATCGCCGTCCTCGCCTTCGACGGCATCAGCCCGTTCCATCTCTCCGTCCCGTGCCTGGTGTTCGGCGCCGACCGCACCGGGCTCGGCCTGCCGCGCTTCGACTTCCGAGTCTGCGGGCTGGAAGAAGGGTTGATCCAGACCGACGCCGGATTGAGCGTCCTGGTCCCGCATGGGCTTGCCGCGCTCCAAGACGCCGATATCGTCATCATCCCGAGTTGGAAGGATCTCGGAGCGCCTCTTGCCAAACCGCTCGAGGATGCGCTCGGCCGTGCCCACCGGCGCGGCGCGCTGATCGTGGGGCTCTGCCTCGGCACCTTTGCCATCGCCGCCGCCGGCCTGCTTTCGGGACGGAAGGCGACCACGCATTGGGCCTATACGGATCAGCTACAGGCTCTCCATCCCGACATTTCGGTCGATGCGGACGTGCTCTACGTCGACGGCGGCGACATCATCACCTCCGCCGGCGTCGCCGCGGGGCTCGACTGCTGCCTGCACATCGTGCGCGCCCGCTATGGCGCCGAGGCGGCACTGCGGCTCGCCCGGCACATTGTGCTTTCACCGCACCGGCAGGGCGGGCAGGCGCAGTTCATCGAGCGCCCGGTGGCGCCGAGCCCGGCCGCCGACCGCTTTACCCAGGCTCTCGACAAGGTGCGCGCGACCCTCGACGAACCGCACGGTCTCGATAGCGTCGCTGACGCAGCCGGTCTCACCCGCCGCACCTTTACCCGCCGTTTCCAGAAGACGACAGGTACCAGCTTCGGCGACTGGCTGGCCGACCAGCGCATCACGCTGGCGCAGAGGCTGCTGGAGACGACGGACAAGCCGGTGGACATGGTCGCCTTCGAGGCCGGCTTCGGCAGCGCAACATCCTTGCGCCAACATTTCGCCGCGAGGCTAAGGACATCGCCGGTGCAATACAGGCGCGAGTTTTCCAGGCGGGCCGGTGTCGGCGAGCGCAGGGCGCGCCTGCCGGCTGAATCGATTGGGCACGCAAGCGCGCTCAGCCCCGGCTGACCACCCGCGCCGGATTGCCGACCACGGTCGTGTGTGCCGCCACGTCGTGCGTCACCACCGCCCCGGCGCCGACGATGGCGCCCTCGCCGATGCTGACGCCGCCAAGGATGACCGCGCTGCCGCCGATCCAGGCATTGTCGCCGATCGTGACCGGCCTGGCGATCTCCAGTCCCGCCTGCCGCCCTGCCGCCTCCTTATGGTGCTCGGCGCAATAGATCTGCACATTGGGGCCAAGCAGCGTCCCCTTGCCGAGGCGCACCGGTGCGGTGTCAAGAATGATGCAGCCGGCATTGAGGAAGGTGCCGGGGCCGAGAAAGATGTTGAAGCCGTAGGCGCAATGGAACGGCGCCTCGATGCGGGCACCCTCGCCCACGCCGCCCAGCAGCGCCCGCAGGGCCGGCCCGAGGTTCCCGCGTTGACGAGGCGGCAGCGTATTGTGCTCGAACACCGCATCCGCTGCCACGCCGCGCAACGCGCCAAGATCGTCATCCAGGCACGCATACCATTCACCATCAGCCATTTTAGCGCGTTCGCTTTGAACCATGGCAGTGCCTTCGTTTTTTACATCATTGCGAACAGCGCCAAGGCGAGGACTAACGTCAAATCCATAAACCAGGATACGCGGCCTTGCTGATTGGCGGCCATTCGCGATCTGCTCCAGCAATGAAAATAGTTCAAGACCGATGTCGATTTCCGGGAAGCTCATTCGTCCTCGGTAGGAAGCTGAAAGAAATTCGCCCACGCAAGGAACAAATGCGATGACAATCACCATCACGGCATTTGAACGATCGCCCGATGGCGGCAAGGGACTGGCCCGCGATACGCGTGTTCGCTGGGCGCTGGAAGAAGTGGGGCAGCCTTACGCGGTCCGTTTTGTTTCCTTCGCCGGCATGAAGGCGCCTGACCATCTGGCCATCCATCCTTTCGGCCAGATCCCCACCTATGAGGACGGTTCTCTCTCGCTGTTCGAGACCGGCTCGATCGTCTTTCACCTTGCCGAGCAGCATGCGGGCCTGCTGCCGAAGGAGCGCGACGCCCGCGCGCGAGCGATCACGTGGATGTTTGCCGCGCTGAACACCATCGAGCCGCCGATCCTCGAACTGACCACGGCAAGAATTTTCGAAGCCGACAAGCCCTGGAGCGAGGCGCGCTTGCCGTTGGTAAAGGATCGTGTTCGCGCCCGGCTCGACCGCCTCTCGGCTCATTTGGGCGTCGCGGATTGGCTCGATGATGCGTTCAGCGCCGGCGATCTGTTGATGGTGTCAGTGCTGCTGCGACTGAGAATGTCAGGCATTCTGGACGAATACAAAAACCTGGCCGCCTACGTGGCGCGCGGAGAAGCTCGGCCCGCTTATATCAGGGCTTTCGCCGCGCAATTCGCGATCAACGCTCCATCAGCCAACTGACTCGCCTCGATCCGCTGTGGCTGTGCGCTTGTGAGTCTGCGGCCTAGCCAAATATCCGGCCTATGGTAGCTTGCCGTTTCAAGGCTGTACCGGCCTTCGAGGGGGATCGACCATGCTCTACATTCTTGCACTTCTGATCGGCGTCATTGCCGGACTGCGCGCCATGACGGCACCTGCCGCCGTTGCCTGGGGCGCCTATCTCGGCTGGCTGCCGGTTGCTGGCACCTGGGCGAGCTTCATGAGCCATTGGGCGGCTGTCGGCATCTTCACCATCCTGGCCATCGTCGAACTGGTCACCGACCAGCTGCCGTCGACGCCAAGCCGCAAAGTGCCGCAGCAGTTCGGCGCCCGGATCCTGCTCGGCGCCTTCAGCGGCGCGGTGATCGGCGCGACCAGCGGCGCCACCATCGTGTGCCTGATCGCCGGAGCGATCGGCGCCGTCATCGGCACGCTGGGTGGTGCCGAAGCGCGAGGCCGGCTGGCGGCCGTTTTCGGTAAGGATCCGCCCGCGGCCTTCATCGAGGATGCGGTGGCGATCATCGGCGGCTTGCTGATCGTGGCGGCGGTCGTATGACGGCCCAGACCTTAAACGCAAAGACCATAAACGCAAAGACCTTCGACGCCATCATCATCGGCGCTGGCCAGGCGGGATCGCCCCTGGCGGGCCGCCTGACCGCCGCCGGCATGAGCGTGGCGCTGATCGAGCGCAAGCTGGTCGGCGGCACCTGCGTCAACACCGGCTGCATGCCGACCAAGACCATGGTCGCCAGCGCTTATGCCGCGCATCTGGCGCGGCGCGCCGCCGACTATGGCGTGACGTTCCCGGGCCCCGTCGGGGTCGATTATAGCAGGATCAAGGCGCGCAAGGACAAGGTCACCGACGACGCCCGTGGCAATCTGGAAACCTGGATCGCCGGAATGGAGCGCTGCACGCTCTATCGAGGACATGCGCGCTTCGAATCCGCCAACACGGTGCGTGTCGGCGGCGACCTGTTGACCGCCGAAAAGATCTTCCTCAACACCGGCGGCCGCGCTTCGGTGCCGGACCTGCCCGGCATCCACGACATCGACTATCTGACCAATTCGTCGATGATGGATCTTGACGTTTTACCGCGCCACCTGATCGTCGTCGGCGGCAGCTACATCTCGCTCGAGTTCGCGCAGATGTTCCGCCGCTTCGGCTCGGAAGTCACCGTCATCGAAAAGAGCCCGCGCCTGACCGGCCGCGAGGACGAGGACGTCTCGGCCGCCATCCTCTCGATCCTGGAAAATGAAGGGATCGCCGTTCATGTCGGCGCCGATGATATCGGCTTCGCCAAGCAGGGTGGGGACATTGCCGTGAGTTTCTCCGCGGGCCAGCCGCCCGCGGTCGGCTCGCATGTGCTGCTGGCGCTGGGCCGAACGCTCAATACCGACGATCTCGGTCTCGACAAGGCGGGCGTCGAGGTCGACGGGCGCGGCGCGGTTGTCGTCGATGACCAGCTGCGCACCAGCGTGCCAGGCATCTGGGCGATGGGCGACTGCAACGGCAAGGGCGCCTTCACCCACACCTCCTACAACGACTATGAGATCGTCGCCGCCAATCTGCTCGACAAGGATACGCGCAGGATCAGCGACCGCATCGAGGCGTACGCGCTCTATATCGATCCGCCGCTCGGCCGCTGCGGCATGACCGAGACGGCGGTGAGGAAATCCGGACGTCGCGCCCTGGTCGGCCAGCGGCCGATGACCCGTGTCGGCCGCGCCATCGAGAAGGGCGAGACGCAGGGCTTCATGAAGATCCTCGTCGATGCCGACACCAGAGAGATCCTCGGCTGCTCGGTGCTCGGTCCCGGCGGTGACGAGGCGGTGCATTGCGTGCTCGACCTGATGTACGCCAAGGCGCCGGTCGACACACTGGCGCGCGCCGTGCACATCCATCCCACCGTCTCGGAGCTGCTGCCCACCATCGCCCAAAAGCTGAAGCCGCTGGCGTGAGACTGTCAGCCGACTTCCTGCCTCTTCAGTCCTCGCCTATGCTTGCCGAAGGCACCGTGATTTCACGGTCGTCATCACGCGATTATCGCTGGGGCCTCGGCCGGCTTCAAGATATCGTGTCGGCAGCAAACGGAACTGAGACTAAGCAACATCGTTTCAGCCCTTGAAGGATCGGCCTGCGTCGGGCTGGTGTAAGAGGAGAAGAGCATGATGAGGAAGAACTGGACGAAGCCAACAATGTGCCAGGTCGCCGCGAGCTTCGAGATTTCGCGCTATCTGCCGGCTGAAATTACGCGCAAGAAGTAGTTCCCCAAGGTGCATGCCCTTGGCGACACGGGCATGCACCTTTGTCGATCAGGTGAACGCCAGGGCCAAGCGTATGCCGCGTGGCTCGTTGTGAAGCGCCTTTGGAGCAGAAATCGCCATGCGCTTGAAGATCATCGGATCGGCGGCGGGCGGCGGTTTTCCGCAGTGGAACTGCAATTATCGGCTGAGCAGCGCCGCGCGGACAGGATCAAGCGGTCTGCGACCTCGGACCCAGTCGAGCCTCGCGGTCTCGTCGGATGGGGTGGGTTGGATCCTTTTTAACGCTTCGCCCGACATACGCCAGCAGATCGCGCAGACACCGGAGCTACAGCCACCGCCGGATGGACCCGTGCGCTGCACCCCTATCCGCGCCGTGGTGCTGACGAACGCCGATGTCGACCACATTGCGGGCTTGCTCAGCCTGCGCGAGCGACAGCCCTTTGCGCTCTATGCGACCAAGGAGGCATTGGCGACGCTGGAGGCAAATTCGATTTTCAACGTTCTGGATCCCGAGATCGTGCCGCGACGGACACTGCCTCTAGCAGGGGAAACGGAGATTTGCGACGCGCAGGGGCGAGAGGCCGGCGTGACAGTGGAGAATTTCCCAGTCCCCGGCAAAGTGGCACTGTACCTCGAGGACAAAAGCCGTCCGGAGGCCAATTTCGGCTCCGACAGAGGAGACACGATCGGCGTGCGCATCAGTGGGGCGACAGGCAAGTCGGTTTTCTACATCCCCGGTTGCGCGCGGATCGATGCGCTGCTGCGCGCTCGTGTCGAGGGCGCCGACTGCCTCTTGTTCGACGGCACCGTCTACACCGATGACGAGATGATCGCCGCCGGCGTCGGTGAAAAGACCGGGGCGCGCATGGGTCATCTGGCGATGACCGGGGATGCGGGCTCGATCGCCGGCCTGGCGAACGCGAACATTGCCCGCCGCGTCTTCGTTCACATCAACAACACCAACCCGGTTCTTGACGAGAACTCGGCTGAACACGCTGAGGTCAGGGCAGCCGGTTGGGAAGTTGCCCATGACGGCATGGAGTTGGAACTTTGAGCACCTTCCGCGATGCGGCCAAGGACGGCCTCTCCAAAGGCGATCTGGAAGCGGTTTTGCGACAGGTCGGCGTGGAGCGCTACCATCACCTGCATCCCTATCACCACAGGATGGTCGAAGGAGCATTGTCGAAGACGGAAATGCAGGCGTGGGCGCTGAACCGCTATTGCTACCAGGCGATGGTGCCGCGCAAGGACGCCATGATCCTGGCGCGTGCAACCGACCCGGCGTTTCGCGCCGCGTGGCGAATGCGCATCGAGGACCATGACGGCGACGATGGCTGGAGCGGCGGCATTGCGCGCTGGCTGCACCTGGCAACGTCGCTCGGCCTCGATGCGGACAGTGTGAAGAGCGAAAGGCTGGCGCTGCCAGCCACGCGTTTTGCCGTCGGTGCGTATCTCACCTTCTGTACCGACAAGACCTTGCTGGAAGCGGTCGCGTCCTCTCTGACCGAAATGTTCTCGCCCGTCATAATCGGCGAGCGCATGTCCGCGATGCTGGCAAGATACGATTACGTCACCGAAGACACGCTGGCCTACTTCAAGCATCGCCCGAAACAAGCGTCGCGCGATGCCGATTTCGCCCTCGCCTATGTGCTCGACCACGCCGACACGGCTGAGCGACAGCAGGCTGCCATCGACGCGCTGGTGTTCAAGTGCGACATCCTGTGGACGATGCTCGACGTGCTTCAGCATGCCTATGGCGAGGATGGCAACATACCGCCCGGCGCTTTCCGGCCGGAGCACGTGCAATGACGGCGTTGCGCGAAAGGACGATCGTCTCGCCGCATTCGGTGCCTTCGCTGCCGAAGCACGTTCGCATCCAGTACGATCCCGTACGCCAGGCCTTTGCGGTGCTTTCTCCCGAAAAGATTTTTTGGCCAAACGAAATCAGTCTCGACATCTTGCGGCACTGCGACGGAAACTCGACGGTCGCCCAGATCATCGCCGGCCTCTCCGCCGAATATGATGCTGGTCCTGAGGATATTGCCGGCGACGTCATCTCCTTCCTGCAGGAATGGTCCGACAGGCTGCTGGTGAGGTCATGAGCGGGCCGCTTCTTCCACCGATCGGCATGCTGGCGGAACTCACCCATCGCTGCCCGCTGCAATGCCCCTATTGCTCCAACCCGCTCGCATTGCTGAAAGCCAATCGTGAGCTCGACACCCGGGCTTGGCTCGACCTGTTTGGTCAAGCCGCGGATCTTGGCGTGTTGCAGGTGCATTTGTCCGGCGGCGAGCCGACATTGCGCCGCGATCTCGAACAGCTGATTGCCGGACTGGCGGATCGCAATGTCTACACTAACCTGATCACGGCCGGCGTCGGCATCGCGGACGGCCGCATCGAGGCTTTCGCCGAAGCAGGGCTCGACCATCTGCAGCTGAGCTTTCAGGGCGCGCGAGCGGCGACCACGGAACTCATCGGCCATCACCGCGGCAGCCATGAACAGAAACTGGAAACGGCAAGACGCGCCCGGGCGGCAGGGTTACCGCTGACCATAAACGCGCCGATCCATCGCCACAACATCGCGGAGGTTCCGGAACTCATCGAGCTGGCACTTTCGCTGGGCGCGGAGCGGCTGGAAATTGCCAACGTACAATATGGCGGCTGGGCGTTGGCCAACCGGGACATGCTGATGCCCGACCGGTCGGCGGTCGACCGGCAGGCCGACATCGTCGAGGCGGCAAGCCAACGGCTGAAGGGAATCATGAACATCGATTTCGTCACGCCAGACTATTTCGCCCACTATCCGAAGCCGTGCATGGGCGGGTGGGCGCGTGACGCCTTCATGGTGGCGCCCGATGGCGCGGTCCTGCCGTGCCACGCCGCGCAGACAATTTCCTCTCTCCGTTTCGAGCGGTTCGGCGAGCGCTCGCTTTCGGAAATCTGGACAGATTCGCCGTCATTCAATGCGTTCCGCGGCACGGACTGGATGCAGGAACCTTGCCGCGGCTGCGACCGGCGCGAGATCGACTGGGGCGGTTGCCGCTGCCAGGCCATGGCGATCGCGGGAGATGCCGCCGCCACGGACCCCGCATGCGCGAAGTCGCCGGTTCATGATCGTATGGCGGCACTCATCGATGAGGCTCGCCACGCTGCCGCCTCTCCCGGTGGAGGAAACGCCTTCCTCTACCGCCGCATGGGTACCGCGCCAAAACCCGTCTGATGGCTGGTTCGACCGGCGGCCCCATCCGCGGCGGCCGTCATTGCTCCGCCTCTTGGCGTCCGCTCCACGCTTTCTGCATTGCTGCATTGCGGCAATGTCTGTTGCCCCCGGCAGGGGTCCTCGCGCAGTCTGGAATTGAACCGATTCAGTCTGGACCTCCCATGCCTTTGCCGATCCTTGCGCTTGCCATTGCGTCCTTCTGCATCGGCACCACCGAATTCGTCATCATGGGCCTGCTGCCCGAGGTCGCCGCCGATCTCGGCGTGACGATCCCCGCCGCCGGCCTGCTGGTCACCGGCTATGCGCTGGGGGTCGTCTTCGGCGCGCCTGTCGTGGCCATGGCCACCGCGCATCTGCCGCGCAAGCCCGTGCTGGTGGGACTTGCGGCCCTGTTCGTCGTCGGCAACCTCTTCTGTGCCATCGCGCCCAATTACTGGCTGCTGATGGCCGCGCGCGTCTTCACCGCTTTCGGCCATGGCGCCTTCTTCGGCATCGGCTCGGTCGTCGCGGCAAGCCTTGTGCCGCGCAACAAGCGCGCCAGCGCCATCGCGCTGATGTTCGCGGGCCTGACGCTCGCCAACATCCTCGGGGTTCCCGCAGGCACCGCACTCGGCGAAGCCTTCGGCTGGCGCGCCACCTTTCTGGCCGTGGTCGGCATCGGCCTGATCTCGGTCGCGGCCATCGCGTGGCTGGTGCCGTCCGACGTCACGGAACCGAGCGGCGGCGGTCTGCGCGCCGAAGTCCGCGTGCTCGGCAAGCTGCAGGTATGGCTGGCGATGCTGATCGCGGCGCTGACCTCGGCCAGCCTGTTCGCCGTTTTCACATACATAAAGCCATACCTCACCGACGTGTCGGGTCTGTCGAGCGCGGCCGTCACCTGGGTGCTTTTGCTGTTCGGCGCCGGCATGACCATCGGCAACATCATCGGCGGCAGGCTTGCCGACTGGAAACTGATGCCGACAGTGATCGCCACCTTGCTGCTGATGGCCCTGCTGTTCGTCGGCTTCATGCAGTTCGGGGCGATCGCCAGCATTGCCATCGGCATCGTCTTTCTCTGGGGCCTGCTCATCTTCGTCGTCGTGCCACCTCTGCAGATCCGGGTCGTCGAGGCGGCTTCCGAGGGACCGAACCTTGCAGCCACGCTCAATCAGGGCGCCTTCAATGTCGGCAATGCCGGCGGCGCATGGATCGGCGGCGTGGCGCTGTCATCAGGCGTTTCCTACGCCGATTTGCCGCTCGTCGGCGCCGTGCTAGCCCTGGTGGCGGTCGCCGTTGCGGTACTGTCGGCGGCGCTGGACAGGCGCGCGCCTGTCCCGCTTCACGCTGCCGCGGAATAGGCCCTTGCGCCCATAGCGCGGCGGGCTGGACCAATCGACATCGGCACCTTCCAATGGGCATGTCTTCTCGCATTCATGGAGAATGTCATGCAGAAATCGATCGAACGCATCGCCGGCGACAGCGACGGCGTTTCCTACGAATTCCCGGTGCTCCGCTTGGCCGGCGCCGACAAGACAGCGCCTTCGGCCTACCTGCAGGCGGCGCTCCATGCCGGCGAATTGCCTGGCGTCGTCGCCATCGATGCATTGATGCCGATGCTGAACAAGGCCGAGGCCGAGGGTCGCATCAGGGGCAACATCACCATCGTGCCCTGGGCCAACCCGATCGGCCGCGCGCAATACCATTTCGGCGAGCACCAGGGTCGCTTTCATCTGGGCACCCGCACCAACTTCAACCGCGGCTTTCCGCTGCTGGCCGCGCCCGACGCCAAGCTCTTGCCGGACGCCACCTTTGGTGGCGCCGACCAGCGGCTGAAGTCGCGCCTGGTGCAGCTTTCGCTCGGCCATGACATCGTGCTCGACCTGCACTGCGACGATGAGGGCCTTGCCTATCTCTACGTCCATACCAGCCTGTGGCCTGAGATGGCTGATTGCGCCGCCGCCATGGGCGTCGAGGCCGTGGTGCTGTGGAGCGAGGACACCGACGGCACCTTCGAGGGCGCTTCGATCATGCCCTACCAGAACGCATCGGCCGATGTGGCGAAGTTCGACAGGCGCGTCGCCACCACTGTCGAATATCGCGGCATTCTCGATGTCGACGGCGCGCTGGCCAAGTCCGACGCCGAAGGCCTTTACCGGCTGCTGGCGGCGCGCGGCGTGATATCCGACACCGACCTGCCCGCGCCCGGCCCCTTCAAGGGCGTCGCGGCACCTCTGGAAAACATCGACATGATGCCGGCGCCCCGCGGCGGTGCGGTCCTCTACGACGTCAAGCCCGGCGACCGCGTCACCAGGGGCGCGCGGCTCGCCACCATCGTCCACGCGCCAGGCGAAGTTGATGGCCGCACGGAAGTGTTCGCGCCGCAGGACGGCATCATCCTGACCCGTCGCTCGCGCCGCATCATCCGCTCCGGCGAAGACCTGTTGAAACTGGTCGGCGACAGCAAGAGCGCCGATGCAAGGTCGGGTACGCTGGAGGATTGAGCCTGCGTCGAATCCAGTTGCGCGGCCGCCCAATCGCCGCTAAGGGAATCGCCATGAACATGCGTTCGATCAAGACCATTTGGTGGTGGGCCTGCTGACAGCGGCCTGTTCGAACGCGTGTGCGTGAAAATAGTGGGTGGCCGCAACGGAATGTCCGGGCGGCCATTTGTTTTTTAAAGCCATTCCCGGGTCCGTTGCCCAAGTAGCTGATGGAGACGGCAATGACGTTGAAGGTTCTGGAAAACGGCGCTGAAAGCTTCGTGACGGCGGGTGGCATCACCATCACCCGCGAGCGCCACGACCGCCCCTATGAAGGCGCGATCGACGCTTATGTCGAGGGGCTGAACTCGCGCCGGGGCGCGGTATTTTCCTCGAACTACGAATATCCTGGCCGCTACACGCGCTGGGATACGGCCATCATCGATCCGCCGCTGGTCATCTCGGCACGCGGCCGCGCCATGCGTATCGAGGCGCTGAACAGCCGTGGCGAGGCGCTGTTGCCGGTCATCGGCAGGACATTGGGCGGCCTCACCGAGGTCACGATCGCCGAGACCTCGAAAAAGCTGATCCGTCTCGACGTCGCCCAGCCTGGAAGGGTCTTCACCGAGGAGGAACGCAGCCGCGTTCCCTCCGTCTTCACCGTGCTGCGCGCTATCACCGCCCTGTTCAAGACGGCCGAAGACGCCAATCTGGGCCTCTACGGCGCCTTCGGCTACGACCTTGCCTTCCAGTTCGACCCGGTCGACCACACGCTCGTGCGCAAGCAAAGCCAGCGCGACCTGGTGTTGTTCCTGCCCGACGAGATCCTGGTCGTCGACCACTACTCGGCCAAGGCCTGGACCGACCGCTACGACTATGCGGGCGAAGGTTTTTCGACCGAAGGCCTGCCACGCGACCAAATCGCCGAACCGTTCAAGACCGCCGACCGCATCCCGCCACGCGGTGACCATGAGCCCGGCGAATATGCCAATCTGGTGCGCCGCGCGATGGACTCGTTCAAGCGTGGCGACCTCTTCGAGGTTGTCCCCGGCCAGATGTTCTACGAGCGTTGCGAGACCCAGCCCTCCGAGATTTCGCGCAAGCTGAAGTCCATCAACCCGTCGCCCTATTCCTTCTTCATCAACCTGGGCGAGAACGAATACCTGATCGGTGCGTCACCGGAGATGTTCGTGCGCGTCAACGGCCGCCGCGTCGAGACCTGTCCGATCTCCGGCACCATCAAACGCGGCGACGACGCCATCTCAGATAGCGAGCAGATCCTGAAGCTGCTTAATTCGAAGAAGGACGAATCCGAGCTCACAATGTGCTCGGACGTCGATCGCAACGACAAGTCCAGGGTCTGCGAGCCGGGCTCCGTACGCGTCATCGGCCGCCGCCAGATCGAGATGTATTCGCGCCTGATCCACACCGTCGACCACATCGAGGGCCGCTTGCGTGAAGGCATGGACGCTTTCGACGCGTTTCTCTCGCACGCCTGGGCGGTCACCGTCACCGGCGCGCCGAAACTGTGGGCCATGCGCTTCATCGAGCAGAACGAGAAAAGTCCGCGCGCCTGGTATGGCGGCGCGATCGGCATGGTCAACTTCAACGGCGACATGAATACCGGCCTTACCTTGCGCACCATCCGCATCAAGGACGGCATCGCCGAGGTACGTGCCGGCGCTACATTGCTCTTCGACAGCATTCCAGAGGAAGAAGAAGCTGAAACCGAACTGAAGGCATCCGCCATGCTCTCCGCGATCCGCGACGCCAAGACGGGCAATTCGACCAGCACCGAGCGCACCACGGCGCGCGTCGGCGACGGCGTCAACATCCTTTTGGTCGACCACGAGGATTCCTTCGTCCACACGCTGGCCAACTACTTCCGCCAGACCGGCGCCAATGTCTCGACCGTGCGCTCGCCGGTGCCGGAGGAAGTCTTCGACCGGCTGAAGCCCGACCTCGTCGTGCTGTCACCCGGACCCGGCACGCCGAAGGACTTCGACTGCGCGGCGACCATCAAAAAGGCTCGCGCGCGCGACCTGCCGATCTTCGGCGTGTGCCTCGGCCTGCAGGCACTGGCGGAAGCCTATGGCGGAGAACTCAGGCAGTTGCACATTCCCATGCACGGCAAGCCATCGCGTATCCGCGTCTCGAAGCCGGGCATCATCTTCTCCGGCCTGCCCAAGGAAGTCACCGTCGGCCGCTACCACTCGATCTTCGCCGATCCGGTACGCCTGCCCGACGATTTCATGGTTACGGCCGAGACGGAAGACGGCGTCATCATGGCCTTCGAGCACCGCAAGGAGCCGATCGCCGCGGTGCAGTTCCACCCGGAATCGATCATGACGCTCGGCCACAATGCCGGCATGCGCATCATCGAGAACATCGTCGCGCATCTGCCGCGAAAGGCCAAGGAAAAGGCAGCCTGACGCCAATGGCCGAAGCCGAGAACACGATGGCGATCGCAGCCAGGGCGGCCGCGAAGCGCAAGGTCGCCAACCTTGCCTTCTGGTCGATCGTGGTCGCTTTTGTCGTGCTCGCGCTGAAAGCCGCCGCCTGGTACGTGACCGGTTCCGTCGCGCTCTATTCGGACGCGTTGGAATCGATCGTCAACGTCATCGCGTCGATTGCCGCTTTCTGGGCGATCCAGGTCAGCCACAAGCCGGCCGACCAGGATCACCCCTTCGGCCATCACAAGGCCGAGTATTTCTCCGCCGTGCTGGAAGGCGTGCTGATCGTGCTCGCCGCGCTTTTGATTCTGAACGAAGTCTGGCGCTCCTGGCAGGCCCCGGCGCCGCTCGAACAGCCTTGGAAAGGCCTTGCCGTCAACGGCGTCGCCACCGCCATCAACGCCTTCTGGGCCTGGATGCTGATCCGCACGGGCCGGGCCGAGAAATCGCCGGCGCTGGTCGCCGACGGCAATCACATCATGACCGATGTGGTGACCTCGATCGGCGTCTTCGGCGGCCTGGTCGGAGCGATCCTGACTGGCTGGCAGATCCTCGACCCGGCATTGGCTGTCATCGTCGCGCTCAACATCCTGTGGCAGGGCTGGCATGTGATCGGCTCGTCGATGAACGGCCTGATGGACCGGGCCGTCGACACGGCGGAGCACATGCGCATCCGCGACATCATCTCGGCCAATTGCAAGGGCGCCATGGAGGTGCACGATCTCAAGACCCGCATCGCCGGCCGCGCCACCTTCATCGAGTTCCATCTGGTCGTCGACGCCGACATGTCGGTCGGTGCCAGCCATGTCATCTGCGATCGCATCGAAGACGCGCTGAAGGCCGAACTCCCCTCGGTGCGGGTGACCATCCATGTCGAGCCCGACGACGAAGCTAAGCTGCCCAAGGGCACGACCGCGGTGCCGTTCGCCTGAGGCGGGTCACTGTCGCGACCTTGGAGAGCAACTCCAGGAAAAGCGTGAGCGTTTTTCCGTCCGGAAGTGCGTAAAACAAAGAGCTAACCGGAGTTTCTCGACTTCGTCATCCTTGGGCGAAGCAGGAGCGCAGCTCCGTAGCGGAGACCCAAGGATCGCCATGAAGTGTGGCGGAGCAGAACTTTGCACCGTCGCAGCGCCTCGAAGTCACGGCATGGATCCCATGGTCCGCGCTGCGTCGCTTCGCTCCTTGCTCCGCCATGGGAGGAGACGAAACGCTGCTCACGGCGCGCAGGCGGATTGTGGCATTGGCTCCAGCCGATAGACCTTGTCGTCGGACGTCGTCTTGCCGTCCGCGGCCTTCGAGCACAGGTCGACGATCGCCAGGCTGCTGTTGGGGTTCGCAAGCGTGATGGCGCCGTTGGCACCACGCTTGAGGAAGATCTCCTTTTGCGCGATGTCGCAGGAATAATTGCTCGTCTTTGAACTCGCGGCACAACGCCACTGGTCGGCCTCGCCCTGGCACGAATAAGTCTGCGTGACCTTGGCCCCCTTCTGCCGCGTCGTGACCGAGACCGCGATGTCGGCGCCGTCGGGCCAGTTCGCGTCGTCGCCTGCCGAGGCGAAGGACGCCAGTTGCACCGGTCCTCGAAACACCCGGATCGACTGCGTCAGTTGGTCGGGATGCGAACCCATATGCGCTGCGTCATAGTCGCGCCCGTAGCAGAAGGCCTGGTCAGGCTTCAGCCGCTCGCGCAGCAGCGGCCCGAGCGCCGGGTCGATCGGATCGATGCGCGCGAATTCCGCCTTGCAGGTCACCGCCGGCATCGGATCGAGGCGGAAATTGTCGTCTTCCTTGCCAAGCGCCTGCCTGTCGTACTCAGCCGCGCCGAGTTCTTCTTCCGAACCGGCGTCGAGGTAGATATCGGACGACAGGTCCGACAGGATCAACCGGCCCTTGCCGTCGACCTTCAGCGACGCCAGGGTACGGTCGCAGTCCATGCCGCAACGGATCGGGCCCGATTTGCCATCCTCGGACTCGTGATTGCACCAGCCTCCGGCCCATTCCGGCGCCTTGGCGCCACGCACCGTGGTGGTGAGGAATCCATTGTAGGAAGTATCGGAATTCGCGTTCGGTTCCTCATTCGGGCGGCTGACCGGATCATGGCCGTAGTAGAAGAAAATCCGCGTCACCTTCTGCTTCGGATGTGCCTTAAGGTGCGCCGCGTCATAGACCCGGCCGAAACAGGCGTCCGCCCCGTTGGGGCTGAGTTCGGTGAGTTTGAGCATATTGTCGGCAAAAGCAGAACCTGTAAGTCCGACAATCAGTGCGGCGCCGAATCCGGCGCTGGCAAACGTCTTCCATTCCCTGGACGTCATGTGCCCCCCTCCGCGTCGACAAGACGTAACGTCAATTTATGCTAGTATTGCGGTCGCGGCCACGCAAATCGCGCTGAGCCGGCAAGCCAGGGAGGCACGCCATGCGCCGACGTGACATGTTCCACGCGGCTCTCGCCGGAGCCGGGACGCTTCTCGGCCTGCGGGCGGTGCAGGGGGCAACGACCGAGCCTGCCAGGCTGAAGGTCGCCTATCACCTCAGCGACCTCGACAAGGTCAATTTCGTGCTCGGCAACATCAAGAACCACTATGAGGGCACCGGCGGCAACGTCGATATCGCGCTGGTCGTGCATGGTCCGGCGCTTGCCGGCTTCAAGTCGAAGGGCATATCGGCGGCGATTTCGGGGCGCTTTGCCGGTCTTGTCCAGCAAGGGCTCGACCCGCACGCCTGCGGCAACACCATGCACGGCATGGATATCACGCTCGCCGATTTGCTCGACGGCTTCCATGCCGCCGACAGTGGCGGAGTCGTCAAGCTCGCCGAACTGCAAAGCCAGGGCCATGTCTATCTCAGGCCTTGAAGCGGCACTGACTTGAATGCAAGGGTGGCAACACCCGCCAAGAATCTCGGAAATCCCCCGGAGGAACAGCAGTGTCAGAGACAGCCCTTGGTCTTGTCATTCCCGATCTCGCCGGCAAGGCGGTGCTGGTCACCGGCGCCTCGACCGGCATCGGCGCGGCGCTCGCGCTCGCTTATGCCGAGCAGAAATGCAAGGTGGCGCTGCACTATAATTCCAGCCGCGACGCCGCCGAGAAACTCGGCCAGACCATTCGCGGCGGCGGCGGCGAGGTCTTCCTCGTCCAAGGCGACTTTTCTCTCCCCGCCGATGTCGAACGCGTCGTCGAGGACAGCGCGCGGCAGTTCGGCCGGCTCGACGGGCTGGTCAACAATGCCGGCGGTATGCTTGGCCGCGTGCCCTATGCCGAGCAGACCGAGGCGCACTACGACGCGGTGATGGACCTCAACGCACGCTCGGTGCTGACCGCCTCGCGCAAGGCGATCCCGTGGCTGAAGAAACAGGGCGGCTTCATCGTCAACACCTCGTCGATCGCCGCGCGCAACGGGGCGGGCGGCGGCGCCGGCCTTTACGGCTCGGCCAAGGCCTTCGTCTCCAACGTGACACGCGGCATGGCCAAGGAACTGATCGGCTTCGGCATCCGCGTCAACGCCGTGGCGCCGGGCACCATCCTCACCCCCTTCCACGAACGCTATTCGACCGACGAGCAGATGAAGGGCATGGTCGCCACCATTCCGCAGGGCCGCGCCGGCACGGCGCAAGATTGCGTTGGTGCCTATCTGTTCCTCTCATCGGATCTGTTGAGCGGCTACGTCACCGGCCAGGTGATCGAGGTCAATGGCGGCCAGTTGATGCCTTGACCGGCGACCGGCATACTGGACACACTCCTTTCGCGCCAACCAAGGGGGAGACGAGGACATGTATGGACTGATCGGCAAGATGCGGGCGGCGCGTGGCCAACGCGACGCTGTCATGACCGTGCTGCGTGAGAGCACTGGCGCCCTGCCCGGCTGCCTGAGCTATATCATCGCCACCGACCCGGCCGACGCCGACGCGATCTGGGTGACCGAGGTGTGGACCGATCAGGCAAGCCACAAGGCCTCGCTGCAGCTTCCCGAAGTCCAGGCGGCGATCGCCAAGGCACGCCCCTTCATCGGCGGCTTCGAATTCCAGGTGGAAACGCATCCGGTGGGCGGCTTCGGCTTGGCTGAAGCCAAAACGGGCTAAGGCGGGCGCCCGAGGCGGAAACATGCTTTTCAGGCGCACTTGCGTTCGCGTTTTTCGCGTCTGGGGTTAAGACCAGAACATGGATTCCGAGGCCGAGCAGCCATCTTCCAACCACCCCGCCATCGAGCGCATGAAGCGGCTGAGCAAGCCTTGGCAGTGGCTCTTCCTGCTGGTCATCTCCGCGCTCTTCGCCGGCGCGCTGGAACTCGCCGCTTTGCCGGCGGCGCTGCTGATCGGACCGATGCTAGCGGCCATCGTCGCGGGCACCAACGGCGCCACGGTGCGTGTGCCGCGGCTTCTGTTCGGCGCCGCCCAGGCTGTCGTCGGCTGCCTCGTCGCGGCTTCGATCTCGGCCGATATCTTCCCGGTCTTCTACAAGGAATGGCCGCTGTTCCTCGGCGTGGTGATCGCCACCGTCGCGGCCTCAAGCCTGCTTGGCTGGCTGATCAGCCGCTGGCGCATCCTGCCGGGCACCACCACCGTCTGGGGCTCTTCGCCGGGGGCCGCCACCGCCATGGTGCTGATGGCCGGCGCCTTCGGCGCCGATCAGCGCCTTGTCGCCTTCATGCAGTATCTGCGCGTCATCCTCGTCTCGATGACGGCAGCCCTCGTCGCCAAGATGTGGGTCGACACCTCGGGCATCGAGGTCCCGCCCGTCGTCTGGTTCCCAGAGATCGATCCGCAACCCTTCGCCGCCACCATCGGCATGGCGCTCGTCGGCGGCCTCGCGGGCAGGCTTTGCCGGCTGCCTTCGCCCTTCTTCCTCGGCAGCTTCATCTTCGGCACAGTCATCCATCTCGGCCTCGAGGTGCCGATGCAATTGCCGCAATGGCTGCTGGCGGCCAGTTACGCGATGGTCGGCTGGGCGATCGGCCTGAACTTCACCAGGCCGATCTTGCGCCACGCGGCACGCGCTTTGCCGCAGATCATCGCTTCGATCGTCGCGCTGATCGCGTTTTGCGGCGGCCTTGCCTTCCTCATCAGCCGGCTCGCCGGCGTCGACCCGCTGACCGCCTATTTGGCGACCAGCCCTGGCGGCATGGACAGCGTCGCCATCATCGCCGCCGCCGCGCGGAACGTAGACATCTCCTTTGTCATGGCACTGCAGTCGGCGCGCTTCCTGATCGTGCTGCTTGTCGGCCCGAGCATTGCCCGGCTGGTAGCCAGAAGCATCAGGGAAGGATGAGGGCTGCCACCAGGGCACCGCTATCGCTCGGCTGCAAGGCGTTCGGGAAGAAAGTCGACGAAGACGCGCACCTTTGGCGACAGATGGCGATTGGAGGGCCATAGCATCCGGAACTGGCCGCGGCCGTCGACATGATCGTCAAGCACGGTGCGCAACCGGTCCTCGCGCAGCGCATCCCGCACCAGGAAATCGGGCATGCAGGCGATGCCGAGTCCGGCGATCGTGGCGCCTTTCAAAGCTTCCATGTTGTTGCAGGTCAGCATCGAACGGATCAGCGGTTGGGCGCTCCCGGTAATGAACGGCCAGTCCAGCAGCCTGCCGCTGTTGAGATAGCGGAAGTTTATGCCGAAATGCCTGATGAGATCCGCCGGCACGCTGGGAGTGCCATGGCGCTCGAGATAGGAGGGTGCCGCGCACAGCAGCATGCGGAAGGGCGCAATAGGTCTTGACACCAATCGTGAATCGGGCAGCTCGCCGCTGCGGATGGCGACATCGATGCCCTCCTCGATGACGTCGACGATCCGGTCGTTGAAATCGATATCGAGCTCGATCTCGGGATAGCGGGCCATGAACTCCGACAGCACCGGCAGCAAAAGATGGTAGGTGACGATCGGGGTCGAGACGCGCAACCGTCCACGCGGCGTCTCCCTTGTCCGCGACAGCATCGCCTCGGCATCGTCGATGTCGTCGAGGATGCGCCGCACGCGCTCGTTGAACAGCTTGCCCTCCTCCGTCAGTCCGATCCGCCGCGTGGAGCGCTGCAGCAGCCGAACGCCGAGTTCCTGTTCGAGCCGCGCGACGCTTTTGCCGACGGCCGAAGCAGAGATGCCGAGCGCCCGGCCGGCGGCGACGAAGCTGCCGAACTCGGCGGTGCCGGCGAAAGCCAGAAGGCCGCTGAGGCGATCCACCATGCTGCTCCATTCGAGCGTTTCAGTCCGTTATATCAGGATATTTAATAGTATTATTCCTGATCTGTCTCTGACCTATCTTGGTCCGCATGATCGGCGCCGCGGTTTCCCGCATGCCGGCGCGGACCGCTCAGATGGGAAAACCCATGACCTTGAAGACCATAACCGGCCCGGCCGATAGATGGCTCGTGCTCTTGTCGGTATGCCTTGCCGCTATGACGATGCCTCTGACCTTCACCGGCCCGGCCGTCGCGCTCTCCCGGATCGCGGCCGATCTCGGCGGCAGCCCGATTGCGCTCAACTGGGTGACCAACGCCTTTATGCTGACCTTCGCCGCCAGCCTGATGGCAGCCGGAGCGCTCGCCGATAATCATGGCCGCAAGCGAATCTTCCTCGTCGGTCTCGCCCTCTACATTCTCGCCTCGCTCGGCGCGATGCTGGCGTCCGACATCGCCTGGTTCGACATCTTCAGGGCCGCGCAAGGGCTCGGCAGTGCCTTGGCCTTCGCCGGCGGCGCCTCCGCGCTTGCCCAGGAATTCGAGGGACCATCGCGGCTGCGCGCCTTCTCCTTTCTCGGCACCAGTTTCGGCATCGGGCTGGCCTTCGGCCCGATCGCCTCCGGCCTGCTCATCTCCGCCTTCGGCTGGCGGTCGATCTTTGTTCTGGTCATGGCACTCGCGGCTGCCTCGGCAACCCTCGGCCTGCGCACCATCAGGGAATCGCGTGATCCGGATGCGACCGGCCTCGACTGGGCGGGCGCCGCCACGTTCACCTTCGCGCTGGCCTCGCTGACCTATGGCGTGCTCCAGGCGCCCCAGAGCCGCTGGGCCGATCCGCTGGTGGCAACGCTTCTCGTCGTCGCCGTCCTTTGCTTTGTGCTGTTTGTCGTCGCCGAGAGGCGCGCGCGCCGGCCGATGCTCGATCTCACCCTGTTTCGCTTTCCTCGCTTTGTCGGCGTCCAGTTTCTTGCGGCGGCGCCCGCCTATGGCTTCGTCGTCCTGCTCGTACTTTTACCAATCCGCTTCATCGGCATCGAGGGGATGAGCGAGATCAAGGCCGGGCAATTGATGATCTGCCTCTCCGGGCCGTTGCTGTTCCTGCCCTTGCTCGCCGGCCAGCTGGCGCGCTGGATCGCTCCGGCCACGATCTGCGGCGTCGGCTTGCTCGTCGCGGCGGCCGGCCTTGTCTGGCTGAGCCTGACGCCACCGGTTGACGTTGCGCTGGTCGCGCCGCTGACCCTGATCGGCGTCGGCATCGCCTTGCCTTGGGGGTTGATGGACGGGCTCGCCGTCAGCGTCGTGCCGACGGAGCGGGCCGGGATGGCGGTCGGCATCTTCAACACCACCCGTGTCGCTTGCGAAGGTGTGGCGCTGGCCATCGTCATGGCGACGCTGTCAGGCTTCACCGCCGCGCAACTCACCGGTCGAGGCGCTGCGTCTTCCAGCGACGCGGGCGGCGCGGCGCAATTGCTGGTGACCGGCAATGTCGGTGGAGCCGCGCACCATTTGCCGGCGGCCGGCGCCGTCGTGCTGGTCGAGGCCTACGAAACCGCGTTCGACAGGCTGCTGGTCGTGCTGGCGGCAATCACCATCGTCACCGCCCTCGTCGTCTTTCTCGGCCTGCGCCGCGGATCGGCGGCGGAGCACGACACCGAACCGCTGCCGGCCTGCCAGGAAGGGTAGGCGTCAGCCATTCTCAGGCCAGCTGAATATCAATGCACCTTAGTCCAGCCTGTGCATCAGATCGTCATCCAGCCAGCGGCCGAAGAAATAAGCCAGCTGCTTGTGCCACCACGGCCAGTCATGGCTGACGTCGCCGCCCCAATAGTCGACCCAGGCCGGAATGGATTTGTCGCGCAGGATCTGTTCCAGCTGGCGCGTCTCGACCAGCATGCGCTCCTCCCATGCGCCCTGCCCGCAGCAGAAGATCAGCCTGAGCGCCTTCAGCCGCGCCAGCAGTTTCGGGTCGACGATCCCTGGCAGATAATCCAGCGGCGAGTTGTAGAAGATGTCCCCGTCGAGCGCCTTGCCGAAAAAATCGCGGGCCGAATAGACCCCCGACAGCGAGATGACGCCGCTGGCGAGCTCGGGAAAACGGAAGACGAAGTTCGAGGAATGGTAGCCGCCCATCGAACAGCCCGAGAAGAGCGGTTTCAGCCGCCGTCCGCCATTGGCTTGCGCGGCGGTTTCCAGAAATTCCGGCAGCGCCTCCTCGCGCAGATAGCGGAAATAGGCCTCGTGCCGGTCGATGCGATGCACGGCATCGACATCCCTGGCGAAGAAGGATTCTGTATCGATGCCGTCGACGGTGAACAGCTGGATGCGGCCGGTATCGACGAACTCGGCGAGCGCCCCCACTCCGCCGGAATCCTCGAACTGGTAGAACCGGCCCTGAGAGGTCGGGAACACCACGACCGGCCGGCCGGCATGCCCGTAGCGCTTGTACTCCATGTCGCGGCCGAGATTACGGGCGAAAACCTTGTGATAGGAAATGTCCATGCCTCAAGCCTTTTCGGCGTGGATATAGGCCACCGCTTCGCGCAGATCAGCCTGATCCTTCGAGCGCATCTGGTAGGCGTAATTTCCCATGGCCCGGCTGAAAACCTCTTCTATCGGCTGATGATGGACGATCTTGTCGCGGTGGGCGGCTAGCACGTCCTCATGGCTGTGCGAATAGTCGATGTGGCGCTTGCGGCTGGCATAGGCGGTGAAATACTTGCCCTCATAAGGGCCGCCGGCAGCATCCTTGACCACCATGTCTGCCCATGCCGCGTAGACATCGATGTCAAAGGTGTAGTTGATCGCGTCGGTCATCCAGGCGCCGGGCGGCCGCATGTTGACCTCCAGCGCGATGATGCGGTCGTCCCTGGTCTCGAACAGTTCGATATGGAAAAAGCGTTCGCGCACGTCGAACGCCTTCAGGATCTTGCGGCCCGCCTCCTCGACGACGGGCCTGATCCGGGGAAAGCAGGTGTAGCTCATGTGGCGGTCCTTGTTGACCACGTCCATGACACTCTGGTCGTAGCGATGGCTGGCCGCCAGTACCACTTCGCCGTCGCGGTTGATCAATCCGTCATAGGTCACCACCAGCCCTTCGATGAACTGCTCCATGACGAAGGTCACGTCCTCCGGCTTGTCCCGGAAGAACTGGTCGAGCTCTTTCGCATTGGAGATCTTGAACGTGTTCGACGCGCCGGAGCCCGAATCCGGCTTCACCACCACGGGGTAGCCGACGCGGCGGATGAAGGTCATGGCGCCGGCCCGGTCGGAGCATTTGCGCTGCGCGATCGTCTCGACCCCGCTCTTGCGGAAGAAGGCGCGCATGCGGCTCTTGCGCTTCAGATTCTTCACGAAATCGAGCTTGGTGCCGTAGATGTTGAAGTCGGTGCGGATGTTGGCTTCCAGTTCCAGCCAGTGCTCGTTGAGCGATTCGAACCGATCGATGCGGCCCCATTTTTGGATGAAATGGCCTATCGCCCGGAACACCGGCTCGTAATCCTCCATGTCGGCAACGCGGTAGTATTCCGAAAGCGCCTGCTTCAGCTTGCCGTCGAGCGCATCATAGGGCGCATCGCCAATTCCGAGCACGGTCGCGCCGGCCTTCTTCAGCCGGTCGCAGAAATCCGCGCCATTGGCGGGAAAATGCGGCGAGAAGAACACGAAATTCATGAACGCCCCCTGCCGACGACACCCGCCGGTTCGCAAGTCTGGCCCATTTGCGGCGCGCGGGGAAGAGCATCCGCGCCAGGGATGATGTTCGACAGGGTCGGCACCGCTTGCCTCCCAAGGGCCGCTCCTGTATGAGAGCGGCCATGAACATGCGCGCCACCACCGCTTCCCGTCAGACCGGCTTTGCCGGCGAGACCGTGCGCGCGCTTGCCTCGACCCTGCTTCTTCTCGGCCTTATCGGCGATCGCCGGGTTCGCTGAAGGAGCGCCCGGCGGTCGAACCGCCGCGCAAGCGCATGCTCCTTGGCAGATCATATCAAGCGAACGAAATTCTGGTAAAGGCGCCGCTTGGCTCCACATCCGCCTGAAAGGTGGACCCGCCAGCCGCCGGGAGAAACGACGATGAACGCACGAGAAGACATCCGCGCCAGCGAGGCCGCGACCGGCAAGCAAATTGGCCGGGGCATGCCGGACGCAGCCCGAAAATATCAGCCCTACCCGACCGTCGGCCTCACCGACCGGACCTGGCCCTCGAAGGTGATCGACAAGGCGCCGATGTGGTGCTCGGTGGATTTGCGCGACGGCAACCAGGCGCTGATCGATCCTATGGGCCACGAGCGCAAGGCGCGCATGTTCGGCCTGCTGCTCGACATGGGCTTCAAGGAAATCGAGATCGGCTTCCCGTCCGCCTCGCAGACCGATTTCGACTTCGCGCGCTGGTGCATCGAGCAAGGCAATGTGCCGGCCGATGTGTCGTTGCAGGTGCTGGTGCAGTGCCGGCCCGAACTGATCAGCCGCACCTTCGAGGCGCTGAAGGGCGCCACCAACCCGATCGTGCATTTCTACAACTCGACCAGCGAGTTGCAGCGTCGCGTCGTCTTCGAGAAAGATGTCGGCGGCATCAAGCGCATCGCGACCGACGCGGCCAAGATGATCACCGACATGGCTGCCAGGGCTGGCGGCGGCTATCGCTTCGAATATTCGCCGGAGAGCTTCACCGGCACCGAACTCGAGGTCGCTCTGGAGATCTGCAACGCCGTCACCGAAATCGTCAGGCCGACGCCCGACAACAAGCTGATCATCAACCTGCCGTCGACGGTCGAGATGTCGACGCCCAATATCTATGCCGACCGCATCGAGTGGATGTGCCGCAATCTCGACAACCGCGAAAACCTGATCATCTCGCTGCATCCGCACAATGATCGTGGCACCGGCATCGCCACCACCGAACTCGGCCTGATGGCTGGTGCCGACCGGGTCGAGGGCACTCTGTTCGGCAATGGCGAGCGCACCGGCAACGTCGACATCGTCACCTTGGCGCTCAACATGTACACGCAAGGCGTCGATCCGGGCATCGACTGCTCCGACATCAACCGGATGAAAGATGTCTACGAGTATTCGAACCAGCTGAAGATTCCCGAGCGTCACCCCTACGTCGGCGAACTCGTCTACACTGCCTTTTCCGGCTCGCACCAGGACGCCATCAACAAGGGCATGAAGGCCTTGAAGAAGGCCAACACGCCGCACTGGGAAGTGCCATACCTGCCAATCGATCCGGCCGATGTCGGCCGCAGCTATGAGGCCATCATCCGAATCAACTCGCAGTCGGGCAAGGGCGGTATTGCCTATGTTTTGCAGGCCGATTACGGCCTCAATTTGCCGCGCAACCTGCAGATCGAATTCAGCCAGGCTATCCAGGCGATCACCGACGCCGAAGGCAAGGAAGTGCCGGCAAAGCGTATTCATGACCGCTTCCTCGAAACCTATGTCGACCAGCCTGGCGCCCGCCTGAAATTCCTCGATCATCACACTTATCCGGCCACCGAGGTGAAGGGCCGGCGCGTTGTCGAGGCGGTCATCCTCGACAACGGCAAGGAAGTGACGATAATAGGCACGGGCACCGGCCCGATCGACGGCTTCATCGATGCGCTGTCACGCCATGTCGGCGTCGAGATGTCGGTGCTCGATTATTCCGAGCATTCGATGCAGCGCGGCTCGAATGCGTCGGCCATCTCCTATGTCGAGATGGAATATCCCGGCGGCAAGCTGTTCGGCGCCGGCATCAACACCAACATCGTCGCCGCCTCTCTGGAAGCGGTAACGTCAGCGGCCAATCGTATCGTCGGCCGCAACGCGCGATAGTTCGCCGTCGGCGCGAGAGCCGGGATTGCTCTCGCGCCGCCATTCTTCGGCCTGAACAAGGTCTTGGCATCCATGGGATTCGATAAGGACTGCTCCGGCTTCCTGGCCATCCTGTCTCGCGCTGCTCATTAACCACCGGCAAAATATCCGGTGGGGTAGGCGATCGCATAATGGGTGTATACTTGTATGGCGGTGCGGGCATTATATGATCAGTGCCTTAACCTGTGCCGACTTCGAGAGGATCGACACTTGCAGCATGCCACGCCTGCCGCCCCCGCAGTGCGCGAAACATTGGAGCGACTGCTTGCCAGCGAAACGTTCGGAAGATCCGAGCGGGCACGCAAGCTGTTGCGCTATCTTGTCGAGCGCGAACAGGCGGGCGAAGCCGACAGGCTCAAGGGCTTTTCCATCGCCATGGATGTCTTCGGCAAGGACGGCGATTTCGATCCTTCGACTGATGCGGTGGTGCGGGTTCAGGCCGGCCGGCTGCGCGACTTGCTGCAGCAATATTTCGCCAATGAAGGTGTTGCCGAACCTGTCCGCATAGCCATTCCGCGTGGCGGCTACGTCCCGGCCTACGAGCTCAACGCGATCCGCTTGCCGGAGACGGCCGAACTTGCCACCCAGACGGGAGCGGCGGCGGCTCCATCGGCGCAACGCGGCACTGCCGAGAGCGCCACTCCGGCCCCTGCCTTATTGGCGCCGATTGTCGCGCCGGCGCCGTCGGTGGCGCGTCACCTCCGATTCTTCTGGATGGCGATCGCTGTCGTCATCGCCATGCTTGGTGTTTTGATCCTGCGTCAGGGCGGCGGTGCGCTGCTGGCAGGCGGCGACTTTGCGGCCACGCTCGAGACCGCGGGCCTGGCCGGCGGCGTCGCGCCGTCTCCCGCCAGCGAGGCCTTGCCGCTCGTCTACATCGCCGACAAGGCCAGTGGCACGGATGCCAGCCGTGTCGCCGCATCGCTGCGCGCCGGCCTGAGCGGTTTCGATACGATCGATTTCATCGGTCGCGACGCGGTCGCCACAACCGATCCGGCCACCAATGCCACGAGCTTCATCTTCGCTATTCTGCCTGGGCCGGATACGGGCGAAATCACGATTGAACTGCAGAGCGTGGCGACCGGACGGGTGCTTTTGTCGCGCAACCTGACCGCCGCCGACAGCGCACCGGCCGCCGTCGAGAACCGTATAGCCGGCATCTTGACGTCCACTCTTCCCGCTTCCGGCACAATCTACAGCTATCTCGAACAGAGCGGCATTCAGACCGTCCTCACGCAATGCCTGACGCTCAACGACAAATATTATCTCGACCAGAACGCCAGGACCCACGAAGCCGCCTATCGCTGCCTCGAAACCCTCGCCGAACGCGGCGCCAAGTCACCACTGGTCTATTCGGAACTCGCCTCGCTGCACCTGGAGGCCGTGAACGACCACTACGCCTATCCGCCGGATGCCACGATCGAGAAGGCGATGACATTTGCCCATCGCGCCGTACAGATGGGACCGACCAGTCCTTATGCGCATCGCTCCTACGGCTACATCAACTCGCGTCTTGGCAACGCTGACGAGGCGCTGCGCTGGATGCGCAAGGCCTATGACCTCAATCCCTACGATCTCGCCATGGCCGCCGCTTACGGTTATGGGCTGATTTTCGCCGGCCGGTATGCCGAGGGGACGCCGATCCTGGCCCAGGCGGTGGACGCCTCCAGCGGTCATCCGACATGGTGGGATTTCGGACTTTTCGCCGGCGAACTCATGCTTGGCGACACGAACAAGGCCGCCATCGCCAGTTCCTCTTTGAGAACAACCGCAACCAAGTCGCACTATCTTGCCGCCCGGCTGATCGGCGCCAAGATCGCCGGCCGGGACAATCTGGCGCGCAAGCTGCTCGACGAGCTGACCGCCAAATTTCCGAAATTCGCCGCCGATCCGCGCGCGACCTTCGTCGAACGAAAATATCCGCCCGATCTGACCGAGCGGCTGGTTGGGGCCCTGCGCGCGGCGGGCCTCGGCAACGCGAGCTGACGTCCCACCAACGGGTTGTTTGGACCAACCGAATTGTTGCCCGCCGAAAGCAGGTGGCAAACCCCCGATTCGACTGATTTGCCGCCTTTGTCAGACGACTTCGCGAGGTCGAGAGCTCGCAACCGCCAGCCGTCGCGAAAATTTTACTGGCCATCGTGCTGGACAAGGAGCAATCCAGCCGCATTCCCATCTTGCCGTCCCGTCATAAGCTTTCACATTTCATGATCGCATCGCTTCACGCCACCGAACAGGGTACTGGCTCGAAGGCCATCGCCTTGCTGCATGGTTTTGGCGGCTGCCATGGTGTCTGGCACGAAGTGATCCCGTCGCTGTCGCCTGCGGTGCGCACACTGGCTTATGATTTGCCGGGGCACGGGCTGTCGCTCGATCTGCCCGGCGCCGGCCCGGCCAAGGGGGCGGCAAGGGCCGTCCTGGCCGATCTCACCGCGCGATCGGTGAAGCGCGTTCATCTGGTGGGCCACTCGATGGGCGGCGCGGTGGCGACGCTGATGGCACTGGCGGAACCCGAGAGGGTGGCCTCGCTAACACTTCTGGCGCCGGGCGGCTTCGGCCCCGAGATCAACGGCCCGCTGTTGCGCCGCTTTGCCGCCGCAAGGGATTCCTCCGACATCCGGGCGTGCCTAAGCGCGATGTCGGGACCGCTGACGCGCCCTGTCGATGACACCGTGGACGCCCTCCGCGACATGCGCGGGCGACCCGGCCAGGTGGAGAAACTGATCGAGATTGCTGCCGCCATGACCAGCGACGACCGGCAGGGCGTCATCCCGCGCGACCGGTTGGACACACTGACCATGCCGGTGACGGTGGTATGGGGGAGCGATGACCCGATGCTACCCGTTACCCAAATGGATAGTCTACCCGCGCGATTTCACGTGCACCACGTGCTGGAGGCTGGCCATATGCTGATCGAGGAGGCGCCCGATCTGGTCGCCATGATCATACAGCGCAACATGAACCGCCGCGCCAGGCCCTTGCGCCCGAAACTCGCCGCCACCGGCTGAGAGGTCCCGCGCGGCACCGAGCGGGAGCCCTGCCATTTTGATCTCGCCAGTGCATTTTGCCTTCGGCTGTGTTAACTGCCTGTTAACCAAAACCCCGCGAGGCCACGCCGATGAAGGACGCAGGCGAAAAGATCGATCCGTCAAAGAAACTGTCCGATGCCATCCGTGATGTGAAGAATGCCTTCGCTGACCGCGACGATGTCGTCGTCGACATGCGCGAGGCGCACCGCATGCGCCTGGACCTGCTGGCCGCGGACCTCGCGCCCATCTTTGCCGACGTTCCAGCCGACATGGACAATTTCGACTTTGTCGTCTCCTCGGGGCTGCAGCCGCGCCTGTGGATCGATGCCGTCAGCCATGTCGCGATGGGACGCGACCGTCGCACCTACCGCTTCCTCAAGGATACACGCATTGGCCGGGTCGTGCTTGCCGAGTCGACCGAGATGAAGCCGGTCGCCGATTCCGTGACGCGTTATGTGGCCGAGCGCATCGTCGAGCGCCAGAGGATGATGGAAGGTGGCGTCGAGCCGGCGGTCGCCGGTTTGAAACGCGCCGAGGTCGGGGAAGCCGAGCCACCGCTGCGAGCATCGACGCAAGGCAAGGGCTGGTGGGCCTTCCTGTCCGGGCTTGGGCTGGTCGCCGCCGGCGCGCTGGTTGGTCTGGCGTTGTCGGCCGCGCTGCTGTGGGACCGCATCTCGGCCATGGTTCTCAACTGGCGGCCATAGCCTCGCCGGGCTCGACCCCGAGTTCCAGGCTCTGCAGATCGGAAGGCGGTATCGACGGTCCGGTCAGACCGCGTCGCGTCAGGTGGATACGCCAGTTACCCTTTTCGCCGTCGATGTCGAACAGATTGTACTGTGCTGCCGGGTGATTGCCGCCCGGCGCCTGGCCGGCGGCGGCGACCCCGACGACCGGGATCTTTGCACCGCGAAGCCCAATCTGGAACAACGACGGCAGATGCGAATGGCCGTGCAGCACAAGCTCCGCGCCATGGCGACGGACGATTTTGTGGAAGCGGGCGATGCCGAACAGCCGCTTGTGCTGGGAGACGGCGCCCCGTAATGGCGGATGATGGATCATGATCGCGCGGAAAAGCCCTTGCTTCGCCGTGCTCTCGAGTATCTTGCCGAGCCGAGCCGCCTGCCCCTCCATGAAGAAACCATTGGCCATGAAGGGCGCCGTGGCGCGCGCCGTCGAGACCCCGATCAGCGCGATGTTGCCGCGCACGCGCAGATATGGGAAGGCATTGCGGTCGACCGGCGTGTTGACACCGTCGCCGCTCATCCACGCCGCCCACGACCGGCAGACCTTGTCGAAGGCGCCGGGCACATAGGCATCATGGTTTCCCGGCACGACCGAAACGTCATGCGGTGGCCCCAGCGTCTCGAGCCAGTGTTTGGCCATCTCGATCTCACCGTCGAGGGCGAGGTTGACGAGGTCGCCGGTGATGGCGAGATGGTCGGGGTTTTGCGCCTTGATATCGGCGACGATGGCGTCGATGACGGCATCGTGCATGTGGCGGCGGCGGTTGCGCTGCCAGTTGACGTAGCCGAGCACGCGCTTGGAGGCGAGATCGCGATAGGATACATCGGGCAGCGGCCCCAGATGGACATCGGAAATATGCGCGAGCCTGAACATCCCTCCTTCATAGGCGACGTGCGCGCCCCTTTCCACCCAAGGTTTCGCTACTGATGGCGAGCGACGAGGAGGCTCCTTTCCGCCAGACCGGCTGGGCGGGTTTGAGGGCCTGGCTGTTCCACCTCTATTTCGTGCTGCGGCGGCCGATGACGCTCGGTGTGCGCGGCCTCATCCACGATGCCGGCACCAATTCCGTCTTCCTCATCCGCCATACCTATGTGCCCGGTTGGCAGCTTCCCGGCGGCGGCGTCGAGGTTGGCGAGACGATGGCCGAGGCGCTGGCGCGCGAACTTTACGAGGAAGGCAACATCCAGATCACGGACGCGCCCGTTCTCAAATCGATGCATTTCAACCGCCGTGCCAGCCGGCGCGACCATGTCGGCTTCTATCTCGTCGAACAGTTCAGCCAGACCGCACCGAAACTGCCCGACCATGAAATCGCCGAGGCCGGCTTTTTCCCGCTCGATCGCCTGCCGGAGGGCACGACGCCGGCAACGCTGCGGCGGATCGCCGAAATTTTCGCAAACGTGCCGGCATCGCCCTATTGGTAGTCAGGCGGCAGCCCTTCCAAAACGCGCCCGATCATGCGGCGCGCCATAGTCGAGCGCCGGCCCGACCGGCACGATCCGGGTCGGGTTGATGGTCTCGTGGCTGCCGTAATAATGCGCCTTGATGTGGCGCAGGTTCACGGTCCCGGCGACGCCAGGCACGCTATAGAGGTCGCGCAGATAGTTCGAGAGGTTCGGATAATCGGCGATGCGGCGCAGGTTGCACTTGAAGTGACCGACATAGACCGGATCGAAGCGCACCAGGGTGGTGAACAGCCGCCAGTCGGCCTCGGTGATGCGATCACCCACCAGGTAGCGTTGCCTGGAAAGGCGATGTTCCAGAGTGTCGAGCGCCGAAAACAGCGCGCC
The DNA here is from genome assembly GCF_057766385.1 of Mesorhizobium sp. P160927. Classification (NCBI taxonomy): domain Bacteria; kingdom Pseudomonadati; phylum Pseudomonadota; class Alphaproteobacteria; order Hyphomicrobiales; family Phyllobacteriaceae; genus Mesorhizobium; species Mesorhizobium sp. P160927. Next base: position 5,634,270 of record NZ_JBYMDW010000001.1, read on the forward strand.
GAACGCCTCCTCATAGGCCGCTTGCGTGGTGGCAAAACCGGCACGATAGACGCCATTGTTGACGGCGGGATAGACCAGCGCGTTGATCGCGTCGATCTCGCCGCGCAGGGCCTCGGGGTAGAAGTCGAAGCTGGCGTTGCCCCATTCGTCGAAGGCCGAATTGAGCATCCGGATGATCTCGGAGGATTCGTTGGAGACGATCGTCTGTTCCTTCTTGTCCCACAGCACCGGCACCGTCACCCGGCCTGAATAGGCAGGATCGGCCTCGGTGTAAATCTGGTGCAGAAAGTCGAGACCATAGAGCGTGTCGCCGGTGGCGCCGTCCTCGGCGAGAAACGTCCAACCGTTCGCACCCATGAAATGGTGAACCACCGAGACGGAAATGATGCCTTCCAGCCTCTTCAGTGCGCGAAAAATTAGCGTCCGGTGCGCCCAGGGACAGGCGAGTGAGACGTAAAGGTGATAGCGGCCGGGCTCCGCCTTGAAGCCGCGGCTGCGGCCTTCGGCGGGTTTGCCGTCGTGCGTGATCCAGTCGCGCCATTGCGACTGCGCCCGCACGAACTTGCCGCCACTGTTCTTCGTGTCGTACCAGCGGTCCTGCCATTTGCCATCGACGAGCAATCCCATGAATTGTCCTTTCGCGTTTCCCGTCATGTAGGGCGCGCTACGGTAAGGCGGAAATCATCCAGGGCTGAACAGATCGTCAATCGGTAGTGCCGGCGAACGGGTCGATTGCGGCGGCGCAAAATTGATGCTAGCGGACACTCCGCATGTTCGACTTTGCCTTGATCCGGTTTGACCGACGACGAAAGGGCGCCCGCGCTTGATGAAGCGCTGACTGGCGAATGCTGCCGTTTGCAGCAATCTTTCCTCCTCTACCGGAACGCAAAGACCATGAGCCTTGCCGACGTGAAATACCTGCCGGAAACCCCGGCGCATGACCCTCAAATCGAAGCCATTAACGACGAGGCCTTCGGCCCCGGCCGTTTCGTGCTGGCCGCCTACAAGATCCGCGAGGCCGGCGGCCATGAGCGCGCCCTGTCCTTTGTCGCGGTCGACGGCGACCTCGTCGTCGCCTCTGTGCGCATGACGCGCATAGCGGCCGGGGCCGGCCGGGCGCTGATGCTTGGGCCACTCGCGGTACGGCCCGCCTTCAAGAACCTCGGCATCGGCCGCCGGCTGGTAGCGATCGCGCTGGAGGCGGCCGGCAAGGCTGGCGCGCCGGCCGTCATCCTGGTTGGCGACGAACCTTACTACGGGCCGCTCGGCTTCAAGCGCATCCCCCGTGGTCAGATTTCGATGCCAAGGCCTGTCGACCTCGACCGCCTTTTGTCGCACGAGATCACGCCGGGCGCGGTTGCCAGGCTTTCCGGCGAGGTTGGTCACGCCAGCCAGGCCAGGGCCGCCGAGCACGTCTAGGCGATGGCTTGACCTGGCCCGTCGATCCGGGCCTGATCCGTCCTATTTGATAGCAAGCCCATTCTCGCGGGAAGGATGACGCCATGAACCCCAGCGGCCAGATAGCAATCGTGACCGGCGGCGGCTCCGGCCTTGGCGAGGCAACGGCACGCGCGCTCGCCGCCAAGGGAGCCCGCGTCGCCATCTTCGACATTGGCATCGAGCGCGCGGCCAAGGTCGCGGCCGAGAGCGGCGGCATCGCCGTCCAGTGCGATGTCGCGAGTGCCGACAGTGGCGTCGCCGCCCTGGCCGAGGTTGCCGCCAAGCTGGGCGAGCCGCGCATCCTGGTCAATTGCGCCGGCATCGCCATCGGCGTGAAGACGATCGGCAAGGATGGACCGCATCCGCTCGACCAGTACCGCAGGGTGATCGAGGTCAATCTGATCGGCACGTTCAACATGATCCGCCTGGTCGCCGACCGCGCCGCGAAACTCGAGCCGCTACGGGGCGGCGAGCGCGGCGTCATCGTCAACACCGCTTCGGTCGCCGCCTATGACGGCCAGATCGGCCAGGCGGCCTATTCGGCTTCGAAGGGCGGCGTCGTCGGCATGACGCTGCCGGTGGCGCGCGATCTCGCCCGTTCCGGCATTCGGGTCTGCACCATCGCGCCCGGCATCTTCAAGACGCCGATGATGGCCGGCATGCCGCAGGACGTGCAGGATTCGCTGGGCGCCGCCGTGCCTTTCCCGTCACGGCTCGGCGAACCATCCGAATATGCCGCGCTTGCCCTGCACATCATCGAGAACCAGATGCTGAACGGCGAGACCATCCGCCTCGACGGCGCCATCCGCATGGCGCCGAGGTAAGGCGTGTCGCCCCAAGCTGCGAAGCGGTTTGCGCGGGTGGCTCCCCTTGCCAAGTCCGGCATCATCGGCTGACAAGCGGAATAGGAAATCAACTTGGCAGGGCGAGAACTTGGACGATCGAAAGAAGGATGTCATCCGCGAGACCGACGCCGAGGCGATCCGCTTGGCGAAAACGCTTCTGCGCAGTGCCCGTTTCGGCGCCCTGGCGGTGCTGGAACCGGGGACCGGGGCGCCGCTGGCCAGCCGGGTCGGCGTCGCCACCGACATTGACGGCGCACCGCTCATCCTGGTGTCGATGCTCGCGGCGCACACGCCAGCCCTGCTTGCCGATCCGCGCTGTTCCCTTCTGCTCGGGGAGCCCGGCAAAGGCGATCCGCTGGCACATCCGCGGCTGACGCTGGTCTGCCAGGCATCGCGGCTGGAGCGCGGCTCGCAGGCGCATGCCCGCGCCGAGCGCCGCTATCTCAACCGCAATCCCGAGGCGAGCCTCTATGCCGGGCTCGGCGACTTTTCGATCTTTCGCCTCGAGCCGCAGCGCGCCAGCCTCAACGGCGGCTTCGGCAGGGCTTATCTGCTCGACCGGTCCGATCTGGTCACCGCCGGGCCGATTGTCGGAGAGCTCGCGGCGAGCGAACAGTCGGCCGTCGAGCACATGAATGCGGACCATCTCGACGCGATCGCCAACTACGCCCATCACTTTGCCAAGGCGCCAGGTGATGGCTGGACCATCGCCGGGTTGGATGCCGATGGCATGGACCTGGTGTCTGGGAACGATGTTTGCCGAGTGTTCTTCCCGCGACCACTGGTAGACGCGAATGAATTGCGTCCCGCTCTGGTTGAAATGGCGAGGGCCGCCAGGGCGGCATCCTAGGCGCAAAGGGAGATTTAAATTGCATTTGATCAAAAGCAACGCTTGAGATTTGAAAGAAATGTTCTAGGCTTTAGGTGTGGTGCTGACTCGTTAGCACCTTCACAGTGAATTTATGGATTCAGGCACCATCGCCCCCATGGCGCCTCGATGAGCAAAAAGCATGGGGCATCAATGGTCTCGACAAAGCTAATCGCCAACCCCGAATCAGCTGCCGAATTTCTGATGCTGATGGGCAACGAAAAACGGCTGTTGATCATGAGCTATCTGATCGACGGCGAAATGTCGGTCGGCGCCATCGCCGAAAAGGTGATGCTCAGCCAATCCGCCCTCTCGCAGCACTTGGCCAAGTTGCGGGCGCTCGACCTCGTGGATACCCGCCGCGATCGCCAGATGATCTACTATTCCTGCAAATCCGATGCTGTACGCGAACTGCTTGCCATGCTGGAAGGCATTTTCGGTGGCGGTAAGGAGGATCTGTCCCAAATGGCGCAGAGGTTGCGCCGCGCCGGGACTTGACCGGGCGCTGCCGCGGCCATTTACCTCGCTGACGATTTCCGGAGCGTGGTTGGTGTGTCTTTCCCGGCGCACCAACCACGCTTTCGATTGTTGAGCGGGACATGGACCCAATTCGCATCGACGATCCACGCGATCCGCGTGTCGCAGCCTATCTCGATATCCGCGAGCGCGATCTGGCGGGCCGGCAAGGCCGCTTCGTCGCCGAAGGCAAAGTGGTGCTCGACCTGCTTTTGTCGTCGAGCCGCTTCAGCGCGGAATCCGTCCTGATCTTGGAAAACAGGCTTGGCGGTGTGGAAGAGGTTCTGCGCAAGGCACAAGCGGACCTACCGGTCTACGTCGTCGCCAGTGGGGTGATGGACGCGATTGCCGGATTCCACATGCATCGCGGCGTCCTGGCCATCGGCCGCAAGGAGACGCCGCATCCGCCCGGGTCATTGCTGGATGCCTTGCCCGCTCAAGCCCTGATCGTCGTGCCTGTCGGCATCGCCAACCACGACAATATGGGTTCGATCTTCCGCAACGCCGCCGCTTTCGGGGCCGATGCGGTGCTGATGGACGGGACATGCTGCGATCCGCTGTACCGCAAGGCGATCCGAGTTTCGGTCGGCGCCGCGCTCAAGATCCCTTTTGCGTCCTTCACGGACACCGCGGACTTCACCGCGGAGCTCGACCGCCGGGGTTATCACCAGTTCGCATTGTCACCGCGCGGCCGGATCGACATACGCGATGCACGGCGCGGCGAGCGGCTGGCACTCTATCTCGGCACCGAAGGCGAAGGCCTGCCCGAAAGCCTGCTTGCCCGCTTGCAAACGGTGCGGATCACCATGTCGAAAGGCTTCGACAGCTTGAACGTCGCTGCCGCCTCAGCCATTGCCCTGCATCATTTCTCGCGCTGACGATCATGTGAGCCAGGACATGGCGAACGCGTCAGCCTGCACCGCGTCAGTTGGCTTCTGCTTTCTGCAAGGCGCGCACGCGATCGGCGAGGCTGCGGTCGTGGCCGGTGGAGCGGTTGTCCTGGGGTGCGGCGAGCACCTTGGCGATTGGTGAATCGGGCCCCTCGAGCTTGGCCGTCAGGTGGACCACCTCCGCCGCCAGCTCATTCATCTGCTCACGGAGCGCGGCACCATTGCCGTTCGTCAAACCCGACGATGCCGCGGCGCCGAGATCCGCCTTGAGGCGCTTGTTCTCGCGCGCCAGTGCCGTCAGCCTGGCCTCCAGCCGTTCGCGGTCGCCGTCAAGCTTGGCAATCGCCCGGTCCACGTCGTCGCGCCTGCCGGCCTCCTCGTGCCGGCCCGGCTCATCGGGCTTGCCGACCAGCCGCAGGGCCGGTGCGCCGTCCTCGGTTTTCGATTTTTCCCGCAACCGCGCCAATTCCTTTTCTCGCCGATCAAGCTTGTCCTCACGGTCAGCGAGCGCTGCCAGCAGCCGCTCGACCTTCTTGTCGAGCTCGGCGACCCTTTTCTTCTCGGCCTTCAAGGCATCGCGCGCGGCCTTGCTTTCGGCCGCGATCTCCTGGCTGCGCCGATCCGCTTCCTTGCGCTGGCCGCGCAGCAGCGAGATGTCGCTGGCAAGCTTCTGCAATTCGGATTCGCGGGCCACGAGTTCGATCTGGCGGCTGCTAGAGGCAAAACTGGCGTCGTCATACATGTGCTCCAGCTTCTCGAGATCGAGCGCCCGCCTTTCCAGCTTTCGTTCGGTTTCCTTGAGCCGCTCCGAAAGCTCATGCAGTTCCTCTTCGCGCTGTCGAAGAGCTTCGTTCTTGGCGCCGAGTTCGGCGAGCGCGTGGTTCTTGTCCGTGCGCTCCACCGCCAGCGCCTTCAGCGCCTCGCGGCCGCGATTGATCTCGACGAGTTGTTCGGCCGCCTTCTCGCGCAACGTCTTGACGTTGATTTCGAGGCGCCGGGTCGTCATGGCGTATTCGGCCCGGATCCGGTCCTTGTCGGCCTGAATCTCGGCTTGCGTCAGCGGAATGGAGGCTTCGATGCGCCTGCGGGTCAGGGCGACGGCACGCCGCCAGACGGCGGGAGCCACCATCAGCGCCAGAAAGCCGGCACAGAGAAAGCCGAGGGCAAAGAACAGGACCGACTGAACCAAAGGACTACCCGTTATCGACGACAACTTGGAAGGCTGGACCGTGCCATCTTGGCATGGCGGAAATCCGGCACCGCGGCAAGGGCTTGCCGCGGCCGATTCGGGTCGTAGGTTGAGGAATCCGATCGAACCGTCCGTGGCTCGCTCATGTCGGCCGGATCAGAACGGGTTCCAGGTCGCCCGCTCGGTCAGTTTCAGGTAGCCCAGATTGACGCCGAGCCGGGCGCCGACGCCGGTACGGATCGGCACCAGCAGCACATTGTTGTTCTTCAGCACGTTGAAGCCGACGCCCGCCACCACATAGGCCGATCCGGCGACGCCGCCATAGCGATTATAAAGGTTACCGACATCGTCGAGATTGTAGACCAGCATCATCACGCGTGACCCCTCGCCGCCGAAATCCCAGCCCAGCGACGGGCCTTGCCAGAACACTTTGTGATCGCCGGCATTCTTGGTGTAGAGCGTACCTTCCCCATAGGTCAGGCCGCCGATCAGCGCACCGGATCCCTCCTCCCCAAGCAGGTAGCCATTGGGCAGACCGTAGGAGGCGAAAATCTTCTCCACGACGGTGGCCAACCCGCCCGACGTCGCGCCGAAGAACTTGTGGCCGGAATCGACAATCTCCTGAGCGGTGTACTCCTGCGCCCGCAGGGGCGATGTCGAGAAGACGAGAACGCCCATGAGCGCGATCGCCATTGAGAGGACACGGAAAAAACTCCGGTCATAGATTCGGGAAAACATGCTTCCAATCTCCGTCATGAAGCACTTTCGCCGACGCCTCGCATCCGTGCGGCTCTTTTTAGGCGGCCGTTAAGGATGACTGTTAGGGGCAAACTATGCCGTAATCCTTTTTCAACCATTAAATTCCCACATGAAGATGGCGGTTCGAAGGCTCCTGGCCGCTCGAGGGACACGCAGCCTGCGTGAACGCGCCATATGCCACGACGACAATTTTGGATTTGTTGCTGCACGCGCGGGCGCTGTGTATTCAGAAAGCCTTGGGTTGAAGCGTGATTCGTGTGGGCAGGCGCGAAGATCGACCGCTCGGCCGTCAACTTGAAGATTTTGCAGGGATTTCGCCGATGGCCGATCTGTTCACCCTTACCGCTCCCGACCTGGCGGCGCTTTTGTGCAGTCGGGTCTGCCACGACATCATCTCGCCGGTCGGCGCGATCAACAACGGGCTTGAACTGCTCGACGAGGGCGGTGCCGACGAAGACGCCATGCGGCTCATCCGTCAGAGTGCAAAAAACGCTTCGGCCCGTTTGCAATTTGCCCGAATCGCCTTCGGTGCGGCCGGCTCTGCGGGCATGATGATCGACACCGGAGATGCCGAGGCCGTCGCCATTGCCTTCCTCAAGAACGAAAAGCCGGAATTGGTCTGGAAGGGAACCCGCGCGCTGCTGCCCAAGAACAAGGTCAAGCTGCTGCTCAACCTGCTGCTGGTCGCCAATGCCGCCATTCCGCGCGGCGGCAAACTGGTCGTGACGCTTGAGAATCTCGAAACCGAGCCGCGTTTTTCGCTTTCCGCAAGCGGTCCGATGCTGCGTGTTCCGCCGAAATTCCTCGAACTGCATTCCGGCCACAAGCCGGAAGAGCCGATCGACGCGCATTCGGTGCAACCTTATTACACGCTGCTGTTGGCCCGCGAGGCCAACATGACGATTTCGATCCACGCTACGCCTGAAGAAATCGTCCTCTCAGTGGCCTGAAAATCGGAGCCGGCAGCGCGACCGAATAAAGTATTTCAGTCTGAAATACTCATTGACGACGCAATCGCGGCGCGGTGACCTTTGCCCGCTCGTCAACACCGAAACATCCGCAAGGAAAAACCCGCCGAACGGCATCTTTGCAAAAATTTTACCTAACGGCTTTTCGGCTTCTTTACCAGATCGGTCTAGGCTGCGCCGTAGATGCCCCGCACGACCGGATCGCCCAACGGCAAAGAGGACGCGGAAATGAAGCGCTGCATGTTTGTCGACGATTCAAGCGTCATCAGGAAGGTTGCAAAACGCATCCTGGGCGGTTCCGACATGACTGTCATCGAGGCGGCCAGCGGGCTTGACGCACTGGAGATGTGCGCCGCCGACATGCCCGACATCATCGTCATCGACGGCGCCTTGCCGGACGTGCAGGCGGTCGACCTCATCCGGCGCGTGCGCGCCATGGAGAGCCCGATCAGGCCACAGATCCTGATCTCGCTGGTCGAACTCGATATCGCGTCGATCATGCGAGCCAAGCGCGCCGGCGCCCAGGGCTATCTGTTGAAGCCCTTCAATCGCCCGCAACTGCTCGAACGTTTTCGCGCCTTGAAAATCGCTGCCTGAACGGAAGCCGTTCCAGGCAAACCGCGCGGAGGTCTGTCGTCGGCACGCAAAAACAAATGATGGTCCACAATACAAAAACCCGGCCAAGCCGGGTTTTTTAGAAGTGCGCTGCCGACTGCGCTCAGGCGCTGACGCGGATATCTTCCGGTTCGCGCAGCACATAGCCGCGACCCCAGACAGTCTCGATGTAGTTCTGGCCCCCGGACGCGGCGTCGAGCTTCTTGCGCAGCTTGCAGATGAAAACGTCGATGATCTTCAATTCCGGCTCATCCATGCCGCCATAGAGATGGTTCAGGAACATCTCCTTGGTGAGCGTGGTGCCCTTGCGCAGCGAGAGCAGCTCCAGCATCTGGTATTCCTTGCCGGTGAGGTGCACGCGCTGGCCGCCGACTTCGACGGTCTTGGCATCGAGGTTGACCACCAGGTCGCCCGTGGTGATCACCGACTGGGCGTGTCCCTTCGAGCGGCGCACGATGGCGTGGATGCGCGCGACCAGCTCGTCCTTGTGGAACGGCTTGGTCATGTAGTCGTCAGCGCCGAAGCCTAGGCCGCGTACCTTGTCCTCGATGCCGGCCATGCCGGAGAGGATGAGGATGGGCGTCTTTACCTTGGAGAGGCGAAGCGTTCTCAGGACCTCGTAGCCGGACATGTCGGGCAGGTTGAGATCGAGAAGGATGATGTCGTAGTCGTACAGCTTGCCTAGATCGACACCCTCTTCGCCGAGGTCTGTCGTATAGACGTTGAAACTTTCCGATTTCAGCATCAGCTCGATGCTTTGTGCGGTTGCACTGTCATCTTCTATCAGCAGAACACGCATTTAATTCCCCTTTTCTGCCGCCGGACCATTTCACGACCCGTCCTGTCCCGGAGCAGTGGTTGCCTTGTGCAGAGGCTGCCATCGAATGGTTAACAAAACCTAATTTCCCGTCCAATACGGTATCAGATTTTTTAACCCCTTTCTACACCCTCTTGAATCCAATAACGAATCACAGACCAAATTCCTAATGCAGCACATTAATTACCTGGACTAAGTGACTCCAGGGACTCATCGACGCGGCTTCGCTTCGGCGGCCGGAATTTTTACCCGGCCTTAAGCCCTGACCCGTATGATTAACAATGCCCGTAAACGAATGGTTACCGTCGGCAAAAAACTTTAGGGTTTTGTTTCCCATAGTGCGGGGAAAGCCGGTGGATACGGGCAGCGCTTGGACCTTTCCAGGTGGTTTGGACGATATGTGCGGATGTGCGTTTCCGGGAGTACCGAATCATGAAGTCACGTGAAAACCTCGTTCGGCTGAAGCAATTTCAGGTGAATGAGAAGCGGCGCCAGCTGTTGCAGCTCGACATGATGATCGCCGAGTTCGAGCGCATGGCCGTCGAATTGGAGCTTCAGATCACCGCCGAGGAAAAGAAAGCCGGCATCACGGATATCAATCATTTCGCCTATCCGACCTTCGCCAAGGCGGCGCGCCTGCGCCGCGACAATCTCAGGAACTCGCAAGGCGACCTCGCCCAGCAGCGAAGCGCCGCCGAATCATTACTCGGCGAAGCTGAAGCGGAGCTTTCCAAGGCTGAGATGCTGGAATCACGCGATACCAAGGTCCGCGAGGCCGAAACAGGCGGCCGCAGCGCCATGATCGGCTGAGTCGGCCGACATCGGCGCTATCTGGCGCGCAAGCGAGCCCTGTCGGGCGACAGCCTGAACCGGCAACAGAAAGCCGCCGCGAAAGCGTTGCTGGCACGCAAGACCTAGGCCGCCCAATCCTCCTCATTTCTGGCGCTCGCCCTTGCCCGGGCATCCCTGATACCAGGCGCATGCTGCTCCGCCCATGATCTGATCTGGGTAAGCAGTCCGGCCAGGTTATGGCTGAGTTCGGTCAGTTCATATTCGACGCGTGGCGGAATGACCGGATAGATTTCGCGCCGCCACGCGCGCCGACGCCAGCTCGCGTAATATCAGGGTCGAACGCATGTGGGCGGTGCCCGACCGCGAGGGCCTGCTGGCGCTCGCCCGTTTGATCGAGGCGCAAAAGCTTGTCGTCCATGTGGCCAGGACCTTTCCGCTCGACCAGGCGGGAGCCGCCCACGCCTTTCTCGCCACCAAGCCGATCGGCAAGGTAGCGCTGACGGTCTGAGCGGCGACACTGACAGCAAAGGGCGCGGCATGCCGCGCCCTTTGTTTGTGGTGAGACCGGGCTAGTGCCGGTATTGCTGGATACGCGTGGTGCGCAGCCCGGCAAGGCCATATTCGTCGATCGACGCCTGCCAGGACAGGAATTCCTCCGTGGTCAGCTTGTAGCGCTGGCATGCCTCTTCAAGGCTCAAAAGCCCGCCGCGCACCGCTGCAACCACCTCCGCCTTGCGCCGGATAACCCAGCGACGAGTGTTCGTCGGCGGCAGATCGGCAATCGTGAGAGGGCTGCCGTCAGGCCCGATAACATATTTGACTCTAGGTCTAACCAGATCGGTCATCGTACTCTCTACAAAAAACTCAAAGACCCAATCCCCGCCACGTTACCGCCACAGCTTTAAAAATTGCCTAAGCAGACCCTAATGACTAGGTAAGGATCGTGAACGCCGCGTTAGTCTTTTAGCGGGCATTTGAAATATACGGCCGGAAGCCCTGTTTTAGCCGGGAGAAATGTGTGCCTCACAGCGTCCGCCACGCCGGTGTCGTCCTGCAAGCTGGCGCCGCATGAAAGCTTGACCTATATTCTCGACATTGGCATTTGAGCTGCCGCGAAATGAAAGCACCATGAACAGTCTCGACCTTCCCAGACGTCCCGAAGAGACCCGCGTCGTCGTCGCCATGTCGGGCGGCGTCGATTCATCGGTGGTCGCCGGCTTGTTGAAGCGCGAGGGCTACGATGTCGTCGGCGTCACCTTGCAGCTCTACGACCATGGTGCGGCAACGCATCGGGCCGGCTCATGCTGCGCCGGCCAGGACATCGACGATGCCCGCCGCGTTTCCGAGACGCTGGGTATTCCCCATTATGTGCTCGATTACGAGGAGCGGTTCCGCAAGGCGGTCATCGATCCCTTCGCCGAGAGCTATGTCGCCGGCGAAACCCCCATTCCTTGCGTTTCCTGCAACCAGACGGTCAAGTTCGCCGATCTCCTGGCCACGGCCAAGGATCTCGGCGCCGACGCGCTGGCCACTGGCCACTACATCCGCTCCGGCGCCAATGGCGCCCACCGGGCGCTTTACCGGCCGGTCGATGCCGACCGCGACCAGAGCTACTTCCTGTTCGCCACCACGCAGGCGCAGATCGACTATCTGCGCTTTCCGCTCGGCGGCCTGTCGAAGCCCCAGGTTCGAGCCATCGCCGAGGAGATGGGGCTGACGGTCGCCGCCAAGCAGGACAGCCAGGACATCTGCTTCGTGCCGCAGGGCAAATATTCCGACATCATCGCCAAGCTGAAGCCGACCGCGGCTAACCCGGGCGACATCGTTCATATCGACGGCCGCGTGCTCGGTCGCCACGAGGGCATTTTGCGCTACACGATCGGCCAGCGCCGTGGCATCGGCATCGCGTCCGGCGAACCGCTCTATGTCGTCCATCTCGACGCCGAGCGCGCCCGTGTCGTGGTCGGCCCGCGCGAGGCGCTGGAGACGCACAAGATCTATCTGCGCAACATGAACTGGCTGGGAGACGGAGGCCTCGCCGATGTGCCCGCCAGCGGTATCGAGCTGTTCGCCAAGGTGCGCTCGACCAGGCCGCCACGGCCGGCCGTGCTGCGTCACGAGGCAGGTGTGGCCTCGGTCGAATTGGCCGACGGTGAATCCGGCATCGCGCCTGGACAGGCCTGCGTGCTCTATTCGGACGACGGCAACGAGGCCCGTGTCTTCGGCGGCGGCTTCATCGTGCGCTCCGAGCGCGGCGCCGAAGCCGAAGCGATGCTGAGCCGGCTGGCCGCGAAGCCGGCGCAAGTTCCCGCCGAGTAGCTCTCCCCGGCCCGCCGTGCCAGGAGTGCGACGTACCAGGAGTACGACCTAGCCTTCCCCCTCAGGCCGTGGATTTGGTGTGGGTGACGGTGCCAGCCGTCAGGATGCGCAGCACCCTGATCGCTTCCTCGCCGCTGGTGCGCGGTTCGGCACGCGTTTCGATACAGTGGATGAAGTGCTCCAGCTCGCGCGTCAGCGGCATGCCCTGGGCAACCGCGACATAGGACGGCTCATTGGTGGTGAATGCCCACTGGCCGCTGTCCTGCCACACGGCGTGGCGGTAGACCGCAAGCTTGCGCTCCCATGGCTCGACATCGTCGAACACCGCCATCGCCTTGGTGCCGACCACGGTCAGCCGCCGCTCGCGATAGGGGTTGAGCCGCGACGTGAAAAGATGGCTGCGCAGTCCGTTGGGAAAGCGCATGTGCAGATGCGCGAAATCGCTGAGATTGTCGAGGAGTGCCGCTCCCTCCCCGCGCACCTCGATCGGCTCGGTGCCAGTGATGGCCAGGATCATCGACAGATCGTGCGGCGCCAGGTCCCATAGCGCATCGTTCTCGGTATGGAACTTGCCGAGCCCCAGCCGGTGCGAATGGATGTAGCGGACCTCGCCGAGCTCGCCCTTGTCGATCAGCCCTTTCAACGTCTCGAAGGCAGGATGGAAACGCAGGACATGGCCGACCATGAACACGCGCCCATTGTCCTTGGCCGCCTGAACCGAACGCTCGGCATCGGCCACCGTCAGCGCGATCGGCTTTTCCACCAGCACGTCCTTGCCGTTCTCGACGGCGCGCACGGCGAGATCGGCATGGAACTGCGGCGGCAAGGCCATGATGATGGCGTCGATGTCATCGCGGACGAACAGTTGGTCCGGCTCGATCGCCAGGCAGTCCTGTTCGCTGGCGAAGCCTTCGGCGCGAGCTCGATTGGTGTCGGAAACCGCGTGCAATGCGCCGAGCGCCTTGAGGGTGCGGATGTGGTTGGAGCCCCAGTATCCGCAACCGAGGACTGCAATGCGCGGCTTCATCTGTTTCAAACTCTAAAAACTCGTGGCCGAGACATAGCGACGTGCCCCGTCGAACTCAACCCCGGCGGCGCCAACCAGCTGTTCGTGCGGCAAAGCTTTTCCCCGTCGAGAATAGCCCCGATGTCGAATGCATCGAAGCTTGACAGGCTCGCCCTCCCAACCTTATATCCGCGCGACCTTGGCGAACGCCTCGAAATGCCTTTCGATTTAAGGCGGATTTTCGGGTCTGTCGCCGCCCTGGCGGGGTAGCTCAGTTGGTTAGAGCACGGGAATCATAATCCTGGGGTCGGGGGTTCAAGTCCCTCTCCCGCTACCATTACTTTCTGCAACGAACCCAACGATTTGACAGAGCGCTGGTCTTCTTAGCTGGCCGCTTTCATGTGGCGTCATGTTGCAATCGGTTACCGTTGATTTCCAAGGGTTTCCTACGACTCTCGGCAAGTCGACGCGACATGAAACGCGACGCGTGGCGAGGAACAATGTGAAACGCAATCGACCGGCGTCGAGGAGTTGATTGCGCGAATGGCCTGATCGGCCGAAAGGCCGGTCCCTCCGTCGCTCGCACCAGTGCATCAGGATCATCCAGACATCTGCGCTGGATCCGCTTCAACGTCAGCTACACTCGCAGCCGATGAGGCCTTGAAGGCGCAAAGGCCGGCAGCAGACCCGGTTGGGCCGAACGGTTAAGGCACCGGTCTTGAAATTCGCTTGTGGCCGTCCCGCTTTGTACCATCGCCTGCCCTACAAGCCCGGCCTTTCCGGCGTTTGGGCCGGTTTGCTGCCGTTCTGTCCCGCCTTGATTTAAGCATACCGTAGCGTTGCCTTGCTAAAAGCGTAGCAAGGTGTTTTGACATGTTCTCCCCTGACGGTTTCCGATAAAAAGGCCCGGTGCCCCGCCAAGTCAGACACACGCAAGCGCCGCGGTCGACCATGTAGCGGAACGCGTCTTCCTTGGTCTCGAAGGTATCCACGATGGTGCTGCCGTCGACCACCTGCCAGCCGCGTTGATATGCGAGACGAACCTTCAGGCGCTCGCTCATCCCCGGAACCTTTCGGTGTACCAGGTGATCTTGCCATCTACCTTCATCGGCTTGTGGATCATCAGCCTCTTGGGAAGGTGCTCGGGATGGACCTCGAGGAGCGTGATCTTGATCGATGGCTTGCACCGGTTGCAGTCGAATTTCAGCTTCATGGGATCGATGCCGCCGCCATAGACCATCATGAGATCGGCTGATCCGCAGTAGCGGACATTGCCGCAGTTGCATTCCACTTTCACAAGCATATTGTGCCGGGCCGCCTTACCCAGCGTGTCGATCGGATCGTGCGCCATGAGAACAGAAAAGGAACAAATTCCTTGTTCGTCAAGCCGTCCTGTGGAGTCTATCCGCGGATGAGTGACGAACCGATAAAGCTTGCCGAAGGCACAACGGCGGCACCGCGCGAGCGCCAGGGTACTCGGTCATGGCTGCGAGCATGATGGATGCGGCAGGCATGCCGGCTTTGGCTTTGCCCGGCCGCGTCAAGAACAGCACTGGTTCTGTTTCGAGCACAAGGCAGACGTTGAGCGGTACCTGTGAGGAGGATAGCGGCAGACCTAGCGGGGGTTGCGATTGGCGCAGTTGCAAGTTGTAGAGTGTTGCGCAGCTGCAACGCGCCGGACTGTTTGCCGAACGCTACTAGAATCCGGGTTGGCTACGCCTCTGAAGGAAGGTACTAGGCTGCTAACTGCATTCGATCGAAGGGGCTTTTCCATGAAAACCATTCTGCTTGCGACCACCATTCTGGCCGTAGTGTCCGGCAGCGCTTATGCGGCCGATGCCATAGTCTCGGAGCCTGTACCGGTTGCTGCCTCTTTTGACTGGACTGGCGCTTACATCGGCGTGAACGCAGGCGGCGGTTTTGGCACGTTTAATCTTGCTCCTTCTGGCGGCGCCCCTGGCTCGATCGACATTGATGCGAGCGGCTTCCTGGGCGGCGTTCAGGCCGGTTACAACTGGCAGGTTGGCCAATTCGTCTACGGCGTCGAAGCCGACTTCCAGGGTTCCGACATTAAGGCCGACCTATCTTTCGGCGGCCCCGGTGGTCTCGAAACAAAGGTTGACTGGTTCGGCACGGTGCGTGCTCGCCTTGGCTACACGCCCGTCGATCGTTTCATGGTCTATGGCACTGGCGGCTTGGCCTACGGTCACGAAAAGATTTCTGCCCCTGGGCTCGACTTGTCCAAGACCAGGGTCGGCTGGACCGTTGGCGCGGGCGCTGAATACGCCATCACCAACAATTGGTCGTTCAAGTCTGAGTATCTTTACACGGACCTGGGTAAAGAGACGTTCAACCCCGGCGGTTTGGGTGGTGTTGACGTCAAAGTCCCCTTCCACACCGTTCGCGTCGGTCTGAACTACAAGTTCTAGTACGTCGGCAAGCACGATAGATGGCCCCGGCACACCGCCGGGGCTTTTTCTTTTTGTGATCCCTTGCGTGAGTGTTCGTCGCGATATGGCGCATGCTTGCTCGCCTGTGCGCAGGCGCGATACTCCTTACCGACCGCCATCCTCGAAAATCCTGCATTGACGCATGGCGTAGGTCCTCCTCGCCGCGCAAGTGCTTCACACGGCCGATAAGGCCCGACTTCACCCATTGCGTCCGGGCCGCTTCAACCCTTTCGGAGGCGGCCCGGCACGCTCCTGCACACGCTTCCACAGCCGTTCTCGGATGGATCGCGAAGTACGGCAACGACCGCGACACGCTGGAACGTGAGGCGAAGAACCTCAGGGGTCGCTGAGCACCCAAATGACGAAGTATCAGGTGGAAGAGATCTACGGCGACACGGTCGTGTCATTGGGCATCGTGGTGGAGAACGATCCCATGAAGGCCGCCGAAGCGACGCCAGAGCCAAAGGGTCTCGCCGAGGGCACTGCAGGACCATTGGTTCTGGGTGATCATGAAGAGCAAACCGCCGTATACGAGTACAGCTTGGCCGGACCCGATCAGCGCCTAGACCTCTTGGAACGGAATGAGCTCACCGACCTTGGCCCGCCACTCCCCGGCAAACTGCACGGCGCCCCGGTGCGGGATGAGCGAGACCATTTCTATGCTTGCCCGAGTTGCGGTCAAAAGGTCGACATGCGCGATCTGCGGCAAGTTATCTGGCATGAAGAGCCGGGGCACGAGCCGCTGGAGCCGCAGCCTGAGGCGAAGGTGATCGAATTCCCAAAGCGGAAATAACAAAGTACGGGAGGTTAGTCCCCAGTGTCGCGCGGACCGGCACCCAACCTGAAAATCTCAAGTTCTTCTCCGTGTCAATGCGAGGTTGGACGCCGAGCAATGAGATTGACGACGTGACCTTTGCGGCAAATTGCCCGCCGCCCCATTCACGGCAGCGGCGGGCGTCCCTAGGGATGAATCAAGGGACTGCCCGGGCGTTGGTGACCCGGGCCGAGGATAGGATGCAATTCGGTGCACTCGAAACTGTGCCGCGATGAAACTGCGTCACCAGTTCGGCGGCAAGCGAGTCGCCGCAGCCTGAAACTCGGAACGAACCGGTATGCAGTGAGTTAACACCTAATGATGAACAGCACGAAACCCGACAAAGTCGACACATTGGCGTTGGAACAGCGCATTAGCCGGACTGAGCTCGCAATCGAACGCTCTGAAAAAATGCTGGCCGACAATATCGCCCTGCGCAACAGGATGCGAACTGTAGTCGAGGCCGCGGGCCGCTCCGTAAGGAAGACTTACAGCAATCGCGCGGGTTGACCCTCCAGCCCGGTCTCTCGTTTGTCGCGCCCGTTCGGGAAGCGCCTATGCCCTGTTCCAGCACCGCTGCCAGCGGCGTGCGCCTAGCGTCAAGGGCTTGGTCCATCCATATTCCAGTTGCCTGATAGGCGGCAAAAACCGCTCGCCTAGAACAGCAGCACCACGATTTCGAATAGAATGGTTGGCCTACGAGACCCGTCCGAAAAAGCCCGCTGGCTCGGCCAGCGGGCAGGTGACTTGGGAAGGCCGCTGGAGAGGGACGGCCCGCTCCCGAACCTTGGTCTCTGATATATGTTCCGCAGCTAAATTAGCTATCCATGAATCCGGGTTGCGTGCGCCGCGATGAAACAGCATTAAGAAAGCCCGCCGCGCGCGCTCCGGCGACGGGCCTCCTTATGGAGTGGCTACATCCCGGAGGGAATCGACCACCGTATGGTTTAACCTTCCTACGGGACAATGTTCCCGCACGTGAAAAAGCCCGCTGACCGGAGCCAGCGGGCCTAATTGATTGCATTATCGATCGGGTCAGACCGCGCTCGGGCCGGATAGGATGACCAGGGCTGCTGCGATGCTGCCCAAGCGCTCCGGCTTCTTCAGTTCTGGCTTTTCGTATTGCTTTTTCAAATGGTGCTCCCCGCGTTTTCCTGGGAGAGAAAATGCCTTGCGTCTGCGCTGTCTGTCAACCGCCAGCGATCAGGAGTTCGACCGCCACCAAAAGCCGCTTGCCATGAAGAGCAGCACCGCGATTGCGAACAGAACGATCCGCATGACATGCGTTCCTGGTTAGCACGCCCGAAACAAAAAGCCCGCCACCTTTCGGCAGCGGGCTCTTCGCAAGGCTTTGGAGAGTGCTGATAAGGCCCTGCGTGTGGTGTGCCTATCGGCGAGCGATCAACAGACAGAGCTGGCGCAGGTCGCGGTCATAGGTGCTTTCGCTGCTGAGTACGTCAGCGCAGCGCTTTTTCATACGAGCAACCTTGCTATCCGACATTTGAGCCACGACGGCTGTCAGGTGCGTGGTTGGGGTGGAAGGGTTGCTCGGGTTCGACGGATTGGACGGATTGCTTGGAGTGGTGACCCCACCGACCCCCAGGCCTATGCCGGTGCCGATGCCGCTGGTTCCGCCGACATCTGCGCCGAGCCCGGCAGTCACGCCACCAGCACCGCCAACGTTGGCACCCGCGCCGGCACTGACACCACTATTGCCACCGACCGATGCTCCAAGACCGGCTCTGACGCCACTCGCGCCGCCAACCGACGCACCTGCACCAGCCCTCAGGGTGGTGGGACCTCCCACTGTTGCGCCAAGTCGGGCCTTTAAGACCTTTGGGCCGCCCACCGTCGCGCCAGCGCCAGCAGCAATGCCATTGCTGCCGCCCACCGATGCTCCAACGCCAGCGTTGACGCCACTCGCCCCGCCGACTGAAGCACCCAAACCAGCGTTGACGCCGCCCGAGCCACCAACCGATGCTCCGACACCCGCATTCACACCGCCGCTACCACCCACGGAAGCACCTGCACCGACGCTTAGGCCGCCGGCGGTCACTGGAAGCGACAAGGAAATAATGAAAGCACTGCTAGCCAGAGTTCTGGCGAAGGTCTTCATGAAAGGCTTCATGATACTCTCCTGTTGCGTTGCCTCGACAGTCGGAATGTTGACTGTGCATTAGCAACGATGCAGAGAGCAATTCGGGTGCAACACAGCCGTGTTTACTGGGAACACAGCTTATCAGCAGTGAAGGCGACCGCTAAACTCTTAATGAGATTCACAGCGAAGGCGGCGGCAAATCGCCTTGCGAGAGCCAGTCCTGTCAACTGTGGGCAATCACCATCTCGGAGGCGAGCGACAGCCGGTCTGCAACAAAAAAGAGCGGCTACTGCAACCAATCTCGGCCTGAAAAGTTTGCAGGGCCTATCGCCGTCAAGGAGGATTGACATTGAGCGCTTTCCTGCCTGTGCGGATTGCATTTATGAACCTCCAAACGACGACGGCCATCTCGTCGGTGGCCGAAGCCAGAGCGGCAATGAATGGCGAATGGAAGAACAAGAACTTGCATTCTTATCGACAGGCATTGCGTTTGCTGGAGGAGGCTCAGGCAGGAACCTGCCGGCAATCCGTCGCGTTTGCAGCCTTTGTCAAAGCCGCGAGGGATCAGGACATGGTTGGTCAGATCAGCCGAGTGAGGCGCTCAAGCGCCTAGACGTGCTGGCCATCCATGCCCAGGATCGCCAGTTGCCGCGCTCGGTTTGAGCGCGCGCCCTGCGACCCCGGAAGCCCGCGCCCCTCGGCAGAAAAGCGCGGGCCGACCAAGGTTATGCCGAACGTTGGCCAGCAGCCGGCCGCTGAAGCACCTGCCGCCTCTCCCGCCACCAATTTCTACAATGTTCTCAGATATCTAATGAGCTTGGGCGGAAGGTGGCTTGGTTTGTTATCCACGCAGCCATACCCGTTTGAGCGCCTAACGATCGAGTTCGCGGCGAATTTCCGCGCCGCCGTCTCAGCATCGGCGTGCTCAGGCTCTTGCCCTGCGGATCCCGCGCCAGCGACCGCATCACCTCGCCACCCAGCGGCAGATATCCGAACAGTTCGGCATGTCGCCGCGCGGCGTGCGCGCTAACAAAGGCTACAGGCTGTCCAGCGACGTAGCCGATGGAGGGCCGACACCGCGTATGGTTTGCCGGACTCGAACTCGATCCTGACGGAGTGATGGCCCCTGGCGTGCTCCTACTTGGCAAGGCGCGCGGCGTGCCATTTCAAATGGTCGTCCATGAAGGTCGAGATGAAATTATAGGAGTGATCGTAGCCTTCCTGCATGCGCAAAGTGAGCGCGATGCCGGACTTCTTGCAGACGTCTTCGAGAAGCCATGGCCGCAGGCCGTCCTTGAGGAAGCCATCGGCGGTGCCCTGATCGACCAGGAATTCGCCGAAGCGGTGCCCGTCTTCGATCAGCGCTGTTGCGTCGTAGGCGCGCCAGGATTTCTCGTCCTTGCCGAGATATTTTTCCAGAGCCGGTCGCGACCAGTCTGCCGTCATCGGCTGAACGATCGGCGCGAACGCCGAGCAACTTCTGAAGTGCTCGGAGTTCTTCAGCGCGATGGTCAGCGCGCCATGCCCGCCCATGGAGTGGCCAAAAATCGACTGGCGCTCCATGTCGGCGGGGAACTGGCTGGCGATCAGGGCCGGCAGCTCGTCGACGATATAGGAGTACATCCGGTAGTTCCCGGCGAATGGCTGCTGCGTCGCGTCGACATAGAAGCCGGCGCCCGAGCCGAACTGCCAATTATCCTTTTCGTCGGCCACGCCCTCGCCGCGTGGGCTTGTGTCCGGGCAGACCACGATCAGTCCGAGCTCGGCCGCCATGCCCCGGTATTCGCCCTTGTCCATGACATTGGCATGAGTGCAGGTGAGGCCCGACAGATACCAAAGCACCGGCAGCGGCCCATCCTTGGCCTGCGGCGGCACGAAGACGGCAAAGGTCATGTCGCAGGCGCAGGCTTCGGAAGCGTGCGAATAAACACCTTGCACGCCGCCATGCGACTTGGACGTGGAAACAACTTTCATCAGCTCTGCCTTCTCGTCAAGAGATCCCGGCCCGGCATAGCGGCCGGATGCATCGCTCGCAACCGCGCGCCGCTAATCAGTCCCGGCGGCGTTATCGAGGTGCACCCTGATAACGCCGCCGGTAGACGCAAGGCTTTGGGACACGCTGACCTAGCCGGGAGGCTGGGGGCCAACGAAAAGCCAGACGTTTCGATGGCCGGCCATTCTAGGCCGGCAGGGCGCCGACTTCTTGGCCGTCCAGGTGGCGATGTAGTCCATCAGGCCCGGATTGAGGCAGTCATAAGGCTCCAGCCCGATCGTCCTCAGCCTGCCGCGTGAGCTTGTCGCCTCTCTCGGTGTCGGTGACATCGCCGGTGCCGGCGACCGCCGTCACCGAGGATACAGCACCTTCGGCTTCCAGCATTTTGGTGCAGCCGCAGGCGTGGTTGTGGGCGCTCAGGCGGTAGCAGCGAAGCCGGAACGGACGGTTCGAAGAGGGTGGGAAGGGCGGTAACGCGATCTCGCTACCGAAACATCGCTAAATCTGCGATTGCCCTTAGTGCCTGATCATCCCGGCGTCGACATTCAACGTCTGGCCGGTGATCCAGCGGGCGTCCTCGCTGGCCAGGAACGACACGACATCGGCGATATGTTCGGGCTGGCCCTTGCCCTTCATCGCCTGCAGCATCTCGACGAAGCCGAACGCCTCGTTGTGCGGGCTCGCCTTGACGCCATCGCTCTCGATCAGGCCGGGTGTCACCGCATTGGCCGTGATGTTGTACTTGCCAAGCTCGGTGGCCAGCGCCCGGGTGAAGCCGATGACGCCGCCCTTGGCCGCGACATAGGCCGCCATGTTCGGCGTGCCGGCGAAGAAGGTGTTGGAGGCGATGCTGATCACGCGTCCGGCCTTTCCCGCCGCCCGCATCTGGTCGGTCGCCGCGCGGGTGACGATGAAGGTTCCCGTCAGGTTGACGTCGATGATCTTGCGCCAATGGTCGAGGTCGACATCGTCCCAGGCGACGAACGGCACGATGCTGGCATTGTTGACCACGATGTCGACGCCGCCGGTGAGCGACTGTATCTCGCCAAACAGCGCTTTCACCGAGGCCGGATCGGCGATATCGGCTGCAATCGCCTTCGCCTTGCCGCCGATTTCGGCGGCCGCGGCCTTGGCGCCCTTGGCATTGATGTCGCTGACGATGACAGTCGCGCCGTCGGCCGCCAGCCGCGCCGCGATCGCCTTGCCGATGCCCTGTGCCGCCCCCGTCACCAGCGCCGTCTTTCCCGCAAGCCGTTCAGTCATGAAATTTCTCCCTCGATGCGTAGTCTGTTGATGTCTGTTCAGGCGTCGGCGTCGATCACCGCGAGCGCCGCGTCTATGCCCTTGCCGACAGCAAGCTTCTGGCCAGCCGCGTTCATGGCGCCGCCAAGCGCCGTCAGCGCCGCGATCGCATAGATCGGCTGTGCCGTCGGGCCCATATGGCCGATGCGTGTAAGCTTCCCCAAAGTTTCCCCGCGACCCGACGAAAACACCACGCCGTAGCGGGCGCGCGCTGCCTGGCGAAGTGCTTTCTCGTCGACACCATGGGGTGTGCGAACGGCCGTGGTGCTCGGCGAGGCGATTGCATCGCTGGCGGCCCAGATCGACAGGCCCATGGCGACGACGCCGGCCCGCATCGCCTTGGCCGTCAGTGCATGGCGCGCCCAAACCGCTTCCGGCCCCTCGTTGAGATAAAGATCGAGCGCCACATCGAGGCCGTTCACTTCGGCCACCGAGGGCGTGAAGGGGAATGGCTTGTCACGCGACCAGGCGTTCTCCCAGTCGACGATGCTCAGCATCGAGGCCCGGGGCGCCGCCTTGTTGGCCCTCATCTTGGCCCAGGCGCGGTCGCTGACGCCCATGATCGTAAGCGCCGGCGGCGCGCCAAGACATTTGCCCGGGCCGGTCACATAGATATCCGCCTTGCAGTCCTCCGGATGCGTCTTCATGCCACCGAAAGACGAGACGGCATCGACGATCAGGTAGCCGCCATGCGCCGACACCAGCGCGCCGATGGCATCGATCGGGTTGATCGTGCCCGACGGGGTGTCATGATGGCAGACGGAGACGACAGTGATTTCCGGATGCGCCTTCAGCATGGCGGCAACCGCCTGTGGGTCGATCGCCTCATTGTAGGGCACTTCGATTTCGAGGAGATGCGGTGAATAGCGCTTCGCCCAATAGCCGAACCCCTTGCCGTAGACGCCCGAGGCAAGGTTGAGCACGACGTCGTCCGATGTGATCAGCGACGCCGCCGCCGCCTCGAGACCCAGCACCGGCTCTCCGTGCAGGATGACCGGCTTGTTGGAAAGCCGCATCGCTTTTTGAGCCTTGTCGACGACCCTCTCGTAGAAGAGCTGGAAGGCCGGGTCATAGTCGTAGAGCACCGTGCGGCCGAGGCCCCGCAGCACCTCGGCATAGGCATTGACTGGCCCCGCCGTCAGCGTGAGGACCGGATCCGCGTGATCGGGATAGCGCATGGTCTTGGTCTCCGGGATTGGCGGCGATCAGCCGTAGAACTGTGTGCCGGTTTTGTAGGTCTTGAAGTTGTCCATGTCGTGCGAGTACATCAGCTCGGCGCCGTGATCCTCGGCAAGTTTCTTCACCCTGCGCATCGAATTGACGCCCGCGACCGGGTCGATATGGAAGGCCGCCTGGCAAAGCGTTTCCAGGCTCTTCTGCGTGTAGGCGGCGTCGATCGTGAACATGATCGGCTTGCGCTTGGGAAACTCGACCAGAAGGCTGTAATGGCCGATCGAGTGGCCGGGGGTCGAGATCAGCCTGACCCCTTTGGCAAGCTCGACGTCGCCGTCTATCCCCTCGAAAGTTGAGTTGGCGCGTGTCGTGCCTTCCAGCAGCTGGGCGGTCGCGCCGCGCGCTTCGGCGGCCTCGGCCGAGAAGCTGAGGTCCGAATAGCCGAGATGTTCGAAGGGCTGCGGATTGCAGGCCTGCGGCACCTCCGAACGGTGGCAGATCTTCTTGGCATGCGGAAAATACTTGTTGCCGCCGCAATGGTCGAAATGGAAGTGCGAGTTGACGACGACGTCAATGTCCTTCGGCTCCAGCCCGAGCAGCGCCAGCGCGCCGGGAATGGTCTGGTGCTTTTCCTGGATCGGCTTCTCGAAGGGCAGCACCTTCATGACGTGGTCGTAGTCATAGCCGGTATCGATGAGGAAGCGGCCCTCGGCATGCTCGATCAGGATCGAATAGACAGGGAAGCGCACTTCGCCGCCTGGGCCGCGGTTCCAGAACACATGATAGCCGTCGAGGACAAGCGAGCCGCCGTCGAGCAGGTAGACCTTGGTATCCGACATTGTTGCCTCCTTTTTCCGGCGCGGGTTCATCCGCGCGTCTGGTTTTTCTCAGCGCGCGCCGCGCTCGTATGGAATGCCCAGTGCCGCAGGCAGGCTGGCTCGCCGCCCGAACAGCACCAGCATGATCATCACCGCCAGGAAGGGCAGCATCTGGATGACATCGGTCGGTATGTTGATGCCGGCCACCTGCATGGCCGTCGTCAGCGACAGACACACGCCGAACAGAAGAGCGCCGAACAGCACCCAGATCGGCCGTCCCCGCGCCAGCATGGCCAGCACGATGCCGAGGAAGCCGGCGCCGTTGGTGATGAACGGAATGAACAGGCCAGCTCCGACATTGGCGAGATAGGCGCCGCCAAGCCCAGCCAGCGCGCCGGTCGTCAGCACGGCGGCGGTGCGTGTCCTGATGACGTCGATGCCGGCGACATCGAGGGCGGCCGGCTTGTCGCCCGCTGCCTGCAGATTGAGACCGAGCTGCGTGCGGCGGTAAAGGTAGCTCATGGCGAACACCAGGGCGACCGCCAGGTAGACGATCAGGTGATGCCTGAACAAGGCCGGGCCGATCACCGGAATGTCGGACAGCAGCGGAATGACGGTTGCGTCCGCCGCCGGCAGGCGGGGATAGCTGCGCGAGAACTGGAAATGATGGAGCAGCGCCGTCAGGCCTTCGAGACCAAGCGTCAGCGCGATGCCGATGACGATCTGGTTCAGCCCGATGCGCACGCAAAGCAGCGCCATGATCAGCGCTACCGCGATGCCACCCGCAGCGCCAGTGAGGAAGCCCAGCCACAGCGATCCCGAATAGAACGCGCCGACGAAGCCGAGATAGGCGCCGGCCAGCATCATGCCCTCGATGCCGATGTTGAGCACGCCGGCCTTTTCCGACATCTGCTCGCCAAGCCCGGCAAGCAGCAGCGGGATAGCGGCCGTGACGGCGCCAAACAGCAATGCGCTGAGAAAGACTTCGCTGAAGAGCCCGGTCATGCCCTACGCCTTTCTCGACTGATGATAGCGGTGATCGACATATTCGGCCAAGGCGAGCACGATCAGCACGATGGAGACCAGCACCAGCGTGAAGTGATTGGGCACGCCAAGCCGCCGCGCCGCGCTCTCGCCGCCGATCGACAGCACGGAAAGCAGAAACACGAAGCCAATCGCGGCAAAGCCGTTCATGCGGGCGAGAAACACGGCCGGAATGACCGCCAGCCCATAGGCTGGATTCCAGTCGGCGCGAACATTGCCTTGCACGCCGATGATGTCGACGGCGCCGGCAAGGCCGGCGAGCCCGGCGGAAATGGCAAAGACGGCAATCGTCAGGCCGGGCACGCCCAGCCCCGCATGAACCGCGGCGCGCGGATTGGCGCCGACGATCCGCAATTTCAGCCCAAATGCCGTTCGCGTCATCACCAGGTGCACGATGATGATTGCCGCCAGGCCGAGCAGCAGGCCACTGGTAATGGTGGTTTCGAACAGGCGCGGAAGCCGGTCTTCCACCGGCAGCGTGCGGGTCTGCGGCACGGTCGTGCCGGGATCGCGAAACACCAGCTTGACCAGCACGTTGGCGAGCGACGTGCCGAGGAACGTCATCATCAGCGTGGTGATGATCTCGTTGACACCCTGATAGGCGCGCAGCAGCGCCGGCACCAGCGACCAGATCATGGCGACCACCATTGCGATCAGGAACGCGCAGAACAACGCCAGCCAGGCTGGCATGACCTGCACCAGCACCGGAGCACTGGCCGCCGCCGTGACCGCGCCGAGCAGGAACTGGCCGTCCCCGCCGAGATTCCACATGCCCGCACGGAAGGCCACGATCAGGCCGGCGGCGAGAAACAGCAGTGGCGCCATGCGCGTCAGCGTCTGCTGGATGCCGAGCGGCGAGAACAGGCCTTTTTCCAGCACGTAGCCATAGTAAGCGAGCGGGTCGACACCGACGGCAAGCAGGATGCAGCCGGCGATGACGAGAGCGGCAAGGATCGGCCCAAGCGTCATCAGCAGCCGGCGCACTATGTCTCGCCGCGTGGCGGCGGCGCTTGTGGCATCGAGTGCGGTGGCGCCGCCGGTGGGTGCTGTGTCGATGCTCATGCGGCAAGTCCGATCATCAGGCGGCCGACCCTGGTACGGACGTCGTCGGCATTCGCCACGGCGCCGACCAGCGCGCCATTGGCAATGACGGCGATACGGTCGCACATGCTGAGCAGTTCCTCGAGGTCGGTGGAGATCAAGAGTACGGCGAGGCCCCGCGCCGCCGTGTCGCGGATGCGCTGGCGCGAAGCCAGTGTGTTGGCAAGATCGAGCCCATAGGTCGGCTTGTTGAAGATCACCACCTTCGCGCCTTCAGCCAGTTCCCGCGCCAGCAGCACCTTCTGGATATTGCCGCCGGAGAGCCGCGCAACGGGCGTCTTCAAGCTTGGCGTGCGCACATCGTATTCGCGCACGAGCTCGGCGGCACGCCTGTCGATCTCGGCGCGCTGCTCGACGCCGCTGCGCCAGAAGGGCGCCGCCCCGACCTGCTTGAGGAAGAAGTTGATGGAGACCGGGAACGTGCCGACGGTGCCCTCGCCCAGCCGGTCGTCGGTCAGGTAGCGAAGGCCGCGCTGGCGGCGTTCGCCGACACTCAGCGCTTCGATGGCGATGCCCTCCAGCCGGACCGAGCCGCTGGTCGCCGCCCGTTGACCGGCCAAGGCTTCCGCCAGTTGTTTCTGGCCGTTGCCATCAATTCCCGCGATGCCGAGTATCTCGCCCGGGCGAATGTCGAAGGAGATCGACGACAGGCCGGGTGCATTGTCGGTCGGCGCGACCGTAAGATCCGCGACCTGAAGCAGAGGCGCGGCACTGGCATCGACCGCGCGGGGCGGACGTTCGACCGCTTCGGGATCGTCCTCCTGCTTGCCGAACATCAACTCCACGATCTCGGAAATGATCTCCTGCTCGTCGTGTGCGCGAAACCGCTCGGGCGGGATCTCGCCCACCTTGCGACCGAGCTTGAGAACCGAGATGCGGTCGCCGAAAGCGGCCGCCTCCTTGAGCTTATGGGTGATGAAGACGATAGCCAAACCCTGTTCGACGAGGCGGCGCATCAGCGCGCCAAGTTCCTCGATCCCCTTCGGCGTCAGCATCGAGGTGGATTCGTCGAGGATCAGCAGTCGGCTGTTGCGCACCATGGCGCGCAGGATTTCGACCTGCTGCTGCTCACCCAGCGAAAGTTCCGAAACCTTGGCATGCAGTTTTACCGTGATGCCGAGGCTGCTGGTGATCTCGGCGACGCGGGCCGCAAGCTCTTCGGTCCTGGGGCGCTGCCACCAGGGCCCGCCAAGAAGCAGGTTCTCGGCGACCGTCAGGGTGGGCACCAGCATCATGTGCTGGAACACCGTTCCGATGCCAAGCGCCAGCGCATGGCGCGGCGACGTGATCGGCGTCGGTTTGCCGTCGACAAGGATGCGCCCCTCGTCCGGCTGCTGCAGGCCAGACAGCATGCCGATCAAGGTGGATTTTCCCGCGCCGTTCTCACCGAGCAGCACATGCACCTCGCCAGGGCGGATCGACAGGTCGATGCTGTCGTTGGCGATAATGCCGGGAAAGCGTTTGGTCACGCCTTCAAGCGCGACGATGTCGCGGCTGTCGAGGGACGATGAAGAACGACTGCTCATGAAAGCCCAGCACTGGAAACGGGAATGGTCCGGAGGGGCGGACCGATCGCCCCTCCGGCAGTCGACTTCTGATCGCCCTACTGGGCGACGCTTGTCATCAGCGCCCTGACGGCGGCAGCGTCAAAGACTGGCTCGACCTTGATCTTGCCGGAGATGACGTCCTCGCGCAGCGCCTGGATTTCGCTCCAGACCTTGTCGGGGATGGCGGCGGTCTTCAGGAGCTGCACGGAATCGTCCTTGAGGCCGATCGAATAATGCTTGGTACCGAACGTGTCGGCCTTCAGGTCGGCGATCATCGCCGCGTAGACCGGTTCGATGTTCCACACCACCGACGACAGCAGGAAGCCCTTGTCGATTGGCGACTTGTCGCCGATGACGTCGATGAAATAGACCTTGCCGCCATCCGCTGCCTTGGTCGTCTCCACCGCCTGCAGCATGCCGAAGCTGGAGCCGTTGCCCTGGCCGAAAATGATGTCGGCGCCCGAGGCGATAACGCTTTCGGTGACGCGCTTGCCGCCGGCCGCGTCGCTGTAGGCGGCCGGCCCGATCACCGCATAGGTGATCTTGACGTCCGGGTTCTCCGCCTTCACCCCTTGCGCGAAAGCCGCTGACTGCGAGTTCCACGATGGCGGTTCGCCGGAGACGACGATGCCGACCGACTTCGAGCGCGACATCTTGGCGGCGAGACGGCCGGCCAGATAGGCACCCTGGTGACCGCTCAGCGTGTAGTCGGCGACGAGGCCTTTCTCCAACCCGTTCGGCGTGTCGACGATCGCTACCGGAACCTTCAGTTCCTTGGCGATCTCGGGCGCCGAGGTGTTGTAGCCGCTGGCATGCGCGATCAGCAGGCTGGCGCCGTCGGATGCGAGTTCGCGCAGCGTCGGACGGACATCGCCATAGCCGAGGCCCTGGGCCACGACCACCTCGACGCCGGCTGCCTTGCCGGCTGCTTTTGCAGCATCGATGCCTTGCTGGTTCCAGCCATAGTCGGTGCCTTCTTCAGGCGTGAGGATGGCGATCGACTTGACTTCGCCGGCAAGCGCGCCGCCCATCAAGATACCAGACAGTATTAATGCACTTACGCTGCTCTTCAGGATCTTTAACATGTTACCCTCTCTGTTTGCTTTTCCAATCAATATTTTTATTGTTATTGCGCACGAGCGAGATAGACTGCCTGAGAAAACTACCCATGGAGCTCAGGCAAAGTGAAAATCCGTTACGTTCTCCCCGTGATGTTGGCGTTCACATCGCTTGCCAACGCGGTTGAGTTGCACCAGGTGATCGTCCGCAAGGGCACCGATGGGCTCGACATGGTGCCGTTGACGATTTCGAATGCCGGCCAGGAAGGCGTGTCCTGCAACGCCGATTTTGCCCACTGGTATTCAGAAGGGATCGCCACGATAGAGCCGGGCATGAGCGCTCGCCTCGAACTCTGGTTCGATCCCAAGACCGGCACCTTCACCATTCTCAACGACAAGCGCGAAAACCTGCCGGTCGAGCGCCTGTGGTGTGGCCTGGCGGGTCGCGCATATGCCACGCGCGTGCAGATCGCGCTCGACCGAACCGACGCCGCCAAAGGCGAGCGCGAGGTGTCCTGCGGCATGGAGCAGGACAGCCTGGCATGCCGGTAGGGGCTCATTGATCGGTCGGTCCGCGCCATCGTGCCCTATTCCTTCGCCAGGAACTTGTCGGTGAAGACATCGTCGGCCGACAGCGCCGCTTTGAGCACGCCCTGGTCGGTGAGCGTCTTCAGCGTTTCCTCCCACTGCGTCTTCGTCATCCAGCCGAGGCCATGGTCCTTGGTGTCGGGGCTGGTGAAGGTGGAGGCGATATCGGCGTTGATCTGCGCCAGCAGCACATCTTTCTTGTCGGCATAGCCTGGAGCAGCCTTTGCCGTGATCTCGGCGGCTTCTTCCGGATGGGCGACGACATAGTCGAAGGCTTCCCTATAAGCCTTGACGAAACGCGCAACGACGTCCGGCTTGTCCTTGATGATTGTCTCCGAGGTGAACAGGCCGGAGCCATAAGCCTTCCAGCCATGGTCGGCGCCCATCATGATGCTGAGCGAACCGGGACCACCCGCCTTGGCCTCCAGTTCGGGAACCTCGGCGTCGACATAGCCGACCACCGTCTGGACCCGGCCGAGAAGCAGATAGCTTTCATAGGGCGGCGAGACACTGTTCAGCGTCATGTCCTTTTCGGTCAGGCCGTTAGCCGCCAGGAAACCCTTGAAGAAGATGTAGGTCGAGCCAGCTGGATGAATGCCGATGGTCAGGCCCTTGAGATCGGCCGGCTTGGTGAGTTTCACCGTCTTGGCGAGCGACATGATTGCCAGCGGCGAGTGCTGGTTGACGGCGGCCAACGCCACCACCGGAACGCTCTGCGAGCGGGCCACGGCGAGCGTGGGAAGATCGCCGAAACCGAAATCCGCGTTCCCGTTGCCCACCAACCGCATGGCATCCGGCGAACCCGAACCCTTGCGGATTTCGGCGACGTCGATGTCGTTCTTGGCGAAGAAGCCTTTTTCCTTGCCGACGAAGAACATGGCGTGGTTGCCACGCACCACCCAATCGAGCTGGACGGTGACCTTGTCAGCCGCCAGCGCCGCGTTCGAGAAGCCAAGCGCGCCGGCAAAGGCCGCGAGCGTTGCTACCTTGATAAGTGAGCGTCTCAGCATTTTTGTTCCCTTTTATTGACGGTGGTTGATCGGCCTAAGCCTGGCTGAATTTCGGTGCCCATGGCACCACGATGCGTTCGAGGATTTCGGCGGCGTAGTAGAAGGCGATGCCGAGCACGGAGACGAGCAGCAGCGCCGCGAAGACCAGCGCGGTGTCGAGCTGGGTCGAGGCGAACTGGATGACGTAGCCCAAGCCGTCCGAGGCGCCGGCGAATTCGCCGACAATGGCGCCGATCACGCTCAGCGTGGCCGCGATCTTGGTTCCCGCCATCAGGTTGGGCAGCGAATGCGGGACGCGGATCCTGAACAGGATCTGCGTCGGGCTGGCGCCGACCGAATTCATCAGCGACAGCAGCGAACGGTCAACCGACTGCATGCCCGCCAGCATCGACAATGTCACCGGGAAGAAGGCGATGACCAGGATCAGCCCGATCTTGGGCGCGAGCCCATAGCCGAACCAGAGAATGAAGATCGGCGCGAGCGCCACCTTCGGCACGTTCTGGAACAGCACCACCAGCGGATAAAGCGCTCGCCCCAGCCAGTCGAAGCGCACGATGACCAGCGCAATGGCGACGCCGACCACGACGGAGACAAGGAACCCGAACAGGATCTCGCCGGCCGTCACCAGTGTCGCCTGCATCAGCGTAGCCCATTGCGCGACCAGCGATTGCGCGATCTCTGACGGGGCGGGAATGATGAAGGCGGAGATAGCGAAAATCCGCACCACGGCCTCCCATACGACGATCGTCGCCAGCAAAAGTATGACCGCCGGCAGCCAGCTCCCGGTCGCGGCCACCCAGCCGGGGGCGCGCCGCGAGTCGGAGGGGTGGGTGAGGGGTTGATCGCTCATGACGCGCCTCCAGGTTGGTGGCTGGCGCGCAGCATCGTGCGCAGTTGAACCACCAGCCTGACGAACTCCGGATCTTCCGTCACCGACAGATCGCGCGGATAGGGCAGTCCAATGTCGAGGCTTTCGGTGATCCGGCCTGGCTTGATCCCCAGCACATGAACATGGCGAGACAGGTGAATGGCCTCGTCGATGGAGTGGGTGACAAGAACGATGGTCTTGCCGGTGCGCTGCCAGATCTCCAGCAGCGACTGACCCATCTGGTCGCGGGTGATGGCGTCGAGCGCGCCGAACGGTTCGTCCATCAGCAGCACCGCCGGATCGAGCGCCAGCGCCCGCGCGATCGCGACGCGCTGGCGCATGCCGCCCGACAATTCGTTTGGTCGCTTGTGGGCGCTGTCTCCCAGGCCCACCAGTTCAAGCATCTCCTGGCCGCGCGCCCGTAGTTCCGCGCGCGAAAGCGACTTGTCGGCGATTCCGAGCAGCATGGAAGCGTTGTCGACGGCGTTCTTCCACGGCAAAAGGTTGGCATCCTGGAAGACGAGGCCGATCATGCGCTTGCGCGCCGCCTCGACCGGCGCAAGCCCGGCGATCGAAACGCTGCCGCTTGTCGGAGTTACAAGTCCGGCCAGCACCTTGAGCAAGGTGCTCTTGCCACAACCGGAAGGCCCAATGAGAGAAACAAACGAGCCCTTCGGTACCGAAAGATCGATGTTCTGCAGCACCAATTGCCTGGCCATGACAACCGAAACGCCTTTGGCGGAGATCAGGTCGTCGTGACGTATATGGGCCGGCCGGCCGCCGGCTGCCCGAATGGTTTCAACACGCATGGCTTGGCCCTCCATGCGGCGCCCCAGCCCGACCGGCCTTGTGAGCACGATGTGCCATGGCTACTCCCGGCCCTCCAGGATGCGCCGCACCGCGACGAGCTTGCGCGCCCGTTCGCCTTGCAGCGCCTTTGTCTGCTCGGGCGTGTAGGAGAACATGCCCTCCCCCGACTTGATGCCGAGCTTCGACGCGTTCGTCTTTTCCAACACCATCGGCGCGACATCGTCGCGATTGGAGAGATCGGCGTTGAGGAAGGACGAGACGGACTTGTAGATATCGAGGCCCGCCATATCGAGCAGCGCCATCGGCCCGATCACGGCGATCTTGTAGCCGATGCCCCAGGACACGCAGGTGTCGAGATCTTCCGGCTCGATGACACCGCGCTCGACAAGGTCGACCGCCTCGCGCAGCAGCGCATAGAGCACGCGGTTTTCGACGAAGCCCGGAACATCCTTCTTCACCACCACCGGCAAGAGGCCGATCGAGCGGATCAGGTCGCGAATCGTCGTCACGATATGCGGCGCGGTCTTTTCACCGGCGATCACCTCGATCATCGGGATGATATGCGGCGGGTTCGACCAGTGCATGCCCACCATCCGCTCGGGATGGGAGATGTGCGCCTGCAGCTTGGTGATCGGGATGCCCGACGTGTCGGACGCCACGATCGTGTCCGATGCGATCAGGCTGTCGATCGTGCGATAGACATCGGCCTTGATCGAAATGTTTTCAGGAACGTTCTCGATGACGAGGTCGGCGCCCGATACCGCGTCTGCAATGTCATCCGTGAAGCGGACCGTTCCGGCGCCGGCCGGAGGCACCGCGATACCCAGGGCGTCGAGAACGCCCTCGGCCACGCCCAGCATGGACCCCGCGCGCTCGATCGCGCCCGGGGCAACATCGTAGGCGACGACCTGCAGGCCGCCCCTGGCGAGCCGAGCGGCCATGCCAGGCCCCATCGTACCCAGACCGATGATGGCGATACGCTGGATCATTATGCTGCCCTGCTTTGCGTTGCTGCTTTTGATGCCGCGATGAGATCGGCCGCTTTCTCGGCGATCATGATCACCGCCGCATTGATGTTTCCGCAGACCAGGTCGGGCATGACGGAAGCGTCCACCACCCTCAGGCCCTCGACGCCGCGAAGCCGCAATTGCGGATCGACGACCGAGGCCGCGTCGGCGCCCATCCGGCAGGTTCCCGCCGGGTGATGCACGGTGATGGAGGTCTTGCGGATATGCTCATCGATCTCATCGTCGCTCTGGCACTTCGGGCCAGGGAAAAACTCCGCCTCGATGAAGGGCTGCATGGAGGGCTGCGACGCGAGGTCCCTCGCCACTCGGAAGCCGGCCCGAAGCGACTCCCAGTCTTTCGGTGAGGCGAGGAAATTCTGGTGGATCAGTGGCGCCGCGAGAGGATCGGCCGAGGCCAATTTCACCGCGCCCCGGCTTTCAGGCTGTGTCGCCACGATCCGTGTGGCGAACCCGTCCGGAAATGGCGCCTTGAACGGCTCGAAATACGGCCACGCGGCGAGCGGGGCGGCCGTGAACAGCAGTTGCACATCCGGCAACGGACGCTCCGGGCCGCTTTTCAGGAACGCGACCACCCCGCCTGGCACATCTCCCGAGAACCCTCGTCCCGTGAAGTAGGTCTTGGCGAAATCGAACCCGATCCGATCAGCACGCATGTTGCGAAGGAAAGGGCCGCCCGGCCCGCGGCGCCGGTACATGAGGATGACCGAGACGTGATCCTGCAGGTTCTTGCCGACAGCCGGCAGGTTGACCCGCGTCTGGATACCGTGCGCCGCGAGTTCCTCTGGCGCCCCTATGCCGGACAGCATCAGAAGTTGCGGCGTGTTGACGACGCCGCCCGAGAGCAGGACTTCCTTGCGGGCGACGACCGACCGTTGGCCGCCGCCATGGTTCACAACCACCCCGGCGGCGCGCGTGCCCTCCAGCGTGATCTTTGTCGCCATCGCTCCGGTCAGGACAGTCAAATTGGGCCGCTTCAGGGCCGGCCGCAGATAAGCGGACGCGGTCGAGCTGCGCCGACCGTTCGAGATCGTCATCTGGAGGCGGCCGAAACCTTCCTGTCGCTCACCATTGTAGTCGTCCGTCTGTGGATATCCTGCCTGCACGCTCGCTTGCGCAAAGGCGTCGATCAGCGGGTCCTTGTAACGGCAGAACTGGGTGCTGACCGGGCCAGTGCCGCCGCGAAAGTGGTTCGCGCCTCCTTCCCAGCTTTCCTGCTTGCGGAAATAGGGCAGCACCATGTCGTATGACCAATCACGGAGCCCGCTGGCCGCCCAACGGTCGTAATCGCCGCGATTTCCCCGCACATAGGCCATGGCGTTGGTCGATGAAGACCCGCCGATCACCTTGCCGCGGGCGCACTCGACCCTGCGTCCGCCGACATTGTCTTCCGGTTCGCAGAAATACATCCAGTCGTGGCGGCGCTCGGTCAGGATCTTGCCCCAGCCAAGCGGTATGTGGATCATGGGGTCGCGATCCCAGCCGCCGGCCTCGAGCAGCAGCACCGAACATCCGGGGTCGGCGCTCAGCCGGTTGGCGAGCACGCAACCGGCCGATCCGGCGCCAACGATGATGTAGTCGTAACTTTCCGTGTGCGGCATGGTGCGTTTCATTGCCTTGGTCCGGCGCTCCTGCGCCAGGGAACTATTGAAGCCGAGCCTGGACCATCCCGGCCACGGCCGGATGGACTAGGTATTCCTCAAGGCGGCCGGCACTAGGCCAGGCCGGCCTCTCTCAGACGCTGCGACCAGTGATTCCATCCTCGATCGATCTGGGCGCCGACGAGTTTTCCTGCCGTCTTTATCTCGCCCGGCGATAGATATTTGACATTGCCGATCCGCAGGCCGGCCGTGAGCGCTGCCGCTTCCTGCTCGAGATAGAACGCCCGGAAGACGACCTCACGCACGGAGTTGCCGACATTGACGACGCCATGCCGAGCCATGAGCACCACTGTCTGGTTGCCGAGACTTTCGGCGATATCCGCGCAAATCCCAGGGCTGCCGCCGAAGAGATCCGTCTCGTCGCCATTCTTGTCGCGAATCTCGTAGACCGGGACTTTCTCGCCGATGAAAGCTCCCATGTGGGTGACCGGCCGAAGCGGCGTATCGACGAAGCAGTACGGCAGGACAGCCGGAGAATGGGTGTGGAGCACACACTGAACGTCGGGCCGCGCCTTGTAGATCTCGCTGTGAATGTAGCGCTCAAGATAGGACGGGCGATTGTCCGACGTCTCGCCGTCGAGATTGAAACACTGGATGTCGTCGACCGTTATCAGGCTCGGAGCAAGCTTCTGCGCCAGGAAGAAGCTTTGGGGATCCTGGGGGGCACGGGCACTGATATGCCCGAACGTATCCATGATGCCTTCGTTCAGAAGGATCTTCGTCGCCGTGACCAGCTCTTCGAAGACCGTCTGGTGCGCTGGGCTGTTGTCTTTCATATCCAAATTCTCCCATTGCGCGGCGCTGGCGACCATTTTTATTCTTGTTATCGGTCGCCGATGCCGCGGACTTCACTTGTTTTCGTAGAGGCCGACGATCCGATTTTGCTCGATGATGTTTCCGGCATATTTCTGCAGGAACTCCTCCCTGGTAGGCGTCCCTTCGACCTTGGTGTCTAGGGCATAGACCCAGAAGTAATAGTGATGTTCTCCATGGCCTGCAGGCGGCTGGGGCCCGTAATACTGCTTGCCGCCGGCGCCGTTTGGCCCGACGCGAAATTTCTCCTGCGCGTCCGAAAGATCGGTCGTCGACGGATCGATGCCGTAGACGACCCAATGCGTGAAGCCGTTGGGCAAGGGAGCGTCGGGATCATGGCAGATGACCGCGAGTTCCTTCGTGCCTGCGGGGACGCCGCTGACCGTAAGCCTGGGCAACACATTACCTTTGTCGCCGGCATGCTCGTCGCGCAACTTCCCGAGCGGCTTGAAATCCGCCGACGTAATCTTGAGGTCCTTGATGTTCAGGGGCATGGAATTCGTCCTTCGCCAATTTCGATCGAACTAGACACCGGCCTTGAGGTCGGCGACGGATTTGCCCCCTACGCGCTGATGAACGCGCGGACCCGATGCGACGGCCACGCAGATCAAAAGCTCATCGGGGCGCGGGCCATCCGGCACGGAAAATGTGACAGCATCATAGTGGGAACGGATGTAGAGCTCGTCCTTATGGGCAAGCGGGATATCGATGGATGTGCCGGCTGCGGCGACCTTGCTGACCGACGAGATCCAGGCCTTGCCGCCGCCCACTTGTTGGCGAAGCGGATCTCCGAACACCGTGGTGATGCAGGCCACGACATGTTCCTGCTCGCCGGATGTGCCAGCAATACCACCCTTGCCATAGCTTTCGACCGGCCTGTTGCCGAGCAGCGCCACGGCCCGCTCGCCGAGCGCATGACCGATGGCTGAACTGGGATTGGTAAGGTCGGACAGTTCGGCGACGAACTTTCCGGCGAACGGATTGCGGATGACCACGCCAGTCGCGACTTTGACGAGAGTCTCGCCAGGCTCGCCGCCATCATGCCGGCTTTCCTGGACCGAGGCGTACCAACCCCTGACATCGTAATCCCGTTCGACTTCACTGGAATAGTTCATCTTGGTCTCCTGAAGGGAGCGCAGCTTGCGCGCGCGCCGACTAATTCGTTGAGCGGCTCGTCCGATGCTACTGCGGCCATGAGAAGACGCCGCGCAGCGGGTCGTAGCGGGCTGCTTCCAATGCCGCCGGCGTGAACATGTTTCCCTTCGAGAGCGAGCGGTTCGCCGCATAGTCGCCGGACAGGGCCTGGCAGCGATCGGTGATCGGGCGAATGCGCTTTTCCCACGCGACGAGCGCGTCCTCGACCGAAGAGCCAGTCTCCAAATCTTGCGACAGGCTGAAGGCATTGACCATCGCGCAACCGGCGCCCTGGGCAAGAGCCGGACACATCGCATGGGCGGCATCTCCCACCAGGGCGACCTTGCCTCTTGTCCAGCTGTCAAGCTTGGTCGTTTCGTACTTGTCGTACCTGGCGGTTTTCAGCTTCGCCGCCTCGACCAGGCACGGCTCCAGGAAAGGGAACATCTCGACCCAGACCTCAAGGTCGATCGGCACCTGCGATCCCCGCGGATCGGCGGCTGGCGCCATGAGGCCGAGATAAAGTTCATTCTCGTTGCAGGGCGAGTAGAGTATCCGCTGAACGCGCGGCCAGAAGTTCCACATGTCTATTGTGTTGTCCCACTCGCCGTGACCGAGTTCCTTCTTCTTGCGAGGCACGATCAGCCGGATGAGACCGTCCTTGGAAACCCATCGGTCCTGCTTGAAACCTATGGAGTCCCTGACCTTGGAGCCAACGCCGTCGGCACCGACGATCAGGTCGGCTTCGAGGACCTCTCCGCTCTGAAGCGTCATGCGGCCATCCGGATCGGCGGCGACCGCTTCCGAGTTGACCGATATGTCGACGCCCAGCGCGCGGGCGCGGTTGACCAGGGCATCATGCAGGTGGCTCCGGGTCATGATGCGCCAAGGGAGACCGTTGAACGTCTCCTTGGAAACCGACTTGTTATGCATCCAGGTCTCGTAGGTCGGGGGCGTGTGCGAACCTTGGAGAACATCATCCAGGGCGCCCAGTCCTTCGAGCACGCGAAGACCATTGTGCCAGAGATAGATGCCCGCCCCGAATGCCCGCAGCTCCGAGCTCTTTTCGTGCAGCCTGACATCCCAACCGTTCTGCCTCAGAGCGATGGCGGCCGTCAGGCCGGCAAAGCCGCCGCCAGCGACCTCGGCACGGCGCGCCTTACCCTGGGTTTTATTTACATTGGCCATTTTCTATCCTGATGCTGCGTACAAGAAGACGGCATGGTGGGCCGTCAGGCGTCGATGAAATTCGTGATCGCTTTCAGCGTGATCTCGGGAGATACCTCGTTGACGTAATGGTCGGCGCCCGGAACGACGACCACGGGCAGATCGGGCCGCAGCCGGCTTGTTTTCGCCAGCGCCGCCGCCGAAACCAATTTGCTCGCCTCGCCTCGAACGATGAGGACGGGCTTCGCCACATCCCGATAGGCGGGCACTAGGTCTGATCGCAGGCCCTTGGCCGTCTGGGCCATGGCCGCGGGTGACGCCAATGGCCGCAGCCCGCCGTCGACCCGATGATAGCCGCTCTCGGCTCGGATCCTGATGGCGTCGCCGGGAATGTTCGGATAACGGCCGGCAAGATATGCTTCTACGGCCTCGGTATCCTCGAAAAGCTGGCTTCCCGCGTTGACCCGGGCTTCCAATGCATCCAACGCTTCGGTCTCGATGTAGGGCGTGAAGTCGATTGCGATGACCGACCGCACCAGATCTGGATGTCGCACGGCGGCCGTGACGGAGTTTCTCGCGCCAAGCGAATGTCCGACGAGGATTGCAGGACCCCGGTCGAGGGTACGGATCAAGCCGGCAATGTCGTCGGCGTAGTCATTCGCCTCGTAACCGCCTTCCGGCTTGTCGCTGAGGCCGTGCCCCCTCTGGTCGACGGCCACGGTCGTGAAGCGATCCAAAAGCCGAGCCATCAACGGCGTGAAGACCGCGGAATTGGAGGTAATACCATGGAACAACAGCATCAACGGGCCGCTGCCCGCCTCGCGCACATTCAGGGCA
The DNA here is from genome assembly GCF_057766385.1 of Mesorhizobium sp. P160927. Classification (NCBI taxonomy): domain Bacteria; kingdom Pseudomonadati; phylum Pseudomonadota; class Alphaproteobacteria; order Hyphomicrobiales; family Phyllobacteriaceae; genus Mesorhizobium; species Mesorhizobium sp. P160927. Next base: position 5,672,605 of record NZ_JBYMDW010000001.1, read on the forward strand.
ATACGGCCGGTGTCGATGCGTCGCGAACCAAATTCGTCGCAAGCTATCTCCGCCGCAATGTTCATGATCCTCACCGTCACTGCCCGTCTCGGTCAAAAGGATCATACAGCCAGAAGGACGTCAAGCCGATTGTCTGACATTCTTGCAATCTTCAGATTTGACAATCTGGCTATTTCCCACGGCGTGACGTATGCTGCTTGAGAGATTGCGACTCAAACCGATGAGACGTTAGAGATGCCTCCAGATTTGAATTTGCGAATTTCCCCACGAACAGTTCAACGAGAGACCGTCGACAAGTTACGGCTCGCCATCTTCTCCGGATTGTTCCAGCCGGGAAGCCGCCTCATCGAAAGTCAGCTGTGCACGCAACTCGGAATCAGTCGCCCTTCGTTGCGTGAGGCCTTGCGCAGTCTCGAGGCCGAGCGCCTGATCGAAATCGTCCCCAACCGCGGGCCGTCGATACCGTCGCTTACGTGGGAGGTGGCAACCGCCATCTACGAGGTTCGAGAGCTGCTGGAAGTCGAGGCCGCGGGACGATGCGCGTCGAGAATTTCCCCGGAGCAGTTGCGCGAACTCGAGAAATCTCTTTCCGCATTCGAAGCGGCCGCGTCCAGCAATGACAGCCTGGCGCAGGTCATGACCGCCGCGGACTTCTATTCGATCATACTGGCCAATTGCGGCAACCCGATCCTGGAGGAGGTCCATCGGGGCCTGGTGGCCAGGATCAGCTTCTTTCGCGGACGATCGATGTCATTGGATGGCAGGGCACAGAGCAGCCTGGCGGAGATGAAGGAGATATACGAATCCATCGCTGCCGGCGACGAGAAGGCCGCCCGCAAAGCCTCCAAAAATCACCTGTTGAAGGCCAAAGCGGCAGCGAAGATGTCCATGGACAGCGCGACTTGAGTTTTGCGAAAGACAGTTGCTCCGCCTGAGACCCGAAGCCTTTGACGAGGTCGCGGAACGACTGTCCGCGAACAGCTCGATACGGGGGCCCACCTCGTGTCAGGCGCCACCCTTGCCGACCATCCAAATACGCAAGCGTCAGTTGGAGTGATGATGACCTGGGCGAGTTTTGAGCGCGAACGGGATGCCGATATCGTCATCGTCGGCGGCGGGTCGGCGGGCGCATTGCTTGCAGCGCGACTGAGCGAAAAGCCGGACAGCCGCGTTCTGCTGATCGAGGCAGGCGAAGAAGCGGCGGATCCCGATATCTGGAACCCCGCCGCATGGCCGGCACTTCAGGGTCGCGGCTACGATTGGGACTATCGCACGGAGCCGCAGGCTGGGACCGCGGGCCGGGTGCATCGCTGGGCGCGCGGGCGGGTGATCGGCGGTTCGAGTTGCCTGCACGCGATGGGCTACATGCGCGGTCATCCCCGGGACTTCCAGGCATGGGTCGACGCGACTGGCGATAACAGATGGAGCTGGGATGAATTGCTGCCTGTGTTTCGGGCTATCGAGGATCACCCGCTCGGCGGTAACGGCCTTTACGGCAAGGGCGGACCAATGCCCGTCCATTTGCCGACCGACGAGGTGAGTCCGGTCGCGCGCGCGTTCGTCGAAGCCGGCGCTTCGCTCGGCCTGCCGCGTCTTGAAGGTCACAACAGCGGAGAGATGATCGGCGTCACCCCGAACTCCCTGAACATTCGGGATGGGCGGCGGGTTACGGTGGCGGACGCCTGGCTCACGCCGGCTGTTAGAGGCCGCAAGAACCTCACCATCCTCACGGCAACGCGAGTGCGGCGGCTTAAGCTGGCGAGCAATCGGGTCCGCGGTCTCGAAGTCGTGGGGCGACAGGGTCCCGTCGAAATCCTCGCGGATCAAATTGTGCTTTGCGCCGGCGCGCTGGAAAGTCCCGCTTTGCTGATGCGCTCGGGCATCGGTCCGCACGACATGCTCGATGCCGCCGGCGTTGGCTGCCTGATCGATATGCCGCAAGTCGGTCGAAACCTTCAGGATCACCTGCTTGGCGCCGGCAACCTTTATGCGGCCCGCAGGCCCGTTCCTCCATCGCGGCTCCAGCACTCGGAATCGATGGCCTATATGCGCGCCGACGGGTTCACCGGTACCGGTCAGCCCGAAATTGTCGTTGGTTGCGGCGTCGCGCCGATCGTCTCCGAAAGCTTTCAGGCGCCTGCCGCCGGTACGGCATATACGCTGCTGTTCGGGATCACCCATCCAGCGAGCCGCGGCAGCGTGCGCATAAGCGGACCGGAGCTCGATGATCGGTTGATCATCAACCCCGCATATTTGCAAAGCGGCCGGGACCGCGTCTTGTTTCGCCAGGCGCTCGAGGCAGCCCGGACGATCGGACATCGGGATGAACTCGCCGGCTGGCGCGAGCGCGAACTCCTGCCAGGCAGCCTGAACAGTGCGGCTGACATGGACGACTTCATCGCGCAGTCGGCCATCACGCACCATCATCCCTGTGGCACTTGCAGGACGGGCAAGGACCCGGACGCCGTCGTCGATGCGGATCTGCGGCTCAAGGCGCTCGACAATCTTTTTGTCGTCGACGCTTCGATCATGCCCAGTCTCACCGCCGGACCTATACACGCCGCGGTTCTCGCGATCGCCGAGACCTTCGCGCGATCCCGCGCCTGAGAAATATCATATGGCCGGCAAAGCAAGAACCACCTGGCGACACGGCACAACGGCATTTCAGCGATTGCTAACGGAACCGAATGGCGATCGTTGAATTTTGCTTCATGCGGATTACGGAAGGGACCCCGTTTCTGGAGCACCTGCATGAGCAACATAAGCGCCGAAGTCTCTGGGAAACAGAGCAACCTTCGGGCAAAGGGGCCGTTCCAGCGATTGTTGCGCACAATCGGGCCCGGTTTCATCACTGGCGCTTCGGACGACGATCCTTCGGGCATCGGCACCTACAGTCAGGCGGGCGCCCAGCTGGGCTTCAATGTCGGCTGGACCATGGTCTTCACATTTCCGCTCATGGTCGCGATCCAGGAGATAGCAGCGCGAATAGGCCGGACGACAGGTCGAGGTGTTTCCGGCAACCTCGCCCGGCACTACCCGTCTCCGCTGATGTATTTTGTAGCCTTGCTTTTGTTCGCCGCCAACGTGATCAACATCGGGGCGGACCTGAGCGCGATGGCTGACGCACTGCGATTGCTGGTGGGCGGCCCAAGCTCGCTCTATGTCGTTGCGTTTGGCGTGGCATGCGTTTTGGCCATCGTCTTTCTCGACTACAGCCGCTACGTGACGGTCCTGAAATGGACAACGCTGAGCCTCTTTGCCTACGTGGTGGCCGCGTTTCTGGCTGATATTCCATGGGCCGAGGCGTTCAAGGGAATCTTTGTTCCTCACGTGGAATGGAGCCGGGCGTTCTTCACGACGCTTCTGGCCATACTCGGCACCACGATTTCTCCCTACCTGTTCTTCTGGCAAGCATCGCAAGAGGTCGAAGAGGAGAAGATCGACCCAAAGGCCAAGCCGCTGAAATGGGCGCCGTGGCAGGCGCCGCGCGCGTTCCAGCGCATTCGCGCCGACACCCTGGTGGGCATGGCCTTTTCGAACCTGATCGCCCTTGCGATCATCGTCACGACGGCCGCCACCCTGCATAAGGCGGGGGTGACCGATATCGCTTCCTCCACCGACGCAGCCAAGGCCCTGGAGCCGGTCGCGGGCAAATTCGCCTTTGTGATTTTTGCGATGGGGATTATCGGCACTGGCCTTCTTGCCGTGCCGGTTCTCGCCGGCTCGGCCGCCTTCGCCGTCGGCGAGGCGCGCCGCTGGCCAGTGGGACTGGAGCGCAAGCCGAAGCAAGCGATGGCATTCTATGCCACCTTGGCCGCCGCGGTAGCGCTGGGAATGGGGATCATGCTGACGCCGATCGATCCCATCAAGGCGCTATACTGGAGCGCCGTCATCAACGGCATATGCGCGGTCCCCGTAATGGTGGTCATGATGCTGATGACCGGGCGTTCCGACATCATGGGCGAATTCCCCGTTGAGGGCTGGCTGCGCTTGCTCGGCTGGCTCGCGACAACAGCAATGGGACTGTCCGTTATCGGCCTCGCGCTGCAATGGATCTTTTGAAATGACGCGATCGGATCAGGCTCCGGTATGATGCTGAGCGCCTGCGGGGAACCAGGACCTTGGGTATCGGCCGGCAGTAGCGTACCGGCACCATCGTCGGTGACGGGCCGCTGAGCATCTTCTCGTCAACGTGCGCTCAGCGCGACCATGCGATCGAGGGCGGCGCCAAGGCCTTTCAGCGACACCGGAAAACTCAGCTTGGTGTCGGCCGCGGTGGTGACGTCGAGTTTCAGCTCGCTGCCCGCCTTGAGCTTCTGCATCAGCGCCCGGTCGATCGGAAACAGCGCCACGCAGCCGTTCGGCAGGCAGGTCCTGAACTTCAACGGCCCGACGGGCGGCTGGTCGTCGATCTGAGGCATCACGCCGGGCTCGAACAGGATGCCGAAGGGCAGCAGCAAGGTTCCGATCAGCCCGCCCTTCTGCCCCACGCGCAGTTCCACGGCCAGAAGCCTCTGGCCGTTTTTCTGCGTCTGGTCCTGCGTGACCGTGCAGACCCGGGCATTGTCCTGCATGCCGCAGGCCAGCTGCCAGTCCTGATAGGTTTCCTGGAGCGACGATGCGCCATTTGGAAGCGACGCCTGCTGCTGTTGCGCGAAAACGGCCGGCACCCAAGCTGAGAAGGCAGCCGCGCAGATCACGGCTGCCTTCAGGAAAAGCTGTCTACGAACCAATAAATGCTGCCTTCTCTTGGGTGCCGGGCAAGTGCAGTGCCCCGAAGTTGCGGCTTCCAGGGCCGTGTTTACCGTCACGTACAGACCCATTCGCGGATCTTGCATTGGGTCCCCCCTGCCTCGCAGGCTTGCAGGGCGAGATCCTCCGCTTCCCGGCGGGTTTCGGCTGAATTGACGCCCCAGGGGGTGAACCGATTCTCCACCTTTTCGGCCACGGCGAGCGCGCCGCAATGCTTGTAGGGGAATCCGGTCCTGTCATCGTCCTTCCAGTGGCGGTGATTGCGGAACACCGTAACGACGTTGCAGGCCTTTCCACCAGCATTCTCGCAATATTTCTGCGCTATGTCCTTCGCTTCCTGCCGTTTGTCGGCGCCCCAGAAGAAGCCGTATTTGGTATCGGTTTGGGAGTAGGCGATTGCCGCCCAGATGCCTTTCTCCTCCTGCGGTGGCTCGGACGGCTCCGCCAGATCGGCCGAGACGACCTGTCCGCTCCACAGCAAGGCCATGCACAAGACTGTCAACCGTCGCGATTTCATGGTCCGCAATCCTTTCCAGGGCGCCTCGCCCATTCGCCTGACATTCTCACTTGGCCGCCGATGCGATGGAAATCACCACGCATGTGTTGCCCGTCGGCAGCAGAAGGGCTTCGCCCGTGTTGCCACCAAGCTCGTACACTTCGACCTGTCCGAGATGATCCGTGATCTTGCTGCCCTGCGGAAAAACCGACGGAATGTCCGCGCACGGGCTGGCGAATGGCGCCACCCGCACCATCGCCCCCTCGCAGCCCGATGCGGTTGGCGAAGCGAAGACCACGCCGGCGGCCGGCCCGCTGTAACGGTCCGTGGCATAGTCCATGCCGACAAAAGCCTGGACAGCGTGCTTGTCGGCGGCCTGGTCGTTCCACAGGGATTTGACGCTATACTTCGTGCCGGTCGTCAAAAGCTGCCCGAGCACCGGAAAGACGGTCGAGCAGGCCTGCACGCCAGCCTGCTTCACGTGCTGGAGGAAGGGCGAGTCCGGCAGCGCGGGAGCGGCGGCAACCTCGGCCTGTGCGGCCGTCGGACTGCCGACCAGACCGGCGATCGCGGCATAGTTCGCGCCGGCAAAACCGATGCCGATCATGATCAGCCCCAACAGCGACAATCCGACGATGCGCGGCCAACGCCGCGGCGGCTCGACGGTCCTCTTGCGGTCCGGTTCGACGGTCGGGTTGCTGCGCGTAGCGGAGATGAACGGGTCTTGCTGGCTCACGGTGCTGCCTCGGTTATTTGACTGGCGCAAGGGCCTCGGACAGCCCCTTGAGCGTTGCGGTTACGGTAATGGTCTGGCCATCGACGGTCGGATAGGAAATCGCCGGCGTCGCCTTCTGCGCTATCTCCTGGCGCATCAGGGGTCCCACCGGCAGCATGCCGACACAGACCATTTCGTTGCAGCCGTTCAAATGCACGTCGATGGATTCGGCGCGCCCCTCGAACTTCAGCGATACCAGCCCATCGCTCCTGGCGTTTGGGGCGGTGCGCAGGATCATGTAGGGTTTGCCGTCCTGAGTGGCGGCGAGCGACCAGCTGAACGCCATCTTGCCCGCCCCGTCCTCGATCACCTGCGAGACGTTGCAGACCTTCTTGCGCGCCTTGAGGTTCTCGTCGCAGATCAGCGTCCAGTTCTCGAAGGGACGGATGGTGCGCTGGTATTGTCCGAGCTTCACGCCCGGCGGCACCACCACGTCGGACGGCTTGACCCTATAGGGCGAAGCCGCCTGCGCGGCAGCCGGCGCCAGCCCGCCGGCAAGCGCCAAGCAGGTCAGGAATGCCATGGCTAGTCCGGGAAAACCAAACGGGTTTCCCGGATTCGCGCCTGGCCTGTCATGGCCGGTTCGCCTGTTCATTCCCGCCCCGGGTCCCGCATCAGTTCAAGGTAAAGCTCAGCCCGGCGCCGACACCGACATTTCCACCCGCCGCCGTGCCGGACACATTGCCACGGATGCGGCCGTCCTCGCTGGTGTAGCCGGCGCCGAAGGCAAAGGCGCTCGAGTCCCGCCAGAAGCCACCGCCGGCCGCCACGCTCAGCTTGCCCGGGCGGTCGTCATAGCGCAGCGAGGCCGCCGCCAGTCCGATTGCCGCCGCCTGCCGTGCTTCGTCCCTGATGCCGCTTATGTCGGAATTGAGCTGGCTGAATTTCTGGTCGGTATAAGTGTTGGCCTGTTGCAACGTCGTGACAGCCACCTGGTCGGTATAGGTCTTGCTCTGAGCCAGGTTCAGATTCAGCTGGTTGACATTAACCGCGTCGGTGCCGGCAACACCGGGGCCGACATTAGAGATGACGACAGGCGCATTCGGATCGCCGCCCTGCAGCGTGATCTTGTTGGTCTTGGTCGTCGATCCGTCCGGATTGGTGACGGTGTCGTATTGCACGGTGTTTTGGACGGTGCCGCCGATGCCGCCGATCGTTTTGGTCAGGTCTTCGATCGCCGTGTTGGTGGCGTAGAGCTGCGAACCGTTGATGGCGTCGGTACTGCCGGAGGAAATGCTTCCGGCGGCGACATTGGTGATCGTCCTCTCCGCGCCGGCATCGCCGACGCTGACGGTGCCGACCGGGGCCGTGCCGGCAAAGGCGTAGGTCTTGCCGTTGATTGTGGTGCTGGGGGTGCCGACGGCGGTCTGCGAAACCGAGCCGGAGCCGAGCGCCACATCGTTGGTGTTGTTGGCCTTGGCGCCCTGGCCTAGCGCGACCGCGCCCTGCCCGGTAGCCGTCGAGCCATGCCCAGCGGCCAGGCTGTCGGTGCCGCTCGCCACGCTCTCCGGCCCGATCGCCACCGCGTCGGTGCCGCCGGCGATGCTGTCGGCCAGCGTCGAATTGGCGTGGAAGTATTTGATGCCGCCGCCATTGTTGATGGTGGTCAGCGCATTGTCGACGGCGGTGAAGCCGTCATAGACGGTCGAGTAGTTGTTGCCCTGGATATTGTAGGTCGGGCCGGTGATCGAGCCGTCGGGATTGACCGTGGTGCCGCCGCCGAACAGGTTGGTCACGTTCTGCGACACGCCGCGCAGCTGCGAGACGTTGACGCCGTCGGTATCGGCCGAGCCGGCCGCGACATTGGTGAGCTTGCGTTCGGCCCCGGCGGCGCCGAACGACACCTCGCCGGCCGAGGTCTGCGCGGCGGTCAGGGCAAAGGCCGTATAGCCGGCCTGCGCGCCAACCGTCGTGATGGACGAGGCGCCCAGCGCCACGCTGTTGGCGAAGGTGCTTTGCGCGCCAGCGCCGAGTGCCACCGATTGGACGCCCGCCGCGAGAGAATCGGTGCCGAGCGCGATACCGTCGGCCAGCATGACATGGGCGTTCTGGCCGATGGCCGTTCCGCCGGGCGCCGTCTGATCGACGATAGCGCCATTGCCGATCCCAACGCCATTGTCGCCGTTGACGACGGTGGTCGGGCCGACCGCGACCGACTCCGCGCCCACCGCAAGCGAATCGCCCGCCGTCGAATTTGCATGGAAGTATTTGGTCGAGGTGGCCGACACGGCAGCGATGGCGCCGGCGAGCTGGCGCACCGTCACCGCATCCTGATCCTGCGTGCCGTCGGCGACATTGGTGATCTGGCGGTACGAAGTGCTGGTGCCGACCGACACGGCGCCGAGCAGCGTCTTGTCGGTGGTGTTGTACTGGATGAAGTTCGATGGGCCGGCCGCGATCTGCCCGGAAGCGGGAGCGATCGCGCGATCCGAGACCGAACCGGAACCGAGCGCCACGCTGTCGTCGATGCTGGCCAGGGTGCCGCGGCCAAGCGACAGCGCGCTGTCCCCGGTTGCGGTCGCCGCGTAGCCGACGGCGGTGGAGCCGACGCCTTGTGCGAAGGAGTCCGTCTGCGCCAGCCCGGCCTCGTTGGTGCGGGCGTAGCGGATGCCGATGCCATTGGCATCGGTGTAGGCGGTCGAGGTGTCGCCGGCGATGTTGTCGATGATGTTGCCGAGATTGGTCACGCCACTGCCGATATTGGCGATGTCGGTGGTGTTCTGCGTCACCTGCTGGTTGGTGGCGAAGAGCTGCGAGCCGTTGACGGCATCGGTCGAACCGCCGTTCAACTGCCCAGCCGCGACATTCTGGATCTGGCGTTCGGCGCCGGTCGAGCCGACCGAGAAGGCGCCGGCCGGCGAGCCGCCGGCGAAGGCATAGTTGACGCCGCCGATGGTCGCGCCGCCGGTCGCGGTGGTAGCGCCAGACGTCGAATTCAGGCCGATCGCCACATCGCCGGCATTGTTGGCCACCGCATTGGGGCCAACCGCGACGGAATCGGTGCCCAGCGCCTGGGAGTCCGCCAGGGTCGAGTTGGCATGGAAATATTTGATGCCGCCGCCGACATTGATGTTGGTGATGGCGGCACCGATGGCGTCGACGGCCTGGTTGGTTGCGGCGAGCTGCGAGCCGTTGATCGCATCGGTCGAGAGCGCGCTGATCCGCCCCGCGGCGACGTTGGTGAGCGTGCGTTCGGCGCCGGGTGCGCCGACGCTGACCGTCGAAGTTGGGGTGGTGCCCTGGAAGACGTAGGTCGTGCCGTTGATGACCGCATTAGCCGTGCCGACCGCCGCCGTGGTCACCGAGCCCGAGCCAAGCGCCACGTCGCCGGAGCTTGCCGCCGCCGTCGCGCCATTGCCCAGCGCGACATTGCCGGCGAGACCGGCGGCGCCCGCCGTCGAGCCGTTGCCCAGCGCCACGGACCCTTGCCCGATGGCCTTGTTGTTGTTGCCGACGGCAACCGCTCCAGCGGCCATGTTGGCGGCGGTGGCGCTCGCCGTACCATCGCTGTTGGCGATGTTGTTGGCGCCGCCGGTGAACGCGCCCGTGCCGCTGGCGTAGCTGGGATCACCGATGGCGACCGCGCCGTCGCCGTAAGCGGTATTGCCCGCACCGATGGCGACAGCCTTGCCGCCGTCGGCCACCGCGCCCGTGCCGATGGCGACGGAATCGGCGGTGATCGCGCTGGCGGCGGTGCCCATGGCGACCGCGTTTACGTCTTGTGCCACCGCGCCCGCTCCAACTGCCGTCGAGGCTGCCCCTGAAGAGACGGAAGTCGTGCCGATGGCGATGGAATCGTCGCCTGCGGCCGTGACCGAACGGCCGCCCGCGAACGCACGGGCACCGGTGGCCTTGGCTGCGGAACCCGTCGCGACCGAATAATCGCCGCTGGAGTTGGCACCGGCGCCGGTAGCAACCGAACTGACGCCGCTGGAATTTGCGTTGTTGCCAACGGCGACGCCCGAGGTCGCGGTGCTGGCAACGATTGCGCCCGAGCCTACCGCAACACCACCACCGGCAGCGAGCGCCTGTGCCTGGTTGCCCAAGGCAACGCCGAAGGCTCCCGACGCAACGGTGCTGGAGCCGACGGCGACAGAGTTAATCGCCGATGCAGCGGCTGACTTGCCGAGGGCAGTGGCACTGTCCGCACTGGCGACGGAGGACCAACCTCCTGCAAAGCCATAGGTACCGGTGGCTTGGGCCGCTGTTCCGATCGCAACTGCGTTGTCGGCTCCCCCGTTCGCGTTGATGCCCAGAGAGACCGCTTGAAGCCCGCTGGAGACCGACCCACCGCCAATTGCTGTGCTGTTCACACCTTTGGCAGTGGAGGCCTCACCCAAAGCCAGACCGTTTACCTGGTTCGCGACCGCGCCCTGGCCCAAGGCGATTGCATTAACGGCGCTGGCTTTGGCGAGGTACCCCATGGATACGGCCCCCGTCGCCGAGGCGGCCGCTCCGTTACCAATCGCTGTGGACTGATTGGCCGACGCCGTGGCAGATGTGCCGAAGGCGCTGGCTCCGGTCGCCGTTGCAGACGCGCTCGAACCTACGGCGGCGGACCATGCCCCCGTCGAGGCTGCGGCTGTGCCGAGCGCAACGGCCTCGAACGTGAAGCCGACAGGAGCGGTGCCGCTCGCATTTGCATTCGTGCCAATGGCAACGGGAGAACCGCCGCCAGTTCCGGCGTTTGCCTTGGCGCCGACCCCCATGGCTATGGCCGCACCATTTGAAGATGAAGCGTTGGACGACAACCCAATCGCCACCGAGGCCCCACCCGAAGCGCTGGCCGTTGAACCGAGAGCGACGGCGTTCGCGCCGTTTGCGGTGCTGTTGACACCAAAGGCTGACGCTCCGTCCACCAGCGCGCGGGCGTTCCCGCCCACCGCGAGCGCGTTGACACCGGTCGCGTTCGCGAAGACACCGATGCCTATGGCGTTGAGGCCATTGACACCCATCGAATAGCCGATCGCGATCGAAGCATCGCCGGTAGCGGTGATAGCGGTGCCCAACGCCACGCCGTTGTTGCCATTCACGTGGGCGTTAGAACCTATGGCGGTTGAGGCGGCGCCGGGAGCGGTGCTAGCGCAACCGATAGCAATGCTTTGCCCCCCTGCGGAGGGAGTCGTGCAGTTCGCGACGTTGGTCACAACACCGTTGCCAATGGCGACCTGCGCGAAAGCTGATTGCGGGATCATGATCCCCACCACGGCAAGCTGCGCCCCGAGCATCCCGCCGACGCCCAGCGTTCCCAGCCCCAGGCGCTTGCGCCGCATGCCGAGCACGCAATGGGCCATCCGCAGCACCGCCATCAGGCGGCGGCGAGCCGAGCGAGAGCGGGGATCGGCGTTCGCGATCCACAGACTGGCGAAGTGCGCCGCGCGATGCCGAACAGGAAGCGAGCCGCTCGAAATGCGATTGTCGGTCATGGGTCCCTCCGCTGGCCGGCACGAAAATCAATTCCAATGCCATCAGAAAGACATGATTCCTCTCAGCCGTATTTCACGAAATTGCTGCCTTGTCAGCAAAGAGCCGAGCAACCCGGGGGAGGTTAACGGCTAGTTACTTTAGCTGATGCTTAAAACAAAGTAATCAAGAAGAGATGTGAGCGACGCCTCATCTAATGTTGGCGTTAAGCTTCTGCACCCGCGCCTGCAATGGGGTCACCTGCCGGTATTTCTTCATCACGGTGGTAAAATGGCTCTGGCTTGAAAATCCGCTGGAGTGAGCGATGTCGGCGATCGTCATACGGCTGTCGGCAAGCAGCCTTTCGGCGAGGTCCAGCCGCAGGTCGAGAATGTATTGATGCGGCGGCACACCGAAGGTCCTGGCAAACGCCCGCACAAAATGAGAGGGCGAAAGCCCGCACACCGAAGCCATCTCGGCAAGCGCAAGCTTGCGGGTGAAGTTCTCGTGCAGGAAATCCTGCACCTTGCGTGCGGCCCGGGGAGAAAGCCCGCCTTTTGCAGTGAGCGCCGGCTGCCGTGCCGCATTGATTCGGGTAACCGACCCGGGGAAACCATCATCGCCCGGCATTCTTCGGCCTCCTGATAAGTCTCAGACAAAGTTCAACCCGAGGCCTCCCTGCCCGTTCCCCCCAAAAACAATTCGTGATTGCCCGATGCGGGCCTGCGTCTTCGTTGGGCCCGTTCCTGTGATCGGTCCGTCCGGACGGTGAACGATGCGCAGGCTGCATGGGCGCAAGCACGATTCCTACCGAGTATTCCTTGGCAAGGAATGTCTGGGAGCCGGGCCCGCGAACGGAACAAATCACGTTTTCTTGCGCTGTGGCCCTGAGCGGACCTGCACTTTCAGGAATGATGTTTAGGACGTATCGAGTTGTCCGCTCTCGATCGATGCCTCGGAAAACGCCGCTTTCCCGTGCCTCGTCCGCATTTTTCATTCGCACTGCCTCAGCCGTCTCGACGACGCCTCAAATCCTCTTTCCCGGCCCGGAGACAGCGTAACGCAGCCACCTTCGCTTGGGAAGAAGTCCCACGCGCAAAGAAAAATCTTTATTCGAGACAAGAAACAAAGAATGGCGATGAATGGGAGTTGACGAGCGTTTCATTTTTCGCTCGGCGCAAGGTTTTCGCCATCCAGGAGTTCGCCAATCGGGTGCTGACACGCCCGGTCGAGCGCGATTCTGTATTCTCGTCAACCAGTGATGGCAAGTGCCTGGCGCAGCCTGCGATGATCCATAGCTTGCCGGCGAAGTCGAGCATGGGAGCCGCCGCTCGGAGCCGGTGATGGCAGCCATGGCTACAGATCACCGCGCGGGTTCTCGTACAGATCCCAGGCGAGTTCCACGAAAGCCAGAAGAACATCGTCCCGGTTCCAGCCGGCCGCCACCGCAGCCTGGACAATCTCATTGACGAGAGGCAGCAACTGGTCCTGGCAATCGGCCGGCGCATCGCCGTCGCCCACTGGTGGACCCTCGAAGTTGAACGTCATCATTCGGCGCCCCCCTCGCCAGCAATCGAAGTGTTACATCGCTAATTTCATTCCCTCTGATATACAATGGATGCGGCACCAAAGTACAGGAAGCCCTCGAGGACCAAAGCAGCACGGGACGACGCCGGATCGCACCGGCTCTATGCTTTCCCGCGCGGTCGGGCTGGGCTCTCTCAGGTGGGATTTATCGCGGATTGGTCGAGCCAGCGGCTCAATCCTGAAACGAACGTTCCCACCAGCGGAAGAGCCACGCTTGGCGGCTCTCGCGATCAACGGCGGCCTGCCCTGCGCCGCCTCGTGACGGTTGGTTACGGTCCGGTGCCGTCGCCGATGCTTTTCGATCAACCGCCAAACCGCGGTTCGGCGATGCCCTTGATGTCAAGACCGGTGATCGCGAACAGGCTGCCGCGCAGGACGCCGTCGCCCGGAAAGCGCGGCATCGCGCAGCTTGGCCGGCACCTGGCGGCCACTCGAACAGGCCAACGCGGCGGGAGACGTCAAATCCCACCCGCGCGCCAACTACGCCTTTCATTTCTCCATCTATCGGGCGGCGGGCTCCGAGAACATCTCAAATAGCCGTGCGCCGGCCGTTCTCGCGCTTGCAGAGACGTGGATTTGGCCGGCTGCATTGCCTTCCGCGGGCGCTCGCTGGATAGTCCCGGCAATGTTCGAGACCCTGGCGATTCACTGGCCCCAAATACTGGCGATCATCTCGGTGGTGATGGCGACCATCGGCATTGCCCATGCTGTCATGACCAAGGAGGACGTCCGCGCCGCCACCGGCTGGGTCGGCATCATGGTGCTGTCGCCGATCGTCGGCGTGCTGATCTATGCCGTGGCCGGCATCAATCGCATCCGCCGCGCCACGATCAGCGCCCAGCGCCCGCTCGCCGATGGGCTGGTGTCGGCCAAGCATGAGCGCGACGTCGCCCTTGAAGAGGCGTTGATCATCGAGCGCTATGGACAGCGGTTCACCGGCCTTAGGACGCTGGGCGACAGGGTGGCGCGGCGGACGCTCAACCCGGGAAATGCAATCGAGGTGCTGGAAAGCGGCGGCGAGGCCTATCCGGCGATGTGCGCGGCGATCGATGGGGCCGAGCGCAGCGTTCTGCTCGAGACCTATATTTTCGACAACGACGCCGTCGGCCTGCTTTTCGTCGAAGCGCTGGCCGGCGCTGTCCAGCGCGGCGTCACAGTCCGTGTGCTGATCGACGCCGTTGGCGCCCGCTACTCCGTCCCCAGCATCCTGGGCCACCTGCGCCGCGCCAACATCACGGCGGACGTCTTCAACGGCAACATCGTCATGGGCCTGCGCTTGCCCTATGCCAACCTGCGGACCCACCGCAAGATCCTGGTGGTCGACGGCACCGTTGCCTTTACCGGCGGCATGAACATCCGCAAGGGTTTTTCGGCGGAGTTCGCCGGGTCGAAAAGCGCCAGGGATACGCATTTCCAGGTCACCGGCCCCGTTGTCGCCGATCTCTTCTCGGTAGCCGCTGAAGACTGGCGCTTTGCCACCAAAGAGGCGCTGAAGGGCGATACCTGGCGGATCACACCGGTTTCGCCACCCGCCGGCCAGCCGATGCTGGTGCGCGCGGTCGCGTCCGGACCGGATGCAAGCAACGAAACCAACCACAAACTGCTGATCGGCGCCTTCTCGGTCGCGCGCAAGTCGATACGGCTGATGTCGCCCTATTTCCTGCCGGACCGGGAACTGATCAGTGCCTTGATCACCGCGGCTAGGCGCGGCGTCGAGATCGATGTCGTGGTGCCGGCGGTGAACAACCTCTTCCTTGTCGACCGCGCCATGACCGCGCAATTCGACCAGATCCTGAAGAATTATTGCCGCATATGGCGCACGGAAGGGCCCTTCGACCATTCCAAGCTGCTTGCGATCGACGGCGTGTGGGCCTTTGTGGGGTCCTCCAACCTCGACGCCCGCTCGCTGCGGCTCAACTTCGAGATCGATCTTGAGGTCCTCGACGCGGGTTTTGCCACCGAGATCGAGACCCGGATCGGATCGGCGATCGAAACGGCGGTCCCAGTCACGCTGGCCTCCTTGCGGGCGCGTCCCTTCATCATCCGGCTTTTCGATCGCATGCTCTGGCTGGGATCGCCCTATCTCTAGGACAACCATCTCTGGGAAAAAATCTGTCTTTAAGAAAACGACGTGTTTACCGGATAGCGTGTCGCCAACCATGGAACATCGGCCGAAAGACTCTATTTCTAGGTGCATGGTGAGAACAGCAAGGACGATCGGCGCGCGATGCGAATGAACGGGCGCAGCCTGCCGGCCAACATGCTCCTGTCCATTCGCGACCGGCGGATGCGCAGGGCCAACGCCTTCTCGGCGAAGAAGGACGGCGTCACCGGGACGCTAGTCGCCTCCTACAACGTCCACAAATGCATCGGCGTCGACCGCAAGTTCGATCCCGACCGTACCAGCCGCGTCATCCGCGAGATCGCCCCCGACGTCATCGCCCTGCAGGAGGCCGACAATCGTTTCGGCGACCGTGACGGGCTTCTCGACCTGCACCGTCTCGAACTCGAAACCGGCCTCGTGCCGGTGCCCATTTCCGCAACGGGCAAAGGCCATGGCTGGCACGGCAATGTCCTGCTGTTCAAAAGGGGCGTCGTTCGCGACGTGCATCAGATCAGGCTCCCGGGTCTCGAACCGCGCGGCGCGGTGGTCGCGGAAATCGATCTCGACGGAAATCAGTCCTTGCGCATCATCGCGGCCCATCTGGGCCTGCTGCGCCGCTCCCGCTCGCAGCAGGCCCAGGTCGTGCTGGATATCATGAACAGTCCCGACGAGAAGCCGACGCTCCTGCTCGGCGACCTGAACGAATGGCGGCTCGGCAACCGCTCCGCGCTGAATACGCTGCACGCGAGCTTCGGCCCGCAGCCACCTGCGGTCCCTACCTTTCCCTCCAATTTGCCGCTGCTGGCGCTCGACCGGATCATGGCCAACCGGCACGGCATGATCGCGACCGTCGAGGCGCATGACACACCGCTGTCGCGCGTGGCCTCCGACCATCTGCCGCTGACCGCCTTCGTCCACTTGTAGTATGTGACCGATAACGGCTTGATGTCGCCAGCGTCGCAAAGCGTGTGGATGTGAGCGGAACACCCGGTTCTTCCGCGAGTTTATGTGTGTTGAACAACCAGGAGGATGGAATGAAAAAGTTGATTTTGGCTTCGGTGCTGGCGTTTGCCGCGACCGCCGCGGCGATTGCGCCCACGCAGGCCGCCAGTGTGACTATCCAGTCCGACGACGGCAACCAATATTCCTCGGACGACGATTCGGGAATTGTCGTGCGCCGTCATCACGAGCGCCGCTATGACAACGAGTATGATGGCGACCAGAGCGTTCAGTATGACGGTGAATACCGGCGTCACCACCGCTATCACCGCTATCACCGCTGCCACATCGAGACGGTCGTGCATTGGCGCCACCACCACAGGGTGGTGGAAGACGTTCGCGTCTGCGGCTGATCGGCGTCTCCTGCCAGGCTATACTTTTCGCCGCTAGGCATTCTGGCATAGCCCCCGACCTTCTAAGGTCGGTGGCTATGCTGCATTGCACAAATTTGCGGCCTTGCTCATAATGCGGGCATGGTCCGAACTTCCCTCGCCGTCCTGGTGATCGACGAAAACCGCATCCGCGCTTCGATAATCGAAGCCGGATTGCGCGAGGCCGGCCATGAGCGGGTCACCGTCATCCATGACGTCTCGGGCATTGCGCGCCGCATTGCCGAGATCGAACCCGACGTCATCGTCATCGACCTTGGAAATCCCAACCGCGACATGCTGGAAAACATGTTCCAGCTGTCGCGGGCCGTAAAGCGCCCGATCGCCATGTTCGTCGACCGCTCGGACCAGGCCTCGATCGAGGCCGCGGTCGATGCCGGCGTTTCGGCCTATGTCGTCGACGGGTTGAGGCAGGAGCGCGTCAAGCCGATCCTCGACATGGCGGTGAGCCGCTTCAACGCTTTCTCGCGAATGGCACGTGAACTGGAAGAGGCGCGCAGCGAACTCGAGAGCCGCAAGGTGATCGACCGCGCCAAGGGCATCTTGATGAAGTCGCGCGGCCTGACCGAAGAGGCCGCCTACACGCTGCTGCGCAAGACCGCGATGAACCAGAACCGCAAGATCGGCGACATTGCCCAAAGCCTGGTGACTGCCGCCGGGCTTCTCGGACCGGCGGAGGACGAATGAGCATGGGCGCCGAGCACCAGATCACCGCCGGCTTCATGCCGCTTTTCGATAGCGCCGTGCTGGTCGCGGCCGGCGAACTGGGCTTTGCCGCGCGCGAAGGCATCGATCTCACCCTGCACCGCGAGACCTCCTGGGCCAACATCCGCGACCGCATCGCCATCGGCCATTTCGACCTCGCTCACATGCTCGGACCGATGCCGCTCGCCTGTAATCTGGGCCTCACCCCCCTCGCCTCCGAGACCATCGTGCCCTTTTCGCTGGGGCTCGGCGGCAACTGCGTGACCGTCTCCAACGCCGTCTGGACCGGTATGGCGGCGCACGGTGCCGTACCCGATCTCGATCCGGCCCGTGCCGGCGCGGCACTTGGCGCCTTCATCCGCGAGCGGGCCGATGCCGGCCGCGACCCACTGCGTTTTGCCGTCGTGCATCCGCATTCCGGGCACAATTACGAACTCCGCTACTGGCTTGCTGCCTGCGGCGTCGATCCATCGCGCGAGATCGACATCGTCATCGTGCCGCCGCCGTTCATGGCCGACGCGCTGGCCGCCGGCCGCATCGACGGCTATTGCGTCGGCGAGCCCTGGAACAGCGCCGCGGTGGCGGCCGGCACCGGCCATATCGTCACCGTCAAGGCGCAGATATGGCGCAATAGTCCGGAGAAGGTGATTGGCGTGCGCAAGGCTTGGGCCGAGCAGGTCCCCGAGGCGCTGGCGGCCCTCTTGCGCGCATTGCATCACTCGGCGCGCTGGTGCCAGGATCCGGCGAACCGCGACGAATTGGCCGCGGTGATGGCGCAGCGTGGCTTCCTTGGGCTGCCACCGGCCGTGCAGATGCCGATCCTGACCGGCCATCTTCGGCTGGGCGGCGGGGCGGAGCTGGACATCGACGATTTCTTCGTGCCGTTCGATAAGGCCGCCAACTTTCCCTGGAAAAGCCATTCGCTATGGTTCTACACGCAGATGGTCCGCTGGGGCCACGTCGCGCACACGCCCGACAATCTCGCCATTGCACGCGACTGCTACCGGCCGGATCTCTACCGCTCGGCACTGAAGCCACTCGGGGTGGCGCTGCCCGGCGCCAATGCCAAGGTCGAGGGCGCACTCAAGGCCGCGACCGCGGTAGGCGCGACAGGAGCCGGCCTCATGCTCGGACCGGACGGCTTCTTCGATGGCCAGATCTTCGATCCAGACGAGATCGACGCCTATATCGAGGGGCAAAAACCAGCTCTCGGGGAAGCCTGATCATTTCAGCGCCATGCTTGTGCATTGCACAAAAATTATGCGCCCGGAAGGTGAGCTGACCAATGTTTGACCTCAATCGCCACGGATGGGGTCGCCGCATAATGCTCCGATCATCTTGAATCCGTTTGGAATTTTCTTCCAGAGGTAAACTGGCACGGTTCCTGCTTTGAAATAAACAAGCCCTTCACGGGCAACTGAACAGGCGTCCAATGGCGGGCGCTACAGGCAAAGCTGCCGCTCAGGTCACTGCGTAATCCCAGGGATGCGCGAAGGCCTGGACGGCGGCTTTTTGTTTTTGGCCGAACACGCAATCGACGGCGCTTCCAAGGCGCCCAACCGGAGACGATGATGACGAAACGGATCGGAACTGGCACGTCCCTCAAGGATTTCACCCGCCGCGATTTTCTGGCCAGCAGCGCGCTGACGGCGGGACTGTTCCTCGCCGCGAAGACATTGTTTCCCGCTGGCGCTCATGCCGAAGGGAAGGGCCCCGAAGTAACCGGCGCCAAGCTCGGCTTCATTGCGCTGACCGATGCCGCGCCCCTGATCATCGCCAAGGAGAAAGGCCTGTTCGCGAAATTCGGCATGCCTGATGTCGAGGTCCTCAAACAGGCCTCGTGGGGCGCGACGCGGGACAATCTGATGCTCGGCGGCGAAGCCAACGGCATCGACGGCGCCCACATCCTGACGCCGATGCCTTACCTCATGCACACCGGCAAGGTGACGCAGAACAACCAGCCACTGCCGATGGCGATCGTCGCCCGTCTCAACTACGACTGCCAGGGCATTTCGGTCGCCCAGGAATATGCCGCCACCGGCGTCGGCCTCGATGCCGCCAAGCTGAAGGACGCCTTTGCCGCCAAGAAGGCCGAAGGCAAGGAGGTCAAGGCCGCCATGACCTTCCCGGGCGGCACCCATGATCTGTGGCTGCGCTACTGGCTGGCGGCCGGCGGCATCAACCCGGACAAGGACGTCTCGACCATCGTCGTGCCGCCGCCGCAGATGGTGGCCAACATGAAGGTCGGCAATATGGACGTGTTCTGCGTCGGCGAGCCGTGGAACGAACAGCTTGTCCATCAGGGCGTCGGCTTCACCGCCGCCACGACCGGCGAACTCTGGAAGGGCCATCCGGAAAAGGCGCTCGGCCTGCGCGCCGCCTTCATCGAAAAATACCCCAACGCCACCAAGGCGATCGTCATGGCCGTGATGGCGGCACAGCAATGGTGCGACGCCAAGGAAAACAAGGACGAGATGGCCACCATCATCGGCAAGCGTCAGTGGATGAATGTGCCCGTCGCCGACATCATCGGCCGTCTCAAGGGTGACATCAACTACGGCAATGGCCGGGTCGCCACCGCCACCGACCTCTACATGAAATTCTGGAAGGGCGGCGTGTCCTACCCGTTCAAGAGCCACGACAGCTGGTTCCTCGCCGAAAACATGCGCTGGGGCAAGTTCGCGCCGACTACCGACATCAAGGCGCTGGTCGACCAGGTCAACCGCGAGGATATCTGGCGCGAGGCGGCCAAGGAGCTCGGTGTCGCCGCGAGCGACATCCCAGCGTCGTCCTCGCGCGGCGTCGAGACCTTCTTCGATGGCAAGACTTTCGATCCGGCCAACCCCTCGGCCTATCTCGACAGCCTGACCATCAAGGCATCGGCTTAGTCGGGCCGTTTGTACCCCAACGCAAACGGCGCCAGCGCAGTTCATCGCTCAGTACCGCACCAGCACGCCACGGAGTATCCCAAGGACATGTCCATCCAAGCCGTCGAGGACACCAAGGTGAAAGCATTCCCGGCCAAGCCAGCCGAGGTGGTCGCCTTCACCGCCAAAGCGCGGCGCCGTATCGATCCGGTGGGGGTCGCCACCAAGGTGGCCAGCGCTCTCGTCCCGCCCGCCATCGTCATCGCCCTTCTGCTTGTCGTCTGGCAGGTCGCCTGCTCGTCGCCGACGGCAAGCCTGCCGCCGCCGAGCCAGGTGTGGAACGAGGCCTATGACCTGATCGCGCATCCATTCTTCGACAACGGCCCGCAGGATATCGGTCTTGCCTGGCGCGTGCTGATCTCGCTGCAGCGCGTCGCCATCGGCTTCGGCATGGCGGCGGTCGTCGGTGTGGCGCTCGGCGCGCTGGTCGGCCAGTCGATCTGGGCGATGCGCGGCCTCGATCCAGTCTTCCAGATCCTGCGAACCGTGCCGCCGCTCGCCTGGCTGCCGCTGTCGCTCGCCGCCTTCCGCGACTCCAACCCGTCGGCTCTGTTCGTGATCTTCATCACTTCGATCTGGCCGGTCATCATCAACACCGCCGTCGGCGTGCGCAACATCCCGCAGGACTATCGCAATGTCGCCCGTATCCTGCGGCTGAACCAGCTCGAATTCTTCATCAAGATCATGGTCCCGGCCGCTGCGCCTTACATCTTCACCGGCCTGCGCATCGGCATCGGCCTGTCCTGGCTCGCCATCGTCGCGGCCGAGATGCTGACCGGCGGCGTCGGCATCGGCTTCTTCATCTGGGACGCTTGGAATTCGTCACGGCTGCCCGACATCATCGTCGCGCTCGCCTATATCGGCGTCACCGGTTTCTGCCTCGACCGCCTGGTCGCGGCGGTCGGCGCCTTTGTCACCCGCGGCACGACGGCAAAGTGAGGAGAGCGCCATGACCGCCTATCTCAAGCTCGACCATATCGACAAATACTTCGCTCGTGGCAGTCAGGTCAGCGATGTGCTGAGGGACATCCGACTGACCATCGACAAGGGCGAATTCGTCTCCATCATCGGCCATTCCGGTTGCGGCAAGTCGACCTTGCTCAACCTGATCGCCGGCCTGACCAAGGTTTCCGCCGGCGCGGTGTTGCTGGAGGACAAGGAGGTCGACAGCCCCGGCCCCGAGCGCGCCGTGGTGTTCCAGAACCACTCGCTGCTGCCGTGGCTGACGGTCTACGAGAACATCAATCTGGCGGTGTCGAAAGTCTTCGGCCGCTCGAAGAGCAAGGCCGAGCGGCATGACTGGATCATGCGCAATCTCGACCTCGTGCAGATGGCGCATGCGAGCGACAAGCGGCCGGCGGAAATCTCCGGCGGCATGAAACAGCGCGTCGGTATTGCTCGCGCGCTCGCCATGGAACCCAAGATCCTGCTGCTCGACGAGCCGTTCGGCGCGCTCGACGCCTTGACCCGCGCCCATCTGCAGGATGCGGTGATGGACATCCATTCCAGGCTGGGTTCGACGACGATCATGATCACCCATGACGTCGACGAGGCGGTACTGCTGTCCGACCGCATCGTCATGATGACCAACGGCCCGGCGGCGACCATCGGCGAGGTGCTGCCGGTGCCTCTGGCGCGGCCGCGCCGACGCATCGAACTTGCCTCCGACCGGACTTTCCTGCGTTGCCGCGAGGCGGTGCTGAAATTCCTCTACGAACGCCACCGCTTCGTCGAAGCCGCGGAGTAACCCCATGACCGAAAAACTCGTCATCATCGGCAATGGCATGGCGCCCGGGCGCATGCTGGAGCATCTGCTGGAACAGGCGCCGGGCCGCTACGCCGTCACCATCTTCAACGCCGAGCCCAGGGTCAATTACGACCGCATCATGCTGTCGCCAGTGCTCTCCGGCGAGAAGGCCTACGAGGAGATCATCATCCACGGCGACGGCTGGTACATCGCCAATGACATCACCCTCTACAAGGGCCACAAGATCATAGCCATCGACCGGCAGGCGAAGACCGTCACCTCCGACCACGGCGTCACCGAGCCTTACGACAAGCTTGTCATCGCCACCGGCTCGGTGCCGTTCATCATCCCGGTGCCCGGCCACAATCTGCCGGGCGTGCTGACCTATCGCGATCTGGACGACGTTCAGGCGATGATGCTCGCCGCTCAGTCGCGCGCCAAGGCCGTCGTCATCGGCGGCGGCCTGCTCGGATTGGAGGCGGCGGCCGGCCTTAACGCGCAAGGCATGGATGTCACCGTGCTGCACGTCATGCCGACGCTGATGGAGCGCCAGCTCGATCCGGCCGCCGGCTACCTCCTGCAGCGCGCGGTGGAACAGCGCGGCATCAAGGTCATCACCAAGGCCAACACGCAGGCAATCGCCGGCAATGGCAAGGTCGAGCAGGTGGAACTCGCCGACGGCACAATCATCCCGGCGACGCTGGTCGTCATGGCGGTGGGCATCAGGCCGAACGCCGCTCTTGCCAAGGATGCAGGCATTGCCGTCAACAGAGGCATCGTCGTCGATGCCGGCATGCGCAGCAACGACCCGGATATCTACGCACTCGGCGAATGCGCCGAGGTGGGCGGCATGGTCTACGGGCTGGTGGCACCGCTCTATGAGATGGCGCGTGTCGCCGCTCATCAGCTTGCCGGCGACGAGACCGCCGCCTTCGTCCACATGGACACGCCGACCAAGCTGAAAGTCACCGGCATCGACCTCTTCTCGCTCGGCGACTTCGCCGATGGCGACGACCGCCAGGAGATCGTGCTGCGCGACGCCTCGGCCGGCGTCTACAAGCGGCTGGTGCTCAGGGATGGCCGCATCATCGGCACCGTGCTCTATGGCGAGACATCGGACGGCGCCTGGTTCAACGATCTGAAGAAGAAACAGACCGACATATCGCGGATGCGCGATACGTTGATCTTCGGCCAGTCCTACCAGGGGGGTGCCCCGCTGGACCCTATGGCGGCCGTTGCAGCCTTGCCGGATGATGCGGAAATCTGCGGCTGCAACGGCGTCTGCAAGGGGAAGATCACCGGCGCGATCACGGCCAAGGGCCTGACTTCGCTGGACGACGTGCGCGCCCACACCAAGGCGTCGGCGTCTTGCGGCTCCTGCACCGGGCTGGTCGAAAAGCTGATGGTGCTGACCCTCGGCGACACCTACAACCCGGCCGCCGTGCAGCCCATGTGCTCCTGCACCATTTTCGGCCATGACGACGTGCGCAGGCTGATCAAGGCCAAGGGGCTGAAGACCATTCCGGCGGTCATGCAGGAGCTGGAGTGGAAGACTTCCTGCGGCTGCGCCAAATGCCGGCCGGCACTTAACTACTACCTCGTCTGCGATTGGCCGGACGAGTATGCCGACGATTACCAGTCGCGCTTCATCAACGAGCGCGTTCACGCCAACATCCAGAAGGACGGCACCTATTCGGTGGTGCCGCGCATGTGGGGCGGCGTCACCAATGCGGCCGAACTGCGAGCCATCGCCGACGTCGTCGACAAATTCGAGATTCCGATGGTCAAGGTCACCGGCGGTCAGCGTATCGACATGCTGGGCATCCGCAAGGAGGACCTGCCGGCGGTGTGGGCCGACCTCGGCCAGGCCGGCTTCGTTTCCGGCCATGCCTATGCCAAGGGGCTGCGCACGGTGAAAACCTGCGTCGGTTCGGACTGGTGCCGCTTCGGCACGCAGGATTCGACGGGCCTCGGCATCCGCATCGAGAAGTTCATGTGGGGCTCGTGGACGCCGGCCAAGGTCAAGATGGCGGTGTCGGGCTGCCCGAGGAATTGCGCCGAGGCAACCTGCAAGGATGTCGGCGTCATCTGCGTCGATAGCGGCTACGAGATCCACTTCGCCGGTGCCGCCGGTCTCGACATCAAGGGCACGGAAGTGCTCGGCCTGGTCAGGACCGAGGACGAGGCGTTGGAGCATATCGTAGCGCTGACGCAGATGTACCGCGAGCAGGGCCGCTATCTCGAACGCATCTACAAATGGGCCAAGCGCATCGGCATCGCCGAAATAAAGCGTCAGATCATGGACGATGGTGAGAAGCGCAAGGCCTATTACGACCGCTTCATCTTTTCGCAGAAGTTCGCCCAGGTCGATCCATGGTCCGAGCGCGTGTCCGGCAAGGACAAGCACGAGTTTCGGCCGATGGCCTCGGTCGGGTTTGCGTAGGCGGCGGAGTGATGGAGATGTCGGTGCGAGGCACCCCCTGGGCGCGTTCCTATCAAGCAAAGGCAGCGCTATGAACTGGATATCTATCGGCACCGTCTCCGATATTCCCCGGCGCGGCGCGCGCTGTGTGGTCACTCCGCAAGGCAAGATCGCCGTCTTCCGCACAGCGGACGACGATATCTTCGCCATTGAGGACCACTGCCCGCACAGAGGCGGACCGCTGAGCCAGGGCATCGTTCATGGCGCGGCCGTGACATGCCCCTTGCACAATTGGGTCATCTCGCTTGAGACGGGCAAGGCGCTTGGCGCCGACGAAGGCGCCGTGCGCACGATTCCCGTGAAGCGGGAGGGCGAGCGCCTGTTCATCGCGCTGGAAGCGCTGGCCAGCCGCGCGGCCTGACCCATGGAGATTGACGCAGCGCGCGAGGTGAGGACCACTTGCCCCTATTGTGGGGTCGGCTGCGGCGTGCTGGCGAAGATCGCCGCGGACGGGCAGGTATCTGTCCGTGGGGATCCCGATCATCCCGCGAATTTCGGCCGGCTCTGTTCCAAGGGCTCCGCACTGGCCGAGACCATCGACCTGGACGGCCGGCTGCTCCATCCACAAATCCACGACCGGCCCGCCGGCTGGAACGAGGCGCTCGACCTCGTCGCCTCGACCTTCCAGCACACCATCGCCGAACATGGCCCCGACGCGGTCGCCTTCTACGTCTCCGGCCAGTTGCTGACCGAGGATTACTATCTCGCCAACAAGCTGATGAAGGGATTCATCGGCTCGGCCAACATCGACACCAATTCGCGGCTCTGCATGGCTTCGTCGGTTGCCGGCCATCGCCGCGCGTTTGGTTCGGACACCGTGCCGGGAACCTACGAGGATCTGGAACTAGCCGACCTGATCGTGCTGGTCGGGTCCAATCTCGCCTGGTGCCATCCCGTGCTCTATCAGCGCATCGCGGCTGCCCGGGAAAAGCGACCCGAGATGAAGATCGTGCTCGTTGATCCGCGCCGCACCATGACATCTGACATCGCAGACATGCATCTGGCGATCGCGCCGGATGGCGACGTCGCCCTGTTCACCGGCCTGCTCGCCTGGCTCGGCCAGTACAATGCGCTCGATCGTGCCTATATCACGGCGCATACGGCCGGATTCGGACAAGCCCTGTTCGCCGCTTCGACGCTCGATCTTGCCGGCGTCGCTGCCGCCACGGGCCTCAGCGAAGACGAACTTAGCCGTTTCTACAGCCTGTTCGCCAGGACCGAAAAGACCGTCACCGTCTACAGCCAGGGCGTCAACCAGTCGTCCCAGGGTACCGACAAGGTCAATGCCATCATCAACTGCCATCTCGCCACCGGTCGCATAGGAAAACCGGGCGCCGGCCCGTTCTCGGTCACCGGCCAGCCCAACGCCATGGGCGGCCGCGAGGTCGGCGGCATGGCCAACATGCTCGCCGCCCACATGGAGATCGAAAACCCCGGGCACCGTGAACGCGTGCAGCGCTTCTGGAAGGCACCGGCGATTGCCGGAAAGCCCGGCCTCAAGGCGGTCGAGATGTTCAAGGCGGTGGCCGATGGGCGCATCAAGGCGATGTGGATCATGGCCACCAACCCGGTCGATTCCATGCCGGATGCAGGTGCAGTCGAGGCGGCGATCAAGGCCTGCCCCTTCGTCGTGGTGTCGGACGTTCTTGCCAAGACCGACACAATCCGCCACGCCCATGTCCGGCTGCCGGCCACTGCCTGGGGCGAGAAGGACGGCACGGTCACCAATTCCGAGCGCCGCATCTCGCGCCAGCGCGCGTTCTTGCCGGCCCCCGGCGAGGCGCGGCCCGACTGGTGGATCATTGCGGAAGTGGCAAGGCGGATGGGCTTTGGCGAGGCGTTTGCGCGTGAGAGCGCGGCGGGGATCTTTGCCGAGCACGCCGCGCTGTCGGGGTTCGAGAACGACGGCGAGCGGGATTTCGACATTGGCGCTTATGCTGCGATCGATGTTGAGGATTACGAAGGATTGGGTCCGTTCCATTGGCCAGCGCCGAGCCCGGGCACCCCCCTCCGGCCTGCCGAGAGGGGTGGTCACGCTCGACGTCAGTCAGAGAATGACGTTCAAGCTGACCCTCAACCGCGGAAGAATACTCAATCTGGGCACGCCCCAATCACCACCCGCTTCTTCGCCGACGGCAACTTCTACACGCCCGACCGCAAGGCCCGCTTCATCGCTCTGCGCCCAACCGTCGAAACCCGCATCACCGCCGCCTTCCCGCTCGTCCTCAACACCGGCCGTATCCGCGACCACTGGCACACCATGACGCGTACCGGCAAAAGCCCGCGCCTGTCCCAGCACATCGCCGAGCCCTTCGTCGAAATCCATCCCGAGGATGCACAGCGTTACGGCATTGGCGACGCCGACATCGCGCGCGTTTGGACTCCACGCGGCAAGGTGCTGGTCCGCGTGCTGGTGACCACGCGCCAGCGCCCGGGCAGCCTGTTCGCGCCGATGCACTGGACCGACCAGTTCGCCGCCAGGGGCCGCCTCGACACGTTGACGGCATCGCTTACCGATGCCGTGTCGGGGCAGCCGGCGCTAAAGCATGTCGCTGCCCGCATCGAGAAATTCACCGCTGGGGCCTTTGGCTTTGCCGTGACACGCAAAAGGCCCGTGACGATGGCCGCCGACTACTGGGCGATCGCCAGGTGCCGGGGCGGCTGGCGGGTCGAGTTGGCCTTTGCCAATGACGATGCCGACTGGCCAGCCTTCGCCGGCTCGCTCTTCGATGCCGCGGATGCCGAAATGCTCGCCTACCACGACCGCGACGCCGGCCAGCACCGCATCGCCGCTTTCCAAGGCGAGCAGCTGGCGGGCGCCTTGTTCGTCGCCCCCGGTCCAGTCGCGGTGTCGCGCGGCTGGGCCGCCGAGCAGCTCGGCGAGGTTCACGCCAGCCAGCGCGAACGCTTCAGAATCGTCGCTGGCCGCGCCGGTGCCGATAGACCCGATGCCGGCGCGACCGTTTGCTCGTGCTTCAGCGTCGGGGCCAACCAGATCGTGGCCGCAGTGGCGGCCGGCTGCGCCAGCGTCGAAGCCATCGGCGCCGCGCTGAAGGCAGGCACCAATTGCGGTTCCTGCCGGTCGGAAATACGCGCGATCATAAAAACCGGTCGGGTGCAGGCGGCTGAGTGAAGGCGTCCGTCCCACCTGGCAAAGTGGCACGGCCTACGAAATCGGCGAAACCCGCAAGGGCTCCAACCTGTCCAACAGCTAATTCGACCTGGCCGGGGTTCCTCATATTGGTTCATGGGAGTGAAAGATGGCGCCATGGACCAGAAACTGGAGACGCCCTTGACGACCGTTGCGCCACGCTGCGGCTGGATCTCGCCGTTCGGCTAACAATTCGGGAAGGGCTTCTCAAGCCATAGCAAACGAGACGCATAACCGTTGCCGTGGATCTGTGTCTCTGCTGGCCCTGTTCTTCGTAGTTGATCCGTCTGGACATAGATGTCGAAGACTGGAAAATGGGGAACGCAATCTCGCCATGCGAGTTGATCCAAGGCATCGGGAGATCAGTGCTGAATCTGCAAGACATAGCCGGCCATCCAGCCTTGCACCGCTACGTTCAGGAACAGTCGCAGTCCCTGATCCGCATCTATGAGGAAAGCCCGCGACTGGCTTCCATCTTTGCCACGCAGCAACGCTGGCTGTTGGGCCATGTCGGCCTTGCCATGCACTTCAGGCGCGACCCCAACGACCGCCGCAAGGACCTGACGGTATCGCGTTTCATCGAGGTCGTGCACAAGAACGCGGTGGCCAGCCGCAACACGGCGGACGCCTTCATCAAGGAGATGCTGCACTACAACATCGCCGAGTATGTGGCTGGTGGGGACGGCCGCACGCATCCCCTGCAACCGACGGCGGCGACGATTGAGCGATTCACCGGCTGGGTTACAGCCCATCTGCGCACGCTCGACCATATCGATGGCGGCAACCGGCTGGCCAGGTTTCTTGAGCGGCCCGACATGCTTGCCACGCTGCAGCCGCTGGTGGCTGACGGCTTGCTAGCCTCAAAGCCGGTGCGCGAACCCAACCAGACCTTTTCCCTGTTCATCTGGCTCAACAATGGCGGCATCGTCATGGACTGGCTGATGTCAGGCATCAACCCTGACCATGCCGGGCTGGAGCGAATTCCGACCGGCGTGGTTTCGATCGGCGACTTCGCCAAATGGCTCAAGCTGTCGCGGACCCATCTCGGCCGTAAACTGCGCACGGCGGAGGAACTCGGCAGCATTGGCTGGCTTGGTCAGCGCGGCAATTCGGTGATGTGGGTGTCGCACGGATTCTATGACGAATACATGATCGTCCAGGCCGCCAAGCTGGCCGTCGTCGACAGCGCCTTCGCAGCGTGTTTTTCCACCGACCGCCGAGTCCCGCCACCTCCCAACTTGTGAAGGTGATACAGGCTTATTTAAAGCGTCGACCGCGCGGGCGCGGCGCTGGTCAGACTGGTTGCGCCTCTTCGGCGCATCTCGGCACCATGTGAAAGATGTTCGGGTGCGCAAAGACACCCGAACCGGGCCGGCGTTCTCAATCGATGTCGAACGAGACGCCCTGTGCAAGCGGCAGCGCCTTGGAATAATTCACGGTGTTGGTGGCGCGCCGCATATAGGCTTTCCACGCATCGGAGCCACTCTCGCGGCCGCCACCGGTTTCCTTTTCCCCACCGAAGGCGCCGCCGATCTCGGCGCCGGAAGTACCGATATTGACGTTGGCAATGCCGCAATCCGAACCGTCGACACCGAGGAAGCGCTCGGATTCCTGCAGGTCGCGGGTGAAGATCGACGACGACAGGCCGGCGCCGACCGCATTGTGCTCGTCGAGCACAGCGTCGAAATCGGAATACTTCATCACATAGAGGATCGGCGCGAAGGTCTCTTCCGTCACCGGTGCAACCTGCTTCGGCATTTCGACTAGTGCCGGGTGCACATAATAGGCATCGGGATGACCGTTCTCGACTCGGCTGCCGCCAGTCACCTTGCCCCCATGCGCGGCCGCTTCCGTCAGCGCCTTCTGCATGGCATGGAAGGCGGCCTTGTCGATCAGCGGACCGACCAGTGACGAGGTCTCCAGCGGATTGCCGACCGAGACACTCTGATAAGCCTTCTTCAGCCGCGGCACCAAGGCATCATAGACGCTGTCATGGACGAACAGGCGGCGCAGCGTCGTGCAGCGCTGGCCCGCGGTGCCCATGGCGCCGAAAGCGATGGCGCGCAGCGCCATGTCGAGATCGGCCGTCGGGCAGACGATGCCGGCATTGTTACCGCCCAGTTCCAGCACGGCGCGGGCGAAACGCTTGGCCAGGCGCGGACCGACATCCCGGCCCATGCGGGTCGAACCGGTGGCCGAAACCAGCGGCACCCTGGGATGGTCAACCAGGATTTCGCCGACCGCACGGTCGCCGATCAGAACCGGTGCCAGGCCTTGCGGTGCGTCGGTACCGAAGCGCTTGACCGCACGCTTGAAGATCGCCTCGCAGGCAAGCGCGGTCAGCGGCGTCTTCTCCGACGGCTTCCATACCACTGCATCGCCGCAAACCAGCGCAAGTGCTGCGTTCCACGACCACACCGCGACCGGGAAGTTGAATGCGGAGATGACACCGACGACGCCAAGCGGATGCCAGGTTTCCATCATGCGGTGGCCCGGGCGCTCGGTGGCGATGGTCAGGCCGTACAATTGCCGGGACAGACCAACGGCGAAATCGCAGATGTCGATCATCTCCTGAACTTCGCCGAGCCCTTCGGACGGGATCTTGCCGACCTCGATCGACACCAGCCGGCCAAGCTCGGTCTTGTGCGTGCGCAGTTCCTCGCCCAGCAGCCGCACCAGTTCGCCGCGCTTGGGACCCGGCACCAGCCGCCAGGACTGGAACGCCTTGTGGGCTGCATCGATGGTCTTTGCCGCGTCGGCCGGCGAGATCGTCTTCAGCGCCGCGATCGGCTCACCCGTCACCGGACTGCGCACGACCAGGTCGCCGCCGTCAAGCGCCTCCTTGGCCACGCCCAGTTTCGCCAGAAGCTCGGCCGTTTCGTTCGCTATCGTCATTTCTGTCCCTTTCAGAATCCCGCCGCTCGTAGGGCGCGGCTCAACGCCTTGCCATGCCTTCCGGCGCCGTCGCGGCTGGAAGGGGCTGTCATGGCGTGCCATTACCTGTTTCGGGGGAAAATCGCCACCCCGGCATGGTCCAAGCCCGGGCTGCACGATTGAGCCAGACGATGCTTGAGCAGAACGGGCGTAGGGGCTCAGTTTTCCTTTTTCGCCGGCGTGCGTACGGCGCCGTCCTTGATCAGACGGTCGATATGCATGCGGATATGGGCTGCTTCAGCCGCCGTGTTGGCGAGCGCGATGGCGCGGTCGAAGGCAATGCGTGCCTCCTCGCCCCGGTCGAGTTGCATCAACAGCCCGCCCTTGAGGCCGAAGAAATGGAAATAGCCCGAAAGCCTCTGCTCGAGCGGCTCGATCATCGCCAGGGCCGCTTCCGGTCCGCGCACCTTGGCGACCGCGACCGCACGGTTGAGCGTGATGACCGGCGACGGCTGCATCTGCTCGAGCAGGCCGTAGAGCAGGTCGATCTCCACCCAGTCGGTGTCCTCGGCTTTCTCGGCCCGCGCATGGAGCGCTGCGATCGCCGCCTGGACTTGATAGGGACCTGGCTTGCGATGGCGCAGCGCCTTGTCGACGAGCGCCAGCCCTTCGTCGATCATCTTGCGGCTCCACAGGCTTCGATCCTGGTCCTCGAGCAGCACGATCTCGCCGTCATTGTCAAAACGTGCCGGTGCGCGTGCGTGCTGCAGCAGAAGCAGCGCCGTCAGCCCCATGATCTCCGGCTCGGTCTGGAACAGCCGCAGCAGCAGCCGGGCAAGCCGGATCGCTTCCTCGCACAATGGCGCGCGAGCCGGCGCCTCGCCGCTGTTGGTCGAATAGCCCTCGTTGAAGATAAGGTAGACCATGGACGCGACCGCCGCGAGCCGCTCGGAGCGCTCGATCGCGCCCGGCGTCTCGAACGGGACGCCGGCGTCCGCGATGCGCGCCTTGGCGCGGGTGATGCGCTGCTCCATCGCGCTCTCGCCGACCAGGAAGGCGCGCGCGATCTGCTTGACGGTGAGGCCGGAGACGACGCGCAGCGCCACCGCGATCTGCTGCGTCGCGGGTAAATCAGGGTGACAGCAGATGAACAGCAGCCGCAATATGTCGTCGCGATAATGCGCTCCGTCCAGCCGCTCGGCGATGTCGCTTTCGGCGTCCTCCAGATCGGAAACTTGGTCCTCTTCCGGCATCGGCGCCTGCTTGGCACGCTTGCGCACCGCGTCGATGCCGCTGTTGCGGCCGACGAATATCAACCAGGCCGCCGGATCGCGAGGCGGCCCGTTCTGCGGCCAGTTCTTCAGCGCCTTGAGGCAGGCATCCTGGAAAGCTTCCTCCGCCGTGTCGAGATCGCGGAAATAGCGCAGCAGCGCGCCCATCGCCTGTGGGCGGGCAGCGCTGATCGCGGAGCTTATCCAGGCGAGTTCGGTCATGCCGGAACCCTGGTCGGATTGAACACCGATACCGGGCGGATTTCGTAGGAACCGCCGCTTGGGTTGACCTCGGAGAGTTCGCGGGCGAATTCGACGGCCTCGTCGAGGTCGGCGCAATCGAGCGTGTAGAAACCGAGGAACTGTTCCTTGGTCTCGGCGAACGGCCCGTCGATGACCAGCGATTCACCTTTCACTTTCCGCAGCGTCGTTGCCGCCGTCGTCGGCAAAAGCCGCGCCACGGGCCCAAGCCGGCCGGCGTTGGCATACTTCTCCTGAACGCCGAGCAGGTCGGCCATGACCTTGTCGTCCTGTTCCTTGCTCCAGGAACAGACGACGTCTTCGCAGGCGTAGCAGAGGATGGCATAGAGCATGGGCGGTCCTTTCTGTATCAAAGGACGAAACAGTAGGGCCGATCCCGACATGGCGTCGATAAAAAAATCGAGACGTCGCGGATTCAGCGGCCGCTGATTGCCGCCGATCGGTCCTCCTGCGTTTTCAACCACCTCAACACGAGCGCTTCCTCTTCATCAAGGCCTTCGATGGACCGCTTGCGCTTGTTGGCTTCCGCCATTTCGGCAAGCAGTCGTCCTTCGCTCCATGCCTCGAAGACCCGCGGATGGATATAGCATTTGCGGCAGACCGCGCGCGTATTGCCCAGCCGTTCGGCCACCTTGTCGATGAGGTTGTTCATCACCCGTTTTTGCTGTGCCTGGCTCTCAGGCAGTTCCGTCTGCGCAAACAGGGACGCGGCGTGGATGGTGCCGCCCCATGTGCGGAAGTGCTTCGAACTGAACGCGTCGCCGACCGCTTGGCGGATATAGTGGTTCACGTCATCGGAGCGGACAGGGCGTCTGTTACCGTCCTCGTCGAGATACTGGAACAGTTTTTGGCCGGGCAGGTCCTGCGCGCTCCGAACAATCCCCGCGATCCGGCGGTCAACCAGCTTCAATCTCCATTCCTTGCCGGACTTGCCCTTGAAGGCGAAGCGCAGGCTCGATCCCTTGATGTCGACATGCCGGTCCCGCAATGTCGTCAGGCCGAAGCTCTTGTTGTCGCGAGCATAGGCTGCATTGCCGACGCGGATCATCGTGTTGTCGAGCAGCCAGACCACCGCGGCGGCGACGCGTTCGAGCGGCAGGCCGTGACGGCGCAGGTCGCTGTCGATCCTGCGCCGAAGGTCCGGCAGGCTTTCGGCGAAAGCCACCAAGCTCGAATATTTGGCGCCGTCGCGCTCCTCGGCCCATTGCGGATGATAGCGATACTGCTTGCGCCCCCGCTGATCCCTTCCGGTCGCCTGGATATGCCCGTTCGGATCGGGCGAAATCCAGACATCGGTCCAGGCCGGCGGAATGACGATCGCCGCGATGCGCGCTCTGTCGGCACCGGAGACCGCTTTCCCGTCCGCTAGCTTGTAAGCGAATCCCTTGCCTGCCTTCAGCCGACGGATGCCCGGCTCGGCATCGCTGACATAGGTCAGCGCGGCACCCCTGGCGGAAATCTGTGCTCCATTCTTGGCTACGCTATCAGCATCGGCCAATCGGCTGCGCGACGATCCGGTTCTCTGCAGCATGTAAGCTCCACACGAAATATGCGTAGATAAGCTGCGGGTTGACCGCCGGTTCCACACCCGTCTGGAAAGAAGGCAATCCCCGTGGCAGCGGTCAGGCCTACAATGCGCGCTGCATCTGTGTCGGCGGAAGGGATAGCCGGCGGCGCGCCGCGAGCTTGAATTTGTAGCGCAGGCATCGCCAAGCTTCCGAGCGCCGCTTCGGCGCCGCCGAGGCTATTGCGAGAAAGCGCGCGGCCATGTCCAGGTCGCCCCGCGCATAATGGACACGGGCGATCTTGAGCGCGACGAGGCCCTCCCTGGCTTTCAGTGCCGAAATCGGGATGCCGCAATCGGTGAGCGTACGCAGCTCCCGGCGCCAGTCCAGGAAGCGCCGCACCGGGTCGACCGTGAAGCGATCGTCCGAGCGCTCCGCTGAAACTTCGTAGATCATGACGGGGCGGTGAACCATGACCAGCGACGCCTTGCTCATCAGCCGCGCCCAGAACAGCGTGTCCTCATCGAAGGCGAGCCCGACGGGGAACCGGGTCTCGCCGATGAGACGCCGGGAAGCCAGCACGCTGCCCACCGCCACCGAGCGTATATCCCCTTTCACGTAGGCCGAGGCGTTGGTGAGGCAGGCCGCGGTATAGCCGTTTGGCACCTTGATCTGCCGGTCCTGGCCGTTCACCCTGCGCCGGAAGGCGCCGACGATCATGTCGGCCTTGGGCTGGGTTTCCGCCTGCGACAGCAAGGAGCTTAAGCCGCCCTGCAGGTGCAGGTCGTCGGCGTCGATCAGGTAGACCCACGGATGGGCTGCCTCGTCGAGCGCCAGGTTGCGGGCGCCGCCGGCGTCGCGGCAACTGGCGGGCAGCACGCGCAAAGGCAGGGATGATTGCGCCGCGGCCTGCCGCGCCGCATCGGCCGTGCCATCGGTCGATTGGTCGTCGACCAGCAGGACCTCGCCGATAAACCCGGCCTCTCCGCCAAGCGACGCCAGCGTTTTAGCGATCGTTGCCGCCGCATTGTAGGCGGGTATGACGACGCTGACGGTTTTCAATGACAAACCTCATGCCTGTGCGGCAGCCTAGACTATTCTCCGTTAAGACGAATACAGACTAAGGACTTACAGGAAAAGTGTGAAACGGCTTTTCCCGCCGGAATTGCGCGCAATCAAAGACTTGGATCGGCTCGCCTTTTCCGTGAACCGGTGAACTGCTCTACTGGCCGTATCGATCTTTGAGAAGTCTGCCCCATCCTTGTGGGAACTCGCAGCGCCGGGCAAGTTAATGCGCCCCTTTTCACGCTTTTTCGAGCACGACCGGGATGACGTCGACAGCCTGGTCGCCGACCTGTCCGCCAGTCGTCTTCAGCACGCCGACGATGGGCGCCACATCCGAATAGTCGCGCCCGCAACCAACGGTGATATGGTCGTTGGAGGCCCGCATGCCATTGGTCGGATCGAACTCCTGCCAGCCGGCATCACGCCCGCACCAGACCTTGACCCAGGCATGCATGGCATCCGCGCCTTCGAGCCGGGGCTTGCCTTTGGGCGGAATGGTGCGCAGGAAGCCGCTGACATAGCCGGCCGGAATGCCGAGCCCGCGTAAGCCGGCGATCATGATGTGCGAGAAATCCTGACAGACGCCCCGCTTCAGCTGGAAGGCGTCGCTGGCCCGGGTCCGCACCGTGGTCGCCTCGTCATCGTATGTGAAATCGCGATGGATGCGATTGCACAGGTTCATCGCCGTCCCCGCGGCCGAGATTCCGATGCTGTCTTGCGCGAATGCGGTGATCGCCGCATCGATGCCCGCATGGCTGCTGGCGGCCAGGAAATGGTGCGGCGAGGCAGGCGCAAGCGACCGCACGGCGGCCAGATCCTGTCGAAGGCGGCCGAGATCCGGCGACACGTCGAGCCCCGGCTCGGGCCGCGCCACCGACACACGCGCGCTCATCCTGATGTCGAGCGTGTCATGGGCGTCGCGAAAAGCGATCGAAGTGACATTGTTGCCGAAGAAATCGGAAAAATCCGACCTTTCGTTGGGTGCGGGTGAAAAAGAAAGCGAAGCGGCGATGACACGCTGCACACCGTCAATGGTCGACGGCAGCACGCGCACCTGATGGCGTCCGCCACCAGCCGCGGCAGCATAGTCGTAGTGGAGCAGAAGCCTGATGTCGTACAGCATGGCCATCTCTTTCTAGCCGAAATAGGCTTTGGCGAGGCTGCTGTAGAGCCCGCCTATTTCGCCCGCGAGATCGTTCAACGCCTTCACCGTCATGTCTGCCGGCTCCTTGATGGCGATGGACGTGTTGAGCTGCAGGATTTCCTTGGCTGCCGCCGACATGTGCCCCTCGCCGCCGGTCGCCGGCAATAGCCCTATCTCGGCTTTCAGCCGTTCCAATTGGAACAGGATGGAGCGTGGATTGAGTGGATCGAGCGCCAGGAGGTCGATCACCGTGCGCCGGCCGGCCTGCACCGGATATTGCCGTCGATGGGTCATGACGCTGTCGCCGATCTCCAGCATCATGTCCAGCGCCCCGTCCGGCGCCTTGCTGCTGGTCAGTCGGGCCAGCGTGCTGGCGATCTGGATGCCGCGCTCCAGCCGCCGGCCGATCTCGAGGAACCGCCAGCCAGCGAAGCGGTACATGTTCTCATGCAAAAGGCCTGAGAATCCGGCCAGCTTGCGCAGGATCACGGTCATCGCCCGCGTCGCATCGTCGCCGGGCGCCACGGTGGTGGCGAACTGATGGATCGTTTTTGACAAATCCTTGAGCGCCAGCCAGCCATCCGGCGAGAAACGATCGCGGATCTGGCCGGCGCTGTAGACCGCGCTGTCGAGCGTGCCGATCAGCCCTGGCGGGATTGCCGTTTCGACATCGATGCCGAACGGTTCGAGATAATCCCTGATATCGGCCAGCAGCGGCATGTCCGGATCGGACGTTTCGGCGAGCCGCACGTGATAGGCGCGCAGGATACGCACCGTGTCTTCCGAGCGTTCGATGTAGCGGCCGAGCCAGGTCAGGTTTTCCGCCGCGCGGCTGGGCAGGCTGCCGGGCATGGTACGGTTGAAGCTGTCGCTCTCCTGCGGCAGCAGCGTCTCGCGCTCCACGGGTCTGTCGCTGACCACCCAGACATCAGCCGCCTGGCCGCCGCGCTGCATGGCGATCGCCGTTGGGTCGAGCGACAGGCCAACGCGCGCAAACCCGCCCGGCATCACCGTCCAGCCCTCGGGCGTACGCGCCAGGTAGACGCGAAGGCTCGCCGGCCGCGGTTCCAGCCAGCCGCCGACATAGACCGGCGTCGTCGAAAGCGTCACCGCCTCCTGGCCGACGAAGGCCTTGCCGTCGCGTTCGATGCGCGCCACCAGTTCCGCCCGCTCACCGACCGAGAGAGCCGAGCCGAGCTTCGTCTGTCCGTCATCTTCGAAGGCAAGTCTTGTCGACAGCGCCGGGCCGACCACCATGCGGTCGATATTGGCGAGCACGTGGGCGCGCTCCGTCTCCTGTCCGCACCACCATGTCGCCACACTGGGCAAAAGCAGCTCCTCGCCCCACAATTCGCGCGCGATCTTGGGCAGAAAGGCGAGCAGCGCGCGCGTCTCCATCAGGCCCGAGCCCAGCGCATTGACGGTGGACACCGTGCCTTGGCGGATCGCCTCGACCAGGCCCGGCGTACCGATCTGCGAATCCGGGCGCAGCTCGAGCGGATCGGCGAACGCGGCATCGAGCCGCCGCCACAGCACGCTGATCGGCATCAGACCGGACACCGTCCGCACCATCAGCTTGCCGCCGGAAACGGTCAGGTCCTCGCCTTCGAGCAGCATGATGCCGAGGTAGCGGGCGATATAGGCGTGTTCGTAATAGGTCTCGTTGAGTGGCCCCGGGGTCAGGATGGCGACGCGCCCGTCGCTCTCCTTTGCCATGCCGATCAGCGCATCGCGAAAGCGTCGGAAGAAGCCGGCGAGCCGGTGCACATGCATCTCGCCATAGATGTCGGACAAAGCGCGCGTGGTGGCGACCCGGTTTTCCAGCGCGAAGCCGGCGCCCGAAGGCGCCTGGGTGCGGTCGCCCAGCACCCACCAGCGGCCGTCCGGACCGCGGCCGAGTTCGAAGGCGCAGAAGTGCAGGAAATGCCCTCCGGCCGGCCTGGTGCCGACCAGGGGCCGCAAATATTCAGGGCTCGCCGCGATCAGTCCTGCTGGCAGGATGCCTTTTTCGACCAGCCGGTTCGGCCCGTGGATATCGGCAACAATTTCCTCGAACAGTTCGGCGCGCTGCACCAAGCCGGCGCTGACCGCCTGCCACTCGCTGTCCTCGATGAGCACGGGGATATGCGCCAGCGGCCATTCCCGCTCGTTGGCGCCCGCCTTGTCGTAGACGCGGTAGTAGACACCCGCATCGCGCAGATACTGGTCGGCGCGGGCGAAGCGCTGGCCGAGCTTCTCGGCCCCGAGTTCGTCCAGCGCTTCGACAAAATGCTTCCAGACCGGACGGGGATTACCTGACGCGTCGACCATCTCGTCGACGACGCCGTCGATCGGCTGGTAGTGCTCCAGCAGGCTACGGGCCTGCGGCTTGCCGCGCACCCTTTTGTGATTCCCCTTTGCCATGTCAGATCACAGTCTTGGTGGACGCCTGAGGTCAAGGGTCATCGGGAAATCTTCCGCCGGCTGTTCCTCGCGCAACACATAGCCGGAGGGTGTGTGGCCGCGCGGTTCGAAGCGGGCGAGCCGCCGTGCCTCCGCCTCGTTGCCGTTGACCGGGAAAGTGTCGTAGCTGCGCCCCCCGGGATGCGCGACATGGTAGACGCAGCCGCCGACCGCCCGGCCGGACCAGCGGTCATAGATATCGAACACCAGCGGCGTGTTGACCGGAAGGGCCGGATGCAGGCCCGAGGCCGGCTGCCAGGCCTTGAAGCGCACGCCAGCCACCGCGACCTCTCTGTTGTCGGTAACCCTCATCGGCACGATACGACCGTTGCAGACGATCGCATGGCGCTCCGGATTGAGGCCTTCGGTCCTGACCTGCAGCCGTTCGACCGAGGAATCGACGAAGCGCACGGTGCCGCCGATCGCGCCCTGCTCGCCCATCACGTGCCACGGTTCCAGTGCCTGCCGCAGTTCCAGTTTGATGCCGGCATGCTGCACCTCGCCGCAGAAGGGAAAGCGGAACTCGAGCTGGGCATCGAACCATTCGGGCCGGAATTCGAACCCATTGAGCTTGAGGTCGTCGAGCACGTCGAGAAAGTCCGCCCAGACATAATGCGGCAGCATGAAGCGGTCATGGAGCGAGGTGCCCCAACGCGCGAAGCGCCCGTCGAGCGGAGTTTTCCACGCGCGGGCAATGATGGCCCGCACCAGCAATTGCTGCGCCAGGGACATGCGCGCATTGGGCGGCATCTCGAATCCGCGGAATTCGACAAGGCCAAGCCGGCCGGTTGGACCATCCGGGGAAAACAGCTTGTCGATGCAGATTTCCGAGCGATGCGTATTGCCGGTGACATCGGTCAACAGGTTGCGGAACAACCGGTCGACCAGCCACGGCAAGGGTGCGGCACCTTGTTCGGGATGCGGCACCTGCGCCATCGCGATTTCGAGCTCGTAGAGCGAATCGTGCCGCGCCTCGTCGAAGCGCGGCGCCTGGCTGGTCGGGCCGATGAACAGGCCGGAGAACAGATAGGACAGCGAGGGATG
Organism: Mesorhizobium sp. P160927; assembly: GCF_057766385.1. Classification (NCBI taxonomy): domain Bacteria; kingdom Pseudomonadati; phylum Pseudomonadota; class Alphaproteobacteria; order Hyphomicrobiales; family Phyllobacteriaceae; genus Mesorhizobium; species Mesorhizobium sp. P160927. Next base: position 5,711,728 of record NZ_JBYMDW010000001.1, read on the forward strand.
CCGCTGCCATTGCAGCACCAGGCTCTTCAGCAGGTCGGGCCGGCGCAGGAACGGGCTGTCATTGGGCGTCGCGCCGCCGACGACGACATGGTTGCCGCCTCCGGTACCGGTGTGGCGGCCGTCGATCATGAACTTGTCGGCGCCAAGCCGCGTCTGCCGCGCTTCCTCGTAGATTGCCGTTGTGGTGGCCACGCAATCTCGCCAGTTGGAAGCTGGGTGGATGTTGACCTCGATGACGCCGGGATCGGGTGCCACGCGGATGACGTTGAGGCGCGGGTCATGCGGCGGACCGTAGCCCTCGATGTGCACGGGAACGCCAATCGCCTTTGCCGCGTTCTCGGCGGCGGCGACGAGTTCGAGATAATCCTCGAGCGCCTCGACCGGCGGCATGAACACGCACAGCCGCCCGTCGCGCGGTTCGACCGAAAGTGCCGTGCGCACCGCGCCACCAATCTCGGTGATCTCCTGCTCGACGCGATCCTGCTGGCCGCTCGTCGCCGTGAACGAAGCTGCGTGCTGGCGGCGGGCCATTTCGTCGGCGCCTTCGAGTTCCGCCGGAGCGGCCGCTGGCAAGATCGCTTCGCGCACGGGCAGCGGGTCACGCGGCAGTGACGGATCGACGGGCACGATGTAGGGGAACTGCGCCGGCGGCACATAGGGCAGCGTGCCCAGCGGCAGGCGATAGCCGACCGGTGAATCGCCGGGCACCAGGAACAGACGGCCGCGCCGCGTCGTCCATTTTTCCGAACGCCAGCGCGGATCCGACGCCTGGCTGTTCCAGCGCTGCACCGGCAGCACATAGCCGGACGGCTTGGTCAGCCCGCGCTCGAACACTCTCGCCATGCGGCTGCGTTCCTCCGGATCTTCGAGCTTCGAATTGGCCGGGTCGACATTCTCGGGCAGCTTGCCTTCCTTGAGCAGCCATTCGGCTGGATCCTCATAGGCTTCGCTGACCATGGACGTGTCGATGCCGAGTTCGCCGGCGATCGCCGTCAGCAGGCTTTCGGCTTGTTTCGGCCCGATATCAGCCGAACTATCTTCCCGCGCGATCAGCGACGGGTCGCTCCACACCGGCTCTCCGTCGGCGCGCCAAAAGAGCGAAAACGTCCAGCGCGGCAGGCTTTCACCGGGATACCATTTGCCTTGGCCGTAGTGGAGGAAACCACCTGGCGCGAAACGTTCGCGCAGTTTTCTGATCAGCGCGTCGGCCTTTTCGCGCTTGGTTGGCCCAACGGCGGCGGTGTTCCATTCGGCGGCCTCGAAATCGTCTATCGAGACGAAGGTCGGCTCGCCCCCCATGGTCAGCCGCACATCCCCGGCCGCGAGCGCGGCATCGACCTTGTTGCCGAGCGCGTCGAGCGCCTGCCAGCTCTCGTCGGAGAAAGGCTTGGTGATGCGCGGATGCTCGGCGATGCGGTCGACCCGCATCTCGAAGCCGAACTCGACATTGGCGAAGCTCCCCATGCCGGAAATAGGTGCGGCATTGCGGAAATGCGGTGTGGCGGCCAGCGGCACATGGCTTTCGCCGGTGAGCAGGCCCGAGGTCGGGTCGAAGCCGATCCAGCCGGCACCAGGAAGATAGACCTCGCACCAGGCATGCAGGTCGGTGAAATCGACCGCTGTGCCGGCCGGCCCATCCAGCGCGACAAGGTCGGGCCTGAGCTGGATCAGATAGCCCGAGACGAAGCGCGCGGCGATGCCGAGATTGCGCAGGATCTGCACCAAGAGCCAGCTCGAATCGCGGCACGAGCCCTTGGCGGCCGCCAGCGTTTCCTCCGGCGAGAACACGCCGGTCTCCATGCGCACGATATAGGCGATCTCGCGCTGCAAGCGCGCATTGAGATCGACGAGGAAATTGACCGTGTTGGGCGCGCTGCGGTCGACGGTTTTCAGAAACGCCTGGAGCAGCGGCCCGGCCGGCTCCGGCGTCCGGTAGATAGTGAGATCGTCGCGGATCTCCTCGGGATAGTCGAACGGGAACGCCTCGGCCGACGGTTCGACAAAGAAGTCGAACGGATTGTAGACGGTCATGTCGGCGACGAGGTCGACCTCGATCTTCAGCTCCGTCACCGGCTCGGGAAAGACGAAACGGGCGAGGAAGTTGCCGTAAGGATCCTGCTGCAGATTGACGAAGTGGTTCGCCGGCTTCACCTTCAGCGAATGGCTCAACACCTTGGTGCGGGAATGCGGTGCAGGCTGCAGCCTGATGATTTGGGGGCCGAGAACCACCGGCCGGTCGTATTTATAGTGGGTCAGGTGGTAGACGGCTGCCAGAATTGCCATGGGGCCCCGGAGTTCGGCGTTTCATCAGCCGAACCCTGACACATCTGGCCGCCATTCTCCAAGCGGATGTTGCGGTGCACCTAAATTAAAGAACCCTTTGCCGCCTTAAAGTCACTCAAAAGAACGCCTGTATTCCGGTCTGCGCCCGCCCCAGGATCAGCGCGTGTACGTCATGCGTGCCTTCGTAGGTGTTGACGGTCTCCAGATTCTGCGCGTGGCGCATGACGTGATAGCCAATCTGGATGCCGTTGCCGCCATGCATGTCGCGGGCCTGGCGGGCGATGTCGAGCGCCTTGCCGCAATTGTTGCGCTTGACGATCGAGATCATTTCCGGCGCCATCTTGCCTTCATCGAGCAGGCGCCCGACGCGCAACGAAGCCTGTAACCCCAGAGCGATCTCGGTCTGCATGTCGGCGAGCTTCTTCTGGTAGAGCTGGGTGCCGGCCAGCGGCTTGCCGAACTGCTTGCGGTCAAGGCCATACTGTCGAGCGCGATGCCAGCAGTCTTCCGCTGCTCCCATGGAACCCCAGGAGATGCCGTAGCGGGCTCGGTTGAGGCAACCGAACGGTCCGCCGAGGCCCTTGGCGTTGGGCAACAGCGCGTCCTCGCCGACCTCGACGCCTTCCATCACCACCTCGCCGGTGATCGACGCCCGCAGCGACAGCTTGCCGCCGATCTTCGGCGCCGACAGCCCTCTCATGCCTTTCTCCAGCACGAAACCGCGGATCTCGTCCTTGCCGTTCTCGCCCTTCAACTTCGCCCATACGACGAACACGTCGGCGACCGGCGCATTGGAAATCCACATCTTGGAGCCGGAGAGCTTGTAGCCGCTGGCGGTCTTTTCGGCGCGGGTCTTCATGCCGCCGGGGTCGGAGCCGGCATCCGGCTCGGTCAGCCCGAAGCAGCCGATCCACTCGCCGCTGGCGAGCTTGGGCAGATACTTCCTGCGCTGTTCGTCCGAGCCATAGGCGTAGATCGGGTACATCACCAGCGACGACTGCACCGACATCATCGAGCGATAGCCGGAATCGACGCGTTCGACTTCCCGCGCCACCAGCCCGTAGGTGACATAGCTGGCGGCGAGGCCACCGAACTCCTCCGGAATGTTGATCCCGAGCAGGCCGGCCTCGCCCATCTCGCGGAAGATCGCCGTGTCGAAGGTCTCGTTGAGATAGGCTTCCTCGATACGCGGCGCGAGCTTGTCGGCGGCAAAGGCGGCAGCGCCATCGCGCACCATGCGCTCGTCCTGCGAAAGCTGGTCCTCGATCAGGAACGGGTCTTCCCACACGAATGCATTCTTGTCGGCCATGGCTTCTCGATCCTTGAGACAGGTGAAGCCCGGCTTATCGGCTCGTGGCCTGAAAAAATCAAACGAAATTGCTTCACCGATCAATGAGCGTTAGGAATGGATCATGAGTGTCCAGCGCCGCCTTTTGCCCAACATCAGCGCCCTTGCCGCCTTCGAGGCCGTGGCGCGACTTGGCTCCTTCACCGCCGCCGCCCGGGAATTGGACCTGACCCAAGGTGCGGTCAGCCGCCAGATCAGGCTTTTGGAAGATCAGTTCGACCGGCCGCTGTTCGAACGCGACAGTCGCAATGTAAGGCTCTCCACGGCAGGTGAAATCTACGCCGAAGCGGTACGCTCGGCGCTTGGCCAGTTGCGTGACGCAGCTCTTGGATTGATGAGCAACCGGCATAGTGGCATCCTGAATCTTGCCATTCTGCCGACTTTCGGCACACGTTGGCTGATGCCGATGATCCCCGATTTCGTCGAGAACAATCCCGACATCACCATCAATTTCGTCACCCGCGTCGGGCGCTTCGACTTCGCCCGCGAACGGTTGGATGCCGCCATCCACTACGGCCTGCCGGACTGGCCGGACGCCGACTCGACACTTCTGGTGCACGAGACGGTGGCGCCGGTGGTGTCACCCGACTTCCTCGCCGGCCGCACCATCGCCACGCCGGCCGATATCGGCCGTTTGCCGCTGCTGCACATGACGACGCGCCCAGGCGCCTGGAGCGAATGGTTCGAGCATCAAGGCCTGAGCGCGCCGACCGGGCCTGGCATGCAGTTCGAGCATTTCGGCACCGCCGCCCAGGCTTGCATGACCGGGCTCGGCGTGGCGCTCTTGCCGCAGATCCTCATCGAGGGCGAACTGCAGCGCGGCCAGCTTGTGCTCGCGCCCGGCCAGCCGATGCAGAGCCGCAGCGCCTATTACCTCGTTATTCCCCACGACAAGCGCGGCTATCCGCCGGTTGCCAGTTTCCGGGACTGGCTGCTAGGCCAGCGTGAGAAGGAGCCAGCTGTTCTGGCTTGGTAGCTACTTTCGCTTCAGCGCGTCCGCCAGCGCTGCGCCGAACGCACCTTGCTGTGCCGGCCGCTCCGGCTGGCGTTGCGGTGTAGGCCCGCGTGGCGCCGGCCTACCGCCGCCATTGTCGCGCGGCCCGCCCTTCGATGCGCCGCCTTCGCCACCGTCCCTGCGCATGGAGAGCGCGATGCGCTTGCGCTTGATGTCGACATCGACGACGCGCACCTTGACCACGTCGCCGGCCTTGACCACCTCATGCGCGTCCTTGATGAAGCGGTCGGCGAGCTGTGAGACATGCACCAGCCCGTCCTGGTGCACGCCTATATCGACGAAGGCGCCGAAAGCGGCGACATTGGTGACGGTGCCTTCCAGCAGCATGCCTGGCTTCAAATCCTTGATCTCGTCGATGCCATCGGCGAAGGTCGCCGTCTTGAAGCCGGGACGCGGGTCGCGGCCGGGCTTCTCCAGCTCCGCCAGAATGTCGCGCACCGTCGGCAAGCCGAAACGCTCGTCGACGAAGACGCGCGGGTCGAGCGCCTTGAGCGCGGCACTGTCGCCCAAAAGCGAACGCACGTCGCGGCCGCAGGCGGCGACGATCTTCTTGGCCACGCCATAGGCCTCCGGATGCACCGACGAGGCATCGAGCGGCTCGCTGCCATTGGCGATGCGCAGGAAACCGGCGGACTGCTCGAACGCGCGCGGTCCAAGCCGTGCCACCTTCAGCAGGTCCTTGCGGCTGGCGAACGGGCCGGTCGAATCGCGATGGGCGACGATGGCGTCGGCGAGCGACGCGCCGAGGCCTGAAACCCGCGCCAGCAGCGGCGCCGAGGCGGTGTTGAGGTCGACGCCGACCGCGTTGACGGCGTCCTCCACGACAGCCTCCAGTGAGCGACCAAGCCGATACTGATCGACATCGTGCTGATATTGTCCGACGCCAATGGATTTCGGTTCGATCTTGACCAGTTCGGCCAGCGGATCCTGCAGCCGTCGCGCGATGGACACCGCGCCGCGCAGCGACACGTCGAGGCCGGGAAACTCGGCGGCAGCCGTTGCCGAGGCCGAATAGACCGACGCTCCCGCCTCGCTGACGATCACCTTGAGCGGCTTCGGGCCGCCGTCCGAAGGCATGTCGGACAGCATGTCGGCGACCAGCTTCTCCGTCTCGCGGCTCCCGGTGCCGTTGCCGATCGAGATCAGCTCGACCTTGTGCTGGCGAATAAGCGCCGCAAGTTCGGCCTGCGTGCCACGCACATCGTTCCTCGGCGGAAACGGATAGACCGTCGTCGTCGCCAGCAGCTTGCCGGTGCCATCGACCACCGCCACCTTGACGCCGGTGCGGATGCCGGGATCGAGCCCCATCGTCGGCCGCGAGCCGGCGGGAGCCGCCAGCAGCAAATCCTTGAGGTTACGGGCAAAGACATGGATCGCTTCTTCCTCGGCCCGCTCGCGCAGGTCGCGCATCAGGTCGAGCGTCAGGTGCAGCGACAGTTTGATGCGCCAGGTCCAGCCTGCCACTTCCATCAGCCAGCGGTCACCGGGCAGGCTGGCAGCGATGGCGTAGGCGTTGGCGATCATCCGCTCGACCGGCTTCACCGACGATGTGTCGTCGGCATCCACCTCGATGTCGAGCGACAGCACCTCCTCGTTGCGGCCGCGCAGCATGGCGAGCGCCCGGTGGCTCGGCACGGTCGCCCAACGTTCGACATGGTCGAAATAGTCGGAGAATTTCGCGCCGGCTTCCTGCTTGCCCTCGACCACCCTGGCGCGCAGGAAGGCGCGCTCCTTCATGTAGCTGCGCAGCTTGCCGACCAGGTCGGCGTTCTCGGCGAATTGCTCCGACAGGATGTCGCGCGCGCCCTCGAGCGCCGCCTTCGCATCGCCTACCTCTGCGGTAACATAGGCGAGCGCGACGTCCGCGGGCACCAGCGAACGGTTGTTGAGAATGGCTTCGGCCAGCGGCCCCAATCCACGCTCGCGGGCGATCTCGGCCTTGGTACGGCGCTTCGGCTTGTAGGGCAGGTATATGTCCTCGAGTTCCGCCTTGGTCGCGGCGCCCGCGATCTTGGTTTCAAGCTCTTCGGTCAGTTTGCCCTGCTCGCGGATCGAGCCCAGGATGGTGTCGCGGCGCGCGTCGAGTTCGCGCAGATACACAAGACGCTCGGCAAGGTCGCGCAATTGCGTATCATCCAGCCCGCCGGTCACTTCCTTGCGGTAGCGTGCCACGAACGGCACCGTCGCACCCTCATCGAGCAGTCCGATCGCCGCGGCCGCCTGTTCCGGCCGCGCCTTGATTTCGGCCGCGATAATGGTTGCGATGCGCTTGATGTCGGATGCCATGTCGTTCCCACTCTCGTCGAAAAGAGCGGCGACCATAAGCGCAGACATCAGGTCCGCCAACCGCCGCGTTTTCAACGGCGGCGGAGGTCCACAGGAAAGCGCCTCGATTTGGGCGCTCAGGCACGGCGCAAGGTGTGTTGAGATTCAGGTCAGGCCAAGCTGAGAACGATGGCTTTCGGGGTCGCTCTCTTGCGACGAGCGCAGCGGACATTCCGTCCTTGAGCGCCGGAAGCGCGGAAAGTCGCCGTTCGCAGGCCGGCATCACCTGAATATCAGCACGCCTTAGACCATCCGGCTCAGCGCCTCGAGGAACGCAACGATCTCGATATCCAGCGGATCGTCGACCGGTTCCGGCTGCGACGACATCTTGGCGATCACCACTTCGGTGCTAGGATCGACATAAAGCCACTGGCCATGGATGCCGATGCCGCAATAGGCGCCGTTCTCGTGTCCTGTCTGGTACCATTTGTTGCGGTAGCGCCCGTTGGGAAACAGCGAAACCATCGTGCCCCGCCGCCAGGCCTCATTACTGCCGCCGGTGCTGGTGGTGTCGCGCACCCAGGCCTCGGGCACGATGCGGTGGCCATTGGCCGTGCCGCCCTGCCGCAGCATCTCGCCGATGCGAGCCAGGTCACGCGGCGTCACCGAAATGCCGCCGGCGGCGCGCGCCGTACCTTCCATGTCGACCCCGACAGAGGCCTCGCTGACGGCGCCAAGCGGCAACCATAGCTTCTCGCGCATGAGGTCGGTGAAGCGCTGGCCCGAGGCGCGCTCGAGCAGCAGCCCGAGCAGGTCGGAATTGGGCGAACGGTAGCGGAAGGTCTGGCCATGCGGCTCGGCAAGCCGCTGCAGGGTCAGGATGAATTCACGCAGGCTTTCGGTGCCGCCGCCGGGATTCCACAGCGTCGCGCGGCGATAGCGGGCGAAGGCGCTTTCCGGATCGAGATAGGCCTCCTCGAAGTCGAGGCTGACGCTCATGTCGAGCACATGCCGAACGCTTGCATCGCCATAGGCCGAGCCGGCTGCTTCAGGGATATAGTCCGTCACCGGCGCTTCCGGATCGAACACCCCCTCGCCTTCCAGTATGCCGGCGATGATCGCGGTCACCGATTTGCTGATCGAGAAGATGATGTGGCGCGCGCCAAACTCCATATGCGGCGCGAACCAGTCGCCAATGATCTTGCCGCCCTTCATCACCGTCACTGCGTCGGTGCTGGAGCGCAGGAGGAATTCAGCCACCGTCTCCGGTGCAGTCGCGACCCTGACCTTTTCCCCGAGCAAGCCGTCCATGTCCCGCTGACGGGCTTCCGCGGCGCCGGGCGCTGCCGCCACACGGGCGGTCGGCACCAGTTCGCCGAGATTCTGGAACGACCACCGATTGAACGGGCTCACACGCCAATTGCTAAGCAGCACCTCGTTGCGGCGGAATCCGTATCGGGTCTCGAACGCGGTCTTGCCGGTCATGGCGTTTCCTCCCAGTCCATTGGTCTTGAAGCTCAGGCAAGCGCCGCGGCGATGGCGTGCACGGCCTTCAGCGTTGCCCTGGAATAGGCGATGTTGCTGAAATCCGGCCATGTCGACAGCTTCACCACGACCATTCCTGTGTTCCAGTCTATGTGGATCAACTGTCCGAACACGCCACGGCACATCAGTGCCCGCGAGCTGGGATTCTCGATCCAGAACTGGTTGCGATAGCTGCCCTCGGGCAGGCTGGCGGAGAAATCCGGACCATGCTTGCCGGTACGCGTCGCCTCGATCCAGTCCGCCGGCACGATGCCGCCGCCATTGTCGAGGATCAGCTGGCCAAAGCGGGCGTAGTCGCGCAGCGTCGCGTTGAAGCCGCCATCGGCTAGCGCATAGCCGGCGCTGTCGACGGTGAAGCAGGCGCTTTCGTCGGCCCCGAGCTTTTGCCAGAGTTCCTCCGAAACTAGCTGCGCCAGCCGCTTGCCCGTCACCCGTTCCATGATGAAGGCGAGCACGTCCGTCTCGATCGATCGATATTCGAACGCGGCTCCATGAGGGCGAACCGTGTCCTTCAAGCCCAGGATCAGTTCGAACATGTGGGATGGCCAGCGGAAATCCGGATCGCTGCCCGGTGGCACCGGCTTCCAGCCCGTGGCGACATCGACCTGGCCGATGTCGGAATAGCGGTCGGTGTATTCCTCCGAGAACCGCACGCCGGTGGTCATATCAAGCACATGCTGGACGCTGGCGCCGGCCCAGCCGGTCGCGCTCAGTTCCGGCAGGTAGTCTGTCACCGGCTTCACCGGATCAATCAGGCCGCGCCCGGCCAATATGCCGAACACCGAGCCGGTGACCGACTTGGCCATCGACTGCGACAGATGCAGCGTGCGCTCGTCCATGCCGTTGAAATAGCGCTCATAGACTATCCTGCCGTCCTTGAGCACCAGGAAGCCGTCCGTATAGGTCTCGTCGAGCAGACCGGCGAGTGTCGAAGGCCTGCCCTCGCTGTCCTCGACCGCCAGCCCGTCGAGATCGACCTCGGCGCGTTCGAGACGGTGGCGATGGCCAGCGCCGCGCCAGACTTCGGCGGTCGGCAGAATTTCCCGTATGTGCTGGAAAGCCCAGCGGTTCCAAGGCGGCCTGTCCCAGTCGAGCCTCGGCGGCAGCATGGCGGGCGGCGAGCCTTGCATGATCGGCGGCCGCGGATCGGTGTTGCGATAGGACGTCATGGAACCCTCCCCGTAGGCGCAAAGAAGGGAGGCCGAAGCCTCCCTTCCGCTGGAGTTTAGACCGAACCTATTTGCGCAAATTGGTCCAGATCTTGTTGTAAATTTCCACCACATCTGGCGGACAGGGCGGAACGAATTCCGCTGCCGGCGCGCCTGCCGGCGGATTTAGTTCCGGCGAATTGGCGAAATCCGGCTGCAGGAACTTGTGGCTGCCGGCAATGCCGTTGTCGTAACCGGCGAATTCCGAGATCAGCGCGGCGTTTTCCGGAGCCATGATAAAGTCCTGGAACAGCTTGGCATTGTCGAGGTTCTTGGCGCCCTTCAGCACCGCGACATTGTCCATCCAGCCCTCGATGCCTTCCTTGGGATAGGCGTATTTGATGGCCGGGATTTTCTGCCGCGAACGATAGGTCGCGCCATTCCACTGCTCCGTCACGATCACGTCGCCGGAGGTGATCTTTGTGATGGTGTCGTAGCTGAAGGTCTTCCATGACGGCTTGGCGGCCGTCAGGATGTCGTTGACCTTCTTCAGATTAGCCTTGTCGGCACCGCAGCGCGGCACGCCGGCATAACGCTCGGCCGCATGCATGACGGTGTTGACATCGTCGAGCATATTGATCTGGCCCTTCAGTTCCGCCGGCGGGTCGAAGAGGATGGCCAGCGTGTCGATGTTGCCCTTGAACTTGTCTGTGTTGACCGCGAACGCCGTGGTGCCAAACTGCCAAGGCGCGGTGTAGTGGCGGCCGCTGTCCCAATAGATGTCGAGAAAACGCGGATCGATGTTCTTGCCGTTCGGCATCGCGTTGGGCTCTGTCTTTTCGAGCAGGCCTTCGTCGACCATGATCTTCACCGTGTAATCAGACGGCACCACGATGTCGTAACCGGAATTGCCGGCGCGCACCTTCGACAGCATGGTTTCGTTGGAATCATAGTCGTCCAGCGTAACCTTGATGTTGTACTGCTTCTCGAACTTTTCGATCAGCTTGGGATTGGTGTAGTCACCCCAGTTGTAGATATGCAGCTCGCCGTCGGCGAGCGCGGGCACCGCCCACAACAGCACGGCCGTCGAAACGGCAGCCATCAGTTTCCTAGACATTTTTTGTTCTCCTTTGCCTTCCCATTGATTCACTTGGCGCGTCGGCGCGCGATCAGGAACGATACCGAGACGAACAGGATCGAGACCAGCAGCAGGATGGTGGAGATGGCATTGATCTCCGGCGTCATCGGCCGCCTGATCTGGTTCCAGATGTAGAGAGGCAGGGTCGTCTGGCCGGGGCCGGCGACGAGCTGCGTGATGGTGAAATCGTCGAAGGAGACGATGAACGCGAGTGCCGCACCCGACATGATGCCGGGAACAAGCAACGGCAGCGTTATGCGCCGGAACGCGTGCCACGGCGTGGCGTAGAGATCGGCGGCGGCGTATTCGAGCGTCAGATCCATGTCCTCGAGACGCGCCCGGATCGGCATGTAGGCGAAGGGAATGCAGAACACACTATGGGCGAGGATCAGATTGCCGATGCCGAAATTCAGACCGAAGGCCCCGGCGATCAAGGCGAAGAAGGACAAGGTCGCCACTGCCGTGATGATCTCGGGAACCATCAGCGGCAGGTTGATGACCATGAAGGCGGCCGGCAGGCCACGCCACGGCTTCACCCGGGTCATGCCGATCGCCGCCAGCGTGGCGCAGATCGTCGAAACGATCGTTGCGCTCACCGAGATGATCAGCGTGTTCTCGGCGGCGTTGTGGAATTCCTCATTGAGCAGTGCGGTGCCGTACCAGCTCAGGCCGACGCCCTCCCAATGGGTGACGAGCGAACCCGTGTTGAACGAAAAAATCATCAGGATCAGGATCGGGACGTAAAGCACGGCAACGCAGATGATGGCGATCGTGCGGAACCCGGGCTGGTCCTTGATATCGACGTTGCGGGGATCAGCCATGCTGGATCTTCCCCGACGTGGTGCGAACATAGAAGTAGAGGGCGACCAGCACCGCGGCCATCAGGATCAGCGCTTGGGCGCAGCCGAGCGGCCAGTTGCGCCCGGAACCGAATTGCTGCGCGATGAGATCGCCGATCATCAGATGGATGCCGCCGCCAAGGATAAGCGGCGTCACATAGGCCCCGAGCGCGGGGATGAAGACGAGCAGACAGCCGGCAATGATGCCGGGCAGCGACAGCGGAATAATCACCCGCCAAAGAACTTGCCGGCGCGTCGCGTAGAGGTCATTGGCCGCCTCGACCAGCCGGAAATCCAGTTTTTCCAAGCTGGCATAGAGCGGCAGGATCATGAACGGCAGGAACGAGTAGAGCAGGCCGAGCTGGATAGCGAAGTTGGTGTAAAGCATGGTGATCGGCTTATCGATCACGCCAAGCCCGATCAGCAGGTTGTTGATGAGACCTTCGTCGCGGATGATGAACATGATGGCCAGCGTGCGCACCAGAAGGTTCGACCAGAACGGGATGGTGATCAGCAGCACCCACCAGTTGCGCTGCGCCGGCGTGCGCGTGGCCATGAAGTAGGCGGTCGGAAAACCCAGCAGCAGGCAGATGACCGTCGTCACCACGGCGAACAGAAACGAGCGCAGATAGATGATCAGGAAATCCGGCGTGAACTGCAGCGTGTCGTCGAAAATATCCTGCTGAAACAGGAAGTTAAGATAGGCGTCCGTCGAAAACTTCCATTGCACGCCGCCATAGGGCGCGGCCTGGAGAAACGAATAGACAAGGATGATCAGCAGCGGCAGCACGCCGAAAATCCCGATTACGATCAGCGCCGGCAAGGAAAGCAGGCGGTTGCGCCTGGCGCTTGCCTTCTCGGCCTTGGCCTCGAACAACGCGGCTTGGGAAAGCGCCATCGTCATCAATCCCTTAGTATCCGCGCGCCGTCGTCCTCGAACACGATGCCTACCTTGGCGCCCGTCTCGAATGTCACTGCGCCGGACCGGCTGTTCTGGTAACGCACGATGAAGTTGTCACCGCCATCGAGCTTGACGTGGTAGTGCGTGTCGGTTCCGAAATAGACGACATTCGCCAAGGTTCCTGAGACCGTGCTCTTGGACACATCGGCGATCAGATCCGCATGCTCGGGCCGCACCACGACCGTGACTGCGTCAGAGGGATCGAAGTTCTCCGGGAACCCTGCCGCCACGGTTGCGCCGGAGGCGAGCTTCACGGTGGCGACGCCCGATTTCTTCGACACCACGGTACCCTCGAGGAAATTGGTCTCGCCGATGAAGTCGGCGACAAAGCGTTCAGCCGGTCGGTCGTAGATGTCGCGCGGCGCGCCGACCTGCAGGATCTTGCCCGACGACATCACGGCGATACGGTCCGACATGGTCAGCGCTTCTTCCTGGTCGTGGGTGACGAAGATGAAGGTGATCCCGGTCTCGTGCTGCAGCCTCTTCAGCTCGATCTGCATTTCCTTGCGCAACTTGTAATCGAGCGCGGAGAGCGGCTCGTCGAGCAAGAGCACCTTCGGCTGTGGTGCGAGCGCCCGCGCCAGCGCCACGCGCTGTTGCTGCCCGCCGGAGATCTGACTGGTGCGGCGATTGCTCAGCGCTTCCATCTTGACCAGTTTCAGCATCTGGGCGACGCGCGCCGCAATCTCCGCCTTCGGCTTGCCCAGCATTTCCAGGCCGAAGCCGATATTGTCGGCCACCGTCATGTGGGGAAACAGCGCATAAGACTGGAAGACAGTGTTGACTGGCCGCTTGAACGGCGGCAGCGGCGCGATGTCCTGTCCGTAGAGCAGGATTTCGCCGGCACTCGGAAAATCAAAGCCGGCTATTAGCCGCAACAACGTCGTTTTTCCGCAGCCGGATGGTCCCAGCAGTGTGAAGAACTCATTCTCGCGGATCGATACCGAGACCTTGTCGAGGGCAGCGACCTGCCCCTCACCCGATCCGAAAATTTTGCTGACGTTAACTACTTCAATCGCATTCCGATCCGGTTTGTCCGGCACGATTACGCCTCACTGTTGACCCCGCTCTTGCTGGCGGAGTTTGTCCCCTGTTGGATGTGACCACACGGCCGGCAGGTTGGCAAGCCCGGCATTGAATCACAGTTCAGTTAGCAATCTTGGGCTAGCAAGCCCCATGCCACAGTCAGGCTTGGTAGGTGATTTTGCCGCCACAGATGGTCGTCACCGGCCGCACCGTATGTAACGCTTCCGGGGCAGTCCTCTCGATATCGGCCGACAAAACGACCAGATCCGCCAGATAACCCGGCTTCAGCACGCCTTTGCGGTGTTCCATGAATTCGCTGTAGGCGCCCTCGACCGTATAGCCGGCAAGCGCTTCATGCAGCGAGAAACTCTGGTCCGCCAGGCCCTCTGCCCAAGGTTTGCGCATCACCGCCGCTTGGATGCCCAGGATCGGGTCAACCGGCGAGACCGGCCAGTCGGAAGCGAACACGACGCGGGCGCCAGCATCCTTCAGTGTGCGCCAGGCATAGCTAAGCGGCCACCTTTCGCGACCGATGCGCGAAATCGTCGGCTCCAGCGGAAAATTCAAGGCGCCGGGCGGATGCGGCGGTTGCATCGAAGCGATGACGCCAAGTTCGGCGAACCGCGGTACATCCGTCGGGGTGATGACCTCGATATGCTCGACGCGGTGACGGCTGTCCCGCTTGCCGTTGTTCTCCTGCGCCGCCTGATAGCCGTCGAGCACCGCGCGGACTGCGCCGTCGCCGATAGAATGGACGGCGATCTGCAGGCCTCGGCGATCGGCCTCCACTGCCACCTCGACGAAGTGCTCGGGCGTGAACAATGGCTCGCCGCGCCAGCCGGGACGGTCGGCGTAGTCGTCGACCATCACGGCAGTCCAAGAATCGAGCACGCCGTCATAAAACACCTTGACCATGCCCGAGGACAGCCATTCGGAGTTATAGGTCGCGGCCATACCCGACGCTTTTTCAAGCATGGCCAGTGCCATGAAGTTCTTGAAATGGAACGGGATTTTGGTACGGCAAATGAGCCGCCCTTCCGCCTCCAGGCCGGCAAGCAGTTCAAGCTGGTAGAGGTTGCCATCCATGTTCTGGATCGACGTAATGCCATGCCTGGCGCACCATTCGAGACCGCGATGCATCAGATCGCGGTCGGCAGCCAATTCCTCGGCCGAAGGATAAGGCTCCGGCTCCATGCCAGTCAGGCCAAGCCGCGTGCGGTTCTGGCCAAAGAATTCCAGAATCGGACCGAATGCCTCACCTTCGCGCAATTCGCCCGAGGCCAGTCCGTCGGCGCCCATGACGATTTCGTTGCCCGGCCCCAATTGGCGGCCATGCAGAAGCCCGGCCTGCTCCAGCGCCTTGGTGTTCGCCCACATCGTATGATGGTCGGAAGCCGACATGGCGAAGGGGCGGTCGAGAATGATGCGGTCGAGATGATGCCGCGTAACCGGCTCGGGAAGGACCGCATAGTCGACGCCAGCGCCGATCAGAAGCTTGGCATTGGGCCGCGCCGCGGCAAAGAACTGGATAGCATCCCGCAAGGCATCGAAGCCATGCACGCCAGCCAGATGCAGATTGTCGAGTTCAGCCGCGCCGCCGAACAGATGCATATGGGCTTCGATGAAACCGGGGATCACCGAACCGCCCTCGGCGTCGATGACCTTTGTACCCGTTCCCTTGAGCTCTTCGATTGCAGCACGGCTGCCAATGGCGATGATGGCGCCGTCCTTGACGGCAACGGCCTCGGCGGCGGGATTGTCGCCGTCCATGGTCAACACACGACCATTGATGACAATCAGGTCCGCATCATCCCCCGCATCCGTGACCGACATCGCAACTCCGCGCTTTTGACGACTGAAATGAGACTGGGCAAAACTCCGCGTCCAACGACCCGCCGCTACGGAGCGGCGCTATCGGACAATGAATGGCGCCAAGTACGCTGTCTTCGAAATTTCCCTTGTTATCCCTTGGGACAGCGTGGATAAAGAATGCGACTGATTATTCGCGTTTGTCAACATGCCGGATTTAGAATGTATTGTGGACAGCACGCCCCGCTTGTGTTGGGACCAGGCGGGGAACGAGGACATCAAGCAGTGAAGCGCAGTCTCGATCGCAAAACCAAAATAGCGCTCGAACCGCGCAAGCAACCGCGGCAGCAGCGGTCGAGCAAGGTGGTCGACCGCATTCTCGACGCGGCGCTGACCTTGACGCGCGAGCAAGGAACCAAGGCGCCGACGACGCTCGCCATAGCGCAGCGCGCCGGCCTGTCCGTCGGTTCGGTCTACCAGTACTTCCCCAACAAGGAGGCCATTCTTCTGGATCTCGCCCGGCGCTGGCTGTCATCCTTTCCCGAGGTGATCGCGAGGCGCATCAAGGTCGCGCCGCCTACCAACCGCGAAGAGTTTCGGCGGGAAGTGCGCAAGCTCTTCATCGACACGTCCAGGATCTATCTCGACAACGCCACCCTGATGCCGGTGATCGAGGCGATATCCGGCAATGCCGATCTCAGGCCTATCCAGGACGCATATGACGAGGAGATCGTCGCCCTCTATGCCGCATGGCTGCGGCATGTGAACCCGGCCCTCGAAGACAAGATCGCCAAGCGGCTTGGCCTGGTGATGATGGAAGTCGGGCACGCCTGCCGGCTTGTCGGGATGAAAAGAGATCGCAGGACGTACGACCTCATCGAGGACGATGTCGAAACCATGTGGCTCGCTTTGGTGAGCCCCTACCTCAACCTTGACTGACCAGTTTCAATGAGATTCCGGACGGAAACCGCTTTCTGGAATTGCCTTAGCTTCGCATTTCGAGAGGAATTTCATGAAGACTGTCTATTCGCCCCTCCATGCCGGTCATGCCGGACAGATGGAACTGGTCACCTCGGCCATCGTGCCCGGTTTTGAAAAGCCCTCGCGGGCGGAGTTCATCAAGGCGCGGGTCGAAAGCGAGAAGCTCGGGCCGATCCTCGCGCCGGTCGAGCATGACCTTGCCGCCGCCAAGCGTGTTCACAGGGCCGACTTCATCGACTTCCTGCCGACCGTCTGGCCGCAATGGATCGCCGAGGGTCATGCGGGCACGGCGATGCCCTTCACCTGGCCGACGCGCGGCCTGCGCGGCGACGTGCCGCCCAAGCGCATCGACGCCCTGCTCGGCTATTATTCCTTCGACGGCGGCGCCACCTTCGTCGAGGGCACCTGGGCCGCGATCAAATCGTCCTTTGACGTCGCGCTGACCGCCGCCGGCCTCGTCAAGGACGGCGAGAGGTCGGCCTTCGCGCTCTGCCGTCCGCCCGGCCACCATGCCGGGGCCGGCTTCATGGGCGGCTATTGCTACATCAACAACGCGGCGGTCGCCGCGCAATGGTTCCGCGACCAGGGCGCCAAACGTGTCTCGATCCTCGACGTCGACTATCACCACGGCAACGGCACGCAGGAGATCTTCTATGACCGCGCCGACGTACAGGTTCTCAACTTGCACGGCGATCCGATGGTCGAGTACCCGTTCTTCCTCGGCCATGCCGATGAGCGTGGCGCGGGGGCCGGCGAAGGCTTCAACATCAACTATCCCATGCCCTTCGGCACCGGTTGGGATGCCTGGAATGTGTCGCTGGAGGACGCCTGCGCCAGGCTCGCCGCCTACGCTCCCGACATCGTTGTCGTCTCGCTCGGCGTCGACACTTTCGAAAAGGACCCGATCAGCCAGTTCAAGCTGAAAAGCCCGGATTATCCGAAGATCGGCCAGCGCATCGCCAAGCTCGGCCTGCCGACGCTGTTCGTCCAGGAAGGCGGCTATGCCGTCGAGGAGATCGGTATCAATGCCGTCGGCGTGCTGACCGGGTTCGAGGATCGGTAGAGCGGTCGTCCTGAGCACGCAGCGTCTGCGGGGAGGACGGACAAAGCAAGGGGGGCGGCAGCCGCCCTTTTTTGGACCCAGAGGCGCCGCGTAAGACCATCGCAAGAATTATGACCGGCCTGCGCGGCTCGATTTCCGGGCTCCGGAAATGCAAGGAAATTGGCCGCTGAGTCGCAGTCCGAGTCCACCGGATTCGATTTTGTCAAATCGCGTTTGATGTCGGATTCATCTGCGGGTAGATTAGACCCGAATCAGCCGGTCCTCGGGGGCACGGCGACCACCCAAAGTCTCACGTTCCGGAATTTTTCCGGCGCCAGACGCGGATGTCTCGCGTTCCCTGAATGGATTCCGTCTGGTTGGGCGCGGCCCCGCGCCTCGTGTGTGTCTCGTAAAAGTAACGCGTTTTCGGGTTCGGCGGCTGGCACTCCAGCATCCGGGCATCAGAATTGATTCCGACCAAAAGCAGCAGATGAGCAGTCCCGCCGCGCCTCTTCAATCCGACACATTGGGCTCGCGCCTGACGTCGCGCGGTGATCTCACCTCCTTCTTCATGGAGCTAACCGCCGAGATCGGCGCCGACAGCTACATGCTGGTCGCCATCGTCCATGACCAGGACCGCAACGATGCGCGTATCGTCTCTTCGAACTGGATCTTCGACGCCATCGAGTTGATCGGCAAGCGGCTGATCGCCGGCCTTGCCCAGGGCCCGCTCACCGCCGCACCCGGTATCCGTCCGACGCCGCTGGTGGCGGCCCAGGCGCCGAATTCCGGTGGACTGGTCTCGGGCGAAGAGGCTCGGCTCCTCGACGTGCTCGGCCATGCCGAGGTCTATTCACTGCGGCTGAATGTCGGCCGTCAGCGCCTCTTCGCCTTGTTCTCGGCGGCGGCCGCCGGCCGGATCGACCAGCCGGCGCTGATGAAGGCGCAGCTGAAATGCTGCTACGCGCTTTCGCACATCCCGCAGTTGATCGCCGCCGCGGCGATGCAGGATCCGCTGTCGGACCGCGAGCGCGAATGCCTGTTCTGGGTCTCGGAAGGCAAGACCACCGACGAGGTGGCGGTGATCCTTGGCGTCTCGTCCAACACGGTCAACAGCTACATCACCCACGCCATCCAGAAGTTCGCGGCCTCGAACCGTGCGATGGCCATCGCCACGGCGATCAGGAGTGGCATCATTTGAAACACGCCGACATCAAGGACGCCGCGGAGGCCCTTTTCAACGAGCAGCGCAGCCCGTTCGGTGCCTTCTCGCTGGGATCCGAAACACATCACGCCGTCACCATTCCCGATGCGGTGCGCCGCTGCCGCTGGATCTCAGTCGACATCAATGCCTCCGCCTTCGGCCTGTTCTTCGTCAGCCCGTCGCCGGAGCGAGCGCGGCTGGTCCCGTGCTTTGATTCAGATTATCCCGGCGTCGCGGTGGCGACCAAGTTCATTTCAGGCGCCAATGGCGAGGACATCGTTCGCCATAGCCGGATTTCGACCGAGCCGCGCTGGTGGACGGATGACGGCGTGGCGGCCGTGGCCGACATGTTCGGCAGTCTCGCCTGGACCGGACAGATGGCGCCGCTGACACCCGGGTCGAGCGGCATTGCCTTCCCCGTCCATGCCGATCGCGGTCAGTGCGGTCTTGTCGTCTTCCTGGGATCGGAGATCGCGCTGCCGCAGGATGCGCTCTACGAAATTCACGCCCGCTGCTTCTCGCTGTTCGCCGCCGTCGCGCGGATGCGTCCGGGCGACGTCGGCAGAATGCGCTCGATCTCCAAGCGCGAGCTCGAATGCCTGAAGCTGACCGCCAACGGCAACACCAGCGAGGAGATCGCGCGGCTCCTGAAACTGTCGGTGCACACCGCCAACCAGTACCTCACCCAGTCGACCCAAAAGCTCAATGCGGTCAACCGCAACCAAGCGGTCGCCAAGGCGTTGCGGCTGGGGCTTATCGAGTAGCCGCTCTCGGCTGAAGGAAGCGCTTTAGAACGCCAGCGGTTCGACCTTGCGGATGCGGGCCTGTTCGATCACCGCCTCCAGCAGCGCCGTATTGTGCCCGGGGTCTTCGCCCGGCTTTTCGAACGACACGTAATTGACCAGGACCGTGCTGCCGGTCTCGCTCAGCGTCAGCTGGAAATAGACGGTCACGCCGGGCGGCCTGAGTTCCAGATCGAGCACGATGCGCGGGCTGCCGCTCCAGTCGACATGCGCCTCGCCGCCATGACCGAGCCTAAGCGTACCCGGCATGAAGAACAGCTCCGCCGCTGAATCGACCAGATCCGACAGGCAGGCGAAATGCTCCAGCCGGATGAAGGCGATATAGTCGGCGACGTCGATCAGTCTGAGCTCCACCACCACCTGTTCGATGGCGCTGGCGACGATGATCTCGCGGGATTTTGCGTGCGGTTGCCGGTTCATGAAATCTGTCTGCGCTCAGCCTTTTTCGAGTAGACGATCCGCACCAGTTCGGCGACGGCCTGGTAGAATTGTGACGGGATCACATTATCGACCGAAACTTGCTTGTACATGGAGCGGGCGAGCGCCACGTCCTCGAAGATCGGGATGTTATGCTCCTTGGCGATTTCGCGGATTTTCAGCGCGACTAGATCCTGCCCCTTCGCTACGACCAGCGGCGCCGAATCTTCGTCGCGCACATATTTCAGCGCGATCGAGAAATGGGTCGGGTTGGCGATAACAAGCGTCGCGCGCGGCACCGCCGTCATCATCCGCTTGCGCGCGCGGTCGCGCGCCAACGAACGCAGCCGCGACTTGACGATCGGGTCGCCCTCCGACTGCTTGAACTCGTCCTTGACCTCCTGCTTGCTCATGCGCAGGTCCTGCTTCCAGTGAAAGCGCGACCAGACGATGTCGATCGCCGCGATCAGTCCCATGACGAAGACGATCGCCACCAGTATGTCGACGGCGATGCCGCGGATGACGAGGCCAAACGTGACGGGATTGGTGATCATCCCGGCAAGCAGCTTGCGGTGGTCCTCCGACAGCGTGAAGATGAGCACGGTGGTGGCAAAACCGACTTTTGCCAGCGACTTCAAAAACTCGACCCAGCCCTGGGCGCCGAACATCCGGTTCCAGCCCTTGACGATCGAGATGCGTGACATTTGCGGCCTGATCCGCTCGCCGACGAATTGCGGCATGTTCTGCAGCACCGAGGCGCCGATGCCGGCAACCGTCAGCAGCACCAGCAGGCTGAGTAAGGCGCGGCCCACCTCCAGCATGACAAGTTTGTAGAGGGCGATGACATCGGTCTCGGTGTCCATCGGCCATGCCTCGGGTTTCTCGAGGAACATCGACAGGAACATGCCGAGCTCGACAATCGCGTCCTTGGCATAAAAGACCGTGAACACCAGTATGGCGACGAAGGAGGCGAGGATCGCGGTTTCCCTCGAATGGGGCAGCTTGCCCTGTTCGATGGTGTCGCGGATTTTCTTTTCGGTCGCCTCTTCGGTTTTCGAATCCTTGTCGACGGCGTCGGACATGCCTTAGGCGGCGTTCTGCGTCGAGGGAAGTTCGAAAGCCCCTTCGCGCGACAGGCGGATGGTGGTCGTCACGATCGTCTTGCGCGCGGCCATGATGTCGGCGGCCGGGACACCCTCCGAGCCTTGCCCGAGTTCGGCCTCGATCATGCGCCGCGAGCGCGCGCCGATCGCCGACAGCACCGCCTCGGCCAGTGCCGCCGACGTGCCGCGCAGCGCCAGCGTGACAAGCTCGGTCGACAGCCCGTCGAACAAAAGCACGCGCGCCTTCTGGGTGAGCAGCGGCAGGTCGTCGAAAGCGAACAGCCTGGCACGGACACCGTCGAGGTCGGGCGTGCCGGCGGCTTCGAGATCCTGCATGACCTCCTCAAGCAGGGGCTTTTCCAGCTCGTTGAGCACGCTGGCGACGCGCGCCTGCCCGGCCGAAGTGTCCTTGGTCGAGGTATCCGACAGCACGCTGGCGCGCAGCCGGTTCTCGACGATCCTGGTGGCGGCGGCCGGAACATTGGCCATCGTCACCATGCGCTTGATGATCTCGCCGCGCATCGGCTTCGTCAGCGTCAAAAGCACACTCGCCGCCGCCTGCGGCGCCAGTTTCGACAGCACCATGGCCGCCGTCTGCGGGTGTTCGCCCGCCAGGAAGGCGCCCAGCCGCGAGGGTTCCAGCTTTTCGAGATCGGGCCAGATCGGCGGCGGCCCTTCAGGCGCGACTTCGACTTTCTTGTCGCCCATGATGGCGCTCATCTCTTCGGGCGAGAGAGAACTCGTTGAGAATGGTGTCCATCCTGTCGGCGGAATCGAGCAGGCCCGCGCCCTCGGTGAACTCGGCCTCGAATTCGGCGACGATGCGCTCGAGATCGCTCTGCGGTATGGTCCTGAGCAGCCGCGCGCCCTCGATGAGCGCCTTCAGCTCTTCCTGCTTGAAGAATTTCAACAGGCGGCTGGCGGACGGTTTGCCCATCGCCACCAATATGGCTGCCGCCTTCTGCGCCCGCGTCAGGGTCGTCAGCGGCGTCGTCATGCCTTTCGCCTCCGCTGCCACCGGCGAGCTCCGCGATCCATGTCTAGGCGCCTTTCGTGCCGGCGATGATTTCGGTCAGCCTGATGCCAAAGCGCGAAGGGTCGCTTTCGAGCACCGTGATCTCGCCGCGCGCGATTTTGCGGCCGTTCACCACGACATCGACCGGCTCGCCGATGCGGCGATTGAGCGCGACCGTCGACCCCTTTTGCAGCGCCATCAGATCGGCAACCGCCATCTCGGTGCTGCCGAGGATGATCTGGACATCGACGGGGATGTTCATGATGACGCTCGAATTGGCTCCCGCGGCGGCCCGGAACGCGGCATCGGGGCGCTGCTCTTCTTCGTGCAGGACCCCGCGCAATTCCTCGATGGCGCGATCGAGCTGCTCGTCGGGCTGGTCGAGCTCTGCTTCTACCTTGGTCTTGGCCATGCGTCGTCTCCAAAAGCTCAGGCGCGCCCGGCACCAGCCGGCATGAGCCCATCGATGAAATCCTGCCCGGCATCGAAGGGATGCCTGATTCGGACGGTGTAATTCTGCCCCAGTTTGCCGAACTCGCATACGAACAGCGTCTGGCCGCGTGCGCCGAGGCGAGCCCGCGATTGTGCCGTCTCTTCGAAGTCGATGACCTGGCCCACTTCGAGGTTGGCGAGGTCGCCCAGCGTCAGCCGCGCCAGCGGCATGGTGGCTTCGAGCGCTACGGTCGAGCGCATCACCTCTTCCGAAAAGCGTGCCCGCCAACTGGTTCCATGATCGTCCTCGCTGATGCTGGCCGTGGCATCGCGGCCTGCCAGAACGATGCGCTGCGGCATCGTCACGGTGATCGAACCGCTGTCGACCGGCGTCGAGATGCCAAGGACGATGCGGATCGCGGCACCGTCGCGCAACACGTGCCGCCTGGCCTCGATCCCCGACATGGCGCGCGGTGCGGGCAGCCGCAGTTCGAGCGAGCGCCGCCCCGATCCATTCAGCGCCTGCGCCACTTCCTGGAGCACCATGGTCGAGACGTCGGCCTCGATCGACGACAGTTCGCGCTCGATCGGCGACACCGGCATATCCGGGTCGCCGCCGAACAGGGTGGAGACCATGATCGCGATTGCGGGAGCATCCATGACGAGTGTCATCGCGTCCGAGGACGCCGGCGAGCCGACGACGGTCATCGCGAAATTGTCACCGGCGCGCGAGCGCGCCTCCGGGACGCGGCTGACCTCGACGGCCTTGAGGTCGACAATCACGGGAATGCCGAGCTCGCCCGAGAGCCCCTTCTGCAGCAGCGGCACGGCGCGTTCGGCCATGGCACGGCCGGCGGCGACGACCTGATCGGTCTCACCGCTGTCGCCGACCAGACGCTCGATGATCAACGAACGCGCCTGCGAGGGGCTGCCCGGACTCGTCATGACAGTTTTGGCACCGATCTGTCGCGCATCGCTCAGGCGGCCTTCTTCTCGGCGCTGCCGGTGTTCATGGTGCTCTGTTCGACGGCGTCGATGGTCGGCCGTTCATAGGAGGAGATGGTCTTACGGCCGAACTCGATCGCCACCTGCGGCAGCGCGCCGTTCATGTAGGCGAGCAGCGTCTGCTTGACGATGATGTAGAGGCGGTTCTTCTTCTCGCGCACCGTCTTGATCTTGGTGGCGACAGGTCCGACCACCGCATAGGACAGGAAGATGCCGAGAAAGGTGCCGACCAGCGCTGCGCCGATCAGGCCGCCGAGGATTTCCGGCGACTGGTCAAGCGCGCCCATCGCCTTGACCACGCCGAGCACGGCGGCGACGATGCCGAGCGCCGGCAGGCCGTCGCCGACCGCGACCAGCGCGTGATAGGCCTTCATCTTGTCGGATTTGATGGTCTGGATTTCCTCGTCCATCAGCGCCTCGATCTCGTGTGAGCGGGCATTGCCGATGATGATGATGCGGCAGTAGTCGCAGATGAAATTCATCAAATCGTGATTCTTGAGCACGGTAGGAAAGGCCTGGAAGATCGCCGACTCCTCCGGATTGTCGATATGCGCCTCGACCTCGCTGCGCGACTTGGAGCGCAACTCGCGCATCAGGCTGTGCAGCACGCCGAGCGTTTCCAGATAGTCCTGCTCCTTCGGAACCGCCTGTTTGAAGGCCTCCAGAATGCCCTTGCCGGTATCCTTGACCGTCTTCATCGGATTGGCGACCAGGAAGGTGCCGAGTGCGGCGCCGCAGATGACCACGGCTTCCCATGGCTGCACCAGCACGTGCAGATGCCCGCCCATGGCCATGAAGCCGCCTAGGACGCAGCCAAGCGTCACCACAAGTCCAATCAGAATGCCCACGACCGGTCCTTCCGCATTTCACGTCCGACAAGGGATAGTCCCCGTGCCTTGTGTGAGGCTTGAATTCGAGCCGCCATGGAACGAAAGTTGGCGATTCAGTTTCGCGCAAGGAAGTGAGCTTATTGTGCTGGCATAGCTTCGGCCGGAGGCGCGTCCTTGCTCAGTACCTATACCAGCTACCAGTTGATCACCAAAGACATCAACAAGTCGATCGACCGCATCGAGCAACAGCCGACGGTCGACCGCGATACCCGATATTATCTCGCCAACATCACCAAGGTGAAATCGATCGACGATTTCGTCAAAAATGATCGGCTGTTCAAATACGCCATGAAGGCCTACGGCCTGGAGAACATGGACTACGCCAAGGCGTTCATGGTGAAGGCGCTCAAGGAAGGCGTCTCAGATCCCGACAGTTTTGCCAACAAACTGACCGACAAGCGCTACGCCGCGTTCGTCAGCGCCTTCAATTTCGCCGCCAACGGCCCCAATGCGACGATCTACAACAAGGCGCAGCAGTTGGTGACCAAGAACTATGCCACGCAGGCGCAGATCGCCGGCCTCGACCCGAATTCGGACTATGTGAAGGGCGAGACGACATATTATCTCGCCAACATTACCAAGGTGAAATCCGTTGACGACCTGATCTCGAACAGCCGGCTCTACACCTACGCGCTGGCAGCGTTCGGTCTCGATTCGGCGACGGAGAACAAGGATCTCATCAAGCAGGTCTTGCAAGGTGGCGTGCGCGACCCCAACAGCGTCGCCAATAAGCAGACGGATCCGGCTTACGCGGCACTGGCCTCAGCCTTTAACTTCGAGCAGTACGGCGAGAACGCCACCACCATCAATCCGGCGCAGCAGCCGACCGTCGACAAATACATGCGCCAGACGCTGGAAGAGGATGCCGGCCAGACCAATGAGGGCGTGCGGCTGGCGCTCTACTTCCAGCGCAAGGCGCCCGACATCACCAGTTGGTACGACGTACTCGCCGACACGGCGCTTGCCAGCGTGGTGCGTACCGCGCTTGGGCTCCCCGATTCCTTCGCCACCGCCGACATCGACAAGCAGGCGCAGTTGTTTGGGCAGAAGCTCGACATCTCGGATTTCACGGACCCGGTCAAACTGAACAAGTTCCTGACCCGCTTCACCAGCATGTACGAGATCAACAACCCGACATCGACGGCCGTGACATCGGTCAGTGTGCTGTTCGCGCAACCCGTCACATCGGGCATCTCCACCGACCTGATGATGGCCATGCAGAGACTGAAGTTCTGATCATGCGAGACAGTCTCTACGTCGCCCTCTCCGCGCAGATAGCCCTCGAGCGCCGGCTCGACACGATCGCCGACAACGTCGCTAACGCCAGCACCGTCGGCTTTCGCGCCACCGGCGTGAAGTTCGAGGACGTGGTGTCTGGCGCAGGGCAGAAGTCGGTTTCGTTCGCCTCCTCCGGCAAGACCTTTCTGTCGGGGGCTCACGGCGCCATGACGGAGACCGGCAGCCCGTTCGATTTCGCCATCCAGGGCGACGCCTGGTTCGCCATCGACACGCCAGTGGGCACCGTCATGACCCGCGACGGCCGTTTCTCGATGAACGAGAATGGCGAGCTGATGTCGGTCGAGGGCCATCCCGTTCTCGACGCCGGCGGGGCGCCGATCCAGCTCGATCCCCGCAACGGTCCGCCCAAGGCCGGTGCCGACGGCTCGCTGCGCCAGAACGAACAGCTCGTCGGCTCGATCGGCCTCTACAATTTCGACCCGGGCGAGAATTTCGTGCGCTACGGCAATTCCGGCATTGTGCCCGCACGCACGCCCGAACCGGTCACCGACCGCTCCGACATCGGCGTCGCCCAGGGTTTCCTCGAGGAATCCAACGTCAATCCCGTGCTGGAAATGACCCGGCTGATCATGGTCCAGCGCGCCTTCGAGAACACTGCCGCGCTGATGCGGCAGACCGATTCCTCCGCCGAGGAGGCGATAAAGACGCTCGGCTCGAAGTCGTAGCATGTCGTCAGAGCAGCCAGCCCTCCGCGCACCCGAAAGACAGCTCCAGCCGGCGCCGCTGGATCGGCTTGCCGCTTTGGAACGAATTATAAGGCGCTTTGGCGACAGCGACGGGCTGGTCAAGCGCGGCGGGCTCGTCACCGAAGTCACTTCAACGCATTACAAGGTGCGCGGCCTTTCCGATTTCACCAGGCTGGGTGACATCGTCGAGCAGCGCGGCCAGTCCGGCTCGCGCCGCGGCGAGATCGTCAAGATCAGCCGTGACGAGGTTGTGATCGCCCCCTTCGAACGCAGCGCCGACGCCGGCATCGGCGATGCCGTGTTCCGGAGGGGTCCGCTCGCGGTGGCGCCGCATGCCTCATGGCGCGGCCGCGCCATCGACGCGCTCACCCGGGCAATCGACGGTGGCCCGCCCTTGGTCAGGGGTGACGACATGTCGGCTATCGCCGCGACACCCGGCGCCATGGCGCGGCAGCGCGTCGGAACCGCCTTCATGACCGGCGTCAAGGTCATCGACATCTTCACGCCGCTCTGCTTCGGCCAGCGCATGGGGGTCTTCGCCGGATCGGGCGTCGGCAAGTCGACACTGCTTGCCATGCTCGCCGGCGCCGACGCGTTCGACACCGTCGTCGTGTCGCTGATCGGCGAACGCGGCCGCGAGGTCCGCGAATTCCTCGAGGATACGATCGGCGACAGCATGGCCAAGACAGTGGCCGTCGTCGCCACCAGCGACGAGAGCGCCATGATGCGCCGGCGCGCGCCCGACACCGCCATGCGCGTCGCCGAGCATTTTCGCGACCAGGGCCACCGTGTGCTGCTGGTGCTTGATTCGATCACCCGCTTCGCTCACGCCCTGCGCGAGGTGGCGACGGGAACAGGGGAGCCGCCGGTTGCCCGCGGCTATCCCGCCTCGGTCTTCACCGAACTGCCCAAGTTGCTCGAGCGCGCCGGGCCTGGAACCGAAGGCCCAGGATTGGAAGGCAAGGGATCGATCACGGCCATCATTTCCGTGCTGGTCGACGGCGATGATCACAACGATCCGGTCGCCGATTCGGTGCGCGGCATCCTCGACGGCCATGTCGTGCTCGACCGCGCGATCGCCGAACAGGGCCGCTATCCGCCCGTCAATCCGCTGTCGTCCATCTCGCGACTGGCCGGCAAGGCCTGGAGCGTCGAGCAGCGAGCCCTAGTGACGCGGCTGAAGTCGATGATATCCCGCTTCGAGGACACGCGCGACATCCGGCTGCTCGGCGCCTATCAGGGCGGCGTCGACGCTGAGCTCGACATGGCCGTGCGCCAGGTGCCCGTCATCTATGAGGCGCTGACGCAATCGCCCAGGGACCGTCCGTCCGCCGATCCGTTCTCCGATCTTGCCCGCCATCTCAAGGGAAAGCAGAATGCCGAACCAGGAGACTGAACGCCAATACACCGAGCGCCTCCTGAACGAGATGATCGCCGAAGCGAACGCCGCGGAGCAGGCTCGAGCGGAGGAGGCCAGGGTCGCCAGGGCAAACGCCGCCGGCGCCATGGCTGCCCGGACCGCGCTTGTTCTGGCCAGGGCCGTGAAGCCGGCTCTCCCCAGATCCGAGCCTTTTCCGGCCCGGACCGCCAAGCCCCGTATGAATTCCCTTCCCCGCGAGGCTGCCGATTTGGCGCAAGCCAGTCGTGAATCGCTGATCGACGGCCTGTTTGCCGCCGGCGAATGGCCGCAGCCGCCAAAGCCGCAATTCCCCAGACTGGGCAAGAAGAAGGCGGACCGTCGCAGCGACATCGTCATCGCCGCGCTCGGCATCGCGCTCGGCCTGACCTGCGCCCTGTTTCCCTGGTACATCTTCTTTAACCAGGACCAGTTCGGCGTGCAGGCGATCAAGTTCGGCGGCACCGGCACCAATTCGGGACGTGCGGGGGGTGGCGTGGTCGCCGAGCGCAGCGCGCCGCTGACCGACAGGGACGTTCCCAATGCCGATGTTGATCTGCTTGCCACCGGCACGGTGCAAGACGATTCCAAAACGCAGCCGCCCGGCGACCAGCCCTTCCCCGCAGACATCGCGAAATTCCGCATGGTCCATGTCGCCAATGGCCGCGCCATGATCGAGGACGACACCGGCCTGTGGATGGTCCAGCGCGGTTCGACGCTGCCGGATTCCAGCAAGGTATCGGCGATCGAGCAGCGCAACGGCAAATGGGTCATGCTCACCAGCGCCAACCATGTGATCGAGCTGTCCAGATAAGCCGCCACGACCGATCGCAAGGTCCGCGCAAGACTGGCGTCCTAGTCTTTGGGCACATGCCCGGAGATTCCCATGGAGCCTGTTTCCCTTTTCGACCTCGCCGCCAAGCAAGCGCAGTGGCTGTCCGTGCGTCAGTCGGCGGTCGCCGGCAACATCGCCAATGCCAACACGCCGGGCTACACGGCAAACGATGTCGAGCCGTTCGAGAAGGTGCTCGACCGCACCGCCGTGTCGCTCCAGATCACCGAGCCCGGCCATCTTGGCACCGCGGCGACCAATGCCGGCTTCTCCATCAAGCCGCAGGAAGACGACGGGGTGGTCATGCCCTCCAAGAACACGGTCGTGCTTGAAGACCAGCTTCTCAAGGCCGGCGAGGTGCGCCGCTCCTTCGAACTCAACACGGCCATCGTCAAGGCATTCCACTCAATGATGATGATGGCGGTGAAGAGCTGACCATGGACGCACTGACCGCAGCCCTCAAAGTCGCAGCATCAGGCCTTGGCGCTCAGTCCGAGCGCCTGCGCGTGGTTTCGGAAAACCTCGCCAACGCCCAGTCGACAGGCACGACGCCGGGCGCCGACCCGTATCGCCGCAAGACCATCAGCTTCGTCTCCGAACTCGACCGGGCCTCCGGCAGCTCGACGGTGGAGGTGAATTCGATCGACCGCGACCCCAGCAATTTTCCCGTCGAATTCCAGCCGGGTAACGAGGCCGCCGACGACAAGGGCTACGTCAAGATGCCCAATGTGAACGTGCTGATCGAGATGGCCGACATGACCGAGGCCAACCGCTCCTACGAGGCCAACCTGCAAGTCGTGAAGCAGGCGCGTGATCTCATTTCAATGACCATCGACCTGATGAGGAATCAATGATCGTCAACGGCATAGGCGCGCTTAACCTGAAGCCTGGGCTGGGCGATACAGCCACCGATCTGCTGCAGGGTGGCGTTGCGCCGGCGGCATCGGGCAACCTTGGCACCTCCTTCGCCGAAGCGGTGAGCCAGGCTGCCTCCAAGACCGTCAGCACCATGCAGAATGCCGAGCAGGTGTCGATGCAGGCGCTCAAGGGCGAGGCCGACACCCGCCAGGTGGTCGATGCCGTGATGAGCGCCCAGCAGGCGCTGCAGACCGCCGTCGCCATCCGCGACAAGGTGGTCTCGGCCTATCTCGAAGTCAGTCGCATGGGCATCTGAGGAGCAGGCCATGAAAGCACTCGCCATCGCCGCCACCGGCATGAATGCCCAGCAGACCAATCTAGAGGTCATCGCCAACAACATCGCCAACATCAACACCACCGGCTACAAGCGCGCGCGCGCCGAATTCTCCGACCTGCTCTACCAGGTCGACCGTACGCAAGGCGTCCCCAACCGGTCCAACGCCTCGCTGGTGCCGGAAGGCGTTTCGATCGGTCTCGGCGTCAAGACAACCGCCGTGCGCAACGTCCACACCCAGGGCGAACTGACCAGCACCGGCAACAGTTTCGACATGGCGCTGACCGGCAGGGGCTGGTTCCAGATCGAGGGCGCCGATGGCGGCACGCTCTACAGCCGCGCCGGCGCCTTCAACACCAACGCCACCGGCCAGTTGGTGACGGTGGACGGCGCCAGTGTCATTCCGGCCATCACCGTACCGACCAATGCGGTCGAGGTGATCGTCAACAAGACCGGCCAGGTCTTTGCCCGCATCGACGGCCAGACCAACCTGCAGACTCTCGGCCAGCTTCAGATCGCCA
The DNA here is from genome assembly GCF_057766385.1 of Mesorhizobium sp. P160927. Lineage (NCBI taxonomy): Bacteria > Pseudomonadati > Pseudomonadota > Alphaproteobacteria > Hyphomicrobiales > Phyllobacteriaceae > Mesorhizobium > Mesorhizobium sp. P160927. The sequence goes on from NZ_JBYMDW010000001.1 coordinate 5,741,923, forward strand.
ACTTCGCCAACGAGGCAGGCCTGGCACCCCTCGGCGACAATTTGTTCCAGGAAACGACAGCCTCCGGCCCTGCCAATGTCGGCGTGCCCGGCGATCCCGGCTTCGCCACCATCCAGCAAGGCTATCTCGAGGCTTCCAACGTCGACCCGGTCAAGGAGATCACCGAGCTGATCTCGGCGCAGCGTGCCTATGAGATGAATTCCAAGGTGATCCAGGCCGCCGACGACATGGCCTCCGTCGTCTCCAAGAACATCAGGTAACGGATGATGGCCATGCCGATCTCCTGCTCCGCATTCCGTCGCACCGCGCTGTTCCTTGCGCTGGTGGCCGGCGGCATGCCGGCTTTCGCCCAGGACTCGGCCAACCAGATCGCCAGCAACCAACCTGCTGGCGAGGTCGTGCTGATCCCCAACCGGGTCATTTATCCCGGCGAGACTATCGAACTCGCCGCCCTGAAGCAGGTCACTCTGATCCCCGGCAAGCACAAGCCCGATGCTGTTGCGACCCGTTCCGAGGAACTGCAGGGCAAGATCGCCAAGCGCACGCTGCTTCCCGGCCGCTACATTCCTTCAGCCGCGGTTCGTGAGGCCTGGCTGGTCGAGCAGGGTGCCGCCGTGCAGGTCTACTTCGTCGCCGGCGGGCTGACGATCACGGCCACCGCCGTGACCTTGCAGCCGGGCTCGGCGGGCGATTTCATCAAGGTCCGCAACAGCGACAGCGGCAAGATACTCTCCGGCACGGTGATGGCCGACGGCACCATCCAGGTCGGCGCTTCATGATGCGCCCTTTTGCCCTCCTGCTCGCGGCGGCCCTTGGCCTGCAGCCGGCGCTGGCCGATGGCTTGACGCCCAAGGCCAAGCGCGAACTCGCCGCCAGGAATGGCGGTGTCTACGACGATCCGGAATATGATCCCGCCACCACCACGCGGATGTTCCGCGTATCGCCCGGGCCGAGTTCACTGCCGCCAGGCCAGGTCGCCTCGCGCATCAAGGACATCGCGCAGCTGCAGAGCTCGCGCGACAACCAGCTCGTCGGCTACGGCCTCGTCATCGGGCTGGCCGGATCCGGCGACAGCCTGCGCAATTCGCCATTCACCGAACAGTCGATCCGCGCCATGCTCGAAAATCTCGGCATCGCCACCGAAGGCGGCAGCGCACGCGCCAAGAACGTCGCCGCCGTCATCGTCACCGCCAATATGCCGCCATATGTGCAGTCCGGCGCCCGCATCGACATCGACGTCTCCTCGATGGGCGACGCCACCTCGCTTGCCGGCGGCACGCTGATCATGACGCCGCTGAAGGCGGCGGACGGCGAGATTTACGCGGTCGGCCAGGGCGCGGTGATCGTCTCCGGCTTCACTGCCCAGGGCCAGGCCCAGCAATTGACGCAAGGCGTACCGACCGCCGGCCGGGTGCCGAACGGGGCCATAGTCGAGCGGCAGGTGAAGGCTGAGTTCGATGACCAGTCGACGCTGACGCTGCAATTGCGCAATCCCGATTTTTCGACCGCCATCCGCATCGCAGACGCGATCAACGACTACACCGCCCAGCGCTTTGGCATTCGCGTGGCCGCGGAGCGCGATTCCCGCACCGTGCAGATCAGGCGGCCGAAGAGCGTTTCGGCGGCCCGCTTCTATGCCGAGATCGAGAATCTGGTGGTCGAGTCCGACACGCCGGCCCGCGTCGTCATCGACGAGCGCACCGGTACCATCGTCATCGGCAACGACGTCAAGATCTCACGTGTCGCCATCAGCCACGGCACACTGACAGTGCGCATTACGGAAGCGCCGCGCGTCGTGCAGCCCGAACCCTTCTCGAAGGGCGAAACCGCCGTCGAACCGTTCACAGCCATCGATGCCAGCCGGCCCAACGCCCGCGTAGCCGTGCTCGACGGGCCCGACCTGCAAACTCTCGTTTCCGGCCTCAACCGTCTCGGCGTCAAGCCGGACGGCATCATTGCCATCCTGCAAGGCATCAAGTCGGCCGGCGCCTTGCAAGCCGATCTGGTTCTCCAATAGCGATGCCGATGATCATCTCCATCTCATCCCATCAAGGACGCCCTCCGCGCGCAATCGTGTTCGCCGCCGCGGTCATCGCGGCCATGTCCGTTTCGAGCAGCGGCGCACGCGGCGAGGATGTCGTTCGTCAGATCATGCCCGGAGCGCAGCCCGGGATCGCACCGCAGCAACTGACACGAGAAAAGGCGCCGGACCAGAGCGAGATCGAGCGCTTCTGTTCCAACATCGCCGATGCCGCGCGCGACCGCCGCTACGCCTTGCAGGCGGAGGAGTTGAAGCAGCTGCAGGCAGGCATCGACGAGCGCATGAAGGCGCTGGACGCAAAAAAAGCCGAATACGAAACCTGGTTGAAGCGGCGCGAGGTGTTTCTGGCCCGGGCCGAGGACGGCGTCGTCAAGATCTATGCCGGCATGAAGCCCGATGCGGCGGCCGAACGCCTGGCGATCGTCAATGCGGACCTCGCCGCGGCTATCCTGATGAAGCTCGATTCACGCAAGGCGGGTGTCATCCTTAACGAAATGGACCAGAAGGCGGCGGCGACGCTCACCGGCATCATGGCCAGCGCAGCCCGAAGGGTAGATCCGTCATGATCCGCAGAATGCTCATCCTGTGCGCGGCCGCGGCCTTGTCCGGCTGCGCAACCAACTTAAAGGAAATCGGTAGGGAACCATCGCTGTCGCCGGTCGGTTCGGGCATCGCCGGCGACGGGGCAGCACCCTACAGCTATCCCCAGCCGCCCGCCGCTCCGATCAAGAAGTTCTCTTTGTGGGACGACCGCCAGAGCCGGCTTTTCACCGATCCCAGGGCGCTGCGCGAAGGCGACATCTTGACCGTCAGGATCAAGCTCAACGACAAGGCCAACTTCAAGAACCAGAACGACCGGAGCCGCACCGCCGCACGTAAGCTGGGCTATGACGTCACGCTCGGATGGGAAGGCAACAGCACCAGCGGCAAGGGCGACGCCGGCTTGAGTTCCAGCACCGAAACCAACGCCGACGGCGAAGTCAAGCGCTCCGAAAACCTGGAGCTCAACGTCGCCGCCGTCGTTACCGAGGTCCTGCCCAACGGAAATCTGATGATCAGGGGGTCCCAGGAGGTGCGCGTCAACTACGAGCTCAGGGTGCTCACCATCGCCGGCATGGTGCGCCCGTCGGACATCGGCGCGGAAAACACCATCTCCTATGAACGCATCGCCGAGGCGCGCATCTCTTATGGCGGCCGTGGCCGCGTCAGCGAGGTCCAGCAGCCGGCCTATGGCCAGCAGGTTCTCGACCAGGTTCTTCCGTTCTAGGCATTGGAGAGCGTAGCGCCATGGCCAATGTCGATCAGGTTCAGCCTCGCAAGGCTCCTTCTCTTGCCGTGCAGGGCGCCATGCTGCTCGTGGTGACGGCCGCCGCCATCGGCATGGGCTGGATGTCGGGCGGCTATCTCAAGGGCGTCGGCGCACCATCGTCGGTGCCAGGCGCGCCTGAGAACGAGGGCAAGCCACCCCAGCCCGAAGCCCAACAAGCAGGCGCGGGGCCGACGGTCGTCGCGCTGGCGCCGATCACCACCAACATCGCCTCACCCGCGGACACTTGGATCAGGATGGAAGTCTCCGTGGTCTACGACGCTCCGCAGCCGCCGGCGATGGCGGAGGACGTCCAGCAGGATCTTCTGGCCTTCGTGCGTACCCTCAAGATGCACCAGATCGAGGGCGCCAGCGGCTACCAGCACCTGAAGGCCGATCTCGACGAACGCGCCTCGATCCGCAGTCAGGGACACGTCAAACAGGTTCTCGTCAGGACATTGCTGCTCGAATGAGAAAACTCCTTCTTGCCGCGGCACTGATCGGTGCCGCCACCTCCGTCGCGGCGGCCCAGCAACTGGACCTTGGCGGTATCGGCAAGGCCGATGGCGCCACCGTCGGCTACATCATCCAGATGTTCGGCCTGCTTACCGTGCTGTCGGTGGCGCCGGGGCTGCTGATCATGGTGACCAGCTTCACCCGCTTCGTCATCGCCTTCTCGATCCTGCGTGCCGGCATCGGCCTGCAATCGACGCCGGCGAACCTCATCCTCATTTCGCTGTCGCTGTTCATGACCTTCTATGTCATGGCGCCGACCTTCGATCAGGCGTGGAACACTGGCGTCAAGCCGTTGATGGACAATCAGATCAGCCAGACAGAGGCCTTCGAGAAGATTTCCGATCCGTTCCGCACCTTCATGCTGCACAATGTGCGCGACAAGGATTTCGACCTTTTCGCCGACCTCGCCCGCGAACGCGGCCAGACCGTTGCAAAAGAGACGGTCGACCTGCGCATCCTGGTGCCTGCCTTCATGATCTCCGAAATCCGGCGCGGCTTTGAGATCGGCTTCCTGATCGTGCTGCCATTCCTGGTCATAGACCTGATCGTGGCCACCATCACCATGGCGATGGGCATGATGATGCTGCCGCCCACGGTTGTGTCGTTGCCGTTCAAGATCCTGTTCTTTGTCCTGATCGACGGCTGGAACCTGCTCGTCGGCAGCCTGGTGCGCTCTTTCACCTGACCTTCCCGCGTCAGCCGCGCCCGTTCTATTTTTCTCGGAATATTTTCGATTAACCGTGCGGTTTAGTCGTTTGGTAGGGACTTGCCGCCATAGTCCTCGCAGATGGCGGGTGATTGGAAATAACGATCATTGGCATGATGCCGCTCCGTCATACCGGGAAAGCCGGTATGCAAAAAAACACCGTGTAAAAACAAGGTACGAGTAGCCATGTCCAGTATCATGACGAACACTGCCGCGTTGACGGCGCTGCAGAGCCTTAACGCCACCCAGAACAACCTCGCAACCACCCAGGCCCGCATCTCGACGGGCTATCGCGTTTCCCAGGCTTCGGACAACGCTGCTTACTGGTCGATCGCGACCACCATGCGCTCCGACAATCAGGCCATGTCCACCGTTTCGGACTCGCTCGGCCTCGGCGCCTCGAAGGTCGACACCGCCTACACCGGCATGAGCAGCGCGATCACAACCATCAACACGATCCAGCAGAAGCTGACCGCGTCCTATGGTCAGACCGACGCCTCCAAGGAAAAGACACAGGTCGAAATCAAGGCCCTGCAGGATCAGTTGAAGGCCTACGCCGATGGCGCCACCTTCTCCGGCACCAACATGCTTTCGGTGTCCACCGCTTCGGGCACGGCGGCCGACGTGAAGGTCGTTTCGGCCTTCAACCGCAGCGCCACAGGCGCGGTTTCGATCTCGACGATCGACGTCAACGTGGAAAGCATCAAGCTCTATGACGCCGGCGCAGCGCCGACAGCCAAGGGCATCCTCGACACAGCCCGTCTTGGCACCACTGGCGCTGCAACCACCACAGCACAGGCCCCGACCATTGGCGGCGCTATCGTTGCCGGCGATACCTATTCGGTCGCCAGCCTGGCCATCTTCTCGGGCACTACGGCCGCCAGCGACGCTCAAATCTCGCAGATGATGACGGTTGTCGACGCCGCGCTCAAGGACATGACGACCGCCGCCACCAAGCTCGGCGCCGCCAAGAGCTCGATCGACCTGCAGAAGACCTTCACCTCGAGCCTGATGGACTCCATCGATCGCGGCGTCGGCCAGCTCGTCGATGCCGACATGAACAAGGAATCGACCCGCCTCCAGGCCCTGCAGGTCCAGCAGCAGCTCGGCGTCCAGGCGCTGTCGATCGCCAACGGCTCGTCGCAGTCGATCCTGTCGCTCTTCCGCGGCTGATCCCTTTCGACCGAATCAAACTAGGCAAACGGGCCGCGCCAAAAGCGCGGCCCGTTTTGCGTTTGCTCCAGCTCCGCGCAACCCCCGTTTCTTAACCCTCGAAGGCCGGCTTTTAACAGGCCGTTAACCATAACGCGCTAGTCATGGTTAACCAATGACTTACAACGGATTGCCGAATCGGCCCGATCGGGTGACGGTAATCCACGAGCGGGTCGAGCGGCTCGCGAGGGCAACGCCGGTTTGAGAAAGACCGGTCTGGAAAAGGAGCGAGTTTCTTGGCGAGCATCATGACGAACGCCGCGGCGTTGACCGCACTTCAGAGCCTCAACGCAACCAACAAGTCGCTCGAGCAAACGCAGGCCCGAATCTCGACGGGCTACAGGGTCTCCGAGGCTTCCGACAACGCCGCCTATTGGTCGATCGCCACGACGATGCGCTCCGACAACCAGGCGCTGTCGACAGTCCAGGATGCGCTTGGCCTCGGCGCCTCGAAGGTCGACACTGCCTATACCGGCATGAACAATGCGCTGGATACGATCGGCAAGATCAAGACCAAGTTGCTTTCGACCATTGGCCAGACGGGTGCCGCCAAGGCAAAGACGCAGACTGAAATCACCGCGCTCCAGGCGCAGATGAAGTCCTTTGCCGATGCCGCCACCTTTTCGGGCTCGAATTATCTGTCGGTGACATCTACGCAGGTCGCCGCCCCCAATGATGGCGTCCAGGCAGACGCCAAGATCGTGTCGTCCTTCAATCGCTCATCGTCGGGCGCCATCTCGCTCGGGACGATCGACATTGATGTCGAGAGCACCAAGCTGTTCGATTCCGGTCTCTCCACCGCCGTCAAGAACCAGGGCACACTTGACCGCCAGACCTCGGTCTATTCCACGGCGGCGGCCCAGGACCTGTATGATACCGCTTATGCGGCCGCAATCGCCGGCGGCGGCACGGACATTGCCGCCAACACCGCCGGCCAGACCGCGGCCGGGGCGGTGGTTCCCAGGATCGACAATGTTTCCGCCTACAATCTCGATATCACCGCGGCCGGCGTGACCGACGACATCATCAACCAGATGGTCGGCAAGATCGACAAGGTCATGAGCCAGTTGACCGACTCCGCCACCATCCTCGGCGCGGCCAAGAGCTCCATCGACCTGCAGAAGACCTTCACGCAGAGCCTGATGGACTCAATCGATCGCGGCGTCGGCCAGCTGGTCGATGCCGACATGAACAAGGAATCGACCCGCCTCCAGGCGCTGCAGGTTCAGCAGCAGCTCGGCATCCAGTCGCTGTCGATCGCCAACAGCTCCTCGCAGTCGATCCTGTCGCTGTTCAAGAACGGCTAACCTCGGCGTAGCTGACGCATACTCCGAAAATCACGGGCCGCGCCGCAAGCGCGGCCCGATTTCATTTTCGCACAAGCTTCGGGGGCTAGTGTTCCGGCGGACAGTCATGCTGGGAGTCGCTCAATCGTGCCGGAACAGATCCAGAGCATCATCTCGAATCTCCGCGGCTTTGGCGTCAGGCGCCTGGCCATGCTGGCGGGCATCGCCGTCCTGGTGATGGGCGTCATCGGCATCGCCTCGGTCTACCTCAACCGCCCGGCCTACGACACGCTCTATGTCGGGCTCGATCGCTCCGACGTGAACCAGATCGGCCTGGTGCTGGGCGAGGCCGGCATCGGCTTCGACGTCGGCGCCGACGGAACCTCCGTGCTGGTTCCGGCCGGCACCACGGCGCAGGCGCGCATGCTGCTTGCCGAAAAGGGCCTGCCGACCAGCGCCAATGCCGGCTACGAACTGTTCGACAATGTCGGCGCGATGGGCCTCACCTCCTTCATGCAGCAGATCACCCGGGTGCGCGCGCTCGAAGGCGAGATCGCCCGCACCATCCAGTCAATATCGGGTATCAAGGCGGCGCGGGTCCACATCGTCATGTCCGAGCGCGCCAATTTTCGTCGCGACGAACAGCAGCCCTCGGCCTCGGTCGTCATCCGCTACGCCGGCATCGACGCGGAGAAGAGCGCCATGTCGATCCGCCATCTCGTCGCCGCCGCCGTCCCTGGCCTGTCGGCCGACAAGGTGACGGTGCTCGATTCCAACGGCAATCTGCTGGCCGCGGGCGATGACCCATCCAACACCAGTGCCGCTCGCACGCTCGGCGTCGAGCAGACCGTGGAAGCGCAGATCGGCGACAACATCCGCCGCGCGCTTACGCCCTATCTCGGTCCCGACAATTTCCGCGCCAGCGTCAAAGCCGATGTCAACACCGACACCCGCCAGACCGAAGAGACGATCTTCGATCCGGAGTCCCGCGTCGAGCGCTCGGTGCAGTCGGTGCGCGCCAACGAGAACAGCAACCAGAAACAGGCCTCGACCCCGGCCAGCGTCGAGCAGAACCTGCCGGAGACCCAAGCGACCAGCACCGAGGGTCCGCAGACCTCCTCGGCCAACGACCGCAAGGAGGAGATCACCAACTACGAGATCAACTCCAAGAAGATCGCCACCGTCTCCAATGGCTACAGCGTCACCAAGATGTCGATCGCCGTCGTCGTCAACCAGGATCGGCTGAAGACGATCCTGGGCAAGGATGCGACACCGGACCAGATCGCCAAGCGCGTCGCCGAAATCCAGAAGATGGTCAGCTCCGCCACCGGCTTCGACGACAAGCGCGGCGACGTCATCGACGTCTCGGCCGTCGAGTTCATCGACGGGCTGGACGGCGAGGCGGTGCCACAGGCGGGAATGCTCGATTCCATCGGCCAGCATGCCGGCACGCTAATCAATGCCGGCGCCTTCATCGTGGTGGTGTTCCTGGTCGCCTTCTTCGGCTTGCGGCCGATGGCGGCCGCGCTGACGGCAAAGGCGACGCCCGCTATAGCAGGCCCCAATTTCGATGAAGTCCAGCGCTCCCTGCCCACCCCGGAGGCGGCCGCTTCCGCCGATGCGGGTGCCGCCATTGGCGCTCTGCCCGGCACGCGTGCCGGCGCCACCCCGCTCGACGATCTGCGCCAGAAGATCAGGCCGGCTCCGCAGGAGCGGCTTGCTCGCATGGTCGACATCAACGAGGAACGCACCGCGCAGATCCTGCGCAAATGGGCGGCCCAGGAAGTCGCGGCGTAGACCATGCCCTCCGCAGCCCTCTTTGATCTTCTCCCGGATTTCGGCACGCGCGCGCAACGCGCCAGTCAGCCGCAGGCCACCGCCGAGCACAAGCCCGAGGCGGCAGCATCGACGGCCGATATCGGCACGCTGATCGCCGAAGCCGTTTCCCAGGCGGAGGCGGCGCTCGGCGAACGGCTTGCCGCGGCCCATGAAACGGCGCTGCAAGCGGAACGCCAGGCAAATGCCGACGAAGCGAAGGCCTTTCTCGACAGCTTCGGCGGCGATGTCGGCAAGGCGGTCTCGTCGCGCATCGACGCCATGGAGGCGCGCGTGACGGATCTTGTCGCCGCCACTGTCGCCCGCATCATCGGCGGCGTTGTCAGCGACGATCTGCGGGAGCGCTCGCTCGAAGCGCTCGCCGGCGCGATCCGCGAAGCCGTTGGCGATGGCGAAGCGGTGCGCATTGCCGTTCGCGGGCCGCTCTCGCTGTTCGAAACGTTGAAGGCGTCGCTTGGCTCCCGCGCCGCAAATCTCGACTTCATCGAGGCGCCCGGCTTCGACCTGATGGTCACCATCGACGAGGCCGTGTTCGAAACGCGCATGGCCGAATGGTCGGTAACCCTGTCCGAGGTCCTGTCATGAGCGTCGCCGAAGCCGATCATGGCAGGCACGAGATCATCATCGTGCGGCGCGGCCATGACGACCACGACGAAGGTCATCATGGGGGCGTCTGGAAGATCGCCTTCGCCGACTTCATGACCGCGATGATGTGCTTCTTTCTGGTCATGTGGCTGATCAATGCCGCCAACGAACAGACCAAGACGGCCGTCGCCAGCTATTTCAATCCCGTCAAGCTGGTCGACCGCGAGTCTAGCCGCAAGGGCCTTAAGGATCTCGGCAATGGACCGCGCGCGGCCGGGCCGACGGCCGACGACCCGCAGGAAGCGACCACCAAGGCTGGACAGGACGGCACCGGCGCCGCGGGCTCGTCCAATCGCAAACAGGACAAGCAGGAGCCACAGCAGTCGCAACAGTCCGACGAGCATCTTTTCGCCGACCCCTATGCGGTGCTTTCGGAGATCGCCACGGATACCGGCGTCATGCAGAATGTCAGCCAGAAGGGCGATGGCGGCGCGCAGAATTCCGGCCCCGCGACGGGCGCCTCGGGCGGCGCGTCCTACCGCGATCCTTTCGAGCCGGACTTCTGGTCGCAGCAGGTCGCCGCGCCCGGCGCCGAGGCGAGTGCCCAGCGCCCCAGGGTCGAGGGCGATCCGCTCAAGCCCGGCGACAAGGCTGCCGAGACACAGATCGCCAAGGTCAAGGCCGTGCCGCCGGCGCCGCCGGTCAAGGATGCACCACTGGAGCCCCTGGCCGGGGATGGCAAGGACACCGCGGCGAAAATGGTCACGACTGGCGATGCCAAGATCGGTGATGCCAAGGCGGGCAGCGCTAAAGCTACGGACAACAAGGCGGACGTGGCTAAGGCGGACACGGCCGCAGCGAAGCAGGAGGCCGCAAAATCCGAGGCGGACAAGGCTCCGACCGCCGCCGCGCTGAAGGCCGCCGCGGACGTTAAGCAGCTGCTGGCCGACGCCTTCAAGCCCGGCGACAAGCTGCATGACGGCGTCTCGGTGGAAGCCACCGACAAGGGTGTCGTCATCTCCATCACCGATCAGCTCGACTTCGGCATGTTCGAGGTCGGCTCTGCGGTGCCGAGCCGCGAACTGGTGCTGGCGATGGAAAAGATCGGCCGCATCGTCAACAGCCAGAAAGGCACCATCAGCATCAACGGTCACACCGATGCGCGTCCCTTCCGCGGTGCCAGCTACGACAATTGGCGGCTGTCGACGGCGCGCGCGCACTCGGCCTACTACATGCTCGTGCGTGGCGGCGTCGATGAACGCCGCATCACCGAGGTTGCCGGCTTCGCTGATCGCCAGCCCAAGGATGCCGCTGATCCAATGTCGGCGGCCAACCGCCGCATCGAAATCCTGATGGCGACCGGCGGATGAAACGGGCGGCGCTCACCAGCCGCATGATGGCGCTGCTGCTGCTGCTAGCCACGGCTAGTCCGTCCGTGGGCCTCGCCCAGGATGCGCTGCAGCCTCATCAGCTGGTCCGCTCGTTGCAGCTCGTTCAGGACCGCATCGCCGCCGGCGATCACGCCGCGATGCCGATGCAGGCCAAGCTGCTCGAAATGACCGATGCGCGGTTACGCGCGGCGGACGCCGAGGATTTCAAGGATGCCAAGAATTTTCGCGCGCTGCTGGTCTACGGCATGAGCGGCGGCAATCCGGTGACCGTCGAGGCGGCCGTATCGCGTGCCGCCTCCGATCCGCAGAACCTTGCCATAGCCAAAGGGGTAATCGACTATCTGAACGGCCGGCCAGGCGAAGCGATCGAAGCTCTGAGGCCGATCGACCCGATGACCCTGTCAGGCGATCTCGGCGCATTCCTCGCTTTGGTCAAAGGGTCACTGCTTGCCACGGATCAGCCGGCGGCCGCACTCACGCTGCTCGATGAGGCCAAGCTGCTCAGCCCCGGCACTCTGGTCGAGGAAGCGGCTTTGCGGCGATCGGTCGGCATTGCCGTGACGCAGGGCGACGCGGCGCGGTTCGCGCTTGCCTCCACCCAATATGTCGAGCGCTACCTCTATTCGCCTTACGCCAGCCAGTTCGCCGACTCCTTCGTCTCCGGCGTCATCGCACTGCATATGTCGATCAGCCAGGACAAGCTGGCCGACATCACCTCGATGATGGACCCCGAGCGCGAGAAGGTGATCTATCTGCGTATCGCGCGCCGCGCCGCGATTGACGGCATGAGTGACTTGTCGGCCTTCGCCTCGGCGCGGGCCGAACAGGGTCGCGACGGCAACACCAACCAGGGCGATCCGCGCGCCCTGCTTTATTCCAGCCTGTCCACGGTGACCTCCGACACCATCGAGGACGTGCGCACCAAACTTGGCAAGATCGACCGCGGCAAATTATCGGACGGCGACCGGGCCTTGCTCGATGCGGCCCAGGCCATCGCCGGCGAAGTGGTGGCGCCGCCTGCTTCCCTTCCGGTCGCCAATCCGGCGCCCGCGTCGGTCGTACCATCGCCAGAACCCGAAATTGCGGCCGCATCGACCACGGATGCCGCCGGATTGCCACCCGTCGAGGATGCCGTGTCCGAGAAGCCGGCCATGGCGCCCCAGGCGGCGGCGCCCGCTGCGCCGAACGTATCCGCGCCGGCAACCGACGCGGCAACCGTCCTGCCGGCATCGGCCCCGGCGGTCGCGGCCAGCGCCGACACGACAGACCCGACCGACGCCGCCATGACGAAAACCCGTCGACAGCTAGACCTGATCGACCAGATGCTTGGAGCCGCCCCGAAATGACCCCCAGCCTCGGCCCGGCCCTGCCAGGATTTACCACCGCGCGTACGGCCGAGCAGCCGGCCGCGTCCGGAAAGAAGGACGACACCGGCTTCGGAGAGATGGTACACTGCGGCGCAAGCCCTGCCCATTCGGAGAAGCAGCCACCGGCCGAGCCAGGCTCCCGCGATCCGCGGTGGAGCAAGCTTGCCGCGGAGCTTGCGGCAAAGGCAGGCGAGGACGAGCCCAGGCCGGCCAGCAAGGCAAGGACCACGCCGAGCGGATCGTCTGCCGCGAAATCCATGAAGGACGGCAAGGACGCCGGGACGGACAAGGATGCCTATGCCGACGCGCCGGCTGCCGAACCGGGCGCGACGCCGCTCGACGAGCATCTAGCGCTGCTGATGGCGTTTCATGACCTGCGCCATTTCTCGACATCGGCCAAAACGGCCGACCAGAGCGCGGCCGGAACGGGACAGGACGCCACGGTCGTTGGACAGCTTCCGCCGAAGGCTTATCGGCAGAAATCCGCCGCCGGGCGTGACGGTCTCGAGCTCATGGCCAAGCCCGAGCGGGTATCACTGGTCGACGTACCGCTGACGAAACTCGACGGCCGGCTCATTCGCGATGCCGCCGGCACGCCGAAACATGACAGTACGATCGCGGCCGGCCCCTTGCCCGAGGTGCCTGCGGAAGTGCCGGGCATGGAGACGAAACAGGCGGCGCCGCAGCTGAAATCGATCGCCGATCTCCAGTCCTCGTTGCGGTCCGAGCCGGGAAAACAGCAGTCGGCGGCGGCACGCATCGACGTTGTTTCCGAACGCAGCTTCCCCGCGCCGCCGCAGGCACCGATAAGCCAGGCAGCCCTCAACGTGATCGGCGCCATTTCAGCCGATGGCGGTCCGAACCAGGCGCTTTCCACCGCTTCCGCGACAGCTCAGCTGACGGGCTCTGTTGCCGTTCCGACACATGTGTTGAAGATCGAACTTCACCCGGCCGAACTGGGCATGGTCACTGCCCACCTTCGGCTCTCCGGAGAACAACTGTCGATTGAGTTGAAGCCCGAAACACACGATGCCTATCGCCGGCTTTCCAGTGACGGCGAGGCGATCCTTAAGTCGCTGCGCGGGCTGGGCTTCGAGGTCGACAAGGTCACCATCCTGCAACCTTCGGTCGCAATTCCCTCCACAACCCGCACGGATGCAACCGCCTCGGTGAGCGCTGCACCCGGCCGCGATCCGTCATCCTTCCAGCCCGGAAATTCCAGCGGCGGCAACAGTGGAGCCGGCGGCCAGCAGCCAGGTCAGCAATCCGCAAGGGGTAATCATGATGAAGCGCAAGCACACGGCCGCGCCGCTTCGCCTTCTCGCGAGCGCGCTGGCGGCGATGTTTTTATCTAGCCTAGCGAGCAGCGCAGGCGCCGCCACCAATCCTTGCGAACCCGAGATCCTGCGTGCCGCCGACCGCTATGGCGTGCCTGCTGGCATCCTCTATGCGGTCGGGTTGACGGAAACCGGAAACAAAGGCAGCCTTCAACCCAACGCATTGAATATAGAAGGAAAAGCAGTCTTCCCGAGAAGCCGGGACGAAGCTCTTGCAGCCTTCGCGGACGCCCAGCGCGAGGGCAAGACGCTGATCGATCTCGGCTGCATGCAAATCAACCATCACTATCATGCCTCGCATTTCCGAAGCGTCAAGGACATGCTCGACCCGCGCCAGAACGTCGACTACGCGGCACGCTTCCTGGCCAGCCTCCATGCCCGCCATGAGACCTGGTCCATGGCCGTCGCCCGCTATCATGCCGGACCCGACAACGACCCGGCGCAGAAGGTCTATGTCTGCAGGGTGATCGCCAACATGGTGGCCACCGGCTTTGGCAAATGGACGACGAACGCTCGCGCCTTCTGCAACCCGTAAGCGCATTCTCCACTTCTAATACATCAGTCCCGCGGCTGCGGAGCGGTCGATTCGACTTGGCCGGGACTTGGACCGCAAGCATATCTGGCTGCACGCTAATGCAACCGACACGTTCCAGACTCCCAAGAAACTAGTTACAAGAAATGACGGTTGTTCAGGATTCCCGCCAGCGGATACGCCTTTCTCCACGGGGCAAATGTGCTGATTCGGAGGCGGGGCCGATGATCGTTATCGTTGACGAGCGAGAGCTCGTGACAGAGGGCTACAATTCACTTTTCGACCGCGAGGGGATCGCCTGCGCCGGTTTCGCGCCGGGCGAGTTCGGCGAGTGGGTCAACTCGGCCGCCGACACCGATCTGCGATCGGTGCGGGCCTTCCTGATCGGCGACTGTCGCGACGGCGCGATCTCGCCGCGCCAGATCCGCGACCGCACCGGAGCTCCGGTCATTGCGCTCAGTGAGCAGCATTCGCTTGAAAACACGCTCCGGTTGTTCGAGAGCGGCGTCGACGACGTCATCCGCAAGCCGGTGCACATCCGCGAAATCCTGGCCCGCATCACCGCCATTCGCCGCCGCGCCAGCGAGGACGTCGCCTATACCGAGATCGGCGCCATGCGCATCTTCATGGACGGCCGCGATCCAGAGATCGACGGTCAGCCGCTGCCCTTGCCGCGCCGCGAGCGCCGTATCCTGGAATATCTAGCGAGCAACCGTGGCCGCCGCGTCACCAAGACCCAGGTGTTCAACGCCATTTACGGCATCTTCGACGAGGAGGTCGAAGAGAACGTGGTGGAAAGCCACATCAGCAAGTTGCGTAAGAAACTGCGCGAGAAGCTGGGCACCGACCCGATCGATTCCAAGCGCTTCCTCGGCTACCGGCTCGTGTTCTGATGCGGCTCCGCGCCAGCCTCGCGCAAGACAGGACGCGTAGCCTCGAAGCCAGTGGCATGGATATTGCGGAGACATCTCGATGAGCCTCTACGGAATGATGCGGACCGGCGTTTCGGGCATGAACGCCCAGGCGAACCGCCTGTCGACGACAGCCGACAACATCGCCAACTCAGATACCACCGGCTACAAGCGGTCCTCGGCCGAATTTTCGACATTGATCATGCCGTCGACCGGTGGCGCCTATAATTCCGGCGGCGTTACCACCACTATCCGCCAGGCGGTCAGCGATCCGGGCGTGCTTCAATACACGACCTCGGTCTCCGACCTTGCCGTCAGCGGCGATGGTTTCTTCGTCGTCCAGGATCCAAGCGGCACGCCTTTCCTGACCCGCGCCGGCGCCTTCGTTCCCGACGCACAGGGCCGGCTTGTCAATGCCGCCGGTTTCCAGCTGATGGCCTACAGCTACGCCAATGGGGCGCCGGCGGCCACGGTGAACGGCTTCGAAGGTCTCGAGCCGGTTGTCATCGCCGACCAGGGACTGACCGCGACTCCGAGCACCCAAGGCAATTTCAGCGGCAATCTGCCGGCAGGCGCGACACCCGTCGCTGCCGGCAACCTGCCCAGCACGAACTCGGCGGGAGCGCAGTATACTTCGAAATCGTCGATGGTCGCCTATGACAATCTCGGCAACAAGAAGTTGCTCGACGTCTATTTCACCAACACCGGGGCCGGCACCTGGGAGGTGGCGGTCTTCGACCAGTCGAAGGCGACAGCCGGAACTGGCTTTCCCTACGCTGCCGGCGGCGCCTTGGGCACGGCCAACCTAACCTTCGATACCACCACCGGCAAGCTCACCGGCACCCCGACCGGCATTTCATTCACCGTCCCGGGCGGCGCCAGCCTTGCCCTCGACTTGTCGAAGCTGACCCAGCTCGGCACCGGCTTCACCGTCACCGACGCCCAGGTGAACGGCAACGCGCCGAGCACCATCGACAAGGTGCAGATCAGCAAGGACGGCACCATCTACGCCCAGTACAAGGACGGCACCTCCAAGCCGCTCTACAAAATTCCGCTGGCCGACGTGCAGAGCCCCGACCAGCTCAAGGCGCTGCCCGGCAATGTCTACGCGCAAGGTACCGACTCCGGTGCGGTCCGTGTCGGCTTTGCCAACGAAGGCAAGGCCGGTTCGATCATCTCGGGCGCGCTCGAGAATTCCAACGTCGATATCGCGGAGGAATTGACCGACATGATCGCGGCCCAGCGCAGCTACACCGCCAATTCCAAAGTCTTCCAGACCGGTTCCGACCTGATGGACGTCCTTGTCAACCTGAAGAGATAAACCGGGCTTCGCCCGTGAAAGACCAGCATGTCGCTTTCCTCCGCACTGAGCATCGCCCAATCGGCGCTTCTGGCCACCTCGCGGCAGACAAGCGTCGTCACGCGCAACGTGGCGGACGCCGACAATCCGAACTATTCGCGCCGCATCGCGCTGGTCACCAGCACGACGCCCGGCGCGCGTTCGGTTGATGTCCAGCGTGCGGCGAACGATCTGCTGTTTCGCCAGAACCTCGGCGCTCTGTCCGCCTACGCCGGCCAGAGCGCGCTTTACAACGGCATGGATCAGCTCGACGTATCGGTGAATGGCGTCGACAATGCCTCCTCGCCTTCGACAGCGATCGGCAATCTGCAGCAGGCGCTGCAGCTATACGCCACCTCGCCGTCCAACCAGAATCTTGGCTCGAGCGTGATCGACGCGGCCAAACAGGTCGTGCGGTCCCTGAATGAAGGCTCCAAGGCCATTCAGGACTTTCGTACCCAAACCGACGGCCAGATCGATACCGCCGTCAAGGATCTCAATTCGCTGCTCAACCAGTTCCAGGATGCCAACATCGCGGTCATGTCCGGAACCCGTTCCGGCACCGACGTTTCCGATGCGCTCGACCAACGCGACGCATTGTTGAAGAAGATCGCCAATTACATTCCGGTGTCGACCTTCACGCGTGGCGACAACGACATGGTCATCACCACGGGTGACGGCACGACATTGTTCGAGACGATCCCACGCACCGTCAGCTTCGCTCCGTCTTCGGGCTATGCCGCGGGTGCGGCCGGCAACACGGTCTATATCGACAACGTACCGGTCTCGGCGGGCAGCGGCGGCAACACCACAGCCAGCGGCACGATTGCCGGCCTGCTGCAATTGCGCGACGGCGTCGCCTCGACCATGCAGAGCCAGCTCGACGAAACCGCGCGTGGCCTGATCACCGCCTTTGCCGAAACGGCGCCGTCGATGCCCAACGCGGCGGGCCTGTTCACCTGGTCGGGCGCACCGGCGGTGCCAGCCGCGGGCACGCTCGTCGACGGCCTTGCTGGAACGATCAAGATCAATGCCGCGATGGATCCCAGCACCGGCGGCAACCCGACATTGCTGCGCGATGGGGGCGCCAACGGCGCCGCCTACGTCGCTAACACCACCGGAGGGGCTTCATACTCCAACCTCCTGGTCGCCTATGGCGACCAGCTCGACAAACCGATGACGTTCGATCCCTCGGCCGGGATTTCGGCAACCTCCAGCGTTGCCGACTATACCGCCAATTCGATCGGCTGGTTGCAGGGCGTTCGTCAGCAGGCTTCGGCCGCCGCCGACGCCAAGGAAGCCCTGGCTCAGCGCAGTGCCGATGCCTTGTCCAACGCAACCGGAGTCAATGTCGATCAGGAAATGTCGTTGATGCTCGATCTCGAGCACACCTATCAGGCATCCGCCCGGATGATGAAGACCATCGACGACATGATGACGGCGCTGTTGAGCGCGGTGGGATAAGCCATGACCTTTGTCTCCTCTGCTGCCCTTACGAATGCCATGCGCTATCAGCAGATGCGCATGCAGGCCGATCTCGTCAAAGCCACGAAAGAGTCCTCGACCGGCAAGGTCGCCGATGTCGGTCTGGCACTTGGTGGGCGTACCGCCCAATCCGTTACCTTTTCGCGCGACCTCGACCGGCTCAACGTCATTGTCGATTCCAACGGACTGGTGGCCGCCCGGCTCTCATCCACCCAGACCTCGCTCGGCCAGCTCTCCAACGTCGCGCAGACTTTCCTGTCCAGCCTGACCACCGCGTCGTCGGGCGACAACTCCGACAGCCTGACCCAATCGACCGGCCAGACAACGATCCAGCAGCTTACGTCGATCCTCAACACCAGCGTCAACGGCGAATATCTGTTCGCTGGCACCAACACCGACGTCAAGCCGATCAACGATTTCACGGCCGCCGGCTCTCCCGCCAAGGCTGCCTTCGACGCCTCCTTCCTCGCCAAATTCGGCTTCACGCCCAATGACCCGGCCGCAGCCAACATCACCGCGGCCCAGATGGACGATTTCATCACCAACGATGTCACGCCGCAGTTCGTCGGTTCGGGCTGGCAGACCAACATGTCGAATGCCACCGACCCGCAGATCGTTAGCCGCATCGCGCTCAACGAAACCACCGAGACCTCGACCGGCGCCAACAGCGACGGCATCAGGAAGCTCGCCATGGCGGCGGCCTTGGTCTCCAGCCTGATGGCCACCGGCATCAGCCAGGCGGCAAAAGACATCATCATCGACCACTCGCAGAAATTGGTCGGCGAGGCGCTGAGCGGCATCGCGCAGGTCCAATCCCAGACCGGCATCGTGCAGAAGCGCGTCTCCGATGCGAGCGACCGCATGAAGACGCAGATCGACCTGTTCGAACGGCACATTCTGGATCTCGAGGCAGTCGATCCGGCGGAAGCGGCGACCCGCGTCGCCAATCTGACGCAGCATATCGAGACCTCTTTCGCCCTGACGGCGCGCCTGCAGCAGCTCAGCCTGTTGAATTACCTGACCTGACACCTCTAGCGGAACGGTAGAGCCACCGATGTACCAATTCTCCTACGCCGACGTTCAGAGCACCTCCGTCACGGACGCCAAGGACCGCGAGCGGGACCTCCTGACCCGCTCGATCGACATGCTGTCGGCCGCCGCCGCGGCCGGCCAGCATTCGATGGAGGCAGTGGAGGCGCTGCATTTCACCAATCGCGTCTGGACCACCTTCGTCGAGGATCTCGGCTCCAGCGAAAATGCGCTCCCCAAGGAGTTGCGCGCCAACCTGATCTCCATCGGCCTGTGGCTGCTGCGCGAGGCCGAGGACATCCGCCAGGGCCGCACCGACAATTTCGAGGGGCTGATCGAAGTATCCCAGATCATCCGCGACGGCATTCAATGACCAACACGTTGAAGTTATCGCTGAAGCCCAATGAGAAGATCTACATCAACGGCGCGGTCATCCGCGTCGACCGCAAGGTCACCATCGAGCTGATGAACGACGTGCAGTTCCTGCTCGAGAGCCATGTGATCCAAGCAGACGACGCGTCGACGCCATTGCGGCAGCTCTATTTCATCGTGCAGGTCATGCTGATAAACCCGACTGGTGCCGACGAAGCGCGCGAGATGTTCCGACGCTCGCTGCCACTGCTCATTGCAAGTTTCGAAGACGCCGAGATCGGCAGCGCGCTGAAACAGGTCGACCGCATGGTCGGCGAGGATAACATTTACGAGGCCTTGAAGGCGATCCGTTCGCTTTATCCTCTGGAACGCCGTGCGCTTGGCGGCAATGACGATGTTTCGGGCGCCGCGCGCCCGCTGGCCGTGGGAGCACTATACTGATGACCGTGGACATGACGACGACGGTGCCGGTTGGCGCCAACCAGACCACCACGTCGACCTCGAAGACGGCGGTCGACTATCAGTCCTTCCTGAAGCTTCTGATCGCGGAGATGAAGAACCAGGATCCGACCAAGCCCATGGATTCGACGGCGTATGTCGCCCAGCTCGCCACCTTCTCCCAGGTCGAGCAATCGGTGCAGGCCAACACCAAGCTCGACCAGATCATGCAGTCCTCGGCGCTGTCGCAGGCCGACGCTCTCATAGGCCGCAACATCACCTCGGCCGATGGCAAGACAACGGGCACCGTGGCGTCGGTGACGCTTGGCAGCAACGGACTGATCGCAGTGCTGCAGGATGGCACCACGGTCCCCGTCGGCGCGGGCGTGTCGATCAAGCCGGCGAGCTAGGCCAACCGCCGACATGAACGAGGCCGACGCACTCGACATCGTCCAGTATGCGGTGTGGACGGTGCTGACCGCATCCGCTCCGGTGGTGCTGGTCGCCATGGCGGTCGGCATTGGCATCGCTTTGATCCAGGCGTTGACACAGATCCAGGAAATCACCTTGACCTTCGTGCCCAAGATCGTCGCCATCATGCTGGTGGTGGCGCTTACGGGTCCCTTCATCGGTGGCCAGATATCGGCCTTCACCAATGTCATCTTCGAGCGAATCCAGAACGGTTTCTGAGCGATTTCCAGCAAGGGTGCTCGACCCTTCCGTCTATATTGCGCCGGATGGCGCACGGCTTGCGGGCGGCCGCGTTGCAGCTAGAGTGCCGTTCCATGATCCGGCGATTTGTCGGCCTGACATAGCGGTATTGTCTCGATGAGGTCTCGCGCACCCTTGAACCAGCCCGGCACTCCATGTGCGGCATAGCCGGCGTCTGGCGCAAACGCGATCCGATCGGCGGCGGCGACATTGCCGACGTCGCCCGCATGATGCAGGCGCTGGTCCATCGCGGGCCAGACGACCACGCCAGTTGGAACGACCGCCGGCTGGCGCTCGGTCACCGCCGGCTCTCGATCATCGATCTGTCGGCGCAGGCACGCGAGCCGATGCTCACCGCCTGTGGCCAGGGCGTGCTGGTCTACAATGGCGAGGTCTACAACTATCGCTCGCTGCGGGACACGCTGCGGGCTGAAGGCAGGCGGTTCCGGACAGCCTCTGATACCGAGGTGGTTCTCGAAGCGCTGCACCATTGGGGGCCGGACCAAGCCATCCCGATGTTCGACGGCATGTTCGCCATCGCCTATTTCGACGCCCGTGCCGACGCCCTGTGGCTCGCGCGCGACCGTCTCGGCATCAAGCCGATGTCGGTTGCCGAAATGGGTGAGCGGATCCTGTTCGCCTCCGAGGATAAGGCGATCCTGGCCTGCGATGGCGTCGCCCGAACCATCGATGCGCGCGAAATCACGTTGCGCCTCGCTTGGCAAAGCCGTGATTCCTGTTCCAGCCTGTTTCAGGGCATAGAGCGGCTGCCGCCGGCAGCTCTATGGAAGATCAGCGATGCGGGCGTCGAGAAGCGCTGTTTCTGGCATGTCCTCGACGTGCTCGATGCCGCCCGTATCGTTGGCGATACCGCCACCGACGCGGAGCACATGGCAACGCTGGAAGCGTTGATCGAAGATAGTGTCGGGCTCCATTGCATCGCTGACACCAGCCTCGCCGCTGCCTGCAGCGGCGGCGTCGATTCCGGCCTCGTCACCACGCTGGCCAAACGGTTCAGGCCGGAGATGACGGCCTATGTCGTCGACCCCCGCCTTGGCCACAGCGAGGCGGATGACGCGCAGCGTACCGCCAGCCACGCCCATGTACCGCTGAACAGGGTGCCGGTCGATAAGGACCGGTTCCTCGACCTGTGGCCGAAGACCATCTGGCATCTGGAAAGCGACGGCTGGCATGCAAGCCATGTCTGCCTGCTCGCGCTGGCCGAGCAATGCCGGGCCGATGG
The DNA here is from genome assembly GCF_057766385.1 of Mesorhizobium sp. P160927. Classification (NCBI taxonomy): domain Bacteria; kingdom Pseudomonadati; phylum Pseudomonadota; class Alphaproteobacteria; order Hyphomicrobiales; family Phyllobacteriaceae; genus Mesorhizobium; species Mesorhizobium sp. P160927. Next base: position 5,763,566 of record NZ_JBYMDW010000001.1, read on the forward strand.
CTTCAAGGTGCTGCTGACCGGCGAAGGCGCCGACGAACTCTTTGGCGGCTACGACTGGCAGGAAGCCAGCCTGAAATTGTGGCGGCCATGGTCCTGGCCGGGTCGGCTGTTTCGGTCCAGGAACAAGCTCGCCCGCAGATTCGAGCGCCAGCGCCATGCCCCCTTCCGGACCGCGATCGGCTTTGCCCATGGCTGGGACCGCAACGCCGTGCTCAGGGCGCTTTCGCCGGAATTGAATTTCCTTCAGGCAAGGATCTTCGACCGGCTGGAGCCGGTGACGCCGCTTGGCGACCGCGCCTTCCTGGGATGCTGCCTTCACGACATGTATTCGCATCTGCAGGATCTGCTGAACCGGCATGACCGTCTCAGCATGGCGGCCTCGGTGGAACTCAGGGTGCCATTCCTCGAGAACCGGCTGATCGACTTCGCGATCCATCTGCCTCGGCGCCACAAATACCGCCAGCAGCAGGGAAAGTGGCTTTTGAAGAGGGTGGCGGAAAAACACATTCCGGTTCAGAATGTAAAGGCCAGGAAGAACGGTTTTCAGGTATCCGCGAACTTTACCACCGGCACCGAAACCCTGTTGAATGGTGGCTTTCTGCGCGATGCGATGAAGTGGCCGGCATCTTCGGTCGCGGATCTGGTCGACCTGGCCAGGCGCGACCAGCCGTCGAGGCTTCGGCTGGTGGGAATGGAGCTTTTCCTTCGTCTCCATGCCGGCGGCCAGTCCGCCGGCCAACTGAGCGAAGCGTTGCATGCGGCCGTGGCCGAGGCGCGTTGAAACGGCAGGCTGGATGCCAAAGGCGCGCCGTGGCCCTTCGCTCTCCCCTTGTTGGACCATGAGCTTCTCAGCAACGCATTCGCCCTTTGCGCCGCGATGCCATAGTTTCGGCAAATCATGCGGGGAAACGGATCCCCGCAAGGATCAGCGCGCCGTGGCAGGAACCCATCCATGACTGACGAGAAGCCCGATAGCGAAAGCGTCTCGGCGCTGGCGCCGTTCCGGCATGGCATCTTCCGGGCCGTATGGGGCGCGAGCCTCGTCTCCAATTTCGGCGGCTTGATCCAGGGCGTCGGCGCCGCCTGGATGATGACCACCATCGCCACCTCGCCCTACCAGGTCGCGCTGGTCCAGGCCTCGACCACCTTGCCCATCATGCTGTTCGCGCTTGTCGCCGGCGCCATCGCCGACAGCTTCGACCGCCGCAAGGTGATGCTGGTCGCGCAGACCTTCATGCTGGTCGTTTCGGTGCTTTTGACCGCGTTCACCTATCTGGACCTGATCACGCCGTGGACGCTGCTGGCCTTTACCTTCCTGATCGATAGCGGCACTGCGCTCAACAGTCCGTCATGGCAGGCCTCCGTCGGCGACATCGTTCCGCGCAACAAGGTGCCTGCCGCCGTGGCGCTGAATTCCATGGGCTTCAACCTGACACGTAGCGTCGGCCCGGCAATCGGTGGCATCATCGTCGCGGCCGCCGGCGCGGCCGCGGCCTTCGCGGCGAACGCGGTGAGCTATGTCGGACTTATCGTCGTGCTGGCACGCTGGAAGCCGGATCTACCGGCCTCGACCTTGCCGCGCGAGTCGTTGGGGGCGGCCATGGGCGCCGGCCTGCGCTACGTCGCCATGTCGCCCAATATCGGCAAGGTGCTGGTCAGGGGCGCCGCTTTTGGGTTCAGCGCCGGCGCGGTGCTAGCGCTGCTGCCGCTGGTGGCGCGCGACGTCGTCAAGGGCGATGCGCTGACCTACGGCATCATGCTGGGCGCCTTCGGCATCGGCGCCGTCGGCGGGGCGCTGATCAGCGTGCGGCTGCGCCAACTGCTCTCCAGCGAGACGATGGTGCGCTGTGCCTTCGCCGGCTTTGCGGCCTGCGCATTCAACGCCGCCGTCAGCCAGCATGCCTGGCAGACCTCGCTCGGCCTGCTGGTCGGCGGTGCCTGCTGGGTGATCGCGCTCTCGCATTTCAATGTCACCGTGCAGATGGCGACACCGCGCTGGGTGGTCGGCAGGGTTCTGTCGGTCTACCAGACCGCAACCTTCGGCGGCATAGCACTGGGCAGCTGGATCTGGGGTGTCGTCGCCGACGCGCATGGCGCCGAGACGGCGCTGATCGCCGCGGCCATCGCCATGCTGGCTGGCGGCGCCATCGGCCTCGTGCTGCCGCTGCCGCAACAGCAGGTGCTCAACCTCGACCCGCTCAATCGCTTCAAGGAGCCGCACCTGGCACTCGACCTGAAGCCGCGCAGCGGTCCGATCGCCATTATGATCGAATACATCATCAGGCATGAGGACGAGGCGGAATTCCTCGCCACAATGGCCGAGCGCGGCCGCATCCGCCGCCGCGACGGCGCCCGCAACTGGACACTGGCTCGCGATCTCGAAAATCCGTCGATCTGGATCGAGCACTACCACACGCCGACCTGGCTCGAATATGTCAGGCATAACGGTCGCATCACCCATGCCGACGCCATGGTCGGGGAACGCTTGCGGGCGCTGCACTCGGGCGACGAGCCGCCGCTCGTGCGCCGCGTCATCGAGCGTCCGACGACCGCCGGCACCGCGTTGGTGATGGCCAAGGGGCCGATTGAGCACTGACGAATTCGAAGGTTCGCGGCGCCTACCCCTCGCCCGACAGGTCCCGGCGCGCCTTCTCGAGCTCTTCCGCATAGCGCCGCATCAAATGGCCCTCGGTCAAAAGCCCGAGCACGATGTGGTCGGCGAAGTCCTCGACCACGGCCAGTTCCTCCGCGCCGGCGCGCTGGAAGGTCTCGGCGGCGGCCTGCACGTTCATGCTGGGCACCAGGACGGCATCCTTGTACTGGGCAAGGTCGCGCACCAGCGCCTCGCCCCCGGAAGGATCGCTGTGCAGTTCGGCCACGATCAGCACGCCGACATATTCATCCCCTGGGTCGACCGCGATCACGCGCTGGGCCGAACCCAACGGGAATTCCTTGCGGAAGGCGGCCAGCGTCGTCGATGCATCGATGGTCCTGATGTCCTCGCGCATCATCGAGCCGACGGTCAGGCTGCGCATCCAGCCGACATCGTGGGCGCTGCGGATCGTCTCGCCGCGCAGGTGGAACCGCCAGGTCGAGAACGAATAGCCGAAGGTCTCGCGCACCAGGATCGCCGCCATGATCGAGGCGGCAAGCACCACGCCGGTGAGCGTCAGGTCGCGGGTCGATTCCAGCGCCAGGAAAGTCATGGTCAGCGGCCCGCCGACGACACCGACGGCAAGCGACGTCATGCCGACGACGGCGGCGACGGAGGGGTCGATACCGGTCGCCGGCGACACGAGCGCCATGACACCGGCGAACGCCTTGCCGAGCAGCGCGCCAAGGAACAGCGAGGCGAAGAACAGTCCGCCGCGAAAGCCCGAACCCAGTGAGATCGCCGACGCCGCCAGCTTAAGCGCGAAGACGCTCGCCACCACCGCCAGCCCGTAATTCATGGCGAATTCGCGATGCAGCGCGCCGTGGCCGCTGGACAGGACCTGCGGCGTGACCAGGCCGAGGAGGCCGACCAGGACACCGCCGACGACGGGACGGAGCGAGGCATCGACCGACAGCCTGTTGAACCCGCGCTCGATCAACGTCACCAGTTGCATGATGGCGATCGAGGCAGCACCGCCAAGCAGGCCGAGCAACAGGAAGGGCACATATTGGCTGGCAGTGAGTTGCGGCAACCCTGAAAGCTCGAGCGGAAAGGGCACGCCGCCGAACACTTCCGCCGTCAGCGACGCCGAAATCGCGGCCGTCATGACGGGCGCGACATTGGCGACGGAGTAGATGCCGATGACCAGCTCGAAGCCGTAGAAGGCGCCCGTCAGCGGCGCATCGAAGGCGGCCGAGATGGCGCCGGCCGCACCGCAGCCGACGAGGATGCGCACATCGTTGCGGCGCAACCGGAAGGCGCGCGCCAGTCGTGAGGCGACGCCTGAACCGACCTGTGTGTAGCCCGCCTCCAGGCCGACCGAAGCGCCGAAGCCGCTGGAAATCATCGTCTGGACGACGATGATGAAGGTGTCGGTCAGCGACATGCGCCCGCCATAGAGGGCGTTGGCCTCGATCGGATCGACCGGCGTGCGGAATTTCCGGAGCCTCAGCCAGATCACCGATATTCCGAGCAGGATGCCGCCGATCGCCGGGGTCAGCGCCTGTATCGGATTGGCAAGCGAGAACATGCCCGACAGCCGGCCGCCGGGCTGAACGCCGAACAGCAGCCCGTGCAGGTCCTGTACGATCTGGCTCATCGCGGTGACCAGAATGCCAGCCATGACGCCGACAACGCCCGCCAGCATGACGACGGCGATGCCGCGCGCCTCCAGCAGAGGGACTGACCTCAAAAGCACCGCGCGCAGCCGGCGGGCGTAGACTTGGGGTTGGTTTCTGGAAAGCACCGGGACGGCTCGCCGATATCAAGGCAAAGGAAGACCCGCCTGATACGCCGGGCGGCACGTCGTGACAACCACAATGCCCACATCAGTGCGCCATTATGGCCGCGAAACCGCCAGATCCGGCCTTCCCGCCTTGGGCCGACGGGGCTGCCCGCCAGTTGCGAACTCACCATGCCCTTTCATCACAATGCGTACACCGAGCTGGAGCCGGCGAGGACCTAGCCGCCGGCCGCTCAGGTCGGCATGGCTTCGCCGGTCTCGTAGAGCACGAGATTGCGCTCGCCGATGCCAAGCCCCGGCCAGCTCGCGCGCCAGTCGGCAAGATGCGGAGAGCGGAAATGCGCATCCAGTGCCGGTCTGGCACGCCACACCTCGGTGATCCTGATCAAGCCGGGATCAAGCACATCCTGCGCATAGGAATATTCAAGGCAGCCGTCCTCGGAGCGGCTGGCGCGAACCATGCGCTCCATCACCGGCCTTGCCTCGTCAAGCCTGTCGGGCGGCAGGCGGATCGTACCGATGATCAGCAGCATGAAGTGTCCTTCGCGAGAGAGTCGATCCCGTCACTCTCCCACCCTCGCGCAAGCTTGGCCAGCTACCCTCGCCGGGCTGTCGCATGCTCGGCAGCCCTGTGGTTCGAGGACGAGAATGGCGATCAGCGAAAGCATCCAGCCCGGCGCGGTGGCCAAGAACGGCCGCGACGTCTTCTTCGCGCTCGGCATCGTCGTCATCCTGGCCGTGCTGTTCCTGCCGATCCCGGCCTTTCTCATCGACATCGGGCTTGCCTTCTCGATTGCGCTTTCGGTGCTGATCCTGATGGTGGCGCTGTGGATCCAGCGGCCGCTCGATTTCTCGTCCTTCCCGACCGTGCTGCTCATTGCCACCATGCTGCGCCTGTCGCTCAACATCGCCACCACGCGCATGATCCTGTCGCACGGCAATGAGGGCACGCACGCCGCCGGCTATGTCATCGCCGGCTTCTCCAAGCTGGTGATGGCCAGCGATTTCGTTATCGGCCTGATCGTTTTCATGATCCTGATCGTGGTGAACTTCATCGTCATCACCAAGGGCGCCACCCGTATCGCCGAGGTCGGCGCGCGCTTCACCCTCGATGCCATCCCCGGCAAGCAGATGTCGATCGACGCCGACCTCTCCGCCGGCATGATCGACGACAAGACCGCACAGCTGCGCCGCCGCGAACTGGAAGAGGAATCCTCCTTCTTCGGCTCGATGGACGGCGCCTCGAAATTCGTCCGCGGCGACGCCATCGCCGGCCTCATCATCACCGCCATCAACATCGTTGGCGGCATCGCCATCGGCTACATCAGGCACGGCATGGGCATGGGCGAGGCCGCCGACGTGTTTATCAAGCTGTCGGTCGGCGACGGTCTCGTTACCCAGATCCCGGCGCTCATCGTCTCGCTTGCCGCCGGCCTGCTGGTCTCCAAGGGCGGCACGCGCGGCTCGACCAACCAGGCCGTGTTCGGCCAGCTCGGCGCCCATCCGCGCGCGCTCTACGTGGCGGCCGCGCTGCTGGTGCTGCTCGGCCTGATGCCCGGCCTGCCACTGTTCCCGTTCTTCGCACTCGCCGCCGGTATGGCCGGCCTCGGCTATGTCATTCCGATGCGCCATAACCGGGCCATCGCCGAGGCCGAGGCGCTGAAGAGCCAGGAAAAAGCGAGCAAGGCCGAGGAAGAGAAGAACTCGGTCAAGGCCTCGCTCGCCACCGCCGAGATCGAACTGCTGATCGGCAAGCAGCTTTCCACGCGGCTCCTGGTCTCGCATCAGGAACTGGTCTTCCGCATGTCCAAGATGCGCAAGAAATTCGCCCAGCAGTATGGCTTCGTCGTGCCTGAAGTCCGCGTCGCCGACGACTTCGCCATCCCGCCGAAAAGCTATCAGATCAAGGTGCACGGCACCGTGGTCGCCGAATATTCGATGCGCGTCGGCGAGATAATGGTGCTGCTCGGCAACCGCGACATACCCGAAATCCCCGGCGAGGAAATTCGCGAGCCCGCCTTCGGCATGCGCGCCTACTCCGTCATGGAAACCTTCGCCGAGGATCTGAAGCGCGAGAACTTCACCTTCGCCGACAACATGTCGGTGCTGCTCACCCATCTCTCGGAAGTCATCCGCAACAATCTGCCGCAGCTCCTGTCCTACAAGGACATGAAGGCGCTGCTCGAACGTCAAGATCAGGAATACCGCAAGCTCGCCGACGAGATCTGCACCACCCACATCTCCTATCCCGGCCTGCAGGCGGTGCTCAAGCTGCTGCTTGCCGAACGCGTCTCTATCCGCAACCTGCATCTCATCATCGAGGCCATCGCCGAGATCGCGCCGCATGTGCGCCGCACCGAGCAGATCGTCGAGCATGTGCGCATCCGTATGGCCCAGCAGATCTGCGGCGACCTCTCCGAAGGTGGCGTGCTCAAGGTGCTGCGCCTCGGCAACCGCTGGGATCTCGCCTTCCACCAGAGCCTCAAGCGCGACGCCAAGGGCGAGGTGCGCGAATTCGACATCGATCCGCGCCAGTTGGAGGAATTCGGCCAGGACGCCACCAAGGCGATCAAGAAACACCTCGAAGCCGGCGAGCGTTTTGTCCTCGTCACCGCGCCCGACGCCCGCCCCTATGTGCGCATGATCATCGAGCGCCTGTTCACCACGCTGCCGGTGCTCTCCCATGTCGAAATCGCGAAGGGCGTCGAGATCAGGGTGCTCGGGACCATATCGTGAGCATTCTCTCGCAGGCCGCCGTCATCGCGGCGTTCCTCGCCTTCTGCCGCATCGGTGCCTGTTTCATGCTGATGCCGGGCCTGTCCAGCGCCCGCGTCCCGGTGCAGGTCAGGCTGTTCGTCGCGGTCGCCGCCACAGGCGGCCTGCTCGCCTTCCTGTGGGACAAGATCTTTCCCTTCGTCGATCCGCGTCCGCAGATCCTGGTGCCGATGATCGTCTCGGAGTTGCTGGTCGGCGGACTGATCGGCGCCATGACCAGGCTCTACATGGAGGCGCTTCGCTTCATGGGCTCGGCCATCGCCATGCTGATCGGCTATGGCGGCTCCGGCGGAGCGGCGATCGAGGAACCGGAGCCGCAGGCGGCCCTTGCCGCCATAATTTCATTCTCGGCGCTGCTGATGCTGTTCGTCTTCGACTTCGATCACGAGATCGTCCGCGCCCTGGTGGCGTCCTACACGGTCGCGCCAGTCAACGTCTTCTTCAACCCCCAGGCAGCGCTGGTCGACATCACCGACACCGTGTCGGACACGTTCTTCCTGGTCATCCGCCTCGGCAGCCCGTTCGTCGCCTATGCCATTCTCGTCAATCTGACGATCGGCTTCGTCAACAAGCTGACGCCGCAGATCCCGATCTATTTCATCTCGCAGCCCTTCGTCATCGCCGGCGGCATGCTGATCTTCTATTTCGCCGTCGGCACCATGCTGTCGCTGTTCGTCGACGGCTTCGTCGACCTCACGCTGGCGAGGTGACATGAGCACGCGTAAGGATCGTCTGAGGAAACTGATCAAGGTGCAGGAACAGCTGAAAGCCCTGCACGAGACCCGCCACGCCACCTTCGTCGCCGAGGCAAGCGCCGCCGAGACCGAAGCCCGCGAATTGATCGGCCATTTCGACCAGGACAATTCCCTCTCCAGCCTGTTTCCCGATCTCTATCATCGCCGCATCGCCCAGGCCGTCGTGCGCCAGGAGGAAAGCCTGGAAAGCGCCAGGAAGGAAGCCGGTCTGATCGCCGCGGCAAGCGCGCGCACCAACATGGTCGAGCGCGCCTACAAGGACCTGCGCAACCGTCACGAACGCGAGGCATCAGACCGTGAGCGGCTGGACCTGATCGCGCAGAAGCGACATCCCGAAGCAGGTGAATAGGCCTCCCACTCCCCGCAAGCCTGCCACAAGCTTGTTGAGGCATGGTCCTGGCTAAGGAAACCCGGCAAAAGGCGGACCTTCTTGGCGATTTCTCCACCCAGCGACATCGTGATGGATGTCGCCCGAGCTGCCGATCCGATGGATATCGAGGCTGCCCGCGCCGCGCTGACCAAGCGCGCCGGCAGCGTCGCCGGCACGTTTTCGGTCGACACCGCGGCTTCGGTCGATGCCGGCTCGGTCCTGTCGCGCGCGACGGCGGACAAGGCCGCCGCGACAGCCGACCCGGCCAAGAAGTTCAAGAAGTTCGAGGCGATGGTCCTGCAGACCTTCATCCAGAACATGCTGCCCAAGGACACCGAGGGCGTCTATGGCACGGGTCTAGCTGGCGACATGTGGAAATCGCAGCTCGCCGAGCGCGTCGCCGACGTCATGGCTGACCGCGGCGGCATCGGCATCGCCAAGTCGCTGCTCGCCGACCATTACATGGACGGCAAGCGCAAGGTTCCGATCGGCCCGGTCTCGAATGGGCCGGAAAAAACCGAGATCGATCAGCAGACCCGTCTGTCCACTTCGCTCGTCCAGGAGTTGCAGCGCAAGGCCGCCAAGTCGATGACCGGCGACGAGACAACCAAAAAAACAGACATCAAGATCTAGGACTGGGAAACACATGGCCGACTCTTCGGAATTCACCGCCAAGCTGCCGGCGCGCACCACCGCGTCGGACGCACCGACTCCTTTCGCGCGGCCCGGAAACCTTGCCGCCATCATCGGCCGCATCGAGGAGGTGGTCGAGGAAGAGACCGCCGGCATCCGCAACGATACAAGTTATGACCTCAAGGCGTCGAACGCCCGCAAGAGCCGCTATCTCTACGAGCTGACCCGCGCCATGAAGGGCGGCAGCGAAGCCGAATTCCTCGAGCAGCACCGCGAGGGCCTGACCCGGCTGCGCCAGAAGCTGGCGAAGAACGAAGCTGCTATCCTGGCGCATCTGAGCGCCGTCAACGAGGTCGCCAGCCTGCTGCGCAGTGCCATCCAGCGCGCCGAGACCGACGGCACCTACTCCGCCGGCGAGTTCGGCTGGATGAAAGGTTAGAGCGCGGCAATGCCGGGCTCGGGTTCAAAATGATCAAGGTCATCGCCATAGCGGTCTGGATCTGCGCCGCCACGCTCGGCGCGGTGTTCTATTCGTTCCAGGCCGCCGGTGAACAGGGCGTCGGTGAGAAGCCCAAGCCGATGCTGGGCGGGCTGGACTACGTCAAGACCGACATCATTTCGGTGCCGCTGATCCACGACTCCAAGATCGACGGCTATTTTCTGGCCAAGCTCGTCTACACCGTGGAGCCGGAGCAGATAAAGAAGCTGTCGATCCCGGCCGAGGCTCTCATTACCGATCAGGTCTACAGCTATCTCTACGCCAACCCCCAGATCGACTTCACCAAGAAGGCGACGCTCGACCTCGATGCCTTTCGCGCCGCGATCCGCGACACGATCAACACGCGTGTCGGCGCAACCCTGGTCCATGAGGTCCTGATCGACCAAGTCAATTTCCTGAGCAAGGATGAGATCCGCGACAACTGGCTGCGCCGGCGGCAGGATGCCAGCACCCCGGCGACCGAGACTCCCAAGCCGGTCAGCGCGCATTGAGCCATCGGCCCAGTACCGGTGGCCCTAGAACGGTCGGCGTTGGGACCAATCCCTGCAATCCGCGTTGACGTAAACGTCAATTCGAAGCTATATGCGGCAGCGATCATGATCGCCAGGGATGCCGCATGGACTTCGGCTGGACCGAAGTGCGTCGCGTGACAGATGCAACAGACAGGGAGAATAGCGTGAGCGTTCAGGATATAGCCGAGAAGATCAAGTCGCGCGTGGCAAGCAGCGGCTTCGACCGTTCCGTGAAGTTCGACACCGGCAGCGACGGCGTCATCGTCATCGACGGCGCGACCGTCTCGACCACGGACGCTCCCGCTGACTGCACCATCAAGCTGTCGCTCGACGATCTGGATTCGCTGATCGCGGGCGACCTGAACCCGACCATGGCGTTCATGACCGGCAAGATAAAGGTCGAAGGCGACATGACCGTCGCCATGGCGCTGAGCCAGTTGATCGGTTGACAGGCACGGTCGCCAGAAGCGACCTCGAGATAAACGAAACGCCGCCTTTTGAGGCGGCGTTTCGTTTGAAAGGCGGTCGCGCTTAAGCCCTCACGCCGCCAGGGTCGACGCCCGTGCCTTGAGCTTGCGGCCGGACGCCTTCAGCGTGCCCTTGGCGCCGTCGAGCACGCCCTCCACCAGTTCCAAGGCCAGCAGACGGTGCCGTTCGTAAGGCCCCGGCATGGCGAGCGCCCCGGTCCTCGCGGCCGAAAAGCCGAAGCGGCCATAGTAAGGCTCGTCTCCGACCAGCAGGATCACAGTGTGGCCGAGGCGCGCGGCTTCCGCGATGGCATGCCGCATCAGCGCCGAGCCTATGCCGGCATTCTTGGACGACGGGTCGACGGCGAGCGGGCCAAGCAGCAGCGCTGCCGGACCGCCCTCGCCCAGCGTGACGTCCCATAGCCGCACCGTGCCGGCCACACCGCCCGAGGCATTGCGTGCGACGAAGGCAAGCCCCTCCGAGGGCCGGCGGCCGCGGCGCAGCTTCTCCGATGATTTGGTCTTGCGCTTCGGCCCCATGGCGCGATCGAGCAAGGCTTCGCGCGCCGCCACGTCGGCAGCGGTTTCGGCGACCGTGGCGAAGGCCGGCGCATGAGCTACGAATTCGACTGACATTTCCATTTCCGCAATCCCTGGCGAGCGGATATCTGTTCCACAGGCGAGCCCAAGCGGGCGACAGGCGCCCACCTGGGGTGATACGAGCGGTTCTTTCGAACCCTCAGATCACGTAGGATCGGAGAGGCTCGAAGCCGTTGAACGCGACCGCCGAGTAGGTGGTCGTGTAGGCGCCGGTGCCTTCGATCAGCACCTCGTCGCCGATGGTCAGCGACAAGGGCAGCGGATAGGGCGTCTTCTCGTACATCACGTCAGCCGAATCGCAGGTCGGGCCGGCGAGCACGCAAGGCGCGGTCTCGCTGCCGTCATGGCGGGTGACGAGGGGATAGCGGATCGCCTCGTCCATGGTCTCGGCCAGACCGCCGAACTTGCCGATGTCGAGGAACACCCAGCGAACATTGTCGTTGTCGGCCTTCTTCGAGATCAGCACGACTTCCGACTTGATGACGCCGGCATTGCCGACCATGCCGCGGCCCGGCTCGATGATCGTCTCGGGAATGGCGTTGCCGAAATGCTTGCGCAGCGCCGAGAAGATCGCCTGGCCATAGGCCTGCGCCGCCGGCACGTCACGCAAATAGCGCGTCGGGAAGCCGCCGCCCATATTGACCATCTTGAGCACGATGCCTTCTTCCGCGAGCGTCGCGAACACCTTCTTGGCGTCGGCCAGAGCACGGTCCCACGCGGTGAGGTCGGTCTGCTGCGAGCCGACATGAAACGACACGCCATGGGCGTCAAGACCGAGGCCCTTGGCATGGCGCAGCACGTCGACAGCCATGTCGGGCACGCAGCCGAACTTGCGCGACAGCGGCCATTCGGCGCCTTCGCCATCGGTCAGCACGCGACAGAACACGCGGGAGCCTGGCGCGGCGCGCGCGATCTTCTCGACTTCCTCGACGCAATCGACCGCGAACAGCTTGATGCCGAGCTGGTAGGCGCGTGCGATGTCACGCTCCTTCTTGATGGTGTTGCCGAAGGAGATGCGGTCCGCCGGCGCACCGGCGTCCATCGCCATCTCGACTTCGGCAACGGAAGCGGTGTCGAAGGACGAGCCCATCGCAGCAAGCAGGCGCAGGATTTCGGGCGCCGGGTTTGCTTTCACCGCATAGTAGATCTTGGAATCGGGCAGAGCCTTCTCGAAGGCGCGGAAATTGTCGCGCACGACGTCAAGGTCGACGACGAGGCAGGGGCCGGACGGACGTCGGGTGGCGAGGAAGTCGAGGATGCGCTGTGTGGCCATCGGGATTCTCCATCGCGCCTTTCGGCGCGCACAAGGGTGCGGGCGCGGGCTGTCGGCCTCGCGAACACGCGGTCAAACAAAGGCGGGACGGAAAATCCATGGAACCAGCCGGTGGAGACCCCGGAACCATGAAACGCCGTCTCGCGGCGATGAACCTTAGCCTTGCCCGGCTTCGGTTCGCTTTGTCTGCCTTGGCTTGGATTGGGAGAACCCCGTTCCGCACTGCCGGCAATGAAGGTGTGCCTCTTCAGTAACCCCGGTCTTTGGACAACCGGCAGAGAACCAGAAAGGCCCGCACCGTCGTTGCTTCAAGGTGTCCTCGGTCTGGCGGTTGGCCGCTAAACCGACTGGAGGGGTTAGCTCCAGTTACCTTACCGATTTCCCTCACCATTCGAGGATCGGCGGACACCCACAGGCACGTGCGACTTTGGGCAAGGGCGATATAAGAGCGAAGCATTTCACAATCAATAAAAATCGTATCGCCGGTTGTAAAATTTCTGGCATCGAACAATGTTGGCGCAAGCGTATACGGATATCGAACGATGACAGGCACGCACGGCCCTTTCAACGCCTTTCTCGACCTTCGCCAGATGCCCGTGGCGCACGCCGAGCTTGGGCCCCTGGCCGGCCTGCGGCTGGCGGTCAAGGACATTTACGATGTTGCCGGCTACCGCACCGGTTGCGGCAATTTGCAGAAATTCGCCAATGGCCACGCCGCTTCGCGCACGGCGCCGGCCGTGCAGGCGATTCTCGACGCCGGTGCGCGCTTCATCGGCAAGACGCAGACCGACGAACTCGCCTTCGCTCTGTTCGGCCAGAACGCGCATTTTCCGTTTCCGGTGAACCCCGCGGCTCCCGATCGCGTCACCGGAGGCTCGTCGTCGGGGTCGGCGGCGGCGGTGGCGGGCAGGCTGGCCGACATTGCCACGGGGTCCGACACCGGCGGTTCGATCCGCGCGCCGGCGAGTTTCTGCGGGTTGATCGGGCTGCGCACCACGCATGGCCGCATTTCCCTCGACGGCACCATGCGACTGGCGCCGAGTTTCGACACGTTCGGCTGGTTCGCCGACGACATCGAAACCTATGAGACTGTCGGCAAGCTGCTGCTTGGCCGGGATCCGCACCAGCATTCCCTGGACCGCCCGCTTGCGCTCGGCTGGCTGGACGAGATGGTCGCCCCGCCGGCGGCCGCCGAATATGCCGGAATGAAGGCGCTGGTGGCCACGGTGTTCGGCACGCCGGCGACGCCGACGACGCACTTCAGCTCGTCCCCGGACGAACTCTACTGGTGCTTTCGCCGCCTGCAGGCCAGGGAGGCCTGGGCGGTGCATGGCGAATGGATCACCAGCGGGGAGCGCGAGCTCGGGCCCGGCGTCGAGGAGCGGTTCGGCTTTGGCCGTGCGGTCGACGACGGGACAGCACAGGCCGAGAAGGTGCGCCGGCTGACCTTCCGCGGCGAACTCAGCGCCATGCTCGGCAAGCACGGCTTTCTTGTCCTGCCGACAGTGCCGGGCCCGGCACCCTATGTCGACAGCACACCGGAGCAATTCCAGGCCTACCGCGAACGCGCGCTCCATCTCCTGTGCCTGGGCGGGCTCTCCGGCTTTCCGCAAATCACCTTGCCGATCGGCTCGGTCGCCGGCGCTCCGTTCGGTCTCTCGCTGCTTGGCCCTTCCGGCAGCGACATTGCCCTGATACGGCTCGGCCGAAAACTTCTCGACGCAGCACAAAGAGCCTGAACAATGGATACACTGACCCGCATGCGCGCCTTCATCGACGTCGTGGAGGCCGAGGGATTCTCGGCGGCGGCACGCAAGATCGGCCGCTCCAAGGCGCTGCTGTCGAAATACGTGCGCGAGCTGGAGGACGAGCTCGGAGCGCTGCTGCTGAACCGCACCACGCGCCAGTTCTCGATGACCGAGGCCGGCCACACCTACTACCGCCGCGCCTCGGAGATCGTGCGCGAGGTCGACAGCCTGGCCGACGCCGTGCGCGAATCCTCCGGCGACGTGCGTGGCCGCATCAAGCTGTCGGCGCCGCGCACCTTCGCCGACGCGCCGATCGGCCAGTCGCTGATCGACTTCGCCAAGCAGTATCCCGACATCGTGCTCGACATCCAGCTCGACGACCGCTTCGTCGATCTGGTCGAGGAAGGCTTCGACCTCGCGGTGCGCATCTCGCGGCTGGAGAACTCGTCGCTGATCGCCAGGCGGCTGGCGCCGTTTTCGATCAAGCTCTGCGGCTCTCCCGAGCTGATCGCCAAGCACGGCATGCCGACGCGACCGCAGGATCTCGGCCATATGCCCTGCATCGTCGACACCAATGGCCGCGGACTGAACAACTGGCCGTTCAAGGGCGACAATGGCGATCCGGTGAGCATCGCCGTGTCGGGCCCGATCGAGGTTAACAGCCCGATGGCGGCGCGGGCCGCGGCCCTGTCGGGGTTAGGATTTTGCATCCTGCCGGATTTCATCGCCGCGCCCGACCTCAAGAGCGGCCAATTGGTGGCGGTGCTCGACGACCGCATCCTGTCGGGCGGCGGCATCTTCGCCGTCTATCCGCACCGCCGCTATCTGCCGGCGAAGGTGCGCGTTTTCGTCGACTTCCTGGTGCAGTGGTTCAGGACGCGCGAAAGCGCCTGACCTGCCCCAGCCTGGATACCGCACGTTTTGAGGTCTCGTGCAGACGTGGCGCTATCCCAAAGCCTCGCGCACTTTTGGGCACATGCGCCCGCAGTCCCAATTTCGCCCCCTTTCTGGTAACCTTACCACGCTCTCGAAAGCCAAGGGAATCGCGACCGCGAATGCATCTGAAACGGCACGCAATCATGCTGGCTTCGGCCTTGGCCGCGACATTTGCCACCGTTGGGCCGGCCGAGGTGCATCCGCACGTCTTCGCCGAGGCGCGCCTCGACGTGATCCTGTCCCCGGATCACCAAAGTGTGAAAGCGTTGCGTCATCTGTGGCGCTTCGACGATCTGTTTTCGAGTACGGTGATGATGGAGTTCGACAAGAACTCCGACCTGAAGCTTGACGACAAGGAGCTGAAGGATGTCGCCGACACCGTCCACGCCTCCCTGGCCGAGTTCAATTATTTCCAGCTCGTCACGCAAAACGGCAAGGACGTGACGATGGTGCCGCCGCCGCATCTGATGGCCAATTTCGACAACGACCAATTGATCATCCTGTTCGAGTCCGAACCTAAGGTGCCGATCAAGCTGTCCGGCACGATCGACATCGGCGTCTACGATCCGACTTTCTACACGGCCATCGACTTCACCGAGGATTCCAACATTGCCGTCGAGGGCCTGCCGTCGAACTGCACGAGCAAAGTCATCCGGCCGGACCCGGACGAAGCGATCAAGGAAAACCAGAAGACCCTGACGGATGCTTTCTTCAACGATCCGACAGGCACCGACATGAGCAAGATCTTTGCCACCAAACTCGAACTGACCTGTCAGCCAGAAGGATAAATCCGGTGAACCTGATCGGCAACTGTTCGAAACCGTCCCCGCGTTTGGCAGTCGGCCTGTTGGCCCTTACCTTTGCCATGATGCATGTCGCCAGTGCCGCGCACGCCCAGAGTTCGCTCGGCATCGGCGTCAATGACGGCATGGCACCCACCACAGGTCCGTTCGCCCATATCCTGATGTGGATCAATCTCAGGCAGCAGGAATTCTACCGCGCGCTGGCGACAGCCATGAAGGCAATGCGCCAGGACAACAGCAAGATCTGGATACTTATCGGCCTGTCCTTCGCCTATGGCATTTTCCACGCCGCCGGCCCCGGCCACGGCAAGGCGGTGATCTCGTCTTATATGGTGGCCAACGAAGTGGCGCTGAAGCGCGGCATCCTGTTGTCCTTCGTCTCGGCGCTGCTGCAGGGCCTGACGGCGATCCTGGTGATGGCGGTCGCCTATTTCGTCCTGCGCGGCACCGCGATCTCGATGACCGACGCGGCCTGGTTCATGGAGATCATGAGCTTTGTCTTCGTCACCCTGTTCGGCGCCTGGCTGTTGTGGCGCAAGCTCGGCCCGTCCATCCTGCGGCTGTTTGGCAGAGGGCCCGCCTACAGCCTGTCGGCTGCGCACGTCGGTCATCCGCATGCGGGTCACGCGCACGCTGGGCATTCTCACGCGGGTCATTCCCACGCCGGCCATTCGCATGCCGCGCACAGCCATTCGGCGCACGCTCAGCACGGGCATGACGACCATGTCCATGAACATTCGCACGACCATCACGACCACGCCGCGCATGACCACCATCACGACCATGGCGCGCACGATCATGCGCATCATCATGACCATGCGCATCACGGCCACGCCGGCGGCGAGGTCTGCGACACCTGCGGCCACTCGCATGCGCCCGATCCGGCGCTGCTGTCGGGTGATCGGTTCGACTGGCGAACGGCCTGGACGGCGGTGGCCGCCGTCGGCATCCGCCCCTGCTCCGGCGCGCTGATCGTGCTGAGCTTCGCGCTGCTCAACGGGCTCTGGCTCGGTGGCCTGCTGTCGGTGCTGGCGATGTCGATCGGAACCGCCATCACCGTCTCGGCGCTGGCGACGCTTGCCGTGACCGCCAAGAACTGGGCGGTGTATTTCGCCGGCGACGGCCGCATGGGCAACCGCATCCACTCGATCGTCGAGATCGGCGGCGCGGCCTTCGTCTTTCTGTTCGGACTGCTGCTGCTGTCTGCGAGCCTGACGGGCAGCGTTTAGACCCTACCATTCCGTCGGAATGGGATAGGCAACGTGCGCTACCAACTGGGAATGTTGCCGCCCAGTTCATCCTCGATATGCGCGCGGATGATCTCGTCAAAACTCTTTTCGGCACTGAAGCCAAGTTCCCTTGACCGGCGCGCCTCGAAGCGGGTCGGCCAGCCCTTGACGATCGCCCAGATCGTCTCGTCCGGAACTTCTCGGATGAGGCTTGTCGTCTTCGATCCGGCCACCCGTTCCAGCGCCTCGATCTGTTCGCCGACCGTGACGGCGACACCCGGCATCGTCAGATTGCGGCGCGGCCCGACGGCATCGCCGTCAATCTCCGCGCCGTGGATCAGGAAATTCA
This sequence comes from Mesorhizobium sp. P160927, assembly GCF_057766385.1. Classification (NCBI taxonomy): domain Bacteria; kingdom Pseudomonadati; phylum Pseudomonadota; class Alphaproteobacteria; order Hyphomicrobiales; family Phyllobacteriaceae; genus Mesorhizobium; species Mesorhizobium sp. P160927. The sequence continues at coordinate 5,780,912 of NZ_JBYMDW010000001.1, forward strand.
CCGCCGAGCGCGGGCTGGCATGGGTATGCACGACCGAGCGCGGCACCGGCAGGATCGCCTCCTGCCCGCTCAACGGCTCGCGGATGATGCCGGAGAAGAAGCCGGAGGCCGCCTTGTTGGGCTTGCCGGGCCGCACGCAGATCGTCGGCAGCCGGATGCCGATGCCGTCGAAGAAGCCGCGCCTGGAATAGTCTGCCAGCAGCGCTTCGCTCATCTGCTTCTGCGTGCCGTAGGAGGTCAGCGGCGTCGGGTGGAATTCGTCCGGTATGACATCCGGGAATGGCGCGCCGAACACCGCGATCGACGAGGTGAAGACGATGCGCGGCGCAAACCCTGCCAGCCGGATGGCGTCGAACAGCGCGCGCGTGCCGTCGAGATTGACGCGGTAACCGAGGTCGAAATTCGCTTCCGCCTCACCCGACACGATGCCGGCGAGGTGGAAGACGACATCGGGGCGCGACACAACCAGGCTTTCCGCGGCGCCTGCTTCGGCAAGGTCACCCGTGTGCAGCGCGACGCTGACGCCGTCCATGGCTGGCGCCTGCGGCGGCACGATGTCGTGCAGGTCGAGCGCGGTGATCTTCTCCCCGCGCAGCGTGCCGTCCTTGGCCAGCCGGGCGATGAGCTTGCGGCCGACCATGCCCGCGGCGCCAGTGATCAGAATGCGCATGTCCGATATCCCTTACTTCCGATTTTTGCGCTGGGTGCGCGCGCGCAACCAGAACACCAGGAAAAACGCCAGCACGAAGACGGTGCCGAAGATACCTGCCAGCACGGTCGAATAACTGCCGAGTGCCAGCATCACGGACGGCAGGTAGAAAGCGGCAATGCCGAACAGAAGCATGATCCAAACCGCCGCAATGGCCGCATTGCGCGTGTCACGGTCCATCATGCCGCACCGGAACGGCGGTCGTTCATCGAGCTGAGTTGCAAAGCTGGAGGACTCCTGAGGCAGGTCCGATCAATGGCCATCGATCGGACCTAGTGATAGTGGCCGTGATGCGCGGCCGCATCGTGCTCATGCTCGTGATGATGGTCGTCGCCATCGTCGGCGCACCGGCCGAATTCCGGTTCCACTGTGGCATGGCTGATGCCGTGCTCGCTGGCAAGCCGCTTCTTGATGGCGCTGACCGCCTGATGGGCATCGACGCCCTCGTTGAGGCAGGCATGCAGCGTCGCCATGCTGCTCGACCCGTCGAGCGACCAGATATGCATATGGTGCACCTCGCGCACGCCTTGGACCGTTGCCTGAATGTCCCCCGCGATCAGGTCGCGATCGAGGCTTGGCGGCACGCCTTCGAGCAGGACGTGGGCGGCGGCGCGCATCAGCGACCATGCGGTGGACAGGATCAGCAGCGAGACCAGCACGGACAGGATCGGGTCGATCGGCGTCCAGCCGGTCGCCAGGATGACCAGTGCCGCGACGATCGCGGCTGCCGAGCCGAGCAGATCGCCGAGCACATGCAGGATGGCGCCGCGCATGTTGAGATTGTCTCGATCGCCGCCATGCAGCACCAGGAAGGAGCCGATATTGACCAGCAGGCCGAGGATCGCCACCACCAGCATCGGTCTGCCCAGCACCGGCGCCGGTGTCAGCAGGCGATCCCACGCCTCGTAGACGATCCACAGCGCGATGACGAAAATGGCGATGCCATTGGTGTAGGCCACCAGCGTCTTGACGCGGCCGAAGCCGTAGGTGAGCTGGCCGGTTGCCGGCCGGCCCGCCAGATGGAAGGCATACCAGGCCAGGCCAAGCGCAATGGCGTCGGCGAGCATGTGGCCGGCATCGGCCAGCAGCGCCAGCGACCCGGTGAACAGGCCGCCGAGCGCCTCGGCCACCATGAAGCCGGCGGTCAGGCAGGCCGCGATCAGCACGCGCTTCTTGTCCGTCGAGCCATGCACATGGCAGCCGCCGTGATCGTGCCCGCTGTGATCGTGGATATGCGCCAAATGGCAAACTCCCGTTAGGCGCCGAATTCCGCGCGAAAATCCTCGAGCCGGCGGTTCTGCTGGCCATTGGCGTCGAAGTTGGCCGGATCGAGCCAGGCTTCATAAGCCTTGCGCAGAGCTGGCCATTCCTTGTCGATGATCGAATACCACGCGGTGTCGCGGTTTTCACCCTTGACGATGAGATGCTGGCGGAAAATACCCTCGAACTTGAAGCCGAACCGTTCCGCCGCGCGCTTCGACGGCTCGTTGCGGTTGTTGCACTTCCATTCGTAGCGGCGATAGCCGAGTTCGTCGAAGATGTATTTCATGAACAGGAACTGCGCTTCCGTCGCTGCCGGCTTGCGCGAGATGAGCGGTCCCCAGTAGATGTTGCCGATCTCGATAACGCCGTAGGTCGGATCGATGCGCATCAGCGTCTGGCGGCCGGCGACCTTGCCGCTTGCCTTGTCGACAATGGCGAAGAACAGCGGATCCTCGCTCGCCTCCACCTTGTCCAGCCAGGGCTGGAAGGCGGCGCGGGTTTCGGGCGGATAGTCCGGCAGCCAGGCGAAGCGGCCGTCGACGTCGGCCACGGAAGACGCTTCATAGAGGCCGTCGCCATGTGTTGCGGCACTCAATGGCTCGATCCTGACATAGCGGCCCTCCAGAACCTTGCGCTCCGGGCGCGGACGCGGCTGCCAGTCTTTGAGATTTTCCGACACCGAAAACTCCAATCCGTTTGACTTTTGCGGGCGGACGCTCACAAAAACGCTCGCCAACAGTAAGAACCACAGGGACGGGAAAAATGCTCCACACGATTTCGGCCTTCGACCGGCTCGGCGAGGAAAACGCTTTTGCCGTGCTGGCCCGGGCGACGGCGCTGGCGAGCCAGGGCCGTGACATCGTCAACCTCGGCATCGGTCAGCCCGACTTCAAGACGCCGCAACACATCGTCGAGGCGGCGATCAAGGCGCTGCGTGACGGCCACCATGGCTACACGCCGGCCAATGGCTTGCTGGCGACCCGCGAGGCGGTGGTGCGGCGCACGCTGACGACCACCGGCGTCGAGGTCTCGCCGGAGGCGGTGATGATCCTGCCCGGCGGCAAGCCAACCATGTTCGCCGCTATCCTGATGTTCGGCGAGCCCGGCGCCGAGATCCTCTATCCAGACCCCGGCTTTCCAATCTACCGCTCGATGATCGAGTTCACCGGTGCAACCCCCATTCCCGTGCCGATGCGCGAGGAGAACGGCTTCGCCTTCTCGGCCGAAGAGACGCTGGGGCTGATCACGCCGAAGACCAGGCTCTTGATCCTCAACTCGCCGGCCAACCCGACCGGTGGCGTCACCCCGCGCACCGAGATCGAGAAGCTGGTCAACGGGCTTGATAAGCATCCAGACGTCGCCATTCTCTCCGACGAAATCTACGATGTCATGACTTATGATAGCGAGACGCATTGCTCGCTGCTTGGCTTTCCCGAGATCCGCGACCGGCTGATCGTGCTCAACGGCTGGTCCAAGACCTGGGCGATGACCGGCTGGCGCATGGGCTGGTCGATCTGGCCGAACGGCGACAAGGGCGCCCACCTCTACGACAAGGTTCGCAAGCTGGCGGTCAATTGCTGGTCCTGCGTCAACGCGCCAAGCCAGTTCGCCGGCATCGCGGCGATCGACGGCCCGCAGGACGACGTCGACACCATGATGCGCGCCTTCGACAACCGCCGGAAAATCGTGGTCGAAGGCCTGAACGCCCTGCCAAACATCTCCTGCATCACGCCCAAAGGTGCGTTCTATGCCTTCCCCAATGTCTCGAAGACCGGCTGGAAGGCAAAGAAACTCGCCTCCGCTTTGCTCGACGAGGCCGGCGTGGCGCTGATCGGCGGTCCCGATTTCGGCATCCTCGGCGAAGGCTATGTCAGGCTTTCCTACGCCAATTCCGAGGAAAACATCCTGCGCGCGCTGGAACGGATCGGGGCATTCCTGGCCAGATGAGCTTCAGCGTCCGCCGCGCGAGCCGGATAGCCTGCCACCGCATTCCATGACGGTGTCATGAGCCGTCCGGAGGCGCGTAGCCAGAGGCTGTGCGGGCGTACCGAAAACGGCTACGAACTCCGGTATCAGGACCAATGAGGGATCTCGGATGTTCTATGCAATCCTTGCCTATCACGTGGAAGATGCGATCGAGGCGCTGACGCCGCGGGAAGATGCGGCGCTGATGGCCGAGTTGCTCAAGATCAACACCAGGCTTCATGCGGAAGGCACGCTTGGGCCGTCGGCGCGCCTGGGAACGACACGGGATGCCTGCACCTTGCGCGGCCCGGGCGACGGTGTGATCATCGATGGGCCCTTTGCCGAGACCAAGGAACAGTTGCTCGGCCTCTATGTCGTCGATTGCATCACCAGGGACGACGCCATCGAGATCGCCCGCGACCTTCGTCGTGTTAATCCAACCGCCGTTTACGAGATAAGGCCCATTCTGCTCTTCAAGCCCGGCGTGCCGCTGGCGGAAAAATGAGACACGGGCAAAAGCGCCGCCAGCACCCGCTGCTCACCCGCGCCCCACGAACGGCATCTTGGTCGCCATCACGGTCATGAACAGCACGTTGGCGTCGAGCGGCAGGCTGGCCATATGCACGACCGCGTCGGCGACGCGCTGGACATCCATCACCGCTTCGGCTGATATCGAGCCATTGGCCTGCGGCACGCCGACGGTCATCGGCTGCGCCATGTCGGTCAATGCATTGCCGATGTCGATCTGTCCGCAGGCGATGTCATAGGGGCGGCCATCGAGCGCCAGTGTCTTGGTCAGGCCCGTGATGGCGTGCTTGGTCGCCGTATAGGGCACCGAGCCCGGGCGCGGCGCATAGGCCGACACCGAACCATTGTTGATGATGCGGCCGCCCATCGGCTTCTGCTTGCGCATGGCGCCGAACGCCGCGCGCGCGCACAAGAAAGATCCGGTGAGGTTGACGCTGACGACATCGTTCCAGACCTCGATCGGGATTTCGTCGATCGGCGTCGACTTGTAGCCCATGCCTGCATTGTTGAAGAGCAGATCGACCCGCCCGAAAGCCTCCGCCACGGTCTCGAACAGATCGTCGACTTCACTGGCCTTGCTGATGTCGCAGGCAACCGCCAACGCCCTGGCCTCGGTCGGTCCGGCCTCGGCGATCGCGGCATCCAGCACCGGCTTGCGGCGCCCGCAGAACACCGTGTTCCAGCCGGCCTTGAGCAATGCCGTGGCTACGCTCTTTCCGATCCCGGTGCCGGCGCCAGTGACGATGGCGGTTCTTTGCTCGGTCATCGCTGATGTCCTCCGGCAGCGCAGTGCGTGCTCGCCTGATCTACAAATTTGGTTCGAGTGGAGAAGGCATCGCAAATGATGGCAGCGATGGCAAGCGCGGCCACCGGGACATGCCCTCGAAAAGTGAAGCCATTTGGTTGGAGGGCAGCCTGCATGGGCCGACAAAAAGGGCGGTCATTGGCGACCGCCCTGATCTGGACCGGGCTTGGGAGGAGGAAAAGCCGATCCGACTGTGTAGAATCATGCGCTTCCTGAGTTAACGAAAGACTAACGCCGGAAGGTCCGCCTGTGCCGATTTGACCTTACCAGCGCGGATTGGGTGAAGTTCCTGCCTTGGCCGGCACCTTGGCCGCGAAAACCGTCGCCTCGACATGGTCGACCAGCGCGTCCGGCAGGCCAAGCCGTCCGGCGAGCAGGTCGAGATAGCCGCGCTCGGCGCGCGAGTCGGGGTCGATGGTGAGGCGCGACGCCGTGTAGAGTTCGAGCTTCTGCGCATCGGTATGAGCACCCGCCACCAGCGCGTCGAGGTCGAGTGGGCTCTCTAACTCCGCCATCAGGAATTTTTCCGCATCGGTGCCGATCCCGGCGAGGCTGAGCTTGCCGGCGATCTTCCGGCGTTCTTCGTCGTCGACATGGCCGTCGGCCTTAGCCGCCGAGATCATCGCCCGCACCAGGGTCAGCGTGAACTCGTCCTCGCCTTGCGGCGCCTGCGAGGGGTGGAAGGCGGTGTCCTTGGGCGGCGGCAGCAATTCCGGCTCGCTGGCGGCGGGCGCCTGTTCCGGTGCGTTGCCGGCCTTGTAGTTCTGGTAGGCCTTGTAGGCGAGACCGCCGATGGCGGCCAAGCCGCCGAGCTTCACCGCGGCACCCGTCACCTGCCGGCCGGCGCCGGTCCCAAGCAGCACGGCGGCCAGCGTGCCGGCGGCCAGCGGATTGTCCTTGGCCATCTGCACCGCCTGGCCGGCCTTGTCGCGGACCGTGCCGTTGGCACCGGGAACTTGCGAGCCGAGCAGATCGTCGAGAAGCTTCTTGGGATCGAACATCAACGCCTCCAGGATTTGCCCGGCCGAACGGGCAGGTTTCGAACGCCGAAGAGGTAGGTCCCGAGGGTTGCCATTGCAATGACAGAGTCCCGGTTTGCTGGGCTCCGGTGCCCTCGATCAGGACCCGATGTGCGGTCCCCTACCCCGGGCTTGCGCGAGCTCGACCTGTCGCTGCCGCTCCGCGTAGCGCTTTCGGTCTTCGTCCGAGCGGGCTTCGAAGCAGTGCGGGCACGAAACCCCGACGGCATATTTCGGCGACACCAGGTCGCTCTCCATCAGGGGATGGCGGCATGCGCGGCAGAGTTCCCCGTTGCCCACCGCGAGGCCGTGCGACACCGAAACCCGCTCGTCGAAGACGAAGCACTCGCCTTGCCACAGGCTCTGCTCCGCTGGAACCTCCTCAAGGTATTTGAGGATGCCCCCCTTGAGGTGGAACACGTCCTCGAAGCCGAGCGACTTCACATAGGCGGTCGCCTTTTCGCAGCGAATGCCGCCGGTGCAGAACATCGCCACCTTGCGTCCTTCGAGATCGGTCCGGTGCGCCTCCACCCAGGCCGGGAATTCGCGAAAGCTCGCCGTCGCCGGGTCGACGGCGCCCTTAAAGCTGCCGATCGAGACCTCATAGTCATTGCGCGTATCGATGACGATCGTGTCGGCTTGCGAGATCAGCGCATTCCAGTCGCCCGCCTCCACATAGGTGCCGGCACTTGCCGCCGGGTCGATGGTCTCGACGCCCATGGTGACGATCTCGCGCTTCAGCCGCACCTTCATGCGATGGAATGGCATGGCCGCGGCACTGCTGTACTTGACCTCGAGACCTGACAGGCCGTCGATCGCTTCGATCTGTTCGATCAGCGCGGCGATCGCCTCGTCGCTGCCGGCGACGGTGCCGTTGATGCCCTCATGCGCCAGGAGCAGCGTGCCCTTGATGCCGCGCCCGCAGCAGAAGGCAGCAAGCGGCGCGCGCAACGCCTCGAAAGCATCGAGCCGGGCAAAACGGTAGAGTGCGGCGACGCGGACTGGCTGGGATGGCGCGGACAGTGTTGTCATTGCCAGAGCAACTAGACGCTAGTAGAAGCCGATTCAAGTGAAACGGGTTCGATCCGTCTGTCATGGCCATGTCGAGAACCTTTAAGCTGAGCGGCAACGCGTGACATCGCGCCGCGACCGGTTCCGTGGACATGGCAATACCGGTCTGCTAATCGGTTGAAATCCCATCGATACGCCGCCGACAAGGAGACACCGAATGTCCAGCAAGACCGAGAACCTCCTGTCGCTCCTCAATGGCCAGCCGGTCATCCCGGTGTTGAAGATCGCCAACGTTGCCGATGCGGTGCCGCTGGCCCGTGCCCTGGCGCGTGGCGGTTTGCCGGCGATCGAGATCACGCTGAGGACCGCGGATGCGCTCGAAGCGATCCGTCGCGTGGCGGGCGAAGTCGGCGAAGCCATTGTCGGCGCCGGCACTATTCTGGATGCCAGCCAGTTCGACGAAGCGGCCGCGGCCGGTTCGCGCTTCATCGTCAGCCCCGGCATCACCCGCGAGCTTCTGGCTGCCGCCTCCGACAGCGAGGTTCCGCTGCTGCCCGGCGCCATCACGCCCGGCGAGATCATGGCCGCGCGCGAAGCCGGCCTGCGCTTCCTGAAATTCTTCCCGGCCGAACAGTCCGGCGGCATCGCTTCGCTCAAGGCTTTTGCCTCGCCGCTGGCGGACGTCAAATTCTGCCCGACCGGCGGCATCACCAGCAAGAACGCGGCCGATTATCTCAGCCTGTCCAATGTCATCTGCGTCGGCGGCTCGTGGGTGGCGCCCGACGACATGGTCAAGGCCGGCAAGTGGGACGAGATCGAAGCGCTCGCACGCGCTGCCAGCGAGCTCGGGAAATAGCGTCTTTCCGGACGGCATGAAAAAACCCGGCCGACCAGCGTCGACCGGGTTTTTTTGACTGGCTAATCCAAATTGCGATCAGTTGCAGACCTTCACCGTCTCCTTGCGATGGTGCCGCCAGTGCGTCACCACCTCAGCGCGGCAATGCTTCTTCATCATGTGCATATGATTGTCGGTCTTGACGACAACGGTCCGCCTGTGACGGAGCGATCGCGGCCGATGCTGCCGCCAGCGCCACAACTGCTGCCAGTAGAATCTTTTTCATGAGTATCGTCGGGTTGGAGCGTACCCGCACCAAACCGGAAATGAGTGAGCCGTTCCCGCTTCACGAGAAGTTCAGCCGCGCGTGATCCTCAGGGATCGGAAACCGCCTGTATCGCACTCTGGGTTAGCAAAAGGCCGCGCGGGTCGCCCGGCGCGGCCTCAGCATGTTGCGGCCTGCTCGTTACTTCGTCTGGAAGCGGGCGACGGACAGGAATTTGACGGCGTTGCCGGTAAAGCGATTGGCGTCGGCGACCTGATTGTCCTGCTGGAAGCCGGCCGTATAGACCTCGCTCGGCGGCGTATGCACGATGTTGTAGGCGTAACCCGGCGCGGTCGTCGCACTCGAAACGGTGGCGACGTTCTCGCCGCTGGTCAGTGCCCAGCGGGCGGCCTGCGGCGCCGCGGCAACCACCACGGCCCTGGGGCCGGGCTTCTGATCGCGGGCGGTGGCCCTGGCTTCCTTGCGGGTCGTCTTCACACCGGCGCCGATCGCGGCGGCCGGATCCGAACCGGCCGGCCGTCCGGCAACAGCCTGGCGCGGCGATGCCGCATCGATACCAGACGGATCGTTGAAGGCCGAACGCGGTTCTACGGATAGCGAGGCCAGCTGATATTCGTCGGCGGCGCCGACCTTGGCATTGGCATTGGCCTCGTCGAGCACGGCCTTGACGGCATCCGGCTTGGCCGGCTCGGGACGCGCCGTCGGCACCACGGAGAACGCATCCGTCGCGGTCTTGCCTTGGTCAGCCGTTTCGGCCAGCGCCATCAGCACATCCTTGCTGGGCGGCGGCGCGAGATCCGCCGGCAGCGTGCGTTCGGGACGCCATGTCGGCAAGGGGATGTTGTTGACGGCGACCTGCGCCGGATCGGCGGCCGCGGCCGCTGCTAGCACTGCCGGATCGGCCTTGCCGAAAGGCATGTTCGCCGGCGCCTGCGCGGTCGCCACGGCCTGTTCCGTGGTGGCCGTCGCATCCGCCGTGGCGAAGGGAACGTTTTCAGGCGTCTGTGCGCCGACATCGGCCTTCGGCCGCGGCGCGAAATCGGGCAGCGGGATTTCCTTGGCCGGCAGCGCCGCGATGATTGTCTCCGGCGTGTCCTTCTCCGGTTCCGGAGCCTGCTCGTCGGCAATCCGCGGAATATCGGCGCGCTGGGCATTCTCGGGGGCCACGATGGCGATGCCAGGCAGGTTGCCGCTCTTGGCTGTCACGGCCGGCTTCAGATTTCTAGCCTTGGGCGCAGGTGCGGCCGAAGCGGTCTCGACGTCGGCGCTGTCGTCGGCCTCGTCGCCGCCGCCGCCGAAGAAGGCAGCGAGGAACCCGCCGGATTTCTTGCCGCTGCCGCCGGCGCTGGCCACTTCGATATTCGGTGTGCCCGAACCCTTGCGCGACTTGTAGGAGGCCAGCGCCTGTTCATAGCCGGGCAGCGGCCGACCATCGCTCGGCACATGCAGCGTCTTGCCATTGGGGAACAGGCTGACCAGTTCCTGGCGGCTGATGCCGGGCCAGTGGCGCACATTGCCGACATCCATGTGGACGAATGGCGAACCGGAGGTCGGGTAATAGCCGACGCCACCGCCCTGCATCTTGAGGCCGATGTTGCGCAATTTCCTCAGCGGTACGCCGGGAATGTAGAAATCCATCGCCTTGCCAAGCATATGCTGGCTCTTTTCGGCGACACCGCGGCTGCGGCTGCGCAGCATCGAATTGGTCGACGGCGAACGGTAGCCGCAGACGACCTGGATATAATCGGTGGCGCCGCTTTCCCGATACGCCTCCCAGACCAGGTCCAGCAGACGCGGGTCCATCTTGGTCGGCTCGTTGCGACGCCAGTCGCGCAGAATGATGTTGATCTTCCTCAGGCCTTCGGGAACGTAGCGACCATTGCGCTTGTAGACGATCTCCGCCTTCTCATGCGTGTGGAGATGGTAGAGCTTCAGCGAACGAACTTCGGCCTGGGCGCCAGTAGCGGCCGCTGCAACAAGACCAAATGCGACAATCACCGCCGCCAACCATCTCGGCCAGACGCTCAAATGATAGTGCCGCCCGTTTGTGAGTCGTTCGATTCTATTCAAATCAAAAGGCCTTGCAGGCTGCCGTTTGTCCCCGGATTTCCCCAAACGGACGTGTCATTTTCACATCCGAATATCGATCCTAATGGTTAATCATCGCTTATTGAAGCCAAAATGCGGTAAGACCATGGCGATATCCCGTCAAAAATTGTCCGCAAGGTATGTTGGTAAACCGCTGGTTTACATTAAGATTCCGGCTTTGGTCGAACACGATCTGTTACCGCCGGCCTCAATGCGTGAACAATACCCCGTCGAGAGCCGCCATTATCCGGCGACGGCGCTCTGTCAGACCAGATAATGGCGGAGGAAGCTGGCCCCGGCCTTGCGGTTCAGGAAGCGAGCCTGTCTACGCGGCCGGTTTCCGGGTCGATGCCGTATTCCTTGAGCTTGCGGTAGAGCGTCGAGCGACCGATGCCGAGCCGGCGGGCGACCTCGCTCATCTGGCCATTGTAATGGTCAATGGCGAGCTTGATCATTTCAAGTTCGACATCGGCCAGGGCACGCACATTGCCACGCTCGTCGAGCGCCCGCAGCATGCCGAATCGGGACTGGACCCCGGCCGGCAGCACAGCCGCCGGAGCCATCCGGTCGGGCACAACGTCCTCGTCGCGCGGCTCCAGCGACGGCGGCGGCGCAGCGCTGCTTGCTGCCAACGTGTCGTCCCGGTCGAGATTGACGGTGCCTTCCACCTGCGCCCGGATCTGCGGGAAATCATCGGCGGTCAACACATCGCCTTCGCACAGCACCGAGGCGCGGAAGACGGCGTTTTCGAGCTGCCGGATGTTGCCGGGCCAGTCATAAGCCTGCAGCACCGCAAGTGCTGCCGCCGAAATGCCTTTCAGCCGATGGCGCGGGTCGGCCGGCGCCACCTTCTCCATGAAATGCGTGACCAGATGGGGAATGTCGTCGCGGCGGTCGCGCAGCGGCGGCACGAAGATCGGGTAGACGTTCAGCCGGTAGAACAGATCCTCGCGGAATTTGCCGTCCTTGACCTGTTGCAGGAGGTTGCGGTGCGTCGCCGAGATGAGCCGGATGTCGACCTTGACGGTCGAGCGGCCGCCGACCGGATCGACCTCGCCTTCCTGGACTGCGCGCAGCAGCTTGACCTGAACGTCGAGCGGCAGGTCGCCGATCTCGTCGAGGAACAGCGTGCCGGAATGCGCCTCGACGAATTTGCCGGTGTGCTTGTCGGTGGCGCCGGTGAACGAGCCTTTCTCATGGCCGAACAGGATGGATTCCACCAGATTGTCGGGAATGGCGCCGCAATTGACGGTGACGAAGGGTTTCGAGCGGCGGTCGCCGCTGCCCTGGATGGCACGCGCCACCAATTCCTTGCCGACGCCGGACTCGCCCTCGATCAGAATCGGGATGTGAGAGGCCGCCGCTTTCTGGCCGAGACGTATCACCCGGTCCATGGCCGGACTGTGGGTGATCATGTCCCTGAAGGTCAGCAGCCCGCCGCGTTTTCGCGACGTGCGCTTGACCTCGCCCTCTACCGCCTCGACCTTGAGCGCATTGGAGATCGAGGCCTGTAGCCTGTCGGGCGAAGCCGGCTTGACGACAAAATCGAAAGCGCCGTGGCGCATCGCCGAAACCACGGTTTCGATGCCGCCCTGCGCGGTCTGCACGATGACCGGCGTATTGATGTCGCGCTCGCGCATCGCCTTCAGCACGCCGATGCCGTCGAGACCGGGCATGACAAGGTCGAGGATCACGACCGAGACATCGCGGGCGCCAGGCCCGTCGAGAACTTCGAGGCCGGCGGTACCGCCATCCACAACGATCGCGGTATGGCCGAACCGCGTCACCGCGGCCTCGAGCAGCCGGCGCTGCACGGGATCGTCATCGACTATGAGTATGGAACCTGTCATGACTGTCTTGCTTCGCCCGCGCCCGAAAACCCCATGGATCATCTTGGCACAGGGTTCTAAATAAGGTTTCAAAAAACCCGGTGAACGAATTCCTTAGGATTTGACGGGCTTCTCTATTCCCGTTGAGTCCGGCTCCGTGATTGCGGCCACGTGATTCAACCCAGGCCACTTGATTCAAAGAAGGTATCTCGATGCGCATGATGTTTGATCGGCGGATTGCAGCGCCAGCGTCCGGTCAGGGCGCTGCCGGGCTTGGCGATCTGCCGGAATGGAACCTCGCCGACCTTTATGCCGGCATGGACGCGCCGGAACTGAAGCGTGACATTGCCAAGGCGGCCGCCGACGCCGTCGCATTCGAGGCCCGCTGGAAAGGCACGCTCGCCGCCGAGGCCGGGCGCGGCAGTACCGGCAGGCTGGGGGAGGCACTGGCCGCGTACGAGGCACTTGAGGAACTGATCGGCCGTATCGTCTCGTATGCCGGCCTCGTTTATGCCGGCAACACCGCCGATCCGCAGCGCGCCAAGCTCTATGGCGACATCCAGGAGAAGATGACCGACGCCAGCGCGCATCTGTTGTTCTTCGCGCTTGAGCTGAACCTGATCGACGATGCGGCGATCGAGGGCGCGCTGGCCGCCGATCCCGCCTTCGGGCATTACCGCCCGTGGGTGCTCGATCTCAGGATGGACAAGCCCTATCAGCTCGAGGACCGCGTCGAGCAGCTTTTCCACGAGAAATCGATAACCGGGCGCGGCGCCTGGAACCGCCTCTTCGACGAGACGATGACCGATCTTCGCTTCGATATCGACGGCGAGGAACTGACGCTGGAGCCGGCCCTCAATCGCCTGCAGGATGCCGACGGCGAGGTCCGCCGCCGCGCCTCGGAGGCGTTGGCCACGACCTTCCGCAAGAACCTGCGCACCTTCACGCTGATCACCAACACGCTTGCCAAGGACAAGGAAATTTCGGACCGCTGGCGCGGCTTTGAGGACATTGCCGATTCACGCCACCTCGCCAACCGCGTCGAACGCGGCGTGGTCGATGCGCTCGCCACCGCCGTGCGCGAGGCCTATCCGCGCCTGTCGCACCGCTATTATGCGATGAAGGCGCGCTGGCTCGGCATGGAAGTGATGAACCACTGGGACCGCAACGCGCCCTTGCCGGAGACGCCGCAAGGGGTGATCGGCTGGGATGAGGCCAGGAACACGGTTCTGTCGGCCTATCACCGCTTCTCGCCCGAGATGGCCGAGATCGCGCGCACCTTCTTCGACCGCAACTGGATCGACGCGCCGGTGCGTCCGGGCAAGTCGCCGGGCGCCTTCGCACATCCGACCGTACCCTCGGCTCACCCCTATGTGCTGCTCAACTACATGGGCAAGCCGCGCGACGTGATGACGTTGGCGCATGAACTAGGACACGGCGTGCATCAGGTGCTGGCCGCCGGCCAGGGCGCGCTGATGGCCTCGACGCCGCTGACGCTGGCGGAGACGGCATCCGTCTTCGGCGAGATGCTGACCTTCCGCTCGCTGCTCGAGCAGACCACCGACCGGCGCGAGCGCAAAGCCATGCTCGCCCAGAAGGTCGAGGACATGATCAACACGGTGGTGCGCCAGGTCGCCTTCTATGAATTCGAGCGCAAGGTGCATGCCGAGCGTCGCAACGGCGAATTGACATCAGACAGGCTGGGCGAGTTCTGGCTGGAGGTACAGGCCGAAAGCCTGGGGCCCGCGATCAAGTTGCGCGAGGGCTACGAGGTGTTCTGGACCTACATTCCGCACTTCATCCACTCGCCCTTCTACGTCTATGCCTATGCGTTCGGCGACTGCCTGGTGAACTCGCTCTACGCCGTCTACCAGAATGCCGAACGCGGCTTTCAGGACAAATATTTCGAGATGCTGCGTGCCGGCGGCACCAAGCATCATTCGCAGCTTCTGGCACCCTTCGGCCTCGACGCCACCGATCCGGCCTTCTGGCAGATCGGGCTCGGCGTGATCGGCGGCCTGATCGACGAGCTGGAAACGCTCGACGACTGAGACGCCTCTCGCCAGCAAGAACAGTTAGCCGGAATGCAGGTTTGGGCCGCGCTATTCTTGCCCTAAATATTTGTTCTTGAAGAACTCTACATCGACATTTTCCCATAGCTTTCCGCAAGCTCTATGATAGCTTTCCCTTTAAGCTAAGCCGGAGCGAATGCGGATCGGCGAGGGAATCTCAGCCGGCCGTGGCGCTCAGGCGAACGCGACAACGGCCGTTGGCCATGGGCAGGCAAAGCCAATCGCCGACAGCTTGACCGAAGCCGGCTGTTCCGCGAACCGCGGAACCATCATCGAGTAGTCCTGCGCCGAAGGCCATGACCCACGGCAGACGGATCTGACTGGAGAGAGACAATGGGCACTTTTTTCTACGTGGTCCTGGCGTTGTTGGTAGGCGTGTTGGTCGGCTGGTTCATCTGGGGACGCCTGCGCGGTGAGCTCGACAGTCTTCGCGGCGACCTCGATCGCACCCGCAGCGAGCGCGACAAGTTGCGCGCCGACAGCGACCGCCTGACCGGCGAACTCGGTGCATGCGGCAAGACCCGCTCCGACCTCGAGCGTCAGCTGCGCGAGGCGCAGGCCTCGTCGGGCGCCGGCGGAGCAAAGGCGTCAAGTCAGCCACCGGCGGCCTTGATGTCGACGCCGGCCGCGGCCAAATCCGCTCCGGCGGCGGCCAAGGCTGCTCCTGCCAAACCAGTTGCAAAGGCCGCGCCGGCGAAAGCCGCCGCCGCCAAACCCGCCCCGAGCAAACCCGCGGCCGCCACTGCTTCGGCGGCCAAGAGTTCGGCAGCCGCCAAGAAGGCCGCACCGCCGGCGGCCAAGCCGGCGTCGGGCAACCCTGATAATCTGCGCCGGCTGATCGGCATCGGCCCAGTCAACGAAAAGCTGCTCAAGGCGCAAGGCGTCACCACATACGCCCAGATCGCCGGCTGGACATCAGCCGACATCAAGCGGATCGAGGACGTGATGAACTTCGACGGCCGCATCGCGCGCGAACGCTGGATCGAGCAGGCCAAGCTGCTCGCCGCTGGCAACGAGGCCGAATTCGCCAAGCAGTTTCCGACGGCCGGAACCGCCAGCAATACCTGAACGACGGATACAGAGGCCTTGTGACCGGCGGCGCCAAGGGCGCCGCCGCTTTCTTTTGCCGGCAAGGTTCGATCCGGCAAAGGTCGGCTTTGAGGGACAGGGTGCCGTTCCCTCGATTGCGCGCGCCCGGCCCCCCATATAGAGCGATCGTCGGCTCCATCGATCCCGGTTCCCATGTCCCTGCCCGCCGCAATTTTCCGCAACGACGAAAGCGCGCGCCAGCTCGTTTTCGAGCGGCCCGCCGATGTCATCGTCGCGCATGAGGCCAAGGACTTCCCGGCGGCGCTGCAAGCGGCGCAGGCTGCGCACGATGCCGGCAAATGGCTGGCCGGCTATTTCTCCTACGAGGCCGGTTACCTGCTGGAACCGAAACTCGTTCCCTTGCTGCCGGGCCGGCGCCGGGCCCCGCTGGTCTGCCTCGGGGTCTTCGATGCTCCTGAGGAAGAAGCGGTGCCGCCGCCAAGCACGCCGACCAACGGCCCGATCTTCGACGCAAGGGCGACGTGGTCGTTCGAGGACTACGAGAAGCGGTTCTCGCGGTTGCATCGGCACATCAGGCAAGGCGATTGCTATCAGGGCAACCTGACCTTTCCGGTGCACGCGCAATGGTCCGGCGATCCGCTCGCCGCCTTCGACGCCCTGACCGAGCGTCAGCCGGTGAAATATGGCGCCCTGATCGCGCTGGGCGATCCGATCGTCCTGTCGCGCTCGCCCGAACTGTTCTTCGAGATCGATGCGGCGGGGATGATCGAGACGCATCCGATGAAGGGTACCGCACCGCGCGGCGCAACCAGGGACCAGGACGAGCGGCAGAAGAATTTCCTGCGCAATGACGAGAAGAACCAGGCCGAGAACCGGATGATCGTCGACCTCCTGCGCAACGACATATCGCTGATCAGCGAGGTCGGCACGCTGGAGGTGCCGGAACTGTTCCGCATCGAGACCTACCCGACCGTGCACCAGATGGTGAGCGACGTCAGGGCCAAGCTGCTGCCCGGGCTCTCGATACGACAGGTGTTCGCGGCGCTGTTTCCCTGCGGCTCGATCACCGGCGCGCCGAAGATCCGCGCCATGGAGATCCTGCACGATCTGGAGGCCACGTCGCGCGATGTCTATTGCGGCGCCATTGGCTGGATCGCACCCGGCGGCACGATGCGCTTTTCCGTGGCGATCCGCACCATCTCGCTCTTTGCCAGCGGCGAGGCCGTCTACAATGTCGGCGGCGGCATCGTCTTCGATTCGGTCGCGGAAGAGGAGTACCAGGAATGTCTGCTCAAAGCCCGCTTCGCGACGGGGACACCGCCGATTTCGAGCTGATCGAGACCATCCGCTGGGAGCCCGCATCGGGCTTCCTGCGCCTCGATCGCCATCTTGCACGCCTTTATGGCTCGGCGGCGGAACTGGGCTTCAGCTATGATCCGCAAAGGGTTGGCGAGGTCCTGAGCAACGCGGTCGATCGATCGCCCGTCGCCATGCGCACGCGGCTCGCCCTGTCGCGCAATGGCCAGGCCAACGCCTCGGCGCAGCCCTATGAACCGCTTGCCGCCGACAAGATATGGGCGCTGCGGCTGGCGCGGACGAGGCTCGATTCGAGCAACATTCTGCTGCGCCACAAGACCAGCCGGCGGCAGCTCTACACCCATGCCCGCTCCGAATACCTCGTCACCCAGGCCGATGAGGTGCTGCTGGCCAATGAGCGCGGCGAGATCTGCGAAGGCACGATCACCAATGTCTTCGCCGATTTCGGCGACGGCGTGCTGGCAACACCCCGGCTCGACTGCGGCCTGCTGCCTGGCGTACTGCGCGGCGCGCTTCTGGATGAAGGCCGCGCCAGTGAAGCAATCTACAGCTTGAATGACCTGAAATCCGCCAAGGCGCTGTTCGTCGGCAATTCGCTGCGCGGGCTGATCCCGGCAACACTGATCTGAGGCATGACGTCCCTACCCGCCCACACGCCGTATGACGGCTCGTCGAAACTCTTCACCATCGGGCTGAAGCCGCTCGACCCCGCGGACTGGATCGAGGTAGACGGCCATTTGCTGCCCTACCTCGCCGAAAAGCGCCGGCTCTATGCCGAAATCCCTGAACGAGTCTTTGTCGAGCAGGAGGGTACGCGCGACGCCCAGCAGGAAGTGCTCGAATTGCTCGGCGCTTACCTGCCGGAAAGATTTCCCGACACCCACCGGCGCAGCGATGCAGGCGTTGCGGTCGTGGGTGCGACGAGCCGTCCCACGATCCCCTCCAGCCTCGCCGGCGCCCCCCTCGTCGCGGCCTCGCTGCTGGTCCAGGAAGACCTGATCCTCATGCGGCGAGGCGAAGACGGCTGGCGGCTCGTCGCGGGTTCGCTGTGCTTTCCTTCGTCCTGGTCGCTTGTCGAAAAATTCGGCAAGCCGCTGCAGCAGATCCACGAGCCGGTGCCGGGCTTCGGCCCAGGCACAAGGCCGGCCGATGTGATCAACCGGATGTTCGATGGCCTGCAGGGCCAGGCTGTCGAACGTTACAATTGGTCGATCCAATCAGGCGATGCACTCTACCATCCGCTGTCCAATATCGAGCGCATCGACCGGGCCACCAGCCGGCCGACGCGTTTCCTCGACGGTGACGTGAAGACGCACGCCTTCATCCGGGTCGAGCGTCAGACGCTGCGCAAACTGCCCGCCTCACGCGATATCCTGTTCACCATCCGCATCCATCTTGACCCGCTCGCCGTGCTGGCGCGGCACCCGGACCGGGCAACGCTGGCAGCGTCCTTTGCCGCGCAGCTCGAAGCGCTCGATGTCGCCCAGCTCGACTACAAGGGCCTGACATCGGATCGCGATCGGCTGATCGCTGTCCTTAACCACATGGCCAAGCACGCGTAGTCGCTGGTTGGCGCTTTTCGCTGGTTTGTGACAATGATCTGTGATGTAGCGCATGGCCGTTGGGCGAAAATGCCCGGCTTTTACACGCAGTTGTCCAGCTTTTGCACGCGGTTGCCCAGCTTTTGGACGGAGTTGAAGGAGTGCCCGATAAAATGGCGAATGAAAACTGGCCCGTTTACGGTGAGATCACCGGCCCCGTGGTGATGATCGGCTTCGGCTCGATCGGACGCGGAACGCTGCCGCTCATCGAGCGCCATTTCAAGTTCGACAAGTCGCGCATGACAGTCCTCGACCCCCGCGATACCGATCGCAAGCTGCTCGACGAGCGTGGCATCGCCTTCGTCCGGGAAGCGGTGACCGAGAAGAACTACAAGAAGCTTTTGACCCCGCTTCTGACCAATGGCGGCGGCCAGGGCTTTTGCGTCAACCTGTCGGTCGATACCGGCTCGGTGGACCTGATGCGGCTCTGCCGCAAGCTCGGAGTGCTCTATATCGACACCGTCGTCGAGCCTTGGCTTGGCTTCTATTTCGACGCCAAGGCCGATAATGCCAGCCGCACCAACTATGCGTTGCGCGAGGCGCTGATCAAGGAAAAGCACGACAAGCCGGGTGGCGCCACCGCGATATCGACCTGCGGCGCCAATCCCGGCATGGTGTCGTGGTTCGTCAAGCAGGCGCTGGTCAACCTCGCTACCGATCTTGGCATGGAATTCTCCGAGCCCACGCAGGACGACCGCGAGGGCTGGGCCAAGCTGATGAAGAAGGCCGGCGTCAAGGGCATCCACATCGCCGAGCGCGACACCCAGCGCACCAAGAAGCCCAAGCCGATGGATGTGTTCTGGAACACCTGGTCGGTCGAGGGCTTCATCTCCGAGGGGTTGCAGCCAGCCGAGCTCGGCTGGGGCACGCATGAGACCTGGATGCCCAAGAACGGCAAGAAGCACAAGCATGGCTCCAAGGCCGCGATCTACCTGGAGCAGCCCGGCGCCAACACCCGCGTGCGCTCCTGGTGCCCGACGCCGGGACCGCAATATGGCCTGCTGGTGACGCACAACGAGGCGATCTCGATCGCCGATTTCTTCACCGTGCGCTCCAAGAAGGGCAAGGTTCAATACCGCCCGACCTGCCACTACGCCTACCACCCCTGCAACGATGCGATGCTGTCGCTGGACGAGATGTTCGGTGCGGCCGGCAAGCCGCAACCGGTGCACCACGTGCTCGACGAGAACGAACTGGTCGACGGTGTCGACGAACTCGGCGTCCTGCTCTACGGCCATGACAAGAATGCCTACTGGTACGGTTCGCAGCTGTCACTCGCCGAAGCGCGCAAGCTGGCCCCCTACCAGAACGCCACCGGCATGCAGGTCACCTCGGCTGTCCTGGCCGGCATGGTCTGGGCACTGGAAAATCCCGCCGCCGGCATCGTCGAGGCCGACGAGATGGATTACAAACGCTGCCTGGACGTGCAGTCGCCCTATCTCGGACCGGTCAAGGGCTATTATACCGACTGGACGCCGCTCGACAGACGCCCGGGCCTCTTCCCGGAGGACCTCGACCGAAGCGACCCGTGGCAATTCCGCAACATCCTCGTCCGATAGCAGCACCCGGACCATGCGCCATTGCCTTGCAATCGCCCGGAAATCGGGCGATTGAAGGGAGGCGGCCTGGGGTGGCGATGTGCGTCCGTTGAACGCTTAAGGCATACCCCGGCACTTTGGACGTTCGCGTCAATTCCCAGAAATCGCCCGATTTGTGGGACGGCGCGTTTGGAGAGGATTTCATATGACGATTGCGCGCAAAGTTCTTTCGACGGGCCTGGCGGGCGCCCTTGCCTCGATGCTTGCTGCCTGTGCCACCAGCGGCCCAGATACGCCGCCCATGGCCGCCGCCCCGAAAGGGGTCGAAGGTTCCTGGATCGATGCCAAGGGCACCGGCCTGTCGACCTTCACCGGCGGCACCTTCACGACCGTCGCCACCGACACGGGACAGAAGCTTGCCGATGGCAGCTATACGATGACCGGCGCCACTTCGGTGCAGATCAACGGCACCTCACTGATCCGCCAAACCCCGGTAAGCTTCAATTGCCTGATGGTGTCGACCAGCCAGCTCAACTGCACCAGCTCCGCCGGCCAGAATTTCGTGCTGACGCGGCGCACCTGAACTCGGCGAACATTCCAGTCACAAAGGACGGCGGCCCCTCGGTCGCCGTTCTTTTTTGTGCCGGCAATAGCCCGGGTTTCGCGCCTGGAGATACCGCCGCATTTCCGCTTGCGTCGGCCCGAACGCGATGGGAACATGATCGAAACGCTGGCTCTAATACCAGTCGAGCAAGGGCGCCAGACGCCTCTGATCAGCCTACCGGGAGACGAAGATGAAGAAGCTTGCCGCCATTGCCGCCCTTTCCGCGTCGACGCTTGGCCTGTCGGCCGGCGCATCCTTTGCCGACTACACACTGAACGTCCTGCACATCAATGACTGGCACAGCCGCATCGAAGGCAACAACAAATACGAATCGACCTGCTCGGCCGAGGAGGAGACCAAGGGCGAATGCATCGGCGGCGCCGGCCGGCTGATCACCGCCATTGCCCAGGAACGCAAGAAGCTGGAGGGCCAGAACGTGTTGCTGCTCAGCGCCGGCGACAATTTCCAGGGTTCGCTGTTCTACACGACATACAAGGGCAAGGTCGAAGGCGAGTTCCTCAATGACATGAAGTTCGACGCCATGGCACTCGGCAACCATGAATTCGACGACGGCGAGGCGGCGCTGGCGCCGTTTCTCGACATGATCAAGTTCCCGGTGCTCGGCGCCAACGTCAAGGCCAACGCGCAGTCCAAGCTCGGCGACCGCGTCAAGCCGTCGATCGTCGTCGAGGTCGGTGGACAGAAGATCGGCATCATCGGCGCCGTCACCAACGACACGCCCGAACTCGCCTCCCCTGGTCCCAACATCCAAATCGAGGACGACGTCAAGTCGATCACTGCCGAGGTCGAGAAACTCAAGGGAGAAGGCGTCAACAAGATCATCGCCGTGACCCATATCGGGTACAACAGGGAGCGCGACGTCATTGCCAAGATCCCTGGCATCGACATCGTGGTCGGCGGCCACAGCCACACGCTTCTGTCCAATACCGATCCGAAGGCGGCTGGCCCCTACCCGACCATGGTCGACAACCCCGGCGGCTACAAGGTGCCGGTGGTGCAGGCGGCGTCCTATTCGAAATATCTCGGCGAGTTCAAGGTGGTGTTCGACGACAATGGGGTCGTCAAATCGGCAAGCGGCGACCCGATCTATCTCGACAAATCGATCACGCCGGACCCAGCCGCGCTCGCCCGCATCAAGGAGCTTGGCGCGCCGATCGAGGCCTTGAAGAACAAGGAAGTGGCCGCGACCACCGACGTCATCGACGGCAGCCGCGAAAGCTGCCGCGCCAAGGAATGTGCGATGGGCAACCTCGTCTCCGACGCCATCCTCGACCGGGTCAAGGGACAGGGCGTCGAGGTCGTCATTTCCAACGGTGGCGGCCTGCGCGCCTCCATCGACAAGGGCACCGTCACCATGGGCGAGGTGCTGACCGTGCTGCCGTTCCAGAACACGCTGGCGACCTTCCAGATTTCTGGCAAGGACCTGGTCGCCGGCCTCGAAGGCGGCCTCAGCCAGATCGAGGACGGCGCCGGCCGCTTCCCGCAGGTGGCGGGCCTCAAATACTCCTTCGACAGATCGGTCGCGCCCAATGCCGGCCGCGTCAAGTCGGTGGAGGTGATGGAGAACGGCGTCTGGACGCCGATCAATCCGACCAAGGATTATCTGGTCGCCACCAACAACTATGTCCGCCAGGGCGGCGACGGCTACAAGGTCTTCGCCGAAAAGGCCAAGAACGCCTATGATTACGGCCCTGGCCTCGAACAGGTCGTGGCCGACTATCTCGGCGCGCACCGGCCCTATACGCCGAAGCTCGATGGCCGCATCACCGAGATCGCCGCGACGACAGCGGCAGCTCCCCCCGCCGAACCAACCAAGCCTGCCGAACCAGCAAAGCCCGCGCAGACCGCAGCGCCGGCGCCGGCCCCGGCTGCTAAACCGGCTGCACCGGCCATGCCGGAATTGCCTGCCAACTCAGGCGATATCGCCAACACGCCGCCGGCCATATCGACGGAAAACGCGCCTGCACCACCGGCTCCGCCGGCACCTGACGAACCGGCGAAGCCTGCCAAGACCGCTCCCGCGCCGGCCACTCCTGCCCCGGCGACGCCCGCGCCCGCCGAGCCGGCAAAGCCCGCTGAAGCCGCGCCAGCTACCGGCGGCCATGTCGTCGTGACTGGCGATACGTACTGGGCTCTGGCGAAGAAGGCCTATGGCGATGCGACCAAGTGGAAGCTCATTTATGAGGCGAACAAGGGGCAAAAACCGCATCGGCTTATGCCGGGCGCGACACTGAACATCCCGGCGAAGTAATTTCGCCCAGTTCCGCCACATCGCCCGCCCGGGGGAACCGGACGGGTTTATAATTCTATGGCCTAATGCATGTCGCCCGGAAGTGTCCTCCGGGACCACGATATGCACAAATCAGAAGCTTACGGCAGGCCGGGCGAATCCTATCCGCCGCGACATGCTGCAAGGTGCGGCCAGACGCGGCATTGAAAGCTCCTGCAGGATGGTTAGGTTCACGTCTCGGAGACCCATATGCCGCTTTCCACTATTGTCGATCCCAAAGCCGCGAAAGCCCCTGGTCCACGGCCGGTCGGGCATCCGCCAGTCACGACCGGCAAGGTAGGGGTCATGCTGGTCAATCTTGGAACACCAGACGGCACCGAGTTCAGGCCGATGTGGCGTTATCTCAGGGAGTTCCTGTCCGATCCACGCGTTATCGAGCTCAACAAGGCGATCTGGTATCCGATCCTCTATGGGCTGGTGCTGACCACGCGACCGAAGAAGTCGGGCGCCAACTACGCCAGGATCTGGAATCGGGAGAAGAACGAGTCGCCTTTGCGAACCTATACCCGCGCACAAGGCGAAAAACTGGCCGAGGCACTACGCGATCTGCCCAACGTGGTCGTCGACTGGGCGATGCGCTACGGCAACCCTTCGACGTCGAGCGTCGCCGAAAGGCTGGTCGCGCAAGGCTGCGACCGCATCCTTTCGTTCCCGCTCTATCCGCAATATTCGGCGACGACGACCGCCACCGCAAACGACCAGCTGTTTCGCGCCTTGATGAAGATGCGGGCAGCACCTGCCGTCCGCGGCGTGCCGCCCTATTATGATGAACCTGTCTACATCGAGGCGCTGGCCAATTCGATCGAACGGCACCTGGCGACCCTGGATTTCCAGCCGGAGGTGATCATCGCCTCCTATCACGGCATTCCAAAACCCTATTTCGAGAAGGGCGATCCCTATCATTGCCATTGCCTGAAGACGACGCGGCTGCTGCGCGACAGGCTCGGCTGGGACGATAGAAAACTGATCACCACCTTCCAATCACGCTTCGGGGCGCAAGAATGGCTGCAGCCCTACACCGATAAGACCGTGGAGAAACTGGCCAAGGACGGCGCCAAGTCGATCGCCATCGTCAATCCGGGGTTTTCCGTCGACTGCATCGAGACGCTGGATGAGATTGGCCGCGAAGCGGCCGAGACCTTCCACCACGCCGGCGGCAAGAACTTCGCCCACATACCATGCCTCAACGACAGCCCGGAAGGCATGGCGGTGATCGAAGCGATGGTACGGCGCGAACTGTCTGGCTGGGTCTGACACCGGAACAACACCAGCTCCGGAGCGTTGAGCAGCGCCTCCGGGGAATCCGATGCTCCGCAAACTTGACCTCAGCACTGGCCGGCCCGTCTGGTCCGCCTATCGGGCGCCCGCGGTGCCGACTGGCAGTTTGACCCGGGACGTCAAGACCGATGTGCTGATCGTCGGCATGGGCATCAGCGGCGCCATGATGGCCGAGGCGCTGACAGCCGACGCTCACGCGGTGATCTGCATCGACCGGCGTGGGCCGCTGAAAGGATCGACGGCGGCAACCACCGCGCTTGTGCAATTCGAGATCGACCAGCCGCTTTCAACCCTCTCGGGGATGATCGGCAAGAGCCAGGCACGGCAGGCCTGGCGACGCTCGCGGCTGGCCGTTTCCAATCTTGCCGCCCGCATCGCCGAACTCGGTATCAACTGCGGCATGAGCCGCACCCAATCGCTCTATCTGGCTGGCACCGTGCTCGGCCCATCGGAACTCCGGGAGGAAGCCGAGGCGCGGCAGATGGCCGGCATCGGCGCGACCTATCTTACATCGGCGCCACTGGCGGAAGCATTCGGCATCGACCGCGGTGGCGCCATCCTGAGCCATGGCAACATCGCGCTCGACCCGCGCAAGCTGACGGCAGGGCTGCTGCTCAAGGCGCTGGAGCGCAAGGCACGCTTTTACGCTCCCGTAGAAGCGACGGCGATCGAGGGCAGCGCCGATGAGGTGGTCGTGGCAACCACGGGCGGGCCCACCATCACGGCACGGCATGTTGTCCTGGCCACCGGTTACGAGCTGATCGACATCGTGCCGGCGGCCGCTCACCGGGTCATCTCGACATGGGCGATTGCGACATGTCCACAACCACGGAAGCTCTGGCCGGGCGCGGCGTTCATCTGGGAGGCGTCGGATCCCTACCTCTATGTCAGGGCAACCGCCGATGGCCGGGTCATCTGCGGCGGCGAGGACGAGGAATTCCTCGACGAGACGCGGCGCGATAAACTGATCGCCGACAAGAGCGCCTGCATTGCCGCAAAACTCGACCTGATGTTTCCGCACCTCGACGTCAGGCCCGAATTTGCCTGGACCGGCTCCTTCGGCACCACGACCACCGGCCTTCCCTACATCGGCGCTCTTCCCAGGCACCCGCGCATCCACGCCGTGATGGGTTATGGCGGCAACGGCATCACCTTCTCGCGGATCGCCGCCGAGATCGTCTCGGCTTCGATCGACGGGCTTGAAGACACGGATGCAAGCATGTTTGCCTTCAACCGCTGAGTGCATACCCACAAACAATCCCTCATCACCTGATTGTAACGCTCCTGAAACACACTTAAGTCTTTGGTGAAGCCGGTTGCGCGGGAATGGCTCGCGCGGCCTGCTTCTGAGGGAGGGCCAGATGGATTTCAGTGGTTTCGATATTGCGGTCGTTGTTCTGGTGGCGCTTGTCGTACTGGTGCTGTTCAAGGGCATCAAGACAATCCCACAAGGATACAACTATACCGTCGAACGCTTTGGTCGTTACACCAAGACACTGAGCCCCGGCCTGAACCTCATCTTTCCGTTCGTCGATCGCATCGGCGCCAAGATGAACATGATGGAACAGGTGCTCGACGTTCCGAGCCAGGAGATCATCACCCGCGACAATGCCATTGTCGGTGTCGACGGCATCGCTTTCTACCAGATCCTCAATGCGGCACAGGCCG
Organism: Mesorhizobium sp. P160927; assembly: GCF_057766385.1. Classification (NCBI taxonomy): domain Bacteria; kingdom Pseudomonadati; phylum Pseudomonadota; class Alphaproteobacteria; order Hyphomicrobiales; family Phyllobacteriaceae; genus Mesorhizobium; species Mesorhizobium sp. P160927. The sequence continues at coordinate 5,806,689 of NZ_JBYMDW010000001.1, forward strand.
CCTATCAGGTTGCCGGCCTGCAGAACGCCATCCTCAACCTGACGATGACCAACATCCGTACCGTCATGGGTTCGATGGACCTCGATGAGCTGTTGTCGAACCGCGACGCCATCAACGAGCGCTTGCTGCGCGTCGTCGACGAGGCCGCGCATCCGTGGGGCATCAAGATCACCCGCGTCGAGATCAAGGACATCAACCCGCCCGCCAACCTGATCGAATCGATGGGCCGCCAGATGACCGCCGAGCGCAACAAGCGCGCGCAGATCCTGGCCGCCGAAGGCCTCAAGCAGTCGCAGATCCTCGAAGCCGAGGGCCGCAAGGAAGCCGCCTTCCGCGACGCCGAGGCGCGCGAACGCTCCGCCGAGGCGGAAGCCCGCGCCACCCAGGTGGTGTCGGAAGCGATCTCCAAGGGCGACGTCCAGGCACTGAACTACTTCGTCGCCCAGAAATATACCGAAGCGCTGGGCAAGATCGGCACCGCCACCAACAGCAAGATCGTGCTGATGCCCTTCGAGGCGTCGGCGCTGATCGGCTCACTCGGCGGTATCGGCGAAATCGCCAAGGAAGTCTTTCGCAGCGAAGGCACGACCGGCGCGCAAAGGCAGGCAGCACGTCCGCCTGTCGTCAGGCCCTCCGACAACTGAGATAGGCCACTCTCATGATCGACCGCATCGTTTCTGAACTCGGGCCGTGGAACTGGATGGTTCTGGGCTTCGTGCTCCTGGTGGTAGAGGTCATCGCACCGGGTTTCTTCATGCTTTGGATCGGGATCGCCGCTCTGATCGTCGGCGCGGTGTCGCTGCTGATCTGGGATGTCGCTATCTGGACATGGCAGGTCCAGGTGTTGCTATTCCTCGTGCTGTCGCTGGTTTCAGCCTTTGTCGGCAAGAAACTCATGGGCGGACACGACCAGCCAACCGATCAGCCGCTGCTCAATCGCCGTGGCGCCCAGATGGTCGGCAGGATGGCGACGCTCGCCGAACCGATCCGCGACGGCCGTGGCCGCATCAAGCTAGGCGACACGCTGTGGCGTGTCTCCGGCCCCGATCTGCCCGCCGGCACTCAGGTGCGTGTGACAAGCGCTGCGGACACGGACCTGGAACTGACGGTGGAACAGGTCCGAGCCTCCTGATGGCGCAAGCGCACAAGGCGTTGAGATTCAGGTCAGGCCGAGGCTAGAATGATGCATTTCCGGGTCGCTCTTGCGACGAGCGGGCGGACATTGAGTCCCTGAGCATCGGGCTACGTCGGCCGAAGCCTTCGCTACCACGATCCTTCATGAGTGCTTCGGCCCGCGCAGGCCGGAAGCGCAGAAAGCCTTCGTTCGCAGGTCGGCCCCACCTGAAGATCACTACCTTAGGCAGCGCCGATGCGCAGCAGGTCGTGAAAATGCACCACGCCCAGCGGCATGTTGTTCCTGGTCACCACCAGCGCACCGACATTGTACTCGTTGAGCAGCGCGATCGCAGTGCCTGCAAGCGTCTGCGGGTCGACGGTCTTGGGTGTGCGGGTCATCACCTCGTCGACGATGACGTCGGCCAGGTTGCGGTGCAGGTTACGCGCGACATCGCCGTCGGTGATGATCCCGGCCAGTTCGCCTTTAGCGTCGACGATCAGCACGCAGCCGACCTTCTTCTGCGACAGTGTCATCACCGCTTCCGGCATCTTGGTGCCGAGCGAAGCCAGCGGCATCTGCTCGCCGACACGCATGATCTCGGAGACCATGGTCAGGTTGGCGCCGAGCTGGCCGCCGGGATGGAAGGTGCGGAAATGGTCCGGCGTGAAGCCGCGCGCCTCGAGCAGCGCTATCGCCAGTGCATCGCCGATGACCAGTTGCAGCAGCGTCGACGTCGTCGGCGCCAGGCCATGCGGGCAGGCTTCCGGGGTGCGCGGCAAAAGCAGCACGACGTCGGCCGCGCGCGCCAGCGCCGAGGTTTCGCCGGAGGTGATGGCAATGAGCGGAATGGAGAAGCGCCTGGAATAGGCGACGATGCCCATCATCTCCTTGCTCTCGCCCGACCACGAGATCGCGATGATGGCGTCGTCCCTGGCGATCATGCCGAGATCGCCATGATTGGCCTCGACGGGATGGACGAAGAAGGCCGGCGTGCCGGTCGAGGCCAGCGTCGCGGCGATCTTCGAACCGATATGGCCGCTTTTGCCGACACCGGTGACGATGAGCCGGCCCTCGATCTTCGAGATCATCTCGACGGCCTGGGCAAAGGGTGCCGCCAGTCCGTTCTCAAGCGCCTCGGCAAGGGCCGCAATCCCCGCCTGTTCGGTTGTTACCGTTCTCAGAGCCGATTCGATCGACGCTTGCCTGTCCAGAGGCTTCTTATCGAGAGAGCTCGCATGCATGGATGATGCGATTAGCGCTTTGCCGCCCGCCTGTCCAACGGAAATGGCCTCTGCATGACGGCCGGATGTGCGCGGTCGTCGGGGACGACGACAAGGATCAAAATAGAAGGCAGGATGCGGACCCGCATTGTCGCCCGCGGAAATACGCGTTTGGAGCCAGTGGCGCGCGCGGCCTCAACCCTCCGTTAACCATCCCCATTTACGGTTCGGTAAGTATGGCGCGCGTGCGCCGCGCAAGCAGTGGTGGCGATGTCCGGGGTCCAGCCAGAAAAATTGAGAGGGCGACAGGGCAACGCGATCTGCGCCTTGCTGCTGGCGACCAGCGTCCTTGCCTTGCTGCGCCCTGCGCCACTCCATGCCCAGGAAACGGAACTGCGCGGAGAAGTGTCGGAATCGGCGATCCTGTCCGACCAGCAGCGCAAGGCGAGAAACCTGGTTCTTGCCCAGCAAGCGGCGGCCAACGCTGCCGCGCAGGACAATGCGCCGGCGCGAACGTATCTGCCGGCCAGCGCCGGCGCCGTTCCTGACGACGCGGACGCCGCGAACTCGACCACCAGCGTCTTCGACCCGCCCCAGGCCAGCGACGACGCCTCCGCCGACGCACCCACGCCACCCAAGCCACGCCGCGCTTCGGCCGCCAGGCAGAATGCGGCCGACAAGGCAAAGGACAAGGTCGCCGACAGAAAGAAGAAGAAAAAGAGCACCACGGCGGCTACGGACCCAACCACCACCGCCACGACGGCCGCGACGGACGACACCGGCGATAACGCGGCGGTTCAGGAAGCGGCCAATCGCCGTGCACTCACCATCGACAGTGTGGACAAGCAGAAACTCGACGCTGGCGCCGAGCGCACGGCTGCAATCGAGGGCCTGAACAAGAAACCCGAGGACGATCCGTTCGCCGCCACCGGCGTCAAATGGGGCTCCTTCATCATCCGGCCGACCATCGAACAGGGGCTGACGGCGACGACGAACGGCGATTCGAGCAGTGTGGGCACATCGGCTCTGCTGTCCGAGACGGCGCTGCGCTTTACCGCCGCTTCCGACTGGCGTGAAAACTCCGCGACCATCGACGGCTACGGAATTTTCCGTGAAACCGTGTCGGGCTACCCGGTTCACGATGCCCAAGGCCGCATCGAAGGCCAGCTCGATGTCGACCTCGACCATGAATTGCGCGCCATCGCCAAGCTCGGCTACGAAGCCGTGCCGGAATCCGCGTCCTCGCCCGATGCCATCGCCGGCGTCAGTACCCAGCCGCTGCGGCAGACCATCGACGGCAGCATCGGCGTCGAAAAGGCCGTCGGCAAGATGCAGTACACGTTGACCGGGGCGGTCTCGCACGACTTCTACGGTGACGCCAAGCTCTCTGACGGCACTTCGCTGTCGCAGAAAGATCAGGACAACACGCTCTACACTGCAACCTTGCGCACCGGCTACGAGATTTCCCCGGCGCTCACGCCCTTCACCGAGATCGAGGTCGGCCGCCGGGCGTACGACCAGCGCATCGACAATGAAGGCTTCGAGCGCTCCTCGACGCGTCTTGGCGCCCGCGCCGGCCTTGAACTCGAACTAGGTGAGAAGCTGTCGGGCGAATTCTCGGCCGGTTGGCTCAGGGAGGCGATCGACGATAACAGCCTGGAAGCGATTTCGGGGGCCACTCTCAATGCCGACCTCAAATGGTCGCCGCAGCGCGGCACCACTATCGGCTTGACCGGCAAGACCACCGTCGAGACCACGACCACATCGGGCGAAAGCGGCGATATCCTCTACTCCGGACGCTTGACGGGCGAGCGCGTGATCCGATCCGATCTTACCGCGAATGCGGCCTTGGGCCTGGATTGGCGCGACTATGTCGGCATTGACGGCCACGACAGGATCTTGAGCGCCGAGGCCGGGCTGACCTGGTGGCTGAACCGCTATGCGGGCCTCACCAGCCGGGTAAGGACCGAAAAGCTGACCAGCAATCTGCCCGGCCGCGACTACACCGCCAACAGCATCTTCGTCGGGGTGAAAGTGCAGCGTTGAAGGCGTGCGCCAAGGCATGTCGAGGTTCAGGTCAGGCCGAGTCGAGAATGGCTGATACCGAGAACCGGAGCGGAGCGTACTTTGAGTACGTGAGCACAGTTGTACTGCGACGCAGTAGAACTGGGAATCGTACGAGCGGCCATTCGCAGGCCGGCATCACCTGAATATCGGCATACTCTAAAAGGCTGCCCCGCGCCGTTCTGATGGCTTCATCTCGTCGAGCAGCGTGCGGATGACGCCGGCCATGCTCTGGTTCATGTCGCTGCGCCACAGCGCGAAAGCGACATTGGCCTCGACGAAACCTTCCGGCGAACCGCAATCAAAGGTGCGGCCCTTATAATGGTAGCCGTAGAAGGCCTGCTGCTTCTCCAGCTTCAGCATCGCGTCGGTGAGCTGGATCTCGTTCCCGGCGCCCTTTTCCTGGCCTTCCAGAATTCCAAAGATCTCGGGCTGCAGGATGTAGCGGCCGTTGATGTATAGATTGGACGGCGCGGTACCCGACTTCGGCTTCTCGACCATTTCGGTGATGCGGAAGCCGTGATGCGTGTCTTCGCCGCGTCCGACGATGCCGTATTTATGAGCCTCCGCCGGGTCGCATTCCTGCACGGCGATGATGTTGTTGCCGGTCTCCTCGTAGAGCTCGACCATCGCCTTCGTGCAGCTCTTTTCCGACTGCATGATCATGTCGGGCAATAACAGGGCGAACGGCTCGTCGCCGACCAGTTCGCGCGCGCACCAGACCGCATGGCCAAGACCCATCGGCACCTGCTGGCGGGTGAAGCTGGTCTGTCCCGGTGCCGGCTGCAGCCGCTGCAGCCGGGCAAGCTGCTCGTCCTTGCCGCGCTGTGCCAGCGTGTCATAGAGTTCGAACTGGATATCGAAATGGTCCTCGATGACCGCCTTGTTGCGGCCCGTGACGAAGATGAAATGCTCGATGCCAGCCTCGCGCGCCTCATCGACGACATACTGGATGACTGGCCTGTCGACGACGGTCAGCATCTCCTTGGGAACAGCCTTGGTGGCCGGGAGAAACCGCGTACCGAGACCGGCGACCGGGAAAACTGCCTTGCGAACTCTCTTCATACTTTCAATTATCCGTTTGCTGGCCAGCTCCGCAATCCCCGTCCCCCGACATTTTCGCGCCGGGATTGAAGATTAGTGGGGCGGCTGAGGGAAACTCCCACCGGTTAAAGCATCGAGGTGTCTTTTCGTTCCAGGCGACGCCTATGGTAAACTAATTCCTAACCCGGTTCGGCGATGAATGGTCTTTCCTAGGACAGAGAAGGAGGAAAAGATGTCCGTTCGCAATGCCGCAAAACGTTTCGCCAGCGTCATGACGGCGGCCAGCCTTTCGCTCGCTTTGCTTGTCCCCACCGGGCCGGCCTTCGCCGACGCCGGTTTCCGGCAATGGGTCGCGGGCTTCCGTGCCACCGCCGTGGCGGGTGGCGTTTCCGGCGCCGTCTACGACCAGGCTTTCCGGGGCATCAACGAGCCCGATCCGGTGGTACTGGAGAAGGCCCGCACCCAGCCCGAATTCACCGCGCCTGCCTGGGATTATTTCGACAACCGCGTCCATGACCAGTCCGTCGCCGTCGGACGGCAGATGGCGAAGAAATGGAAGCCTTGGCTGGACAAGATCGAGGCAAGATTCGGCGTCGACCGCTACGTTCTCCTGGCCATCTGGTCGATGGAATCGAACTATGGCGAAATTCTCAAGCGCGACGACATCATGCGCAACGTCATCCGTTCGCTGGCGACTTTGGGTTATGGCGACGCGAAACGGTCGAAATACGCCCGCACCCAGCTGGTCGCGGCGCTGAAGATCCTGCAAACCGGCGATATCGACGAGAGCCACCTGATGGGCTCCTGGGCGGGCGCCATGGGCCAGACCCAGTTCATCCCGACCAGTTACCAGCATTATGCCGTCGACATGGACGGCAATGGCAAGCGCGACATCTGGAATTCCGTCCCCGATGCGCTGGCGACATCAGCCAATTTGCTCAAGAAGAATGGCTGGCAGGCCGGCAAGACCTGGGGCTACGAAGTCACCTTGCCGGCCGGCAAACTTCCCGCCGGGTCGAAGACGCTGGCGCAATGGCAGGCGCTCGGCGTGGGCCGCGCCAGCGGCAAGCCGTTCAAGAACCTCACCGACAAGGCGACGCTGAAAGTGCCGGACGGTCGTGGCGGGCCGGCCTTCCTGATGGTCAGGAATTTTTCGGTCATCAAGGCCTACAACAATGCCGACAAATACGCGCTCGCCGTCGGTCTGCTTGCCGATGAGATCGCCGGCGGCAGCGGCCTGGTCCAGGATTGGAACCGGCCTTTTACCAAGCTCAGCTTCGAGGAACGGCAGGAGTTGCAGAAGCGGCTTTCCCAGCACGGCCTTTATGACGGCAAATTCGACGGCAAGATCGGCGACGGCTCGAAGACCGCCATCATGGCTTATCAGGCCAAGGTTGGCTTGACCCAGGATGGCTATCCGAGCTTGGAAGTGCTGAAATGGCTCAGGCAGAAATAGAGCCTGACGAAGTTGAGTAGGGAGGGAGCGATTGGTTTGGCATACGCGCGTCGGGACGTTTGTTCGTCGCATGCCGGTGCTGATCCTGGCCATCGCCGTGCTCGCCATTGCCGTGGCCGGAGCCGTCCATGCCCCAGCCATGGCGCAAGAACAGCCGCAGCAGAGCCGGGGCTGGTCTTTGCGCGACCTTCTGTTTCCGCGCCGCGGCGAGCGGGTCGAGGCGCCGCAGGACATCCAGAAGGCGAAACCTAAGCCGAAGAAGAAACCTCGTGCGCCTCGCCTTACCGAGGAGCCGGCAGCGCCCGTGGTCGAAAAAGCGCCGGACGCCCGCACCGTCCTGGTGGTCGGCGACTTCATGGCGGCTGGCCTCGCCGAGGGGCTGGACGAAGCTTTCGCCGAGAATACCGGCGTCAGGATCGTTGTCCGCAGCAATGGCTCGTCAGGCTTCGTGCGCGATGATTTCTACAACTGGCCCGAACAGATCAAATCGCTGATCGACACCGAAAAACCCGCCGCGGTGGTCGTCATGCTGGGTTCGAACGACCGCCAGCAAATGAAGGTCGGCGACGTGCGCGAACAGCCCCGCTCCGAAAACTGGATCAAGGAATACGAGCGCCGCACCGATGAGCTCGGCAAGGCAATCGCCACCGCCAAGGTGCCTTTCCTGTGGGTCGGCATGCCGGCCTTCCGGGTGCCGAAGATGACCTCCGACATGCTGGCCTTCAACGACATCTACCACAAGGCGGCCGAAAGCCACGGCGGCGAATTCGTCGATGTCTGGGACGGCTTCGTCGACGAGAACGGCGCCTTCGTCACCTCTGGCCCCGACATGAACGGCCAGCCGGTGCGACTGCGCGCCGATGACGGCATCAACGTGTCCAAAGCCGGCAAGCGCAAGCTCGCCTTCTATACCGAAAAGCCGCTGCTTAAGATCCTTGGACTGGCCGCGCCGGGAAGCGTGGCACCGACGACGGCGCCGGCGGGCGCACCGGTCGAGACCCCCGCTCCGGCGGCAGCGCCTATCGTCATCGATCGCACCCAACCCATGCTGCTCAGCGATCCCGCGCTCGACGGCGGCACAGAATTGCTCGGCGCCGCCCCGCCGCCGAAGGCCAATCCGGCTCTTCCTGGCGAAAGGCTGGTGATCGAGGGCAAGGCGCCGGAGGCTTCCCCAGGTCGCGCCGACGACTTTTCCCAGCCGCCCAAGGCAAGTCCGGCGACGGCGGCAGCGTCCGACACCACCACGGCGATCAGCCCTTAACGCGGCAGGACGGTCGTCCCCATCAGCGCCTCGTCTATCGAGCGTGCCGCCTGGCGACCTTCGCGGATCGCCCAGACGACCAGCGACTGGCCGCGGCGAACGTCGCCCGCCGCGTAGAGCCGGTCGACGCTCGTACTGTAGTCGCGGTCATTGGCTTCGACATTCCTGGAACGGCGGCTGTCGGTGGTGATCTTCATTTCACCCTCGAGTTCCGCCGCAACGCCCGCCACCGCCGGGCCGGCAAAGCCGATGGCGATAAAGGCGAGATCCGCGCGGATGACGAATTCGGTGCCGGCGATCGGCTTGCGCTTGTCGTCGACCTCGCAGCACTTCACGCCCGTAAGCTGGCCTTCCTCGCCAATGAATTCGAGCGTCGCCACCTGGAATTCGCGTTCGGCGCCCTCGGCCTGCGAGGACGAGGTGCGCATCTTGGTCGCCCAGTAGGGCCAGACGGAGAGCTTGTCTTCCTTCTCGGGCGGCTGCGGACGGATGTCGAGCTGGGTGACGCGCACCGCGCCCTGGCGGAAGGCGGTGCCGACGCAGTCGGACGCGGTGTCGCCGCCACCGACGACGACGACATGCTGGCCACCGGCGATGATTGGATGCGACGGCCATGCCACCGACTGGATCGGCTCGCCGCCGACGCGGCGGTTCTGCTGCACCAGATAGGGCATCGCGTCATGCACGCCGCCAAGATCGTCGCCGGGAATGCCGGCAGCGCGCGGCGTTTCCGAACCGCCGCAATAGAGCACGGCGTCATATTCGGCGAGGAGTTCAGCCACACGCTTGTCGACGCCGACATTGACGCCGCAATGGAAGCTGACGCCCTCGCCCTGCATCTGTTCGATGCGCCGGTCGATATAGTGCTTCTCGATTTTAAAGTCGGGAATGCCGTAGCGCATCAACCCGCCGGGGCGGCTCTCGCGCTCATAGACGTGGACGTCGTGACCGGCGCGGCCAAGCTGCTGGGCGGCCGCCATGCCGGCCGGGCCGGAGCCGATGATGGCGACCCGCTTGCCGGTCTTCTTCTCCGGCGGATAGGGCCTGATATGGCCGGTCTCGTAAGCCTTGTCCGCGATCGCCTGCTCCACCGTCTTGATGGCGACCGGAATGTCCTCGAGGTTCAGCGTGCAGGCTTCCTCGCAAGGCGCGGGGCAGATGCGGCCGGTGAACTCCGGGAAATTGTTGGTCGAGTGCAGGTTGCGGATCGCGTTGTCCCAGTCCCTGTTGTAGACGAGGTCGTTCCAGTCGGGGATCTGGTTATGGATCGGGCAGCCCGTTGGCCCATGGCAGAACGGAATGCCGCAATCCATGCAGCGCGCGGCCTGTTTCTCGACCTCCTTGTCCGACATCGGCAGCGTGAATTCACGGAAATGCCGGATGCGGTCGGAGGCCGGCTGGTACTTGTGCACCTGCCGGTCGATTTCGAGAAAGCCTGTTACCTTGCCCATAGTCCAGTTCCTGCTGTCCAGATGGTGCGGTTTTCGCCGCACCCGTTAACCTCTTGAGGCAGCCGTGGCAACCTTGAGCCCGAGGTCAAACAGTCGATGAAGGGGGCCGGGAAGCCTGGGCTCCCCGGCAATTCTCAAATCTATTCGGCCGCGACGCCCATGCGCATGCGTTCCATCTCGATCAGCGCGCGGCGGTATTCGACCGGCATGATCTTGCGGAATTTCGGCCGGAAAATCGTCCAGTCGTCGAGTATCTCGCGGCCGCGCACCGAACCCGTATAGTGCACGTGGTTCGAGATCAGCTGGTAGAGCCGTTCTTCGTCATGACTGGTCATATCGCCGGACACGTCGACGCGGCCCTTGTGGTCGAGATCGCCGCCATGGTGCAGCAGCTTTTCCATCAGATCATCTTCTTCCGGGACTGGCTCCAACTCGACCATGGCCATGTTGCAGCGCTCGGCGAAATCACCTGCTTCGTCCAGCACATAGGCGACACCGCCCGACATGCCGGCGGCAAAGTTGCGGCCGGTTTTGCCGATGACGACGACGACGCCGCCCGTCATGTATTCGCAGCCATGGTCGCCGACGCCCTCGACGACGGCGGCCACGCCCGAATTGCGCACCGCGAAGCGCTCGCCGGCAACGCCGGCGAAATAGGCCTCGCCCTCGGTCGCGCCATAGAGCACCGTATTGCCGACGATGATGGAGTCGGCCGCGACGATCCTTGCCTCTTCCGGTGGCCGGATGACGATGCGCCCGCCCGACAGGCCCTTGCCGACATAGTCATTGGCGGCGCCGACGAGTTCGAACGAGATGCCACGTGCCAGGAAGGCGGCGAAGGACTGGCCGGCCGTGCCGGTGAGTTTTACCTGGATCGTGTCCTCGCGCAGGCCCTTGTGCTTGAAGCGCTTGGCGACCTCGCCCGACAGCATGGCGCCCGTCGAACGGTCGACATTGCGGATGTCGACCTCGATCTTGACCGGTTGCTTGGTCTCCAGCGCGGGCTTGGCCAGTTCGATCAGCTTGCGGTCGAGCACCTCGTCGATCGGATGCTTCTGCCGTTCGGTCCAATGCACCGCCTCATGCGGCGCATCGGGCTTGTAGAACATCTTCGAGAAATCGAGCCCGCGAGCCTTCCAGTGCTGGATCACGTCGCGCTTTTCCAGAAGGTCGGCGTCGCCGATGATCTGGTCGATATGGGTGAAGCCCATTTCGGCGAGCAGCGCCCGCACCTCTTCCGCCACGTAGAAGAAGAAGTTGATGACGTGCTCGGGCGTGCCCTTGAAGCGCTTGCGCAGCACCGGATCCTGTGTCGCGACGCCGACCGGGCAGGTGTTGAGATGGCATTTGCGCATCATGATGCAGCCGGCCGCTATCAAAGGCGCGGTCGAGAAGCCGAACTCGTCGGCGCCGAGCAGTGCGCCGATGATGACGTCGCGGCCGGTGCGCAGGCCGCCGTCGACCTGCAGCGCCACGCGCGAGCGCAGGCCATTCAGCACCAGCGTCTGGTGCGTTTCGGCAAGACCCATTTCCCACGGGCTGCCGGCATGCTTGAGCGAGGTCAGCGGCGACGCACCGGTGCCGCCATCATAGCCAGAGATGGTGATGTGGTCGGCGCGCGCCTTTGCAACGCCGGCCGCGACCGTGCCTACACCAACCTCCGACACCAGCTTGACCGAGACGTCGGCCGCCGGATTGACGTTCTTCAGATCGTAGATCAGCTGCGCCAGATCCTCGATCGAATAGATGTCATGGTGCGGCGGCGGCGAGATCAGGCCGACGCCCGGCGTCGAATGCCGAACCTTGGCGATGGTTGCGTCGACCTTGTGGCCGGGCAACTGGCCGCCCTCGCCAGGCTTGGCGCCTTGCGCGACCTTGATCTGCATCATGTCGGAGTTGACGAGATATTCCGCGGTCACGCCGAACCGTCCCGATGCGACCTGCTTGATCGCCGAACGTTCGGGGTTCTTGCCGCCACCTGGCAGCGGCAGATAGCGATCAGCCTCTTCGCCACCCTCGCCAGTGTTCGACTTGCCGCCGATCTGGTTCATGGCGCGCGCCAGCGTGGTGTGCGCTTCCCTGGAAATCGAGCCGAACGACATCGCCCCGGTCGAGAAGCGCTTGACGATGTCGGCCGCCGGCATGACGTCGTCGAGTGCGACCTTGGTGCGGCCGGTCTCATCCGCCAGCTTGATCTTGAACAGGCCGCGTATGGTCTGGGCGCGGGCCGTCTCGCTGTCGATCTGCGCCGAATAGTCCTTGAACGTCTCCCACGATCCCTGGCGCACGGCGTGCTGCAATGTGGCGACCGCGTCGGGCGACCACATATGCGCCTCGCCGCGCATGCGGAACAGATATTCGCCGCCGACCTCGAGGCTGTTGCGCAGCACCGGATCACTGCCGAAGCCGTCCGTGTGACGGCTGACGGTTTCGCCTGCGACCTCATCCAGTCCGACGCCTTCGATCAGTGTCGCGGTGCCGGTGAAGTATTGCTGCACGAAATCGGTCTTCAGCCCGATGGCATCGAAGATCTGCGCGCCGCAATAAGACTGATAGGTCGAGATGCCCATCTTGGACATCACCTTGAGGATGCCCTTGCCGATCGACTTGATGTAGCGCGACACCACCTCGTAGGCGTCGACCTCCTCGGGCAGTTCGCCGCGCTTGTGCATGTCGAGCAAGGTGTCGAAGGCGAGATAGGGATTGATCGCTTCCGCGCCGTAGCCGGCAAGGCAGCAGAAATGATGCACCTCGCGCGGCTCGCCCGATTCGACGACCAGGCCGACCGCGGTGCGCAGCCCCTTGCGAATCAGATGGTGGTGCACGGCGGCCGTCGCCAGCAACGCCGGAATGGCGATGCGGTCCGGTCCGAGCTGGCGATCGGACAGGATGATGATGTTGTAGCCGCCGGCGACTGCCGCCTCCGCCCGCTCGCACAGTCGGTCGATGGCCCCCTGCATGCCGGCAGCACCCTCGCTCGACCCGTAGGTGATGTCGATCGTCTTGGTGTCGAAGCGGTCCTCGGTATGACCGATCGAGCGGATCTTCTCGAGATCGCCATTGGTCAGGATCGGCTGGCGCACTTCGAGCCGCTTGCGGCGCGAATTGCCGACCAGGTCGAAGATGTTCGGTCGCGGCCCGATGAACGACACCAGGCTCATCACCAGCTCCTCGCGGATCGGGTCGATCGGCGGGTTGGTGACCTGGGCGAAATTCTGCTTGAAATAGGTGTAGAGCAGCTTCGACTTGTCCGACATCGCCGAGATCGGCGTGTCGGTGCCCATCGAGCCCACGGCTTCCTGGCCGGTGGTCGCCATCGGCGACATCAATAGCTTGGTGTCTTCCTGGGTGTAGCCGAACGCCTGCTGGCGATCGAGCAGGCTGACGTCCCTGCGCAGTTCGCGCGGCTCGACCGGCTTCAGATCTTCGAGGATCAGCTGCGTGTTGGCGAGCCAGGTCTTGTAGGGATGCTTCGTCGCGATCTCCGACTTGATTTCCTCGTCGGGGACGATGCGGCCCTTGGCAAGGTCGATCAAAAGCATGCGGCCGGGCTGCAGCCGCCACTTCTGGACGATCTTCTCCTCCGGCACCGGCAGCACGCCGGCCTCGGAAGCCATGATGACGCGGTCGTCATCGGTGACGATGTAGCGTGCCGGGCGCAAGCCGTTGCGGTCCAGCGTGGCGCCGATCTGGCGTCCGTCGGTGAAGGCGACCGCTGCCGGCCCGTCCCAAGGCTCCATCAACGCGGCGTGGTATTCGTAGAAGGCCTTGCGATCGGCATCCATGAGCTTGTTGCCGGCCCACGCTTCCGGGATCAGCATCATCATGGCGTGGCTGAGGCTGTAGCCGCCCTGGAACAGAAACTCGAGCGCATTGTCGAAGCAGGCGGTATCGGACTGGCCGTCATAGGAGATTGGCCAGAGCTTCGAGATGTTGTTGCCGAACAGTTCGGAATCGACCGACGCCTGGCGCGCCGCCATCCAGTTGTTGTTGCCGCGCACCGTGTTGATCTCGCCATTATGGGCGACCATGCGGTAGGGATGCGCCAGCTTCCACGACGGGAAGGTGTTGGTCGAGAAGCGCTGGTGGACGAGGATCAGCGCGGTCTCAAAACGCGGGTCCTTGAGGTCCTTGTAGTAGGCCCCGACCTGATAAGCCAGGAACATGCCCTTGTAGACGATGGTGCGCGCCGACAGCGACACGCAGTAGGCGCCGATGTCCTTGTTGTCGTTCTCGGCGTAGATGCGGCCCGATATGACCTTGCGCAGCAGATAAAGTCTTGCCTCGTATTCCTCATCGTCGGTGATGTCGGCCGTACGGCCGATGAAGACCTGGCGGTGGAACGGCTCGGATGCGACGATGTCGGGCGCCTTCGATAGCGACGAATTGTCGACCGGCACGTCACGGAAACCGAGCAGCGGCAGCCCCTCGGACTGCGCCGATTCGGCGACGATCTCTTCGATATGTGCGCGAAGGGCCGCATCCTGCGGCATGAACCAGTGTCCGACGCCGTACTGGCCTACCGGTGGCAGTTCGATACCTTGGGCCGCCATCTCCTCACGGAAAAAAAGATCCGGAAGCTGTACCAGCACGCCGGCGCCATCGCCGACCAGCGGATCGGCGCCGACTGCGCCGCGATGCGTCAGGTTCTCGAGCACGGCAAGCCCGTCCTTGACGATCTGATGCGACTTCACGCCCTTCATGTTGACGATGAAGCCGACGCCGCAGGCGTCATGCTCGTTGCGCGGATCGTAGAGGCCCTGGGCGGTCAGGCCGCCGGCAGTCGCGCGATTTTTGGTGGAGGTATTTTTGACGGCAGCCGCTTTCGTCTGCGCGGCCTGGCCGTTCGTCGCAGAGAGCGTCAATTCCGTCATTGTCCTGTCCTCCATTCCAGCCCTTCAGGCGCTGGTTTGCCTCGGCAAGCGCTTGGCTCACCCTGATCGTCGCGGCACGTCTTGCGAAATTCCTTTTCGAACCATGCGGCTTTTCGCATGCTTCGCATCTGGTATCGTACAGGCCAGCGTCCGGCCGTCCACCTGTCGCTCGCGACAACAGCCGGAGAGGCCAATATGTTACGCCAATCCGGCCTGTTTTGTGCGACAAAATAAGACAGCACTACTGTCCTAAATTTTTATGGCAGAATTCGTAAACGCGCACAAGACCGATTCACAAAAAACTTGGAGCATCCGCGACATAAAATTACCCGGAGTTCCCGAAGAACGTAAGCTTAAGTCGTCCACGCTTGCCGCCACGTTGGCTGGCTTCAACGGTTTTCCGGCGCCTGGCCCTTGCGGTCGGCGCGTTAAACCGGTCAACTCCGGCTGAATTCCCCAACACAGGCAGATACATGTTCTTCGCTTCCGACAATTGGGCAGGCGCCCATCCCAATATCGTTGCCGGCCTGTCGGCCGCGGCCGGTGGCTTTGCCACCGCCTATGGTGACAGCGCCCTCGACGAGACGGTTTATCAGCGCTTCAGTGAAATTTTTGAACGCGAGGTCGCGGTGTTCTTCGTGGCAACCGGCACCGCCGCCAATTCGCTGTCGTTGACCACCTTCAACAAGCCGGGCGGCATTTCCTTCGCTCACCGAGAATCGCATGTCATCGAGGATGAATGTGGCGCGCCGGAGTATTTTTCCGGCGGCTCGCGGCTGCACGCCGTCGACGGTCCCCTGGGCAAGATCGATCCGCCCGATCTGGACAGGGCGATCGGCCGTTTCGCAAGTGAGGTCGTCCATTGGGGCCGGCCGATGGCCGTCTCGATCACCCAGTCGACCGAGGTCGGCACCGTCTATGGTCTGGACGACATTGACGCGATCTCGGCCATCGCCAAACAGCATTCCGTGCCCCTGCACATGGATGGCGCCCGCTTTGCCAATGCGCTGGCCGCGCTCGACACCACGCCGGCCGAAATGACCTGGAAACGCGGGGTCGATGTCCTGTCCTTCGGCGGTACCAAGAATGGTTGCTGGTGCGCCGAGGCGATCGTGCTGTTCGACCTCGACCGTGCCAAGGAACTGGCCTTCCTGCGCAAGCGTGCCGCACAGCTGCTTTCGAAGTCGCGTTTCGTCGCGGCGCAGTTCGAAGCTTATTTCAAGGACGGGCTTTGGCTCGACACCGCCAGGCATGCCAATGCCATGGCCGCGCGCCTCGCAGCGGCGATCGAGGATTCGGCCACCGCCAAGCTCGCTTGGCTGCCGCAGGCTAATGAGGTGTTCGCGGTGATTAAGAAAACCGAAGCCGACAGACTGCAGGCGGCAGGCGCGGCCTTCTATGACTGGCACAGGCCGCATGGTTTTGACGGCCATATCGGCGAGGACGAACTGCTCTATCGCTTCGTCACCAGCTTTGCCACGACGACTGAGGAAGTCGACCGCTTTGGCCAGTTGATCGCCGGATAACAATCAAACTTCGGACAAAAAAGCGGCGCCTCGCGGCGCCGCTTCCGTCTCGGGAGGAGACTTTGGATTTTTATTCGGCTGTCAGGCTGCCGTCTTGGCCTCGATCTGCTTGGCCTTGGCCGGAGCCGAGGTGATCGCGATCTTGCGCGGCTTCAGCTCTTCGGGAATGTTGCGTTTGAGGTCGACGAAGAGCAGGCCGTTCTTCAGCGCGGCGCCAACGACTTCAACGTGATCGGCAAGCTGGAAGCGGCGCTCGAAAGCTCTGGAGGCAATGCCGCGATAGAGCAGTTCGGAACCCTCGCCGGTGCCCTCGTCCTTGCGCTCGCCCTTCACGGTCAGCACGTTACGGTGAGCTTCGATCGAGATTTCCTCGTCCGAGAAGCCAGCGACGGCCATCGAAATCCGGTAGGAATCCTCGCCGGTGCGCTCGATGTTATAGGGCGGATAGGTCTGCGCGCCGTCAGGCTGCGCAAGCGAATCCAGCATCGTGAAGAGACGGTCGAAGCCGACGGTCGAACGGTAAAGCGGGGAAAAATCAACGTGACGCATGAGGTGTTCTCCTGTTGAGCAACATGGTTTGCGTATGGTCGGTGCGAAACCCGCGAGCGGCGTTTCGGGAGGACCAGCGGCCCCGATTGGCGACCGCAACCCACATCTGGGGAGCGCTCGAAAGCATTTCAAGTTTCGTTTGACGGCAAAAAAGAACGAGGCGGCCAACCTTCGATGAACGGCAGATGAACCGGTGCTTCGGCGTCCGTTCAGACAGCCAGCGCTAAAGTGGCTTTCAAGATCAAGGATTGGCGGCGCCGGATTTACCGGGATGCCGCAACGAGGCCGAACCGGGTGTTAACGTCCCTTCCTCCCGGATCGACAGGGGCCGGAAGCGCGCTCAAAGCCGCTTCCGGCCTTCCCCGTCGCAGTCCTCCATAACCCGGATTTGCTTTGCTTTTGATGTGTTGGCGTCTATCACCGTAACGATGCCAGCCGCGACCGACTGGCGCGCAAGGACGCCGAGCACAAAGCGCCGAATGACGGATCTTTTCCACGACACTCCGCTCTTCCACGAAACCGAGGGCAATCCGCGACCGGAAAACGCCAAGGGCGGCTTTTTCACCACGCGCGACCGCAAGAAAATACGTTATGGCCTGTTCGCGGCGGTGGCGCGGCCGATGCGGGGCACCGTGGTGCTGCTCGGCGGCCGCAATGAGTGCATCGAGAAATATTTCGAGACCATCCGCGACCTTGCCGCACGCGGCTTTGGTGTCGCCATCCTAGACTGGCGCGGTCAGGGCGGTTCCGACAGGCTGATCCGCGATCGCCAGCGTGGCTATGTCAGGTCGTTCCGCGACTATACGGCTGACCTGGAGCAGTTCTTCGAAGAGATCGTGCTGCCGGACTGCCGCGGACCGTACTATATCCTCGCCCATTCGGCCGGCGCTGTGATCGCGCTGCTTGCCGCGCCGTCGATGGTGAACCGCGTGCGGCGCATGGTGCTGATCGCGCCGTTCCTGACATTGCCCGACCTGCCGGTCTCGATAGGGACGGTGCGCCGGATCTGTTCGTTTTTCTGCGCCCTGGGGCTCGGCTGGCTCTATGCCGCCTGGGGTCCAAGGCCGAGACACACGCTGCCCTTCGAAGCCAACAAGGTGACATCGGATCCGCAACGCTATCGCCGTAACACGCGCATTTATGAAGAATATCCCCAAATGGCGCTCGGCGGCCCGACGATCCGCTGGCTGCAGGCAGCGGCGAAGGCGTCGGCAGCCATTAGCGACCCCGACTTCATGGCCCGCATTCAGGTGCCTCTGCTGATCATTGCCGCTGGCGCCGACCAGGTCGTCTCGACCAGGGCGGTGGAGGCATATGCGAGAAATCTAAGGCTGGGTTCGCTGTTGATGATCGACGGCGCCAAGCACGAGATCCTGCAGGAAGCCGATCTCTACCGCGAACAATTCCTCGCCGCCTTCGACGCCTTCGTCCCCGGCTCGGACGACCCGACAGCCTGACAGGCCCGCGGCTCCTCCAAGGCCGGCATGGCTGAACCCCATTGTCAGGAAGAAAGACGTCGGCGGCGTTCAAGCAGGTCTACGGATACGCCCCGCGGAATTCCAGCGCTCCATAGCCCGCGCCGACCGGAAGTGACCTCAGCCGCGCAGGGCAGCCATGGCGGCGGCATGAAGCTCCGGTGTCGCGGCCGCCAGCACGTCGCCGCCATTCTCCGCCGGCCCGCCATCGAAAGTGGTGACGACCCCGCCTGCCTTCTCGATGATCGGGATCAGCGCCACGATGTCGTAGGGCTTCAAGCCGGGATCGGCGACGATGTCAACGCTCCCCGAGGCGATCATGGCGAAGGCATAGCAATCGGCGCCATAGCGGGCGAGCTGGATTTGCCGCTCGAACGCGTCATAGCGATTGCGCGCTTCGCCCTTGAACAGCGCCGGCGTTGTGGTGAACAACGTGGCCTCGGCCAGCTTCGTCGTCTTGCGGGTGGTCAGCTTGCGGGGCCCTCCCGGCCCCTCATAGTGAGATCCAGAGGCGTTGGCGTAGAACAGCTCGCCGGTGAAGGGCTGCGCCATCATGCCGGCGACCGCGTCACCATCGATCGTCAGCCCGACCAGCGTCCCCCACACCGGCAGGCCGGAGATAAAGGCGCGCGTGCCATCGATCGGATCGATCACCCAGACATGCCGGCTGGAAATGTTCTCGCTGCCATGTTCTTCGCCCAGGATGCCGTGATCGGGATACTCGGCCGATATCAGCGCCCGGATGGCGCGCTCGGCCTCGCGGTCGGCCTCCGTGACCGGATCGAAGCTGCCTTTTTCCTTGTTGGCGACCGCGCCCTGGGCGCGGAAGCGCGGCAAGGTCTCCGCTGCGGCCGCTTGCGCGATACGGCGCATGAAATCGATGCTGATGTCCAACTGATTCTCCCGCTTTGCAGCGCCCGAGCCGGGCCTGCCGCGACTTCGCCGCCAAGACAAGCTTGTTTATCGATTTATACGCCGCGATGACTGTTGCCGGAATGTCACTCCAACGTCATCGAAACGCAATTTCCACATCACTCTGAATTAAAAAAGCCTAAACGTCGCTTGACATTTGTGCGCTGCACAATACCCTCAATCTCGGACAGGGTTTCCTGTCCATGCCCTCCTTGGGCGTTTCCTCCCTAGACTTCGACCGTATCGTGCAAACGATGCGGTCTTTTTTTCAGGCCCGCTCCTGGAGCGGGCCGCCCAAAGAAGCACACAAAATCTTGGGCAGTGGCACGCATGAGACAAGGCGTGGCCTTACTCCGCGGCCAGCGGCAGGTCGATGAAATGATGGTCCGGCATCGCCATCAGGTCGGCTGAAAACCGCGTCAGATCGTCGGCCAGCGCGTCGAAGCCGGCGGCTTTCTCGAATGTCCGCTCATTCATGTAGAGCCCGCGATTGACCTCGATCTGCAGCGCATGCAAATGACGCGCCGGACGGCCGTAATGCTCGGTGATGAACCCGCCGGCATAAGGCTTGTTGTGGGCAACCGTATAGCCCATCGCGGTCAATAGGCCGATCGCGGTTTCGGTCAGGGCCGCGGTGGCCGAGATGCCGAAACGGTCGCCGATGATGAAATCCGGCCGCAGCCCGCTGTCGCCGACACGGATGCTCGCCGGCATCGAATGGCAATCGATCAGCACGGCAAAGCCGAACCGGGCGTGGGTCCTGGTCAAAAGCCGTTTCAGCGTTTCGTGATAGGGCTTGTAGACGGCCTCGATGCGGGCAACCGCCTCGGCGAGCGGCAAGCGGCCCGAATAGATGTCGAGCCCCTCGCCCACCAGCTTCGGCACGGTGCCGAGGCCGCCGGCCACGCGGGCGGAGCGGATGTTGCAGAAGGACGGCACCGGCTCGGCGAACATGCGCGGGTCGAGTTCCCAGGGCTCGCGGTTGACGTCAAGATAGGCGCGCGGGAAATTCGCCGCCAGCATCGGCGCGCCGAGCGCCACGGCGCCGCCGAACAACTCGTCGACATAGCAATCCTCCGAGCGGCGGATGGCATTGCGATCGAGCCTTGCCATGGCAAGGAAGCGTTCGGGATAGTAGCGGCCGCTATGCGGCGAGTTGAACAGGAAGGGGACGCGCTGCTCGGCGCCCGACCGGATTTCGAAGGGTGGAAAGACCGAAAAATCCTCGGCTGCCGTCTTCAATTTGAACGAACCCGAAAACACCAGTGCATCATGGCATGAAACTGCCACCTTGCTGGCCGCATGTCCAGCATTTCGGCGGTCGTGCCGCTGGGCAAATATGGGTCAGGCGCGTCCGCGTTCACTTGATGTTTACTCTCACCTCCTCATATACAGGATGGTTAACGGGCCTGCTCCACGGCAGTCTCGGGCGGGTGATTCGGACGGGATATCATGGCACGCATTCTTCTGGCGGAAGACGACGACGATATGCGCCGGTTCCTCGTCAAGGCGCTGGAGCGCGCCGGCTATCAGGTCAGCGATTTCGACAACGGCGCCAGTGCCTATGAGCGGCTGCGCGAGGAACCGTTCTCGCTGCTTCTGACCGACATCGTCATGCCGGAGATGGACGGCATCGAACTGGCGCGGCGCGCCACCGAGATCGATCCCGACCTCAAGGTAATGTTCATCACCGGTTTTGCCGCCGTGGCGCTGAACCCGGATTCCAAGGCGCCGAAAGACGCCAAGGTGCTGTCCAAGCCCTTCCACCTGCGCGATCTGGTCAACGAGGTCGAGAAGATGCTGCAGGCGGCTTGAACCGCCTTCCGCAAGCCGCCGGCGTCGGTCCACGGCCGCGGCGGGACGACGTGTTTTTCCTCTTTTCCTGCTATTGACGCGCCTGACCAAAAATGGTGTATGCGCGGCTTCGGATGGGCGTGTAGCTCAGCGGGAGAGCACTGCATTGACATTGCAGGGGTCACAGGTTCAATCCCTGTCACGCCCACCATCCTCTTAAACATCAATATGTTACGCTTAGGTTTCCGCTGGTGAGGCATCCAAGGGATGCATTTGCGTGCGCAATCCGACCTATCTCGAACTATCCAGAAACAGAATCTTCTATTTTCGCTGGCCGTTGACCAAGCTTTGCCCAGTGTATGGGACAAAACCAGCTAGCCTCAAAATATCGCTAG
The DNA here is from genome assembly GCF_057766385.1 of Mesorhizobium sp. P160927. Taxonomy (NCBI): domain Bacteria; kingdom Pseudomonadati; phylum Pseudomonadota; class Alphaproteobacteria; order Hyphomicrobiales; family Phyllobacteriaceae; genus Mesorhizobium; species Mesorhizobium sp. P160927. The sequence continues at coordinate 5,827,827 of NZ_JBYMDW010000001.1, forward strand.
GTACGCGGGTCGGCTCGGAAGCCTTGTACCTAGCTCGACACCTAAGCTATGTCGGTCAAGTCCTTATGAAACGGTGGTCTGCATCCAGCATGCGGTATGACGAGATACGTGCAGCTCTCAAGAAGCACTTCCAAGACGCACTTGAACGCCGCAAAAGCGAGATGGCCGCCGGAGGCCGACTAAGACCTGAGATATTGGATGCCCTGCAGAACGGGCTCGGGTTCGCGGTTGAAGCGGTAGCGACGGGCGCTGATATCATCCCGTACGTTAGCGACGACTTGCAAGCTGTCGCTTTTGCCGAGAAGTACAGCCTTCCTGTAGGACCGGGCTCGCCTGCTTTTGAAATACTCAAAACGGAGATGCGGAAGGCGTACAGGGATTATTGCAAACAGGTTTTGGCTCACGACCAGTCCTTCGAGAGCTTCGACTTCGACGAACCTGTCATAGGCGCTACGTTTGCAAAACCCCAGCCCGGGGACAAACGCACCCTTACCGACGTAGCAACCAAGTTCATCGCAGAACAAAAAAAGGCTGAGAGTTGGGTTAGGCGAACCGAGGATCAGAAGCGATCACACCTAGATCTCTTGAATGAGATACTTGGAGCTGAGACCGATATCGCCCAAGTCACATCTCTGAATGTGCAGCGGGTCAAGGAAATCCTCTCAAGCTATCCCCGCAATCGGAACAAATCTGAAGCCACCCGAGGCCGGTCTATCGATGAGCTGGCCACGATGCGGGGTCATGAGACGCTGAGCGTCCGCACTATGAACACGTATCTCCAAACCTATTCCGGGCTGTTCTCATGGGCCAAGAGAAACAGATATGTATCCGAAAATTTGTTCGACGGAATCAGTGTCCGCGAGAACAAGAAACAAGCGGAGGCAGCCCAGAGAGGAGCCTTTTCGCAAGCTCAGATCGACCTAATGTTAGGCGAGTTGCTCAACAATCACAGAGAATTGGTTAACCTGGAGTACCAGAAATGGGGACCTTTGATCGGGCTCTACACAGGCGCTAGACTTAACGAGATATGCCAGATTGAACTCTCAGACATCAAGGAAGCTGACGGCATCTGGTATTTCGACATCAATGATGAGGGCGATAAAAAGCACCTGAAGAACACAGCCTCTCGCAGGATCGTACCCATTCATGATCAGCTTCTTAAACTCGGATTGTTGGACTTCGTAGAAGCGCTTAGGTCGCGTGGTGAGACACGGCTTTTCCCGGAATTTTCGTTGAGTGCAAAGGAGGGCTACGGGAGAGCACTCGGGAGATGGTTCAATAATCGCTTCCTCGTTCAGCTCGATATTAAATCCAAAGATTTGGTGTTCCACAGTTTCAGGCACGGCATGATCACCAAGCTTTTGCAGGCAGGTGTGGAGGAAAATTTGGCCAAGGCCATCGTTGGCCACACGAGGCAGGGCGTTACGCAGAAGCACTATTTCAAGCAGGGCTACACGCTTGCACAGATGCAGGAAGCACTGCGCAACTTCTAGCTATCCATCACCTGTTTGACGAGCGCTAGAACGTCCAGATCAATGATCTCGCCTAGTTCCAGAAGCTCCACAAGGTCAACCCTGCGTTGGCCACTCTCGATGTTCGCTATGAAAGGCTGATGTCGTCCAAACGCTTTGGCGACTTGTGCCTGAGACATGCCCTTAGAGCGACGCTGCTCTGCCAGTGCCGCCGCTATGATCAGATGACGTTTTGAGTGCAGCGACTTCGGCATGGCCCGTTGACGACAAGTTCAACAGGCGGGTAATCCGAAATTCAGATTATCCAAAAATTGGATATTTGGATCAGATATTCGCTACGATTTGGGGAAACAGACAGGGGTTACAGATGGACGTTTTGTTAGTGCTTATCGTGCTTGGAGCAGCAGTGTTCTATTTCCTCAAAGGCAACGCTCGGAGGGGTGCTGAGACAGTGAGAGCGTCGATATTCCTGACTGGCTTGGAGTCTGGTCACACAGTCGCTGAGGCCAACCTTGTGGCTAGCATGGACGCGGAGCAAATGCCGACTTCCATGATCCTCAACGCTATGGACCACGTACGGCTTTTCTACGGAGGCAAGCAGTTGCCCATGATCGCGGAAGCGTATCGAAAAGGTATGAAGCCTAAGCTTGCGATTTGGAATCAAGTCCTGATCGACATGCTTCATTCATCCGTCCCTGGACGGGGCGGCGCGAATCAAAAGGCTGACAACAGCGGCACTGATGAACGTCGCAATGCTGTCTACCAAGAGATTATGGAAGCCAACAAATTGCGAAACCAGCGGATGGGCTTCGACAAATATCTCAGCGCTGTTGTAGCTGAGGCCAAACGCTTAGACGGCAAAGCTAGCACGGACCTACATTGGATCGAACTGACTGACGATGAAGGCACAAAGCGCGCTTATGCTGACGGAATGGACCCCGAATGGCTTGCGGCGGAAATCGTGAAGCTCGGCCCGCCGCCTCCATGGCGCGTGAGCTAGCCTCGCCAGGGAAGGCCCGCAGGACTCGGTTGTTCGCTCGTCGCAGGATTGGCGCGGAACCGCCCCTAACCCCTCTCAGCGGCCCTCCCTGGTCGATTAGGAGCACAATCGCTAAAGACCCCACGCCAGCAACGCAGCTTCGGCCTGACCGGGCTCGGATTTGATGCGCAACACGGTCTGCCGAGTAAGCTTTGAAGCCTTGGCAATTGCGGATGCCCCTGCACCATTGGTGAGCATATCTCGTACCAATTGAAATTGGTCGCGGTCATAGGTCGGCTTGCGGCCTCGATACTTCACAGTCTTCGTCTTGGCATGGGCTATGCCCGCCTTCTGTGCTTCTTTCGTTGCCTCCGCTTGCGCCTGAGCGGTTGCTGCCATGAAAGCGATAAGGGCATCTCGTACTGCTTGCTGAATGGGGTCCGTGGTCGCACCATCGAACGTCATGTTGTTGATTACCGTCCTAATGGTAATACCCTTGCGCATGAACTCCCTGATCACGTCGCAGACATCTTGGTAGTTTCGGCCAAGCCGGTCGACCCATCGCACAACAAGTGTATCGCCCTTGCGTAGCATGTCATAGAGACGCTTGCCTTCTGAACGCTCCGCAAGCTTTGTGCTCAAGCCGGATGTTCCATGATCGGAAACAACCCCATCAATCTCAAAGCCGGCCCTCCTAGCCTGCGTTTCCTGATGCTCAATGGTCTGATCGGTAGTGGATACTCGGGCATATAAGATGACGGACATCGTAAGCTCCAATATGTACGCTAGGGTTATGTCCGTATATATTACTGTCCGTTGACTCTTGTCAACCCTTACGTACACCCAAATCTGAGCCGGATCGTATGTACGCTAAGGTATAGCCTAACGGACTAAGTCGATGGCTATGAGCGGGCGCAATGGGCATACCGCCCGGAGACCATGGCCTTGTTAATCCATGGTTCTAATCCATGCCCCATGGCTCTATCTGATATCCGCAGCTAACGCGCCAGCTGTCCACCATGTTCTAGCTGGTAGCGTAGCCCCCAAGGCGCAGTGGACAGCGAGCATGGATTACTAGCATTCTATTCATCTAGATATCTACCATGGTCGAACGTAGTGAGCATGGGTTATAATGGTATTCCATAGTCATGTATCCGTATCAGGTTATGATGCCTTATATATATCTACTACACATAAATTAGTTATATATCATGTACCACTTATGACTTATCATATATGCATATGTCTCATTATATAAATTCATATGTATATATCTATACCTATATATTATCCATCGTTATATATATGTATGTCTTAGATATGACTATCTATTATCTATCTCGTCCTGTTATCTAGTGTGCACTGACAACTGATACCGAACCGGCTTTAGTACTAGGCTTACCCTAGTTATCATAGCCATTATGTATCAGACTGCCTTTAGCTCCATATAGGGAGTACAAGCCACCGGCTCATAGCGCACAAAGGGGTACCAGCGCCCCATATGCCGGCTTTCCAATCCGTAGCTGACAGTCAAAATTGGATTCCCAGGTGAGGCGTGGGATTGAGAGCGTCTTAGGCATGCGCCCCATGGGGGGAATGTGCATCCTTGGTTGTATTGATATCCCCGCGAAAAATTTCGTCGTCTGTGGTCTTACCGCCTACATTCCGACTAGTGGGCTGCCGATAGTCAGCGCACTCAACTGTTAGCCTAGCTCCCTTTCCAGCTCCCGTACCACGTTAGATGACCGTGCGCCGATAGTGAACGAGAAGGCACGGCATGGGGAAGAACGGGCGGGCAGAACGTTAGTCGGTCTCGCGAAAAATTTCGCTAACTTTTTCCAGACACGATGTAGCGAAGCGTTGCGAATTCTGGGCTATCGCCATGGATCCCCGAAACACTATAGGGTACCATTTGTAGGAATCTTTTGAGGGCCGCCATTGTCCACTTTGTTGTCGTCGCTTCACACCCCGATGGGAGTTGCCGAGATATGGCACGGCTCAGCAGACCGCTACCTCGCTAACATACAACCGAACTCGGTTGATTTGATCGTCACCTCGCCTCCTTATTTCGTAGGAAAGGAGTACGACACCTCATCTAGTGTTACCGATTTCACAGGGGAGCTTAGGCTCGTATTGCCTTCGATGCTTCGCGCTTTGAAACCTGGGGGGAGCATATGCTGGCAGGTAGGAAACCATGTGCAGAATGGCCGCCTAACGCCACTGGACGCCATCATCGTAGCTGAATTGGCGGGCAGTTCCGAGCTGACTTTGCGCAACCGGCTGATCTGGACGTTCGGGCATGGCACGCACGCTACTAAACGATTCAGCGGTAGGCATGAAACGATCCTTTGGTACAGCAAAGGCGACAAGTACTTTTTCGATCTCGATGCCGCGAGAGTACCGCAACTGTACCCCGGCAAGCGTCATTACAAGGGACCTAAGAGAGGCGACTGGAGCGGAAACCCACTAGGGAAGAATCCCGGTGACGTCTGGGACGTTGGCAGCGTGTGGGACATTCCGAATGTGAAAGCCCATCACATAGAGAAGACTGGGCATCCGTGCCAATTTCCGACAGCCTTGGTAAGGCGGTTGGTTGTGGCTTTGTCCCCAAGAGGCGGCTTAGTTGTAGATCCGTATTTGGGTTCTGGGTCCACTGCCATATCTGCGTTGATAGAGCACCGAAACGTGAGTGGCTCTGACACCGAACTAAAATACTTGAAGATAGCCGAAACACGAATAAGCTCGCTAGTTGCTGGGAATGCAAACATAAGAAATGATGTACCCGCCCGAACCCCAAAACAGGGAGAGGGTGTATCGCAACGACCACCCCACTTCCGCACACTGGCAAAGGTAACTGAATGAAACAAGTCATCGCAGCCGATGCCAGTCCAGAAAAGCGACTGTTCATATCTCTCATCACCCGCGATATTCCTTTGGTAGCGGCCTTTCTTGACCTAGTTGATAATTCTGTGAACGCGGCTGTAGAGCCCGCAGCTGCGAGACTGATGACCGCCAATGACTACATAGAAATATTTGCAGATCCGACAGTTGAAGCAACAGTTAACATAGCTTTGACCGTAGACGCCAAGCGTATCGAAGTTAAGGATACCGCTGGTGGCATTTCTGCCGCGACAGCGCGGGATCATGTATTCAAATTTGGTCGATCATTGGCCGAGGCTCATGGATCTGATCGCTTGTCCGTCTATGGCATCGGACTGAAGCGTGCGATGTTCAAGCTGGGCAATCGTATCTCAATTAGATCAGATCATGTTGACGGCGGCTTTGAGTTAAAACTCGACGTCGCGAAGTGGGAAAAAGAGACCACGCTCCCATGGACGTTCGAGATCACATCTCGGGATCCTGTCGACGCAGCATCGACCGGAACTTCGATAGTGGTTACCGATCTATACGACGAGACCAGCAGGCGCATAGGAGATGGGGTATTCGTTGGCGAACTACGGGATGCAATTTCTAGGACGTATGCATTTTACTTGGCAAAATTTGTCAGCATAACAGTCAATGACACACCCGTAGATGGTGTCGCAATCGACATTGGAAGCAACCATGCATCTGAGCAATTTGCAGTAGGTGACGTCACGTGCGCCATCACGGCTGGGCTTGGTGTGCCGAGAGCCGGAGGCTTTCGTGAAAGGACGTCGGGTTGGTTTGTATTCTGTAACGGTAGAGCAGTAGTGTCCGCTGATAAAAGCGCACTGACAGGATGGGGCGGCAGCGGGTTGCCTATGTTCCAACCCAAGCACCGGCCCTTTCTCGGTACAGTGTTCTTCGTGTCTTACGATGCTGAACTGTTACCATGGAACACAACTAAGTCAGGCTTAAATGAAGATAGTGCCATATGGCAAGAAGCTAAGCGTTATATGGTCTCGGTCGGACGTCAAGTTGTGACGTTTCTCGACGGACGTTATACAGACGAAGGTACGGAGATCCCTAGCAAGGATCTGCAAACAGCTGCGGGTAATCGGCAAAACATAATTTCTGCAGCCGCACCAGAGCGGCGCGCGTTCGAAGCCCCTACACGCCCACCTCCAGTATGGACAAGAATTCAGTACGACGCGAAGATTTCCGACCTCAAGCTCATTACTAACTATCTGCGCAAGCCGTACATGAGTGGAGCCGATGTTGGCCGTCATACATTCTCGCACTTCCTCAAGAACGAGGTTGGAGAAGAATAATGGCCAGGCCGCCACGATCCACAGGCAATTTCATTTCTTATGATCTTCGGCCAGGAAAGCAGTCAGAACGAAGAATACTGATGGACCTCCTGAGACTTGCAGGCGATGGTGGGCTGAATATCTCAAGTTACCGCTATCTAGGAATGGGTGCAAATAGGTTCTATGACTTTTTACTATTGCATAAATATCTTGGTATAAGTAACATGGTCAGCCTTGAGCATGACCCGGTCATGCACAGGAGGGCAGTTTTCAATTGTCCATATACGTTTATCGCCCCACTTGGAACTGACACTACTACTTACTTGGGTGCAGATAACTCTGAAGATCCGACCGTTGTTTGGTTCGACTATGATAGCGGCCTTAGTCTTGGCGTTACGCAAGATATTGCTACGCTAGGGACAAAGCTAAAGCTCAATGATTTTTGTTTCGTCACTGTTTATGGAGGTCCCCCTCGCGTCATCGACAATGCAAATGACGCTGACAGATTGGTTTGGCTACAAGACACATTCGGGCCACTTGCCGGAAGTGTGGATATCGCCGACGCGCAAAAGGCTGAGTTTCCATCTGCCGTACACAAGGTTTTGCTAGCTGCAGTGCGGAATGCATTTGCCCAAAGGCGAGACGGTCGTTTCTTCCCTTTTTTGCAAATCGAGTATGCAGACAGCAAGCCTATGGTAACGGTCGGTGGCGCCCTTATGCCGGAGGGACAGATTATTGCGCTACGGCAAAGGATACGAGCCGCCATGCCGTTTCTTATGTCTTCTACTGATCCGAAATTCTACGAGATCAAATCACTGCACCTGACAGAACGCGAACGAGCCCTGTTTGATAGAGCGACTACTAGCCCCAGCAAACGCTCTGCCGAGCGCAATCAAATTCGACGCCTCGGGTTCAGAGACGCTGAGGTGTCAGCGTACAAAGATTTGCTACGGTATTTTCCACGCTATGTCGAAGCCATGATCTGACGCTCATTATGAATCAGAGCCAGAGTGACGACCAGATGGAGGAGAGGTGGGACATCCCGTTCCATTCCCCGCTACGAGTCCATATCACGCAAGGCTTTGCGAACCTCGGTGGACGCCCTCCTCAGTTCCACCCAAAAGCCACGGGGCGGCTTGTCCTAGTGGCTTGCGGGATTGAGAGGCCCCGTCTCGTCACCCCATCGTCCCGTCGCGTCTGACGGCCCTTCCTGGCCTTCCTGAGCGATGGTGGCTTGCATTCGGGGACGGACCCATGTCAGGTGAGACATAAAAGGGAGGCATAGTGTCTCCCTACCTCGCCGATAGCCAAGCAGCATATGGCTTTGAGACGATGGTGGATAGCCCTGTCACGCCCACCATCCAACCCAGACATTCGGACCTTGCAGCATGGCGCGCCTGTCTTGGCGCTCACCGGAAATGGACGACGGGTGATCCGATCGCGAAACGCGTTTAGACCCCCGCGACAGCACACAGGCTTTTCATCCGCGAAATGGCAAGGTCGGGGTCGGCCAGCAACCCTGCCTGGTCGGCGAGGCGAAAGACTTCGGCATAGTGGCGGATGCCGCGCGCCGACTGCATGCCGCCGACCATCGAAAAATGGTCCTGGTGGCCGTTGAGCCAGGCCATGAAGACAATGCCGGCCTTGTAATATTCAGTCGGCGCCTCGAAGATTTTTCGTGACAGCGGCACGGTCGGCGCCATCAGCGCGTCGTAGCCGGCACGATCGCCGTCAGCCAGTTTCGCCAGCGCGGCATTGGCGGCCGGCGCGATCGCGTCGAAAATGCCGAGCAGCGCATGCGAGTGCCGCTTGCCGTCTCCGGCGATCAGCTCGGGATAATTGAAGTCGTCGCCGGTGAACATCATCACGCCGTCCGGCAGCCGGTTCCTGAGCGCCACTTCCTTGCCGGCGTCGAGCAGCGATATCTTGATGCCTTCGACCTTGCCGGCATTGCGCTCCATGATGGCGATCACCGTATCGAGCGCGGTCTCGAAATCGTCACTTCCCCAATAGCCTTTCAAGGCCGGATCGAACATGTCGCCCAGCCAGTGCAGGATGACCTTGCCGGAGGCCTGGCCCAATATGCGGTCGTAAACCAGGGCGTAATCGTCCGGCCCCTTCGCCACGGCCGCCAGCGCGCGGCTGGCCATCATGATCGCCTTGCCGCCCTGGCCTTCGATGAAGGCGAACTGCTCCTCATAGGCGGCGACCACGTCGTCGACAGTCCGGGCCCTCGACGGAGCCAGATGGTCGGTTCCCGCACCCGAGGCGAGATCGGCGCCAGCGACGGTCCGCGCCTCCGCGATTGAACGGCGGATCAATTCCTGCGCATTCGTCCAATCGAAACCCATGCCGCGCTGCGACGTGTCCATCGCCTCGGCGATGCGGAAGCCGAGCCGCCATAGATGATGACGAAACGCCATCGTCCTGTCCCAATCGACAACGGGCCGCGACCATGGATCTGTCATTCCCAGCGGATCGGCGACGACATGCGCGGCGGCATAGGTGATGCGCGAAAACCGCGCGCCGATCACCGGCTGGACCGGCTGTCCGACAAGGGCGTAGGGTGTGCCGCGGCCACCCTCGCCAGGCAAGGCAATGTCCATGGATGTCTCCCTTCGCGGCTCCTATAAATGGAACGTTCCAATAAATCAACAAGCTTTGAGATTCGAGCTGGCCAAACTCGGCCAATGTTGCGCTGCACACGGAAAGCCTTGGGGAGGCTATATTTGACCACCCATGACCACTTCTCTTGATCGAGAAAAATCCTGATTGACTCATCCGTGGAACAGATATTAGAACGTTCCAATAAACCAATTGAAAAAACTGGGGAGGATATCTGGATGGCCAGCCGGGCGAAGGCGACGATCTTCGACATTGCCCGGGAAGCGGGCGTGTCCAAATCGACGGTGTCGCTCGTGCTCCAGGGCAGCGGGCTGATCCGCCCCGAAACCGCGGTCAAGGTCCGCAAGGCGATCGAGGATGTCGGCTATGTCTACAACCGCGGCGCCGCCAATCTGCGCAAGGCCCACTCCAACGTCATCGGCATGGTCATCAACGATCTCACCAACCCGTTCTTCGCCGAGCTGGCGGTCGGCATGGAACGGGTCTTCCAGTCGGCCGGCATCGTGCCCTTCATCGCCAACACGGCCGAGAATCCGGTGCGCCAGGAAGAGGTGCTGAAGTCTCTGATGGAACAGGGCGTCGCCGGGCTCATCGTTTCCCCGGCGCGCGGCACGACGCCAGGGGCGTTCCGGCGGCTGGAAATAGCCGGTCTGCCGATTGCCTTCGCCATGCGCCGGCTGCCTGAAAGCCGCATTCCGGTGATTGCTCCCGACAATCATCGGGGCGCCTATCTCGCGACCTCGCATCTGGTTGGCAAGGGGCATCGCCGCCTGGCCTTCTTTGGCGGCTCGTCCGACCTCGTCGTCTATCATGAGCGCCTGGGCGGCTTTCGCGAGGCCTGCGACACCCTCGGCATCGACGCCCGCGACGCGCTTATCATCGAAGGCGAGACCAATCGCAAGGGCGGCATGGCCTGCCTGGAAACGTCGCTCGCAATGACCGAGCCGCCAACCGCGGCCCTGTGCTTCAACGATGCCGTAGCCTTTGGCGTCATGCTGGCGCTGCGCAAGCGCGGACTTGAGCCGGGCGCGGATTTCGCTGTCGTCGGCTTCGACGACGTGGTCGAGGCCGAACATTATATGCCGCCGCTGACCAGCGTAGCGGTGGACTCCGCCGGCCTCGGCGAACGCGCGGCCCACGTCATGATCAAGATGATCCAGTCGCGCACCACGCGGGCCGAGGATCATATCGGCGCTGTCAATCTCGTGGTCAGGGAAAGCTGCGGCCCGGATCGCCGCACGCGAAAAAGGCCCGCGGCGGCGGGAACCGCGACATGAGCGTCAAATGGGGGCTGATCGGCTCCAGCACGATCGCCCGGCAATTCATGATCGACGCCATTCGCGCGCAACCCGATGGCGAAATATCAGCGGTGATGAGCTCCAACCCCGGACGCGCCATGGCCTATGCAATGGAAAATGGCATTCCAGCCGCCGTATCAAGTCTCGATGCCTTGCTCGGATCCGACATCGACGCCGTCTACATCTCGACCACCAATGAACTGCATTTCGAACAGGCGCTGGCCGCCGCCAGGGCGGGAAAGCATGTGCTGTGCGAGAAGCCGCTGGCGCTGACCAGCGATGACGCACGCAAGATGGTCGCCGCGGCCAAGGCCGCGGGCATCGTGCTCGGTACCAATCATCATCTGCGCAATGCCGGCGCGCACCGTGCCATGCGCGACGCCGTTGCCGCGGGCCGCATCGGCAACCCCATTGCCGCGCGTGTCTTCCATTCCGTCTACCTGCCCGAAAACCTGCAGGGCTGGCGCATCACCAGACCGGAGGCGGGCGGCGGGGTGGTGCTCGACATCACCGTGCACGATGCCGACACGCTGCGCTTCGTGCTTGGCGACGATCCGGTCGAGGTTTCCGCTTTCACGCAATCCGCCGGCATGGCCGGCAGCGGGCTGGAAGATGGCGCCATGTGCCTCTGGCGCTTCAAATCGGGCCTTATCGCGCAATCGCATGAGGGATTCACCACCAGGTTTGCCGACACCGGCTTCGAGGTGCACGGCTCGCGGGGCTCGCTCATCGCCCGCGATGTGATGACGCAAAAGCCGGCCGGCTCGGTCCTCTTGCGCACCGCCAGCGGCGAAGAACAGTTGAGCTTCGACCGCGAGGATCTCTACACGAGGTCGGTACGCGGGTTCCATGCCGCGGTCCGCGGCGAGGGCCAGCCTCCCGCCACCGGCGAGGACGGCATCTGGTCGCTCGCCTCGGCCGAGGCGGCATTGCAATCGGCGGCTTCCGGCAAGACCGTCAAGATCGACCCGAAACTCGCGAGCATGAATTGAGCAAGGTCGTCTCATCGGCGCACGCCGCCGGCCTGATCAAGGACGGCGTGGTCGTCTCGGTGTCCTCGTCGAGCGGCCTCGGGTGTCCGGACGCCGTGCTCGCCGCGATCGGCGAACGCTTCGATAGCGAGGGCCATCCGAAGGATATCACCACGCTGCACCCGATTGCCGCCGGCGACATGTATGGCATCAAGGGCATCGATCATCTGGCGAAGCCTGGCCTCTTGAAGCGTACGCTGTGCGGCTCCTATCCGTCAGGCCCCTCCTCCGCCGAGCCGCCGCAAATCTGGAAGATGATCGGCGACAATGCGGTTGCCGCTTATAACGTGCCGTCCGGCATCCTGTTCGACATGCACCGCGAAGCCGCGGCCAAGCGGCCGGGCGTGCTGACCAAGGTCGGCCTCGACACTTTCGCCGACCCCCGCCATCAGGGCTGCGCCATGAACGCCGCCGCCGGCGAACCCATCGTGTCGGTGCAGCAATTCGACGGCGAGGAATGGCTCTATTTCCGCGCCATCGTGCCCCAGGTCTCGATCATTCGCGCCACCACGGCGGACGAGCGCGGCAACCTGACCTACGAGCATGAGGGCGCCTATCTCGGCGGCCTCGAACAGGCGCTCGCCGCCCGCAACAATGGCGGCATCGTCATCGCGCAGGTCAAGCGCGTCGTCGAGAACGGCACGCTGAAGCCGCATGACGTGCGCGTGCCCGGCGTGCTGGTCGACCATATTGTCGTCGCGCCGGACCAGTTGCAGACGACGCTGACGCCTTACGACCCGGCGATTTCAGGTGAAATCTTCCGGCCGCTGTCGAGCTTCCGCACGCCGGAGATGAATGTTCAGAAGGTAATCGCCCGCCGTGTCGCCATGGAGCTTCGCGACGGCATGGCCGTCAACATCGGCTTCGGCATTTCGGCCAACGTGCCGCGTATTCTTCTGGAAGAAGGCCAGCACGGCAAGGTCACCTGGCTGATCGAACAGGGCGCGGTCGGCGGCGTGCCGTTGCTCGACTTCAAGTTCGGCTGCGCCTCCAACGCCGAGGCGATCATGCCCTCGCCGCACCAGTTCATCTATTTCCAGGCCGGCGGCTTCGACGCTTCGCTGCTCTCCTTCCTGCAGATCGACCGCCACGGCTCGGTCAACGTCTCCAGGCTTTCGGCGCGGCCGCATGTCACCGCAGGCGCCGGCGGCTTCGTCGACATCACCTCACGGGCGAAGAAGATCGTCTTTTCCGGCTTCTTCAATGCCGGGGCCAAGCTGTCGCTCGCCAATGGCGGCATCCGCATCGACCAGGAAGGCAAGGTCAGGAAAGTCGTCGAGGAGGTCGAGCACATCTCCTTCTCCGGCAAGCGCGCCGTCGCGCAGGGACAGGACATCACCTACGTCACCGAGCGTTGCGTCATGAAGTTGACGCCGGACGGGCTGATGGTGACGGAACTGGCGCCGGGCATCGACCTCGAGCGCGATGTGCTGGCGCAGGCCGAGATCCCGCTCAATGTAGCCAACGACCTTAAGGTGACGCCGGCGCCGCTCTACCAGGATCGGCCGATCGGCCTGTCCCTGAATGGCGGCGCCTTGCTCGGAGGCGCGCATGGCTGAGCGCCTCGTCACCTTCGAGCGGGATGGCGCGATCGGCGTTGTCACCTTGCGCCGTCCGGAAAAGTTCAACGCGCTCGATATCCCGATGCTGCGCGCGCTGGAAGCGGCGCTGGAGGAGGCGGAGAGCGCGGAGGATGTCCGTGTCGTCCTCATAAGCGGACAAGGCAAGGGGTTTTGCGCCGGCGGCGATGTCGAGGCCTGGGGGAGCATGAGCGCAGCCGATTTCCAGGTGCAATGGGTGCGCTACGGCCACCGTGTCTTCGACCGGCTGGCGCGGGTGCGGCAACCGACCATCGCCGTTCTGTCCGGCCACGCGCTCGGCGGCGGGCTGGAACTGGCTGTGGCTTGTGATTTCCGCGTCGCCGAAACGCAGGTGAAGCTCGGCTTCCCCGAGACCTCGATCGGCGTCGTCCCCGGCTGGTCCGGCACGCAACGCGCGGTGCGTCGCTTCGGAGCCCAGACGGTGCGTCGCATGGCTGTCGGTGGCGAGATTTTCCTGGCACCGGAAGCGCTTGCGCTGGGTGTCGTCGACCGCGTCGTCGAAACCGGCAAGGCGTCGGATGAAGCCAGGATCTGGGCTGAAAAAATCGCCGAACGCGGACCACTGGCGACCGAAGCCGCCAAGCTGATGATCGCGGTTGCGGAGGGCGAGGAAAGTGCCGCTGCGACAGAAGCCTTGGCCAGCGGCTTCATCGCGCTCACCGGCGATCTCAAGGCCGGCGTCGGGTCCTTCAAGACCAAGCAGAAGCCCGTGTTTTCGCGTTCCTAGGACAGAGTGGAAATCATATGAATGCACCTCTGAGGATTTCCATGCCTGCCGAGGCCTCCGTGGCCCCTAAAGCATACAAGCTTCTGATCGACGGCAAGCATGTCGATGCCCGCGATGGCCGCGTGCTGGAACGCAAGAGCCCCGGCCACGGCTTCATGGTTTCACACTATGCCCAGGCGGGTGCCGCCGAAGTGGAAGCAGCGGTGCAGGCGGCGCACAGGGCCTTCGAAACCGGCCCCTGGCCGCGCATGAAAGCGTCCGAACGCGCAGCGATCCTGCTCAAGGCCGCCGACCTGATCGAGATCCGGCTGGAAGACATCGCCCGGCTCGATGCGCTGGAATCCGGCAAGCCGATCGCCCAAGCGCGCGGCGAGATCGGCGGCGCCGTCGACATCTGGCGCTATGCCGCCTCGCTTGCCCGAACGTTGCACGGCGAAAGCTACGCCAATCTCGGCGATGCCATGCTGGGCGTCGTGCTGCGCGAGCCGATCGGCGTCGTCTCGATCATCACGCCGTGGAATTTCCCGTTCCTCATCGTCAGCCAGAAACTGCCTTTCGCGCTCGCTGCCGGCTGCACGGCCGTGGTCAAGCCAAGCGAGATGACGTCTGCCTCGACCTTCGTGCTTGGCAATATCCTCTTGGAAGCCGGCGTTCCCGCTGGCGTCGTCAATATCCTCGCCGGTCTCGGCGCCGATGTCGGCGCGCCGATGGTCAGCCATCCCCTGGTCGAGATGGTTTCGTTCACCGGTTCCACCCGTGTCGGCAAGATGACCATGGCCGCGGCCTCAAATTCCCTGAAGAAGGTTTCGATGGAACTCGGCGGCAAGAACGGTCAGATCGTCTTCCCCGATGCCGATCTCGAGGCAGCTGCCGATGCCGCGGTATTCGGCGGCTTCTTCAACGCCGGCGAGTGCTGCAATGCCGGCAGCCGGCTGATCGTGCATGAGGCGATCGCCGACGACTTCCTGGCCGCCGTGAAGGCATTGACCGCCAGGGTAACCGTGGGCGATCCGCTCGACGACCTAACCAAGGTCGGCGCGATGATTTCGTCCGACCATCTGGCCAAGGTAACGGGTTACGTCGCGGCCGCCGCGAGTGAGGGCGGCAGCATCTACAGTGGCGGCGCGCAACTCCCTTCCAATGCCGGCCAATATCTCGATCCGACGATCTTACGCAACGTCACCGAAAACATGACTGTCGCGCGCGAGGAAGTGTTCGGGCCGGTGCTCTCGGTGCTGACTTTTGAATCGATTGAAAAGGCGTTGCGTATCGCCAACAACACGCCCTATGGTCTGTCGGCGGGTGTGTGGAGCGCCAGCATCGACACCTGCATGTCGGTGGCGCGGGGCGTGCGTTCGGGGACGGTCTGGGTGAACACGTTCATGGAAGGTTATCCAGAACTGCCGTTCGGGGGCTACAAGCAGTCGGGCCTGGGCCGCGAACTCGGCAAGCGCGCTGTCGAGGACTATACCGAGGAAAAGACAATCCAGTTTCATCGCGGCCAGCGCACCGGTTGGTGGGTCGGCTGAGTTGGGAAGAACCCGGTGGGCTGCCGCCGGTCGTGTAATGCAACAAGGGAGGAAGTACATGTTGCGCAAACTGCTTATCGGAACGGCGCTCGCTTCGGGCCTGGCTTTCGCGGCCCATGCCGAGGACGTCAAGGAAGTGCAGATGCTGCATTGGTGGACGTCGGGTGGCGAAGCGGCTGCTCTCAACGTGCTCAAGGGCGATCTGGCCAAGGAAGGCTATGCCTGGAAGGACGTTCCCGTGGCCGGCGGCGGCGGCGATGCCGCCATGACCGCGCTGAAGGCGATGGTCGCGGCCGGCAACTATCCGACCGCCTCGCAGATGCTCGGCTACACTGTGCTCGACTATGCCGCTGCTGGCGTCATGGGCGACCTCACGGAGACGGCGAAGAAGGAAGGTTGGGACAAGTCGGTTCCGGCCGCCCTGCAGAAATTCTCCGTCTATGAGGGCAAGTGGGTTGCCGCTCCGGTCAACGTCCACTCCGTCAACTGGCTTTGGATCAACAAGGCGGTGATGGACAAGATCGGCGGCACCGAGCCGAAGACCTTCGACGATTTTATCGCCCTGCTCGACAAGGCCAAGGCGGCCGGGGTCACCCCGCTCGCGCTTGGTGGCCAGAACTGGCAGGAAGCGACCATGTTCGATTCCGTCGTGCTGTCGACCGGCGGACCTGAGTTCTACAAGAAGGCAATGAACGACCTCGACGATGCGTCGCTCAAGTCCGACACGATGAAGAAGTCGTTCGACAATCTCGCCAAGCTCGTCACCTATGTCGACCCGAACTTCTCTGGCCGCGACTGGAACCTCGCCACCGCCATGGTCATCAAGGGCGATGCGCTGGTGCAGGTCATGGGCGACTGGGCCAAGGGCGAGTTCCACGCCGCCAAAAAGACGCCGGGCACGGACTTCCTCTGCTACCGCTTCCCGGGCACCGACGGTTCGGTGATCTACAACTCGGACATGTTCGGCATGTTCAACGTTCCGGACGACCGCAAGGCCGCCCAGGTCGCTCTGGCCACCGCCACCTTGTCGAAGAGCTTTCAGTCGGCCTTCAACGTCGTCAAGGGTTCGGTTCCGGCCCGCACCGACGTGCCTGACACCGACTTCGACGCTTGCGGCAAGAAGGGTATCGCCGACCTGAAGAAGGCCAACGAAGGCGGCACCCTGTTCGGCTCGCTGGCCCAGGGCTATGGCGCGCCTCCGGCTGTCGCCAATGCCTATAAGGACGTCGTCTCGAAGTTTGTCCACGGTCAGATCAAGACCTCGGACGAGGCCGTGACCGAACTGGTCAAGGCGATCGACGACGCCAAGTAAGCGCCGGCCACAAAACACCTTCCCCGCTCCGGCGGGGAAGGTTTCCGGTCCGTGAGGCCGATCGGCCGGACGCCGACGGGAGGAACCCCATGAGCAGTGTAGCGACAACCCAGATCAAGCTGACACCGGAGCGGTCGCGCACCTCTGTGCGCTCGCGCCTGCAGGATGCCTTGCCCAAGATCGTGCTGGCGCCGAGCTTCGCCATCACCATCGTCTTCGTCTACGGCTTCATCCTGTGGACGATCTACCTGTCCTTCACCAACTCCAAGACCTTCCCCTCCTATGCCATTACGGGCGCGCGCGCCTATCAGCGGTTGTGGGGCTGGACCTTCGACACCGACCCGCCATCGAGTTGGTACACGTCGATCACCAACATGGGAATTTTCGGCTTTCTCTACATTTTGATCTGCCTGGCGCTCGGCCTGTTCCTGGCCATCCTGCTCGACCAGAAGATTCGCGGCGAAGGGGTTTTGCGTCCCATCTACCTCTACCCGATGGCGCTCTCCTTCATCGTCACCGGCGTTGCCTGGAAATGGTTCCTCGACCCCGGCCTCGGTCTCGAACAGACGCTGCATCAATGGGGTTGGACGAGCTTCCATTTCGACTGGATCAAGAACAAGGATTTCGTCATCTATACCGTGGTCATCGCCGGCGTCTGGCAGGCCTCCGGCTTCATCATGGCGATGTTCCTGGCCGGCCTGCGCGGCATTGACGGGGAGATCATGAAGGCGGCGCAGATCGACGGCGCCACCACCTTCCAGCTCTATCGCCGCATCGTCATTCCGCTGTTGCGGCCGATCTTCCTGTCGGCCTTCATCGTGCTCGCGCACCTTGCCATCAAATCCTACGACCTAGTCGTGGCACTGACCAGCGGCGGCCCCGGCGGCTCGGCCTGGCTGCCGTCCAACTTCATGTATGAATACACCTTCAAGCGCAACGAAATGGCCGTCGGCTCGGCCAGCGCCGTGATCATGCTGATGACCATCGTCGCCATCATCGTGCCCTATCTCTATTCGGAACTTAGGGAGAAGTCGCGATGAGCGCCGTGACCCCTCCCGTCCGCCAGGCCAGCGGCGGCATGAACGTCAAGATCGTCAACCGCATCGTGATCTACGGGCTTCTCGCGCTGTTCGCGCTGTTCTACCTGATGCCGCTATTCGTCATGCTGGTGACCTCGTTCAAGACCATGGACGATATCCAGAACGGCAACATGCTGGCGCTGCCAAAGGCGCCGACCTTCGACCCCTGGTTCAAGGCCTGGGGCGAGACCTGCGTCGGCCTCACCTGCGCCGGCATCAAGGGTTATTTCTGGAACTCCATCAAGATGGTGGTTCCGGCCGTGCTTATCTCGACCATGTTGGGCGCGCTCAATGGCTACGTGCTGACCAAATGGCGTTTCCGCGGCGCGACCCTGGTGTTCGGGCTGATGCTATTTGCCTGCTTCATCCCGTTCCAATCGGTATTGCTGCCGATGGCGACGATCCTGGGCAGCCTCGGACGGTTCGGCGTGACGCTGCAGAACACGGTCGGAACCAGCTTCGGCCTCGGCAACCCGACGGTGAACCTGGTGTTCGTCCACGTCGTCTACGGCATCGGCTTCACCACGCTGTTCTTCCGCAATTATTATGAGGCGTTCCCGACCGAACTGGTCAAGGCCGCGCAGGTCGACGGCGCCTCCTTCTTCCAGATCTTTCGGCGCATCATGCTGCCGAACTCGATGCCGATCTTCGTCGTCACCGTCATCTATCAATTCACGAACATCTGGAACGACTTCCTGTTCGCCTCCGCCTATGCCGGCACCGGGGACGCCATGCCGATGACGGTGGCGCTCAACAACGTCGTCAACACCTCGACCGGCGTCGTCGAATACAACGTCAACATGGCGGCCGCGATGATCGCGGCCCTGCCCACCCTCCTCGTCTACGTGCTCGCAGGCCGCTATTTCGTGCGTGGCCTGATGGCGGGCGCGGTCAAAGGATAACCCAATGGCTTTTCTGGAAATTGATGGTCTGAGGAAGCGTTTCGGCCAGGTCGAGATCCTGAAGGGGATCAATCTCGAGCTGGAAAAGGGCGGCTTCCTGGTGCTGGTCGGCCCTTCCGGCTGCGGCAAGTCCACTTTGCTCAATACCATTGCCGGACTGGAGACGATCACCTCTGGCGATATCCGCGTCGACGGCCGCACCATCACCGATCTGCACCCATCCAAGCGCGACATCGCCATGGTGTTCCAGAGCTACGCGCTCTACCCGAACATGACGGTCGCCGGGAACATCTCCTTCGGCATGGAGATGCGCGGCGTGCCGGCCGACGAGCGCCAGAAGGCGATCGACAAGGTGGCGAAGGTGCTTCAGATCGGCCATCTGCTGAACCGCAAGCCGAGCCAGCTGTCGGGCGGCCAGCGCCAGCGCGTCGCCATGGGCCGGGCGCTGGTGCGCGACCCCAAGCTGTTCCTGTTCGACGAGCCGCTTTCCAATCTCGACGCCAAGCTGCGCGTCGACATGCGCATCGAGATCAAGCGCCTGCACGCCACCACGGGCACGACGATCGTCTATGTCACCCACGACCAGATCGAGGCGATGACGCTGGCGACCAAGATCGCCGTCATGCGCGACGGCGAGGTGCAGCAATTCGGTACGCCGGCCGAGATCTACAACAACCCCAGCAATGTCTTCGTCGCCGACTTCATGGGTTCGCCGGCGATGAACCTGATCCCGGCGACCATCGACGGCAATGGCGGCGACCTCGCCGTCGTGCTCGATCGCGAGGCACGCCAGCCGATCACCTTGCCGATGGCCAACGCCCCTGCCGGATTGTCGGCGTTCAAGGGCAAGCCGGTCATCTTCGGCGTTCGTCCGGAGGCGCTCACCGATCCGGAAGGCGCGGAGCGCAACGCCTCGCAAATCGCCACTGCCGATTGCCATATCGAGGTGGTGGAGCCGGCTGGTTCCGACACCTTCGCCGTCACCAATCTCGGCGGCAAGGGCGTGGTTGCGCGGCTACGCGCCGATGCCAACATCCAGCCCGGTACCAACACGCCGCTCGCCTTCAACCTGACCAAGGCGGTGTTCTTCGATCCAGCGACCGAGAGCCGTATTCGCTAATGCGTGTCGCCCAAAAGTGGGTCCGGTTTTGGGGCAATGACATGCATCAGAACAAAGACCCCTAGACAATGACAACCCCGGATATCGTCATCATCGGCTCCGGCATCGGCGGCGCCACGATCGCCGCCGGCCTGGCCGGCAGCGGCGCTTCCATCTTGATGCTGGAGCGCGGCGAACCCTTGCCGGCGACCCCGCATGCGCGCGACACGCGCTCGATCTTCGTTGACGGCCACTACCGGCCGAAGGAGATGTGGCGCGAGGCCGGTGGCGCTGCATTCAACCCGGGCAATTACTACTATGTCGGCGGCAATTCGAAATTCTTCGGCGCGGTGCTGATCCGCTACCGCAAAGAGGATTTCTCCGCCATGGAGCACTTCGGCGGCGTCTCGCCGGCCTGGCCGTTTTCCTATGATGAATTCGAGCCTTGGTATTCCAGGGCAGAGCAGCTTTTCCGCGTCCGCGGCACGCTCGGCGAGGATCCGACCGAGCCGTTCCACTCGGTCCCTTATGCCTATAAGCCTGTGCCCGACGAGGCACCGATCGCCCGTGCCCGCGCCGAGCTCAAGCGGCTGGGCCTGCATCCGGCCTCGCTGCCGCTCGGCGTCGACATCGACACCTGGCTGAAGGAGGGCAGGACTGGCTGGGACGCCTTCCCCAATACTGGTCAGGGAAAGATGGACGCCCAGACCGCACCGCTGGCGGCGGCACTGAACGATCCGAACATCAAGCTCGAAACCGGCGCCTATGTCGAATATCTCGAGACTGCTCCGGACGGCAAAACCATATCGGCGGTTCATTACCGCCAGAACGGCGAGCTGAAGAAGCTGTCGCCAAAACTGGTCATCCTGTCGGCCGGCGCGGTCAATTCAGCGGTCATCCTGCTGCGCTCGCCTTCTCCCGATGGCAAAGGCCTCGCCAACCGCTCCGACCAGGTGGGTCGCAATTTCATGAACCACAATTCGAGCGCCATGCTGGCGATCGATCCGCGCCGCAGGAACGATGCCGTCTACCAGAAGACGCTGATGCTGAACGACTACTATCTCACGGGCGGCAAGGGCGGCAAACCGCTCGGCAATGTCCAGCTTCTCGGCAAGATCGACGGCAACATGCTAAAGGCCAATGTGAAACGGGTGCCGAAATTCGTGCTCGATTTCATGGCCGGCCATGCGGTCGACTGGTATCTGATGTGCGAGGACCTGCCCGACCCCGAAAGCCGCATCATGGTCGACGGTAAGGACATCGTCATGCAATGGCGGCGCTCCAACATGCAGTCGCTCGACGGGCTGACCAAGGTGATGCGCGAGAATTTTCGCGCCTGCGGTTATCCCCTGGTGCTGTCGCGCCCTTTCGACAAACGCACGCCCTCGCACCAGTGCGGCACGGTGAAAATGGGCGATCATCCGGCGACGTCGCCGCTCGATCCGTTCTGTCGCGCCTTCGAGCATAAGAACCTGTTCGTCGTCGACGCCAGTTTTCTGCCGAATTCGGCCGCCGTGAACCCTGCGCTGTCGATCGCGGCGCAGGCGCTGCGTGTCGCCGAACACATCCGCAAAGCGGACCTCGCCGCATGACCCGCCCGGCGGCCATCGTCACCGGCGGCGCGCGCGGCATCGGCCTTGCCTGCGCCGAAGCGCTGGCCGACGCCGGCTTCGACATTCTCGTGGCCGACCTTGCCGAAACAGCCGCAGGCGAGCTCGCCGCTGACATAACCGCGCGCGGCGCGAAATTTGCCTATGTCAGTTGCGACATCGCCGATCTTTCTAGCCACGCCGCCTTGGTCGAAACCGCCATGCGCGACCTCGGCCGCGTCGATTGCCTGGTCAACAATGCCGGCATCGGCGCCGTCGTGCGTGGCGATCTGCTCGACCTCAAACCCGACAATTTCGACCGCGCGCTTGGCGTCAACCTGCGAGGCACCGTATTCCTCAGCCAGGCGGTCGCCAGGGCGATGCTCCGCCAGCGCAGCGATCATCCAAAATCGATCATCACCATCACCTCGGTCAGCGCCGAGATGGCCTCGCCGGAACGCTCCGAATATTGCATCTCGAAGGCAGGGCTTTCGATGTGGGTGAAGAATCTGGCGCTCAGGCTCGCCCCGGAAAACATCGGCGTGTTCGAGCTGCGGCCGGGCATTATCCGCACCGACATGACGGCGGGCGTGACCGCCAAATATGACGCTTTGATAGACAGCGGCCTGGTGCCGGCGAAACGCTGGGGCGAAGCGTCCGACATCGGCGCCATGGTGGCCGCGCTCGCTGCCGGGAGACTGGGCTTTTCGACCGGCTCGATCATCAATGTCGACGGCGCGCTCTCCGTGCCCCGGCTATGAACGGATGAGACAATGACCGACTATATCATCGTGGGCGCCGGCCCGGCCGGCTGCGTGCTGGCCAACCGGCTGAGCGAGGATCACTCCAATTCCGTGCTGCTGCTCGAAGCCGGCGGCAAGGATTGGCACCCCTATATCCATATGCCTGCGGGCTTCGCCAAGATGACCAAGGGCATCGCCTCCTGGGGCTGGTCGACGGTGCCGCAGAGGAACATGAACGACCGCGTCTTCTGGTACACGCAGGCCAAGGTGGTTGGTGGCGGCTCCTCCATCAACGCCCAGATCTACACGCGCGGCAATGCCCGCGACTACGACGCCTGGGAGAAAGAGGAAGGGCTGGCCGGTTGGGGCTACCGCGACGTGCTGCCCTATTTCAAACGGGCCGAGAACAACCAGCGCTACGCCAACGATTTCCACGGCGACGAGGGCCCGCTCGGCGTGTCGAACCCGATTTCGCCGCTGCCGATCTGTGAGGCCTATTTCCGCGCTGGCCAGGCGATGGGCATTCCCTTCAATCCGGATTTCAACGGCGCTGCCCAAGAAGGCGTCGGCTACTATCAGCTGACCCAGAAGGATGCCCGGCGCTCCTCCGCCTCGGTCGCCTATCTCAGGCCGATCCGCGCTCGCAAGAACCTCACCGTCCGGACCGACGTACTGGTCACCCGCATCGTCGTCGAGAACGTCCGCGCCATCGGCGTCGAGGTGGTCGACAGGCCGGGCGGCGAGACAAAAATCCTGCGCGCCGACCGCGAGGTGATCGTCTCGTCCGGCGCCATCGGTTCGCCTAAGCTTTTGATGCAGTCGGGCATCGGCCCGGCCGACCACCTGAAATCGGTCGGCGTCACGCCGGTACACGACCTGCCCGGCGTCGGCTCCAACATGCAGGACCATCTCGACCTGTTCGTCATCGCCGAATGCACCGGCGACCATACCTACGACAATTATGCCAAGCTGCACCGCACAGCCTGGGCTGGCCTGCAATATCTGCTGCTGAAGAAGGGACCGGTGGCTTCCAGCCTGTTCGAGACCGGCGGCTTCTGGTACGCCGACCCGACCGCCGCCTCGCCCGATATCCAGTTTCATCTGGGTCTTGGCTCCGGCATCGAGGCTGGCGTCGAGAAGCTGAAAAACCCGGGCGTCACCTTGAACTCGGCCTTCCTGCGCCCGCGCTCGCGCGGCACGGTGCGGCTGAAAAGCGCTGATCCCACCGACCATCCGCTGATCGACCCCAACTACTGGTCCGATCCCTATGACCGCGACATGTCGCTCAAGGGCCTGCGGCTGGCGCGCGAGATCATGCGGCAGAAGGCGCTTGCCCCTTACGTGCTGCGCGAGGTGCTGCCCGGTCCGTCGCTCGCCAGCGACGATGAGCTGATCGACTATGCCTGCCGCACGTCCAAGACCGACCACCATCCCGTCGGCACCTGCCGCATGGGCAATGACGACATGGCGGTGGTGGCGCCGGACCTCAGACTGCGCGGCATCGAGGGGCTGCGCGTCTGCGATGCGTCTGTCATGCCGCGCGTGCCTTCCTCCAACACCAATGCGCCGACGATCATGGTCGGCGAAAAGGGTGCCGACCTGATCCTCGGCCGCGAGCCGCTGCCACCGGCGGTGTTTTCCGGCAACCGCGTGGCATAGGAGCAGAAAATGATCAGGCACTGTGTCTTTGTCAGGTTCCGCAACGACATCGGCGTCGATGAGCGCAAGGCCATTCACGCCGATCTCGAGGCGCTTCGCTCCGTCATCAACGGCATGGGCACCGTCCGGTTCAGCACCAATGTCAGCCCAGAGCCTTTCGCGCGAGGTTTCAGCCATGGCTTCACCATTGATTTCCGTGATGCCGCCGCCCGCGACGCTACCTCGTGCATGAGGCGCATCAGCGTGCCGGCGCCCGGCTGGTCGCGGCCCTCGAAGGCGGCACGGAGGGATTGATGGTCTTCGATCTCGATCTTACGAAAAAGTGACCGCCGGCCTTCCGAAAGCCGGCTGATCTCTGTTCTCTTTTGCCGACAGGGCGACATATCGTTCCTTTGGGGGATGCAAAGGAGGACGCCTTGAACCTCACTACCGAGCAGAAGAAAACCGTCCTGGCCTCATTCCTGGGCTGGACGCTCGATGCTTTTGATTTCTTCCTTCTGACATTCCTGCTCACCGATATTGCGACTGAATTCCAGACGGATGTCCCGGCAGTATCAAAGGCACTGTTCCTGACCTTGGCCACGCGCTTCATCGGCGCGTTCTTCTTTGGCATGCTAGCCGACAAATACGGGCGCAAGCCCATTCTCATGCTCAACATCGTCAGCTATTCGGTGATCGGCGCGCTCGCCGCCTTCTCACCCAATCTCGGCATCTTCCTGGCGCTGCGGGCCTTGTTCGGCATCGCCATGGGCGGCGAATGGGGCCTTGGCAGCTCGCTTGCCATGGAATCCGTCCCGCCGAGCGCCCGCGGCATTGTCTCGGGCATCCTGCAATGCGGTTATCCGGCCGGCTACCTGCTGGCGGCGGTGGTCTACGGCCTGCTCTACCAACAGACGATCGGCGGCTACACGATCGGCTGGCGCGCCATGTTCCTGCTCTCCTTCGTCCCGGCGCTGATCGTCCTGTTCATCCGCTCGCATGTGCCGGAATCTCCTGCCTTCGTCGAGGCACAGAAAACCGCTCGACCGGGAATGCTGGAGACCTTACAGAAGCACTGGGGCGTCGCGCTCTATGCTGTCGTGCTGATGATGTTCTTCAACTTCTTCAGCCATGGCACACAGGATCTCTACCCGACTTTTTTGAAGAAGCAACATGGCTTTGATCCGCATACGGTGAGCTGGATCACCATCGTTGCCAACATCGGCGCCATCGTCGGCGGCCTGGCATTCGGCGCGCTGTCCGAGAAGATCGGCCGTGTCAACGCCATCACCCTGGCCTGCATCATCGCCCTGCCGGCAATCCCGCTATGGGCCTACAGTTCCACGCCGTTCATGCTGGCCATCGGCGCCTTCATCATGCAGGTCGCGGTGCAGGGCGCTTGGGGTGTCATCCCCGTGCACCTCAACGAGCTTTCTCCCGGTGCGGTGCGCGCTACCTTGCCCGGCTTCATCTATCAAGCTGGCAATCTCGCCGCTTCCTATGGCGGTCCATATCAGGCCGGGATCGCCGAAGCCCCCGGCGGCAGCTATGGCTATGCGCTGGCGCTTTTTGCCGGCGTGGTCGCCGTCTGCATCATCGTCGTCATCCGCTTCAGTCCGGAGCGGCGCGGCCAGGTAATGACGGTGCTCGGCTGAGAGGTCAACCCATCCTCAGCGCGATGACGCCCGCGACAATGCTGAGCGCGGCGGCGCCGCGCCAGCCTGTCATCTTCTCGCCGAGGGCGTAGACCGAGATCATCATGGCAAACAGGATCGAAGTCTCGCGCAGCGACGCCACCGAGGCGATCGGCGCCTTGGTCATCGCCCACATGACGATCCAGTAGGCGGCGCCGGAAAGCACACCGGTGAACAGTCCCGTCTTCCAGTCGCGCGCCAGAACGGGAAGCGCCTTGGGCCCTCGGAAAACGAGGCACAGCACCAGCGCCCCAAATGCATCGCAGATGAACAGCCAGGCGGCATAGCTCTGCGCCGTTGCCGCCAGCCGCGCGCCGCTGCCGTCGGACAGCGTGTAGCTGGCGATGAAGATCGACGTGCCCAGCGCATAGCCGACGGCGCGCAGGTTCAGCTTCTCCAGATGCGCGCCACCGCGAAACGACATCACCAGCGTGCCGGCCGACAAAAGCAGGATGCCAAGGATGGCAAGCGGCGCCGGCACTTCGGCGACGACGAACATGCCGCCAATCGCGGCCAGCAGGGGTGCCGTGCCACGCGCCAGCGGGTAGGTCTGGGCGAAATCGCCGGCTTGGTAGGCTCCGATCAGGAAGGTGCGATAGCCCATGTGGAAGATCACCGAAGCGATGATGTAGGGCCAGACCTCCGCCTTCGGCACCTCGACGAAGGGCAGCACGACGAGGGCAGCAGTGCCCATGCCGAGCGTCATCAGCGTGATCGACAGGAAGCGGTCGAGATGCACCTTGACCAGGGCGTTCCAGATCGCGTGCATGGCGGCCGCGGCAAGCACCGCGAAGAAGACGAAAAGCGTCATAGGGAGCTCATCGACCTCCCCAGCCGAAGGGCGTCTCGAGATCGATGTCGACCCGGACCGGGAAGTGGTCGGAAGCCACCTCGCCGATGTCTGATCCAACCGAACGCACACGCCCGGCCAGCATGCCGCCGACGAAGCAATGGTCAAGCCGGCGCTTTGCCAGCCTGCCGTCGATGATCTTCTCATGCGTATGGAAATCCGCCACCGGCTCGCTGGCGACGGAAGCGGCATCGACGAAGCCGTCGAGATAGGCAGCACCCCGATGATAGGGCGTACCGCCGACAATTCGGCGATATTCGGCGCTGCCGGATTCCATGTTGAAATCGCCCATCCAGATCGTCGCCAGCGGATTTTCCGGCTCGACTTCCCCATGTGTCCAGTTACGCGAAGGTTCGTCGTCCGCGCCGCTCCACGGTCCGCCTTCCGATGGTGCCCGGCGGTGCTCGGTCATGAGATAATCAATCTGCTCCAGCCGCTCTTCCGCCGCGATGTGCGCGAGATGCAGCGACAGCACCCTGACCGGCCCCGCCGGCGTGCGGATCATGCATTCGAGCGCGGCGTTGCGGGTGTTGAGCGGCCGCAGTGTGCGGCGCATCGGCAGCGCGTGCAGTCGCGACCAGACGATCGGCAGCTTCGACATGACCATGGTGCCGAACTGCCGGCGGCGACTGACCAGGCGGCCGTCACGCAGCTCGCTGGCATCCATGTCGAAGGCTGGGCCGTAGACCCAGTGATAGCCAGGCAGCAATTGGGAGAGCAGCTCCGGCTGGTCATCGAAATCGCTGCGCTGCCAGTGCCGCTCGACCTCCTGCAAGGCGATGATGTCGGCGCCGGCGACAAGGCGTGCCGCACGCGAAAGATCGTAGCGTCCGTCGCTGCCGAATCCGTACTGGATGTTGTAGCTGACCAGCTTCATTGCTTATCCGGCTCACTTTTCGATGTTGGCAGTAGCGGTTCGGCTGATCGCTTGCAATGTGCAGGAGGACGGATGGGGCTTGGGCCAGCAGAGCAGCGGTCGAGACGCGGTATCTGCTAGTCGGTGGTCAGCGGCTGGAAGCGCCCTGCCGGCGATGCCGCAAGCTCCGTCCAGTCGATCTCTTCCTCCAGACGGTGATAGGCTTCGTCGCCGATGGTGCCGTCGCGGCGCAGTTCCTCCAGGGCATCGCGCTGGCTTTTGATGGCATAGAGACGCAGCCTGTCATATTCGGTCGCGGCCTGGGCGTCCTCGGGATTTTTGGCGACCTTGCGCTGGGCGGCATATTGCTCGCGCACAGCGGCTGCGGCGCTCGAGGTCTTGCCGCTCAATACATCGAGAGCAGCCTGCATCACCACGACGCGCGCCTTCGCGACCTCCCGGTCGACCGTTTCGTCGGGATCCAGTTTCAGGATGCGCAGCAGCGGCTTCAGGCTCATTCCTTGCAGCACCAGGGTGCCGAGCACGACCGTGAAGGCGGCGAGCACGATCGGATCGCGAGCAGGAAATTCGACCGGCAAGGCGAATGCCGCCGCAAGCGTTACCAGTCCGCGCATGCCGCACCAGCCGATGAGCACGCCGCCGCGAAAGGACGGCGTATCCGGCTGGTGCTCGGCGCCGCCAAAGCGGGCAAACCACCTGATGATTGCACCGCAGCCCAGCACCCAGATCAGGCGCGAAACGATGACGACCGCCAGCACTGCCGCGGCAAAGATGAACGCGTCGAGCTCTCCCGTACCGGCGAGCCGTCCGACGATCGACCGCGCCTGCAGACCCATCAGCACGAAGGCCAGCACGTTGAGCACGAACACCGCCGTCTCCCAGACCGAATAGGAACTGACACGCTTTCTCGCTGACATTCGGCGCGGCGCGGTCTGCGCGATGGTCATGGCGTAGACGACGATTGTGATGATCGCCGAGAGACCCAACCTGTCCGCCAGAATCCAGACACCGAACGTGCCGGCGAACTGCACAACGGTGCCGCTGGCGGCGTCCTCGATGCGGCTCAGCGTGGCGAGCGACAGCCGGCCGAGTACATAGCCGGCCACCAGGCTTCCAACGGTCGACAAGGCGACCATGGGCGCGGCGCTGCTCAGCAGGAACGGACCGAGTGCGGCGGCGACAGCGATACGGTAGATCAGCAGCGCGGTTGCATCGTTGAGCAGGCTCTCGCCTTGCAGGATGGTGGTGATGCGATGCGGCACCTTGAACTGTCCGAGCACGGCCGACGCCGCGACGGCATCGGGCGGCGCTACGATGGCGCCAAGGGCGACAGCTGCTGCAATCGGCAGGCCTGCCATCTTCCAGCCGAGCAGCGCAACCGCTGCGGTGGTGAAAACGACCGCCCCCAAGGCCAACAGCGCGAGCGGCAGCCGGTTGCGATTGAGGTCGCGCAACGAGGTGTCATAGGCGGCGTCGAGCAGCACGGGGGCGATGAACAAGGCCAGCGCCAGTTCCGGGTCGATTTCGATGGTGGGCATGCCGGGCAGGAAGGCGATGCCCGCGCCCGCCAGCGCCAGCAACGACGGATAGGGAACTTGCAGCCGCCGCGACAGCGCCGTCAGCGCGACTGCAATCAACAGGAGGATAAGCGTCAGTTCGAAAAGAGCCATGCTCTATCGTAGCCGCCGAACGAGGCGATTGGCAGTGCCAAAGTCATGGTCGTGAAACAACAGGGACACCTCTGGCGCGGGCCGTGTTGCTGCCGACAGCATGAGAAATCCCGATGGCTGGGGCGCGCACGTTTGGGAGCGCCTTCCGACAGCGGACTCTACCTAGTGCAGCACCAGCATATCGCTCGATGAGAACGAAATCTCGGCCTTCTCTCCGACCGCGGGCGGCGGGGTGGCGGAGTTGTTGAACGTGTCGAGCGACACCGTGTTGCCGCCGATGCCGACACGGACCCGGATAACCGAGCCGAGGAAGTGCACTTCGGAAATCTCTCCGGCCAGGCTGGAGTCGCGGCCGGGCTGGCGGCCGAGCGAAATCGCCTCGGGCCGCAGCGCCAGAGACAGCGTGTCGCCGGACTTCGAGCCGTTGAGCTTGCCTTTGAGCGAGACTTCCTGCGTGTTGACTTGCACCTTGCCGGAGGCGGCGTCGGTGACCTTGCCTTCGAGCACGTTCAGCGTGCCGACGAAATTGGCGACGAACTTGGTCGCCGGCCGGTTGTAGATCTCGAACGGCGTCGCGACCTGCTCGGCCTTGCCGCCATACATCACAGCGATGCGGTCGGAGATCGACAGCGCCTCTTCCTGGTCATGGGTGACGAAGATTGTGGTGATGCCGAGCTTCTTCTGGATCGAGCGGATTTCTTCGCGCAGGGACACGCGCACCTTGGCGTCCAGCGCCGACAGCGGCTCGTCGAGCAGCAGGAGCTTCGGCTTCGGCGCGATCGCGCGCGCCAGTGCGATGCGCTGCTGCTGGCCGCCGGAGAGCTGGTAGGGATAGCGGTCCGCCATCTGCGGCAGCCTGATCATGTCGAGCATCTCGGCGACGCGCCTGTCGGCATCGGCCTTGTTCATGCCGGCAACCTTCAGTCCGAAAGCGATGTTCTGCGCCACGGTCAGGTTCGGGAACAGCGCGTAGGCCTGGAACACCATGCCGACATTGCGCTGGTTAGGCTTCAGCCGCGTGATGTCCTTGCCGGCGACCACGATCTTGCCGGCCGATGGTTCCTCGAAGCCGGCGACCATGCGCAGCACCGTCGTCTTACCGCAGCCGGATGGCCCCAGGAACGAGACGAACTCGCCCGGCTCGACGTCGAGGCTGAAATCCTGCACCACGGTGTTGGACCCGTAGGACTTTCGCACATGCTGGATCGACAGGAATGGCTCGGCCATGGCTTTTTCTCTCAGGTCAGTTCGGGCGGTTCGCCGATTTCGGCGCGAAGCGGGACAGGATCTGGATGAGCGACATGCAGCCCCAGGTAATGGCGAAGGCGATGATGGCAAGGGCTGCCGGTTCATAGGCGCGGTTGGCGCCGACGTTTTGCAGATAAGGGCCGAAGGCCGGACGGTTGAGGAGGCTCGCCATGGTGAACTCGCCGATGACGATGGCAAAGGTCAGGAAGGCGCCCGACAGCACGGCGATCAGGACATTGGGCAGGATCACCCGGCCAATGATCGTGCCCCAGCCGGCCCCCAGGATCTGCGCTGCTTCGGTCAATGTCCGCACATCGATGGTGCGCAGCCCGGTATCGACGGCGCGATACATGTAAGGCAGAGCCAGCGTCGCATAGCCGATCACCAGGAGGGCATTCGCTCCCATATTGCTGCCCAGGAACGGCAGCGGGGAATTCGAGCCGTACATCCGGATATAGCCGAAGACGATGACGATGGCTGGAATGACCAGCGGCAACAGCGTGATGAATTCGACGATCGGCCTGAGCCGCGGCAGGCGCAGCCGGATCCAGTAGGCCGCCGGCACCACGATCAGCACGCCGAGAATGATGGTGAAGACGGCCGCTACCACCGAATACAGGAAGGTCGACTGGAAGCGAGCGTCGCCCAGCACGATCTGGTAGGCGTCGAAGGAATGGACGCCGCGGCGCATGCGCAACGAGAACTCGACAGTCGCCATCAGCGGAATGAAGAAATAGGCCGCGCCGACAATGAAGACGACCCAGGCCCAGAATTTGCCCGACTTCATTTGAGCCACCTTTCGGACCGGGTCCGGAACCAGATGTAGAAGACGTTGGCCAAGCCCGTGATGACGATCATGCCGAAGGCGATGGCATAGCCGAGCTGCGGGTTGTGCAGCACGTCGCCATTGATCTGCGAATAGAGCTTGATGGGAACGATGTTGAGTGCCGGGCCGGCAAACGCGTAAGCCGTGGCGATGGCGCCGAAGGAATTGGCGAACAACAGGATGACGGTGCCAAGGAAGCTCGGCCATATCACCGGAATGACCACCATGCGCCAATACTGCGACTGGGTGGCCCCGAGCGTGGCGGCGGCCTCGCCCCATTCCTTCTTCAAACCGTCGATGGCCGGCACGATGATGACCACCATCAGCGGAATCTGGAAGAACAGATAGACCGCGATCAGGCCCGATGTCGTGAGGAAATTGAAGCCCATCGCGTAGATGTTCACATTGAGAACGTCACGCAGAAGCGTTGTGACGATGCCGACGCGGCCGAGGGTAGCCAGGAAGGCGAAGGCCAGCGGCAAGCCGGCGAAATTCGAGGCGACACCCGAAAAAGTCAGGGTCGCCGAGCGGGTCCAGTTGGGAAGCCCGCCGCGCACGATGGCGATGGCAATCGCGAGCCCGGCGAAGGCACCGATGACGGCCGACCAGAAACTGATCTTGATCGAAACCCAATAGGAAGCGCTGATCGAGGGATCGCTGATCAGCTGCAGGATATTATCCAGCGTCAGCTGACCGTCGCCATTCTGGAAAGCGCCCAGGACGAGATAGATCGTCGGCAGGATCAGGAACATCAGGACGAAGATGAAGAAAGGCGCCACGCCAATCCACTGCATCGGAAAGCGGAAAGTGGTCGCCTCGTTCGGCGGCGCGGGCTTGGTGGTAACGGACTGATTTGAGAGCGTAAGATCGGTCATGCGCCGGCTACCGTCTTCGAGGGGAAACCGGGCGGCCTCGCGGCCGCCCGGTGGATTTCAAGCGTTACTTGACGTTGGCGCCGACAACGGCGTCCCAGTTCTTGCTGATGGTCTCCTTCGCCTTGCCCTGCTCGTCGAGCGTCGGGAAGGCGGCCGACGCGTAGGACTCCGCTGGCGGCAGCTTGGCCAGAACGTCCGCGGGGATCTTGCCGTTCTTGGCAAGATCGTTGAAACGGATCGGGTGGCAATAGCCCTTCAGCCAGCCGACCTGGCCTTCGTCGGAATAGAGATATTCCATCCACAGCTTGGCTGCATTCGGATGCGGCGCGAAGGCGCTGATCGCCTGCACATAAACACCGGCGACAACGCCGGTCTTCGGCACGATGACGTCGACGGGCGGGTTGCCCTTCAGCGTGTCGCGACCGGCGAGCGCGTTGTAATCCCAGTTGATCAGGATCGGGGTCTGGCCCTGGGCAAGCGTTGCCGGCTTGCCGACGACCGGCACGAAATTGCCGGCGGCGTTGAGCTTCTTGAAGAAGTCGAGGCCAGCGGTGCCAGCGGCCTCACCAGCAGCCGCGCCACCGGAAAGGCCCGCGGCGTAGACGGCCTGGATGGCCTGGTTCGAAGCGCGCGGATCGCCGGCAACGGCGACCGCGTTGGCGAATTCGGGCTTGAGGAGATCGGCCCAGTCCTTCGGCGACTCCTTGATCAGGTCCTTGTTCACCATGAACGAGAGCACGCCATAATAGTCGCCGTACCAGGCGCCATCGGCATCCTTGGCGCTGTCCGGGATCGAGTCCCAGGTGGACACCTTGTATGGCATCAACAGGCCATCGGCCTTGGCGGTCGGGCCGAAGGACAGGCCGACGTCGATGACATCAGGAGCCTGCGGACCCTTGTTGTCCTTGTTGGCCTTGATCGCCTCGACTTCATCGCCGGAGCCGGCGTCGGGGTTGAGTTCGTTGACGGTGATTTCCGGATACTTCGCCTTGAAGCCGGCGATGACGTCGCCGTAGCCGCACCAGTCATGCGGCAAGGCGATCGTGGTGAGCTGGCCTTCGGCCTTGGCGGCCTTGATGAGATCGTCCATCGAAGCGGCGGACGAAATCACCGACGACACCATCAGGGTCGCGGCCGAAAGGGAAAGCATTTTCCCCGTGAATTTGAACATGTGTTCTCTCCATTGAACTGACGCCGTTGGACGTCTGCGATGCGGTATCGTTTTCGTGTGACAGCCAGATGAAAGCTTTGTGAAACCGGCGCCTCGCAGCGTGAAAAGTTAACTCTTTTTAACGGACTGTAGCAATTAGCCATCACTTAATTTTCCGGCTAATCATTAATCCGCCCCTATATCGCCCCTTCCCCTCTCCTTTCCCCTCGTTTCCCGATCAACTTCCGCACCCCGGAACCGGCCTCAGACCGCCCCGGCGATGGCGTTTTCGAGCAGTGTCAGCGCCGCCTTCTTGGTCAGCTTGACCGGGTTGCCGCCGGCCGTCGGATCGACCACCGCCATGTCGGCGATCAGCCCTTTGCGCTTCTTGTCCATGTCGAGCCCCTTGATCAGGCCCGGCAGCGCGTGCGGCACCTTCAACTCCTTGCGCAGCTTGATAACGGCCTTGGCGAAGCCGTCGAAACCGCCCTTGATGCCGCAATAGGCGGCGAGCCGGGCAATACGCTCCTCGATGGAGTCGCGATTGAAGGCCAGCACATAAGGCATGAACACGGCATTGGTCATGCCATGATGGGTGTCGTAGAGCGCGCCGATCGGATGCGACAGCGAGTGGATCGCACCCAGCCCCTTCTGGAACGCCGCGGCGCCCATGGCGGCCGCGCTCATCATATGGGCGCGGGCGACGAGGTCCTTGCCATTGGCATAGGCCTTCGGCAGGTTCTCGAACACTAGGCGTATGCCTTCGACGGCAATGCCGTCGGCCATCGGATGATAGCCCGGCGCGCAATAGGCTTCGAGGCAATGGGCAAGCGCGTCCATGCCGGTGCCGGCGGTGATGAAGGAAGGCATGCCGACCGACAGCTCCGGATCCGCGATGACGATCGCGGGCAACAACTTCGGATGGAAGATGACCTTCTTGGTATGCGTCTCCTCGTTGGTGATGACACCGGCGCGGCCGACCTCCGAGCCGGTGCCGGCGGTGGTCGGCACCGCGATGATCGGCGCGATGGCGTCGGAGTTGGCGCGCGTCCACCAGTCGCCGACATCCTCGAAGTCCCAGACCGGCCTGACTTGGCCGGCCTGGAAGGCGATCAGCTTGCCGAGGTCGAGCGCCGAGCCGCCGCCGAAGGCGATGACGCCGTCATGCTTGCCCTTCTTGAACACCGCGATGCCGGCGGTGAGGTTGGACTCGACCGGGTTCGGCTTCACCTCGGAGAAGACGCCATAGGGCACCTTGGCCTCGTCGAGAATCCTGAGCGTCGAGGCGACGACCGGCAGTTTCGCCAATCCCGGATCGGTGACGAAAAGCGGCCGCTTGATGCCGGTGGCCGCGAGCACCTCCGGCAGTTCCTTGATGCGCCCGGTGCCGAAACGAACAGTGGTGGGGTAGTTCCATTTGGAGATGAGCTTGGACATTTTTGTCTTTCGAAAATTAGATGGCTTCACGCAGATGGAATGATTTCGGCCGGGTCAAATTGTCATAGCCCAGTGCCGACAGGGCAACGCCCTTGCCGGTGTCCTTGACGCCGGTCCAGACCAGCGCCGGATCAAGATAGTCGCAGCGGTTCATGAACACCGTGCCGGTCTCGACGCGGTCGCCGATCGCCACCGCATGCTCGGTGTCGCGCGTCCAGATCGAGGCCGTCAGCCCGTAGGGGCTGTCGTTCATCAAAGCGATCGCCTCTTCATCGTTGCGCACCTTCATGATGCCGACGATCGGGCCAAAGCTTTCCTCACGCATGACGCTCATCTGGTGGTCGACTTGCGTCAGCACCTCCGGCGCCAGATAGGGCGAGCCGGTCTTGTCGTTAGCCAGCTTCATGTCGATGTGCGCCTTGGCGCCCTTACGCAGCGCTTCGGCCTTCTGCTCGCGGATCAGATCGGCAAAGCGCGCCTGCGCCATCGGTCCCATCGTCGTCGCCTGCTCCAGCGGATTGCCGACGACATAATTCCTGGTCTCGGCGATGAAGCCTTCGACGAACTCGTCATAGACCTTCTCGTGCACATAGACGCGTTCGATGCCACAGCAGCACTGGCCGGAATTGAAGAAGGCGCCGTCGACCAGATTGGCCACGGCATGGTCCATCTTGGCGTCGGGCAGCACATAGGCCGGATCCTTGCCACCAAGTTCGAGCCCAAGCGTCATGAAGGTGCCTGCCGCCGCCTTTTCGATAGCACGGCCGCCAGCGACCGATCCGGTGAAATTGACATGGTCGATCTTGCCGGAACCCAGCAGTTTTTCGGTCTGTGCATGGTTGAGCACGACATTCTGGAACACGCCCTTTGGCAGGCCAGCCTTGTCGAACGCCTGTTGGAAGCGCTCGCCGACCAGCAACGTTTGCGCGGCATGTTTGAGGATGACGGCGTTGCCGGCCATCAGCGCCGGCACGATGGTGTTGACCGCTGTCAGATAGGGATAGTTCCATGGCGCGATCACCATGACCACCCCAAGTGGATCCTTCTTCACATAGCGCCGGAAGCCGTCCTTCGGGTTGGAGGCCGGCACGGACTTGAGCGCCGCTTCCGCGATCTCGACCATATGGTTGGTACGCTCCTTGACGCCGCCGAACTCGCCGCCATAACGAACGGGACGCCCCATCTGCCAGGCGATCTCCGGCACGATCTCGTCTGATATCGCGACCAGTGCTTCCAGCATCGCCAGCATGTACTTGCCGCGCTCGACGATCGGCGTCCGCGCCCACTTCTCCTGCGCCGCCCTGGCGAGCTCGACCGCGGCGTTGATCGCCTGGTCGGTAGCGACCGGCCGCTCGGCATAGATCGAGCCGTCGATAGGGGATTTTAGTTTGACCGTTTCGGTCATCGTTTAAGTCCTCGCACTTCTGTACAATCGAAATCACATGGCTTGACGCTGCTCCTCACACCTTTCTTCACGGGAGAGGGTAAGGGTGAGGGGCGGCGTCAGCCTAGTACCGCTCGAAACCCCTGTGCAGTTCCCAATCCGTGATACGCCGATCGTATTCGAACTGCTCCCACTTCGCGGTGTGCACATAATGTTCGAGCACATCCTCGCCGAGCGCCTGTTTCAGCATCTTCGACTTCGCCAGCGTCTCGGTCGCATCGCGCAGCGTCTTTGGAATCTCCGGCAAACGAGAAGCCTGGTAAGCGTCGCCGACGAAAGGCTTCTGCAATTCCAGCTTCTCGTCGATACCGGCGAGGCCGGCCGCGATCAGCGCCGCGAAGGCGAGATAAGGGTTGAGGTCGGCGCCGCCGATGCGGCATTCCATGCGGATGCCCTTGGTGCCCTCGCCGCACAGGCGGAAGCCGGCGGTGCGGTTGTCTTCGCTCCACATGATCTTGGTCGGCGCGAAAGTGCCGGCTTGGAAGCGCTTGTAGGAATTGACGTAGGGCGCCAGGAACCAGGTGAATTCCTTGGCGTATTTCAACTGCCCGGCCGCCCATTGCTGGCCAAGGGTCGACAAGGTCCAGTCGGCTTGTCTGTCGAAGAACAGGGGCGTCTTGCCGTCCGCGCTCCACAGCGAATTATGGATGTGGCTGGAATTGCCGGCGAGACCGTAATTATACTTGGACATGAAGGAAATCGCCTTGCCTTCGGACTCGGCAATCTCCTTTGCGCCGTTTTTCAGGATGACGTGGCGGTCGGCCATGTCGAGCGCTTCTGCGTAGCGCACATTGATCTCTTCCTGGCCCGGACCCCACTCCCCTTTGGAGTTCTCGATCGGAATGCCGGCGGCTTCCATTTCGTTGCGAAGCCGGCGCATGACGCCTTCTTCCTTGGTGGTGATGCCGATCTGGTAGTCGCCGATATAGGGCGAGGCTGTATCGAGCCCCTGCCAATGCTTCTTGCGGGCGGAATCGTAGGTCTCGTTGAACAGGTAGAATTCGAGCTCGGAAGCGAAATAGCCGATATAGCCCCGCTCGCTCAGCCGCTTGACCTGCTTCTTCAGGATGGCGCGCGGCGAATGCGGCAGGTCGTCGTGGGTGTGGTGGTCAAGCACGTCGCAAATGACGAGCGCCGTCTTTTCCAGCCAGGGAATGCGCCGCAGCGTCGCCAGGTCCGGCTTCATGACGAAGTCGCCATAGCCCTTCGACCAGCTTGCCGCCTTGTAGCCCGGCACCGGCTCCATATCGATGTCGGCCGCCAGCAGGTAGTTGCAGCCATGCGTCTCGTCATGCGCGGAATCGACGAAGTATTGCGCCAGGAACCGCTTTCCCGCCAATCGGCCCTGCATGTCGACAATGCATGCCAGCACCGTGTCGATCTCGCCGCTTGAGACCGCTTTCTTCAACTGATCGAACGAGAAATTTCCGGCCATTTCCTTTGGCACTCCAGTGCTTGGTCGTTGAAAGGGAGGAACAAAACCATGGCCGGCGCGATGCCGGCCATGGTTGGTGATGCTCGAAGTCAGTGGCCGGTTTCGCCGACCGCCTGTTCGGCTGCCTTGATCGCCGCCTGGCGCGCGGCGATGATGTCGCCGAGTGGCGGACCCTGGAAGCGGTTGCGCTCGAAGGCGAACCAGACGATCGCCGTCAGGATGAAGAAGCCGACGGTGATGTAGAGCGCCCAGTCGTTCGGCGGCTGGATGCCGATGATGAAGATCAGGATCATCGACACGATCGACAGGACGGCAAACAGCATGAACACGCCGCGCCCCATGTTCCATGGACCCATCTTGTCCCACTTCGGCGTGCCCCAGGCCAGCATGCCGAGCACGATCGGCACGGTGAAGGACAGGAACAGGAAGATGACGGTGCACGACACGACGATGGTGTAGGCCGAGGTGCCGGCGACCGAAACCAGCGTCGACCCCCAGACGAACAGCACCGACAGGACCGACGCCGTCCAGATCGCCGCCACCGGCGTGCGATAGGTCGGGCTGACCTTGGCGAGTGCCGCCGAGCCCGGCAGGCCGCCGTCACGCGAGAAGGCGAAGATCATGCGCGACGCCGACGTGACGGTGGCGAGACCGCACAGAAGCTGCGCGATGAACACGACGAGATAGACGAACTCCTTGAGGCCGGGACTGACGCGCTGGTCGAAGGCCCAGAAGAACACGTTCCAGCCCTGCTTGGCGGCGTCGTCCATGTTGGGGATCATC
This sequence comes from Mesorhizobium sp. P160927, assembly GCF_057766385.1. Lineage (NCBI taxonomy): Bacteria > Pseudomonadati > Pseudomonadota > Alphaproteobacteria > Hyphomicrobiales > Phyllobacteriaceae > Mesorhizobium > Mesorhizobium sp. P160927. The sequence goes on from NZ_JBYMDW010000001.1 coordinate 5,865,912, forward strand.
AGCACGAAAGCGGCCAGGAACAGATAGCCGAAGACGGCCGACCAGATCACCGACATGACCATGGCGCGCGGCACCGAGGAAGCCGCCTTGATGGTTTCCTCGGAAGTATGGGCCGAAGCGTCATAGCCGGTGATCGTGTAGATCGGCAGCAAGAGGCCTAGTGCGAACACCCACGCATTCGAGACCGACGGCCAGACGCCGGCGCCGGCGTCACCCGAATAGTTGTGGAAGGTGAACAGGCGGCTGAAATCCCACGTCTCGGCGGAGAACAGACAGACGACCGCGATCAGGATCGAGCCGAAGAAGATCAAATAGCCGGAGAAGTCCGTCAGCTTGGCCGTCAGCTTGATGCCGAGATGGTTGATCAACGCCTGGGCGCCGGTGATGACGACCAGGAAGATCATCTGGTTGGTCAGCGTGCCCTCGATGCCCAGCGCCGGTCCGAAGGCGCCGACGAAGAACGTCCAGGTGCCGACATTGATGGCGCCGAGCACGGTGATCAGGCCGAGCAGGTTGAGCCACGCCGTCACCCAGCCGGTGCCGCGATTGCCGAGGATCGAGCCCCAGTGATAGAGGCCGCCTGCGGTCGGATAGGCCGAGCTGATCTGCGACATGGCGACCGCGAAGGTCAACGAAATGAAGCAGCCGACCAGCCAACCGATACCGATGCCGATGCCGCCGGCGCCCGACGTCGCTTGGGCCAGCGAATTGATGCCGCCCGACAGGATGCAGATGATGGAGAAGGAAACGGCGAAGTTTGAAAAGCGGCTGAGACGCCGCTCCAGTTCCTGGGCGTAGCCCATGCTGTGGAGGGCCTTTACGTCCTCCGCCTTGTCAACGTCTGTATAACCCGGTGCTGCCATTGGAAGTCCCCTGTTTGTTTCTCAGCTGGCCGATTGGACTGACTTTCTGACTGAATGCGATCTGGGCCGCGTGGCCTCCTCTGGTTCCAGATCCGAAAAAATGCCGGTGAGCAGATCCGCCCATTTCCGCTGCCCGGTTTCGCCGGATATCTCATCGTTGCGGATTTCGATCATTGCACAGGGCAGCCCACGCGAGCGCGCATGCCGTTCCAGCGTGAAATAGACGCGATCGGCAGGCGAATAGGGTTCGTTGACGCCGACGGTGATGCCGGCAAGCCGCTGTAACGCCGCTATCAGCGGTGCCGCCAGCCGGCGATCTTCGTCATGGATGATGCCGATATGCCAGGGCCGGTTGCGGCCCTTGTAGACCGGCGTGAAGGAATGGACGGAAACCAGGCGGGTCTCCTGCCCGCGCGCCAGCCTGTCTTCGGCAATGCGCTCGATGGTGCTGTGAAATGGCTGCCATGACAGGGCGACCCGCGCCGCGCGCTGTTTTTCGGACAGGCCGGTATTACCCGGTATGGCAGTGGTTTCGCTGACCGGCGGCACCAGGTCAGGCGCGTCGAGCGGCCGGTTGCAATCGATCACCAATCGCGAAATGCGGGTTTCGATCAGCGTGGCATCGAGCGCCTGCGCCATCCGCAGCGCAACCGGCAACGCACCGGGATCCCAGGCGATGTGACGCGACAGGTCCTCGGTGGCGAGCCCGAGCGTGCCGAATTCAGCCGGCATGAAATTGGAAGCGTGGTCGCAGGTCAGTACGAAAGGGCTCGATCCGCCAGGGTTCGTCACCCCCACGGTATCAGACGATGCAAGGCTGGCGGGCCGCGCTGTCTCCATAGTCCTGCCGTCCCCTGGGAGCGCTGTATCGTATGTTACGTATTTTGTTTCATTGCGTCCCGGTGGATGATTTCATACAGTTTGTTTGGCTTTGTCAAATGCGATCTGGGGAAAAGACCGTCGGCCGGCCAAGGGTGGGGAAAAGATGATTTCCAACATTGCCGAATTGATTGCCGACCGTATCGGCGCGATGCCCGCCAGCGAACGGCGCGCAGCGCAGACGCTGATCGCGAGCTATCCGATGATCGGACTGAAGACGGTCGCCGAATTCTCATCCGCGGCCGGCGTATCCTCGCCGACGATCCTGCGTTTCGTCGCCCGGCTGGGTTTCCAGAATTATCCCGAGTTCCAGTCGAGCCTCCAGGATGAACTGGCGGCGCAATTGCAATCGCCGGCGATACGAACGCTCAACCCGCCCACGCCTAGTGGCGGCATGGTGTCGCCCATGCTGGAAGCGACGCTCGACAATATGCGCGAGACCTTCAGGCATCTGTCCGACAAGCAGCTTGCCGACATTGCCGCCAGGCTGGCCGAGCGGCGTGGCAAGACATTTCTGATCGGCGGCCGCTTCACCGACCCGCTGGCGCGCTACATGGCCGCCCACCTCGCCGTCATCCAGCCCGATGTCTTTCACCTCGCCGGCCAGGAGAGCATGTGGCGCGACCGGCTGATCGACATGGGCAAGCGCGACGTGCTGGTGATCTTCGACATCAGGCGCTACCAGGACAGCCTCGTCCGCTTCGCCGAAAAGGCGCATCAGCGCGGCGTTCAGATCGTACTGTTCACCGACCAGTGGCTGTCGCCGATCGCCCGCTTTGCTCGCCATGTCATCGCCGGACGAACCGCCGTGCCTTCCGCCTGGGATTCCTCGGCGGCACTTTTCGTCGTCGCCGAAACGCTGATCGGCGCCGTCACCAGGCAACTCGAGGCCGACGGGGCCCGGCGCATCCGCGAGATGGAAGGCCTGCGATAGGTCGAATCCACCGGATAATTGCATCGGCTTCGCGGCCGTCTCGGTCTCACGTTACCGAGATTTAATGTGCACGATTGCGTGATAATTGCCATAAACCGCTGATATTGGGGGGTGGCGTGGCCGAATTTTGCCTCCCGCCCGCATCGTCGCTGTGCCGTTCCTTCGGGAAGGGCTGACAATTCGTGAAACCGGAGTGTCGATGCGGACCTGGAAGCAAATTGCCGTTGCGCTTGTGATCGTGCTCGCCGCCGCGGCCGCCTGGGCACGCTTCTATCCAGGCGCGCCGGAACTGCTGGCGCGCTGGGGGATGGATTGGGCCTACGCGGCAACGCCTCCCGCCAGAAACGGTGCGGACGGCGCGAAACAGGCTGGCAATCGCAATGGAGTCCGGCAGGTCAACGTCGTCGCCTTGCCTGCCGGTACGGCCACCATAAACGACCGCCTGCAGGCGATCGGCACCGGCCGTGCCAACGCCTCGGTGACCGTCAATCCCTACAGTTCCGGCCGCCTTGCCGAGTTGCTGGCCGAATCCGGCACTCATGTCGACAAGGGACAGATCATCGCAACGCTCGATTCCGAGACGGAGATCATCGCACAGGACCGCGCCAAGCTCGCCTTGCAGGATGCTCAGTCCAAGCTCGACCGCGTCAAGTCGCTGCGCGCCTCAAACGCGGCGACACCGGTCGCGGTCGCCGATGCCGAAGTGGTTCTGGCCGGCGCCAAGCTGGCGCTTCAGGATGCCGAGCTTGCACTGCAGCGCCGCTCGATACTGGCGCCGATCACCGGCACGGTCGGCATCCTGCCGATCTCGGCCGGCAATTACGTCACCAACCAGTCGGCGATCGCCACGCTTGACGACCGGTCCTCTATCCTGGTCGATTTCCAGGTGCCCGAGCGCTTCGCCGCCGCCGTCAACGTCGGCGCGCAATTGACGGCGACGCCGATCGCCAATCCGAGCAACGCCTACACCGGCACGGTTTCAGCGATCGACAATCACATCGACGAAAAGAGCCGCACACTTCTGGTAAAGGCCACCATCGCCAATCCGGCCAATTCGCTGCGCGCCGGCATGTCGTTCTCCATCACCATGAAATTCCCCGGCGAGACCTATCCGGCCGTCAGCCCTCTGGCGATCCTGTGGGGTTCGGACGGCGCCTATGTCTGGCAGGTCGAGGACGGCAAGGCCAGGCGCGTGCCGGTGCGCATCATCCAGCGCAACACCGAGACCGTATTGATCGACGCTGAGATCGACAGCGGCGACATGGTGGTCACCGAAGGCACCCAAAGTGTCAGCGAAGGCGGCGAGGTTCGCATCGCGGACCAGGAGCAGCGCGCCACCAAGGCCGCGGAAGGCTCATGACCGGCTCCGTCAACGCCGCCAGCGATACCGGCTTCACCGCACTGTTCATCCGCAGGCCGGTCATGGCGTTCGTGCTGAACACCCTTATAGCCGTTGCCGGCCTCGCTGCCTTCTACGGTGTCGAGATCCGCGAACTGCCCGACGTCGACCGCGCTGTTGTCACGGTCTCCACGACCTTCGAAGGCGCGGCCGCCGAAACCGTTGACCGCGAACTGACCGACACGATCGAGGGCGCCGTCGCCCGCGTCTCTGGCGTCAAATCGATCTCGTCTTCCTCCTCATTCGGCTCGAGCCGCGTCACCATCGAGTTCAACGACGGTGTCGATCTGAACGTCGCCGCCTCGGATGTGCGTGATGCCGTCGGCCGGGTCGCCAACCAGATGCCCGATACCGCCGATCCGCCGCGCATCGTCAAGGCCGATGCCAATTCCGACGCTGTGATGCGGCTGGCGGTGACTTCGGACACCATGTCGATCCAGGACATGACGGTGGTGGTCCAGGACCAGATCGAGGACGAACTGGCAGCCGTACCCGGCGTCGCCGACGTCCAGGTCTATGGCGACCGCGACAAGATCTTTCGCATCGACGTCGACCAGAACAAGCTCGCCAGCCTCGGCTTCACCGTCGCCGACCTTCGGACGGCGCTTGCCTCCGTCGCCTTCGATTCCCCGGCCGGGTCGATCACAACGACCAACCAGGACCTGATCGTGCGCACCACGGCCGACGTGACGACGCCCGAGGAATTCGAAAACATCATCATCGGCGGCACAACGCGCATCCGCGATGTCGCGACCGTCACGCTCGGCCCCGATGTAGGCCAGACGACGCTGCGTTCGGACGGTAAGACCGGAATCGGCCTAGGCATTATCCGCCAGGCGGAATCGAACACGCTGGACATTTCGACGGGCGTGCAGGCCGCCGTCGCCAAGCTGCAGGAGAACTTGCCCAAGGGCATGTCGATCAAGATCACCAGCGACGACGCTGTCTTCGTCAAGGGTGCGGTGCACGAGGTCGAGATCGCGCTTGGTCTGTCGGTTACCATGGTGCTGATCGTCATCTACATCTTCCTGCTCGACTGGCGCGCCACGCTCATCCCCGGCCTGTCGATGCCGGTCGCCATGATCGGCACCATCGCCGCCATCTATCTGGCCGGCTTCTCCGTCAACATCCTGACGCTGCTCGCTTTGGTGCTGGCCACCGGCCTTGTCGTCGACGACGCCATCGTCGTCTTGGAAAACATCGTGCGACGGCGCAACGAAGGCATGGGGCCGCGTGCGGCGGCCGTGCTCGGCGCGCAGGAAGTGTTCTTCGCCGTCGTCGCCACGACACTGACGCTTGTCGCCGTCTTCGTACCGATCTCGTTCCTGCCCGGCCAGACCGGCGGCCTGTTCCGCGAATTCGGCTTCGTGCTTGCGATGTCGGTGCTTCTGTCCTGCGTGGTCGCGCTGACGCTTTGCCCGATGCTTGCCTCGCGCATGCTGACCAGCCCGCCGCTTCACCGAGAGGCCGGCCAGGGCATTGGCGCTCGCATCGGCGGCGTCCTGAATGCCGGCTACAAGCGCGCGCTGCACGCTTGCCTCGACGCGCCCTGGATCGTGATTCTGGTAGCGGTGCTGTTTGCCGGCGTCGCCTTCGCGCTGTTCGGCACCATCCGCCAGGAACTGACGCCGACCGAGGACCGCGCCGCGGTGCTGTTGCGCATCAACGCCCCGCAAGGCGTCAGCCTCGACTATACGACACAGCAGATGCAGAAGATCGAGCGGCTGATCCAGCCGATGCGCGATTCCGGCGAGATTCGCTCGACCTTCGAAAACGCCGGCCAGAACGGCTCCTACAATTCTGGCTTCATGGTGATGACGCTGGCGCCGTGGGACGAGCGCAGCCGCGGCCAGCAGGAGATCATGGCCGAGATCAGTCGATTGACCAGGCAGGTGCCCAGCGTGCGGATCTTCCCGGTCCAACCCAACAGTCTCGGCATCCGCGGCGCCGGCAACGGCCTGCAATTCGCTCTGGTTGGCAACGACCGCAAGGCGCTTGGCGATGCGGCGGTCAAGATCATCGCCGAAATGCAGAAGGATCAGCGCTTTCAGACGCCGCGCCTGTCGATCGACCCGACGCAGCCGCAACTGGCCGTAGCGATAGACCGTGAGCGCGCGTCCGATCTCGGCATCGACATCACCGGGCTCGCCAACACCATGCAAGCCATGCTCGACGGCAATGACGTCGTCGATGTCTACATCGCCGACCGCAGCTACGGCGTGAAGCTGGTCTCGACCACCAACCCGATCAACGACCCGACCGATCTGGAAAATGTCTTCCTCAAGACGGCGGATGGCCGCTTCGTGCCGATGTCGACCATCGCCACGCTGACCGAGCGCGCCGTACCACCGTCGCTGTCGCGCGAACAGCAGCAGCCTTCGGTGGCGATCACCTCGAACCTCTCGGGCAATTTCGCGCTTGGCGATGCGCTGACACGCGCCGAGCAGATCGCCACGCCGCTCCTGCCGCCTGGAAGCCGAATCCTGCCCCTGGCCGAGGCAGCGACTTTGGGTGAAACCAACAGCGCGATGGTCACCATCTTCGGCTTTGCCCTGGTCATCATCCTCCTGGTGCTGGCCGCCCAGTTCGAGAGTTTCGTCAGCGCCGTCATCATCATGGCGACGGTGCCGCTCGGCCTCGCCTGCGCCATTTTCGCGCTGCTGCTTTCGGGCACCAGCCTCAACGCCTACAGCCAGATCGGCCTGGTGCTTCTGGTCGGCGTCATGGCCAAGAACGGCATCCTGATCGTCGAATTCGCCAACCAGCTGCGAGATCGGGGCTGGGGGGTGCGCGAAGCGATCGAGCAGGCTTCCACCATCCGTCTGCGGCCGGTGATGATGACGATGATCTGCACCATACTTGGCGGTGTCCCGCTCGTGCTGGCCGCCGGTGCGGGCGCCGAGGCACGCGTGGCGCTCGGCTGGGTCATTGTCGGCGGGCTTGGCCTGGCCACCATCTCGACGTTGTTCCTGACCCCGGTCGCCTATCTCCTGCTTGGCCGCTTCGTCACGCCGAAGACCCATGAGGAAGCACGGCTGAAGCGCGAACTCGAGGAAGCCGCCTCCACCAATTTGGAACCGGCGGAATAGAGATACCTATTTCAGCAGCCGGCCCTCGATCGACCAACGCGCGGCAAGGAAGTTCAGCACGGCCGCCACGATGACCCCGCCGATCTTTGCCGGCCACACACCGCCGACGCCGGCGAAGAGTGCGATCGACAGGCTGGACACGCCGAGCGAAATCAACGCCCCAGCCGAGACGAAGCGCAGGAAGGCATCATGCAGCCGAATGGCGTGATTGCGTTCGAACGACCAGAAGCCATTCGCCACGAAAGAGAAGACGACGGCAATCGACCACGAGATGACATTGGCGGACAGCGGCGGGGCGTGCAGCTTGAGAAGCAGGAAAAAACCGGCAAGGTCGATGGCCGTATTTGCCAGTCCGACTAGCGCAAAACGGACGATCTTGCTGCCCGTCGAACGCCGGGGCTGAACGCCGCTCATTCCCTGCCGTCCATGATCTCGATACCGGCTCGGGCCAGGTTCGCGCCGAACGCATCCGAAGCCAGAACGCCGAATTCCACTTCGCGCACGCCTTGCATCGGGTCACGCGCGCACAGCGTTTGGTCGACATGGCCGGGGTGGCACATGAACAGCCCTCGGTCCGACAGCGCTTCGACGGCAGCCTCCAGCAAGGGGGCGAACTTTTCGGGTTGCCGCCAGTCATAGATGCCGGCGAGCGGCTTCAAAACGGCAAAGCCGGCGCGCTGCATCGATTGGTCGAAGCCGGCGGCCACGGCAGCGATTGCCGCGATTTTCGGCGCGGCGACGGCATCGCTCAGCGCTGGAGCGCCGCGCAGCACCGGCCTGCCGGCAGCGTCGGGAAAACGTGTCCGCAGCCAGCCGCGCGCGACAGGCAGGAAATGCACGTGCTGATGACCGTCGATGAAGTCGGGCTTGCGGCCCAGCGCCTCGACGAAACGGCTATATTGCGCGTCGAGTTCGGCATGGACGTCGCGCTCGTCGATCCGCCCGCGCAGGATCGGCAGGGCCAGCGAACGAAGCGGCGGCAACCGGCTCTCGGGCGCCAGGCTCGATTTGCCTGTGACCGCTGGCTGGTCCGTAAGGGTCAGGTGCAGCCCGATCGCCGCGCGGCCGCGCAGCGGCTTTATGCGCGCCGCCGCCTCGGCCCATTCCGGAAAACCGGTCATGCAGCTGGTGCCGGTCAGGCGCCCGCGATCGAGCAGGTCGAGAATGCCTGCGCAAACCCCTGGTGCCAGCCCGTAGTCGTCGGCGATCAGGCGAATGCGCCGCGTCATCCGCGGGACGCGCCCGGCGCATTGTCGGGGGCGGTCTCGCTGAGCACCACATCGCGCACCAGATAGACCGGCCGGTCCTTGCTCTCCGACAGCGTGACCCAGACATATTCGCCGATCAGGCCGAGCAAGGTGAGGTTGAGGCCGCCGAGCAGCACGACGGCGACCATCAGGCTGGGGTAACCAGGCACGGCAACGCCGTAGAACATCACCTCGAAGAACACTTTGGCGCCGTAAACGACGCCCGCCAGCGCCGCAAGCATCCCGCTCAAGCTGATGATGCGCAGCGGGATGACGGAAAACGATGTAAACCCTTCCAGTGAAAAGGCGATCAGGTTGAGCCGACTCCATTTCGACGTGCCGATGGCGCGGTTTTCCGGCGAATAGGGTATGGCTTTCTGACGGAAACCGGCCCAGGCGAACAGACCCTTGTTGAAGCGCCGTTTGTCGCGCAGGCTGGTCAGCGCACGCACCACGGGACCGCGCATGACGCGAAAATCACCGGCATTCTCCGGAATATCGAAACGCTGGCTGCTGTTGATCAGGCTGTAGAAAATCCGCGCCAGCTGGCTGCGCCGCCAGCTCGCCTCGCGGCGGTCGTTCTGCGCGTACACGACGTCGACGTCTTGGCTTTCCACCAGCTCGGCGATCATCTTCAAGCTGATATCCATGGAATGCTGCAGATCGGAATCCATGATCAGCACCATGTCGCCCCGCGACCGGTCGAGGCCGGCGAGCACCGCCACCTCCTTGCCGAAATTGCGGCTGAGGCGAACGATCTCCCACGATCCCGACAGGGCCTGTGAAAATCGCCTGGCACCATCGTCGAGGCTGCCGTCGTCGACCAGGATCTTGTGGACGCCCATACCAAAACGGCTTGATACCGCTTCCTCGAGCCTGTCGAGCAGTGCGGCAAAGGCCGGCGCCGATTGCGCCTCGTTGAAGAAGGGCGCCACGATGTCGAGTTTTTGACGCGGATCAGCCATGTGCAACGGGTCCGACACTCACGATCTTTTCGCGCCCCTTGGCCCAGAACCACCAGATCAGGGAACAGGCGATGAAGCTGACCGCGATCGGCCGGAACCAAGGGTAGAAGAAATCATGCATGTGGCGCTCGACGCTGGTCAAACCTGTGAGGAACAATACCGTCGACAGCACCGAGGCCAGGACGCCGCCACGCTCCTCCCGCCACAGTGTGGCGATAGCGAGGCCGGCGGGCACGGCGATCATGGCATAGGTATTTGGCTCGACACGCGGATTGAAAACGCACATGTAGAAGGCAGCCGCCAGGAAGATCGCCAGTCCGGCAATTCCAGGCTGGAGCTTGCGGTCGAACCAGAGGACGATCGACAGCGTAAGCAGTGCCACGACGATGCGCACGACCGTGGCGGCGAATTCAGGCATCGGCAGCCCGGCCGAGGTGAAGGGCGCCGTGAAGTCGGTAGGCACAAAGTGGCCGGACTTGTCAACGGCCATGGAGGTCAACATGCGGGCGAAATCGCCGTACTGTTCGTTCAGGTAGCCGGCAGGCGCGAACGCGTACGGTATGGCCAGTACCAACAGCACTGCCAGCACCAGCACGGGTATCAGCCGCAGACGCAGCGCCGACACCAGCAAAAGCATGATGATCGCGGTAGGTTTGGCAATGATGGCGACCGAAGCCCAGAAGAAGGTTTCGGCGGGCCGCCCTTCGAGCGCCGATAGGGTCAGAAGCCAGCAGGCCGCGGTCAGAAGGATCGTTGCCTGGCCGTTGCGGATCGCACCCAGCGCCATCGGCAGGGCAAGGAAGAGGCCGAAGGAAAGCAGCCATGGCAATTCCTCACCGCCGATTTTGCGCACTTGCCGCATCGCCGCGAAGGTGAGCGCCGCGAAGCCCAGCGCATGCCACACCACGCCGCCCAGATACGGTCCGAGCTTCAGCACTGGCAGGTAAAACGCGGCGAAGGCTGGCGCATACAGGTACCCCATCTCGGATTGAAGATTGTACAGCGGCCGCCCGGTCAGGAATGCTTCGCTGCCATATCCGTAGGCCTGCGTCACCGTGCGCGTGCCGGGCGACCATAGCACCAGGCCGAGAACGATCAGGAATGCCCCGATCCACATGGCCAGCCCCAAACGATCGAAAACCGGCTTGGAAATCGTCATCAATTCACCCCGCACGCCATCGGGGAAGACGCCTCAGCCCGGCGCCGTCCCGGCATTCGATGGCGGCGACATATCACGGACAAAGCGACGAGGCATAGGGGCCGAGAGACGCGGCGATGAATTTCGGGACCGCCAGGGATGGTCGACCGAACTGGGAAAAGCGTCCAGAAATCCTGCGACTAGGCCCTTCCGGCTCCGCATAAGGCGGCATCAGGGCCGGATGAACACTTTGCCGTTGGGCTTGGCCAGTTCCGCCGGCGTTCGCGCCATTGCCTCGGCCAGCGGAATGACCGCCGTCACGTCGGTCGACCAGCGTCCGTCGGAAAAACGCTTCTGTGCCTCGAGGACCGCCGGACCTCGCCGATCCCTAAATTGCCGCATCCACTCGCTCAGCCAGAAGCCTTCGATGTGCTTGTGCTGGAAGATCAGCTGGCCGGGCTCGCGGATGATCGTTGCCTCGGGATCGAGCCGGCCATAGATGATCCAGCGCGCCCGTTTCGGCATCGCGTTGAAGATGGCTGACGCCAGCGGCCCGGTGACCGCATCGAGGAAGATGCGCGGCTGTTCGGCCTTCATCACCTCGCGCAGCGTGGCCTCGAATTCCGGCGCCTTCTCATTGAGGACGTGCGCCGCGCCAAGCTCATTCAGCATCGCGATCTGTTCGTCACGGCGCACCGTGACAACAGGCCGAAACCCTTCCTCCCTCGCCAGCCCGATGATCAGCTTGCAGAGCTGGCTGGCACCAGCGGTCATGACGAAGGCCTTTTCGCCTTCCTGTTTGACGATGTCGAACATGGCGATCGCGGTCAGCGGATTGACGATCATCGCGGCGCCATCCTCGTCTCGAACCGTATCGAGAAGCGGAATGCAGGCCGCCGCCTCGGCGACGGCATATTCAGCCCACGAACCCCAATTGCTCAGACCGGTGGCGAAAGCGACGCGCTTGCCGACAAGGCTCTTGGGATGGGGCTCCTCACCGCCCGCGACGACCGTGCCGACACCCTCGAAGCCGGCCGGCCGGCCCTTGGCGCGCGGCTGGCCGTACTGGCCCTTGATGAAGGCGACATCCGATGGATTGATCGAAGCGAGGCTGACCTTGATCAGCACTTGGCCCGGTCCGGGCGCAGGCACGGCGATGCTGCCCGGCTCGAGATACGGCTCCATCGCCTGGAGCGCACTGCCGCTCGGCGTCCTTGTATAGCCGTCACCGACCAAGAGCAGCGCCTTCATTTCGGAGGGGATCGTCATTGACGGTATTCCTTGTTTGTCGGCGGCGACGCGGCCGGGCAGCGCTCAGACCTTTTCCTGCGTGTATTTCTTCAGCTCCATGCGCGCCACCTGCCGCCGATGCACTGCATCCGGCCCATCGGCGAGGCGGAGCGTTCTGAGATGCGTCCACGAGCGGGCGAGAGGCGTATCCTGGCTGATGCCTTGCGCGCCGAACATCTGCACCGCCTCGTCGGTGACCTTGAGCGCCACGCGCGGCGCGATAACCTTGATCTGGCTGATCCAGGGAGCCGCGGCCCGCGCGTCGCCCTGATCGATCATCCATGCCGCCTTGAGGCAGAGCAGCCGGGCCATCTCGATCTCCATGCGGCATTCGGCGATGATATCGAAATTGGCGCCGAGTTTCGCCAGCTTCTGGCCGAAGGCCTCGCGGCGCACGGAACGCTGGCACAGCATCTCCAGCGCCATCTCGGCCTGGCCGATGGCGCGCATGCAGTGATGGATGCGGCCGGGGCCGAGCCGGCCTTGCGCGATTTCGAAGCCCCTGCCCTCACCGAGGATCAGGTTCGACGTCGATATCCGCACATTGTCGAAGCGAAGATGCATGTGGCCATGCGGCGCGTCATCGTCGCCATAGACCTGCATTGCCCGGACCTTGGTCACGCCCTTCGCGCCCGAGGGGACCAGAATCATCGAATGGCGGCGGTGCTGTGGCTCTTCATCGCCGGCGGTCCGCACCATGACGATGTAAATGGCGCAGCGCGGGTCACCGGCACCCGACGCCCACCATTTCTCGCCGTTGAGCACATAGTCGCCGCCCTGCCGCTCGCAGCGCATGGAAATGTTGGTGGCGTCGGAAGAGGCGACATCCGGCTCCGTCATGAGATAGGCCGAGCGGATCTTTCCGTCCAGCAGCGGCTCGAGCCATTCCCGCTTGTGCTCTGCCGAGCCGTAGCGTTCCAGAACCTCCATATTGCCGGTGTCGGGTGCCGAGCAGTTGAAGGTTTCGGCGCCCAGATGCGCCTTGCCCATCTCCTCGGCCAAATAGGCGTATTCGACGGTGGACAGGCCGTAGCCGCGTTCCGAGCCGGTCAGCCAGAAGTTCCAAAGGCCGCGCTCCCGTGCGGTCTTCTTCAGCCCCTCAAGGATCTCCTTCTGGCGCTCGCTGTAGGCCCAACGGTCGCCGGCCTTGCCGACCTCGCTCAGGAATTCCTTGTCGAGCGGCATGATCTCGTCGCGCACCATGGCCGTGACGCGGGCGTGGATCGGCTTCAACCGCTCGGTCATGCCGAGATTCATCTCCGTCATCGGTCGCTAACCCTTCATGCAGGCCGGGCATTTGTCAGTGGCAAGGATGACCGTACTTCGGATAGCCTTGTCAACGCGAACTGTTTGCCCGCGGGCCGTGCGGAGGATTGTGATGAGCTATCTGGACGAGCTGTTTTCGGTGACCGGCAAGACCGCGCTGGTGACGGGAGCGGCGACCGGCATCGGCCGCATGGCGGCCACCGCATTGGTGAGGGCCGGCGCCAGCGTGATGATCGCCTCGCGCAAGGGCGACGACTGCATCGAGGTGGCCAGTGAATTGAACGGGCTTGGCGCTCCGGGCCAAGCGGAAGGCTTTGCCGGCGACGTCTCCAGCGAAGCCGGCATCGCCGCCTTGGTCGGCGAGGTCAAGGCGCGCACCGGCAAACTCGATATCCTCATCAACAATGCCGGCGTGTCCTGGGGCGCGCCGCTGGAGAGCTTCCCTTATTCGGCATGGGCCAAGGTGTTCGGCGTCAATGTCACCGCGGTCTTCCATCTGACGCGCGAATTGCTGCCGCTGCTCGACGCCGCCGCCAGCGACGAAGATCCTGCCCGCGTGATCAATCTGGGATCGGTGATGGGAACGCAGCCGCTGGCCGACGACGCCTATTCCTACACCGCCTCCAAGGCGGCCGTTCATCACCTGACACGCACGCTGGCGCTCGAATTCGCCGGCCGCCGCATCACCGTCAACGCCTTTGCCCCCGGTCCCTTCCAGAGCCGCATGACCGCTTTCGCCACCGGCACGGACGAACAGGCCAGGCATGTCGGCGGCCATGTCCCGATCGGCCGTATCGGCACAGCGGATGACATTGCCGGCGCAACGCTCTATTTGTGCAGCCGTGCAGGCAGCTATGTCACCGGCGCCATCCTTCCGATCGACGGCGGGCAGTCGGTGCAGCATGGGTTGACCTTGTTCAAGGAATGACATTTTCCGGCCGCAGAAGCCGGAGGTGAACTGGAGGACATGAGCGTGGAACCAATCAGTCTCGATGTGCTTCTGGCCAGTGTCGGCAAGGAGGTCGGCGTTTCGCCCTGGCGGGTGGTCACGCAACGCATGATCGACCAGTTCGCCGACGCCACCGACGACCACCAGTTCATCCACTGCGACCCAGAGCGGGCCAAGCGCGAAACGCCGTTCGGCGGCACCATCGCGCATGGCTTCCTGTCGCTGTCGCTGTTGTCGGCGATGACGTTCGAGACCATGCCGCCGCTGGAAAACGGCAAGATGGGCGTCAATCACGGTTTCGATTCGCTGCGCTTCCTCGCCCCGGTGAAGACCGGCGCGCGCATCCGGACCCGTTTCGTGCTGGCCGACGTCAAGGTCAGGCCGTCGGGCTGGGTGCAGACGGCGCACGACGTGACCATCGAGATCGAAGGCTCCAAAAAACCGGCGCTCACCGCCCGCTGGCTGACGCTGACCTTGCTTGAACGCCAGCCCGAGACAGCATGAGCGACGCCAACGCGCTCGACCGGGCGACGCTCGCGCCTTACCTCGACGCGCATATCCCGGGTTTTTCCCGACTCGCGGCCATCGAAAAATTCAAATCCGGCCAATCCAACCCGACCTATCTCCTGACGGCGGCAAGCGGCCGTTACGTGCTGCGCGCCAAGCCGCCAGGCCAACTCCTGAAATCGGCTCACCAGGTAGACCGCGAATTCCGTGTGATGAAGGCGCTTTCCGGCACCGCCGTACCAGTGCCCGAAATGCTGCACCTGTCGACCGAGGATTCGCCCATCGGCCGCATGTTCTACGTCATGGATTTCCTCGACGGCCGCATCTTCTGGGATCCGGCACTGCCGGAGGCACACGGCAACGAGGAACGCGCCGCGATCTACGACGCCATGAACGCCACGCTCGCCGCCCTGCACGATGTCGATGTCGAGGGCATAGGTCTTGGCGACTTCGGCCGCCCCGGCAATTACTTCGAGCGGCAGCTGGCGCGCTGGACCAGCCAGTACCGTGCCTCCGAAACCGCTACCATTGCCGACATGGACCGGCTGATCGCCTGGCTGGAAACCCGCCTGCCGGTCGATGACGGCCTGATATCGCTCGTGCATGGCGACTATCGGCTGGACAATCTGATCTTTGCGCCGGACCAGCCGAGGGTACTGGCGGTGCTCGACTGGGAATTGTCGACCTCGGGCCACCCCTTCGCCGATATCGCCTATCAATGCATGCAATGGCGCCTGCCGCATGCCTCCGGCTTTCGCGGCCTTGGCGGCATCGATCGCTCGGCATTCGGCCTGCCCTTGGAAGAAGACTATGTCGCTGCCTATTGCCGGCGGCGCGGTCTCGCCGGCATCGGCAACTGGACGTTCTTCCTCGCCTTCTCCTTCTTCCGCCTGGCTGCAATCTGCCAGGGTGTCTACAAGCGGGCGCTGGACGGCAATGCTTCCAATCCGGAAAAAGCCAGGACCTATGGCGAGGCGGTGAAGCTGCTGTCGCACCTTGCCGCCGAGCTGATCGACAAGGAGGACTAAGCAATGGGCCGCTTTTGATGGGGCCACCGTGCTGATCACGGGCGCGACCGGCGGCCTCGGCCGCGGCGCCGCCAAGGGCTTTGCCGCAGAAGGCGCCCGGCTGGTTCTCTCGGACCTGGATGAAACGGCCCTGATGAGTTTCGCCGAGACGCTCGATACCGAGACGGCGATTCTGGCCGGCAGCAGTGCCGACGAAGCGCTGTCGGAAGCACTGGTGGCGCTGGCGGTGGAAAAACTTGGCCGCCTGGACGTCGCCGTCAACATTGCCGGTGTCATTCAGAGTTTCGTGCGCCTGCCGCAGGTTCCATCGGACGAAGCCCGCCGGGTGCTCGAGGTCGACCTGCTCGGCGTCTTCTCCGCCATGAAGCACCAGATCCCGCAAATGGAGCGGCAGTTCAAGGCCACCGGCAAGGGCGGCGCCATCGTCAACATTGCCTCGGCCGCCGGCCTTTCGGGTGCGCCGAAGCTTTCGGTCTATGCAGCCGCCGAGCATGGCGTGGTCCGCCTGACCCGCTCGGCGGCGGTCGAATGTGCAAGCAAGGGTCTGCGCATCGATGCCATCTGCCCCGCCCACACCAGAACGGGGATGGTAGACAGTTTCGTGCGCGTCTCCGGGGCGCCGGGGACGGAGGCATTGGCCGAGCTGACCCGTGGCATACCGATGAAGCGCGTGGCGGAAGTCGACGAAAACACCATGGCCATCTTGTTTGCCTCCGACCCGGCCAATTCCTTCATGACCGGCCATGCGTTGGCCATCGATGGCGCTGTCGGCGCGATCTGACCCCCACGATCCTGACTCCCGTGCCGCGTGGGAACTTCCCGTGCTCTTGTCCGTTTCCGTACAGCGTATATAATTTACCCGCGCACCACCGACCCAGACACCACCGAAAGGCATCAGACTTGCCGCCGAGCGTCCAGAAACGCCGCGAAAAACAAAAGGCCGAACTGCGCTCCGAGCTGGTCGAGGCCGCACACAAGCTCGTCCAGGAAGAAGGCTATGATGGGCTGACCATCCGCAAACTGGCCAAGCGGGTCGGCTACGCGCCGATGTCGGTCTATTCCTATTTCGCCGACAAGCAGGATATCCTTTTTGCACTGGCCGAAGATGCGTTCGAGACGCTGGCACGCCGCATCGAGGAGCACTCGTCAGATGATCCGATCGAAGCCTTGCGGGCGGTGATGACCGAATATGCCGCTTTCGGGCTCGGCAACCCCAATGAATATCGCACTGTCTTCATGACCGAGAAGACTAGGGCCCCGGAAGGCCGGAGTTTTCAAGAGATGCACGAGGCCAACCCGGCGATGAAGGCGCTGATCACCCGGGTCGAAGCCTGTGTCGCCGCCGGCAAACTGCAGGGCGACCCGCGTGCCATCGCCACCATGCTGTGGGCGGTGGGCCACGGCACGATCTCGCTGCTGATCACCTTCCCTTTCTATCCCTTCGGTGACCCGTATGCCTTCGTGAAGCGGATGTGCGATTTCCAAATGGCCGCACTTAGCACGCAGAACGTGCCGCCACTGACCGAGGCACCGGTCAACGGCTGAACGACATCTCCTTCGTTTCTATATTTTCTCGCAACCTTGCCCAGCCAGACCGGGGCCCAGCCAGACCGGGGCCCAGCCAGACCGGGGGTAAATTCTTGGTTAGCAAAAAGTTATCGTACGCGTACGATTGCGACTTGAACTTCGCGATCGGCGGTCGTATTTGTACGGCATATCGTACACGTACGACAGAATTCAGCCGTCGAAACGGAGACCTGACAGTGGAAAAGACCCTCCTCACCCTCGCCGCCGTTCTGGCCTTTTCGGGCTCGGCCGTTGCCGCCAGCACCACCCACCCTGTCAAGCATGTGCCCGCCGCGACTTGCGTCGACACCAAGACCAATGTGAAGCTCGATTGCGCCTCGACCGGCTCGGTCGAGAAAAAGGGCGCCACCGAAAACACCGCTGAAGGCAAGGGCCCGCGGCTTGGCATCAGCATCAATCCGTGGATCGTGCCGAGCACGTTCTGATTTTCTTCGGCAAGTCGGTTCTGGCCGGCTGAGCCGGCCGGATGGTGATTTCAGCCGATCGGGACCGGCAGCTTGGTCGCTGAACTTTCGAACGCCGCGTCGATCAGCTTTTGCATGTCGGCGGCCCGCCGGAACGACGGATCGCCGTTCTGTCCCGTGTCCAGCGCATCGACAAAGCGCCGGGCGTTGTGCTTGACGGCAGGGGGCGTCAGCGTCCGCCAACGGTGCTGGTCGACGTCGTCACCCAGGCAAGCGGACAGTTTCGACACCTTGCCGTCGGTCTCGACCTTGATCGCGCCCTTGGTACCATGCAGGGCCAGCGACAAATCATTGCCGTGGCCTGTCGTGTAGCGGCTGGCCATGATCGTGGCCAGCGCGCCTGACCTGAGCCGCGCCGTTATCGCCAAGCTGTCATTAACGTCGAGCACATAGTCGCCGATGCGGTCGCCCTCCGCCTTCGGAAACGTCACCAGATCGGCACGCAGGCTGACGATATCCTCGGCCGCCCCATAGGTCGCGAAGTCGAGGATATGGATGCCGACATCGCCCAAAACACCTGTCGAACCGTGCCGGCCCGACAGACGCCACAGCCATTTGTCGTCGACCCGCCAATCGCCCCAAAACTTGCTGACCAGCCAGCTTTGCCGGTAGCTCGCCTCGACATGGCGCAACTCGCCGATCTCGCCGGCCTCCACCATGCGCCGCGCCTCCTGGATGACCGGAGTGTTGCGATAGGTCAGGTTCACCATGTTGACGAGCCCAGCCGCCTCGGCTGCATCGCTCATCGCAAGCGCATCGGCGTGGTTCGGCGCCAGCGGCTTTTCGCAGAACACATGTTTCCCGGCGGCCAGCAGGGCCAGCGTCGTCGCCTTGTGAACCTGGTCAGGCGTGGCGTTGATGGCGGCATCGAACTCGCCCCAAGCGATCGCCGCATCGAGGCTTTGAAAGAAAGTGCCTATTTTGTTGGCGGCTGCGAACGCCGCCGCGCGGCCCGGCAGGTGGTCGACGCAAGCGACGATGGCGCAGCCCGGGACCTGACCGAACTCCTCGATATGATGCGCCGCGATCCAACCGGTGCCGAGCAAAAGCAGGCGGTGCATCAGCTCAGCCCCTTATCACCGTCCGCATGCAGACGCAGGCCTTTCTGCACGATCTTCTCCTTGGCCTTGTCCGTCGGCACGTTTGGCGCATTGGTGATGCCGGACCAGGCCGGGGCCGGGTTCTGCGCCCAATGCACAGCGTTGCGCAGCACCTGCTGAACGCCTTTATTGTGATAGATCGGATAGGTCTCATGGCCCGGCGAGAAGTAGAAGATTTTTCCCGCCCCGCGCTGATAGGTCAGCCCCGATCGGAACACCTCGCCCCCTTCGTACCAGGAGATAAATACCGTCTCCAGCGGCTCCGGCACGGCGAACGGCTCACCATACATTTCCGTCTCGCCGATCTCCAGGCATTCGCCGATGCCTTGCGCGATCGGGTGGCCGCGGTTAATCGCCCAGACACGCTCGCGCTCGCCCGCCTCGCGCCATTTCAGCGAACAGGGCGTGCCCATCAGCCGCTTGAAGATCTTCGAGTAGTGGCCTGAATGGAGCACGATCAACCCCATCCCTTCCCAGACCCGCTTCTGCACGCGCTCGACGATCTCGTCCTTGACCTCGCCATGGGCGGCATGGCCCCACCATAAAAGCACGTCGGTGGCGGCCAGGCGCGTCTCGCTCAGGCCATGCTCGGGTTCCTGCAAGGTGGCGGTGGTCGCTTTGACACCCTTGTCCTGATTGAGTGCGGCGGCAATGGTGCCATGCATACCCAGCGGATAGAGGTCGCGTACGGCGGCATTGGTCTGTTCATGGACGTTTTCACCCCAGACAACGGCTCTAACAGGCATTGTTCCTCTCCAAAGCGCTTTGAATATCGCGTCCACGGACGTCTTGGGAAGAGGCCTTCAACCAAAAATTCTGAAATCAGGGCTTGCGGGCCTTGCGGCCGGGGACGATCTTGGCCTTGCCGGGTTTCGCCGGTGCACCCGGAATGGCGGAACTGGTAATCGATACAGGATCGCTGGCCGGGAACGTGTCCTCGAGGCCTTCCTCAAGTTCCTCCTCGGCGTCGGTCTCGTGATGCCGCTCGTGTTCGAGCGAACGGACCGCCGCGGTTTTCGGCGATTTCGGCGCGGACTTCGACGGCATCGGCATCTCTCCCTCGACTGTCGCCGCTCAACGGACGCGGGCGGCAAACGTTCCTGGGTCAGCCGGCGGCGTCGCGGGCTCCCTCGGACAGGAAAGTAAAGACATAATCGGAGAAGGAACGCCAGCACTCGACCCGGAAGGCCTCGTCGGCTGTGCGCAGCAGCACGATCTCGGCCTTGCCGAGAATGGTGCGCGAAGCGGCGCCCACCGGGAATGCGTCGAGCGACAGGTCCTGCGGGCAGCCCGAATTGATCGCGGCTTCCGCCGCCGGACCGGAGACTGAAATCGCGATGTTGCGATGCGAGATACCGACCGACGAATGCAAGGCGGAAACTCCTGCGCAATCGGCGAGCGGATCCTTGCCGGCTTCGTCGATGACCAGCCATTCATCCGGGCCAAGCCACAGCGACGTACGCCCCGCTTTGGACGCCGAGGTTTTCGGCTTCTTCGGCAAGGTCACACCGAGCGCCTTCGACAGAGCACCGACTGAAGCCTCCGGCGCGCGCAGCGAGATACGCTCGGCCGGCGGCAGCACCTCGACCTTGACACCCGTTGCGGAGACTGTGCGCCCGGCCAATGCCGGACGCCGCTCTGCCGATGGCGAAGCCGTCGTGGCCGTCTTTGCGGCAGCCTTAGCCATTGAGGCGCCCTCCCGTCTCGTCGAAGAACACCATGCCGGTAACCTCCACTTCGATGATCCCGTCCGGCATCGGCACATAGAGCGTGTCGCCCATCCGGTCACGCCCGCCGGCGACAAGCCCCAGCGCGATGGAACGGCCGCAATTTTGCGACCAATAGCTCGAGGTGACATGGCCGATCATCTTCATCGGGACCGCCTGCTTGGGATCCTCGACGATCTGCGCGCCCTCTTCCAGCACCACCTTTGGGTCCTTGGTCTTCAGGCCGACCAGTTGTTTGCGGCCCTTGGCGACGAGATCAGGCCGCGTCAGGCCGCGAATGCCGACGAAATCGGCCTTCTTCTTGCCAACCGCCCAGTCGAGACCGGCGTCGTTTGGCGTCACCGTACCGTCGGTATCCTGGCCTACGATGATGTAGCCCTTCTCGGCGCGAAGCACGTGCATCGCCTCGGTGCCGTAGGCCGTAGCGCCATGCTTCTGGCCCTCGGCCCACAACGCTTCCCAGACCGCCTGGCCATGGTCGGCCGGCACATTGACTTCGAAACCGCGCTCGCCGGTGAACGACATGCGGAACAGCCTCGTCGGCACGCCGCGGATCTTGCCCTCGCGCACCGACATGTGCGGCAGCGCCTCGTCGGACATATCGATGCCTTCGACCAGCGGCGCGATGATGTCGCGCGACTTCGGCCCCTGAACGGCAATGACCGCCCACTGCTCGGTGATCGAGGTCAGCCAGACATTAAGGTGCGGGAACTCGGTCTGGAGATAATCTTCCATGTGGTTCATGACGCGCGGCGCGCCGCCTGTCGTCGTCGTCACATGGAAGCGGTCCGGCGCCAGCCTGCCGACGACGCCGTCGTCATAGATGAAGCCGTCCTCGCGCAGCATGATGCCATAGCGGCAGCGACCGGGCTCCAGCTTCTCCCACGGATTGGTGTAGAGCAGTTCCATGAACTTCGCCGCGTCGGGGCCGACCACTTCGATCTTGCCCAGCGTCGAGGCATCGAACAGGCCGGCCTGGTTGCGGACGACGACGCATTCGCGGTCGACCGCCGCATGCATGTCCTCGCCTGCCTTGGGGAAGTACCAGGCGCGCTTCCACTGGCCGACGTCCTCGAACACCGCGCCTTGCGCCTCGGCCCAGGGATGGATCGCGGTTCTGCGTGTCGGGTCGAACAGGGGTCCACGCGCGTGGCTGACGATCGCGCCGAAGGTGACAGGCGTGTAGGGCGCGCGGAACGTGGTCAGGCCGACTTCCGGGATCGGCTTGCCCAGCGTTTCGGCGGCAATCGCCAGTCCGTGCATGTTAGAGGTCTTGCCCTGGTCGGTCGCCATGCCGTTGGTGGTGAAGCGCTTGACATGCTCGATCGAGCGCATGCCTTCATGCACCGCCTGGCGGATGTCCTTGGCGGTCACGTCATTCTGGAAATCGACGAAGGCTTTCACCGTCGTGTCCGGCCCGGCGCCAGGGCCAGCACCCAGCATGCCGCGCGACCAGCTTTCCGAGGCTTCGACCTTCGGCTTGGTGCCCTTGGACACCTTGCCGCCTGTTTCTTTCGCCGCCTTGGCGCCCGCCGCATAGGCCTCGTCCACGGTCGCCGTCAGGCCGTCGCTGCCGTTGCAGGCGCCGACCGACACGCAGTCCTGCGCGTAGGTGCCGGGCACGAATTGCTTGGTCTCGTCGTTGAAGGCGACCTTGCCGCGCGATTGCGAGAACAGATGCACCGACGGCGTCCAGCCGGCGGACATCAGGATCGCATCGACGGGAATAGTGCGTTCGCCGCCGCCATTCTTCGGCTGCACCGTCATCGACGACACGCGTAGCTTGCCGCCCGCGCGGATCACGGCACGGCCGAAATTGATCTCGATGCCGAGGGCCCTGGCCTCATCGATCACCGTGCCGGTCGGGTTGTCACGCAAATCGACGATCGCCGCCACGTTGATGCCGGCCTTCTTCAGGTCGATCGCGGCGCCGTAAGCCGAATCATTGGCGGTGTAGACGCCGACATTCCGGCCGACCGCGACACCATAGTGGTTGAGGAAGGTGCGTGCCGCTCCCGCCAGCATGATGCCGGGCCGGTCATTGTTGGCAAACACCATGTGGCGTTCGATGGCGCCGGAGGCCAGCACCACGCGCTTGGCGCGGACCTGCCAGAGCCGTTCGCGCGGCAGATCATGGCCGGGGGCCTTCAGGTGATCGCTGACGCGCTCGACCAGACCCACGAAATTCTGCGCGTAATAGCCGAACGCCGTGGTACGCGGCAGCACCCGGACATTGTCCATCGCGCTCAGTCTGGCGATCGCCGCTTGTGCCCAGGCAAAGCCGTCCTGGCCGTCGATCTTCGCACCAGATTCGAAGCGCAGGCTGCCGCCGAACTCGGCCTGCTCGTCGGCCAGGATGACGCGCACGCCGGTCTCCGCCGCGGCAAGGGCCGCCGCGATGCCGGCCGCACCGCCGCCCAGCACCAGCACGTCGCAATGCGCGTAGCGCGAGGAATAATGGTCGGGATCCGGTCGGTCCGGCGAAACGCCGAGGCCGGCGGCTTCGCGGATCTTAGGCTCGTAAAGGCTCTTCCAAGCCGCCTTCGGCCACATGAAGGTCTTATAATAGAAGCCGGCCGAAAATAGCGGCGACGCCAGGTCGTTGACGGCGCTGACATCGAAGGACAGCGACGGCCAGCGGTTCTGCGAATTGGCGGCGAGCCCGTCATAGAGTTCCTGCACGGTGGCGCGCACGTTCGGCGTCTTGCGCGCGTCATCGCGCACGATCTGCACCAGCGCGTTGGGCTCTTCCGCGCCGGCCGACAGGATGCCGCGCGGGCGGTGGTACTTGAACGAGCGACCGACCAGATGCACGCCATTGGCGAGCAGCGCCGAGGCCAGCGTGTCGCCCTCTATACCGGCATAGGACCGTCCGTCGAAGCTGAACCGCGCGGTCTTGGCCTGGCTGAGGCGTCCGGCGCCGGGAATGCGCAACGCGCCGCTCATTTCGCTACTCCGGGCAGCTTGGAGGGTTTCGGTTCGCCGGCCTTGTAGGTCATGACGAACTTGTCGGTGACGGTGTCGCGCACCGCGTTGAAGAAGCGCGCGCAGCCATGCATGTGGCGCCAGCGCTCATAGATGATGCCCTTGGGGTTCGAGCGGATGAAGAAGAACTTCTCGAAGTCGTCGTCGCTCTCGCCTGACATGTTGGCCGAGCGGGCGATGTGCGCCTCGCCGGCGTTGCGGAATTCGAGTTCCGGGCGCTCTTCCTCGCAATAGGGGCAGCGGATGAGAAGCATCGTGTTTGTTCCTACAATTCGCCGTGGCCGACGCGCGCGCCGGCCGGTTGATCGCAAAGCTTCTGGCCCATGGTCATGAAGGGAGCGACGAGCCGCAGCCGCTCCTCGACGCTGGTCGCCGCGCTGAAGAGATCGCGGTTGGCAATGTTGCCGAGCGTCAGCTGCATCGGATCTGTCGTAACGATGACGCCACGCGGCTGGAAATCCTCGTCTTCATCCAGCCCATGCGGCCTGCCTTCGAAGAACATCACCAGTTTCTGGCCGACACTCCAGACGCAGGCGAGCATTCCCTCGTCGACCGAAAACGGCCAGCCGGTCTCGTTTCCCGCACGGCTGATCGGCTGCAGCCGCACTTCCTGCGCCGTCGGAACATGGAACATGCCCTGTTCCCCCGCCAGTATCAGCGGCACCGCGACTGCCACCTCGGCCATCATCATCAGTGCGCCACCGCCGCCGCCGCCGCCTCGTCGATGAGGCGGCCGGTGCGGAAGCGCTCGATGGTGAAGGGCGCGTTGATCGGGTGCGGATCGTCCTTGGCGATGGTGTGGGCAAAGACATGCCCGGACCCCGGCGTCGCCTTGAAGCCGCCCGTGCCCCAGCCGCAATTGACGTAGAGGCCGGGCACCGGCGTCTTGGCCAGGATCGGCGAGCGGTCGGGCGTGACGTCGACGATGCCGCCCCACGAGCGCAGCATCTTCATGCGCGTGAAGATCGGGAACATTTCGCAGATGGCGTCGAGTGTGTGCTGAAGAATGTGCAGCCCACCGGTCTGCGAATAGGAGACATACTGGTCGGTGCCGGCGCCGATCACCAGTTCGCCCTTGTCGGACTGCGAGATGTAGGCGTGCACCGTGTTCGACATCACAACGCAAGGCACGACCGGCTTGATCGGCTCCGACACCAGCGCCTGCAGCGGATAGCTTTCCAGCGGCATGCGCACGCCGGCCATATTCATGATGACGGAGGAGTGGCCGGCGGCGACGACGCCAACCTTCTTGGCGCCGATGAAGCCACGCGTCGTGTCGACGCCCGTCACCGTGCCATTGGCAGCCCGCTTGACGCCCGTCACCTCGCAATTCTGGATGATGTGCACGCCGCGCGCCGAGGCGCCGCGCGCATAGCCCCAGGCGACCGCGTCATGGCGCGCCGTGCCGCCGCGACGCTGCAAGGCAGCCCCGACGACCGGATAGCGTGCGTCCTTGGAGGTGTTGAGCGGCGGGCAGAATTCTTTCGCCTGCTCGGGTGTCAGCCATTCATTGTCGATGCCGTTGAGGCGGTTGGCGTGCACGTGGCGCTTCAGCACCTGGATGTCGTGCACATTGTGGGCCAGCATCATGACGCCGCGCGCCGAATACATGACGTTGTAATTGAGCTCCTGAGAGAGCCCGTCCCACAGCTTCAGCGCATGGTCGTAAATCCCGGCGCTCTCGTCATAGAGATAGTTGGAACGGATGATGGTGGTGTTGCGGCCGGTGTTGCCGCCGCCCAGCCAGCCCTTTTCCAGCACCGCGACATTGGTGATGCCGTGCACGGTCGCGAGATAGTAAGCGGTGGCCAGCCCATGGCCGCCGGCGCCGACGATGATGACGTCGTATTCCTTCTTCGGCTCCGGCGAGGACCATTGTTCCTCCCAGCCCTTGTGGCCGCGCATGGCCTCGCGGGCGATGGCGAATACCGAATATTTCTTCACGTTCCAGCCTCGCAAATGGCAGCCGGGCGTTCATCATCAAGCCCCGGCGCGCGAGGTGTATCACTAGCGAAACAGCGCTGCCACCCTTGCGCTGTTTGCGACGGCGCTTGCCGTTTTGCGCCGCGCTGAAAAAGAGCTATCCGGCCTGGCCCCCATGATTGCCTTCAGTCACACTTCTCGGCGCTGGGATTCGGAGGATGATGATGGGCAACGCCTGGTGGAACCTCACATTGCGCTTCCTGCTGGAGCTTGCCGCCTTGCTTGGCCTTGCCATGGCAGGCTGGAGTCTTTCGGACGGAGCGTGGCGTTGGGTCCTCGCCGTTGCCTTGCCGCTCGCCGCAGCCGGGGCATGGGGTACCTTCGCGGTCCTCAACGATCCAAGCCGGTCTGGCCGGGCACCGGTGCCTGTGCCGGGCGCTGTCAGGCTGGCGCTGGAATTCGTCGTCCTGTCCGGCGGCGCGGCGGGTTTCCATCTGGCAGGCCATACCATTCCGGCCATCATCATGGCCCTGCTGATCGTCATCAGCTACGCGTTCTCGCTGGATCGTCTGGCATGGCTGCTGCGGCAGTAGTGGCGCGAATCTCCGCGGCTTTCGGGTGGCTGCTGTCCTGCCGATTTGCGACCAAGCATCCGATCGCCGGCGAAGCTGGCGCGAAGGACAAGGATGCCAAACATGCTCGCACTCGCCAACAAGATCGCCATCGTTACCGGCGCCAGTTCCGGCATCGGCCGCGCCGCCGCCAAACTGTTCGCCGAGGAAGGCGCCAGGCTCGTCATTTCCGCTCGCCGCCAAACGGAGCTTGATGCACTGGCAGTCGAAATCGAGGACGCCGGCGGCACGGCCGTCGCTCTCGCGGGAGATGTCACGGACGAGACCTATGCGAAAGCCCTCGTCGAGTTGGCGGTGGGCAGCTTCGGTGGTCTCGACATCGCGTTGAACAATGCCGGCTCCGTCGGACTGATGGGGCCAGTCCCCGACATGCCGGCACAGACATGGCACGGGACGATGGACACCAACCTGACCAGTGCCTTTCTCGGCGCGAAGTATCAGATACCGGCCATGCTGGAGCGCGGCGGCGGCTCGCTGATCTTCACATCGAGCTTTGTCGGTTACACCGCGGGCATGCCGGGCATGGCCGCCTACGCCGCCGCCAAGGCAGGCCTGATCGGTTTGACGCAGGTGTTGGCCACCGAATACGGACCGAAGGGACTGCGCGTCAACGCGCTGCTGCCGGGTGGCACCGACACACCCGGCGCGACGACGACAACACCCGAGGCCCGCGCCTTCGTCGAGAGCCTCCATGCCCTGAAACGCATGGCGCAGCCGCAAGAGATCGCCCGCTCGGCGCTTTACCTTGCCTCTGACGCCTCGAGCTTCACCACGGGTACCGCGCTGTTTGCCGATGGCGGCGTGTCGATCAACCGGACGTGAGGGATTTTTGCGGTGAACGGGCCTGTTCGTCGTTGTGACGCAGGCGGCCGCTCTTGCTTTTTCGGCCTGATTTGGCGATTCCGTTTGCTGTCGAACGGGTCTTCTTGCCAAGACGGGTTGTGAAACCATGATGCTGGTCCGAACCTATGTTGCCCAGAGCGCGATCGAAGGCGTGGGCATGTTCGCCGCCGAACCGATCCGGAAAGGCGCCTCGATCTGGCGCCTGGATCCGGATTTCGACCGGCTGATCCCGGTGGACACGTACGAGACGGCACCCCAGCCCCTGAAGGAATTACTCGACCGCTACGCCTATCCGAGCCCGGATAAGCCCGGTTTCATGGTCTACGAGGTCGACAATGGCCGTTTCATGAACCATTCGGCGACCCCGAACACCGACTTTTCGCAATATGGAGGGGCGACCGCGACCCGCGATATCGCCGTCGGCGAGGAGATCACCTGCGACTACGGTGAGTTCTTCGAGGATTTCGAGCGGCTGCACCTGGCGACGGCGTAACGGGCACACTATCTCCAGCCGACGTGGCAATTTGGCCGTCGTCTCTCATTTCGACTGTGGACAGCGAGGCTTGATTCTGCTATCAGCCGCCACAATTCGTGGTGTCGAGCGCCGCGGAGGCTTGCGGCTATGGCTGCTTGCCTGTTGATATCAAACCCGAAAGACAGGATTGCCCGTGCAGGTACTCGTCCGCGACAATAACGTTGATCAGGCGCTTCGCGCGCTCAAGAAGAAGATGCAGCGCGAAGGCATTTTCCGCGAAATGAAGATGCGCGGCCACTACGAGAAGCCTTCCGAGAAGCGCGCCCGTGAAAAGGCCGAAGCCGTTCGCCGCGCCCGCAAGCTGGCCCGCAAGCGCGCACAGCGCGAAGGCCTGCTGCCGATGACCCCGCGTCCGGTTGCTGCTGGCGGTGCCGCCGGTGCAGCGCGTCCGCCGCGCTGATTATCGCCAATATTTCGTCCTTTTCGAAGGATACCTGGGTGGCGCGATGCGGAATCGCCGCCACCCTTTTATTTTGAATGTGACCCGGCCCGGAGGGGGGAACCGGACCTGAACGACGGCGCAAGTGAGGACAGGGCAGACATGAACGCAACGAGCGTGGAGCGCGGGACCGCATTGCGTGGTTTCGCCCTGACAGCGGCCCTGCTTTCCGGACTGGTGCTTGCCGGCTGCCAGACATCGGGCCCGGCCGGTGAATTCAACAACATCGACAAGGCGCAAGGGTCGACCGAGAACATCTCCTCGCTGTCGGCGGTCATCCAGCGCAATCCCCAGGATCCGGAAGGCTATAATGTCCGCGGCTCGGCCTATGGCCGCGGCGGCCAGTACCAGGCGGCGCTCAAGGATTTCAACCAGGCCATCCAGCTCAATCCGAATTTCTACCAGGCCTATTCGAACCGGGCCCTTATCCAGCGCTTCCTCGGCAACCAGGAAGCCGCCCTTGCCGACTACAACCGCTCGATCCAGATTAACGGCAATTATGATGCCGCCTATATCGGCCGCGGCAATCTCTATCGCAAGGCGGGTCGCACCCAGGATGCCTTCACCGACTTCCAGAAGGCGATCCAACTCGATACGACGGATGCCCGCGCCTACCACAATCGCGGCCTGATCTATCAGAGCCAGGGCCAGCACAAATTCGCCATCGAGGATTTCTCGACCGCCATCTCGCTGGCTCCCGACGCCGCCGAACCCTACAACGGCCGTGGCCTCTCGTATCTGGCGACCGGTGACGAGGACAACGCCTTCTCCGATTTCAACATGGCCATCAAGCTCGACGGCCAGAACGCCGAGGCCTGGGCCAACCAGGCGCTGATCTATGAACGGCGCGGTGACAAGGCAAAGGCGGCGAAGGCCTATCACGAAGCCGTGCGCCTCAACCCCAGCTACCAGCCTGCCAAGGACGGCCTCGCTCGCGTCAGCTGACGTCGGCTTCATCAGGCCCGCGCCAGGCGCCCACTGCATCCTGCGTGTCCGAAAGGGCACGCGGCGTTGAAGATCGCCGCAATCCGGCAACCCTGTGTTAACCCCCGCGACAAGCCGTTAACCCTCGCCTTGTTCGCGCCAAGTTTTCGGCGGAACGGTCGCGGCGCTCGAGACGTTACTGAAGACTGATTGCGAAAGGACCCCCCATGATCAAGAAACTCGTCTGCGCCGCCGCCCTTGCAACGACCATGTTCGCTGCCGCTCCGGCCAGCGCCGGCAGGTTGCAACTCGGCACGCTCGACTGCACCATCGATGGCGGCACCGGCTATCTCGTGACGTCCAACAAGGGCGTGTCCTGTGTGTTCCGGCCCTATCATCACGGGCCGTCTGAAATTTACACCGGCGTCATCTCGAAGCTCGGCGTCGATCTCGGCAAGACGCACCAGGGCCAGTTGGTCTGGGCGGTGTTTGCCGCGACCCGCGACCGTGACGCGGGCGACCTTGCCGGCAGCTACTACGGCGTCAACGCCGAGGCGAGCGTCGTCACCGGTGGCGGCGCCAACCTGCTGGTCGGCGGCTTCGACAGCGCCTTCATGCTGGAGCCGCTCAGCGTCCAGGCCCAGACCGGCGTCAACCTGGCGGTCGCCGTCACCTCGCTGGAGCTGATCCACTCGCTCAAGTGATTGCATGGAGCCACGCGCTCGACGCCCCTCACCCTACGGCGCGGAACCAGATAGTATGGTTCCGCGCCGTTTGATTTCGAGGGGACCCTCATGCTCAGGACAGCCATCGCCGCTGCCGCGACCACGATCGTGCTTGCGGGAGCCGCACGAGCGCAGGACCAGGGCATCGAACTCGGCGCCCTTGAATGCGCTATATCGGGCGGCACCGGCTTCATCTTCGGCTCGAGCAAGGATTTGAGCTGCACCTTCACCCCGGCCGACAGGACCTTCGCGCCGGAAGCCTATTTCGGCGCCGTCAACAAGTACGGTCTCGACATCGGCACGACCAAGCAGACGGTGATGCGCTGGCTGGTGCTGACGCCGCTGAAGAACATCTATGCGCCGGGTGCATTGGCGGGTGACTATATCGGCGCCAGCGCCGAGTTACCGCCGCCGTTGGCGCCGGCGCCAATCTCCTGGTCGGCGGCTCCTCGCGGGCCTTCGCCCTGCAGCCGCTCAGCCTGCAGACGCAGACCGGCATCAATCTCGCCATCGGCGTCAGCCAATTCCAGTTGCGCAGCACCGAGAATTGATCGCAAGCGGTCCGGCCAGGACGACGCTGGCCCAAACATATTTCGAGAAAATCGCTTGAGCTCAACCGAGGTTGAGGTTCTACAAACCCGCCCCGAGCAAGGCCGCGTCTCGAGGCAGCGGGCATGGTCCTGCCGGAAGCCTCGTGCTGGCTTCTGGTGCCATGCGGCTGCATCGAGATATGCAAGGCAGGGATGGACATGACTGAAATCACCAGCAACAAGGTCGACTGGCGCGCATTGTGGGCAAGCGGCGACCTCGCCCGCTTCTGCTTCATCAGCCTCGGCATCCTGCTGCACGCCACCAATGAGACGATGGTGGCGACGGTCATGCCGGCCATGGTCGGCGAACTGGCCGGCGTACAGCTCGTCGGCTGGTCCCTGGCGATCTACGAACTCGGCGCCATCGTCGCCGGGGCCGCAGCCGGACGCCTGGTGAGTTATATCCCGTTGCGCACCAACATGGTGGTCGCGGCATTGCTTTATGCCGCCGGGGCGCTGATCTGCGCCACCTCGCCCTCGATGCAATTGTTCCTTGCCGGCCGTTTGATCGAGGGCCTCGGCGGCGGCGCGCTGGTGTCGCTGGCCTTCGTCTCGGTCGAGCGGCTGTTTTCGCGTGCCATCTGGCCACAGCTTTTCGGTATCATGTCGGCTATCTGGGGCGTCGCTGCCTTCAGTGGCCCGTTGCTCGGCGCTGTTATGACCGAACTGCTGTCTTGGCGCTGGGCCTTCGGCGTCTTCACACTCGGCGGCGCCGCCATGGCGCTGGCAAGCTTCCTCGTACTCAACACCCCGGAGGCGAAGAGACCCAGCATGAGTGCCGGCAAGGCGCCGCCCTTCCCTTACATGGCGCTTGGCTGTCTTGCCGTCGCCGTGGTGCTGATCGCCTCCGCCGGCGTCGACATCGCCCTGTTGCGGTCCTCGCTGCTGATCGTGCTGGGCCTGACAAGCCTCGCGCTGTTTTTCTACGTCGACGGGCTGAAGCCGCGCTCCAGGCTGTTCCCGGCGCGGCTGTTCTCCTGGCGCACGCCGGTCGGCGCCGGCATGACCATGGTCGCTGCCTTTTCCATCGCGACCTGCTCCTTCGGCGTCTACGGGCCGCTGCTGCTGACCAGCCTGCACGACATTCCGCTGCTGACCACCGGCTACATCATCGCCGCCGAATTGATCGCCTGGTCGATCCTGTCGATCCTCGTCGCCAACGCTCCGCCGCGGCGCGAACGGCTGATCATCGTCTGCGGCGCACTGATGATCGCGGCGGGCATCGCCGGCTTCGCCTACACCATACCGCTGGGCTCGATCCCGCTGATCCTGGTCTGCGCCCTGCTGCAGGGCGGCGGCTTCGGTATTGCCTGGCCATTCCTGACCCGCGTCATCGTCGCCTCCGCACCCGACGAGGAGCAGACCATCGCCTCGGCGGCGGTGCCGACCATGCAGCGCATCGGCTATGCCGTGGGCGCCGCCCTTGCCGGCATCGTCGCCAATGCCAGCGGCTTTTCGCAAGGCCTGAATCATGACGCGGCGGCCAATGTCGCGAGCTGGCTGTTCCTAGCCTTCGTGCCGCTCGGCATTCTGGGTTGTCTCGCCGCCTTGCGGACATCGGCGGCGGCAGATCGGCCTCTGGAGGCCATCGGCTGACGCAGGTTATCGGAAGGGCTAATTCACTCGACACGCAGGCGGTAGCCGACACCGGTCTCGGTGGTGATGTAGCGCGGCTGGTCGGGAATTTTTTCGATCTTCTGCCTGAGCTGGCGGACATAGACCCTGAGGTACTGCACGTCGGTCGAATCGTCCCAGATCTGCTTCAGGATGAAGTGGTGGGTCAGCACCTTGCCGGCATGCTGCACCAGGATGCGCAATATGTCGTACTCTTTCGGCGAGAGCTTCACCTCCCTGTCCTCGACCTTGACGACGCGCTTGACCAGATCGACGCTGAGGTCACCGCTCTGGAATACCGGCTTCTCACCCTGTTGCTGGAACTTGTGGCGCAGCGCCACCCGGATGCGCGCCACCAGTTCGTTCATGCCGAACGGCTTGGTGACATAGTCGTCGGCGCCGAGTTCGAGCGCGCTGACGATGCCGGCCTCGTCGGTACGGCTGGAGAGGATGACGACGGGAACGTCGACGCCCTCCTCACGCCATTTGCGCAGGAGTTCATGGCCCCCCATGCCGGGCAGGCCGAGATCGAGCAGCACCAGGTCCGGCTTCTCCTGTTCCATCAGCTCGATCGCCACCTTGGCGTTCGGCGCCTCGCTGACCGCGTAACCCTGGCTGGCGAGGCCGACCCGCAGCAGCTTGCGGATCGGCGGCTCGTCGTCGACGACCAGTATCCTGACATTCGAATTGGTCATCAAGGCTGATCCGTGCTGGGCTCGTGGCCACGGTTGCCGATATCGCGCGCTTGCGCCGGCACCGGCATCCTGATGGTGAAGGCGCCACCGGGGCGGTCGGTCCGGTTGGTGGCCGCGATCGTGCCGCCCATCGCCTCGACGAAGCCACGGCAGATCGACAGGCCAAGTCCGGTGCCGGCGCGCACCTGATCGCCCTTGCGCACCCGGTAGAAGGTGTCAAAGACGCGTTCCAGGTCCTGCGCCGGAATGCCCGGTCCTTCGTCCATGATCCGCACGATGACGGAGCCATTGTCCGCCCAGGCCTGGACGCGGATCGTCGAACCGGGCGGCGAATATTTCGAGCCATTGTCGAGAAGGTTGAACAGGACCTGTTCGAACAGCACGGGATCGAGCCGCAGCATCGGCAGGTCGGGCGGAATATCGACCTCGATCTTGTGCGCGCTGGTGATCTTGCGGGCACGATCGAGCGCCGTGCCGACGATATCGCCGACATAGTGGAGGGCGTAGTTCGGCTCTATTGCCCCGGATTCGATCTTGGTCATGTCGAGCAGGTTGGCAATGAAGCGGTTCAGCCGCTCCGATTCGTCGATCACGGTCGACAGGAGCTCCGCCCTGTCCTGCTCGGGAAGGTTGGGCGCGAATTCCTTGAGCGTGCCGGCCGCGCCCATGATGGCCGCGAGCGGCGTTTTCAGGTCATGCGAAATCGAGGTCAGCAGCGCCGAGCGCAGCCGGTCGGCTTCGGCCGCGAGCTTGGCGCGGTCGACATCGGCGACGAGCTGGATGCGTTCGATCGCCACCGCCGCCTGATCGGCCAGCGCATCGAGCAGCCGCTGCTGCTCGGGCGTCAAAAGCGGGCCCTGCTTGTCATTGTCGAGGCCGACGACGCCGATCGCGGTGCGTCCCGTGCGCAAGGGAAGATATAGGCGCTTGGCGCCAGGAAGCGTGTCGGCGCCGCGTCCGGCGGCACGGTTGTGCTCCCAGGCCCAGCGTGCGGCGGCGATGTCGGCCTCGGCCAGCGTGTCGTCGGGCGGATAGCCTGCCTTGACGGTGATCGTGCCGTCTTCCGGCAGCAGCAGCACCACGCGCAGCTTCAGCATCGAGGCGATCTGGAAGGCGGTGGCCCAGAGCACGTCGTCGAGTGTGCCGGCGCCTGCGAGCTTCTTGGAAAACAGATAGATGTCCTCGGTTGCCCGCGCCCGCGAGCGGGCGGCGGCGGCCTGACGCTGCACGCGCGCCGTCAGGTTGCTGGCGATGACGGCAACGGCGACAAAGACGGCAATCGCGACGATGCTCTCGGGATCGCGGATGGTCAGCGTGTAGCGTGGCTCGAGGAAAAAATAGTTGAAGGCAAGGACACTGAGGAAACAGGCGTAAAGCGCCGGCCAGAGACCACCGGCCACCGCCGATGTCAGCACCGAGAGCAGGAAGACGATCGCCAGATTGCGAACGTCGAGGAACTGATCGAGAGCAGTGCTGACGGCCAATGATCCGGCAACGTAAGCCGTGGCGAGCAAATACGGCTTGGCCTGAAAATGCCTATCCTCGGCTGCCGCGTTCACTCTCCTGGAAGACGTTTCGGTGTCCCGCTCCGTTCCGGAGATGACATGGACACTGATGTCTCCGGCATTGCGGATCAGATCGTAGGTGAGCGACCCCTCGATCAGTTCGCGCCAGCGCGACCGGGTCGGCCTGCCGACCACGATGTGGGTGAAATTGTTGGCCGTGGCATGGCGAACGATGTCCTGGGCGACGCTCTGGCCAGGGATGGTCGTCACCTCGGCACCGAGCTGCTCGGCGAGGCGCAGCAGTGTGGCGAGCCTGTCCTTGTCGTCCTCGGACATGCCGGCGGAGCGAGGCGTGTCGACATGAAGCGCCGTCCATGGCGCACGAAGCCTGTCGGCCAGCCTGCGTGCGTAGCGAATGCGGGCTGCCCCGCCCGGACGGGCATCGACGCAGACAAGCACCCTTTCGCCTGCCGCCCACGGACCCTGGATAGCATGGGATTGCATGTGGTTGAGCAACTGCTCGTCGACGCGCTGGGCGGTACGGCGCAGCGCCAGTTCCCGCAACGCCGTCAGATTGCCGGGCGAAAAATAGTTCTCGACGGCGCGCTGCGCGGTGTTGGGGAAATAGACCTTGCCCTCCTCCAGCCGCTTGATCAGGTCGTCGGGCGTCAGATCGACGATCTCGACATCATCCGCCTGGTCGATGATCGAGTCTGGAACCGTCTCGCGCACCCTGACCCGGGTAATCTGGGCGACGACGTCGTTCAGGCTTTCGACATGTTGGATGTTCAGCGTCGTATAGACGTCTATGCCCCGTGCCAGGATTTCCTGGACATCGAGATAGCGCTTGGGGTGGCGGCTGCCGGGCGCGTTGGTGTGGGCGAGTTCGTCGACCAGGACCAGCGCCGGACGCCGGGCAAGGATGGCATCGATATCCATCTCGTCGAGGACGCGCCCCTTGTAGTCGACCCTGCGGCGGGCAATGACTTCATACCCCTCGACCAGGGCCCGTGTTTCCTTGCGGCCATGCGTCTCGACCACGCCGATCACCACGTCGGCACCGTCGGCCACCCTGGCACGACCCGACATCAGCATCTCGTACGTCTTGCCGACACCGGGTGCCGCACCCAGGAATATGCGCAGACGGCCGCGCCCTTCCCGCTCGGCATGCTCCAGCAGCGCGTCGGGAGATGGTCTGTTTTCGACGTAGCTTCTGTCGTCCGGCATCGGGTCTGATCATGAATGGCGCCGGGGACCGTGTCGATCCCCGGCGCCGGACATCACCTATTTCGCGGCATCCAGCGCCAGGTTGAGGGCCAGCACATTAACCGCCGGCTCGCCGAGCACGCCCAATTCCCTGTCCTCGACCTGGCTGTCGACGAGCGCCTTGACCTTGGCCTCGTCGATGCGCCTTGCCTTGGCCACGCGCGGAACCTGGAAATAAGCGGCCTCGGGACTGATCTGCGGATCAAGGCCGCTGCCGGACGTCGTCACCAGATCCATCGGCACCGGCTGGTCCGGGTTCTCAGCCTTCAGCTTTTCCGCATCGCCCTTGATGCGTTCGAGCAGCTTCGGGTTGGTCGGGCCGAGGTTGGAGCCGCTGGAGGCGCTGGCATCGTAGCCGTTGCCGGCGGCCGACGGCCGTCCGTGGAAATACGTGTCGCTGGCGAAGGCCTGGCCGATCAGTTCGGAGCCGATCACCCTGCCGTCCCTCTCGATCAGGCTGCCATTGGCCTGGCGCGGGAACAGCGCCTGGGCGATGCCGGTCATGCCGGTGGGATAGACGAGCCCCGTCAGCACGGTAAAGAAAACGATCATGATGATCGCGGGTCTGATCTGCTTGAGCATCGGAATGATCCTTATGCAAGGCCGAGGGCCGTGACGGCCATGTCGATTATCTTGATGCCGACGAACGGCACGACGATGCCGCCGAGGCCGTAGACGAGAAGGTTGCGGCTGAGCAGCGCACCCGCGCCGATCGCCCGGTACTTCACGCCGCGCAGCGACAACGGGATCAGCGCGATGATGATCAGCGCGTTGAAGATGATGGCCGACAGGATGGCGCTCCGCGGTGTCGCCAGATGCATGATGTTAAGCGCTTGAAGCGGACCTGTGGTCTGGCCGGGCGCGACGTAGAAGACGGCGAACATGGCCGGGATGATGGCGAAATACTTGGCCACGTCATTGGCGATGGAGAAGGTGGTCAGCGAGCCGCGCGTCATCAACAGCGCCTTGCCGATCTCGACGATCTCGATAAGTTTGGTCGGATCACTGTCGAGGTCGACCATATTGCCGGCCTCGCGAGCAGCGACCGTGCCGGTGTTCATGGCGACGCCGACATCGGCCTGGGCGAGGGCTGGCGCATCATTGGTGCCGTCGCCGCACATCGCGACCAGCTTGCCCTTGGCCTGCTCGTCGCGGATCAGCTTCAGCTTGTCCTCCGGTGTCGCCTGGGCAAGGAAATCGTCGACGCCGGCTTCGGCCGCGATGGCCGCTGCCGTCATCGGGTTGTCGCCGGTGATCATGACCGTGCGGATGCCCATCTTGCGCAGCTCGGCGAAACGCTCGCGGATTCCGCCCTTGACGATGTCCTTGAGGTGCACGATGCCGAGCAGGCGCCCGTCCCGCTCGACCGCCAGCGGCGTGCCGCCGGATTTCGCAACCTCATCGGCGATCGCCTGCAAATCCCTGATCGTGTCGCTGTTCGGGCGCGTCGCGCTGCTGGCCGATGTCGCCTGGCTGACATGGGCGAGCACGGAATCGACCGCGCCCTTGCGTACCGAGGAACCGTCGATGTCTACGCCGCTCATGCGGGTCTGCGCGGTGAAGGGCACGAAGGTAGCACGCAATGTCGCCATGTCGCGGGCACGGATGGCATACTTTTCCTTGGCCAGCACCACGATCGAGCGGCCTTCCGGCGTCTCGTCGGCGAGCGAGGCAAGCTGTGCCGCGTCCGCCAGTTCCTGCTCGCTGACGCCCTTGACCGGGCGAAATTCCGTCGCCTGGCGGTTCCCGAGCGTGATGGTGCCGGTCTTGTCGAGGAGCAGCGTGTCGACGTCGCCGGCGGCTTCGACGGCGCGACCCGACATGGCCAGCACATTGAAGCGCACCAGCCGGTCCATGCCGGCAATGCCGATGGCCGACAGCAGCGCGCCGATCGTGGTCGGGATGAGCGTCACGAACAGGGCGACGAGCACGGTCACCGAAATATAGCCGCCCGAGTAGTGGGCAAAGCTCGGGATGGTCGCTGTAGCCAGCACGAAGATCAGCGTCATGCCGACGAGCAGGATGTTGAGCGCGATCTCGTTGGGTGTCTTCTGGCGCTCGGCGCCTTCGACCAGCGAGATCATGCGGTCGAGGAACGTGTGACCGGCGGCGGCGGTGATGCGCACGCGGATCCAGTCCGACAGCACCTGCGTGCCGCCGGTGACGGCCGAGCGGTCGCCGCCGGATTCGCGGATCACCGGTGCGGACTCCCCCGTGATCGCCGCCTCGTTGACCGAGGCGACGCCCTCCACCACCTCGCCATCGGACGGGATGATGTCGCCGGCCTCGACGAGAACGACATCGCCGACCTTCAGGCTGGTGCCGGGCACCAGCTTGAACCTGGTGCGGTCCTCGCCCGTCAAAAGCTTGGCCTGGGTTTCGGTGCGGGCCTTGCGCAGCGATTCCGCCTGCGCCTTGCCGCGCCCTTCGGCGACGGCTTCGGCGAAATTGGCGAACAGCACGGTGAACCACAGCCACATGATGATCTGCAGCGTGAACAGCAAATCACCGCCGCTGGTGACGAGGTCCTTGACGAACAGCACCGATGTCAGCGCCGAGACGACGGCGACGACGAACATCACCGGGTTGCGGGCCAGCGTGCGCGGATCGAGTTTGCGGAAGGCGCCGCCGATGGCGGGCCACAGGATGCCGGCATCCATGATGCTGGCTGACTTTGACTGACTCATTTCGAAGCTCCGGCTTCAGTGTTGGTGTGCGGCGGCGATCGGTCGGATGCCGAGAAAAGATGAGGAAGCCCGTAGGCCAGCAGCCAAAGCGCGATCATGGCGGCGGCAAGCCCAAGAAACGTCGACATGGTCGGGAAGGGAGGCGGCAGCCCCTCCTTGCCCGGATCGGCCCGACGCCTGACATTGCGGCGCTTGTTGCTGAACCAGGACATGTCTGCCTCAGAATGTCTGTCCATGGATCATCGCCAGGTGCTCGACGACAGGTCCGACGGCGAGCGCCGGGAAGAAGGTCAGGCCGCCGACGATGACGATGACGCCGACCAGCAACCCGACGAACAGCGGACCGTCGGTCGGGAAGGTGCCGGCCGAGGCGGGGACGGTCTTCTTCGCCGCCAGCGCGCCGGCGATGGCGAGCGCCGGGATGATGACCAGGAAACGGCCCATCAGCATGCCGATGCCGAGCGTGATGTTGTACCAGGGCGTGTTGCCGCTGAGGCCGCCGAAGGCCGAACCGTTGTTGGCCGCCGCCGAGGTGTAGGCGTAGAGGATCTCGGAGAAGCCGTGCGGCCCGCCATTGGCGATCGATGCCACCGCGCTCGGCAGCACCACCGCGATCGCGGTGAAGATCAGCATCGCCAGCGGTAGGCACAGGATGGCCAGCATCGCCATCTTGACCTCCTTGGCCTCGATCTTCTTGCCGAGATATTCCGGCGTGCGGCCGACCATCAGGCCGGCGACGAAGACGGCGATCAGGATGAACATCAGCATGCCGTAGAAGCCGGCGCCGACGCCGCCGACGACGACCTCGCCGAGTTGCATGTTGATGAGCGGGATCATGCCACCGAGCGCGGTGAAGCTGTCATGCATCGCGTTGACCGCGCCGCAGGAAGCGGCCGTCGTGATGACGGCGAACAAAGCCGAGAGCACGATGCCGAAGCGGGTCTCCTTGCCTTCCATGTTGCCGCCGTCGATGCCCAGCGCATGCACCAGCGGATTGCCCGCGGCTTCCGCCCAATAGCAGACGGCGACGCCGGCGATGAATAGCACGCCCATGGAGGCGAGGATCGCCCAGCCCTGGCGCTGGTTGCCGACCATGCGGCCGAAGACGTTGGTCAATGCGGCGCCGACGACGAAGATCGACAGCATCTGGATCAGATTGGAGACGGCGTCGGGATTTTCGAATGGATGCGCCGCGTTGGCATTGAAGAAACCGCCGCCATTGGTGCCGAGCATCTTGATGGCGACCTGCGAGGCCACCGGCCCAAGCGCGATGGTCTGCTTGGCGCCCTCAAGCGTCGTGGCGTCCACGTAAGGCCCCAGCGTCTGTGGCATGCCGAGCCAGACATAGAACAGGGTGAGCACGATGCAGAGCGGCAAGAGCACATAGAGCGTGGCGCGCGTCATATCGACCCAGAAATTGCCGATCGATCTTCCGGAAGCGCGGGCAAAGCCGCGGATCAGCGCGATTGCAATGGCGATGCCGGTGGCGGCCGAAACGAAATTCTGGACCGTCAGCCCGGCCATCTGCACGAGGTAGGACATGGTGCTTTCACCACCGTAGTTCTGCCAGTTGGTGTTGGTCATGAAGCTGGCGGCGGTGTTGAAGGCGAGCGCCGGGTCGACCGCGCTCATGCCGGCGGGATTGTAGGGCAGACTGCCTTGCAGGCGTTGCAGGATATAGAGCACCAGGAAGCCCGCCAGGTTGAACAGCAGGAGAGCCACCGCATAGGTGGTCCAGTGTTGCTCCTCGCGCTCGCTGGTTCCGCAAATGCGGTAAAGCCCGCGCTCAAGCGGGCCGAGGATCGGTGAAAGCGGCGTGCGATCGCCATTGAAGACGCGGTGCATGTAGAAGCCAAGCGGCTTCACCAGCAAAACGAGGATCCCGCAAAAGACCAGGATCTGTATCCATCCGTTCAGTGTCATGGTTGTGGCTTTCCGTGCCTTCAGAAGCGTTCTGGACGAATGAGCGCGTAGGTGAGGTAGGCGAGCAGGAACATGGTCACGCCACCGCCGAGGATGTAATCGACAAGCATGGTCCGATCCTTCAGCCTAAATTCTATCGCAAGCTTTGACGTAGACGATGGACAGGCCGAAGAACA
Organism: Mesorhizobium sp. P160927; assembly: GCF_057766385.1. Classification (NCBI taxonomy): domain Bacteria; kingdom Pseudomonadati; phylum Pseudomonadota; class Alphaproteobacteria; order Hyphomicrobiales; family Phyllobacteriaceae; genus Mesorhizobium; species Mesorhizobium sp. P160927. Next base: position 5,905,806 of record NZ_JBYMDW010000001.1, read on the forward strand.
AAGCCCCGACCCCGAGAACAATAAAGTCCATTGTGCTTTTCCTTGCTTCCATTTTCTACCGTTCGCCTGCCAAAAACAGGTCGGCAATACCGTGAGACAGCGCGCAGCACTGCGGCGGCGCCCGACGGCTTTTGCTCGACGTGAATATGGACCCGATCACCATAAAGGTTCGAGACGGGGCGGATGGGAAAGAAATAGGAATTCTATAAAGGTTTCCGGCGCGGCTCGCCGTCGAAGAGCAGCTCGTCGACGCGGATTGCCGCGAAGGATATGCCGCAGCGCTTTGCGGCCTTGCTGGGACGCTACCGCGGCTCCCGCGTCAGGCTGAGATAGGTCGGATCGAACTCGGCGATTTCCTGGAGCCTGTGCCAATCCAGGATTGTCACCGTGTGATTTGCCCAGTTGACGACGCCGACTTTGCGCAAGGCGCCGATGACGCGGTTCATGTGTACGACGGAAAGACCGAGCACATCGGCCAGTTCGGCCTGTGAGAGCGGCAGATGAAAGCTCATGCCGTTGGTGCGCTGCACCACCTGCAGTCGTACGAAAAGCTCACAGAGGAGATGGGCTAGGTGTGAGGTCTTGGAGCGACGGCCCATGGCCACGATCCACTCGCGATGGATGGCGCCATCGACCAGCGTATCCAGCCACAGCAGCCGCGTCAGATGAGGCGCTTCCTCGGTGATGGCACGAAGCCGGCTGTGATCGGCGAACATGACATGGCAGGGCGACATGGCAACGATGCCGTGATCCATCGTCTTCAGGAGGAAGGCGTGGAGATCGACGAAATCGCCGGGCACCTGCAGCGAGGTGAACTGCCGGCCGCCGCTCTCGAGTACCTTATAGCGCGCCGCCAAACCGTCGAGGATGAGGGTCGAATAGGCGGGCCGCGCGCCCGATGCGACGATATCCTGACCTACCGCGAAATGCCGCTCGAAAGTCATGGCTTCAGCCAGCAGCGCCTTTTCAGCATCGGAAAGCGCGTCGTGCTGGGCGAGATTCAGATACAGGGATTCCAGCACCGCTATCTCCAGCGAAAGGGCTCAGAGCCGATCGCCAACTGTCGAAAGCAAGGGGCGGCTACCGAAGCACTAGGTCGTCGGGCGCCGGCGGGCATTAACATTTGTTAGAAGGCGCTTATTCGCCAACGAAGATCATCTCTTATGGAACAACGGCTTAGCCCGCGAATTGTCGATCAGTCTCTCTTGGCAATTTCATCAGCTCGGGATTCGGCCCCATCATGCCCAGATACTTTCTTGACCTTTACAATGGCGATGGCCTGACGGTGGATGACCATGGTCAGGTGTTCGACTCGCGCGAGCGTCTGCGGCGCGAGGCAATTCTCATCCTGCCCGACATCATTCGCGACGAGATGATCGAAAACGACCGAACGGCCATTACCGTGAAGGTGCGCGACGAGAGCGGGCGCCAGGTCTTCGAAGCATCGCTCGTCATCTCATCGAGTTGGTGTGATTGACCGCGGCCTGATCTGCGGACCCTCCGCAAGTTGGAATGGAAAAGCCCGGCTCGAAGCGCCACGCCGGGCTTTCGGGGCGGCCGTACGACCTGGCCACCGCGATGGCAAGTCGAACGATCAGGCGGCGTAGCCGCCATGGCCGCGTGCGACGGCCCGCGCCACGATGACAGGTTCGATCTCGGGCCAGAGAATACCGGTGGCTTCCGCGAATTCAACAAGCGCATGCCGCGCCTCGTCCCTCGTGATGCAGCCTTCCAGGGCTAGGCCGCACGCCTCGACGGCATTGTGATAAAGCGGACCACGGCGGGAGGTCGTCCAGTTGGTCAGGAAATCGTGCATTTCGGCCAGCGAGGCGATTTCGCGCTTGAAGCCCAGACCGACGGTCAGTGCGACGGGCGAATGAAACAGCTTGTCATGCATGAAGAGGGCTCCTGATTGGTCGCAGTGCTCGGAGAAATCCTGGCGGGATCTATGATGAGACGCCGGGAAACGCATCGCGAGCCAGGAGGTTCCGGAGCAAACAGGACACTTTGCGGACCGCACGCCTGAGTGCGCCGGAAATCTTACGTCCTGATCCACCGGCCCGGCGAGAAGACGATTAAGGCTCGATATAGCTAGGCTGTCCCAGAAGCGCCTGCGGAAAAGGGAAGCTGGCGGAGAGAGCGGGAAACGAAGAGCGAAAGATAACGTCAATGATTTCAATGGTTTATGGGTAATGGCAGTCATTTTGTAGCAGATTGCGGGGCTGGTTTTGTCACCGCTTCCCGTTGACGTTCCCGCTTCGGCTAGCGCTATCTTGGTCGAAATGGTTGGGGGCCGTTTCAGCGTTCGGTTTGAGATTCACAGCTAAGCAAGGTGATGGGTCGGATTTCGGTTTTAGACGATCACATTGTATATGGACCGGCTCGATCACTCACCATCGGTGGTGCAAAAGACGATATGCTGAGGATGGAAGGCGCGAATGCGCAGGCTGGACGGGTTGCGGTAACAGCAGGGGCGCTGTCAAAGTGCCCGATCCACGATGATGTCTTCATCGATCAAATGGATAGCGCTTCGTTGGAGGACGCCTATCGCATAGGTGCAGCAAAGGTTCGTGATTGCGAGATCGACTCTGACCACAAGGAGTTCATGGCCGCGATCAAGAGGATTGTTGAAGAAAGCGCCATGGATTGCGGCTACTGCGCAAAGAACGACGACTGACAACCAGGGCATGCCTCTGACGCGCGGTTTAAGACTTTGTGGATTATCCACATGACGCTTTCGCTCGAAGTTTGATCAAGGCTTGGCAGCGGTCGTAAAAAGCTTCGCAAGGACGCCGAACCAACCCAGAACCGCTGCGCCAACGAGCCCTGCAATAGAGGTAAATTCGACGGTCTTCCTCCAAAATAACTTGCTCGCGGTGATCCGCTTGACCGTGCGCGACTCAATTATGTCCACCAGTTGTTCGACCGGTATGGACAAAACACCGATGCGGCGCGTCGCTTTTCCCCACGGGAACTACTCTTACCATCTTGGTCTGCCACGGTTGCGGTTTGATTCGGATTCCGCAATTCTAGGCTAATGTGCAACCTCTACAACATCACCACAACCCAAGAGGCGGTCCGCCAATGGACGCGCGCCTTGCGCGATATCGTCGGCAATCTTGAACCGTCCGTTGATATCTATCCAAACCAGTCTGGCCCGGTGGTTCGCAATGCGGCGGACGGGCAGCGGGAGTTAGTCAAGCTGCTGTGGGGTCTACCCACGCCAGCGGAGCGCGTGAAAGGCAAGGCTGACTACGGCACGACGAACGTGCGCAATCCACAGTATGGCCACTGGCAGCAGTATGTCGGGGTCGAGCATCGGTGCGTCGTGCCAGTTACGAGTTTCGCGGAACCTTCGCCTACACCAGGCGACAAAGACCCTGAAACCGGCGTCCAACGAAACTATTGGTTCGCGCGCAATGAAAGCCAACCGCTGTTCTTCTTCGCCGGCCTGTGGACGCCCTGGCAGGGCGTGCGCAAGGTCAAGGACGGTCCCGGCGACTTCGAGCTCTACGCTTTCATGACGACCAAGCCGAACGCCCTCATCACGCCAATCCATGAGAAGGCAATGCCGGTGATCCTGACCACGCCAGAAGAGACCGAGACCTGGCTGACAGCGCCTTGGTCGGAAGCACGCCACTTGCAGCGGACCGCGCCCGACGACGCGCTGGTGATCGTTGAGAAGCCCGCCACGCAGATCAAATTTCCGCAACAGGCGCCCTCGACGCCTGCCCAGGGGTCGCTGTTCTAGACTGCCTCAACCCCATTTAATCCACATGATCAAAAGGATTCCCGCAAGGACGGATGTCCCCATGGACAGAGGCATCCAGTTCAGGATCTTCCACGGACCTATCCAATCGTCAGGGTGATCTAGCCAGGGCGCTATGACGCCGACAGCGTGAAGGAAGTCGAAAACTGTAACCGAAGTCCATTCGCCGCTTTGTAGAAACCACAAAGCCTGTATTCCGAGAACAACGGCGGGGCCGATCATGAGTATCACCATGATGACCAGCAACAGGACCGCTATATCACGCGGGCTTGTCTGCATCATGTCCCCTCCCGGCACCGGCACCCCAATGGGCACGGGCGAGAATTGCGACCAGAAAGACACCGACACGCTCTGGCTAGCCATCGTCGCGCCAGATTACTTGGCGCACCATGCGGACGCCGGCAAGCCGCCGAACGCGTATCTTCAAGCCGTCGGATGCGCTCGGCAACAGGATGTCGATATCGAACTCACGGCGCTTACAGCGCTCGCACCGCATGTGACGTTCAACATCCCAAAATGGAATATCCCCAAGCAGCTTGGCGAGGTCGCCAGCCGCGTAGTGGCGCGTGATGTTGCAGGGGATACACCGGACGCGGATTAGCTGGCCGATCTCATGCGCACGGCACAAGGTCTGCACAAGGCGGCGTGATCGTCGGCTGGGTTCCGGCATTGCCGAAAATAGGAACTTATTCCGCATATTATACTTGACGTACCCAAGCAATCGGAATAGGTTGATTCCATAAGGAGTTAGACCGATGTCCGTGCTTTCAGACCGCCACTTCCACGACGAAGCCGCCGCCTACAAGTTTGTAGAGGCCAGGATTTGGCCGAACGGCCCCGTTTGCCCGCATTGCGGCGGCTTTGAGCGCATTTCGAAGATGGAAGGCAAGAGCACCCGCATTGGCACCTACAAGTGCTACCAGTGCCGCAAGCCCTTTACCGTGAAGATCGGCACCATCTTTGAAGCCAGCCACGTCAAGCTCAACCATTGGCTACAGGCGATCTTCCTTATCGCTTCGTCCAAGAAAGGCATTTCGAGCAACCAGCTTCACCGCACCCTTGGCGTGACCCTTAAAACCGCATGGTTTATCTCGCACCGCATCCGCGAAGCTATTCGCGACGGCAAGCTTGGCCCGCTTGGCGGCAACGGCATGATCGTTGAGGCGGATGAAACCTATTTCGGTTCCCGCGAAGAGAAGCGCACCACCCGCACCAGCGGCGAACCCTTCATCAAGAAAGGCAAGAGCGGCCCGTCGAACAAGCGCGCCGTGCTTGGCCTTATCGAGCGCGGCGGCAACGTGCGACTTCCACGTTGCGCAGGCGACCAAGGTCAACGTTGCCGAACTGGTGACTGATAACGTTGCCCGCGAAAGCACCCTCTACACCGACGAAAGCCGCCTCTATACCGGAATGGGTGATCACTTCGCCACTCACGATAGCGTCAAGCATTCGGCTGGCGAGTACGTTCGTGGCGTCGTCCATTCGAACACCATCGAAAGCTATTTCAGCATCTTCAAGCGCGGTATGCGCGGCACCTACCAGCATTGCGCCGAGAAGCACCTTCACCGCTACCTTGCGGAATTTGACTTCCGCCATAATTCGCGCGTAGCCCTTGGCGTGAACGACGAAGCGCGGGCCGCTCGCATCCTTGATGGTGTCGTCGGCAAGCGCCTGACATATGAAACGACTAGTGCAAGGTGAGGCACCCTATGGCGTCTGGCGACCCTCCAAATACCGCCCCAAAGCCAAGTGGAAAAAAGGCAAAGCCGCTTAGTCAGAAAGAGCAATCCGAGCGGTTTAAGGAGGCCGCTCGGGAGCTAGAGGCTGACGAATCTCGGGAGAACTTCAATCAGGTGTTTGAACGCATCGTTCGGAAAACTCCGAAAAACTAGCGCTTATCGAACCATCTGGTGTAGCGCCTGTATAGCGCGCCTAAGTTGGCAGCCTCACGCGGCTTGACCGCAACCACTTGGGGCTTTGCCATGCTGTATTCGACGGGCTTTCTGCCGTCGCAAATTTCCCTGAGATTGCTGACAAACAGTGACACGTCTCCGAAATAATTCGGGTACATCTGAACGAGCTTGCTGATTTTCCCAACCTCGACCAACACAACCTTATCGTCATCCTGACCAGATACGATTCTGAATTCGGCTTCGCCAAGCTCTTGAGTGGCGACGATGATGCTATCGTAGCCTTCAACGACGACAGTGTGGTCTTTGCGGTATCTAATCAGGAAATATTTTCCGGCATCAAGCCTATTGGTTTCCGCGAAATGAGTGGCGTTCTTGATGTTCTCAAGGACGCTGGTGGCGCGAAGCTTCTGGTTCAGATCCCTAAGCTCTTTAATGCGCGCGCCGTGGTCTGGCATGCCCTCGACGATTGGACATTCCTCGACATAAGAAAACTCGGCACCCGCCAATTCAAACAGGCGTCGCCAGTCTTGGTCACCTTGGCCGTGCTTGTAATCTTCGCCACGGTAGAGGCCAGCCGCCTCGACAGCGGTAGCCCAAGAATGCTGCAACCTGGTACGTATCTGTAGCTCAACTCGCCTACCTGCAAACACTTCCTGATCTTCGCTGCCGGGCTGGAAGGTGAAAACCATGTGATGACTGCGGTAGCCGTCTGGCTTGGGCCTATCGATGTACGGGTATCGTTGCCTAATTGCGTGAGGAAACTTCTCTTCAATTTCCGCAATCAAAGTCCTGACGCCTCGAATGTCGTGCATGATGGCGCGGCACCCGCCAAGATCGTTCATCTGGTCAAACTTGACGGTAGTGCTGCCAAGCTTCCTCCGTATCGACGGCATGCGCTTAGGGCGAGCTGCCATGTCGCCGCGAATGTCGAACTGCCGGAGCTTATGGCGCACCGAATAGAAGACCGACCGCATAGGCATGATGTGCGAATCGCGGAAGCTATTCGCCACAGCGAAAGTCTCAACGACGGAAGCAAATTCGTCGCTGGTTATATCTCGGCTGAAGGCAATGTCCTGCGCCAAGCGGTCCCCTGCCTTGCGGACCGCCTTCATGCTGAACCCCAAGTGCGGGTAATCAGTCATCGAGCCTATGAACCGGCAGAAGTCTTCCGACCGCCTATTTTGTTGAGCGGCAAAATCGCCGCAAGGGAATCATTCAACATTGTTCATACCTCATTGGGTACGCGAAGTACAATATGCTGAACTTATTCCTGATTGAGTCAATTCCGTCTTGACTCTTTTGTTCTGTTTTTGTTCACTATCACAAACTAGCGTTTGGAGTAATCGCCATCGACCACATTGTCACACTCGACGGTCGCCAGGAAGCCGCCCTTCAGGTCGTCGCCGACAACTTCGTTGCCTCGCACAAGGGCGACGTGATGAAGGCGCTAAAAGAGATGATCGTTTTAAACGGACATCTGCAAGAGCTGCTTGATGCGATCGCCGGCGAACTCAAATACCCGCCTCGTCGATAAAACGCCGATAGGCGGGCGTTCGGGCCAAAAGTGTTACCCATGTCCCCGGTATAAACCGTAACCCATGTGTCCAGAATGGACCGGGGATGTCTGGCGGAGAGAGCGGGATTCGAACCCGCGTTACGGTCTCCCGTAAACACACTTTCCAGGCGTGCGCCTTCAACCACTCGGCCACCTCTCCGTCCTTGCATTTTTCGCGACGGCCGGTTTCGCCGCGCGGGTTGGGGACAATGCGGTCCCTTCAGGGAGCGGTAGCGATTTCCGCTATGGGTGCCGCCAACCAGCGGACACCTCTCCCGGCACCTGAGCCGTCAAAGCAACAGGCGCGGGGCTCATCTAGTCGATCCCGCGCTGAATGCCAAGCCATAACGACAGTCTATTCGCTTTGCCGGCCACACAACGCCTCGTGAGGCCGCCGCGGCATCCGGTTCAAGGTGCCGACGCCCCGAATAATGTGCACAGACGAGCCCGCAAGGCCGGCCGCGCTTGACTTCGTCGCGGGCCACCTGTCGAGTGGAACAGAGGCTTTGCGGGGGGCATCGTCTGGGCATGACATCAGGCAGTGAACAACCGGGCGGTGGCATGCCGGTTAGTGGGCAGGCGCCAACCGGGCGGCCGGACAGCGGGCTGTCCTACGTGCCGGCGGGCTGGCTCATCTTCGTCATGGCATGGTCGGTCTACGGCCTGGCCTCCGCCTGGTGGCTGACCGGCAATTCCGGCCTGCCGGACAGGATCTTCTATTTCCTCCTTGGCGGGCTTGCCGTCGACATCATCACCATCCTGTGGGGGCTTTATTTGCTCGGCCTTGCCTTTGGCCGCTCGGCGCGCTTCCCGCGTCAGTTCATCATCTGGCAGGTGGCGACCATCGCCTGGGTGCTGGCCAGGCAGGCCTATGTGCTCGCCGTGCCCGATTTCGTCTTTTCCGCCAGGAGCCTGCTTATCGGCGGCGCCGAAATCGCCATCGGCCTGCTCTGCATCTATCTGCTGCGCCGTGGCTCCGGCGCCGAGGGCGTCTATGCTAGGCCGCGCGCCGAAGCGCCGTCGGTCTTCGTTTCCATCGTGGCTGCCTTGCTCGGCATCGTCCTGGGCGCGGTCATCGGCGCCGTTGGCGGATTCCTGGCTGGCTCGGTGATCGCCGATGTCGCCGAGGTCAGCTGCTTCGAGGGCGGCTGCGGCTACTTTGCCGCCTTCATCGGACTGGCCGGGCTGGTGGTCGGCGCCATTGCCGGAGGCATTCTTGCCGTCTGGCTCGTTCACCGCCCCAGGCGCCAGCCGGTCGCATAGGAGCTCAGAAAGCGCTGGCCTTCAAATTCGCGTATCGCGATTGCAGCCGAACCGCACGCATTCTATGTCTGTTTCGGATATGTGCCGGTGGTCTTCTGGTCAGCGTCCAGGGTGAACCGGGGGAGAGCCTTGATGTTTCGCTTCGTCTTTCGTCTTGCGGCCATGGTCGCGCTGTCGGTTTCCGTCATCATGGCGGTGCTCGACACGACGCGCACGGTGGCGGCTTCGGCCCTTGTGCTGACCCCGCTCAACGCCAGTTGGCTGGCCGTCTCGCCGGACACGCGGGCCGCCTTCGAAACCTTCGTCCGCGCCAAGGCCGGTCCGCTGCTGTGGGACACAGTCATCGCCTGGGGGCTCAACCAGCCGGGCTTTGCCGTCTTCGCGGTGCTGGCCTTCCTGCTGTACGCCATCGGTTATCGGCGGCAGCGGCGCACGGGACAGTTCGCCACCAACTGAACCCATCTCCCGCACCATTCCGGCCGGCTGTTGAAAGCTTGCACGCAAGATCGGATCGCGGCGGGGCTTGCCCATGGTACGCTTTTCCAAAAGGTCAAAATTCCGCGTGAATTTTGTTTCGGGCCGTGCCAGATTGCCCGGGAGCGGGAGGGGAATGCACTCCTGGCTAACGTCGTTTGCTTGCCGGAGAACCGGGCAGGCAGGCGGTGTGTAACGGAAAAAATAACCGACAGGGTGTGGATCACATGAAACGTATCGTTCTCGGCCTCCTGGCCGCAACCGCAATGGTTCTTCCGGCATTCGCCGCGGATGTCCAGCCGGCCATCCTCTATGATCTGGGTGGCAAGTTCGACAAATCCTTCAATGAGGCTGCCTACCATGGCGCCGAAAAATTCAAGACCGAGACCGGCGTCGCCTATGTCGAGTTCGAAGTATCCAACGCCTCGCAGCGCGAGCAGGCGCTGCGCCGCTTCGCCGAGGACGGCCACAACCCGATCGTCATGGCCGGCTTTGCCTGGGAGGATGCGCTGAAGAAGATCGCGGCCGAATACCCGGACCTCAACTTCGCCATCATCGACGATGCGGTCGACCTGCCCAATGTGCGCTCGCTGGTGTTCAAGGAGAATGAAGGCTCCTATCTCGTCGGCATCATGGCCGCGATGGCGTCGAAGTCGAAGAAGGTTGCCTTCGTCGGCGGCATGGACATCCCGCTGATCCGCAAGTTCGAATGCGGCTATGTCGGCGGCGCCAAGTCCGCTGGCGCGACCGACGTCATCCAGAACATGACTGGCGATACGCCGGCGGCGTGGAACGATCCAGCCAAGGGTGGCGAGATCGCCAAGACGCAGATCGACCAGGGAGCCGACGTGGTTTACGCGGCCGCCGGCGGCACCGGCGTCGGTGTGCTGCAGGCGGCGGCGGATGCCGGCAAGCTCGGCATCGGCGTCGATTCCAACCAGAACGGACTGCAGCCCGGCAAGGTGCTGACCTCGATGCTGAAGCGCGTGGACGTTGCCGTCTACACCGCCTTCATGGATGGCAAGAACGGCACCTTCAAGGGTGGCGTCGAGAATCTGGGCCTCAAGGAAGGCGGCGTCGACTACGCCATGGACGACAACAACAAGGCACTGGTGACCGACGAAATGAAGGCGGCCGTCGAAAAAGCCAAGGCCGACATCATCGCCGGCACGGTCAAGGTGCACGACTACACAGCCGACAACGCCTGCCCCTATTGATCCGCGGCGCCATACGGCCATGATCCGCAACCGCTGGGCGAAAGCCCGGCGGTTTTGCTTTTGCCGATCGAACGAAGCTCGCGGATGGCATGGAGCGAGAAATGCAGCCGACGATCGAACCCATGAACGGGCATGACATCGAAGTCGTGGCGCGACTGCGGATTGCCGCCTTCTTCGAGGGGACGGGAAGGACGCTGGAAGAGGATGCCGCAGGGCTCCGCAACCTGCTGACCAGCGACGGTCTTGAAAAGGCTCTGGTTGCCCGTGTGAACGAAGTGCCGGTAGGCACCTGCCTGCTGGTCCGCCATGAACTGGAACCGGCGCATGATCTGACACCGTGGCTGGCCGGGCTTGTCGTCGATGCCGACCATCGGGGCAAGGGAACCGGCACCGCGCTCGTCAAGGCGATCGAAGCGCATGCGGCATCAGCCGGGGTCGAGACGCTCTACCTCTACGCCTGGCAGGCGCGCGATTTCTACGTGGCGCTCGGCTGGGACGCGATCGAGGTGTGCGAGCAGGATGGCGAAACGATGATGCTGATGTCGCGCCGGCTCGATCACAATGTGCCCAGGAGATAGCCGAGCGCGAAGGCCGCAATCAGCCCGGCCATGACGACAAGTCCATGCCTACCGCCGAGCGAATGCACGCCGACGCCGTACGGCTGTCGGGACGGGTTTCGGATTACTGTCGGCGACTTGGCATCGTTGCCGCCCAGGCCAACGCCTCGCATCTGCGGCATTTCGGCGAGGCGCTGCGTAACCAGTTCCCAATGATTGACGCCGGCTGGCTGTTCGGCCCGATCGAAGACATGCATGCGTTCGGCCAGTTGCACCACCGCGTCGCGGAACGCAGGGTCGATCTCGAGATCGCGCTCGGCCCGCTCGCGGTCGGCATCGTTCATCAGGCCCAGCACATAGTCGCCGGCCCTTGCGATACGATCGCTCTCACCGGCCATGATCCGTGCCCTCCCCCTCTCCTCACCAGTGTGGCGGCTTGGTCACCGGCACATCCTGTGCCGACTGCTCTTCAAGCGCCAGGAAGCGGTCGGTCAGCGCATCGAGCTTGCGCTGCATGCGTTCGATCACCTTCCACTGCTCGGCGATCTGGCCCGACAGTTCCTCGATGGTCTTCTCCTGCTCGGCGGCGCGGATTTCCAGCGTCGTCAGCCGGTCGGCGGGCATGATCATGCAAAGTCCCCAGTTTGTACCGCGACACCTTCCGCCGCAACGTCAAATCGACCTCGTCATAGTAGCGAATGTGAGAGCTTCGGCCACGTTCGAAATTGACAAGCGTGCGGGGATTTGTCGAGAGTGGATGCTGCTCCGGACAATTGGCATAAGCGGAGCGCCATGCTAGGCGTTTTGACCAAGCGATAAAAAAATAAGAGTGGGACAGGCTGCATGGCGCAAGCCGCAATCGAACTGATCGGCATCAACAAGAGTTTCGGCGCGGTGCGCGCCAACCGCGACATCAATCTGGAGATCGCGCGCGGCACCATCCATGGCATCGTCGGCGAAAACGGCGCCGGCAAGTCGACGCTGATGTCGATCCTCTATGGCTTCTACCAGGCCGACAGCGGCGAGATCCGCGTCGGCGCCAAGCCGGCATCGATCAAGACACCCAACGACGCGATCGCGCTCGGCATCGGCATGGTGCACCAGCATTTCATGCTGGTCGACAATTTCTCGGTGCTGGAGAACATCATCCTCGGCGCCGAAACCGATGCGCTGCTGAAGAGCAGCATCGCCAAAGCGCGCTCCGAGTTGGACCGGCTTGAGCGAGAATACGGGCTGGAAGTCGATCCCGATGCGATCATCGAAGAACTGCCGGTCGGCCTGCAGCAGCGCGTGGAAATCCTGAAGGCGCTTTATCGCGGTGCCGAAATCCTGATCCTCGACGAGCCGACGGGCGTTTTGACGCCGGCCGAGGCCGACCACCTGTTCCGCATCCTCAGGCAGTTGAAGGAACAGGGAAAGACGGTGGTGCTGATCACCCACAAGCTGCGCGAGATCATGGCCATCACCGACACCGTGTCGGTGATGCGTCAGGGCACGATGGTGGCGACCCGGGAGACCAGGAAAACCACGGTCGAGGAACTGGCCGAACTGATGGTCGGGCGGCGTGTCCTCTTGAGGGTCGAAAAGGGCGAGGCCGAGGCCGGTGCCGTCAAGCTCGCGGTCAAGAACCTGACGGTCAGGGATTCGCGCGGCGTCACCATGGTCGACGACGTCTCCTTCGATATCAGAGCCGGCGAGATCGTCGGCATCGCCGGCGTCGCCGGCAACGGGCAATCCGAGTTGCTTGAGGCGATTTCCGGCATCAGGCACGCCGTTTCCGGTTCCGTGACGCTCGACGGCAAGCCGATCGATCTCACCGGTAAGGCCGATCCCGGCGAATTGCGCGACCGTGGCCTCGCCCACGTACCGGAAGACCGCCACCATGTCGGGCTGGTGCTGGCCTTCGAGGAGAACGAGAATTCCATCCTCGGCTACCACGACGATCCCCGTTACCTCAGAGGACCGTTCCTCAACATCGATGCAATCATGGCCGACGCCAGGGACAAGATCGAGAAATACGACATTCGTCCCGGCAATCCGCGCCTGAAGACGGCCAATTTTTCCGGCGGCAACCAGCAGAAGATCGTGCTCGCGCGTGAAATCGAACAGGATCCCGGCGTGCTGATCGTCGGACAGCCGACGCGGGGCGTCGACGTCGGCGCCATCGAGTTCATCCACAAGCGCCTGATCGCAATGCGCGACCAGGGCAAGGCGGTGCTGGTGGTCTCGGTCGAGCTAGACGAGATCCGCTCGCTTTCCGACCGCATTCTGGTGATGTTTGCCGGAAGGGTCGTCGGCGAGCGTGGCCCCGACGCGACCGAAGGCGAGCTTGGCCTGCTGATGGCCGGTGTCGAGCATCAGGAGGCGGCGCAATGAGCACGCCTTACGCCAAATTGCCTGCCTGGGCCGACTACGGGCTGATCCCGCTGATCAACCTGTCGGTCGCCTTCATCGTCGCTGGCTTCGTCGTCATGCTGGTCGGCGAAAACCCATTCCGCGCCGCCGTCATCCTGGTCGAAGGCGCCTTCGGCAAGGGCACAGGCATCGCCTTTACCCTCTTCTATGCCACGACGTTCATATTCACCGGGCTTTCGGTGGCTGTGGCGGCGCATTGCGGACTGTTCAACATCGGCACCGAGGGACAGGCCTACATCGCCGGCCTCGGCATCGCCATCGTCTGCCTTTCCCTCGACAGCACACTGCCCTGGTGGCTGACTTTTCCGCTGGCGATCGTGGCCTCCGCACTCGTGGGCGCATTGTGGGCGTTGATCCCCGCCTACCTGCAGGCCAAGCGCGGCTCGCACATCGTCATCACGACGATCATGTTCAACTTCATCGCCGCCTCGATCATGGTCTACCTGCTGGTCGGTCCGCTGAAGCCGGCAGGGTCGCAGGCGCCGCAGACGCGCAACTTCCTCGCCGGCGCGGAGTTGCCGAAACTCAACTGGATCATCGAATTGTTCGGCGCCAAGATCCGATCGGCCCCGCTCAACATCTGCTTCCTGCTGGCGCTGGTGATGGCTTTCCTGGTGTGGCTGCTGATCTGGCGCACCAAGCTCGGCTACGAGATGCGCACCTATGGCCACAGCCCGAAAGCGGCCCGCTATGCCGGCATTTCGGAAACCCGCATCATCATCACTGCGATGATGATTTCGGGCGCTCTGGCCGGCATGATGGCGCTCAACCCGGTGATGGGCGACCAGCACAATGTCGCGATCGACTTCGTTTCGGGCGCCGGGTTCGTCGGTATCGCCGTGGCGCTGATGGGCCGCCTGCATCCGGTCGGCATCGTGCTGGCGGCGATCCTGTTCGGCATGCTTTACCAGGGCGGCGCCGAACTCGCCTTCGAGATGCCGGCAATCAGCCGCGACATGATCGTCATCATTCAAGGATTGGTCATCCTCTTCGCCGGCGCGCTGGAGCATATGTTCCGGCCGTATATCCAGGCTCTGTTCGCCTCGTTCAGCCCGAAGTCGGTGGGCATGCAGGCCGTCAACGGGAAGGGCGCCTGAGATGGATATCTTCAACGCGGTCATCCAGGTGCTGGACTCTACCATCCGCCTGTCGGTGCCGCTGCTGCTTGCCTGCCTCGCCGGCCTCTATTCGGAGCGGGCCGGCATTTTCGACATCGGCCTCGAAGGCAAGATGCTGGTCGGCGCCTTCGCGGGTGCTGCCGCGGCTTCGGTGTTCCATTCCGCGCTTATCGGCCTCGGCATGGCGATCCTGATCTCCGTCGCCTTCGCTTTGGTGCACGGCTTTGCCTCGATCACCCATCGCGGCAACCAGATCGTTTCGGGCGTTGCGATCAACTTCGTCGCCGCCGGATCGACCATCATTCTCGGCCAGGCTTGGTTCCAGCAGGGTGGCCGCACGCCGGCGCTACAACCGGGCGAACGATTCGAGGCGATCATCTGGCCCGGCGCCGATGCAATCAGGGGCGTGCCGATCATCGGTCCGATCTATGCCGAACTGATCTCCGGCCATTCGATCCTCGTCTATTTCGCCTTTGCGATGGTGCCGTTCACCTGGTGGGTGCTGTTTCGCACGCGCTTTGGGCTCAGGCTGCGCGCGGTCGGCGAGAATCCGGCCGCGGTCGACACCGCCGGCATCTCGGTCGCCTGGCTGCGCTATCGCGCGCTGATCTGCACGGGCATCCTGACCGGATTCGCAGGGGCCTATCTTTCGATGGTGCAGAATGGCGGCTTCGTGAAAGACATGACGGCGGGCAAGGGCTACATCGCGCTGGCCGCGCTGATCTTCGCCAAATGGAAGCCGGTCAACGCCATGTTCGCCTGCCTGCTGTTCGGCTTCCTCGACGCGGCGTCGATCCGCCTGCAGGGAACACCGCTGCCCATTGTCGGCAAGGTGTCGGTGCAGTTCATGCAGGCCCTGCCCTATATCCTCACCGTGATCCTGCTTGCCGGCTTCATCGGCAAGGCCATCCCGCCGCGCGCCGGCGGCGTGCCCTATGTCAAGGAACGCTAACGCTCGACAGTTCGGCGCGGACGAAGCGCCGGGTTTTGGACATGATCGTCGGAGAGAACACCTGAATGTCGCATGATCTGTTCGAAGCGGCCAAGGCAGCCATGGCCAAGGCCTATGCGCCCTATTCCAAGTTCCCGGTGGGCGCCGCCCTACGCACCGAGGACGGACGCGTCTTCACCGGCGCCAATATCGAGGTCGCCTCTTATCCGGAAGGCTGGTGCGCCGAGACCACCGCGCTTGGCCATTACATCATGGGCGGCGGCGGCAAGATCGTTGAAATCGCCGTCCTTGCCGAACGCATGGCCAAATGCTCGCCTTGCGGCGGCTGCCGCCAGCGGCTGGCCGAATTCTGCCGCCCGGAAACGAAGCTCTATCTCTGCGACGCTGCGGGCGTCGCAGAAACGGTCACGATGGGCGACATGCTGCCCTATGGCTTCCGCGGCGACATCTTGAAATGAAGAGTTGGCTGATATGACGCAAAAAACGGTCGACCACCTTATCGAAAGGCTGGACGGCCTGGCGCCGTCGACCGCTCTGGTGTTGGGTTCCGGCTTGGGCGGCTTGGTCGACCGGATCGAGAATCCGATCCGCGTCTCCTATGCCGACCTGCCCGGCTTTCCCAGGAGCGGTGTCAGCGGCCACGCCGGCCAAGTGGTCGCCGGCCTGTTTGCCGGCGTTCCGGTGCTCATGCTGTCCGGCCGTGCCCACTATTACGAGCATGGGGACGCCGCGGCGATGCGGCCGGTGCTGGAGGTGCTCGCCGGCATCGGCGTCACGAAACTGATCCTCACCAACGCAGCCGGCTCGGTCGATCCGGATATGCCGCCGGGTTCGGTGATGCTGCTCACCGATCATATCAACTTCTCCGGCACCAATCCGCTGATCGGCGAGCCCAGCGACCGCCGTTTCGTCGGCCTGACCGAAGCTTATGATGCCGGCATCCGCGAGGCGATCGAAGGCGCGGCGAAGGCGACCGGCACAGCGCTGCACAAGGGCGTCTACATGTGGTTCTCGGGCCCCTGTTTCGAGACACCGGCCGAAATCCGCATGGCGCGCATCATGGGCGCCAACGCCGTCGGCATGTCGACCGTGCCGGAAGTCATTCTCGCGCGTTTCCTCGGCCTGCGCGTCGCCGCCTGCTCGGTCATCACCAATTTGGCCGCCGGCATGACCGGAGCCGAGCTTTCGCACCAGGAAACCAAGGACATGGCGCCGGTTGGCGGATCGCGGCTGGCAACGGTGCTGCAGCGCGTGTTCCGTGACGGGCTGCTGGAGAGCTGATGCTTCCACAGGAAATCATCCGTCACAAGCGCGACGGCCACAGGCTGGCGCCTCACGAGATCGCCGCCTTCATCGACGGCGTGACGTCTGGTACCGTAACCGACGGCCAGGTCGCGGCCTTCGCCATGGCGGTGTTCTTCAACGGCATGAACCGCGACGAGGCGGTGGCGATGACGCTGGCCATGCGCGATTCCGGCGACGTGCTCGACTGGTCGGATTTGCCAGGCCCTGTCACCGACAAACATTCCACGGGCGGTGTCGGCGACAATGTCTCGCTGATGCTGGCGCCGATCGTTGCCGCCTGCGGTGCCTATGTGCCGATGATCTCGGGCCGCGGCCTCGGCCATACCGGCGGCACGCTGGACAAGATGGATGCCATTCCCGGCTACATCAGCCAACCCGACATCGCGCTGTTCCGCAAAGCCGTGCTGGAAACCGGCTGCGCCATCATCGGCCAGACCGCCGACCTGGCACCTGCCGATCGCCGGCTCTACGCCATCCGCGACGTGACCGGAACCGTGGAGTCCGTGCCGCTGATCACCGCATCGATCCTGTCGAAGAAGCTCGCGGCGGGTCTGCAATCTCTGGTGCTCGACGTCAAGGTCGGCAATGGCGCGTTCATGGAGAAGTCCCGGGATGCGACCGCGCTTGCCAATAGCCTCGTCGAGGTCGCCAGCGGCGCCGGACTGAAAGTCTCGGCGCTGATCACCGGCATGAACGAACCGCTTGCCTCCGCCGCCGGCAATGCCGTCGAGGTGCGCAATGCCGTCGATTTCCTGACCGGCCGCCTGCGCGACCGGCGGCTGGAGGAGGTGACGCTGGCGCTGGCCGCCGAAATGCTGCAGTCGGCGGGACTGGTATCATCGAACCAGGACGGCATGCGCCGCGCCACCGAGACGCTCGCCAGCGGTCGCGCCGCCGCGACCTTCGCGCGCATGGTGACCGTGCTCGGCGGCCCGGCGGACTTCATCGAGAAGCCGGAGAAATATCTGTCGGAAGCAGAAACGGAAATCGCGGTGAAAGCGACGTCAGAGGGTTTCGTCACTGGCATCGCCACCCGCGACATCGGTCTTGCGGTCGTCGGCCTAGGCGGTGGCCGCACCCGGCCCGACGACAAGATCGACTCCTCGGTCGGCATCACCAGGCTGCTGCCCATAGGCGCGGAAGTACACGTCGGAGATGCCCTGGCGCTGATCCACGCCCGCTCACCGTGCGATGCCGAGACGGCAGCCGCGACCGTGCTCTCAGCCTATGCGATCGGTGCTTCGAAGCCGGCCGCCGACAAGTCGGTCATCCGGCGGATTCTGCCGCGTGGCTGAGTGGACCTACTGAACCAGCAGCAATGTGCCGTTCTCAGCCTGGTATTTGCCGAGCCTGTTGAGGAAGCTCATGCCGATCAGGTTGGTGCGCAGTGCCCTGTCGTCGAGCACGATCGCCTGCACACCCTCGACGCTGATGCTGCCGATCTGCAGGCGATCGATCGTCACCACGGCTGCCTTGATGGTGCCGTTGGCGGTGTTGACCTCGTGGCTGAAATCGGAGGGATTGAGCGACAGTCCGATCCGACGTGCCGTCGACGTATTGACCGCGACCAGCGTCGCACCGGTGTCGATCATGCCGTCGACTTGACGGCCGTTGAGCTTGAAGGTCGACGAGAAGTGTCCGCGCCCGTCCGCCGCGACCACGACCTTCCGGCCGGTCGGCAGCGGCGCTACCGGCTTGTCGGGAACGGAAGCCAGGCTGACATCCGGTTGCGTCTCGCCCGCTGGCTTGGCCGTCACCGCCGATTTCAGCAGGTTTTCGAATATTCGCGGATTCGACTGGTAAACGACCGGGATCGATGCCGACGCACCGGCAAAGACGCTGAGAATGAGAAGCTTGCGCAGCATGGATCGGCCTTTGTGAAGAGCTGATCATTAGCGCCGGATGGTGTTTGCCGCTTTAACGCGCGCCGGAACCCCGTCTTTGCGTAAACGCCTGGTAAAAAACACCAAGCACATTGTTCGGTATTACTTCGTCCCGTACATGCGGTCGCCGGCATCGCCAAGGCCGGGCATGATGTAGCCCTTCTCGTTGAGCTGGCGGTCGATGGACGCGGTAAAGACCGGAACATCCGGATGCGCCTTGGTAAAGCGCTCGATGCCTTCTGGCGCCGCCAGCAGGCACAGGAAGCGGATGTTGGTGGCGCCGCGCTCTTTCAACTTGTCGATCGCCGCGATCGCCGAATTGGCTGTCGCCAGCATCGGGTCGACGACGATGACCAGCCGATCGGCGAGGTCGCTCGGCGCCTTGAAGAAATACTCGACGGCCTCCAGCGTTTCGTGATCGCGGTAGAGGCCGACATGGGCGACGCGGGCCGCCGGCACCAAGTCGAGCAAACCTTCGAGCAAGCCGTTGCCGGCGCGCAGCACCGAGGCGAAGACCAGCTTCTTGCCCTCCAGCGTCGGAGCCTCCATCGTCTCCATAGGCGTTTCGATGGTTGTCGTTGTCAGTTCGAGATTGCGGGTGACCTCATAGCCGAGCAGCAGCGATATCTCACGCAGCAACCGCCGGAAGCCGGCCGTCGAGGTCTCCTTCTTGCGCATGATGGTCAGCTTGTGCTGGACAAGCGGATGATCGACGACGGTGACGCCCTTCATGATGTTCTCCTGATGCGTGTCGCCCGAGACCGCGCGCATGGATCCTTTCGGATATGCCGCGCTTCAAGCTGCTTGGGCGAACCCTAGCGACAATGGACCGGCCAAGGAACCGCTTGGCCCGCACCGACCACAGCTTTGTCGGAAGAAATCAGCGTGTCGCGCCGTTCAGCCGGGCGAGAAGCGCTGTCTTGGTCTTCCTGTCGACGAAGGCGGCTTCGATGGCTGTTCTGGTGACAGCGGCAAGCGCCTTTTCGCTCATCGAGAAATGTTCGGCGGCGATATCGTATTCGCGCTTCAGCGAGGTCCAGAAATAGGGCGGGTCGTCGGAGTTGAGTGTCACCTTGCAGCCGGCCGCCTGCAGGGCGGGAAAGGGATGATCGGCGAAACTGTCGAACACCTTGAGCGCGATATTGGAGCCGGGGCAGCATTCCAGCACGACACCCTCGTCGGCGATACGCCGGACAAGGTCGGTGTTTTCGATGGCGCGCACGCCATGGCCGATGCGCGACGGGCGGATATGGTCGAGTGCCGCTTGGACGGTTTCCCAGCCCGTCAGTTCGCCGGCATGGACGGTGATGCCGAGCCCGGCCTCGCGCGCGATCTCGAAAGCCCTGACATAGTCCTCCATCTCGCCCACGCGCTCATCGCCGGCGACGCCGAACCCGGTGACCAGCGGGTGGCCGCAACGCGCCGCGAAGCGTGCCGCACGCTCGATCGACTCGACACCGACATGGCGCACGCCGGTGACGATCATGCGCCCCTCGATGCCGGTTTTTGCCTTGGCGCGCAGCATGCCTTCGCCGAGCGCATCGGTGTAGGCCTTGGGTGACAGCCCGGCTTTCGCCGCGTGGTCCGGCGAGGTGAACACCTCGGAGTAGATGGCGCCATCGCGGGCCAGGCTGGTCAGATAGTGGTCGGCCAGCCGCGCATAATCCTCCTCGGTCCGGAACAGGTCGGCGGAGAAATCATAGGCTGCGAGAAAGGAGGTGAAATCGTGCCAGACGAAGGAACCGTTCTGGATATAAGGCGAGGTGTCCTTGTCGTATTTCTGCGCCTGGCGGATGACGAGATCGGGCGCCGCTGCCCCTTCGATGTGGCAGTGCAGTTCCGCTTTCAGAGGCATTCAATCATCCCGTCGGTCAGTCCAGGTCTTGAAACCCACCACCTGGAAGCGCGGCTGAACACCGCGCCTTAAACAATAGCGCCCGCATCATCGATCGGCTATGGTCCCGCCGGTTTTATGACGGATCAAAAAAATGTCAATTGAGAGAACCACGGCCGCCGGCGGCATGGAAACCTCCTATGGTTTCAAGCGTGTAGGGGAAGGCGAGAAGCAATCCCTGGTCAACGATGTTTTCCACAAGGTCGCCAACCGCTACGACCTGATGAACGACCTGATGTCTGCCGGCCTGCACCGGCTGTGGAAGGATGCCATGGTCGCCTGGCTCAATCCGCCCAAGCTCGCGGGCTGGCGCGTGCTCGATGTTGCCGGCGGTACCGGCGACATCGCTTTCCGCATCGTCGATGCCAGCCATGGGCATGCCCATGCCACCGTGCTCGACATCAACGGCTCGATGCTCGCCGTCGGCCGCGACAGGGCCGAGAAGAAGGGTTTGTCCGCCAACACCGATTTCGTCGAGGCCAACGCCGAGGAACTGCCCTTCCCTGACGCCAACTTCGACGCCTACACCATCGCCTTCGGCATTCGCAATGTCCCGCATATCGACGTGGCCCTGGGCGAGGCGTTCCGCGTGCTGAAGCCCGGGGGCCGTCTCCTGTGCCTGGAGTTCTCCGAGGTCGAGATGCCGCTGCTCGACAAGGTCTACGAAGCCTGGTCGTTCAATGCCATCCCCAGGATCGGCAAGTTGGTCACCGGGGACGGCGAGCCCTATTCCTATCTGGTCGAATCGATCGCGAAATTCCCCAATCAGCAAAACTTCGCGGCGATGATTTCTCGGGCCGGCTTCGGCCGCGTCTCCTTCCGCAACTATTCCGGCGGCATAGCGGCCCTGCATTCGGGCTGGAAGCTTTGAAGCCGTCGCCGACCTTTCTCACGCGACGAGCCTTGCGCCAGTTCGATGAACCGGTAGGGCGGACGCGGCCATGAGCACCGTCAGCGCGGGGTTCCGGCTCGTACGGGCCGGTTGGGTGCTGGTGCGCGAGGGCGTCGTTGCCGCCTTGCCCGGCGAGGAACTGTCCGGCCTGCCGAAATTCGGCTGGCGGCTCGCTCGGCTGTTCACCCGCCGCCGCGCGCTCGCCTATCAGCGCAGCGATCGGCTGGCCAAGGCGGTGGTCCGGCTCGGCCCATCCTACGTCAAGCTTGGTCAGTTCCTGGCCACGCGGCCCGATGTCGTCGGCAACGACATGGCGCTCGATCTCGCCATGCTGCAGGACAAGATGCACACCTTCCCGACGGCCGAAGCGGTCGCCGCCATCGAAGCCTCGCTCGGGCGCAAACTCGGCGATCTTTACAAGCAATTCGGCGACCCGGTCGCCGCGGCTTCCATCGCTCAGGTCCATGCCGCTGAAACCGTCGATGGTGGTGTCGTCAGGAAGGTAGCGGTCAAGGTCATCCGGCCGGGCGTGCGACGCCGCTTCTTTCAGGACCTCGAAAGCTATTTCCTCGCCGCCCGCCTGCAGGAGAAATACATACCGTCGTCGCGTCGGCTGAGGCCGGTCGAGGTGACCGAGACGCTGGCGCAGACCACCAGGATCGAGATGGACCTGCGCCTCGAGGCGGCCGCGCTCTCGGAACTTGGCCAAAGCACCAGGGAAGACCCTGGCTTCCGCGTCCCTTCGGTGGACTGGGAACGCACCGGCCGCGACGTGCTGACCATGGAATGGGTGGACGGCGTCAAGATGAACGACATCGCCGGCCTGCAAAGCGCCGGCCATGACCTTAAGGCAATCGCCGCCAACCTCATCCAGTCTTTCCTGCGCCATACGCTGCGCGACGGCTTCTTCCACGCCGACATGCATCCGGGCAATCTGTTCGTCGAGGCGAACGGCACCATCGTCGCCGTCGATCTCGGCATTGCCGGGCGCCTCGGCAAGAAGGAGCGCCGCTTCCTCGCCGAGATCCTCTACGGCTTCATTACACGCGACTATCTGCGCGTCGCCGAGGTGCATTTCGAGGCCGGCTATGTCCCGCGCCAGCACAATGTCTCTGCCTTCGCCCAGGCGATCCGTGCCATCGGCGAGCCGATCCACGGCCAGCCCGCCGAAACCATTTCGATGGCCAAGCTTCTGACGCTGCTGTTCGAGGTGACCGAACTCTTCGACATGGCGACACGGCCGGAATTGATCCTGTTGCAGAAGACCATGGTGGTTGTCGAGGGCGTGGCGCGCACGCTGGATCCGGCTTTCAACATGTGGAAGACCGCCGAACCGGTGGTCGGCGGCTGGATAGCCGGGAACCTCGGGCCGCGCGGCTTGCTGGCCGACGCGCGCGACGGCGGCAAGGCGATGCTGGCGCTGATCCGCCAGGCGCCGGAACTCGCGGCCCGTACGGAACGGCTGTCGCGAGAGATCGACCTGATGGCCGAGCACGGCCTGCGCTTCGACGAGGCGACCGCCCGAGCCATAGGTAAGGCCGAAGCGCGCTACAACCGTTCCGGCCGTGTCGCCTTATGGGTGATCGCGCTGACGCTGGTCTACATTGCCTGGACGCTTCACTAGGCCCGTATTGGCGGCAAGCCAGCTGGTTGCGGCAATTTGATTGCATTGCTATCATCGCTATCAGGCAAGATGAGTAGAGTGCAATCACATGGCCAGCATCACGATCCGTAACCTAGACGATGAGGTCAAGGAGTTGCTGCGCGGCCTGGCCGCGGCAAACAATCGCTCCATGGAAGAACAGGCGCGGGTGATGATCCGGGCCGCTGTCGACGGCCAAGTGGGCCCGGTTGGTCGTCTCGACCAGATCGAGAAAGCCCTGCAAGAACTCACCAATTCGCAAGGCACGCCGATCCGGGCGTCAGCCTTGACAGGCAAGAGCTTGCCGCGAGGCACGCTTTCCAACAAGCGCATCCTGCTTATCATCGGCGGCGGCATCGCCGCTTACAAGGCGCTCGACCTCATTCGCCGGCTGCGCGAGCGCGGCGCGGCGGTACGCGTCGTCATGACATCGGCGGCGCAGGAGTTCGTCACCACGCTGTCGGTCGGTGCGCTCTCCGCCGACCATGCCTTCACCGACCTGTTCGACCGCAAGGATGAGCACGATGTCGGCCACATCAGGCTGTCGCGCGAGGCGGACCTCCTGGTGGTGGCGCCCGCCACCGCCGACCTGATGGCCAAGCTCGCCAATGGCCATGCCAGCGATCTGGCCTCGACCGTGCTCATCGCCACCGACAAGCCGGTCCTGATGGCCCCGGCGATGAACCCCAGGATGTGGTCGCATCCCGCCACCCGCCGTAACCGCGCGAGCTTGGGCAAGGACGGCATCACCTTCGTCGGCCCCGCCAAGGGTGAGATGGCCGAGAGCAACGAGGCCGGCGAAGGCCGCATGGCCGAACCGCTGGAGATCGTCGCCGCGGTCGAGGCGCTGCTCGATGCCGGCCCCAAGCCACTGGCGGGACGCAAGATCATCGTCACGTCGGGCCCGACGCACGAGCCGATCGACCCGGTGCGCTATATCGCGAACCGCTCGTCCGGCAAGCAGGGCCACGCCATCGCCGCGGCATTGGCAAGGCTCGGCGCCGATGTGCGCCTCGTCTCCGGTCCCGTCACCATCGCCGATCCGACCGGAGTGAAGACCCTCCATGTCGAACGGGCGCAGGAGATGCGCGACGCGGTGGAACAGCTTCTGCCCGCCGACGCCGCGGTGTTCGTCGCCGCCGTTGCCGACTGGCGCACCGAGAATTCAGCCGGTGAGAAGATCAAGAAGGTCGCGGGCGAAGGCCCGCCGGTGCTGCGCATGGTCGAAAACCCCGACATATTGGCGAGTGTCGGCCACCACGAGCAGCGACCAGCTCTGGTCGTCGGCTTTGCCGCCGAGACGCAGGATCTCTTGCGCAACGCCGAGGCCAAGCTCAGGAAGAAAGGGGCCGATCTTATCGTCGCCAACGATGTGTCGCACCAAAGCGGCATCGGTTCTTCAGGCGTGATGGGCAGCGATCGCAACCGGGTGCGGATCGTGTCGAAGGCCGGCGTCGAGGAATGGCCTGAAATGACCAAGGACGAGGTAGCGGCACGGCTTGCCGCGCTCATCGCCGAGCGGTTGAAGACGATCGTCGTCTGACAAGTGTCGGCGGAAGCGTTGGCCGCCAACACCCCTGTCGCTTGCGGTGAGCCAAGCCTTCAGTTGGCCAAAAGCTCCGCCGTGCGGGCAAGCGCACCGCTGAAGCCATTGAGCGGAATGGAAAAGCTTACGACTTGCCCCGTATCGGCCGCGAACGCATCGATCTTGAGTGTGGTGCCGTTCTTGAGCAGCGGCGTGACATTGGCATCGAACGCCACTGGCCCTAGGCAGCCGATCACCTGGCAGGTGCTGAACGGCGGGCTGCCGTCGAGCTTCTGATCGTCGACGGTCAGCGCGACACCCTTTGCAAGCGCCAGACCGAAAGGCAGGGCGAGCGTTCCGGTCGCATCCTCGCCGGTCTTGTTCGACAGCTCGATCGCCAAAAGCCGCTGGTTGCTTCGCTTGTTGAACTGCTGATGCGACAGGCTGCAGACCTTGTTCGTGCTCGATATCTGGCAATTGACCGTCCAGTCACCATGGGTTTCGGACAAGGCCGAAGCACCACCCTGCAGTTGCGGCGCGTCAGTTGCGGCGGGCGGCGTTGCCGTCACCTTGTCGCCCTTGGTTTGCGCCGCCATGGCCGGCAGGCCTGCGATGCAGGCAGCACCCAGCACTGATGCGAAATACGCGTATTTCCTCATCAAGATCTCACCCGCCCGGCTCCGCCTCCGTTTCCCGAAGGCGCCATTATACCTGACGGACATGCCGACGCCATTGCCGCAATTCAGCTCGAGGCAGGCGCCGACCCGATAGAGCGGCGAATCGATCGCCTCCGTCAGTGCAATGCGGGGTTGCCAGCAGATTCTCCGCCGCGGCGAAGCGGCCTTCGATCTCCCCCTCCTTGGTGGAAAAAGTTGAAACCGGCAACCGACCCTTCTTCCTTACCGGAACACGCAGCCAGCGCGCGGGTACCAGCCCTTGCGCGGCTCGGTTGGCGTGAGGCTGATCGGCATTCGCCATGGCATCGCCGGGCAAACGTCCTATATATCTGGTGTGATGAGATTTCTTGCAGGAATGGATGGATGTATACGCGTCGTTCATCGATGATTTTCCCATTGGTGGTGCTGGCTGGAGCGGTTTCCGCCGGCTTTGCGACGCCCGCTTCCGCGCAGGTGCTCAATCCCGCGGTCAGAAACAACACACTCATCCAGCAGAACGATCTGCAAGCCTTGCAAAACCGGGTTCAGCGGCAGCAGTTTCAGCAGCAGCAACAGCAGTATCGTGCCCAGGATCGCATCATCGTCCAGCAACCGCCGCCGGTCGTGCCGCAGGTCAGGCCGAGCTGCCAGACGCAAATAATCGGCAACACCGCCGTGAGCACCTGCCGCTGACGGACGGGCAGCTTCTTTTATTTAGCCGACTTACATGATAGGGCACTTCGGATGTCCCTGCGGTAGTTTGGATTTTCCAAAGGCGTCGCGGCACGCTAAGGGGCATTGCAGCGACTGGATTATTGAGATGGCAGCCACCAAGAAAAAGGCCGTACGCCAAGCCAAGCGGGGCGAAGGGATCCGCCAGGTGGCGGCGATACCCTTCCGGGTAAACGCGCATGGCGGCATCGAGGTGATGCTGGTTACATCGAGAACCACGAGACGCTTCATCGTGCCCAAGGGATGGCCGATGAAAGGCAAGAGCGGGCGCAAGGCAGCCACCATCGAGGCGCTGGAGGAAGCCGGCGTGCTCGGCAAGACGCTGAAGCAGCCGGCGGGCACCTATTCCTATTGGAAACGCTTGGCCAACCGCTTTGTCCGCGTCGACGTCGTCGTGTTTCTGCTGGAAGTGACGGAAGAGCTTGCCGATTGGCAGGAAGCCAAGCGGCGGCAGCGGGCCTGGCTGGCGCCGGCCGACGCCGCGATGCTCATCGACGAGCCCGATCTCTCGACGCTGGTGAACACCTTGAAGCTTCCCGGGCCCACGCCGCTCGAGCAGGCATAAGCCTCAATTGTCCGCGCCCTCATCTCCGGGAAGCGGCCGTGCCGGCGGACCGCTATAGGCCCACAGCCATTCGCGCGGCAGCGGCCCCTTGTTGCGCTCGGACTGCTGAGATTGCTCCCAGGCATGCGCCAGGATGCCGACGGAACGCGACAGCACGAAGAGCCCGCGCGTCAGCGGCGGCGGAAAGCCGAGCTCGCCATAGATGACGGCGGTGGCGCCATCGATGTTGAGCGGGATTTTTTTGCCCTTGCGCCGCGCTACGTCGGCCTCGACGGCCTCGGCGATGTCGGCAAAGCGGCCGTTGACCACGCCACGCGCGGCAAAATCTCTGACCAGTTCCAGCAGGCGCGGCGCGCGCGGATCGACAGGATGGAAGCGATGGCCAAGCCCCGGCACATAGCCCTTCTCCTGCCCGAAGAACCGGTCGAGACGTGTCGAAACCGCTTCGTTTAGGGCCATGCCGCCATCGAGCGCCACGGCAATATCGCCATAGAAGGAAAGCGCCTGCTCGCCGGCGCCGCCATGCACGTCGCCCAGCACGTTGATGGCCGAGGCCATGGCGCTGTTGATGCCGACGCCACAGGTGGCCGCCATGCGGGCGATGGCGATCGACGGCGCCTGTGGCCCGTGGTCGACGGCCGCCCCCAAGGCAATGCCGAGCAGTGCCGCCTCGTCCTCGCTGGGCAATTCGCCACGCAGCATCAGCCAGATGACAGCCGGGAAGCTGACGCGGCCGATCAGGTCCTGGATCTCGTAGCCGCGCAGCCGGATCACACCGGGGCTCATCTCGATGATGCCGGTCTGCCACCATTCCTCGCCGCGCGCGCGGCCTGTTTTCTTCTCCACGCCGCTCATGTCAGGGCCTTTGCCTTGGCGTGCGGCGGCAGACCGGCGAACACCTCGTCCATGTGCTCGCCCAGCACTGGCGGCGGCCGCGTCGGCAACGGTGCCGTGCCGTCTATCATGAAACCGCCGCGCAGGACGGTCAGCGGCCCTTCCATTCCAGCCACATTCTCGAAACGAGCCGTCACCTGGCGTTCGAGCACCTGTGGTTCGGTCAGCACTTGTGGGATCGTCAGTACCCGGCCCGCCGGCACGCCGGCTCGGTTGAGCGTCTCTTCCCAAATTGCCGCCGGATCGCTTGCCAGAGCATCCTCGATCTCGGCCTTGAGCGCGGCGCGGTTCTGCTTGCGGGTTTCGCGCTCGGCAAAGCGCGGGTCCGACGCCAGTTCCGGCCGTCCGATCAGACGGCACAGCGCCACGAACTGCTCCTGCTTATTGGCGGCGATGTTGATGAGCCCGTCGCCGGTGCGGAAGGCGCCGGAGGGAGCCGCCGTCATGTTCTCATTGCCCATCGGCTTGGGATCGACCCCTGCCGTCAGATAGTTGGAAACAGGCCAGCCAAGTGCGGAAAGCGTGCATTCGAGCATCGACACGTCGAGGAACGCCCCCTCGCCCGATGTCTTCAGCCTGACCAGTGCCGCGGCGATGGAGAACGCGCCGACCAAGCCTCCCAGCGTGTCGGCGACGGGATAGCCGACGCGCAGCGGCGCGGTTTCCGGCGTGCCGGTTATGCTCATGATCCCGGAAAGACCCTGGATGATCTGGTCATAGGCCGGGTTGTCGCGCATTGGCCCGCTCTGCCCGAAACCCGATATCGCGCAATAGACGAGGCCCGGGCGGACCGCCCTCAGCATCTCGTAGCCAAGCCCGAGGCGTTTCATCACGCCGGGACGAAAATTCTCGACCAGCGCATCGGCGCTGGCGACCAGGTCGAGGAAGCGCTCGCGATCCGTCTCGTTCTTGAGGTCGAGCATGACCGATCGTTTGCCGGCGTTCTGGGCCAGGAACGATGCGCCCATACCCGCGCTGTTGAGCTTTGGCGAGCCGCCGAGCTGGCGCGCCAGGTCGCCGCCTTGCGGCCCTTCGACCTTGATCACGTCAGCTCCCAGCAAGGCCAGCTGATAGGCACAGTAAGGCCCGGCGAGAACATTGGTCAGGTCGAGGACGCGGATACCGGAAAGCAGGTCTGTCATATCTTTTCAGATCGCTCAGGCATCGCCCGGCACATGTTCGGGACCACGCCGCCGCCGGTGCTCGATGAAGGCCCAGACATGCGGCCCGACGAGGCCGATGAAGGCGAGCGTCAGCAGGGTCAGCGACAGCGGATGCTTGTAGAACACCGACCAGTCGCCGTTGGAGATAGTCATCGCCCGTCGGAACTGGGTTTCGGCAAGCGGTCCCAGGATCATGCCGATGATGACGGGCGCGGTCGGGAAATCGAATCGCCGCATCAGGAAGCCCGCGGCGCCCAGGAGATAGAGGATGACGAGATCGATCGGCGACTGCGAGATGCCGTAGGTGCCGACAGTGGCGAACACCAGGATCCCGGCATAAAGTTGCGGCGCCGGGATCTTCAGCAGCCGCACCCACAGGCCGATCAGCGGCAGGTTGAGGATGACCAGGATGACATTGGCGATGAACAGGCTGGCGATCAGCCCCCAGACGAGATCGGCCTGTGTCGTCAACAGCAGCGGTCCAGGGTTGATACCGTAGCTCTGGAAGGCCGACAGCATGATCGCCGCCGTCGCCGAAGTCGGCAGCCCAAGCGTCAGCATCGGCACCAGCACGCCGGCCGCGGACGCGTTGTTGGCGGCTTCGGGGCCTGCAACGCCCTCGATGGCGCCGACCGTGCCGAACTCCTGCTTGTGCTTCGACAGTTTCTTTTCGATGGCATAGGACAGGAAGGTCGGGATCTCGGCGCCGCCGGCCGGCATGGCGCCGATCGGAAAGCCGATCGCCGCTCCCCGCAGCCAAGCCTTCCATGAGCGGCCCCATTCGGCCGCCGTCATGTAGAGCGAGCCTTTCAGCGGCACGATCTCGTCCTTGCCGGCATAGCGGCGCGAGGCCATGTAGAGCGTCTCGCCAACCGCGAACAGACCGACGGCGGCGATGATGACGTCGACGCCGTCGAGCAATTCCGTCATGCCGAAGGTGAAGCGCGGCTGGCCCGTCTGCAGATCCACGCCGATCATCCCGATTACAAAGCCGGCAAACAGGCTGGTCAGGCCTCGCACCGCCGACGACCCAAGCACCGCCGAAACCGTGATGAAGGCGAGCACCATCAGCGAAAAATACTCCGCCGGGCCAAAAGCCAGCGCGAACTTGACCACGACCGGGGCCAGGAAGGCGACGCCGAGCGTGCCAAGGGTGCCGGCGACGAACGAGCCGATCGCGGAGGTGGCGAGCGCGGCGCCGCCGCGGCCGGAGCGGGCCATCTTGTTGCCTTCCAGCGCCGTCACGATGGTTGCGCTCTCGCCTGGCGTGTTGAGCAGGATCGACGTCGTCGAGCCGCCATACATGGCGCCGTAATAGATACCGGCGAACAGGATGAAGGACGCCTCCGGCGCCACCTGATAGGTGATCGGCAACAGCAGCGCGATGGTCAGTGCCGGCCCAAGTCCAGGCAGCACGCCGATGGCGGTGCCAAGCGTCGTGCCGAGCAGGCACCACAAAAGATTGGTCGGGCTGAAAGCGACCGCGAAACCATGTGCGAGATGGCTGAGCGTATCCATGGTCTCAGCCTCCCAGCGTGCTTGTGAACGCGTCGATCACCATGTTGAGCTGGTTCTCGACAAAACCGGCGCCGATGTTGACGCCGAGCGCCTTGGCAAAGCCGAAATAAGCAGCCAGCGCCAGCACAAGGCCGGTGAGCACATCCCGCAGCGTATGCCTGCTGCCGAAGCCGTAACAGACCAGAACGAACATGATGACCGATGCGGCCGTGAAGCCGAGCGGCTGGATGAGCACAAGATTGGCCAGCAGACCGATGACGACGAAGCCCATCGCCTTCCAGTCGGTCGGCGTTTCCTTTTCCTCCTCCGGCTGCCAGCCGCCGCGAAGCGCGGCGAGGATGAGTGCCAGGGAAAGCACAACCAGTCCGACCATGGTGAGATAGGGAAAGACGGTCGGACCAACCTTGGAATAGAGCGGCGAGATCGGGATCGCCAGCGTCTGCCAGGCCACGGCCCCGGCGCAGGCCAGGAGGCCGACGCCGATCAGCAATTCCGGCACGGCCAGCCGCGAGGGCGCCGCCTGCTGGTTGATGGTGCTCATGAATGTCCTCCCGCTATGGATGGCCGAGACCGCGGCCAACCTTCGCCGTGCCCTCTAGTACCGATCGCCTCCCTGCGGCCGGCTGCAATTGAAGAATGTGGGACGGCTCGCGCCGTCCCTTGGGGAAAATCAGGCGAGACCGAGATCTTTGAGGATGGCCTCGATGCGAGCCGAATCCTCGGTGACGAATTTCGCGTAATCGTCGCCGGTGAGCAGGATGGACGTCCAGTTGCGGTTCTTGCATTCGGTCGCCCATGCATCGCTCTTGGCCATGGTTTCGACCAGCGTGATCATCGCCGCCTTGTCGGCGTCGGAAATGCCGGGCGGCGCGAAGACGCCGCGCCAGTTGAACAGTTCTACATCGATGCCGGCTTCCTTCAGCGTCGGCGCGTCGATGCCGTCCTGGCGCTTGTCGGCCGAAATGGCGAGCAGCCTGAGCGCGCCCGCCTTGACTTGCTCGGAGAACTCGCCGAAGCCGGAAATGCCGGCCGCCACCTGGTTGCCGAGCAATGCCGACAGAGCTTCGCCGCCCCCCGCGAACGGTACATAGGAGAGGCTGGGAGCCGGAACGCCAACCGTCTTGGCGATCAGGCCGAACAGGATGTGGTCGGAGCCACCGGCCGAGCCGCCCGCGACAGGAACCTTCGTCGGGTCGGCCTTGAGCGCCGCGACGAAATCGGCGGCCGTCTTGAACGGCGAGTCCGCCGGCACCACCAAGGCCTCGAACTCACCGGTGAGACGAGCGATGGGCGTGACTTGGGTCAGGTTGTTGGCTGCCTTGTTGGCGATGATAGCCCCCACCATGACCATGCCCGCGACCATGAGCGAATTGCCTTTGCCGCTCCACTGATTGATGAACTGCGGCAGCCCTACCGTGCCGCCGGCGCCACCGACATTGGTGATCTGGGAGCCGGAGATGAGCTTCTCGCCGCGCAGCACCTGATCCATCGTGCGCGCCGTCTGGTCCCAGCCGCCGCCGGGCGCTGCCGGCACGAAGATTTGGACTTGAGGTGCAACTTCGGCGAAGGCGGGTGAGAAATGCGATGCCACCAGCCCGGCCGCGCCAGCCGCCACCGTGCTCATCAAAAATCTGCGTCTGTTCAGCATGGGATTCCTCCAGATCACGACACCTCCTCCGGTGCCTGCCAAAACGCGCCTGTTCACAGACCCGTGATCAAGTTCAAGCAGATTTTACCTTGTTCCGTCAACAGGAACGACATTCTTCTGGACAGAACGGTGCGGTGGCGCGACAGAGTGGTTCCGCTCGGGCTTCTCCGGATTGGGAACCGCAATGGACTTACCAGGCAACTCGGCTGATGCCGAAATTCGGCGCACCTCCGTCGAAGGTGTTGCGGCACTCGACCGGGCGATCGCCATCCTCGATGCCTTCAGCACGGCCGACCGCTCGCTAAGTCTTGCTGAAATCGCGATGCGCACTGGGCTTTACAAAAGTACGATACTGCGGCTCGCCAATTCGCTGTTGCGCGGGCAACTGCTCGAGCGCCTGGACGATGGGCGCTATCGCGTCGGACCCGCCGCCTTTCGGCTTGGCGCGCTTTACCAGCGTTCGGTGGTGGCGGCGGACATCCTGTTGCCGATCATGCGCGATCTCTCCGAACGAAGTTGGGAGAGTGTTGCCTTCTACGTCCGCTCGGGAGACGTGCGCACCTGTCTTTATCGGGTCGAATCCAAGCATCCGATCCGCTACACGATACGCGAAGGCGACGTATTGCCTCTGCTCGCCGGCTCGGGCGGGCGCGTGCTGGCGGCGTTTTCGGGACAGCAGGGCGAACCCTACGAAACCATCCGTAAAACGTTCAATTGTCTCGCTGTGGGTGACCGCGACCACGAAACGGCAGGCGTCTCGGCACCGGTTTTTGGGCCGGGCCACGTGCTGCTTGGCGCCTTGACGCTGGCTGGTCCAAGCACGCGCGTCGACGCTGCCTTTCTTGGGCGCATGAAGCGCCCGCTGCTTGAGGCGGCGGCCCGCGCCACTCGCGCCTTCGGCGGGGATGCCTCCATGCTGGATCAGGTGAGCCTCGCGACGGAGGCTTGGCCCTAGCTCCCGCCATTATGGCGTCGGAAGACCTCCAACTTCCGTTCGCCGCCCTTGTAGGGAAGCTGCGCCTCAAGGCCGGCCGCAGCAGGTCAGGTGTGCAGCGGTTTTCCGTCCGGATTGCGCGTTTGTAGCGCCTGGCCGGTTGGTTGTCGGCGCCCTCCGCCTCGCCTGACACCGCTCAGGGCAGCCGCTCCAACAGGATGGTCGGCGCATCGTGATAGAGGGTCTGCGTCAGCTCGGTATAGCCGAACTTCCTGGCGACGTTCAGCGAAGCCGTATTTTCGGGATCGATGATGCAGACGGTTCTGGCACGTCCGAACGTCTCGTCGCCCCAGCCATGCACGCGGCTGACGATCTCCGTGGCAAGGCCGGCGCCGTGCGCGGCCGGGGCGAGCGCCCACCCCGCCTCTGGGATGCCTTCGATCGACGGCTCCATGTCGCGCTTCAGATCGTGGAAACCGGCCTCACCGACGAAGCGGCCGGTCGCTTTCTCCTCGATGGCCCAGAAGCCGTAGCCAAGCAGCGACCACAGGCCGGCATGGCGCAGGAAGCGCATCCAGCTTTCCTCACGCGTGCGCGGCTTGCCGCCGATGAAGCGGGTGACGACGGGGTCGGCCCACATGGCGGTATAGGCATCGAAATCCTCCAGTTGGTGCGCCCTTAGAATGGTTCGCTCGGTTTCGATGACCGGAACGCCGTGCGGATTTTTCATGACGATATGCCTCGCTGATCGTCAGCGCTTAGCAAATCGCTGGTGCGGTGCAAGGGCCAGGGCGATACGCGCCATCATCCAGGGAGGCCTAGTTGATCGAAGAGAACTTCAGCCGTGCCAAACCATATTCATGTAGACACCACCACGCTGCAATTCATCCAGCATCTGGTCGAGCCGCTTTCGCCTGGTGTCCGGTCGCTTGGCGCGGCGGATCCAGCCCAGATAGTCGTTCCTCTGATAGTCCGGCCGAGCCTCATAGGCGGTCGTCAGCCCGCGCTCCACCAGGGCAGCGCGGACCGTGTCGGTCATCGGGTTCACGGCTCGTTTCAATCCGGTCACGTCTGCGAACGTAACCTGCCAGGATTCGGCGTCAACGCTGCCTATGGCTAGGTGCGGACTCCGCTATGGGAAATCCATGCGGCGGTGTTATTTTCCCCGCAGGATGATTCAGCACCTGCCAACGCGACCTTTTTACAGGCGAGTTTGGGCCATCGACCTGGGGCGACGAGCATGGATACAACCGACCTTGCGCTTGCCATTGTTCATCACCTGCTGGTGTTCTCGCTGGCGGGGATCATCGGCGCCGAATTCGTGCTGATCCGTGGCGACCTGCCCGCCGCGACACTGAAGCGGCTCGCCGCCATCGACCGCCATTACGGCATCATCGCCGCCCTCATCATCGTCGTCGGCATCGGCCGTCTCGTCTGGGGGCTCAAAGGCTGGGAGTTCTACGTCCACAACTGGGTGTTCTGGGCCAAGATGACGGCGTTTGCGATCGTCGGTCTGCTGTCGATCATCCCGACCGTCCGTTTCATTTCCTGGAACAGGCAGGCCAGCGCCGATCCATCCTTCGCCGTGCCCTTGGGCGAACTGGCTTCGGTGAAGACCTACATCCGCGCCGAGGCTGTCGTCTTCCTGCTGATCCCGGTGTTCGCGGCGGCGATGGCGCGCGGCTACGGCATCTGATCTTCGGCGGCGACAGTTTCAAGCGGAGCGATCGGCACCAGGGGCGCCGGAATGCTGTTCGTCTTCACCTCTGCCTTGCAAATATCGGCAATGACGCAGGCCGGGCAATCCGGCTTGCGCGCCTTGCAGACATAGCGGCCGTGCAGGATCAGCCAGTGATGCGCATGGCGCATATACTCGTCCGGTATGATCTTCAACAACCCCTGCTCGACCTGTTCCGGCGTCTTGCCCGGCGCCAGGCCAAGCCGGTTGCCGATGCGCAAGATATGCGTGTCGACCGCCATCGTATGCTGGCCGAAGGCCATGTTGAGCACGACATTGGCGGTCTTGCGCCCGACACCGGGCAACTTGACCAGTTCATCGCGGTCATCCGGCACCTCGCCGCCATGGTCGCTGATCAGCGCCTGCGATAGGGCGATGACGTTCTTGGCCTTGTTGCGCCAGAGACCGATGGTCCTGATATAGTCGCCGACCTTGGTTTCACCGAGCGCCAGCATCTTTTGCGGCGTGTCGGCAACCTTGAACAGAGCCCGCGTCGCTTTGTTGACACCCGCATCGGTCGCTTGCGCCGAAAGCACCACCGCCACCAGCAGCGTGAAGGCATTGACGTGTTCGAGTTCGCCCCTCGGCTCCGGCCGCTGTACCGAAAAACGCCGGAAAATCTCATGCACTTCGGCCGGGCTGTAGCGGGACGAGCGCCGCAGCGGCCGAGGGCGCGGCTTGGCATTGGACCCATCACGCCGTCCGGCCGGCAGCTCTTTTTCGGGCATGGAAGACTCATTGGACTTGGGACGCGCCATTTCCCTCCTATAATAGTCTGTCATGAGTGACACAAACGCCTCGTTTCAGGCTGACGAGCCCTTCTTTCATGCATTGCTGACCCCGCACCGGTCGCTGGGCAGGACGGGCTTCCTGATCCTGATGGGCGCACTGATGTTCGGCTGGCTGGTGACGGGTGCGTTTTTCCTGTCGCGCGGTGCCTGGCCGGTGTTCGGCTTCTTCGGCCTCGACGTGGTGGCCGTCTACATCGCCTTCCGCGTCAATTACCGGGCTGCACGCGCCCGCGAGGAAGTGTCGGTCTCGCGCACCAGCCTCGACATTCGCAAGACGGCCCCCTCGGGAAAGTCGGAAGCGCATCGCTTCAATCCGTTCTGGGTACGGTTTTCGATCGCCCGGCACGCCGAGATCGGCATCACCAAAATGACCGTGGAAGCACAAGGACAGAACGTGCCGATCGGCGGCTTCCTCGACCCCGATTCGCGCGAGAGCTTCGCCACTGCCTTCTCGCGCGCGCTGGCGACCGCCAAGGCGCGCTAAAGGCAATTCCAGGAAATTTCCGTTGGGAATTGCGTGGAAACAAACAGATAGGGCGGTTCGCGACTAACACTGTGCTTCAGAAGCGATACCGCAGCAGCCTGCCGATCTTGCGCAGCGCCGGAACGTATTTCCAAACGCGAACGAACAGCTTGGCGGACCAGCCCATTCGGGCAGCGTGCTCAGGCTTGTAGGCCGAGATGCCCTCGCTGAACCGCAGCTTCGGAACCGCCCGTTCCAGTTCGTGCGGGTCGTCGATCCCCAATGGACCTTGGCGCGCCCGTCGCCTTGATCGTCGGATTGAGACGAAGCAGCGTCAGGCCGAAACGGCTATAGGCGTCGAAGACCAGTTCGCCTGCGGGTCCGCGAAATGAACCCAAGCAGCGGATCCGGCATCCGGCTCTCCAGCGCGTTGCGGTGGAGCGTCATGAGCAATGTCTCTTTTGCCCCCGCCGGATGGACTTTTTCGCCAGCCATCAGCGGCTCGCTGGCTCGAAGCCCGGGTCTATCTGGGCAAGGGCTGCAAGAAGGCAAGTTTCGGGTGGCGATCCGCGCCCCAAGGGGCGATATTCCAGCCCAAGGAGACAGGTCCATGAGCACACACACGGCAGTCCTCAAGAAGGACATCACGCCTGAGGGCAGCGACTACGAAATCGTGCGCCGCGCCATCGAAAAGATCAGCCTCGACTATCGCGACCAGCCATCGCTGGAAGAACTGGCCGAGGAGGTCGGCGAGACGCCGACCGGCTTGCAAAAACTCTTCACCCGCTGGGCCGGCCTTTCGCCCAAGGCCTTCCTGCAGGCGGTGACGCTGGACCATGCGCGCAGGCTGCTCGATTCAGGAATGCCTCTGCTCGAAACCTCCTTCGAACTGGGCATGTCCGGCCCCGGCAGGCTGCACGACCTGTTCGTCACCCATGAGGCGATGTCACCGGGCGACTACAAGACGCGCGGCGCTGGCCTCACCATCCGCTACGGCTATCACAGCTCCCCGTTCGGCACTGCCCTGATCATGGCCACCGACCGCGGGCTTGCCGGCCTCGCCTTCTGCGACGCCGGCGAGGAACGCACCGCTTTTGCCGACATGTCCGGCCGCTGGCCGAACGCGCTCTATGTCGACGACAGGGAAGCGACAGGGCCCTATGCCGCGCGCATCTTCGAGCCGACGCTCTGGCGCGCCGATCAGCCGCTTCATGTCGTCATGATCGGGACCAACTTCCAGGTCCGCGTCTGGGAGGCGCTGCTCCAGATTCCGATGGGCAAGGCCCGTACCTATTCCTCGATCGCGGCCAGCATTGGTGCGCCGAGCGCCAGCCGCGCGGTCGGCGCCGCCAACGGCGCCAACCCGCTCTCCTTCGTGGTGCCTTGCCACCGCGCCATCGGCAAATCAGGCGATCTCACCGGCTATCACTGGGGCCTGACCCGCAAGCGCGCCATCCTCGGCTGGGAGGCGGGGCAGATTTCGTCGTGAAATGTCGATTTTTGCTTTCCGTCGCATAGAATATACCAATATTTGGAATACGCAGTATTATTGCGCATGAATTTGGAACTTCTGGATACAACCTTGGACAACCGCCGGTTTCTTCACCGCGTTCTTTCAAATCCTTATTTGAGTTTACGCTAAATTAACCACGATAAAGCGATGATGATCCATATTAATTCGGGCGATCCGACTTAATAGGAGGATCTCGATGAAGTTGTTCCGCACCGTGTTTGGTGCAGCCTTGCTGGTCATGTGCCTGGACCACGCGGCGATGGCCACAACGCAGAATGTCATTTTCAATGGCACCATCACCGCGACCTGTACGCTCGTTGTCGGCACCAACGGCACGATGACGGTGAGCGCGGACCTTCAGTCGCTGAGCTCCCACAACAGCGGCGGTTCGGCTGGAACAGTCACGCTCACCACCACGGGGGGTGTTTCACTTAGCGTCGATCCGGTGACCCTCACCACTGTGCCCGCCGCGGACAGCACGGCCACCACCTGGACACCCACCTATTCGGCCAGCGGCGCTCACACGACCGCTGAAACGGGGGCCACCACCGCCCTCACTGTCCCCGGCGCCGACCTTGTCTCGGTCCATCTCGCCGGCACCAAGGGCGGCAGCAACCGCTTCGCCACCGGAAACTATCAGGCAACGGTAACACTGCGCTGCGAATAGGCCGTCGCGAAGGAGGGGTCCTTGAAACATGCACGAGTCCTGGCAACGGCGCTGGCCGTCGGCCTGCCGGCCATTGCCGCCAGCGCCCAGTCGATGTCGCCGATGCGGGGTGAGGTCAACAGTTTCACCGACGCCTTCGCGGTCCGCGTGTTTCCCGCCAATCCCTACGGCCAGAAGATCAAGGTCGAAATCCACGTCTACGATCAGAATTTTCAGCCAGTGGACGCCAAGATCTCTCCGAGCGTTTTCCAACTGGGCTCGCAGGCGTCCCGTCCTGTCCTCGTGGTCGTGCCCTTCGGCGGCGCTGCCGAGCGTAAAGTGCGTATCTGTACCGAGAGCATCCCCTTTCCCAATCAACAGACGCAGATAAGGGCACAGATATGCGGAAAGTTTTTTGGGCACCGCAAGTCCTGACAGTCGCGTTTGCGGCAATCTGGGCAGGGATCTCGCCGGTTTTGGCCGAGGATGTCTACAACCTCAATCAGAATGAGAGCGGCTTCAACCTGCCCGGCGTGACCTTGCCTCAAGGGCAGGATGAGGTCCACGCTTCCGACGGAACCACCTGTCGCTCGGCCGTATCGGGCACCGGTGCCTATCTCGACCTTGGCGTCATCAGAGGCAACAATCAGGCGAACAACGACATCGCCACCTACGGCCGTGTGGTGATTCCGATCGGGCGTACGCCGAAGCGCGTCGATTGCAGCCGCCTCTACGAGCTTGAGGTCGAGCGCCTGCAGCTGGAGCTGAAGCTCCTCAAGATGGGCCTCGGCGGTGACGGGCCGACTGCGAGCGTGGCAGCTAGCGCTCCCACGCCCGTGGCCGCATCACCCGGATGGGCCAACGAAGGCTGGAGCATCAGGACCGGAAGCGGCGATGGCAAGAAAAAGAAGAGGAAATAACCGCGCGCTGCTCGCGATGGCCGCGCTCGCCGGCTGCTGCCTTCCGGCGCAGGCTGCGATCATCGGCACCTGCACCATCATCGTCGGGGCATCGGGCACCATGACCGCAAATCCGGCCATCGGCATACTGGGTTCCAAGCAGGCAGGCGGATCAAGCGCCAGCGCCACCGTGGTGGCAAGTTCCTTTCTGTGCTCGCTGCTCAACTTGCTGGACTGCTATTCGGTTTCAGCACCGGCGCCTGCGGCATTCTCGTCCGCGCCGAGCGGCGGCGGCACCAACGTGACCTTCGCCTCGGTCTTCCGCCTCGATGGCTCGGGGGTCGACAACAACGGAAGCGTGCCGCAAAGGGTCGCCAACGGCACCCACGCCATGCAGATCGACCTCACCGCCACCAAGTCGAGCGGTATCTTTCCCGCCGGCAACTATCAGGGCATCGTCACCGTGCGATGCGAGTGAGGCGGCAAATCACGCTGGACCATTCGCGTGGTCTGGCATCGCAGGGCTCGGCAGGATAGCTTCCGCGCATCAGTAGGAGGCATTTCTTGATTATCGTAGTCGGTTCGATCAACCTCGACCTTATCGCCAATGTCGATCGCTTGCCGAGCCCCGGTGAGACGGTGAGCGGTTCCAGCTTCAAGACGGCCCCCGGCGGAAAGGGCGCCAACCAGGCACTCGCCGCCGCGCGTGCCGGGGCTCAGGTGCGGATGGTCGGCGCCGTCGGCAAGGACAATTTCGCACCGGAGGCACTGGCTTTGCTGCGCGAGGCCAAGGTCGACCTGTCGGGCGTGGGAGAAACCTTCGCCTCGACCGGCACGGCGCTGATCATGGTCGACGATGACGGCGAAAACATCATCGCCGTCGTGCCCGGCGCCAACGCTTCCGTGGTGCCCGGCGACCTCTCCAAGGCTTTTCTGACAAAGGGCGACGTCGTGCTGCTGCAGCATGAAATTCCGCTCGCGACGGTGGATGCGGCCCTAGACCAAGCAAGGGCGGCCGGCGCGATCACTGTCCTCAACACCGCCCCTTTCCATGCCGGGGCAGCCGCCTTCCTCGGCAAGGCCGACTATGCGGTCGCGAACGAAACCGAATTCGACCTCTATGGCGAAGCCCTTGCCCTGAAAGGCCGCGATCGTGCGGCGCGCATGCGCGACTATGCCAGCAAGACTGGACGCATCATCGTCGTCACGCTCGGCGGCGACGGCGTGATGGCGGCGACGCCGAGCGAATTCCTGACCGTCGCTGCTTTGCAGATCACGCCGGTCGACACGGTCGGGGCCGGCGACACCTTTTGCGGCTATTTCGCCGCCGGCCTGTCGTCGGGCCTCACGCTCGAACAGGCATTGGCGCGTGCCGGCGCCGCCGGCTCGTTGGCTTGCCTCAAGCCCGGCGCCCAGCCGGCGATCCCACTGGCCAAGGATGTCGACCAGGCCTTGCAGCAAGCCCGTTGAGATGATGCGTCCCCGCACCAGACACGCTGTGCCCGCGGCCAGCGACATCTGCCGCCTGTCGGCTGTCGAGCTTGCCGATGCTATCCGCCGGAAGAAACTCTCCGTGCGCGAGGTGGTGACGGCGTTCCTGGACCGCATCGACGCGGTCAATCCAATGGTTAACGCCATCGTCTCGTTGCGCGACCGTGCCGACATCCTGCGTGAGGCCGATGCCGCCGATATCAGGCGGACGGACGGAACCAGCCCCCTCTTTGGCCTCCCCATCGCCATCAAGGACCTTGCCTCGACCACCGGCCTCAGGACCTCGTTCGGCTCGCCGATCTTCGCCGATTTCGTGCCGCAGGAAGACGATTTCTTCGTCGAACGCATCCGCGACGCCGGCGCCATCATCATCGGTAAGACCAACGTTCCCGAATTCGGGCTCGGCTCCAACACCTACAACAATGTTTTCGGACCGACGCTGAACGCTTTCGATCCGGCGCTGACCGCCGGCGGCTCGAGTGGCGGAGCGGCGGTGGCGCTGGCACTCGACATGGTGCCCGTCGCCGATGGCAGCGATTTCGGCGGCTCGCTGCGCAACCCGGCGGCCTGGAACAATGTCTACGGTTTTCGGCCATCGCAGGGGCTCGTGCCCAGCGGTCCCGACTTCGAGGTTTTCCACGCGCAGATGGGCGTCGAGGGGCCGATGGGCCGCAACGTCGCCGACATGGCGCTCTTGCTCGACGTGCAGGCCGGCTACCATCCGCAGGCGCCTCTCTCCTATGAGAAGCAAGGCTCCTTCCTCGAAGGGCTCGCGACGGCGGCGACCGGTGGCCGCATCGCCTGGCTCGGCGATCTCAGCGGTCATCTGCCGATCGAACCCGGCATCCTCGACTTATGCGAGGCAGCACTCGCACGGTTCACGGATGTATCTTTCCTGACCGAGCCCTTGCGACCGGATTTCGATTTCGAGGCACTCTGGCAGGCCTTCGTGGTGCTGCGGCAGGCCAGCAGCGGCTGCGCCTTGAAAGTACACTATGACGATCCCGCCAGGCGTGGCCTGCTGAAGCCGGAAGCCGTATGGGAAGTGGAAAACGCGATGCGGTTGACGGCGCCGGAGATACGAGCGGCCTCGGTCGTCCGAACCTCCTGGTACCGCACGCTGCTGTCGATGTTCGACCGCTTCGACCTTATCGCGCTGCCTACCGCACAGGTCTTTCCGTTCGATGTCGGCACCCATTGGCCCCGCGAAGTCGCGGGACGGATGATGGACAGTTATCATCGCTGGATGCAGGTTTCGGCCTTCGCCACCCTGGGCGGTTGCCCGGCGGTCAATGTTCCCGCCGGCTTCGACGACAGGGGCCGGCCGATGGGCATGCAGCTGATCGGCAGGCCACGCGACGATCTCGCCGTGCTGAAGGCCGCGGCTGCCTATGAGACGACGTTGCCCTGGTCCGCAGGGGCCTGAGCCAGAGGCGGCGCGTGCCGGCTTGCGCCCGTCCTCGCCGCATGCATTGATTGTCGCCTGACAGGCCGTGATAACGGTGTTGCGAGGAAAAATCATGTCGCTGGAACTCTACGCTGCCTATGTCCTTGCCTGCATCGTCATCATCCTGGTGCCGGGACCGACGGTCACACTGATCATCGCCAACAGCATCCGCCACGGTACTCGCGCCGGTCTCGCCAATGTCGCCGGCACGCAAGCCGGCCTTGCAGTCATGATCGCCATCGTCGGCATCGGCCTCAACACGCTGATTTCGGGCATGGGCCACTGGTTCGAGTGGGTCAGGCTGATCGGTGCTGCCTACCTGATCTGGATGGGCGTGCAGATGTTCCGCTCGAAGGGCACGCTGAACGCCGACGGAACCGCCCGCAAACCACGCGGCGGCTTCTTCCTGCAGGGCTTGGCCGTGGCGCTGAGCAATCCAAAGACACTGATCTTCTTTGGCGCCTTCTTTCCGCAGTTCATATCTCCCGCCGGCAACTACCCACTGCAGATCGTCATCATGGGCTTGACCGCCATGATCTTCGCCGCCATGTCGGATTCGACCTATGCGCTCGCCGCCGGCCGGGCCGGGCGCATGCTGTCGGCCAGCCGCATCAAGCTCCTGTCGCGGATCAGCGGCAGCTTCATGGTCGGCGGCGGCCTGTGGCTGGCGTTTTCGAAGGCGAAGTAACGGCGAAAGCGCGTTCTTCGCAGGGACATGTTGAAGAATTGTACGCTGCTGCACAACTTTACGACGTGCGCCTTGATGACAACACGCGAATTTCGATCGACGATGACGTCGCGCGACCGCATCTTGTCGGCTCGCTCGTTCCTATTGAACGGCAACACCACAAGCACGACGTCGACACCTATCGATTGCTCAATGGGTGACAACGCGTGCCGGTGACAACGCGCGCTCGTCGGCGGTTCCAAACGTCAGTTATGCCGCCCCAACCTCTCCACCAGCAGCGCGAAGAAACCATCATGGTCGATGTCGCGCATCACCATGGCGTTCTTTTCCCTGGAGGTAACCCCCCACCAGTCGACCACGGTCATGCCCATGGTCAGTTCGGAGGTGGTTTCCACGGTGACATTGCAATAGCGGCCTTTGAACAGACCTGGCTTCAACAAGTAGGCGATGACGCAGGGGTCGTGCAGCGGTCCGCCATCCGTGCCGTATTTGCCTTCGTCGTAACGCTCGAAAAATTCAAGCATCTCGGCGGCGGCGATGCCGACCTTGGTGCCGAGCTTGCGGAAGGCCTCGATGCGCTTGGACGTGGTCAGCGCCTTGTGGGTGACATCAAGGGGCATCATCACGATCGGGATGCCGGACCGGAAAACGACGTCGGCGGCATGCGGATCGACATAGATGTTGAATTCGGCCGTGGGCGTGACGTTGCCGCCCTCGAAGAAGCCACCGCCCATCAGCACGATTTCCTTGATGCGCGGCGCAATCCGGGGCTCTCGGATTAGCGCCAGCGCAACATTGGTGAGCGGCCCGAGCGGGCAGAGCGTGATGGTGCCGCTCTCTTCCTTCATCAGCGTCTCGACAATGAAATCGACGGCATACTGGTCCTGCAGCTTCATTGTCGGTTCGGGTAAATCCGGTCCGTTCAAGCCCGTCTTGCCATGGACCTCCTCGGCGGTGACCAGTTCGCGAGCCAACGGACGGATGGCGCCGGAGTAGACCTTGATATCGGGCCGGCCGGCCAGTTCGCAGATCTTGCGGGCGTTCTTTTCGGTGAGCTTCAGCGGCACGTTGCCGGCTACGGCCGATATGCCGACGATCTGCAGTTCAGGACTGCCAAGCGCCAGCAGAATCGCGATGGCGTCGTCCTGGCCGGGATCGGTGTCGATGATGATCTTGCGTGGTTGGGGCATTTCAATTCCTTGTTTGGCTGGCCATCAGCTCACCGGACCGGTCCCGCGCCCGAAAGACGCCAACCGGCTGCAAAGCTGCTGAACCGCTTGACGGGGGACGGTTCCGGCCTGCGCGCTTCTCCTTGCATCCGCGCGTCGTTTCAAGCGCCATGTCGATTATTCCTGTGAGTCCACGACGTGATCCTGGGCTATTTCCGTGGGTCCGCGACATGGCCTCCTTGGACGGGTCTTTCGGTGGCTTGAACTTGCTCGCGGGGCGGACCATATCAAGACCACCGGGAAAAATGCCATTTGGGTTTTTCCAGTTTATGTCGCTCTTGAGAGGACAGTGTAACATGAGCCGAATGACGCCTTTCTCCAGCCCGCTTCTCCTGGGTTTCGACGCCATGGAAAAGACCCTGGAGCGTCTGGCGAAGTCCGGCGACAGCTACCCTCCCTACAACATCGAGCGCCTGAGCGGTGCCGACGGCAACGCCGAAAGGCTGCGCATTACACTCGCCGTCGCCGGTTTCGCCGAAAGCGATCTCGATGTGACAACGGAGGAAAACCAGTTGGTCGTGCGCGGTCGCCAGACCGACGATACCGAGCGCGAATTCCTTCATCGCGGCATTGCCGCACGCCAGTTCCAGCGCTGCTTCGTGCTGGCCGATGGCATGCGTGTGATCGCGGCGGAGCTTAAGAACGGCCTTTTGTCGATCGACCTTGATCGGCCGGAGTCGGAACGGCTGGTACGGAAAATAAACATATCGGTGAAAGACTGATCTTTACCGATGGCTCTCATGCGGGATGGCCTTGAGCGGCGTCCTCGCGCCAAGGAGGCTTGAAATGACCAGAACTGACGAAACCATCACCATGACCAACGGCGAATTCGCCCATCTCGGCGAAGGCTCTGTCGCCTATCTGCGCAAGGTTTCGAGCGACGAACTGCTCGGCCGCTTCCCCAACATCGGTGAAATCGCGCCCGGCATGGAGCTTT
This sequence comes from Mesorhizobium sp. P160927, assembly GCF_057766385.1. Lineage (NCBI taxonomy): Bacteria > Pseudomonadati > Pseudomonadota > Alphaproteobacteria > Hyphomicrobiales > Phyllobacteriaceae > Mesorhizobium > Mesorhizobium sp. P160927. The sequence goes on from NZ_JBYMDW010000001.1 coordinate 5,950,132, forward strand.
GGGCTCTGTTTGGAGCCAATGGCCAGCCGATCCTGCTTTCCGACGCGCGTGACCGCGCGCTGGCCGGCGCCATGGAAAACGACCTGACCACCGTCGCCATTCATTAAAGACAATTGGTTGGCTGAACTGAAAGGGCCGCCCATGGCGGCCCTTGGAGCAATATTTAAAAAGATGGCTTCAGGCCGCGTGCGAGGCCTGCGTATCCGACAAAAGCGCATGGATCGCCGCGGCGTCGCGCGTGCCCCTGACCTTGGCCACGGTGTCGGCGTCGCGCAGCACGCGCGCAATGCGCGACAGTGCCTTGAGATGATCGGCACCCGCCCCTTCGGGCGCCAGCAGCAGGAACACCAGATCGACCGGCTGGTCATCCAGCGATTCGAAATCGACCGGCGTCTCCAGCCGGGCGAAAACGCCGGCGATGCGCTTCACGCCGGCGAGCTTGCCATGCGGGATGGCGATGCCGTTGCCGACGCCGGTCGAGCCCAGCCGCTCGCGCTGCAGGATGGTGTCGAACACCTCCCGTTCCGGAATGCCTGAAACGGTCGCCGCCCGTTCGGACAGCAATTGCAGAAGCTGCTTCTTGGAGTTCGCCTTCAACGCCGGCAAAATCGCCGGAACGCTGATAAGATCGCTCAGATCCATGCTTGAAAATCCTTGTTCGCCTGCCGCGCCAGTCCCCACCCCTCGTGCGGCTGGCTTTTATCCCTGTGCGACTTTGGTCGTGGACGGATCGATCCAGCCGATGTTTCCGTCGGGCCGGCGATAGACGATGTTGAGATGGTCGGTTCCGGCATTGCGGAAAACAAGCACGGGACTGTCCTTGGTATCGAGTTCGATGACGGCCGAGGCCACCGACATGGTCTTCAGCGTCATGGTCGATTCGGCGACGATGGCCGGTGCGAAATCCTCCGGGATTTCCTCATCGTCATCGGCAAGCGGTGCCATCACCGTGTAAGCGATGTCGGTCAACTCGCCGTTTCCATTGCCTGAATTGTGCGATTTCAGACGGCGCTTGTAACGCCGAAGCCGGGTTTCCAGCCGATCGGCCGCGGCCTCGAAGGCGAGTGTCGGATCCTGGGCATCGCCGGTGGCCTGCAGCGAGGCGCCGGAATCCAGCCGGATCATGCAATCCGCGGAATAGCGCGAGCCCGATTTTATGACCGTGACATGCCCCGCGAAGCCGCGATCGAAATATTTGCCGATCGCTTCACCGACACGATCGTTGATGCGTGTACGGAACGCATCGCCGATATCCATGTGCTTTCCCGAAATGCGCAGATTCATCTGAAAACTGACCTTCCTTGCTCAGGCTTCAAACTGGCCCGAGTTTATACTCGTGATCCGTGCGCACAAGCTTTGCGGCGTCACTCGCGCCGATTTAAATCCGAACTTTCCGGTTGATCACAAGCCGCCTTCTTGACCATCCCGGGTCATTGTCGTGACGGACCATCCGCTAGCGGGCATCAAGCCCGTCTCATGCGGGCGGGCTTCTAGCCACTTCACCGTGGCTTGTCAATGAAACTTGAAAGCTGTGGAAATCGTGAACGCCTAGCGGCCGGCGCTGGCGAGCGCCCGTTTCTCGCGCCGGCGCTGTACCGAGGAGGGAATATTCATGCCTTCCCGGTACTTGGCGACCGTGCGCCGGGCGATATCGACACCGCTTTCCCTGAGCATGTCGACAATAGCATCGTCCGACAGCACATCGACGGGCTTCTCCTCGTCAATCATTTGCTTGATGCGATCACGCACCGCTTCCGAGGAATGCGCATCGCCACCACCCGATGCCGCGATCGAGGCCGTGAAGAAGTAGCGCAGCTCGAACACGCCGCGCGGGGTGAGCATGTATTTGTTGGCGGTCACCCGGCTGACCGTCGATTCGTGCATGCCGATGGCGTCCGCCACCGTGCGCAGGTTGAGTGGCTTCAGCTGGCGCACGCCATGGACGAGGAAGGCATCCTGCTGGCGCACAATTTCCGAGGCCACTTTGAGGATCGTCTTGGCCCGCTGGTCGAGGCTGCGTGTCAGCCAGTTGGCGTTCTGCAGGCACTCGGCCAGGAAATCCTTCTCCGCCTGGTTCTTCGCGTGCGGCGACACCTGGGCGAAATAGATGTGGTCGACCAGCACACGCGGCAGCGTTTCGGCATTGAGTTCGACGGTCCAGCTGCCGTCATTGGCCGCCCGCACCTCGACATCGGCGACGATCGCATCGCTGGCACCGCCCGAAAACGCCATGCCCGGCCGCGGGTCGAGCGCCCGGATTTCGGCCAGCATGTCCAGCAAATCCTCTTCGTCGACGCCGCAGAGCCGCTTCAGCGTCTGAAAATCGCGGCGCGCCAGCAATTCGAGATTGGCGACCAGGGCCTTCATGGCCGGATCGAGACGGTCACGCACGGCAAGCTGCAGCGAAAGGCATTCCGCGAGATCCCGGGCAAACAGGCCGGCCGGCTCGAAGGTCTGGCACACGGCCAGCACCTTGCCCACCGCGACCTCGTTGGTGCCAAGCCGCGCGGCGATCTCCGCCAGATCGGCCCTGACATAGCCCGTCTCGTCGAGCCCATCGGCAAGTTCTCCGGCGATCAGCCGCGCGACGGGATCGATGAAGGCGAGCGCGACCTGCTCGCCGACATGGTCGCGCAGCGTGATCCCGCTCGCCGCCATGTCGCCGGCGTCGAGCCCCTCGGACGAGGAGCCTCCACTGCCCGAAGCCGATTTCCATTGCGCCGTCAGGTCGGGCCCCAGCCGCTCGCTGGTGCCGGGGTCATCGGGAAACAGGTTTTCCAGGGATGTGTCGAGCTTTTCCGAAATCGCTTCGGCGCTCCATCCCGCCTCGTTCTCGAACCAGTCGCCATCGGCGGCCGCTTGCGGCTCTACGTCGGGCTTCTGCGCCTGGTCGCTCGCGGCATCATCCTGCGGCTCGGCGCGCTCCAGCAGGGGGTTGCGCTCGATCTCCTCGTCGATGAAGTGCTCGAGTTCGACATGGGTGAACTGCAGCAGCCGAATCGACTGCATCAGCTGCGGCGTCATCACCAGCGACTGCGACTGTCGGAGCTGTAGTTTGGCCGCCAATGCCATGGTTCGGTTTCAAACGCCTCCTCTACGCGTTCCAACTTCCGGAAATGAATTTCACGGCCGGCCATAGAAACTGGCCCGGCTTTTGCTTGTCAAGGCAAAGCCTAGCAAAACCCGCTTACCGGAGCGTTATCCCGGAGCAAAATCGCGGAAAATAGGTCGCTGGCGGGCAAAAAATCGTATCAGGAAACAAATTTCACGCTCAGAGCGTAAAACCCTCGCCGAGATAAAGCCGCCGCACATCGGGATTTGCCACAACTTCGTCGGCGCGGCCGTGAGTGAGCACCTGGCCGGCGTGGATGATATAGGCACGATCGATCAGGCCGAGCGTCTCACGCACATTGTGGTCGGTGATGAGGACCCCGATGCCGCGCGCTGTCAGGTGACGCACCAGTTGCTGGATATCGGCGACGGCGATCGGATCGATGCCGGCGAAGGGCTCGTCGAGCAGCATGTAGGCCGGGCGTGTCGCCAGCGCCCGCGCGATTTCCAGGCGACGCCTTTCGCCGCCCGAGAGCGACATGGATGGCGCCTTGCGTAGATGGCTGATGTGAAATTCCTCGAGCAGTTCGTCGAGGTTGCGCTCGCGGACCTTGCGATCCTTTTCGACCACTTCGAGCACGGCGCGGATGTTCTGCTCGACATTGAGGCCGCGAAAGATCGAGGCCTCCTGAGGCAGATAGCCGATGCCGAGGCGCGCGCGACGATACATCGGCATCGAGGTGACGTCGAAGCCGTCGATTTCGATCGTGCCTTCATCCACCGGCACCAGGCCCGTGACCATGTAGAAACAGGTCGTCTTGCCGGCGCCGTTGGGGCCGAGCAGCCCGACGGCCTCGCCGGCGCGCACGCCCAGCGTAACGCCGCTGACGACCTTGCGGCCCTTGTAGCTCTTGGTCAGACCCTTGGCGATCAAGGTTCCCTTGAACTTCGCCTTGTCGACAGTGACCGTGGCCGGAGCCGAAAGCTTGCCTGCGGCCCGTCCCGGAAGACGCGCCGTCAGCGACGACAGGCTGACCATCAGGGGTTCGTCGCTCCCGATTTCGGCGCATCCGATTTCGGCGGGGGTGTGATCGACATCTGCACACGCTGCCCAGCGCATGGATCGACTTGAGCGAGCCCGGTTTTCATCTGTACGGTGAGCTTGCAGCCGACCAGAACATTGTCGTTTTGCGAAAGGACGACCTTTTTGCCCGAAAGCACCAGCACCTGGCTCTTCATGTCGAAACTGCCCTGATCGCCGGTCGCGACCTGCTGATCCGACTTGATGTAGACCTTGTCGGAGATCTCCAGGTGATCGATGTTGGCCGAGCCGGTCATGGCCGCCGCGCCAGCGGCTTCAGCGCCCTTGGCGCCCGCGTTGGGGTCCTTGACGTAGTAGACCATCATCTTGCCGGCCTTCATCAGCGTCGGCCCCTGGACGACGGTGACATTGCCGGTGAAGATCGCGACGCTGTCGGCCTGATGGACTTCCAGCTTGTCGCTTTCGATCTGGATCGGCTTGTCGCCGGCCAATTTGAGACCCGACACCTGGCTGGCCGCTCCCGACTGCGCCAGCGCCGGCGCCAGGCTGAGCAGGAACAGCGCCGAAGTTGCGGCCGCAAGCCGTGTCGAACTATTGAGCCACATTCGCTTCTTCGCCCTTTGCCTCAGCCGCCTTTAGAACGGCGGGATCGATGTTGACACGAACCTTGTTCTCGAACACCAGGATCTTGCCATTGTCCTGGACCGACATCGAATCCGCCCTGATCTGCGACCCGCCACGGCTGACATCGACGGGATCATCCGTCTTCATAGTGCCTTTGCCCATGTCGAGGAAGACCGATTTGAACTTGGCTTGCAGGCCGTCGGTCGTGGTGATGGTGACGTCGCTGTTCAGCTTCATCGTATTGCCGTCGCGATCGTAGGTACCGCGCGAGGCTTTGATCGCCGCGACATTGTCGGGGGCGATCGGCACCTTGGCGTCGATGCCTTCGAGTTCGATGATGCCTTGCGTGCTCACATCCTGGATGGCACGCAGCGCCGTCATCGAATAGGGCTGCTTCTGCTTGGTGAAACCGTTGAGTTTGGGATTGGCCATCACCAGCTTGCCGTTGGAGAAGGCTGTGCCTTCGGCCTGCACCGCGACGGAGACGGGCGCGGCGAGGTAGGAATAGACCGGGAAGGCGATGGCAATCAATGCCGCGGCCAAGGGCACGGCGAATTTGAGCACGCGCACGCGGCGCGAATGACGTTGGGCGCGGTCGAAAGCTTCGCCCCGCGTCCAGCCATCCGCCGGGGGAGCCAACTCCGTCTCCGGGCTGGTCGGTTCATTCGGTCGCGCTAACATGACTGCTTTCTTCTAAAACCCCTGCCCGGGGAGCACCGCCTATAGGTGGGAGGCCAGCGCCCTCGCGCAAGCACAAGCCGACGAAAACCGCAAAAATGTGACAGCTGCCGTGCACAAACGAAACCCGGGTCAGCGCAACAGCCAATGCTTCATAACAGAAATAGACGCCCTTGCGTCTTTTTTCACCACCGAAGTTCTTCCCACTTACCTTGCGCCGCCCCCACAGGCCAGTCACGAAACAGACAACACGGACCCCTGCGCGCGGATTGCCGCGCCATGTGCGGGACGGAACTGCTTCCCGATCAAGACATCATGGTCTAAAAGCGTCTCTTCCCGATGACTGTGAGGCTGACGATGGCATTGAGAGCCGACGACCTGATCGACCGCCGCCGCTTGCGGCGCAAGCTGACTTTCTGGCGTGTTGCGGCCTTTGGCATCGTGGCGCTCGGGGTGATTGCGCTGTCGGCCTGGTTCTATGGCGACGATTTCGGCGGCTCCGCCGTCGATCACATCGCCAAGGTGAGGGTCGAAGGCACAATCACCGAGGACGACGAACTGATCAAGCGGTTGGAAGCCATCCGCCAGTCGCCGAAAGTAAAAGGCGTGATCCTTGTGGTCGATTCTCCTGGCGGCACCACCGTCGGCGGGGAATCGATCTACGAGGAGGTTCGCAAGCTGGCCGCCGACAAGCCTGTCGTGGCCGAGGTCGGTACGCTCGCCGCGTCGGCGGGCTACATGATCGCCAGTGCCGCCGACCATATTGTCGCCCGCAAGACCTCGATCGTCGGCTCGATCGGCGTGCTGATCCAGTATCCTGACGTCAGCGGCCTGATGGACAAGCTCGGCGTCAAGCTGGAGGAGGTCAAATCCTCGCCGCTGAAAGCCTCACCCTCGCCCTTCAAGCCGACCAATGACGACGAGCGCGCCATGGTCCGCAAGCTCATCCTGGACAGCTACGACTGGTTCGTCGGCATCGTCGCCGAACGCCGCAAGATGACCCACGAACAGGCGCTGGCGCTGGCCGACGGTTCGATCTTCACTGGCCGCCAGGGTGTTGCCAACGGGCTGATCGACGCTGTCGGCGGGGAGTCCGTGGCGATCGACTGGCTGGCGACCAAGGGTGTCGATGCCAAGCTCAAGGTGGTCGAGTGGAAGGACACGGAACGGCGCGGCGGTTTCCTGTTCTCGAAGGCGATGGCACGCACGATCGCCGGCGCGCTCGGCCTGCCGGACTCCGGCGGCGACGTGATCCATGAACTTGGCGCCGACCGCTTGTTTCTTGACGGTCTCGTTTCCGTCTGGCACCCTTGAGACGCGTTGGGACAGCTGAAAAAGCAAATAAAATCATCCTGATAATTTTGGCCGAACTGCTTTCACGGGGACCCGTCTGATGATCAAGTCCGAGCTTGTGCAGATTATTGCCACGCGCAATCCGCATCTTTTCCTGCGCGACGTCGAAAACATCGTCGGCGCGATCTTCGATGAAATCACCGACGCGCTTGCCGAGGGCAACCGGGTCGAATTGCGCGGTTTCGGCGCTTTTTCGGTGAAGAACCGACCTGCCCGCACCGGCCGCAACCCGCGTACTGGCGAATCCGTCGAGGTCGAGGAGAAATGGGTGCCGTTCTTCAAGACCGGCAAGGAATTGCGTGAAAGGCTGAACGGCGGCAAGTAGGCGCGTCAGCGCCGGACGGCCCTATCGGCCCGCTTGCGACGGAAAACATCATGCTCAATCGCCTCATGCTCATCGTGGTCTTCGTGCCCCTAGCGATCATCCTGATCGCATTGGCCGTGGCCAACCGCGAACTCGTCGCCTTCACGCTGGACCCGTTCAATCCCGGCAATCCGAAGCTGACGCTCACCTTGCCGCTGTTCATCTTCCTGTTCCTGGCGCTCGCCATCGGCATGGTCGTCGGCAGCCTGGCGACATGGGTCAAGCAGGGCCACTACCGCAAACTGGCACGCCAGCGCGGTGTCGAGGCCGAAAACCTGCGCCAGGCAGTCAGCCGCACGCCCGCGGTGTCGCAGGCATCAGCCCAAGGATCCGCTCAAGGGTCGGCTCAAGGGTCGGCCCAAGGGTCGGCTCAGGGGCCGGCCCAGGGGTCGGCATTGCCGAAGCCGACCAATTGAGCCGCAGGTCGGCGCGTTTCTTTTACGGAGCTTTTCATGCTGACCATTTCGGCCGCGGAGGTCGATCGTGCGCTGACCTTTCCTGGACTGGTCGATACATTGCGCACGGCATTTCGCGAGGGCGCGGTGCAGCCGGTCAGGCATCATCACGCGGTCGAAAGGCCTGACGGCGCGGCGTCGACCTTGTTGCTGATGCCCGCCTGGACCGATTTTCACGCCGCGGGTGGTTGCGCCGGCGGCCATATCGGCGTCAAGATCGTCACCGTCTCGCCCGACAACAACGCCGTCGGCAAGCCCGCCGTGATGGGGCTCTATCTCCTGCTCGATGGCAGCACCGGCGAGCCGGAAGCCCTGATCGACGGCCAGCGGCTGACGCAGTGGCGCACGGCGTGCGCCTCGGCGCTCGCCGCGTCCTATCTCGCCCGCGACGATGCCTCGCGGCTGCTCGTGGTCGGCGCCGGCGCGCTGTCGCCCTTCCTGGCCAAGGCGCACAGCGCCGTGCGACCGATCAAGACCATTCGCATCTGGAACCGCACCCCGGCCAACGCCGAGAAAGTCGCGGCCGATCTGCGCGCCGAGGGCTTCGCGGCCGGCGCCGCGACCGATCTCGATGCCGAGCTTGGCCAGGCCGACATCGTCTCCTCGGCGACAATCACCACCACGCCGCTGATCAAGGGCACGTTGCTGCGGCCGGGAACCCATGTCGACCTGGTCGGCGGCTTCACGCCTGCGATGCGCGAAAGCGATGACGACGCGATCATGCGCGCCCGCGTCTATGTCGACACCCGTGCCGGCGCCACCAAGGAAGCCGGCGACATCGTCCAGCCACTGGCCTCAGGCGTGCTGAAGCCGGACGCCATCGTGGCCGACCTGCACGAACTGGCGCGCGGCCAAAAGGAAGGTCGCGGCAGCCCGGACGAGATTACGCTGTTCAAGTCGGTCGGCGCCGCGCTGGAGGACTTGGCCGCCGGCATTGCCGTCTACAAGGCACTCAGGGGCTAGTCGAAGCGAGTTTGGCGCCCATCGTCTCCGCGATCAAAGCGAAATCGGCCATGCTGATGGCGAACAAGCCAAAGCGCAACGGGTAGCCCCAGTTCGATTTGCCTGAGGTGAACTCCAGCCTCTCAAGCAATGGCTTGATCGGCGTTTCCTGTGCCTGTGCCCAGTCGACATCGCGGCGGAACGGCGTGAAGCCGCCGCCCATGTCGCCTTGGTAGGGGTCTCCTTCCCGCACCGTGCCGATCGCCGTGAACGCCTGCAGACCGTCCTTCTCCCCCAAAACCGTGGTCGGCGAGTAATAGACGATGCCGTCACCGGGCCTGACGCGGCGCAGCGGTGCCGCCTTGCCATGGTTGACCTGCATGAAGCCGTCCTGGCGGCCGCGCCGGACATGCTGCGCCGACGCCACCGCGATCCAACAAGCGTTCATGTCTGTTCCTAATTGGCCTGTTGTCCGTCGGCCAACGCTGCCCGGCAATCGGCCCGAAGTGCCGAAGTGCCGAAGTGCCGAAGTGCCGAACGATAGGGCCAGAGCCGCGGCAATGGCAAGTGCGGCCGTTCGGAACGGCTTCGGCGCGGAATCGTTGTTGCGTCATGCGACTATACGGCTTCCTGCTGTTCTGGTCTGTCTTGACCGCAATGATCGCTGCGCTCAGCCTCGGACCGTCCTTCGCCCATGTCCTGGAATCGGCGCCCCGACTCACCCGATGGTCTCCGGCGCTTTGGCGCGAGGCCACCGTTTTCAACGGCCAGTTCCTGCTCTTCGCAATCGTTGGCGCGCCGCTGGATGTCGCGGCAATCATTGGCCCGGGACTGCTGGCATGGCTGCTGCGCCAGGATCGGCCGGCGTTCTGGTTCGCACTCGCCGCCACCTTGCTCTATGTACTATCACTCGTGCTTTGGTTCATTCTCGTCAGACCGGCCAATAAAATTCTCGCCACCTGGGTGCCGGGGCGAATTCCAGACAATTTCGAAGTCATACGGCTGCGCTGGGAAACCGGCCACATGGCCGTCACGGCGGCCAAGGCTGCCGGCTTCGTTTCGCTGGTTGTCGCACTGCTTTCGATCGGACGTGGCGGCTAAGCCATCGTCCCAATCGCCCTAACCCTCGCAATCGCAATGTGGCTCGGGTTTGTTGCGCCGATGGGCATAGCTGTGGCAGAAGCGGGCCGAACCGCCGGAGAAGCTGTCTCTTGAAGTCTTTTCGCGACAAACGCCGCGACGGCCGCCCGCATCAACCGGGTAAAGGCGAAGCCGCGCAATCGCGTCCACCGGAAGGTCGCGGCGTGGCCAGGCCGGAGGTCAGGCCGCGGCAAGACCTGAAGCCGGACCAGCCCGCACCAAAATCCACGCCCCGCAACCTAGCCCGTCGCGACGGCGTCCTGCCCGCTGAGCAACTTCCGGTAATCCTCGAAGTGGCACCCAACGCGGATTACGCGCTGCTCGACAGCGGCGCGGGACAAAAGCTTGAACAATATGGCCCCTACCGGATCGTGCGGCCCGAGGGCCAGGCGATCTGGCAGAAGGCTCTGCCGGCCAAGGACTGGGAGCGTGCCGACGCGATCTTCACCGGCGACACCGACGAGGAGGGCATCGGCCGCTGGCGTTTTCCCAAGACGCCGCTCGGCGAAACCTGGCCGATGAAGCATGACGGCATCGACTATCTCGGCCGCTTCACCTCGTTTCGCCATGTCGGCGTCTTTCCCGAGCAGGCCTCGCACTGGGACCATATGGCCGGGCTGATCGCCGCCGCCAGGCGGCCGGTCAAGGTACTCAACCTGTTCGGCTATACCGGCCTTGCCTCGCTGGTGGCCGCGCGCGCCGGCGCCGAGGTCACCCATGTCGACGCCTCGAAGAAGGCGATCGGCTGGGCCCGCGAAAACCAGGAGATATCAGGCCTTGGCGCCAAGCCGATCCGCTGGATCGTCGACGACGCGGTCAAGTTCGCCGAACGCGAGGAGCGTCGCGGCAGCCGTTACGACATCATCCTGTTCGATCCGCCGGCCTATGGCCGCGGCCCCAAGGGCGAGGTCTGGCAATTGTTCGAGGACCTGCCTGATTTGACGGATCTCTGTCGCTCGATCCTGACTCCGAAACCGCTTGCCGTGGTGCTGACCGCCTATTCGATTCGTGCCTCCTTCTTCGCCATCCACGCTCTGATGCGCGACACCTTCGCCGGCATGGGCGGCAAGGTTGAATCGGGTGAGCTGATCATCCGTGAAAAGTCCGCCGGCCGGGGGCTTTCGACGTCGCTGTTTTCGCGCTGGGTGGCCTGACATGAACGAACGGCATGCCGGCGCGCCCGGTCAGGTGAAGGAAGTCACCAGCCTTGCCAATCCGCTGATCAAGGACATCAAGGCACTTGCCTTGAAGAAATTCCGCGACCAGCAGAACGCCTTCATGGCCGAGGGGCTGAAGCTGGTCATCGATGCGCTCGACTTGGGCTGGCAGATCAGGACGTTGGTTTTCGCCAAGGCCGGACGCGGCAACGCGGCCGTGGAAAAGGTCGCGGCACGCACCGTCGCCGCCGGCGGCACCGTGCTCGAAGTATCGGAAAAGGTGCTTGTCGCCATCACCCGCCGCGACAATCCACAAATGGTGGTCGGCGTCTTCTCGCAGAAATTCCTGGCCTTGAAGGACATCCGTGCCGACAATGGCGATGTCTGGGTAGCGCTCGACCGGGTGCGCGATCCCGGCAATCTCGGCACCGTCATCCGCACCGTCGATGCCGTCGGCGCCAAGGGCGTCATCCTGGTCGGCGACACCACCGATCCGTTTTCGGTGGAAACGGTGCGCGCCACCATGGGGTCGATCTTCGCCATACCGGTGGCCAAGGCAACGACAGAGGCATTCCTTGCCTGGCGAGGCGGTTTTTCAGGGCTCGTTGCCGGCACGCATCTGAAAGGCGCGGTCGACTACCGCTCGGTCGATTTTTCCCGCGGGCCGGTGCTGCTGATGATGGGCAATGAGCAGCAGGGCCTGCCCGAAAGCCTGGCGGCAAGCTGCGACAGGCTGCTCAGGATTCCGCAGGCGGGCCGCGCCGATTCGCTCAATCTCGCGGTCGCCACCGGCATCATGCTGTTCGAGATCCGGCGCGGCGCGCTGAAGCTCGAACCAATTTCGGACCAGCAATGAGGGTTGCCCAATCGTGAAATCATGGTCTCCCTACGCGCTGCTCGTCATCGTCGCCATCGCGCTCGACCAGTGGATAAAGACACTGGTCGAAGCCGGACTGCCCTTCCAGGAAAAGCTCGACCTCCTGCCCTTTCTGGCGCTGTTCCGCACCTACAACACCGGAATCGCCTTCTCGATGTTCTCCTCCTTCGGCGACACCGGCCTGGTTGTCATCGCGGTGCTGGTCGTCGCTTTCGTGCTTTACCTCGCCACGCGCACGCCATCGGGCCATGTCATCGCCCGCACCGGCTTTGCCCTGATCATCGGCGGCGCGCTGGGCAATCTGATCGACCGCGCCGTCTACGGCCATGTCATCGATTACATCCTGTTCCACACGCCGGTCTGGTCCTTCGCCGTCTTCAACCTTGCCGATGCCTTCATATCGGTGGGCGCGGCGATGGTCGTCTTCGACGAACTCATCGGCTGGCGGCGTGAATCCACGCCTCCGAACGCCAAGCCTTCCGAAGATTGACCTCGCGCGGCCATCGCCGCACAGTCACGCCGAGCAAAGTTCGCGGAGAAAAAGATGACCGAAACCTTCAAAGCCATCCTCGTTTCGCGCGATGCGGAGAAAAAGCAGTCCGTCGCCGTGACCGATCTCACCGACGCCGATCTGATGGAGGGCGACGTCACCATCGCGGTCGAGGCAACGACGGTGAACTACAAGGACGGACTGGCGATATCGGGCAAGGCGCCGGTGATCCGTCGATGGCCATTGGTGCCGGGCATCGACCTTGCCGGCACCGTCATCTCATCTTCCAATCCCCACTGGCGCAAGGGCGACAAGGTCATCCTGAATGGCTGGGGCGTTGGTGAAACCCATTTCGGCGCCTATGCCGGGCGCGCCCGCGTCAAGGGCGACTGGCTGGTGCCTCTGCCGGAAGGCATGAGCGCGCATGATGCCATGGCGGTCGGCACAGCCGGCTATACGGCCATGCTCTGCGTCATGGCGCTGGAGCGGCACGGCATCCTGCCTGAGCGCGGACCTGTCGTGGTGACGGGTGCTGCCGGCGGCGTCGGTTCGGTCGCCGTCTCGATCCTGTCCAGCCTCGGCTACCATGTCATCGCGTCGACCGGCCGCAACGCCGAAAGCCCCTATCTGATCAACCTCGGCGCCGCCGAGGTGATATCGCGCGACGAACTCAACCAACCCGCCAAGCCGTTGGCCAAGGAGCGCTGGGCCGGCGGCATCGATTCGGTCGGCAGCCACACGCTGGCCAATGTGCTGTCGATGACCTCCTATGGCGGCGCGGTCGCGGCCTGCGGCCTAGCCGGCGGCATGGATCTTCCGTCGAGTGTCGCCCCTTTCATCCTGCGCGGCGTCTCCCTGCTCGGCATCGATTCGGTGATGGCGCCGAAGGCCGTACGCCTCGAGGCCTGGCGGCGCATCGGCTCCGATCTCGATGTGGACAAGCTCGCCAGCCTGTCCACGACCATCGGCTTCGACGGCATCATCGGTGCGGCACACGACATCGTCGACGGCAAGATCCGCGGCCGCGTCGTCGTCGACATGTGACCCGGCTCAGGGGTGGCAGGCGCGGGGCGAAATTCCCCCATTGGCTGGCAAATCCGTCGCCGCCGGGCCAAAAACGCCCGATCAACTAAAATTCGAACGATCCCCCGCAATTTTCCATAATCTCTATCTGGCAAAGGATTTCGCATGATCGCGGAATCCGACAGCCAACAGGCCGACGCCGGCGACGACATCGATGCGGCATCGGCGCAACTGCCGGTATCGGCGCGGCGGTTTATCGCCGCGCCGCCGCTGGTCCCTGATCAGCAACCGGCCAAGCGCGAAGGCCTGCCGGTCCTGACCTTCGTTGCCGTCATGCTGCTGGCCGGCCTCTCATCCCTGACCGGGGCGCCAGTCTTCATCAGCCTTGCCTTGCTGGCAACCGGCCTTGCTGGCCTGGCCATGCATCTGCGCGCCAGACGCAGCGTACGCCGCACTGCGGTCCTGCTCGACGAAACCACCGCCCGCAACCGCGCCGAGATCGAGACGCTGGCCGACCGCATGTGGGAGATGCAGGAAAGCGAGGAGCGCTTTCGCGGTCTCATCGACGCGCTCGGCGATCTCGTCATCCATCGCGACCGCGACGGTTACATCGTCTACGCCAACAAGGTGTTCGCCGACATCGTCGAAACCGATCCGCGCGATCTTGCCGGCAAGACCTTGGCCGAATTCGGGATCGAGGTCGGCATCGTTCCCGATGCGGCTTTCTCAGATCATGAATGCCTGAGTTCCACCGACGTTGCCATCCGCACGCCGACGGGCCCGCGCTGGTTCTCCTGGATCGAGCTGTCGGTGCGCGAAAAGGACAGCGGTGCCGTCTCGCATCGCGCCATCGCCCGCGACATCACAGCACGCAAGCGCGCTGAGTCGTCCATGATCACCGCGCGCGAGCGGGCCGAGTTCGCCAGCCAGGCCAAGTCGCGCTTCCTCGCCACCGTCAGCCATGAGATCCGCACGCCGATGAACGGCATCATGGGCATGGCCAGGCTGCTTGCCGACACCAGCCTTTCGCCGGAGCAGCAGACCTATGTCGGCGCCATCTCGACCTCGGCCAGCGCCTTGCTTGCCCTGATCGAGGACCTGCTCGATTATTCCAAGATCGAGGCCGGACGCTTCGATCCCGAACCGCAGCCCATGTCGGTGCGCGAGATCGCCGACAACATCATCGAATTGATGGCCGCGCGGGCCTTCGCCAAGAATATCGGCCTCGGCTGCCATGTCGAACCGGATGTGCCGCAATTGATCACCGCCGATCCGGGCCGGGTCCGGCAGGTGCTGCTCAACCTCATCGGCAACGCCATCAAGTTCACCGACAGTGGCGGCGTGCTGGTCAGCGTCGCGCGCGCCCGAACCGAGACCAGCGACCGCATCTGCTTCACCATCGCCGATACGGGTCCCGGCCTGCGCGACGAGGACATGGAGCGCATCTTCGAGGAGTTCGAACAGGCCGACGGCACCTCGACGCGCACGCATGGCGGTGCTGGACTGGGACTTGCCATCTCCAAGCGCTTGGTGGCCGCAATGGGCGGCACGATTTCGGTTTCCAGCCGGCTTGGCCAGGGATCGGAATTCGTCTTCGAGATTCCCGCCACGTCAGCCACCGAGCCGCCGCAGGGCCGGTTGAACGCGCTTGCCGGGCGACGCGCCGTGATCGTGTCCAAGAACACCGTCGAGGCCGACGCCATCGCCCGCACCATCCGCTCCAATGGCGGCGCGGCCGGTATCGCCACCACCGTGGCTCAGGCCGCATCCTTCGCCGACGGCTGCGACGTGCTTCTGGTCGACGCGGCCATGGAAGAGAGTGACGGAAGGCTGCTCAAGCGGCTTCGCCAGCATGGGTTTTCTGATTGCGAAGCCGTCACGCTGATCGCACCCACCGACCGCGGCATGCTGGGCGAGTTTCGTGCCAGCGGCTACGCGACTTTCCTTGCCCGGCCGGTGCGCGGAGGAACACTTTTGCGTGTCCTTTTGAGCAGCCACGCACCGGTCCTGGCCCAGCCGCAGCCGGAAAAACGCCGCGCGCCGGCGCTTCGTGCCTCAGGCGAACGCCAGCACGGCCTGTCCGTGCTGATCGCCGAGGACAACGACATCAATGCCATGTTGGCCCGCGCGACGCTGTTGAAGGCCGGGCATCGCGTCAAGGTGGTCGGCAACGGCAAGGCCGCCGTCGAGGCGGTCACCGGTGCCGGCAACAAGCACCGCTTCGACGTGGTGCTGATGGATCTCCACATGCCGGTCATGGACGGACTGGACGCCATTGCCGCGATCCGCCGCCATGAAGAGGAGGCCTCCGTGCCGCCGGTGCCGATTATGGTGCTGTCGGCCGACAGCCAGGAAAAAACCCGCCATGCGGTGCTCGCCCACGGTGCCAGCGGCTTCGTCACCAAGCCGCTCGACCCCGATGCACTGGTCAGCGCCGTCGAGGGCCAGGTCGCCGCCTGAGCCCGCTTTTCCGGGTGCGTGGCTGGTCAATGCCGCCGAAAAGCAGCCCATTCTCGGCGCCCCGCGAACGCGACGCGCCGTGGGGTCCTGTGACGCAACGTAGCCGGTTGACCGTTTTCGCCAGCCGACGAAGTATTGCCCGCAACGCCGTATCACGGTACTGTCACAATCCTGTTGCACCTACACCGTATCCCCGTGCCAAGAGGGATGGCTCGAAGGAGAATCACTCGTGCATACAGTTATGCCGGAATGTGACACTCGGCCGAACGCCAGCAGCGCCTTGCTCGCCGGACGTAATGTCGATTCCGTCATAAAGGGTGCGGCGCTCGGCCGTATCGGCAATCTCGAAGTGCGGCTCGCCCGCAACGAGGCCGAGATCGCGGCCGCGCAGGAAGTGCGTTACCGTGTATTCTATGACGAGCTTGGCGCCAGGAAGGATCTGTTCCAGGCGCAGGACCGCCGCGACGCCGACCGTTTCGACCCGCTCTGCGACCATCTGCTCGTCCTCGACACCACGCTGTCCGGCCCTGAGCACCGCCGCATCGTCGGTACCTATCGCTTGCTGCGGCAAGAAATCGCGGCAACCGCCGGGGGCTTCTATTCCGAAGGCGAATTCGAGCTGACCAAGCTCATCGCCCGCCATCCCAGCCAGCGGTTCCTTGAACTCGGCCGTTCCTGCGTCTTGCCGGAATACCGTTCGAAGCGCACCATCGAAGCGCTATGGCAAGGCATCTGGGCCTACATCAATCACTACCAGATCGGGGTGATGACCGGCTGCGCCTCGTTCCATGGCACCGTGCCGGCCGCGCATGCGGAGGCGCTCACCTATCTTGCCCATCACTGCCGCACCAACTCGGCCTGGGACGTGCGCGCTGTGTCCGGGCGCTATTGCTCCATGGATCTGATGCCGATCGAGGCGGTCAACACCAAGGCCGCGATCGCGGCGATGCCGCCTCTGGTCAAGGGCTATCTGCGGGTCGGCGCTCGCATCGGCGATGGTTGCGTCATCGACCGCGAATTCTCCACGGTCGACATTTTCGTCGTGATGCCGGTCAAGGAGATCGGTGCCCGCTACGTCAACTACTATGGCGGGGAAGCGCAGCGCTTCGCCGCGTGACGCGAATAGCTTCTTTTCATGGAATGTCTTCCGGCCGCCGGCCGGGCCGGCTCTTGTAGGCTGGAAAGGTCCAGCCGAAACGGAGCGCGCCGCCGCGAACGGCGAACGCCGCGGCGAAGCCGGCCAGCTCTGAAAAAATCGGCGGCAATCCTGTGACGTCGCCAGCCGTGAAGATGGCAGCGCCTGCCAGAGCGGCCGTAACATAGATTTCCGGCCTCAGCAGTACCGAGGGCTCGCCGGCCAGCAGATCGCGCAGGATGCCGCCTGACGTGGCGGTGAGCACGCCGGTGATGACGGAGACGACCGGCGAACCCGTAATGGCCAGACCCTTGGCCGCACCCATCACCGAAAAAGCGGCCAATCCGATGGCGTCGAGCCAGAGCAGCCATTTCCAGCGGGATTCGACACGGTGCGCGGCAAAGAACACCAGCACCGCGACCGCCGCGCAGATCAGAACGTAGCTCGAGTTGGCGACCCAGAAAACCGGCAGATTGAGGATGACGTCACGAAGCGTGCCGCCGCCGATGCCGGTGACGCTGGCCAGGAACAGGAAGCCGATAATGTCGAGCTGTTTGCGCGACGCCGCCAACGCCCCCGTCGCCGCGAAGACGGCAACGCCGGCATAGTCGAGGAGGGCGATCGGGTTCATGGAGTGAGTAGTGAAGTAGTCGGTAGTGAATGGCAATTGGCGAAGCAGGCGCCTACTCGTCCCGGTCCTTGCTACTCACTACTCTCTATTCGCAACCCCACTAATCACGCATCTTTCTCGGCCTGCTCATTGACCGGCCCTGGTTCGACCGGCGCGTCGGCGGCAATTTTCGGACCGCCCTTGGCGACGCCGACCATGGCCGGGCGAAGCACCCGCTCGCCGATCGAATAGCCCGGCTGCACGACCTGGACCACGGTGTTGGCCGGGACATCGGGATTGGGCACTTCAAACATTGCCTGGTGGAAATTGGGATCGAACTTCTCGCCCTCGGGAGCAAGTTTCTTGACCCCATGCCGTTCCAGCGCCGACAGCATGGCGCGCTCGGTCAGGTCGACGCCTTCGATCAGCGCCTTGAAGCCGGCATCCCCCGATGCCTTGGCCTCGGCGGGAATGGCATCCAGGGCGCGGCGCAGATTGTCCGACACCGACAGCATGTCGCGGGCGAAATTCGCCACCGCATAAGTGCGCGCGTCATGCACGTCGCGCGCGGTGCGGCGGCGCAGGTTTTCCATCTCGGCCGCGACCCGCAGCGCGCGGTCCTTCAGCTCTTCATTTTCCTTCAGCAGCCGCACAAGCGCTTCGTAGTCGCCATCGATGCTGCCTTCCGTGCGCTCGGCATTGGCCTCGGCCGCCTCGGCTTCATTGGGCGTGCGTTCGTCTTTTGCCTGGTCGCTCATCGCCGTTTCCCGTCATCTCGAATGGCATGGATTTTGTGCCCGATATCGAGGTTCGCAGGCCAAAAATCAAGGGGAAAGCGACGGCAAGAGCCTGCGACCGGATCAGGAAAGCACGGTGGGACGTTTCGATTTTAATTCAAATTTTACCCTACTTGCCGGCTTTGCTTGCCACGAGGCGGTGATGCGGGAACCATTCCGCTGCTGGGGGAGTTTCGGAGCCGACGCAGGGATTTTTGAAATGATGACCCGCAACAAGCTTGAAAAAGGAGAAAGGCTCGCTGCGGAGGTTCGGCGGCAGTTTGGCGCCGAGGCAGTGACGCGCTTTCTGCGCACCTTGCCGGCCTTCCGCATCGAACCTGACATCCCGGACCGATTTGAGCAATTGCTCGAGCATCTCGACCGGGTCGAGGATGGCGACGCCGGATGGCGACGGCAGTAGGATCGCCAGGGCCTTACGCGACAATTACGCACAGTAACTTTGCGTGATCCCTGACTTGCGGTGGCGGCACACCCCGCCTATGCTTCCTGATGAACATGATTTCCCCCGAGGCAGCTGCCAACAGCAAGCGCGCCTGGCTAAAGATCCTGGCGCGCTACAAGAAGCCTGACAGGCGGCGTAGCACACTCGAACTGGCCATCACCCTGATTCCTTTCGCCACGCTGTGGGCTCTGTCTTCCGCTGCCTATGCCTATGGTCATTGGTGGGGACTGGTCCTGATCCTGCCCGCGGCCGGTTTCCTGGTGCGGATTTTCATGATCCAGCACGATTGCGGCCATGGCTCCTTCTTTGCCAATCGCATTGCCGATGACTGGATCGGCCGCGCGCTGGGCATCCTGACGCTGACGCCCTACGACTGCTGGCGGCGTGCCCATGCCACCCATCATGCCAGCGCCGGCAACCTCGACGAACGCGGCATGGGCGATATCAGGACGCTGACCGTCGCCGAATACCGGCGGATGTCCTGGCGGGGTCGCCTGGCTTATCGCCTCTACCGCCATCCCCTGGTGATGTTCGGCCTGGGGCCGATCTGGCTGTTCATCTTCTCGCAAAGGTTGCCCGTCGGCATGATGCGCGGCGGCCTGACGCCCTGGGTGTCGTCGATGACCACCAATCTTGGCATCGCGGTTGCCGCGGCCATCCTCATCTGGGTCATCGGCCCTGGTGCGTTCCTGATCGTCCATCTGCCGATCGTCATTCTTGCCGGTTCGGCCGGCATCTGGCTGTTCTATGTCCAGCACCAGTTCGAGGAGACCGAATGGGCGAAGGATGAGGAATGGGAGTTCCAACGCGCCGCCCTGCACGGCTCGTCCTATTACGACCTTCCGCCGGTGCTGAACTGGTTCACCGGCAATATCGGCGTTCACCACGTCCACCACCTCTCCGCCAAGGTGCCCGGCTACCGGCTGCAGGAAGTGCTGCGGGATTATCCCGAGCTGCGCGGCATCGGCCGCGTCACGCTGCTCGAGAGCCTGCGCTGCGTCAAACTGGCCTTGTGGGACGAAAGCCGCCACAAACTGGTGTCGTTCCGCGAAGCGCGGATGGCGGCGTAGAGCATACCGCCGCGCCAGCGCGCGGCGGTAGTTCCCCAAACCTTTCTCAGGCCGCTTGCCGCTCGTCGCGCATCAGGATCTGGCCATGGCGGATCTCCGTGCCCAGCACCTGCAGGCATTCGCGGATGAAATTGGACAGGCCCGGCCAGCCCTTGGCCGAAACAAGATTGCCGTCGACATGGGCCCCGTTGGGCGCGACGTCGACATAGATGCCGCCGGCCAGCGTGACTTCCGGCTCGCAATAATGAAGCGCCGCCACTTCCCTGCCCCGCACCACGCCGTCGACCGCGATCAGGCTCTGCACGCCATGGCAGATGGTGAAGATCGGCTTTCCTGTCTCATGGAAGTGCCGCACCAGCGCCTGCACGCGCTTGTCGATACGAATGTATTCGGGACCGCGCCCGCCCGCCGCGTAGACGGCATCGTACTGGGCCGGATCCACCTCGGAAAACGTCTTGTTGAGGATGTAATCGTGTCCGGGCTTCTCGGTGTAGGTCTGGTGGCCCTCGAAATCGTGCAGCGATGTCTTCAGCACATCGCCTGCCTTCTTGTCCGGGCAAACGACATGCACGGTATGGCCGACGGCATGCATGGCCTGTTCAAAGACGAAAATCTCATATTCCTCGCTGAACTCGCCAACGAGCATCAATATCTTCTTGCCAGCCATTCCCGGTTCCTCCCTTTGTGGCCATTTATTTCGGGTCGCGAAATAACAGCGATATCCTAAGGGCAAGATGCCGAGAGGAAAAGCGCAAATCGCACAGTTGGTACGACCAGCTTCGAGTGAGAGGGCCTTCGGCCTTCCTGGAAAAAGCGTCAGCTGTTGCGAAGACGCCGCCAGGAATATTTCGGACCCTTGGTCTCCACTATGGCGGCCGGCTGGTAGTAAAGCCCCAACCCGCCGGTGCGGCCTTCTTCAAGGCGCTTCAAGAGCACTGGATTCGAGATCTCGAATTCATCGAAGCCAAGCCGCAGCATGTGCGGCAACGGGTCGACCAGGACCTGCCCGGTGGCACGCAGCGCGCCCGTGAAGTGATAGCGGCTGCGCAGCAGTTCGCCCTTGGAGAAGGAGCGGCCGTCGCCGAAAGCCGGGAAGGCCAGCGCCACCAGCGACAACTGGTCGAGCAGGTCGGCGATCTTGTCGAGCTGGTCGCCGGGCTGCAGCACGACGCCGAGCCGCTCCTTCGCCGAGCGGCGCACCTCCGGGTCGAGATCGAGGAACGCCTGCAGCGGCAGGATGAATTGGCCATTGCCGGAAAGCGCGTCGGCACTTTCGGCATGGCTCCACTCGTCCTCGCGAAAACCCTCCGGGGTCCAGAGCCGGGTCTCCGGTGTCGTCAGTCCAGTCATCAAAATTCCTAAAATTCGAAGAGCTCGAGCGTGTGTTGAAATTCAGGTCAGGCTGTGTCGAAAACGGCTGCTTGCGAGAACCGGAGCGGAACGTACTTGAAGTCCGTGGGCACCGGAAGCGCAGGAAGCCGCCGTTTGCAGGCCTGCCTCACCTGAATTGCAACATACCCTATAGTGATGCGTCGGTCAGCGACACTTCCAGTCCCGACAGATGGATGCCGCACTCGGTCTTGGCGTGGCCGGCCCAGCGGCCGCTGCGCGCATCCTCGCCCGGCTGCACCGGCTGCGTGCATGGAAAGCAGCCAATCGACAGATAACCATAGGCGACCAGTGGGTTTTCGCGCAGCGCATGCGCGCGCATGTAGTCGGCCTGGTCCGACGTCGTCCAGTGCGCCAGCGGATTGATGCGGATGCGAGGGCCTACCGCCTCGAACACCGGAAGTGCGGCCCGTGTCGAGGCCTGGAAGCGTTTGCGGCCCGTGAACCAGGCGCGGAAGGGTGCGACGCCACGTGCCAGCGGCTCGACCTTGCGCACGTCGCAGCAGGCATCGGTGTTGTTCTGGTGCAGATTGCCGGTCGGGTCGATCCGTTCGAGCGCCGCTTCGTCCGGCTTGATCACCCGGATGTTGGTCAATCCGAAATCGGCGACCAGCGCGTCGCGATAGCCGAGCGTCTCCTCGAAATGCTTGCCGGTATCGAGAAAGATGACCGGCAGCGTACGGTCGATCTTGGCGATCATATGCAGCAGCACCGCCGAATCCGCGCCGAACGAAGACACGGCAGCGATCTCGTCGTGAAACAGATCGTTGGCCGATCGTTCGATGATCTCGATCGGGCCGAGATGACCGTAGAGCGCGTCAAACCCCGCCGCTTTGGCGGCGATGCCGTCATCGACGTCGGCAATATGGTCAAGCGGCCTTGGCTTCGCCAGCATAGAGCGCCTCCTTGAACGGCGCGGAACCGACACGGCGGTAGGCGTCGATGAATTTTTCCTGCGGGTTGAGCCGAAGGCCGAGATAGGTGTCGACGATGTGCTCGATGGCATCGGTGATTTCTTCCGAAGAGAAGCCCCGGCCGATGATCTCGCCGACCGAAGTGTTCTCGTCGGCCGAACCGCCCAATGTCACTTGGTAGAGTTCGGAGCCCTTCTTCTCGACACCGAGGATGCCGATATGGCCGACATGGTGGTGGCCGCAGGCATTGATGCAGCCGGAGATCTTCAGCTTCAATTCGCCGATCTCGCGCTGCCGCTCCAGCGAGGCGAAGCGGCGCGAGATTTGCTGTGCGATCGGTATCGAGCGTGCCGTCGCCAGCGCGCAATAATCGAGGCCCGGGCACGAGATGATGTCCGAGATCAGGTTGGAGTTAGCCGTCGCCAGCCCGATGTCGACCAGCGCGTCATAGACCGCCTTGAGGTCGGCACGCGCCACATGCGGCAGGATCAGGTTCTGCTCGTGGCTGACGCGAAGCTCGTCGAAGGCATATTTCTCGGCAATGTCGGCGACCGCTTCCATCTGGCTGTCGGTCGCATCGCCCGGCACCTCGCCGATACCCTTGAGCGAGATCGTCACCGCCGCGTAGTCGGGGTGGCGGTGCGTCACCACGTTCTGGTCCAGCCAGTCCGAGAAGCCCTTGGAATCCAGCCGCGCCACCTTGACGGCGGCGTCGCCGTCCGGCCGCCCGGTCAGCGCGGGCGGTGCGAAATAAGCCTCGATGGCGCGGATGTCCGCCTCGGGCAGCTTCAGCTCCGCGTCCTTCAATTCCTGCCACTCGGCCTCGACCTGGCGGGTGATTTCCTCGGCGCCGGTCTCGTGGACCAGGATCTTGATGCGCGCCTTGTACTTGTTGTCGCGGCGGCCATGGAGATTGTAAACGCGCAGGATCGCCGTGCAGTAGGAGAGAAGGTCGGCTTCGGGCAAGAAGTCGCGGATCTTCCTCGCCACCATCGGCGTACGGCCCTGACCACCACCGACGTAGACGGCGAAGCCGAGTTCGCCGGCGGCGTTCTTCTTGAGGTGCAGGCCGATATCGTGCGTCTGGATGGCGGCGCGATCGCGCTCGGCTCCCGTCACCGCGATCTTGAACTTGCGCGGCAGGAACGAGAATTCCGGATGCACCGAAGACCACTGCCGCAGGATTTCGGCATAGGGACGCGGATCGGCGACCTCGTCGGCGGCAGCCCCGGCAAAATGGTCGGCGGTGACATTGCGGATGCAGTTGCCGCTGGTCTGGATGGCGTGCATCTCCACGCTGGCCAGGTCCGCCAGGATCGCCGGAATGTCCGACAGCGCCGGCCAGTTGAACTGGATGTTCTGGCGCGTGGTGAAATGGCCGTAGCCCTTATCGTATTTGCGGGCGATGTGGCCGAGCATGCGCAACTGCTTGCCGTTCAGCGTGCCGTAGGGCACCGCGATGCGCAGCATGTAGGCGTGCAGCTGCAGATAGACGCCGTTCATCAGCCGGAGCGGCCGGAACTGGTCCTCGGTAATCTCGCCGGACAGCCGGCGCTCGACCTGGTCGCTGAACTCGGCGACGCGGGCCTGGACAAAATCGTGGTCGAACTCATCGTAACGGTACATGCTTCGTCTTTCAGGGCGCGTCCGCCCGTTCACCTGGTGTCCTGGCTATGCCGCCCGCTCGGCCTGCTTGCCGAGGTCGTTGCGGATGGTCGGGCCGGCGGCGCGGATCTTCTCACGCAGCCGCACCGGCTCGACAACGCCGTCGACGATGTCCGCATCGATCAGATTGACGTCGACCACTTCATTGTCGGCGTGGGCCTTGGCGCCGATCGCCTCCAGCCGATCCTCGGCCGCCTTGTCGTGGGCAAGGTCCGCATGATCCACCGTCTCGGCCCAGCCGCCATCGGCGTACCAGACGGCAATACCGTCGCCGAGGCGATTGGCGGTCAGTATCTTCATGGCTGAACTCCCTCGGCGGCTGCTACGGGCGCGCTCTCGTGCCTGTGTGCCGCGAGCGGCTCGGACCGCTCGAAATTGGCACCGGCGACGGCGTCGCCGATGATGGTCATGACCGGGCCCGACAGATCGGCGCGCGCTTCCAGCGACGGCAAGTCGGCAAGCGTGCCGTGGAAGCGTCGGCGATTGGCCAGACTGGCATTCTCGACCACGGCGACCGCCGTGTCCGGCGACAAGCCCGCCTCGATCAGCCGGCCGGCAACTTCGGCCGCGACCGAGCGGCCCATGTAGACGGCAACGGTAGCGCCGGAAATGGCGAGCTTGGCCCAATCCGGCAGTGAATTTCCCTTGAGATCGTGGCCGGTGGTGAACACCATCGAGGAGGAAACGCCGCGCAGCGTCAACGGCAGTTCGAAATCGGCGGCAGCGGCAAAGGCCGCTGTGACGCCCGGAACCACCTCATAGGCGATGCCGGCGTCACGAAGCGCGGCCATCTCCTCGCCGGCGCGGCCGAACACCAGAGGATCGCCCGATTTCAGCCGCACGACGCGCTTGCCCTTACGGCCGAGATCCACCAGCAACGCATTGATTTCGGCTTGGCTTTTGGTATGGCAGCCCTTGCGCTTTCCCACCGGCAGGCGCTCGGCATCGCGGCGGCCCATGGCGACGACCGCCTCCGGGACCAGCGCGTCATGGACGATGACATCGGCCTCCATCAGCAGACGATGCGCCCGCAGGGTCAGGAGGTCCTCGGCGCCGGGACCGGCGCCCACCAGGGCGATGTGGCCGCGAACGGGCGCGTTGGACAACAGCAGGTCGGTGGCGGCTTCGCGCGCCTGCGAAAATTCGCCGGCCTCGACGGCGCGTGCTGGCGCTCCGCCGAAGAAGTCGCTCCAGAAACGGCGGCGTATACTGCCCCTGGGCAATCTCTCGGCGGCATTGCGGAACGACGCCGCAAGCGCTGCCAGTGACCCGAGCGACGGCGACAGCATGCGGTCGATTCGGCTGCGCAGCATCTGTGCAAGCACGGGGCCCGCGCCTTCGGTACCGATCGCCACGGCGACCGGTGCGCGGTTGACCAGCGCCGGGGTGAAGAAATCACAGAGGTCCGGCCGGTCGACGGCATTGACGGGAATGCCCAGCCGGCGCGCATCGGCGGCGACGCGACGGTCGAGCGCTTCGCCGCCGCTGGCGGCAAACACCATCACGGCGCCTTCGATCTGCGAGGCGTTATACGCGCCGGGCATATAGTTGGCGCCGGACTCGGCGATGAAGGCCAACAGCTCCGGTTCGGCATCCCTAGCGATGATGTGCAGGACCGCGCTCGACTGGGCGATCAGCCGCGCCTTGGCCAAAGCCTCCTCGCCGCCGCCGACAATGGCCACGGCTTCGCCCTCGACCCGCATGAAGACGGGAAAGGAGTTGAGCTTGGTGGTGGCTTGCGACATGACAAAGCAAATCCGGGAACAGGATCGCAGTTTTACGCCCAAGCGTAAAAAAGCAGAAGCAAAGCACTCGCGCATCCGGTGATGGCAGGCAATCGCTTTTTCGCAACCGCGAAGGGCAGGAGAAAAATATTCCATGCCCATGCACCGGGAGCGCCCGAGCTGCTGAAATGCGCCTTGATTTCAGGCACTTTTAGCTGCCGGCGACCTGTCCCACAAAACAGTTTTTTCTAATTGCTACCAATTCAGTAGATTAAAGTCGTGCGGCGGTGATTCGTCTTCAGGGCCTGGCTGCACGGCCACTCGGTCCTCCGTTCGGGTGGAACGTTGACGGGTCAAAATGCGTTCCCGGTATAGCCACCACTCAACAAGGAGCGTTCCCATGAACACGATCAAACTGAAGCATGGCATTTGGGTTTTGGTGGCCGACGGCGAAAAGGCGCTCCTGCTCAAGAACGCCGGCGACACTAAGTTTCCCAACCTTGAAGTCGTGCAGGTGATGGAACAGGAGAACCCGCCCACACGCGAACAGGGAAGCGACAGCCCCGGTCGATACAATGACGGCCCATCCGTGCATCGCAGCGCGGTCGAGGAGACCGACTGGCATCGCATCGGCAAGGAGCGCTTCGCCGAGGAGATTGCCGCCCGCCTCTACAAGCTTGCACATGAGGGTGCATTCGACAGCCTTGTGCTTGTCGCCCCGCCAATGGTGCTCGGCGCGATGCGCAAGAAGCTGCATAAGGAGGTTGGCGACAAGGTGACGGCCGAAATCCCGAAGACCATGACCAACCACGCCATCTTCGAGATCGAGGCGTTGCTGCAGGCAGCCTGACCACGCGCGGCGAAGGGGCCTATCGGGTCGCAGCACGGTTACCACTGAACCCAGGCACTTGACCGGCAGTCACTCAGCCGCCGGTCAAGTTTTTGCCGTCTCGACGTTGATTTCGCGGCTTTGCGGGTTGCATCGCCAACACCCCGTCCACCATATTGCAAACAGGCGGCGGCTTAGGGCGGCGCATATCCAACATCGCTAGCTTAAAAGGCGCTCCATAGACAATGCCGCATGACACGCCCCTTATCGCCACCATCGTCGCCGGTCTGGGGCTGGCATTCGTCTTCGGCGCCCTCGCCAATCGGTTCCGCATTCCGCCACTGGTCGGCTATCTCGTAGCCGGCGTGCTGGTTGGGCCGAACACACCCGGTTTTGTCGCCGACGGTGGCCTTGCCAACGAATTGGCCGAAATCGGCGTCATCCTCCTGATGTTCGGCGTCGGCCTGCATTTTTCGCTGAAGGACCTTCTGTCGGTCCGCGCCATTGCCGTGCCGGGCGCCATTGTCCAGATCGGCTTCGCCACGGCGCTCGGCGCCGGGCTGTCCTGGATGCTCGGCTGGTCGATGGGCGCGGGCCTGGTGTTTGGCCTGGCGCTGTCGGTCGCCTCGACCGTGGTGCTGCTGCGCGCGCTTCAGGAACGCCGCCTGATCGAGACCGAGCGCGGCCGCATCGCCGTCGGCTGGCTGATCGTTGAGGATCTGGCCATGGTGCTGGCGCTGGTGCTGTTGCCGGCACTTGCCGGCGTGCTCGGCGGCCAGGAACAGGCCGATGCCCATTCGAGCGGCCTGCTGTCGCTGCCGGCCATTTATGGCATCTGGGGTGTCGTCGGCATCACGCTGGCGAAGGTCGCCGCCTTCGTCGTCGTCATGCTGGTGGTCGGCCGCAGGGTCATTCCGTGGATCCTGCACTATGTCGCCCATACCGGGTCGCGCGAACTGTTCCGCCTCTCGGTGCTGGCAATAGCGCTCGGCGTCGCCTTCGGCGCGGCAAAACTGTTCGGCGTCTCGCTGGCGCTGGGCGCCTTTTTCGCCGGTATGATCATGAGCGAATCCGAGCTCAGCCACCGCGCCGCGGAAGAATCGCTGCCGCTGCGCGATGCTTTCTCGGTGCTGTTCTTCGTCTCCGTCGGCATGTTGTTCGACCCGTTCAGCCTGTTCAGCAACGGCCTGCCGATCCTGGCGACGCTGGCCATCATCGTCATCGGCAAGTCGCTGGCGGCGTTCGTCATCGTCGTCGCCTTCGGCTATCCGTTGGCCACGGCCTTGATGATTTCGGCCAGCCTCGCCCAGATCGGCGAATTCTCCTTCATCCTGGCCGAACTCGGCGTCGGGCTGAAACTTCTGCCGGAACAGGGACGTGACCTCATCCTGGCCGGTGCCATCCTTTCGATCGTACTCAACCCGCTGATGTTCCTGATCATCGATTGGATGAAGCCGTGGCTCGAGGCCCGCGCCGCCAGGACGGCACCGCCGACGGACGCCAAGCCGGTTGGTCCAGCGACGGAACCGGGCCAAGTCGCCTCGGTCCCCGTAGCGTCCAAAAAGGAAGACGGCCCGCCACCAAGGACGGCGCTCACCGGTCATGCCATCCTGATCGGCTACGGCCGCGTCGGCGGCCTCGTCGGCGCGGCGTTGAAAGATGCAGCACGGCCTTTCCTTGTCATCGAGGACGCCGACAAGACGCTGGCGAGGCTGAAAGCAGACGGCATCGAAACCGTCGCCGGCAACGCCGCCAACACCGAAGTCTTCGCCGCCGCCAATCCCGAAGGCGCCACGCGGCTGATCCTTGCCATCCCCAATGCCTTCGAGGCCGGCCAGATCGTGCTGAGGGCGCGCGCCGCCAATCCCAACATCAACGTCGTCGCCCGCGCCCATTCCGACGCCGAGGTCGAGCATCTCAAGGGGCTCGGCGCCAATACGGTGATCATGGGCGAACGCGAAATCGCGCGTGGCATTGTCGACGAGGTGCTTGGCCACAAGTCGCGTGTCGCTGAACCGTCCGCTGCCTGAGCAGGCGCTGCCCACAGGCGCGTTGATCAAGCCACGAATGAATTGCCAAGGCTGTTGTCACCCCGACCAGATGAGCGGGCCTTGGCTCCCACCAGTTCACACGTGCTGGCCGCCATTGATGTGGATTTCCGAGCCGGTGACATAGGATGCCTGCCCGGAGCACAGGAAGAAGATGATGTCGGCGACTTCCGCCGTGGTGCCCAGGCGCCGCAGTGGGATGGTCTCGACGATCTTTTCCGTGCCCGGCGACAGGATCGCGGTGTCGATCTCGCCTGGCGCGATGGCGTTGACACGGATGCCGTGCGGGCCGAAATCATGCGCCATCTCGCGCGTCAGTGAGCCGAGAGCGGCCTTCGACGTCGCATAGGCGGTGCCGGCGAAGGGATGCACGCGGGTGCCGGCGATCGATGTCACATTGACGATCGAGCCTTTCGCCGCCGCCAATTCCTTGAACAGGCCGCGTGCCAGCATGATCGGCGCGAAGAAATTGACCTGGAACACGTCGCGCCAGACATGCATCGGCGTGTCGATCGAGTTCATGCGGCTGTTGCCATCCTTGAGCTTGGGCGAAATGCCGGCGTTGTTGACCAGCGCGTGCAGGTGGCCGCCATGCGCTTCCAGCCGATGGCGGATTTCCGAGACCGCAATACCGACATCTTCCTGATCGGCGAGGTCGACCTTGATGTGGTCTTCCGGCCCTGCCGGCCACGGGCAATCCTCGGCAAAGGCCTGGCGCGAACAGGTGATGACGCGCCAACCCTCGCGCGAAAAGCGCTTGACCGTGGCATGGCCGATACCGCGGCTGGCGCCGGTCAGCACGATGGTTTTTCTGGTGTCGAGTTCAGCCATGTCGCGGTCTCCGGCCGGAGGTGTAGCCGAACCGTGTCTCGGAGGCGAGAGGCCGAAATGTCACCATGGGCCGACATGAGGAACCTGGACGCCGGCTTGCCGTTGGTTTCGACAATCGCAAGATCTGGGTTCACACCAATCCATCAGGAGAAAGCCATGGCACAGCCAGCTCCCCTCGACATCGCAACGGCCTTCACGAAGGCGTGGACGAGCCACGACCTTGAAAAGGCGGCGTCCTACGTTGCCGACGATGTCGTTTTCGATGGGCCGATGCAGCAATCGACCGGCAAGGAACCTTACTTGAAGGGGCTTACGAAGCTCTCCGAGGACGTGACCGGTGTGCGCATGATCGCCGCGTTCGGGGACGACCACCAGGCGCTGTTGATGTACGACCTGATGACGAAGTCGTCGGGGGCGCTGTCCTGCGCCAAGCATCTCACCGTCAGCGACGGAAAGATCCACAGCGACAAGCTGACCTTTGACAGCAAG
Organism: Mesorhizobium sp. P160927; assembly: GCF_057766385.1. Taxonomy (NCBI): domain Bacteria; kingdom Pseudomonadati; phylum Pseudomonadota; class Alphaproteobacteria; order Hyphomicrobiales; family Phyllobacteriaceae; genus Mesorhizobium; species Mesorhizobium sp. P160927. The sequence continues at coordinate 5,979,731 of NZ_JBYMDW010000001.1, forward strand.
AAACTGGGCAGTGCCAAGCCACGGGCGAACTAGCCGCCGCCCGAACTAGCCGCCGCCAAGGATATCCAGGATCGACGTCTGCCGTTTCTTGAGCCGACCGCCGACGCTGCCTGGCGGCACCGGATGTCCGACCGAAGCGGTGGTGCCGTCATCCGCCGGCATATCGAAGCCATCGGCATCGACGGTCTGGGCAGGCCGCGCCGCACGGACCGGCGCTGGCGTCGCCTGTCCCGCGGCCTGCGCGGCCGGCGCCTGCTGGCCGACTGACGCCGGCGGAACCGGTGCCGGCTGGTTGTTGCTGGCCGAGGGAATTTCGTCGGGCACGATGGTGTCGGCCGGAGTCGATTTCCAGGTGCCGGGCAGCGGCCGCACCGGCACGCCCTCATGCGCGGCGACCATGAATTCGTGCCAGGCCTGCGCCGGCAGCGCGCCGCCGGTGACCTTCTTCATCGCCGTGCCGTCATCATTGCCGAACCATACGCCGGTGGTCAGATTGGCGGTATAGCCGACGAACCAGGCGTCGCGCGAATTCTGGCTGGTGCCGGTCTTGCCTGCCGACGGCCAGGCGAAAGCCGCCTTCCTGGCGGTGCCGACCTCGACCGTGCCGGTCATCATCGAATTCATCATGCCGACGATCTCGGGCTTGATCACGCGCGGTGCGCTGCCGCCGGCGCTATCATAGAGCACCTTGCCGTCCGACGTCGTCACGCGGCGGATGAAATGAATGTCCGGCTTGTAGCCGCCATTGGCGAAGGGCACATAGGCCGAAGTCAGCTCCAGTGGCGTCACTTCCGAGGTGCCGAGCGCGATCGAGGTGTTGGCCTGCAGGTCGGACTGGATGCCCATGCGGTGCGCGGCTTCCACCACCGCGTTCGGCCCGACTTCCATGGTCAGCTGCGCGGCAACCGAGTTCAGTGATTTTGCCAGCGCTGTCGCCAAGGTGACCTTGCCAAAGTACTTGCCGCCGTAATTGTCCGGTGTCCAGTTGCCGATCTTGATCGGCGCATCGTTGCGGATGCTGTCAGGCGTGCGGCCGGCCTCAAGTGCCGCCATATAGACAAACGGCTTGAACGCCGAGCCCGGCTGCCGGCGCGCCTCCGAGGCGCGGTCGAACTGGCTGGTCGAATAGTCGTAGCCGCCGACCATGGCCCGTACCGCGCCGGAATCGTCGATCGACACCAGCGCGCCCTGGGTCACGTTGAGCTTCTTGCCGCTGTCGTCGATCAGCCGGCGGATCGATTTTTCGGCGAGCTTCTGCAGGTTCAGGTCCACGGTAGAATCGATGACGATATCGCCGCGCACGTCGCCGATCAGGTCGGGCAATTCTTCCATGATGGTGTCGGCGACATAATTTTCCGAACCGGTCCAGTAGGATGGCGAGCGCGTCGCCGGTGCGCTGAGCGCCGTTTTCAGCTCCTTTTCGCTGATCTTGCCCTCCTCGCGCATGGCCCCGAGCACCAGCTGCGAACGCTCCTCGGCGGCCTTGGGATCGCGCGCCGGCGACAGCCGCGAGGGCGCCTTCAAGAGGCCGGCAAGCAGGGCGGCTTCGGACAGCGTGACGTCGCGCGCGCTCTTGCCGAAATAACGGCGCGAGGCCGCCTCGACGCCATAGGCGCCGGAGCCGAAATAGACCCGGTTGAGGTACATTTCGAGGATCTGGTCCTTGCTGTGCTTGTGCTCGAGCCACAGGGCCAGCAGCACCTCCTGCACTTTACGCTCCAATGTACGGTCCGGCGTCAGGAACAGGTTCTTGGCCAATTGCTGCGTCAGCGTCGAACCGCCTTGCGAGAAATGCCCGCCGATGAGGTTGGTGACCATTGCGCGCGACAGGCCGATCGGATCGACACCGAAATGCGAATAGAAACGGCGGTCCTCGATGGCGATGACTGCCTCGGGGATATAGGGCGACATTTCGTGCAGGCCGACAGCCTCGCCGCCGCTCATGCCGCGATTGGCGAGCAATTGCCCATCGGCCGAGACGATCTTGATGTTGGGCGCACGATCGGGAATCGACCAGGTCGTGGCCGCCGGCATCTTGGCGCCGTAGTAGATGACGACGCCGGCCACCGCGATGCCGCCCCAGATGGCGAGCACGAAGCACCAGTAGAACAGCCGGCCGAGCACGCCGAACAGCCCGCGCCCGCCTCCGCCGCGCTTCCCCCGCGACGATTTCGCCTTGGATGATTTGCGTTTGGCGGAGGCTTTGCTGTTGCTCGGCACGACGCGGTCCTCCTCGCTCACCGAAAGACCCGTCTGGGATCTCGCTCGCGGCGGTCCCTCGAAGCTGGGCTCGATGCGACTGTCTCTGCGGTTCGCCATGCGCTGCGCTTGATGTCCCCGGTGCCAATGGCGCTCGGGTTGAAGAGTAGATGCGGCGATTTAAGGGCGGGTTAAGCAGGCCTTCGGCCAAACCTCTGAATTCCGTTAGGAATTTGTTAATCCTCTTCTCTCCGACACCGTCGGTTCGCCACCAGGGAAACGGCCGGTGCCTAAAAGCGCGCCGAGCCTGGCTCGATCCCCGAGCTTGCCGTTCCGACAATCGACGCCAGCGGATAGAAGGCCAGCGCCTACCTCGCAGGTGACCGCAACGACACTGTTCGATCGGTCGATGTCGAGGCCCTTCGGGCCGCCTTCCTCGACACTGGCCCGCCCCCCCAGAAAGGTCTCCTCGTCGCGTACACCGATTGAACGCGCCGGGTCGCGACGCCCGTTGCTCCTCGATCGCCAGCGACCAAACAGTGTGTGCCGCTTTCGGCCGTCGAGACAGTCGACCGCTTGCAGGGCGAGCCGCCAGGTCTGCACGTGCAGCGAGTTGGCCGCGATCTGGATCGGCTGGCTCGCGTTTGTCGATCAAAGGCCATTTGGAGCCGACGCGACATGGCGAACCTTTTAGATCGGCTCGAACTTCACATCCAACTGGTCAGGACCCGCAGCCTGCCGCAACAAGGCGATGAGTTGTTCGCGCCTGTCGACCGGCTGCCTTCGCCAGTTCGAGGCATTGGTAACATGCAGCCAGCCGTCGACCGACATGAAGAAATCCTCGTGCTCGTCATCGCCCTCGCCGCAGCGCAGCAACTTGTTCTCGGTAAATCTGACCAGCGCATGGTCGATCGTGCGGTAGAGCAGCGGCCAGTTGCCGCCACCCGAGTCCATACGGAATTTGTAGCTCGGCGCGAAATCCAGCCGCTGTCGCAACAGGCTTCCGTCGAAAAAACAGAAGGCGGGCCACAAGAACCAGCCGCCCGGCGTCGGCGTGTCGCGGCGGACACTGCCGTAAATGGTCTTGCCCTTCAGCCGGTCGTGGATTGAAAACGGTTCCGTCGGAAAGATGTCATGGTCGATGAAGCCGAAGACCTTCGGGGCCAAGCCGGTCATGAAATTGCGCACGATCCAGTTGAGCGCCTGGCCGTGCGATCTGCTGACCGTCAGCCTGTTCCTCGGCAACGCTACATAGGGGACGTGCTGGCGCTGGCAGAGGTCGCGGATGGCTTCCCTCGCCTCCTCCTTCTTGCTGTTGTCGAAGACGACATAGCTCTCGTGCTCGGCCAGGTGTCGGCGCACGAGGTGGATCTGCCATGCGATCACATCAGGCCGGTTGAAGGCAACAGTGGCCACGACCGCGTCACGGAACGATTGCTGTCGTCCCTGCAATTCGCTGATCGGCGCGGATGTCCTCAGGAAGCGAAAAGTCCGCCAGTAATAGCGCAGCAACGCCTCGCGTCGTGGCGGCCGGTTCAACCTCTCCCATTCCGCCACGGTGATCCTGGGCCGCTCTCCGCTCTGCCATGCGTCGGAAGCCTCCATGTCACGCTCCTGGATCCGCCCGGCGGGTTCAGTTCTGCTGGATTGAAATGCCCTTGTCGTCGATCCTGAGTTCGACGCCTTTCGGCCTGGCCTGCTCGCGGTAGACGTAGACGCCCAGTGCGATGATCACGATGATGAGCACGCCAATGAGGAGATAGAGCGTGTTCTGCTTCATGGCGCGCCTTCTGTCATGCCGAGCCTCAGGCTCGTTTCAGGACCCTGACCAGAACCAAAAGGATGATGGCGCCGATCGTGGCATGGATTATGGAGGCGATGATGCCACCGCCGATCGACAAGCCGATGCGCGGAAACAGCCAGCCAGCGATGAAGGCGCCGATAATGCCGACGATGATGTTGCCGATCAGGCCGAAGCCGAAACCCGAAACGATGAGACCGGCGAGCCAGCCGGCGATGGCACCGATGAGGATGAAGACGAGAAGGCTTTCGACACCCATGGCGGGTTTCTCCGTGCAAGAGGGCGGGTGCGGAGCGGAAGGCTCCGAATCGGCCCGGATATCAACGACTTCAGGCTAGTCGAAAGCACCCCGTCCCACCAGCGGCGCTCACTGGTCGTCGTCGTCGCTGGCAGCGGGCCGCCAGCTGGTCGGCTCGACCTTCTTCTGCGTATGACTGTCGGTGTAGACCCACCAGCCGCCGTCGCGGTATTGCGCTATGGATTCATTGAGGACGCCGTCGCTGTCCTTCCAGGTGACGGTGACCTTTGAGCCGTCGGTCGGCGCGGTCGATATCGGCTTTCTGTCCGCCATCTCATCCCTTTTCTCAGCTGTGAGCGAAGATATCCTCTTCGTCCCAGCCCATCAGGTCAAGCTTGGCCCGCGTCGGCAGGAAGCGGAAACAGGCGTCCGCCTCCTTAGTGCGGCCCTCGCGCGCCAGCCGTCCCGCCAGCGCATCGCGCAAACGATGCAGATAGAGCACATCGGAGGCGGCGTATTCGAGCTGTTCGGGCGACAGCGTTTCGGCCGCCCAATCCGACGATTGCTGCGCCTTGGACAGGCCGACGCCGAGAAGCTCGAAACAGATGTCCTTCAGCCCGTGCCGGTCGGTATAGGTGCGCGTCAGCCGCGAGGCGATCTTGGTGCAGAACACCGGCTCGGCCATCACGCCAAACGCGTGGTAGAGCACGGCGAGGTCGAAGCGACCGTAGTGGAACAGCTTGGTCACCCTGTCGTTTGCCAGCAGCTTGACCAGGTTCGATGCCTCCTTCTGGCCCGGCGCGATCTGGATGACATCGGCGCTGCCGTCGCCAGGCGAGATCTGCACCACGCAGAGCCGGTCTCGGTGCGGTTTGAGGCCAAGCGTTTCCGTATCGATCGCCACCGCCGCGACATCGTAGTGCGAAAGGTCGGGCAGATCGTTTTTATGGAAGCGGATATCGCTCATCGTTTTCTCCGGGTCGCGGCGTTACCCGTCCTCGCCGCGATCCGGTGAAAAATCAACAAGAAAACGTGTTTTCCGCGCTCAGCGTGTCAGCGCATCCAGAATGCGCGCCCAGGAGCGCTGGCCCTTGTGGAAGGAGCTGAGCTCGTATTTCTCGTTGGGCGAGTGGATGCGGTCGTCATCGAGGCCGAACCCGACCAGCAGCGATTCCATGCCGAGATAGGTCTGGAAGTCGCCCACGACCGGAATGGAGCCGCCGCTGCCGGTCGTCACCGCGGGCTTTGGCCATTCGTCGGAAAGCGCTGTCTTGGCCTTGGCCAGGAAGGGCGAGTCGTAAGAAAGCTGGATTGCCGGTGAGCCGCCATGAGCGTGGAATTCGACCGTACAATCGGCTGGGATGCGTTCCTTGACGAATTTCTGGAAGGCCGCGCGGATCTTGGCCGGATCCTGCTTATGGACAAGGCGGAACGAGACCTTTGCCGAGGCTTCCGCCGCGATGACGGTCTTGAAACCCTTGCCGGTGTAGCCACCGATGATGCCGTTGAATTCGGCGGTGGGTCGCGCCCAGGTCAGTTCCAGCACCGAGCGGCCTTTTTCGCCCGATGGGATCGACAAGCCGACAGGGCCGAGGAAGGTCTCGGCCGTCTCGCCCAGCGTCTCCCATGATTTCAGCACCTGCGAGGGGGTTTCCTCGACGCCGTCATAGAAGCCCGGGATGGTGATATGGCCGTCCTTGTCGTGGATGTCGGCCAGCACCTTGGCCAGGATGCGGATCGGGTTGGCGGCAGCCCCGCCATACAGGCCCGAATGCAGGTCGCGGTCGGCGGCCTTAACCGTGATCTCCTCGCCGACCAGACCGCGTAGCCCGACGCAGATCGACGGCGTGTCGCGGTCCCACATGCTGGTATCGCAGACCAGCGCGAAGTCAGCCTTGAGCTCCTCGGCATTGGCCTCGAGGAACGGCTTCAGCGAGGGCGAGCCGGATTCCTCCTCGCCTTCGAACAGGATGGTGACCCGGCACGGCAGGCTGCCGTGCACCTGTTTCCAGGCACGGCATGCCTCGACAAAGGTCATCAGCTGACCCTTGTCGTCGGCCGAGCCGCGCCCGGTGATGATCTTGTGACCAGGTCCGACCTCCTTGATCGCGGGGGCGAAGGGGTCGTTTTCCCACAGTTCGATCGGGTCGACCGGCTGCACGTCGTAATGGCCGTAGAACAGCACATGCGGCGCCCCAGCCGGCCCATCATGATGCGCAACCACCATTGGGTGGCCCGGCGTGTCGCGCACGCTGGCGTCGAAGCCGATCAGTTTGAGTTCCGCCACCAGCCATTCCGCCGCCTTGCGGCAGTCGGCGGCGTAGGCTGGATCGGTGGAGATCGACTTGATCCCGAGCAGGCCGAAGAGCCGCTCCAGGCTCTGGTCGAGATTCTTGTCGAGACGGTAGAGGACGGGGGAGACTGCGGACATTTGCATAGCCTTTCGATTCAGTGCCGGAACCGTAAAGGCAGAGCGGCGAAACGAAAAGCCCGGGGCGATTGGACCACGACCCGGATGGCCGCCGCGGGCAAAAAAATGCCGCCGTGGTGGAGGGGGAACCACGGCGGCCTTTTACTCGAAACGATGCGGCAGCCCGGAGAGGGGGGATAGGCTGCCGCAATTGTCCGGTATAGGCGGGGGACGGGCCTTGCTCCGGACTTCGGCGAAAACTGCCGATGACGTCTATTTGGGTCTGTGAACGTGGCGATTCAAGGGCGTCAACGTTACACTTTTGTAACGTCCCCGTGAGCGGGCCTGTATGCCTCCGATCCGTCCGGGTCACGATCTGTCAGGGTGTTGTATCTGGCGATGTCTTTGGCATGGACCAAGCCATCGCGCCGCGCTATCCCTGCCGGCATGAAAAAAGGCGATCATCTCTTTCTCATCGACGGCTCCGGCTACATCTTCCGCGCCTATCACGCGCTGCCGCCGCTGACCCGCAAGTCGGACGGCCTGCCGGTCGGTGCCGTTTCCGGCTTCTGCAACATGCTGTGGAAGCTGATGCAGGATGCCCGCAACACCGATGTGGGCATAGTGCCGACGCATTTCGCCGTCATCTTCGACTATTCCTCGAAAACCTTCCGCAACGATCTTTATCCCGAATACAAGGCCAACCGTTCGGCGCCGCCCGAGGATCTGATCCCGCAGTTCGGCCTGATCCGCCAGGCAACTAGGGCGTTCAACCTGCCTTGCGTCGAGATGGAAGGCTTCGAGGCCGACGATCTCATCGCCACCTATTGCCGGCTGGCCTGCGAGGCCGGCGGCGACACCACCATCATCTCCTCCGACAAGGACCTGATGCAGCTGGTTGGCGAAACCGTCGGCATGTACGACCCGATGAAGGATCGCCAGATCGGCATTCCGGAAGTCGTCGAGAAATGGGGCGTGCCCCCGGAAAAGATGATCGACCTGCAGGCGCTGACGGGCGACTCCGTCGACAATGTGCCTGGCGTGCCGGGCATTGGGCCAAAGACCGCGGCGCAATTGCTCGAGCAGTTCGGCGACCTCGACGAATTGCTCGCCCGCGCCGGCGAGATCAAGCAGGAGAAAAGGCGGGAATCGATCATCGCCAACGCCGACAAGGCGCGCATCTCGCGCCAGTTGGTGACGCTGAAGAACGATGTGCCGGTGGCGGAAGGATTGGACGATTTCGTCCTGCATGCCCCCGACGGACCGAAGCTGATTGGCTTCCTCAAGACCATGGAATTCACCTCGCTGACGCGCCGTGTGGCGGAAGCGACAGGCACCGAGGCCGGCGACGTCCAGGCCATCGCGGTGCCCGTCGAACGCGCCGATAACGCACATGGCCCCGATGTCGGCGCCGGAACACCGCCCGTTGCCCGGGCTGCTGAAATCGAGACGACGGAGACGCCAAAACAAGGCGACACCCCTTCCCTCCTGGCCGCATTGCGGCTGGAGAGAGCGGCGACCGCCAAGATCGATACCTCGGCCTATGAGGGCATCCGCGATATCGCGACGCTGAAAGCCTGGGTCGCCGAGGCGCGGGAGGCCGGTATCGCTGCCTTCGACGTCAGGGCCACCTCGACCGATCCGATGCAGGCCGAACTGATCGGTTTGGCCATGGCCACAGCGCCCGGCCGCGCCGGCTATATTCCCTTCGCCCACAAGAGCGGCAATGGCGACCTGCTTGGCGGCGGCACGCTCGAAAACCAGATTCCGCTTCGCGAGGCTCTGGCGGTCCTCAAACCCCTGTTCGAGGACAGGTCGGTGCTGAAGATCGCGCAGAACCTGAAATATGATCTGGTCATCATGAGCCGCTACGGCATCGATGTCGCGCCGTTCGATGACACCATGCTGATCTCCTACGTGCTCGACGCCGGCACGCCGCACGGCCACGGCATGGATGCCCTTGCCGACAAATGGCTTGGCCATAAACCCCTTCAACTCAAGGACGTGACTGGCTCCGGGAAGAGCTCTGTCGGTTTTGACCAGGTCGACATCGACAGGGCGACCGCTCACGCCGCCGAGGATGCCGACGTGACGTTGCGGCTGTGGCTGGTGCTGAAGCCCCGGCTTGCAGCCAAGGGCCTGGTCTCGGTCTATGAACGCCTGGAGCGGCCCCTGGTGCCGGTGCTGGCGCGCATGGAACAGCGCGGCATTTCGGTCGATCGGCAGATCCTGTCGCGGCTGTCGGGGGAACTGGCGCAAGGTGCGGCCCGGCTCGAGGAGGAAATCTACCTGCTCATCGGCGAGCGCATCAACATCGGCTCGCCCAAGCAGCTCGGCGACATATTGTTCGGCCGCATGGGCCTGCCCGGCGGCTCCAAGACCAAGACCGGCCAGTGGTCGACCTCGGCGCAGCTGCTCGAAGACCTTGCCGCGGAAGGGCACGAACTGCCGCGCAAGATCGTCGATTGGCGCCAGCTGACCAAACTGAAATCGACCTACACCGATGCCCTGCCCGGCTTCGTCAATCCCGACACGAAACGCGTCCACACCTCCTACGCGCTCGCCGCGACGACGACGGGCCGTCTGTCGTCTTCCGACCCGAACCTGCAGAACATCCCGGTGCGCACGGCTGAAGGCCGCAAGATCCGGACCGCCTTCATCACCGACAAGAGCCTCCGGCTGGTGTCAGCCGACTACAGCCAGATCGAACTGCGCGTGCTCGCCCATGTCGCCGAAATCCCGCAGTTGCGGCAGGCCTTTGCGGATGGCGCCGACATCCACGCCATCACAGCGTCGGAAATGTTCAACGTGCCGGTGGAGGGTATGCCTTCGGAAGTGCGCCGCCGCGCCAAGGCTATCAATTTCGGCATCATCTATGGCATCTCGGCTTTCGGTCTCGCCAACCAGCTGTCGATCCCGCGCGAAGAGGCGAGCGCCTACATCAAGAAATACTTCGAGCGCTTTCCCGGCATCCGCGATTATATCGAGGAGACCAAGGCCTATGCCCGCGAGCACGGCTTCGTCGAAACGATCTTCGGCCGCCGCATCCACTATCCCGACATCAGGTCGTCGAACCCTTCTCTGCGCGCCTTCAACGAGCGCGCCTCGATCAACGCCCGCCTGCAAGGCACCGCCGCCGACATCATCCGCCGTGCCATGATCCGCATGGAGGAAGCCTTGGACAAGGCCAAGCTGTCGGCCCGCATGCTCCTGCAGGTGCATGACGAACTTATCTTCGAAACGGTGGAAGTGGAAGTCGAGGCGACGATCCCCGTCGTGCGCCATGTCATGGAAAACGCGGCGATGCCGGCGGTTTCGATGTCGGTGCCGCTGCATGTCGACGCGCGGGCCGCCAACAACTGGGACGAGGCACACTAACGCGCTAGCGAGGCCCTCAGGCCGCTTGCGCCAAACATTTCGCGCAGGTCCCGCGAAATTCGATCACCGCCTTCTTGGCGGCGAAGCCGGTCGAGTTGACCCATTCGTTCAGCCGGTGGTCGACGTCGTGATCGGACATTTCGGTCACCTGCCCGCAAGTATCGCAGATGGCGAAGGCCGTCATCGAGTGGCTATGGTCGTGCGGCTCGGCGCAGGCGACGAAGGAATTGATGCTTTCCAGCCGGTGCACGAAGCCTGATTTCACCAGTGTGTCGAGCGCGCGATAGACCTGCAATGGTGCGCGAAAACCGCGCTCGCGAAGCTGATCGAGCAAGGTGTAGGCGCTGAGCGGGCCGCTGGCGATCTCGAGTTTCTCGAGCACGCACAACTGGTTTTTCGTCAGCACATCCCTTGCCGCCATGGTCCTGTTCCACTTGTCCTGCGCTGTTGGCGGGCTGTCTGCGCGTGCAAACGACCCGATCCCATTCAGATAGCGACGAACCGCCTTCTTTGCTACTCTTCTGTTGTTGTCCCGGACCGATCGATGACGTGCCGGCACATTGGTGATCGCAGGCTTGATGAGCGGGCGACATTCAAAATACTGATAAAATCCTCGACATGGATGGCTTCGCCTGGGAAATTCGATCGGGCTTGGGAAATTCGATCGGGCTTGGGGAAGCAACATGATCAAATTGACACGCCGGACGCTGCTTGTCGGCACGTCCGCGCTGATGGCCGCCGGCACGGTTTCGTCCCGGGCGTTGGCCGCATCGCGCACCTACCATGCGCTGCTGGTCGCCTGCACCGAATATCCGGCCCTGCCGCGGAGGAACTGGCTGATCGGGCCGAAGAACGATGCCGGCCTGGTCCACGAGTACCTGCTGAAGAACGTGCCCGATCCGGTACGTTTCGCGCCGGAGAACGTCACGCTCCTGGCCAAGGACGTGCCCGGCGCCAACGGCTTGCCGACCCATGCCGCGATCAAGACGGCACTGGCCGACCTTGCGGTCAAGGTTCAGCGCGACGACTTCGTCTACCTGCATTTGTCCGGCCACGGCGCGCAGCAGCCGGAAATGGTCAAGGGCGACGAAACCGAGGGTCTCGACGAGATCTTCCTGCCCGTCGACATTGAAAAATGGATCAACCGCGATGCCGGCGTACCGAACGCACTGGTCGACAATGAGATCGGCGAAGCGCTCGATGCCATCCGCGACAAGGGCGCCTTCGTCTGGGCGGTGTTCGACTGCTGCCATTCCGGCACCGCGACCCGCGCGGTGGAGGTCGACGACGAGTTGGATCGCAAGGTCGAATTCGCCGACCTGGTCGGTGGCGACGAGGCCGCCAGGGCGGCGGCCATCAAGACCTATGGGGACACCGTCGCGAGCGCCTCGCGCGGCATCGACGGGAACGGCCAACGCAAGCCCGCCTTCAACCTGACGCCGACCAGCGGCGAACCGGTCACCAAGGGCAAGCTGGTCGCCTTTTATGCCGCGCAGACGGTGGAGACGACGCCGGAGATGCCACTCCCCAAGCGCACGGCCGATGCGCCGCGCTTCGGCCTGTTCACCTTCACCATCCTGTCGAAGCTCGCTGAAAACCCAGACGTCACTTACCGGCAGCTTGGCCAGGCCGTGCTGCAGCAATATTCGGCCGACAGCCGCACCCGACCGACGCCGCTGTTCGAAGGCGAACTCGACGCGCGCGTCTCGGCACCGACAAGACGGACGCGGTGATGCAGTGGCCCATTGTCGTCAGGGACGGCGAGGCGTCGATCGGCGCCGGCCTGCTGCATCGTCTTGCCCCAGGCAGCAAGCTTGCCATCCTGCCGTCGGCGCTGTCGTCGCTGTCCGACGCGGTCGGCTATCTCGAAGTGGAATCGGCGAAGAACCTGGAGAGCCGCGTCAAGCCGGTCGAGTTCGACAGGGCCCGCGCTCAAAGTGGCCGACATCCCTGCCAATGCCTATGCACGGCTGGCCGAAATCGCCGTCGACTACAAGCTCGCCGTCGCGCGGCCCGCCGTGACGAAGGGACTGGAGAAGGAAAAAGCACTCGTCAATTCGGTTCTCGACGAACTGGCCGCGGCCAAGGAGACCGGCTTTACCATCGAACTGGTCGATCCGGGCAAGAGCGCGGAACTGCGCTTCGCGGTGATGCGCGAGAATGCCATTGCCGGCGCCGACAAGAACGCGACCGACAAGCCGGCCCTATGGTTCCTGCCGGCCTCGGGCGACGTGACCTTGAAGGATGGCGGCAGGCCGCCGCTGATCATCATCCACCCCGACGATCGCAAGAAGCTGGTCGATGCGACGACCACGAATTTGCGCACTATCTTCCGGGCCACCGGGCTTTCCAGGCTCGCGGCGGCCTCGGACTACAAGCCCGAGGAGGTCGACGTGCAATTCCACGTCAAGCGTCGCGACGGCGACGGGCTGGAGCCGTTGCAGGCCTCGGTGGTGCCACGCGTCTCGCCTGGCGACGAGGTGCACGTGCTGGCGAAGAACAGCTCGGACCAGCTGGTCGACATCAATGTGCTCTATGTCGGCAGCGACTATTCGATCACCCACATCGTTGCCGAGCGGCTGGCGCCGCAGGCCACGCTCGAGATTGGTGCCGACATCCTGCTTCAGCGTTACGATGCAGAGATCCCACGGGACCACCGTCACCGGCTGGGGCAAGATGCAGGACGGCACCCTTTCCAACCACGCTGATGGTCGCCGATCTCGATCTTCAGCCGAACGGTGCCTGCAACAGCGGCATCAAGGCCATCTATGCGCATGACCTGAAAGCGGCCCTCGGAGACCTGTCGCACCGCATGCGCTATTCGGAAAAGGGCATCGATGCCGCGGCCAATGCGATTGCCGCCGACATGACCCACCCGTGACCGGCAACATGATCTGCGCGGGCACCACCAGCGGTGTGCGTGACGCTTGCAATGGCGACAGCGGCGGCCCGCTCTTCATGACCGTCGCCGGCGGCCCGGTCCAGGTCGGCGTCGTCAGTTGGGGTGAAGGTCCGGCTGACGGCAGCGCCGCCTGCGGCCACAAGGACGCCTATGGCATCTACACCCGACTGGCCAACTACACCGCCTGGATCGATGAGAAGATGAAGACCAAGGCTCCAGCGCCCGAAAAACCCAAGGCCGGGCTCGGCACCGCCCAGAAGCCAAAGTCCCCCTGAAGCGGCCGCTTCGGATTGCAATGAAGAACGGCGGGATCCCGCCGTTCTTGCCTGCCGGCTTGCCAAGCGAGCCTATTTCCTCGGCGGGCCTTTGCGTTCGGCGGAAGCAGCCCACAGATTGATGTCGGACTCGCGCGCGTATGTATCGATTTCGGCAAGTTCGACGTCGCTGAAGTCGAGCACCTTCAGCGCCCCGACGCAGTCCTCGACCTGCTCGGGCCGGCTGGCGCCGATCAGCGCCGAGGTAACCGGCCCCTGCGCAGCACCCAGGCCAAGGCCATCTGGGCCAGCGTCTGGCCGCGCTTGCCGGCGATCGCGTTGAGCGCCTTGATGTTGGCAATGGTGCGGTCGTTGATGAAAGCAGTCTTCAGCGACTTGCCCTGGGAGGCCCGGCTGCCATCGGGAATGCCGCCGAGATATTTGTCGGTCAGCATCCCTTGCGCCAACGGCGAGAACACGATGGAGCCGACGCCGAGCCCCTCGAGCGTGTCGAGCAGTCCGTCCTCCTCGACCCAGCGGTTCAGCATCGAATAGCTCGGCTGATGGATGACGCAGGGCGTACCGAGTTGCCTCAATATGTCGGCGGCCTCGCGGGTGCGCTGCGAGTTGTAGGACGAGATGCCGGCGTAGAGCGCCTTGCCCGAACGCACCGCATGGTCGAGCGCGCCCATGGTTTCTTCGAGCGGCGTATCGGGATCGAAGCGGTGCGAGTAGAAGATGTCGACATAATCGAGGCCCATTCGCTTCAGGCTCTGGTCGAGGCTGGCCAGCATGTATTTGCGCCCGCCCCATTCGCCGTAGGGGCCGGCCCACATTTCGTACCCGGCCTTGGTCGAGATGATCAGTTCGTCGCGATAGGCGGCAAAATCGGTACGCAGTATCTCGCCGAAAGCGGTCTCGGCCGAGCCGGGAGGCGGCCCATAATTGTTGGCGAGGTCGAAATGGGTGATGCCAAGATCGAAGGCCTTGCGGACGATCGCCTGCTTGGTCCGATGCGGCGTGTCGTCGCCGAAATTGTGCCACAGCCCCAGCGAGATCGCCGGCAGCTTGAGGCCGGACCGACCGCAGCGGTTGTAGATCATTTTCTCGTAGCGGTTTTCAGCGGCGATATAGGGCATGGGGAAATCCTCGAAACTGAACGGACAGGTACCGTCATCGCAGAGGCGATGACATGCCCCATAACCCATCCTTACCCCCTCCCCTGAGGAACGGGGAGAGGGTAAAGCAAAATTATCGATAATCCACGCGACTACTTCTTCTTGGCCAGCAGCTCCTTGGCCGGCTTGACGCCAAGCGCGGCCGGACGCTCGCAAGTGGTCTGCATGGCGACGAACTTGCCGGTTTCGCCGGAGCGCAGCAGGCCGGTCATGACATCGACGGCATGCAGCGCGAGTTCCATCGAGCAGCGGTGCGGCCGCCCTTCGGCGATCGCCAGCGCCATGTCGGCCAGGCCCGCCGTGCGGTAATTGGCCATCATGCCTTGGCCATGCATCTCATTGGGAATGCCAAGCGGATGCTTCCATTTCGGCAGCTTCTTGACCGGCTTGCCTTCCTCGGTGAAGCGCACGTCGCCGCCGAAGAAGTTCGGATCCGGCACAAACACCGTCCCGGCCTCGCCATAGAGTTCCATCGGCGCGTGGCCGTGAGCCCACACATCCCAGCTGGTGTTCAGCGTCACCACGGCGCCGTTCTCGAATTCCAGCAGGCCATGGATCGTGGTCGGCGTGTTGACTGGGATTTTTTCGCCTGCGCGCGGCTTTGAGCTGATGGTCCGTTCCTTGGCCGGAGTCGTAGCGAAGGCCGCCACCTGCTTCACCGGCCCGATCAGCTGAATCAAATTCGTGATGTAGTACGGTCCGATGTCGAGTACCGGTCCCGCGCCGGGCTGGAAGAAGAAGTCGGGATTAGGGTGCCAATGCTCCATGCCGTGGCCCATGACGTGGCAGGTGCCGCTGGTGATCTTGCCAAGCTTCCCCTCGTCGATCAGTTCGCGCACCAGCTGGTGCGCGCCGCCCAGGAAGGTGTCCGGCGCCGAGCCGATGCGCAGCCCCTTCTTCTGCGCCCGCGCCTTGAGATCCTGGCCCTCCTTGAGCGACAGCACGAACGGCTTCTCGGAATAGACATGCTTGCCGGCATCGAGCACCTGCTTCGACACCTCGTAGTGCACGGCCGGAATGGTCAGGTTGACGATGATGTCGATATCGTCGGCCTTGAGCAGATCCTCGACGGTTTCGGCGCGCAGCTTGAATTCCTTAGCCCGCGCCCTGGCCGCGTCCATGTTGATATCGGCGCAGGCGCGCATCTCGATGCCGCGAAACAGCGGCGCCAGCGAAAAGTACGCCTTCGAGATGTTGCCGCAGCCGATGACGCCAACACCCAGTTTCCCAGTACCCAGCTTCTTTGCCATGGTGGTTGTTCCTAGTAGCTCTTGACGGTTGCGATCGAGCGGCGGGCGAAGCGTTCGATGTCGTTGGGATTGTCTTGTTCCATGACAAAGTATTTCGCCGCGCTCTTGGCCCGCAGCACCTTGATCAGGCCGGCCCAATCGATCGTGCCGTGGCCGACATCCGACCAGCCATCCTCATCCAGCCCCTCGCCCGCCTTCGCCATGTCCTTGACATGGACGGCGACGATGCGCTGGCCGTGCTTTTCGATCCAGGGCAGCGGATCGGAGCCGCCGCGCACCACCCAGGCGACGTCCATTTCCCAGCCGATATTGGGCGCGGACGACAGGATATGATCCTGCGGCACCGAGCCGTCGGGGAGCGTCTTGAACTCGAAATCATGGTTGTGCCAAGCGAAGCCATAGCCGGCCTTCGACGCGACCTCGCCGACCTTGGCCAGGCGCTCGCCGAAACCGCGCCAGCCGGCGGCGTCGGATGGCCTGTCCTCGGCCATCAGATAGGGACAGATCAAAAGCTTGACGCCGAGCGTTTCCGCGATCCGGCGCACGCCGTCGAAATCATTCTCCAGCGCATCGATTGAAAAATGCCCGGTCGGCATGGCAAGGCCGTTCTTGTCGAGCTCGGCGCGGAAGGCCTTGGGATCGTCATAGACGCCGCCGAACCCTTCGACCTCGGCGTAGCCGAGCTTGCCGAGCATTTCGAGCACATCGGTCCAAGGCAAGAAATTGCGGGCGCTGTAAAGTTGGAATGACCAGTTCATCATCTCTGTCCGTTCTGCTTGGGGATTGTCTTTGGGAGGATGGTTTTCTTGGGAGCTACATGCGGTTGCCGGATGGAGTATCGAACAGCGAGGCGCGGGCAGGATCAAAGCCGATCCGGATCGGGTCGCCATTGCGCAGCGTCTTTTCCGCCTCGACACGGAACGAAAAAATGCGGCTGCCGAGCTTCGTCCACACCAGCGTATCGGAGCCCATCGGCTCGACGATCTCGACGGCGGCATCGGTGGCAAAGGGCATCGAATTCGCGGCCTCGCCAAAGGCAACGTGCTCGGGCCGAATCCCGAACACGCAAGGCCCGCTCTTGTTGCCGGCGCCGTCGAAGGCATAGCGATCGAGCGGTATGGCCAAATCCCCGGTCTTGAACACCGCCGTCGTGCCAGCCTCCAACTGACCCTCGACGAAATTCATCGCAG
Source organism: Mesorhizobium sp. P160927 (assembly GCF_057766385.1). NCBI lineage: Bacteria > Pseudomonadati > Pseudomonadota > Alphaproteobacteria > Hyphomicrobiales > Phyllobacteriaceae > Mesorhizobium > Mesorhizobium sp. P160927. The sequence goes on from NZ_JBYMDW010000001.1 coordinate 5,996,531, forward strand.
GCGAACCGAGGAAGCCGGCGACAAACCGGTTGACCGGGCGGTTGTAGATGGTCTGCGGGGCGTCGAGCTGCTGGATGACGCCGCCCTTCATCACCGCGATACGGTCGGCCAGCGTCATCGCCTCGATCTGGTCGTGGGTGACATAGATCATCGTGTTCTGCAACTTGCGGTGCAGAAGCTTGATCTCGACGCGCAGCTCCGAACGCAGCTTGGCATCGAGATTGGACAGCGGTTCGTCGAACAGGAAGACGTCGACATCGCGCACCAGCGCCCTCCCGATTGCCACGCGCTGACGCTGGCCGCCGGAGAGTGCCGCCGGCTTGCGCTGCAGCAACGGCTCGATCTGCAGGATCTCGGCGGCGCGCGCGATGCGCTTGGCGATCTCGTCCTTGGCGATGCCGGCGACACGCAGCCCGAACGACAGGTTCTTCTCCACCGTCATTTGCGGATAGAGCGCATAGGACTGGAAGACCATGCCGATGCCGCGGTCCTTGGGCTCTTCCCAGGTGACGTTCTTGCCCTTGATGAAGATGCGGCCTTCCGAAATGTCGAGCAGACCGGCGATGCAGTTGAGCAAGGTAGACTTGCCGCAGCCGGAAGGCCCGAGCAGCACGATGAACTCGCCTTCGGCGACATCGAGATTGAGCGTCTGCAGCACCGAGACCGCGCCGAAGTTCAGCGACAGATCCTGGATCGAAACGCTGGTGCCGTTCGCCGCCATCGCCATCACCCTTTCACCGCGCCGGCGGCGATGCCGCGCACGAACAATTTGCCGGAAATGAAATAGACGATCAGCGGCACCAACCCGGTCAGGATGGTGGCGGCCATGTTGACGTTGTATTCCTTCACGCCTTGCACCGAGTTGACGATGTTGTTGAGCTGCACCGTCATCGGATAGGTGTCGGGACGGGTGTAGACGACGCCGAACAGGAAGTCGTTCCAGATCCCGGTCACCTGCAGGATGACGGCGACGACGAAGATCGGCAGCGACATCGGCAGCATGATGCGCAGGTAGATGCCCCAGAAGCCGGCGCCATCGACGCGCGCCGCCCGGAATAGCTCCTCCGGCATGGAGGTGAAATAATTGCGAAACAGAAGCGTCAGGATCGGCATGCCGAAAATGGAATGCACGATCACCAGGCCGGTAAGGCTGCCATAGAGGCCGATTTCGCGCAGGATGATGACGATCGGATAGATCATCACCTGATAGGGAATGAAGGCGCCGACGATCAGGATGACGAAGAAGGTGTCGGCGCCCTTGAAACGCCAGTTGGCCAGCGCGTAGCCGTTCACCGAGGCGATGGCGATCGACAGGATCACCGAGGGAACGGTGATGCGCACCGAATTCCAGAACCCGCGCGAGAGCCCGTCGCAATTGAGGCCGGTGCAGGCCTGCGACCACGCCTTGACCCAGGGCTCGAAGGTGATCTCGAGCGGCGGCGAGAAAATGTTGCCGAGGCGGATCTCCGGCATGCCCTTCAGCGAAGTGACGACCATCACATAGAGCGGCAGGAGATAGTAGAGCGCCACGACGATGAGTGTGCCGTACAGGAAAATGTTACGGCGCGAGAACATATGCCGCGGCTTTGGTCCGCTCGGGCCGGAGGCGCCAGCCCGGAGGTCTGACGACGTGGCGGACAAGGAGACGGCATGATCAGACACGCTTGCGGCCTCCGAATTCGAGATAGGCCCACGGCACGATGACGATCATCACCGACAGCAGCATCATGGTCGAGGCGGCAAAGCCCTGGCCGAGATTCTGGGCGAAGAACATGTAGTCGTAGACGTATTTGGCCGGCACTTCGGAGGCGATGCCCGGCCCGCCGCTGGTTTGCGCGACGACGAGGTCATAGACCTTGACGATGCCGGACGCGATGATCACCAGCGTGGTGATGAAAACCGGCCGCATCATCGGGATGATGATGAACAGATAAGTCTTCCACATGGGAATGCCGTCCACCCGTGCGGCCTTCCAGATGTCCTCGTCGATGCCGCGCAGGCCCGCCAGCATCAGGCACATGATCAGCCCCGTGCCTTGCCAAAGCGCCGCGATCGATATGCCGTAGATGACGATGCTGGAATTGTAGAGCGGATTAAAGTCGAAGCTGGTCCAGCCGAGGCCTCGTACCACGCCCTGGACGCCGAAATCCGGATTGAGCAGCCACTGCCATACAAGGCCGGTGACGATGAAGGAGAGCGCAAAGGGGTAGAGAAAGATGGTCCGGAACGTGTCCTCGAAACGGATCTTCTGGTCGAGCAGGGCCGCCAGCAGAAAACCGATCACCAGCGAGAACACCAGTGAGATCACACCGTAGATCAAGAGATTCTCGATCGAAATCAGCCAGCGCGGCGTCGCCCACAACCGGTAGTACTGGTCGAGCCCGACGAAATTCAGCCGCGGCAGCAGTTTCGAATTGGTGAAGGAGTAGAGCACCGTCCATGCGGTGCCACCGACAAAGACCACCATCGCGGTGAGGATCATCGGGATCGACGCGACCTTCGCATTGAGATTGCGGAAAAGTTGGCTCGGGCGTTCGCTCTTGCTCATCGGTACAGCCGTGCTGGATCGGATAAGGGCGGAAAGTCAGCACGCCTTGGCTCCCGGCCCTGCCTGGCAAGGTCGGGAGCGGACGGCTCCTCAGTCGTCAATCAGCCGAAGCGATGATGTCGGCGAAGCGCTTCTGCGCCTCTTCAAGGCTCATATCGGGCTTGGCGAAGAACTCCGAGAACAGGTCCTCCTTCTGCTTCTGGCTGTCCTGCGAGAGCAGCTGGTCCGTCCATGGGATGACCGCGCCCTTGGCCAGGATGGCAAGGCCTTTCTTCATGCAATCATTGGCCGCGTTGAGGTCGACGTCGCCGCGCACCGGCAGCGAGCCCTTCTTGAGGTTGAAGGCGACCTGGGTCTTGGGATCAAGCAGCGTCTGCGCCAGCACCTCCTGCGCCTTGGACTTGTCGGCGTCCTTGAGCAGCGGGAAATAGAAGGCGTCGCCGCCGGTTGCGATGACCTCGTTCAGGCCGAGGCCGGGAAGGCAGGTGTAGTCCTTGCCGGCGGTCTTGCCGGCGACCTGGAACTCGCCCTGAGCCCAGTCACCCATGATCTGCCCACCGGCCTTGCCAGTGATGACCATGTTGGTGGCCTGGTTCCAGTCCTGCACATTCGTGTTCTTGGCCATCTTGCGCGCATCGTCGGCCGCCTTGAACACCTTGGCGACTTCAGGACCGGCCGCGAACTTGGCGTCCTTGTCCTTGTAGACCTTGAGGAAGGTGTCGGTTCCGCCGACCGCGGCAAGCAGCACGTCGAAGGCGCCCGATGCCTGCCAGGCCTGTCCGCCGACCGCGAGCGGCACGATGCCGGCTTTCTCCAGCGCCGGAGCGGCGGCCACATACTCATTCCAGTCCTTCGGCACAGGCACGCCGGCCTTCTCGAACGCCGCGTTCGACAGCCACAGCCACTGCCAGGAATGGATGTTGACCGGCACGCAATAAATCTTGCCGTCGATGGTACAAGAGTCGAGCAGGCTCTTGGGCCGTACCACATCCGTCCACTTGCCCTTAGTGGCGACATCGGTGAGGTCGCGCATGAGGCCAGCCTGAACCAGCTCTTCTGCTTGCCTGCCGTGATTGAACTGCGTGGCCCCCATCGGATCGCCGCCGGTGATGCGGCTGATCATGATCGGCCGCGCCGTGCCGCCGGATCCGGCGATGGCGCCGTCGACCCAGTGATTGCCGGTGGCGTCGAACGCCTTGGCGAGTTCGGCGACGGCCGCCGCCTCGCCGCCGGAGGTCCACCAATGGGTCACTTCCAGATCGGTCGCGGCCGCCGGCCCGGCAAAGTTGAGCGCAACAGTCGCGGCCAAGGCAGCGGTCAGGAATTTGTATCGCATTTCGGCTTCCTCCCAGAAATCTGAAACGTTACAGATTTTCGATACGGCAATTGAAGCCCGTACGCAACCCCTTCCGGCAAGTGTCACTCCGACATTTTTCGAGCTACGAACAGAATCACTCGCTGTCGCGACATTGTGCGACGCAATATGCAGAAATGCTCCGCGCCCTAGGCAAAAGCAGCAAGAAACTTGCTAGGATCACGCTTCCCTCTGAATCCCAACGGTTTTTCGCCACGCGGTTGACGGGGTCTTTTTGCCTCCGCCAGCACCAGTTTTACACTGATCGTGACAGCTGTAACGTTTCAGTATATTCCTTCCACCGTAGGTGACGCGCCATGGGGAGCGGCCGCAACATTGCCGGGCTGCTCGGCTGCTGCTATGCGCCTGATGGGCGGGACGGATGGACAAAGAGCGCAAGGCCAAGGATGACGAGGCGACGGCACAGGAGCGGCCGACGCTGAAGACGCTTGCCTTCATGACCGGACTTGGCGTCACCACCGTCTCACGGGCCTTGAAGGACGCGCCCGAGATCGGCGCCGAGACCAGGCGCCGCGTCCAGCTCGTGGCCAAGCAGATCGGCTATCGGCCGAACCGCGCCGGCGTGCGCCTCAGGACCGGCAAGACCAATGTCATCAGCCTCGTGCTCAACACCGAGCACGAACTCATGAGCTTCGTCTCCGACATCATCTATGGCGTCACGGAAGTCATCGCCGACACGCCCTACCACCTGATCGTGACACCATATTCGCGCTCGCAGGATCCGCTGGATCCGGTGCGCTATCTCGTGGAGACAGGCTCCGCCGACGGCGTCATCATTTCACGCACGCAGCCGAACGATCCCCGCGCCCGCTACATGTTGGAGCGCGGCATTCCCTTCGCGACCCACGGCCGAACCGATATGGGGCTCGTGCATCCCTATCATGATTTCAACAATTACGCCTTCGCGGCCGAGGCGGTGCGCCATCTCGCCGGCCTGGGCCGCCGCCGGCTCGCTTTGGTGACGCCGCCGGTGGGTTTGAGCTACTACCGCCACACGGTCAACGGCTTTGCCGACGCTCTGAGCGAAGTGGGCGCCAGCGAGGTGCCGTTCAACACCGTTTCGATCGACCACTCGATCGAACAGATCAGAACCAGGACCGCGCAGCTGATGCGGCGAGACATCAGGCCGGACGGCATCATCAGCAGTGCCGCCGCCGCGACCCTCGCCATCGTCGCCGGCATCGAGGACGCCGGCCTCAAGCTCGGCCGCGACGTCGACGTGGTGTCGAAGCAATCGTCGGAATTGCTGCATCTGTTCAGGCATGAATTACTGGTCGTCAACGAAGACTTCCGCCTTGCCGGGTCGGAACTCGCTCGCTCGGTGCTCGGCTGGATCGGCGGCGCCGCGCCCGGCTCGCTGCAAAGCCTGAGCGAGCCGAAGGGCGTCGTGGCCTATCGACGCTCTGACTGAGCGTCTGCCTGGATCCGAGCGCGCAAATCCACGTCCGTTCCATGAAAGCAGGAACCGTTCTGGTCGGTAGCCCTGCGGTTCACGTGAAGTCCGAAGCCGGCTGCTTCCGGATCGCCTAGTTCGGCACGAAGCTGCATGCTCGGGATCAGATAATCGCCACCATTCTGCCGCCGATAGGGAATGGGCGCCGTGGTCGCCAGTGTCCGCATCCGTTCGCGCAGGCGTTCGGCGACAAGCTCGAAGCCGGCTGCATCGAGACGGTCCGCGCTGTAGACCACGAACGGCGGAAGCACGTCGTAGCCCGGATAATAGAGAATTCCATGATTGATCGGGAACAGCAGGTCGTCGATCGGTCCGTTGACGCCACGGGGGGAATAATGATCCTCCCAGCCGCCGGCTGTCACAATCAGCATCGCTCGCTTGCCCGCGAGTGTGCCCTCGCCGTACCGGTCACCCCATCGCTTGTCGCTATGTTCGCCGACGCCATAGGCGAAGCCGTAGGCGAAGACCCGATCGACCCAGCCTTTCAAAATCGCCGGCATGGTGAACCACCACAGCGGAAACTGCAGGATCAGCGCATCGGCCCAAAGCAGCTTCTCGATCTCGGTCTTGACGTCCGCAGTCAGCGCATTGGACTCGTATGCTTGTTTGGAGGCCACCACCGGCACCAGCCGCGCGTCTGGCGAAAGCTCGGGGAAGTCAGCGCGGTCGACCTCCGATTTCCAACTGTCCACATAGAGGTCGGACACCCGAACCTCGTGGCCTTGAGACTTGAGTTCCTTGACGGCGACGTCACGCAGCGTGCCGTTGAGCGACCGTGGCTCGGGATGGGCAAAGACAAGTAGGACTTTCATGATTTGTCGATCCTCCGTTGGAAACGTTGACCCTGAGATAGCCAGCGGCCGCATCATCCGCTACATGTCGGGAATGAATAATATTCTGCCGATTAATAGATAAATCAGCTGTCACGCTCGAGCGCATGCGCACCTTCGTGCGCGTTGCTGAACGAGGCAGTCTGTCGGCGGTCGCGCGAGAACTCGGGATCGGCCAGTCGACAGTCACGCGCCATTTGAGGGAACTGGAGGACGCCGTCGGGGTCGCCTTGCTCAGCAGGACCACCCGGCGTGTCACGATGACCGATGAGGGCAGCCGCTATTATGCGGACAGCGTGCAGATCCTGCGCCTTGTCGAACAGGCGGGCGATGAGGTTCGCGGCACGCGCGCAGCGCCCGCGGGCACGATCCGGCTCTCCTGCACCGCAGCCATTGGGGTGCTTCATGTCAGCCGGCTTATCTTCGCGTTTCAGGACCGCTATCGCGACATCGGCGTCGATCTCAGCCTCACCGACGAACGCATCGACCTCGTCACGGAAGGCGTCGACATCGCGCTTCGTCTCGGCCCGCTCACCGACAGTTCCATGAAATTGCGGGCGCTCGGCCAATCCCGGCGACTGCTCGTGGGGGCGCCCGGCTATTTCGCTGAACGCGGCAGGCCTGACGGTCCCGGAGACCTGGCCGATCACGAAGGTATCCGGATGTCAAACGTTGCCGGCAGCGACACCCTTGTGCTGCAAGGACCAGACGGCAACCGCCGTACAGTGCCGTTTGCAGGGCGCCTCCGGGTCGACCACGGACTTGCCGCACGCGAAGCCCTGCTCGCCGGGCGCGGCATTGCGCCCGCCCACCAATGGCTTGTCGGCGATCTCCTGGCGTCCGGCCGGCTTGAAGCGATTCTGCCGGACTATGCGCTGCCGTCGGTTCCGCTCAGCATGCTGATCGTCCCCGAACGGGCGGGCATCGCCCGGGTCCGGCTGCTGGTCGATTTTCTTGCCCAACAGATCGGCGGCATCCCCGGGATCGAGAAGCCGCATGTGGAGCGATAAGTATTCCGGAACGGCACAGCCAAGCTAAGCCGGATGTCTCCATGAGCGTGATCTAGCCAGCCGCGCCGCTGCCCCACGGTCCGTGGAACGCGCCCTGCTCGCCGATGCGCTCGAAACCATGCGCCCCGAAGAAGTCGCGCTGCGCCTGGATCAGGTTCGAGGTGCCGCGGCCCTGGCGGTAGCTGTCGAAATAGGCAAGAGCCGAAGACAGGGCAGGCACCGGCGCGCCGGCTTCGGAAGCCCTCGCCACGACCCGCCGCAGCGAGGGATGCGCCTCCTGCATCAAGCTGATGAAGGCTGGCGCCATCAGCAGGTTGGTCGAAGCGCCGCCTCTGAAGGCCTCGGCCATCGTGTCGAGCATCTGCGAGCGGATGATGCAGCCGGCGCGCCAGATCTTGGCGATGGTCGGCATCGGCAGGTTCCAGTTGAACTCCTTCGAAGCGCCGCTCATCACCGCGAAGCCCTGCGCGTAGGCGGCGATCTTGCCGGCGAACAGCGCCAGTTCGAGGTCTTTCAGCAGCGCGTCCTTGTCGCCGGAAATCCTGGTCACGCCGATATTGCCATAGGCCTTTTCAGCCGCCTGCCGTTCGTCCTTGATCGACGACAGCACGCGCGCCGCCACCGCCGCTTCGATCGCGGTCGCCGGAATGCCGAGCTGCTGCGCCTCGATGACGGACCATTTGCCGGTGCCCTTCTGGCCGGCGCGGTCGAGGATGATGTCGACCACCGGCTTGCCGGTCTTCGGATCGTCGGCGGCGAGTACCTTGGCGGTGATCTCGATGAGGTAGGAATTGAGCCGGCCCTTGTTCCAGTTGGAAAATACCGTGCCGATCTCCTTCGGCCCCATGCCGAGGCCGTCACGCAGGATGCCGTAGATTTCGGCGATCATCTGCATGTCGGCATATTCGATGCCGTTATGGATGGTCTTGACGAAATGGCCGGCGCCGTCAGTGCCGAGCCAGGCCGCGCAAGGTTCGTCCTTGAACTTGGCGGAAATGGCGGTCAGCACCTTCTCGACGCGCTTCCAGGAGTCTTCCGTGCCGCCGACCATGATCGAGGGTCCGTGGCGCGCGCCCTCCTCGCCGCCGGAGACACCCATGCCGATGAAGGTCAAACCCGAGCCAGAGAGCTCGGAGAAGCGCCGCATCGTATCGCGGAAATTGGCATTGCCGGCATCGATGACGATATCGTTGTCGGACAGCACGCCACGCAGCGCTTCGATCTGCTCGTCGACCGGCTTGCCGGCCAGCACCATGATGATGATCGGGCGCGGCGGCCGTATCGCGGCGGCGAGTTCCTCAAGGCTGTAGCAGGGGACGACCATGTCCCTGAGCGCACCGGAATTCTCGACGAAAGCGTCGGTGCGGGCCCTTGTGCGGTTGAAGACGGCGATGCGGTGCCCGTGCTCGGCGATGTTCAGCGCCAGGTTGGAGCCCATAGTGCCAAGGCCGATCAGGCCGATTTCGGCTTTTTCCATCGTTTCTTCCCTGCTTTCGGATCTGGTGTTTTCGAGCTTGCGCTCATTGTTGCTTGAATGATTGACGGCCCTACAGGCCCGCGTCAACCGCCTCGCCCAATTGTGTAGCCGGGACGTTACGGTCTGATGTCGACCGGCGCCTCGATCTTCACCATCTCGAAGTCCGAGACCAGGATGTCTATGCGCACCATCCAGCGGCCGGGTACAGGGATGACGAGGTTGTCGACACGCCAGCTGCCGTCGCCGGGCCTGGTGGCCGCGCGCCTCAGCGGTTCGATGCCGGAATCGGGCTTCGACAGCACCAGCGTCACCTCCTTGGCGTCTAGCGGTCCGAAATCGCCGGTCATGATGATCATCGAGGCGACCACCGGCCCAGCATGGCCGGGCGTGATGCTGAGGTCGGCCATCGCCTGCAGCGCGTGGATGTGCAGCGAAACAGGCTGCGCCGCCGCGATCGCCAGTGCTCGTGGCGGCGGCGTGAAGCGCCAGCCCGCGGCGACTCCGAAGATCGCCAGCACGATCAGCACTTCGACGCCGACCGAGCGGGTGAGCCTGCGTTGCACCTCGGTCGCTCCCGCCTCGGCCGAAGCGGTGAGCTTCCAGCGATTGACCGCGGCAAGGGTGAACAGGAAGACCAGCAATGCGAGCTTGACCAGCAGCAGCCGGCCATAGGCTGTGTCGGCCATCGCCGAGAGTGTCTGCACCTGGATCACGGCCAGCACGATGCCTGCCGCGGCAAGCAAGGCCACCACGGGCAGGATTGCCCATGAGAAGTGGTGCAGGAATTCGACGGCGCCCGCCGCTTGACGCTTCAGCGCGAGGCCGAGCGGCACCAAGGCGCCGGCCCAGAAAGCGATGCCGACGCCATGCACGAAGACCAGCGGCCGTGTCAGCCATTGCGGCTCGGCCGCACTGGCATGGCCACTGGCGGCGAGTGCGACGCCGACGCCAGCCAGCCCGGCAAGGGCAAGCGGCCTGGCGGCCGCGCGCGGCCCGGCCAGCGACAGCAGGCCAAGTCCCAAGGCGACCAGGGCGATCAGCACCGTCCAGCCGAAGCTGGTGCCGAGCCCGGTGTCCCAGATCACCGCCTGCGCCAGATGGGAGAGCGGCGCCCCGAGCGCATCGAGACCCTGAAAGCCCAGCGACAAGGGGGCCGCCACCAGCCCGCACAAGATCGCGGCCGTGACAAAGCGCTGGCCGGCACGGCCATCCCCGGCCAGCCAGGCAAAGGCGAACGCGCCGCCAATGCCGAGGAAAAGGCCTATGTAGAGAAAAACCTTGCCGATCCAGATCGCCGACCGCAGCGGCCAGTCAATCGCCTCGGCCACGGCCGGCGGCTCGCTTGGCGCGCCGATGGAAAACAGCAGCGAGCCGCCGACCGGATGGCCGTCGGCGGAAATGACACGCCAACTCAGCACATGCGTGCCGGGTTTGAGTGCCCGCGGATTGTCGATCTCGACCGTCTGATCGCCAAGACGGAAGTCGGTCAGCGGAACCGGGGTGCCGTCGGGCGTCATCAACGTCAGCACCAGCGGCGAGACCGGCTCGCTGAAGGTCAGCGAGAACCGCGCCGGGGCCTGCGCCAGCACCGCACCGTCGGCCGGATCGGTCTTGATCAGCGCCGCATGAGCAAGGGCCTGGCTTGTCGAGGCTATGACGATGAGCGCCATGGCCGCGGCGAGCAGCCCGCCGGCAATCCAGCCGACGAGCTTGCTGTTCGTATCGAGCATCCAGGAAGGTGTTGCGATCATGCCATGCCGTGGGGATGCGGCGCTCCGACAAGCAGAGCGCCAGGGAGAAAAGCTATTTCTTCGGCGTGAGCTTGATGCTGGGCGCCGGGTTCTCCAGCGCGTCCTCATCCTGTCCGGCCGCCGGAATCTCGATCCAGCGGGCGGCGGCATCGCCGCATTCCTGCACTACCGGGAAGTACAGCTTCTGGCCCGCGGGCAGGTCGGCCGTCAGCGTCGCGCGGAAGACGAACTCATCGTAGAATTCATCTGGCAAATTGCCGCCGCTCCAGTCGACTTCCTTGACCCCGTCGGCAACCGCCTGACCATAGAGCTGGTAGGATTTTTCATATTTGCCCTTCTTGGCCTGCAGCGTCCAGCCGGGCTTCGGCATCGGCTTCACCGCGATCACCCCTTCCGGGATCTGCACGCGCACGGCCGTCGTCGCCTTGCCGTCGCAGCCATGCGGCACGCGCAGCACAGCCTTGTAGGTCGAGCCGACTGCCGCCTCCTGGGTCTCGAGCGTGATGTGCGCGAAGGCGGCATTTGTCCCCAGCACGAGAAACGCGCCGGCCGCCAAAAAAAATTTGTTCATGATGGTCCCTCTGATTTCAAACTGTGATCGGCGCGATCAATTGGCGTGGTCGTCCATGCCGCCCATTTCGCCCATGCCTTCGACGGCGAACTCGACATTGACCGTGCCGGCCTTCTCGAAGGTCAGCGTGGCGGCGAATTTTTCACCCTGCTTGGGTTGGCGCTTCAGGCCGATGAACATCAGGTGGTAGCCACCCGGCGCCAGCGCCACCTTGCCGCCTGCCGGGACTTCCAGGCCACCATCCACTGGCCGCATGGTCATGACGCCGTCCTTGACGCCCATTTGATGCAGTTCGGCCTTTTCCGAGACATCGGATGAAATCGACAGCAGCCGGTCCGGTGTACTGCCCTTGTTGACGATGGTGAAATAGCCGCCGGCCACCTTGGCGCCGGCAGGCGTGGCGCGCGACCAGGGGTGTTCGATGTCGAGATCGCCGACCTTGAATTCATGCCCCAGGACCGCCTGGGCGCCCAGGAAGACAAGCGCGAAGGCCAACGCGGCAAGGCCGAGATTGGCTTTGAAGCGAGACAGGGTTCGGCCGAACACAGTGCCCGCCGACATACGGAAAGGATGGGACATGGTTTGCTCCATGACGTGATGATCGCGCCGTCGCCGGTCGCGAATGTTTGATCTTGGATGAGTACGCTCGCGAAAGGTTCCGCGAGCAAGCAGGCTCAAGCCGCCGGTGGCGGCGCGCGCGGGTTCGATGGGGAGCGTTCGCGGGCGAAGTCGAGATGCGTGGTCGCCGGGAAGACGAAGGCGACGGTCTCGAAGGAAAGGGAGGCAAGCGCAAGCCCGGCATCGGGCGGCGGCGTATAGGCCGGCGAAAACATGCTGCAGCCGAGTGTGCAGCAGGCCGGCAGATGCGACGGGTGCTGGTCGCCGGCGGGAAGCTGGGTAGCGCCGTCCCGGGTACAGATGACGTTGCCGAAGGCATCGAGCAGCGCGGTATCAGGGCCGATGCTGAAGGCGAACGCGCCAAGTGTCGACTGGAGCAACAGCAAACAGCCCGCGACAAGCGCGACCGGCATGCTCCAGCGTCTCTCGCGGCGGTTCACCATTTGCCTCCTCAAACGATCGATGACTATCCCTACCACGGCAGCCAGAGGTCGAAAATCGGCAATTCCATGCTGCGGCAACACGGCAGGATCAGTTCTTTTGGGATGGCCGGCTTTCCGGGATGGAGGTCAGCAATGTCTGGCGCGCCGACTTCAGGTGCTTGCGGCAGGCGGCATCGACCTTGCCGAGATCGCGCGACTTGAGCGCCTCGATATAGGCAAGGTGTTCGCCGATCGCGACTTCGTTGCGCTCGCGTTCCTGCGCCTTGTTCCACTGGTAGTGGTAATGGAAGATCATGGCGATGACGTCGTAGAAATCGACGATGAAGCGGTTGCGGGAGGCACGATGGATGAGCCGGTGCAAGCGCTCGTCCAGCTCCGAGAACTCATTGAAACGCGTCGCGATCTCGCGTGCCAGAACGCGGTGTTCCCCTTCCAGCCGATCGAGATCGCTCCATACCGGACTGTCCTGCGGCAGCGCGGTGAAGGCGGCGGCCGAGCGCAATTCGAACATTTCGCGGATCTCGGTCAGTTCCAGCGCGAAGGCCCGCGTGAAGCCTTTCAGCACCCAATGGCTGTTGCGGCGTTTTTCGATCAGGCCGAAGCGCGAGAAGCGGATCAGGAACTCGCGTACGCTGGTGGTGCCGACGCCGATCTCGCGCGCCAGTTCGAGCTCGTTGATCTGCATGCCGGCCTCGGCGCCGCCGGCCAGCAGCCTGCGCATGAACGACCGTTCGATGATCTCGGCCAGCGTGTCGGTCTCTTCCTCGGGAAAGAAATCATCCGAACGTGGGTCGCGCAGCACCGTCTTGGCGCGCTTGTTCCAGGCGATCAGCCCGGTCTCTTCCATGCGCGCCAGGATGCTGCGCACGGTCGTGCGGCTGACGCCGAGCAGCGCACCCAGCTCCGGTTCCGAAGGCAGGCTGCGCGCTTCATCGAGCAGCCTCAGACAACGGTTAAAGGCGTCCTTGTAGACGTTGTTGCTCTTCGACATCCCCTGACCCGTTGCACGCCAGCGCTTGCGGCGGCCGGCTTGAAGCGCAATATGACGTTCCATCGTCTACAGTGCCACCACTTACCCAGGGCGGAACCGCCGTGAAAAAACGATTGACGCAAAACTGTTTTTTCACGATAAAAGACATTAACTCTTAACAGGCGCGTGTCAATCCGCGCATCCCAGGATCACCCAGGAAACCGCCCGTGAACGTCTCGAATACCATTCTTCTGTCCCCCGCCGACAATGTCGCCGTTGCCAATGGCCGCATCGAAATCGGCACCGCGCTGCCGGGCGGCGCGCTCGCAGCCACCGTCATCGAGCCCGGCCACAAGGTGGCGATCAAGCCGATTGCCGCGGGTGAAGCCGTGGTCAAATACGCTCAGGCGATCGGTCGCGCCACACAGGACATCGCGCCGGGCGAGCATGTCCATTCGCACAATCTGGTTTTCGAGGCCGGCCGCCTCCCCGTGGTGCCGCCAAGCGAGGCCGAGCACGCGACGGAGGCCGACCGCGCCCGGACATTCATGGGCTATCGCCGCGCCGATGGCCGCGCCGGCACCCGTAACTTCATCGGCATCATCGCCAGCGTCAATTGCTCGGCCACCGTCTGCCATTCGATCGCCGATACCGCTAACCGGACCCTTTTGCCGAAATATCCCGGGATCGATGGCTTCGTGCCCATCGTCCACGGCCAGGGCTGCGGCATGAGCGGCACCGGCGACGGCATGATGGTGCTGCACCGCACGCTTGCCGGCTATGCCCGCCACCCGAATTTCGGCGGCGTGCTGATGGTCGGGCTCGGCTGCGAGGTCAACCAGCTCACGCTTTACGGCCAGAAGGGTGCCGCCGCCGGCAAGCGCCACTTCAACATCCAGGATGCCGGCGGGTCGCGCAAATCGGTCGAAAAGGCGATGGGCGTGCTGGCCGAGATCGCCGAGGAAGTCGGCCAGTTGAAGCGCGAGCCGATCCCCGTCAGCGAGATCGTCGTCGGCCTGCAATGCGGCGGCTCCGATGGCATGTCGGGTATCACGGCCAATCCGGCGCTGGGTGCGGCCGTCGACATCCTCGCTGGCGTCGGCGGCATCGGCATCCTCTCCGAGACGACGGAAATCTATGGCGCCGAGCACCTGCTCGCCTATCGCGCCGCAAGCCCCGAGGTCGCCAAGAAGCTCGATGGTTACGTGAAATGGTGGGAGGATCACGTCGCCAAGCATGGCGCCTCGATCGACAACAATCCGTCGCCCGGCAACAAGCGCGGCGGCCTCACCACCATCCTGGAAAAGTCGCTGGGCGCGGTCGCCAAGGGCGGCCAGACGCCGCTCAACGGCGTCTTCGGCTACGCCGAGAAGGTCACCGGCAATGGGCTGGTGTTCATGGACACGCCCGGCTACGACCCGGTCTCTGCCACCGGTCAGGTCGCGGGCGGCGCCAATGTCATCGTCTTCACCACCGGCCGCGGCTCCTGCTTCGGCTGCCGGCCGACCCCCTCGATCAAGGTCGCCACCAACTCGACCATGTATCACCAGATGGAGGAGGACATGGACGTCAATTGCGGCGTCATCGCCTCCGGCGAAAAGACCATTGCCGGCATGGGCCGCGAGATCTTCGAACTGATCGTCGAGACGGCTTCGGGTCGCAAGACCAAGAGCGAGGATTTTGGCTACGGGGACAACGAATTCGTGCCCTGGCATCTCGGCGCGACGCTCTGATTTCGATTGATATCCGATAGACTGCCCGGCCGGACAGGTGGCCGGGATAGGGAGGTTGCGCATGGAAAAACGCCGCATCGGCCAGACCGCGTTGGAGGTCACCGAAGTCAGTTTCGGCGGCGCCGCGATCGGCGGCCTCTACCGGCCGTGTTCGCGCGAAGCGGCGATGGAAACGCTGCAGGGCGCCTGGGAGGCGGGCCTGCGCTATTTCGACACCGCGCCCTTCTACGGTTTCGGCCTGTCGGAACGGCGCTTCGGCGATTTCCTGCGCTACAAGCCGCGTGACTCCTATGTGCTGTCGACCAAGGTCGGCCGCCTGCTCCACCCGGTGCCCGAAGATCAGGTGCCAGACCACTCCTACGTCGATCCGCTGCCCTTCGCGCTGGACTACGACTATTCCTATGACGGCATCATGCGCTCGGTCGAGTTCAGCTATGCGCGCCTTGGGCTAAACAGGATAGACATCCTGTTTGTCCACGATATCGGCGTTTACACGCATGGGGTCGAGAAAACCAAATTGCATTTTCGCCAGTTTATGGACGGCGGCCTCAAGGCGCTCGAGGAACTGAAGCGGGCCGGCACGATTTCCGCCTACGGGCTCGGCGTCAATGAAGTCGAGATCTGCCTCGACGTGATGCGCCGCGCGCCGCTCGACTGCATCCTGCTCGCCAGCCGCTATTCCTTGCTCGACCGCAGCGCGGAAGCCGAATTGCTGCCGCTATGCCGGGCGCAACGGACCTCGCTTGTCATTGGCGGGGTTTTCAACTCGGGCATATTGGCGACCGGGCCGGTGCAGGGCGCGCATTTCGACTACCAGCCCGCCAGCCGCGATGTTCTCGACCGTGTCGATGCCATGGAAAAGATTGCCGGTGAAGGGGGCTACCCGCTGCCCGCCGCCGCGTTCCAGTTTCCTTTGCACGAACCCGCGGTTGCCACCGTGCTGACCGGTACCGCAAAATTGGCAAACCTGACGCGCAACCTCGAGCTGCTCGATATCGACGTGCCGGAGACGGAATATGCCAGGTATCGTTCCTATACGGTGGTGCAGGAACTGCATTGAAGCGCATCTTGGCGATGTGCACGGGGGCGCGACCAGCCTTCACGATGTCGCGATCCGGAGAAGAATGAACATTCCATATTGACTGATTTATGGAATTAATATTCCATAGCTTCACAGAACGGAGACGGGAGCGCCTGACCGCGACAAAGGAGAAGCCGCCGCCAGGGGAGTCATTGTCGGGAAGAACCGGCTCAAACACCGCTTGCATCGGCTGGATCGATGCACTATCAAAACGGTGCAACTGTTTTTTATTGATAAAGTTCTGTTTGGGCCACGCCTATCCGGACGGAGCTTCCGTTAACGTTCACCGGGCGACTTAGGGAGGATCCTATGAAATTCGTGACCAGCATTCTCAACCGCCGCGCCGTCATGGCCCTGGCGGCAGCATCGATGCTCACCGGCGTCATGCATACCGCACCCGTTTCGGCGGCGGATGTGACCATCCCGATCATCGTCAAGGACACCACGTCCTTCTACTGGCAGATCGTTCTGGCCGGCGCCCGCAAGGCTGGCAAGGATCTCGGCATCAACGTGCCGGAACTCGGCGCCCAGGCCGAGACCGACGTCAACGGCCAGGTCTCGATCCTCGAGAACGCCGTCGCCAGCAACCCCGCCGCGATCGTGATCGCGCCCACCGAATTCAAGGCGTTGGGCAAGCCGATCGATGAAGCGGCCGCCAAGGTCAAGGTCATAGGCATCGACTCCGGCGCCGACTCCAAGGCCTTCACCTCGTTCCTGACCACCGACAACGTGCAGGGCGGACGCGTCGCCGCGGACGGCCTTGCTGCCGCTATCGGCGCCGCCAATGGCGGCAAGGTCGAGGGTGACGTCGCCCTGATCACCAACGCTCCCGGCGCCGGCTCGCTCGAACAGCGCAAGCAGGGCTTCACCGAGCAGCTCAAGGCAAAATATCCCGGCCTGAAGCTGGTCGCCGACAAATACGCCGACGGCCAGGCCACCACCGGGCTCAACATCGCCACCGACCTGATCACCGCCAATCCGAACCTCAAGGGCATCTTCGCCTCCAACCTGATCATGGCGCAGGGCGTCGGCCAGGCCGTCGCCGAAAACAACCTTGGCGGCAAGCTGGCGCTGGTCGGCTTCGACAGCGACGAGAAGCTGATCAAGTTCCTCAACGACGGCGTCATTTCCGCCCTCGTCGTCCAGGATCCCTACCGGATGGGCTATGACGGCATCAAGACCGCGCTTGCCGCCTCGAAGGGCGAGAAGGTCGAGGCCAATGTGGACACCGGCGCCAATCTGGTGACCAAGGCCAATATGAAGGACCCCAAGATCGACGCGTTGCTCAATCCAAAGCTCTAAGCAGCCGGCGTTAAAACCGCTTCCGGGGCCAGGGCCCCGGAAGCATCCGCCGCCAAAGCGGCTTGGCGATCAGCCCGTTTGGCCTTTGCCTGAAAGACGACCGCAGCCTCGCCGAATGCCAACCGCGAGGCCAATCTGGGAGGATTGCCATGACGCCGACGGCGCAGGAACTGCATCCGGCCCCCGTGCTGGAACCCGGCAGGACCATCCTCGAACTACGCGGGCTGGAAAAACGCTACCCCGGCACCCATGCGCTGAAGCCGGTCAATCTCGCCTTCAAGTCAGGCGAAATCCACGCCATCGTCGGCGAGAACGGCGCCGGCAAATCGACCCTCATCAAACTCCTGACCGGCGTCATGCCGCGGACCTCTGGCGAGGTCCTCTGGGAAGGGCAGCCGGCAGCCCTGGCGACGCCGCATGAAGCTATGGCGCTCGGCATCAATGCCGTGCACCAGGAAGTCGTGCTGTGCCGTCACCTGACGGTTGCCGCCAACATGTTCCTTGGCGAGGAAAATTCCCGTTTCGGCATCCTGCAGCAGCGCGCCATGGTCAGGGAAGCGCAGACGATCATCGACGATCTCGGCTTCGACCTGCCGGCGCATGTCGTGCTGGGTGATCTCACCATCGGCCAGCAACAGCTGATCGCCGCTGCCCGCGCCACGGTGCGCGGCACCAAATTCCTGATCTTCGACGAACCCACGGCCTACCTCACCCGCAAGGAGGCCGACCAGCTCTTCACGCTGATCCGCCGCTTGAAGGGTGAAGGGGTGACGATCATCTACATCAGCCATCGCATGGAGGAGGTCTTCGAACTCGCCGACCGGGTTTCCGTACTGCGCGATGGCACGCTGGTCGGCACACGCAACATCGCAGAGACCAATGATGCCGAGCTGGTCAAGATGATGATCAACCGCTCGATCGAACAGGTCTACCACAAGGAGCATTTCACGCCTGGCGCTCCGATCGTCGAAACAAGGAACCTGTCCGGCAAAGGCTTCGAGAACATCTCGATGACGGTGCGTGCCGGTGAGATCGTCGGCCTCTATGGACTGATCGGCGCCGGCCGCAGCGAGTTCGTCACCTCTCTCTATGGACGTCACAAGAAGTCGGCCGGCCAGATCCTGTGGGAAGGCAAGGACGTCCAGATCAACTCCGAGCACGACGCCATCAAGCTCGGCATGGCGCTGGCGCCGGAAAGCCGTCGCGACCAGGGCCTCTGCCTCAATTTGCCGGTCGGCCTCAACCTCAATTTGCCGATCTACAAGCGCATCTCCAGCAATCTGTTGATCTCGAACGCGAAAGAAAAGGCCGAGGCCGACCGTCAGATCGCCGGCCTCAGGATCAAGACGCCGACGCGCGGGGCGCTGGCGTCGAGCCTTTCGGGCGGCAACCAGCAGAAGATCGTCATCGGCAAATGGCTGGCGCATGGCGCCAAGCTGTTCATCTTCGACGAGCCGACGGTCGGCGTCGATGTCGGCACCAAGGCGGAGATCTATCGCCTGTTCGGGGAACTGTTGTCGAAGGGCGCCGGCATCGTCCTGATATCGTCCTATTTGCCGGAGGTCTACGAACTGGCCGACACGCTGCACGTGTTCCGGCGCGGCAAGCTGGTGGCCACGCACGGGTTCCACACCGCCAGTCACGAGGACATTCTCACGCAGGCGCTCGCCGAGAAACAAGAAAAACTGGGAGGACAGACATGAGCATCGAGGCGATCCCCGCCGAAAAACCGAAGCGCAACTACAACGTCCTGTTCGGGCTGACGCTGCTGGCGCTGCTGGTGCTGCTCTGGATCGTCCTGTCCCTGGCGGCGCCAAGCTTCGCCTCGGGCAACAACATCGCCAATCTTCTGCGGCAGGGTTCGATGATCGCCATCATGGCGGTCGGCCAGACCTTCGTCATCATCACCGGCGGCATCGATCTGTCGGTCGGCGCGGTGGTCGGCTTCGCCACCGTCGTCGTCGCCCTGCTGATCAATGCCGGCGTTCCGATCGCGGTCGCCATCCTGATCACCTTGCTCGTCGGTGTCGCCATCGGCCTTTTCCATGGCTTCGGCATCGTCAAGATGGGCTTGCCGCCCTTCATCATCACGCTGGCGACGCTGACCTCGCTGCGCGGGATCGGCCTTTTGATGACCAACGGCAACTCGATCAACATCAACAGCGACAGCTTTACCGCCTTCTCGCGCAATTCCTTTGTCGGCATCCCCAATTTGTTCTGGATGGTGATCCTGGTGGGTGTGCCCGCCTATGTCTTCCTGCATCACAGCCGTTGGGGCCGCTATCTCTTTTCGGTCGGATCCAACGCCGAGGCCTCGCGCCTGTCCGGCGTCAATGTCCAGCGCACCATCTACATGGCTTATACGCTTTCCGGCCTGTGCGCGGCCTTCGTCGGCGTGCTGCTCGCCGCCCGCATCGGCATCGGCAACCCGACCCAGGCCGAGGGCTGGGAGTTGCAGGCGATCGCCTCTTCGGTGATCGGCGGCACCTCGCTGTTCGGCGCGGTCGGCTCCGTGCACGGGCCGCTGCTTGGCGCCTTCATCCTGGCCACCATCAACAACGGCGCCAACCTGCTCAACGTCAACTCGTTCTGGCAGCGCATCATCACCGGCGCGCTGATCATCATCATCGTCTACTTCGACGGACTGCGCCGCCGCGGCAAATGACGCATTCCAATCGATCGCCGGCCTGGCGCGGGCCGGCGATTTCTTGAACAGACTGGATCAAAGCATGAAAGCCGTCGTCTGCCGCTCGCCCGGCGACCTTGTTGTCGAAGACCACCCGGCTCCCGGCGCGCCGCCTCCCGGCTGGGCTCTGGTGGCGGTCAGCCATGTCGGCATCTGCGGCACCGACTACCATATCTTCGAGGGTAAGCACCCTTTCCTCGCCTATCCCCGCATCATGGGCCATGAAGTCTCCGGCACAGTGATCGAGCGCGGCGAAGGCGTCGACCTCGCCCTTGGCGAACCGGTCATCATCAACCCCTATCTTTCCTGCGGCAAATGCATCGCCTGCCGGCATGGCAAGCCCAATTGCTGTGTCAGGATCGAAGTGCTCGGCGTGCACCGCGACGGCGCCATGTGCGAACAGATCCTGGTGCCGGCTGAGAATCTCTATCCCACCAACGGCCTGTCGCTCGCCGACGCCGCCGCCGTAGAATTCCTGGCCATCGGCGCGCATGCCGTCCGGCGCGCCCGGGCCGAGCCTGGCGCCCGCACTCTGGTCATCGGAGCCGGGCCGATCGGGCTCGGCACCGCCATCTTCGCCCGCATTGCCGGGTTGGATGTGACACTTCTCGATATGAGCACCGAAAGACTGGTCTTCGCGGTGAGTGAACTCGGCTTTTCGATTCTCGACGGCTCGCAAGCACCCGTGTCCGATCTGGTGCGTGATGCGACCGGCAGCGAAGGCTTCGACGTGGTCTTCGACGCCACCGGCAACACGCGATCGGTGCAATCGGCCTTCGCCCACGTCGCGCATGGCGGAGCGCTGGTACTGGTCAGCGTCGTCAAGGACGACATTGCCTTTTCCGATCCCGAGTTCCACAAGCGAGAAATGACATTGATCGGCAGCCGCAATGCGTTGCGCGCCGACTTCGACCATGTCGCGGCCTCGATTCGCCATGGTGCCGTGCCGTTGTCCAAGCTTGTCACCCACCGCACCACGCTGGCCGATACGCCAGGCGATCTCGCACGCTGGGCCCACGAAAAGTCGGGCCTGATCAAGGCCGTGATCGAGATCGGACAGCCAGGCGTCACAGCGCCGACAGCTTCAACTCCACTCGCTCGGCCGGAAAACGCGACTCCGAAAACTGGATTGGCTGGCCGTCGGGCGTGACGTTGACCGCCACCGTGACCAGGACGATGGCGCCCGGCTGCAGGTCGAGATCGGCGAGATCGGCGGCGTCGGCATGGCGCGCCGAGAGCACGGTCGATTGCCTGAGATAATCGTCGATACCGAAACGTGCGAGCGAGGCGGTGATAGAACCGGTTTGCGCCATCGCCTTGTCGATCCCGACAAAGCGTCTGGCATCGAACCATCCGGCGGCGCGCGACACCGGCCGTCCGTCAGCCTCGCCGCGTGTCTCCAACCGGATCACCTCGGCGCCCCTGGCAAGGCCAAGACCTTCGGCCACGCGCTGGCTGGCGGGCTCGACCGACGAAGCGAGCAGCACGATGTGCCGTTCCGACGTCTGCCCCTGCAGGCCAGTTGAAAAGCGTGTCCGCGCGCCAATCGGATATGACAGCCGCTTGCGCGACAGGACGAAGGTGCCGCGTCCCTGCTCGGCCCGCAGCACCCCTTCCTGCACAAGCGCCGATATGGCGCTGCGCACCGTGTGACGGTTGACGCCATAGTGTTCGGCCAGTGCCACCTCCGGCGGCAGCGCGGCATTTTCGGCGAAATCGCCGGCAGCGATCGATTGCAGGATCCTGTCGGCGATCTGGCGCCACAGTGAGACGCCGCTGCGTCGCTCGATGCTGTCGGCTTGCTGTCGTTCGCTCATGGATTGCCCCCGCTTTCCGTCAGATGTCATCCACCCGTCATGGACTCGCGCTAGGTATTAGGTATAATTTGTATAGTTGTCTATATCAATAGACAAATTTAATGAAGAGGAAATTGGCGATGCGAGGACAGGAAGCCCGCGATCAGGCCGAGCGCAAGGCCGCCATGGCGACGTTGGCGCAATCGAGCGGCGAAGACATCGTCCGGCTCTGGAACGAGTTCGGCCTGCCTTCGCAAGCCGAACTTCTGCGCGGTCCCGAGACGGGCCTGGTCACGCTGCGTGGCCGCATCGGCGGCGGCGGCGCGCCCTTCAATGTCGGCGAGGCGACCGTCACGCGTGCCACTGTCCGGCTGCCATCCGGGCAGGTCGGCCATTGTTACGCGCTTGGCCGCGACAAGCAGAAGGCGAAGCTGGGAGCAATAGCCGACGCGCTCTGGCAGGACCCTGCCCGCCGCACCGAGGTCGAGACCAGGCTCATTACGCCTTTACGCTCGGCTCTCACCGCTGCCCACGAAAAACGCCGCGCCGAGACGGCGGCAACGAAGGTGGATTTCTTCACCATGGTTCGCGGAGAAGATTGATGGATATCGCTGCGCAATCGATCGAGGGCGGTTTCGCCGATCCGGTCTTCAACGCTCAGACCGTGTTTCGGGCCGTCATGGATGCCATGGCGCGGCCGGGCAGCTTCCAGCCCTTGCCGGCCCTGGCCCGCCCACCGGCTCCGCTCTCGGCGACATCGGGCGCCGTGGCACTGGCGCTATGCGACAACGACACGCCGCTCTGGCTCGACCCTGCCCTCCATGCCTCCGCCGCGATCGGGTCCTGGCTTGGTTTCCATACGGGCGCGCCGCTGGCCAACACGCCGCCCGACGCGCATTTCGCGTTTGTTGCCACGCCGGCCGAGATGATGGCGCTCGACGGTTTTTCGCAGGGCACGCAGGATTATCCCGACCGATCGACGACGCTGATCCTGCAGGTCGGCGATCTCACTTCAGGGACCCCGCTGTTGCTGGAAGGCCCGGGTATCGAAACCAGCGCCACGATCGCGCCGGCACGGATGCCGCGCCATTTCGTCGAGCAGTGGAAGCAGAATATCAGGCGCTTTCCGCGCGGCGTCGACATCGTCCTCGCCACATCTGACGGCATAGCCTGCCTGCCGCGCACGACGCGTATCAAGACGATGGAGGCGTAAGATGTATGTCGCCGTAAAAGGTGGCGAAGCCGCCATTGCCAACGCCCACAGCCTGCTTGCCGACCGCCGGCGCGGCGACCGCTCGGTGCCCGCACTTCGCCTCGACCAGATCGTCGAACAGCTGGCGCTCGGCGTCGACAGGGTGATGAGCGAAGGCTCACTCTATGACAGGGAATTGGCCGCGCTGGCCATCGTTCAGGCGCGCGGCGACATGATCGAGGCGATTTTCCTGGTGCGCGCCTACCGCACCACGCTGCCGCGCTTCGGCTATTCCAGACCGATCGACACCGGCACCATGCTGGTCGAGCGGCGTGTGTCGGCGACCTACAAGGACCTGCCCGGTGGCCAGTTGCTTGGTCCGACCTTCGACTACACGCACCGCCTGCTCGACCCCGAGCTCGCCGCCGGTGCCGATGTCGCCGAGCCCTTGCGGCGCGAGACGGAAGCGCAGGCGATGCCGCGCGTCTCGGCGATCCTCGCCCGTGAAGGCCTGATCGAACCGGATGGCCAGATGCCTGGCGATCATGTGCCCGGCGACATCACGCGCGAGCCGCTGGAATTCCCGATGGCGCGTGACATCCGCCTGCAGGCGCTGTCGCGCGGCGACGAGGGTTTTCTGCTGGCGCTCGGCTATTCCACCCAGCGCGGCTATGCCCGCAATCATCCCTTTGTCGGCGAAATCCGCATCGGCGAGGTCGAGCTGGAACTCGACGTTCCCGCACTGCCCTTCGCCGTGCCGCTCGGCACGGTGCGCGTCACCGAATGCCAGATGGTCAACCAATTCAAGGGCTCGGCCAAGGCGCCGCCGCAATTCACCCGCGGCTACGGCCTCGTCTTCGGCCAGAGCGAGCGCAAGGCGATGGCCATGGCGCTCTGCGACCGGGCGCTGCGTGCCTCAGAACTCGGCGAGGACATCGTCGCCGCCGCCCAGGACGAGGAGTTCGTCATCTCGCACTCCGACAATGTCCAGGCCACCGGCTTCGTCGAGCATCTGAAGCTGCCGCACTATGTCGACTTCCAGGCCGAACTCGACCTCGTGCGCCGCATGCGCGCCGAGTACGAAGCTCGCGAAAATCCAGCGAAGGCGGAAGAAAAAAAGGAGGCAGCGGAATGACTGCGCAACCGACAGACATCGCCACCTACAATTTCGCCTATCTCGACGAGCAGACCAAGCGGATGATACGCCGCGCGATCCTAAAGGGCATCGCCATCCCCGGCTACCAGGTGCCGTTCGCCTCCCGCGAAATGCCGATGCCTTATGGCTGGGGCACTGGCGGCGTGCAGGTCACCGCGTCGATCATCGGCCCCGACGATGTGCTGAAGGTCATCGACCAGGGCGCCGACGACACCACCAACGCCGTGTCCATCCGTGCCTTCTTCAAGAAGGTCGCCAATGTCGCGGTCACCACCGATACCGCCAGCGCCACCATCATCCAGACACGCCACCGCATTCCCGAGCATCCACTCAAGGCGGGCCAGGTGCTGGTCTACCAGGTACCGATCCCCGAACCGCTGCGCTTCCTCGAGCCGCGCGAGACCGAAACGCGGAAAATGCATGCGTTGGAGGAATACGGCCTCATGCATGTGAAGCTCTATGAGGATATCGCCAAGCACGGCCGCATCGCCACCTCTTATGCCTATCCGGTTAAGGTCGAGGGCCGTTATGTCATGGACCCGTCGCCGACGCCGAAATTCGACAATCCCAAGATGCACCGCTCGCCGGCCCTGCAGCTGTTCGGCGCCGGCCGCGAAAAGCGCATCTACGCCGTGCCGCCCTTCACCGATGTCGTCAGCCTCGACTTCGAGGATCATCCGTTCGAGGTGCAGACTTTCGATCAGCCCTGCGCGTTGTGCGCGGCCGAGAATGTCTATCTCGACGAGGTCATCCTCGACGACCATGGCGGCCACATGTTCGTCTGCTCCGACACCGATTATTGCGAGAAGCGGCGCGCCGACGGCCATCGCGGCCACCTTGCCCCCGAAACCGATCTTGCCGCGGGAAAAATGGAGCCGGCCCAATGACCGACGAACCCCTGCTGCGCGTCTCTGCGCTCTCCAAGTTCTATGGCTCGCGGGTTGGCTGCGACAACGTCTCCTTCGACCTGTGGCCGGGCGAAGTCCTGGCTGTCGTCGGTGAATCCGGTTCCGGCAAGACGACACTGCTCAACTGCCTGTCGACACGGCTTTTGCCTTCGTCGGGCACCGCCAGCTACCGCATGCGCGATGGCCAGTTCCGCGAGCTCTACCGCATGAGCGAGGCCGAGCGCCGCTTCCTGATGCGCACCGACTGGGGCTTTGTCCACCAGAACCCGGCCGATGGCCTGCGCATGACGGTGTCGGCCGGCGCCAATGTCGGTGAACGGCTGATGGCGGTCGGCGACCGCCACTACGGCAAGATCCGCGCCACGGCGGTCGACTGGCTATCACGCGTCGAGATCGAGGAAGACCGCATCGACGACGAACCGCGCACCTTTTCCGGCGGCATGCGTCAGCGGCTGCAGATCGCCCGCAATCTCGTCACCGGGCCAAGGCTGGTGTTCATGGATGAGCCTACCGGTGGCCTTGATGTCTCGGTGCAGGCACGCCTGCTCGACCTGTTGCGCGGGCTGGTCACCGACCTTGGCCTGGCCGCGATCGTCGTCACCCACGACCTCGCCGTGGCGCGGCTTCTGTCACAGCGCATGATGGTGATGAAGGACGGCCGCGTCGTCGAAAGCGGCCTCACCGACCGCGTCCTCGACGACCCGCGCGCGCCCTACACGCAATTGCTCGTTTCCTCGATTTTGCAGGTGTGATGATGGCGCGTGTCCCGCCGACCATCGACGATTGGAGAACCTTCTGATGCCGACCCCACTCGTTGTCTCCGACGTTGCCAAAAGCTTTACCATGCATCTGCGCGACGGCATCAAACTGCCCGTCGTCACCGGCGTTTCGTTCTCGATCAAGGCCGGTGAATGCACCGTGCTCGGCGGCCCGTCCGGCGCCGGCAAGAGCTCGATCCTGAAGATGCTCTACGGCAACTACGCCGTCGACGAAGGCCAGATCATCGTCAGGCACGAGGACGGACTGATCGACCTCGCCCATGCCAGCCCGCGCACCGTGCTTGCCGTACGCAGGCAAACGATCGGCTATGTCAGCCAGTTCCTGCGCACCGTGCCGCGCGTCTCAGCTCTCGACGTCGTCGCCGAGCCACTGGTTGAACGCGGCGAGGAGCGCGAGGCGGCCCGAGCCAAGGCACGCGCGTTGCTGGCCCAGCTCAACCTCCCGGAAAAACTCTGGATGCTGCCGCCGGCAACCTTCTCGGGCGGCGAGCAGCAGCGTGTCAACATCGCGCGCGGCTTCATCACCGAGCACCCCATCCTGCTGCTCGACGAGCCGACCGCATCGCTCGACGCGACGAACCGCGACGTGGTGATCGAACTCATCGCCGCCAAGAAGGCGGCTGACGTTGCCCTGCTCGGCATCTTCCACGATCAGGATGTGCGCGAGGCGGTGGCCGACCGCATCATCGACGTCACCGCCTTCGCTCCGGGAAAACTCGCCGCATGACCAGGAACCTATCGGAGACGCCGCTGGTTCACCCGACGGCGGAGGTGCACAACTCGACACTCGGCCGCTGGACCGAGATCGCCGACCGCAGCCGGGTTTCGGAAAGCGAGCTCGGCGACTATTCCTACATGATGCAGGACTGCGCGGTCTGGTGCGCGACGATCGGCAAGTTTGCCAACATCGCCGCCAGCGTGCGCCTCAACGCCACCAACCACCCGACCTGGCGGCCGACGCTCCACCACTTCACCTATCGCGCCTCCGACTATTGGGACGACGCCGAGCATGAGAGTGAATTCTTCGCTGAGCGCCGCGCCAAGCGCGTCACCATCGGCCACGACACCTGGCTCGGCCACGGCTCGACCGTCCTGCCCGGCGTCACCATCGGTGACGGCGCCGCCGTTGGCGCCGGAGCGGTCGTCTCGAAAGACGTCGCGCCCTACACCATCGTCGCCGGGGTACCGGCAAAACCGATCCGCGAGCGCTTCGACCGCCGCACCGCCGCGCGCTACCAGGCGCTTGCCTGGTGGGACTGGGATCACGCAAGGCTGCGCGTCGCGCTCGACGATTTTCGGGAGCTGACGGCCGAAGCGTTTTTGGAGAAATACGAGGAAAGTGCATCGGGCAAAGGGGCATAGCCCTCACATCTTCGCCAGATCGCCGGCTTGTTCATATCCTTGACACAGGACTCGGACAGGACGCGATCTCCTTCAAGGAGATCGCCATGCTCGACACCATCAAACCCTCGCTCGCCGGATTCTTCGCCGGCTCTAACCCGGCGTCGCCGGCGCATCTTGGCACGCGCTACGATTCCTCAGGCAACTTCCTCCTCGAGCCGGGCAACACCGTCGTCAGCCATCTGGTCAGCGGCTCGCATTCGGAAGCGGTGGTGTTAGCCGTCCGCGAGAAGATGCTGGCGATGCCTGATGCCGACCGCCTCGCCTTCACGCCGGTCTCCAGCCTGCACATGACGCTGTTCCAGGGCATCATCGAATATCGCCGCCGCTTGCCTTACTGGCCGCAGGACGTGCCGCTCGACACCAGCATCGACGCCATGACCCGCCTCTATCTGGGGCGCTTGAAAGGGTTCGAGGGCTTCGGCCCATTCAACATCAAGGTGGTCGAGATCCTGCCGACCGGCCTCACCGTCGCCGGCGCGACGGACGAGGATGTGCGCATCATGCGTCAATGGCGCGATGCGCTCGCGGTGCCGTTCGGCTACCGCCATCCCGATCACGACACCTACGTCTTCCACATCACCTTCGCCTATCAGATCCAGCGCCTTGATGACGATGGAGCCGCCGCGTGGCAGGCGCGGGTTGACGATTGCCTGGCGCTTTTCGCGCGCCAGGCGCCGGTGATCGAGATCAAGGCTCCCGCCTTCTGCGCATTCCGCGACATGAAGCATTTCGAGGAATTGCTGGTGCTCGGCTGATCGCCCGCCAGGCGCCAATGCATGTCGCCGAAAGTGACCTCGGTGTCGGGAGAACGACATGCATAAAAACAAAAGACCTGAAGCGCGACGCGCTTCAGCCGTCGCCCCTGTGGAGCGTAACAAAACTGACATCATCGCGACACGGCAGGTTCATGTGGCTGCGTTAGGCGAGTGCCTGACGATCAATATGGACCGGACTGGAACCAGCCCATGTCAGCAAGCTCTGCCACACTCGAAATCCGCGGCGTCAGCCGACGATTTGGCAAGAACACTGCCGTCAGCGACGTCAGCATCTCGATCCCGCAGGGGCAGATGGTCGGCGTCATCGGTCGTTCGGGCGCCGGCAAGTCAACTCTTCTTCGCATGATCAACCGTCTTGTCGACCCCAGCCAGGGGTCGATTTTTTTTGACGGCGCCGAGGTCTCCCAGCTGCGCGGCTCGCCGCTGCGGCGCTGGCAGCGCGACTGCGCCATGATCTTCCAGCAGTTCAACCTGGTGCCGCGCCTCGACGTGCTGACCAACGTGCTGCTCGGCAAACTGAACCACCGTTCGACCCTGTCCAATCTTCTAGGCATGTTTTCGCGCGCCGAGTGCGCCGAGGCGGTCGCCGCGCTCGAGCGGCTCGACATCGCCCGCACCGCACTTCAGCCCGCCGGTACGCTGTCGGGCGGCCAGCAGCAGCGCGTCGCAATCGCCCGCGCCATGATGCAGCAGCCCAGGGTGATCCTCGCCGACGAGCCGATCGCCTCGCTCGACCCGCTCAACGCCAAGGTGGTGATGGATTCGCTGCAGGACATCAACCTGCGCGAAGGCATCACCGTTGTCACCAATCTGCATACGCTCGATACCGCCCGCACCTATTGCAACCGCATCATTGGCATGGCCGCCGGCAAGGTCGTCTTCGACGGCCCGCCCGAAGAGCTCGACCGCCAAGCCGTGCGTCTTGTCTATGGCGCCGACAGCAATGGCGGCGAGATATCGGAGGTCATCACCTCCACCAGTGTTGCCTTCAAGCAGAAGATCGCCGCATCCGCCGGACCGCTCGAACCCGCATTCCCGGGATACTGAGCCCATTACGGGCCAAAAGTGAGCAGCCTGGATCGTCCGCCCGCGTCAAGGGCACTTGTCAAGATCAAGAACGCTGCCGGCGCGGGGCCGGAACCTACAGGAGAGATAACAGATGTTCAGGAAGATGGTTTTCAGCGCCGTTTCGGTGCTCGCCATGGCCACCAGCATGGCCCATGCCGCCGACATGAAAGAATTTCGCGTCGGCATTCTCGGCGGTGAAAACGAAACCGACCGGCTGCGCAACTACCAGTGCCTGGCCGATCACCTGAAGGCAGAGTTTGGCTTCGAGAAGGTCTCGCTGTTCCCCGCCGCCGACTATGACGGCGTCATCCAGGGCCTGCTCGGCGGGACGCTCGACTTCGCCGAACTCGGCGCTTCCGGCTACGCCAGCGTCTATCTCAAGGATCCGAAGGCGGTTACCCCGATCCTCACCACCAAGCAGACCGACGGCTCCACCGGCTACTATTCGATCGGGCTGGCGCTGAAGACGTCGGGGATCACCGACATCAAGTCGGCCAAGGGCAAGAAGCTCGGCTATGCCGATCCGGATTCGACCTCCGGCTATCTGATCCCGCTGACCCAGATTCCGAAGGACACCGGTGCCTCGAACGAAACCTTCTTCGCTTCGACCCAGTTCAATGGCGGCCACGAAAACAACGTCCTGGCCGTGCGTGATGGCAAGGTCGACGTCGCGGTCGACGATTCCTCGGGCATCGGCGACTTCAAGAACGGCTACACCTCCGGCACCTTCCACAAGGAAGTCGCCAAGGGCGCCGTCGACCCCAACGACTTCGTCGAAGTCTGGCGCTCGGGCCTGATCCCGAACGGCCCGCTTGTCGTGCGCACCGCGATCGGCGACGACATGACCGCCAAGCTGACCACCTTCTTCACCGATCTGCCCAAGAAGGACAAGGCTTGCTTCGAAGGCGTCGAGGGTGGCGATTTTACCGGCTATGTTCCGGTGAAGCCGGACTTCTACAGCGTCATCGTCGAAGCCCGTAAGGCAGCTATCGGCGGCTAACGGCGAAATTGCAAAAGGGCGGTACCTGAAGTACCGCCCTTTTTGCATCTCCCATCATGACCCTTTCCGTGACAGCCCCCTCCGGCGACACCCACCAGATGGCCGCTGCCTGGCGACGCCAGACGTCGCTGCGCCGGTTATATACCGTGCTCGGCGTCGGCCTGCTGCTCGCCGCCATGTTCGCCAGCATGTGGTTCGCCGACGAAGCCAACGCAGGGCACTTCTTCGACCGGCTGCCGCATATTCTGGATTTCCTGAGCTGGCTGGTCCCCAAGGACTGGAACGACGTCTGGCGGGCGCTGTTCGATATCGCCTCGCCGCACGACACCGGCACCCAGGAATTCAACTTCCCGCTTGGCCGCGTCCACGTCTGGGGCGATTTCTACATCCCCGAATATTTCGAACTGATGCTGACCACAGTCAACGTCGCGCTGGTCTCGACCTTCATCGGCTTTGTCTTCGCGGTGCCATTTTCCTTCACCGCGGCGCGCAACCTGACACCCCATCCGGCACTGAGGCTGGTGGTCAAGCGCTTCATGGAATTGCTGCGCGCCTTTCCCGAAATCGTCATCGCAGGCCTGTTCGCGGCCATCGTCTCGACCGGTCCGATCGCCGCCGTCATCGCCATCGGCCTGCATTCCATCGGCGCGCTCGGCAAGCTGTTCTACGAGATCAACGAGAACATCGACAT
Organism: Mesorhizobium sp. P160927; assembly: GCF_057766385.1. Lineage (NCBI taxonomy): Bacteria > Pseudomonadati > Pseudomonadota > Alphaproteobacteria > Hyphomicrobiales > Phyllobacteriaceae > Mesorhizobium > Mesorhizobium sp. P160927. The sequence continues at coordinate 6,027,149 of NZ_JBYMDW010000001.1, forward strand.
GCGAGCCGAGGAAGGCCTGCGCGCGGTCGGCGCCAACTGGTTCGAGCGGGTTCGCTTTGCCGGCCTGCCGCAGGTGTTGCCCAACTTCATGTCGTACACGCTGCTGCGCGTGGAGATCAACGTCCGCGTCTCGACCATCATCGGCGCCGTGGGCGGCGGTGGCATCGGCGAGGAGCTGAAGCTTTCCATCTCACGCGGCTTCGGCGCCAAGACGCTGGCTTTGGTGCTGCTCCTGTTCACAACCATCTTCATCATCGACCAGTTTTCCGCCTGGCTTCGGCGCAAGCTGGTCGGCGAACAAGCCTTTATGATGGGGGCTTAGGCCATGACCCCGAAAAGTGGCATTCGGTCTTCGGAAGAGGTCATGGCCAAATGGAAGGACAAACGACCATGACCGCCGAGGAGATGCTGTCGATCGAGGCCCGACACCCGCAGGTGTTCCGGCGCCCGGCATACAAGCGCTTCGGTCCGCTCCTTCTGTTCGTCGGTACGCTCCTCTATCTGATCTATGCCTTGTGGTTCTTCAGCCTGCCGCAGGTGCTGCGGGAATCGCACTGGGAGCGCCTGCCGCTCTTCCTGACGCAATGGATCAGCTACGATCTGCAGCCGGAATTCCGTCTCGACCAGCCGGAGATCACGCCCAAATACCCGCGCTTTTCCGCGCTGGGCGACAACCCGAATCCCGACTGGGTGGTCAGGAATCCAGACGGCACCTTCACCGTGCTGATCGACGGTCCGGCAAAATCCGTCACCTTCGACAAGACGCAGGCGACAATCGTCGCCAACGGCCAGACCGTGTCTGTTTCGCTGACCAGCGGCAAGCCGGTGGTCACGGACGCGGTACCGGACTGGATCACCGCCCATGACGACGAGGTGGTGGCCAAGATGGGCTTCGTCGGCGAGGTGCGCGTCACTGTCGACCGCGTCAAGGTGCGCAAGCGCTTCCTCGGCTGGGCGAACTTCGTCTTCGACACGCGCTCGCCCTTCTTTGGCAAATCAGCGCGGGAAGTGATCTCGCTGATCATCTCGGGACCGGAGCTGAAACCAGGTACCACCAACCTTGCTCTTGCCGGCGACAACATCTGGAACAACGCCCAGTGGCAGCACGGCGACGTCTGGACGAAGCTCCTGCAGACCATTGTCATGGCCTTCCTCGGCACGCTGCTCGGCGGCATCGTCGCCTTCCCCCTTGCCTTCTTCGCGGCGCGCAACATTACGCCGAGTGGCATGCTCAGCCAGGTGCTCAAGCGCTTCTTCGACTTCATGCGCTCGGTCGACATGCTGATCTGGGCGCTGTTCTTCACCCGCGCCTTTGGCCCCGGCCCCCTGGCGGGAAGTGCAGCGATTTTCTTCACCGAGATCGGCACCCTCGGCAAAGTCTATTCGGAAGGCCTGGAGAACATCGACGACAAGCCGCGCGAAGGCGTGCTCTCGACCGGCGCCAACGGCATCTTGGTGCAGCGCTACGGCGTGATGCCCGAAGTGATCCCGGTCTTCATCAGCCAGACGCTCTACCAGTGGGAATCCAACACCCGCGGCGCCACCATCATCGGCGCCGTCGGCGCCGGCGGCATCGGCCTGAAACTGTGGGAAGCGATGCGTACCAATTCCAACTGGGCCAACGTCTTCTACATGGTGCTGCTGATCCTGCTCGTCGTCTTCATTTTCGACAACATATCCAACTTCCTGCGCCGCCGGCTGAGCCGGACGATCCACGACTACAATAGAATCCAGGCCCAGCAGGGATAGCTTGTGATGTAAAACTTACTAGAGGCCGGCGGGATAGCGGGGGCGCGAAGGATCGCTGACGCAGCGAGATCGGCTTCTTATCCCGCGTTCCTCCAGCCGTTCTTGATATGCCTGTACCCGTCACGATAGACGGCTTCCGGCGTCTCGGAAAAATCCCGCCACACCTTGGTCGCCGCCGCCAGATCCTTCAGCGAGCGGCCGAACGCTTCGATCGTCAGCCAGTTGTCATAACCGCTCTTGCGGATGGCGGAAAAGGTCTCCTTCCACGGAATGTTGCCACGCCCGGGCACGCCGCGATCGTTCTCCGATATGTGGATATGCACGACATTGCCGCGATGCTTCGTATAGGCGCCGATCGGGTCCGCTTCCTCGATATTGGCGTGGAACGTGTCGTACATTGCCTTGATGTGCGGCCGGTCGATGGCATCGATATGCTCCGATAGGTCTGCCATGGTGTTGAGAAGATAGCATTCGAAGCGGTTCAGCGCCTCCAGCCCGATGGTGACGTTGCGCTTGCCGGCATGGTCGCCGATGGCACGCTGCGAGGCGATCGAGCGCTTCTTTTCGGCGGCGGTCGGTCCGGACCCGGAAAAAGCGCCGAGCGTCGAATGCAGCGGTCCGCTCAGCGTGCGGGCGCCAAGCGCATCGGCGCAATCGATGGCCCATTTCATGTAGTCGATACCGGCCTTGCGCGTTGCAGCATCGGCAGAAATCAGGTTCATCCCCGGATCGCCCATGGCTGATACGGCGGTCCGCTCCAGCCCGATACGGTCGAGCAATTCGCCCAGTTTCCTGTAGTCGTCCGGCGTGCCGGCGAAGATCGGGATTTCGACACCGTCGAAGCCGGTTGCCTTGATGTCGCGAAGCAGCGGCTCGTGCTTCTTCGATACCGCCGTCGTCCACAAGAACATGCACATGCCGATCTTCATCGACGCCCTCCCCCAATGTTGACAACCGGCTGGTTGTTCCCGCCCCTTCGTTGCTCGGCGCCTCTTACAGCTTGGTCCAGGCCCCATTCTTCTTCGACGACTTCACGCAGGCCTCGATGAAGGCCATGCCCTCGACGCCGTCCTGGATGGTCGGGAAGACGACATCCTTTGCCGGCTTGCCACCCTTCTTGCGTGCCGCGCGGATCGCGCGTGCGGCCTCCTGGTAGATGTTGGCGAAGCCTTCGAGGTAGCCCTCGGGATGGCCTGACGGTACGCGGCTGACGCGGCCCGCCACCGGCAGCGCGCCGGCGCCGTTGCGGGTGATCAACTGCTTCGGCTGGCCGAACGGCGTGTACCAGAGGTAGTTGGGATCGGCTTGCACCCATTCCAGCCCGCCCTTCGAACCATAGATGCGCAGCTTCAGGCCGTTCTCATGACCGGGCGCCACCTGGCTCGCCCAGATCATGCCCTTGGCCGGATGCGTCTTTCCCGTCGGTTTGAAACGCAGCATGACGTTGACATTGTCGTCGAGCAGCCTGCCCGGCACGAAGGCGTCGAGATCGGCCGACAGGGAGTCGAGTTCGAGCCCGGAGACGAAGCGGGCGAGATTGTAGGCATGGGTGCCGATATCCCCGAGCGCACCGCCGGCGCCCGCCTGCTTGGGGTCTGAACGCCACGCTGCCTGCTTCTGGCCGGTGGCGGCGAGGTCCTCGGTCAGCCAGTCTTGCGGATATTCCGACTGCACGATGCGGATGTCGCCGAGCACGCCCTTGGCGACCATTTCGCGCGCCTGCCGCACCATCGGATAGGCGGTGTAGTTGTGGGTGAGCACGAACACCTTGCCGGTTTTTTCCACGATCGCCGCAAGCTTTTTCGCCTCGGCCAGGGTCGTTGCCAGCGGCTTGTCGCAGATCACGTGGATGCCTGCTTCCAGGAAGGCCTTGGCCGCCGGCACATGCACGTTGTTGGGAGTGACGATGGCCACCGCCTCGATGCCATCCGAGCGCTTCGCCTCGGCCTTGGCCATTTCGGCGTAGGACGCATAGCTGCGGGAGGGATCGAGCCCGAGTTCGGCGGCCGAGGCTTTCGCACGCGCCGGATCAGCAGACAGGGCGCCGGCGACCAGCACGAAATCATTGTCCATGCGGGCCGCGATCCGGTGCACCGCGCCGATGAATGCGCCCTGCCCGCCGCCGACCATGCCGTAGCGGATCGGGCCGCCTCCCGTTTCCGACTTCGATGCACCAACCATGTTTTTCTCCCTCGTGTGAGATACCCCTCCCCCGAGGGAGGAGGGGAAGTCGTGTCAAATTCCCATCATGGCGCGCAGCAGCTTCTTGTCCGTGGTGCCGGCGGCGAAATCGTCGAATGCCTTCTCCGTCACCCGGATGATGTGGTGCTGGATGAAGGGCGCCCCTTCGGCGGCACCATCCTCCGGATGCTTCAGGCAGCATTCCCACTCCAGGACCGCCCAGGAATCGTAGTTGTACTGGGTAAGCTTGGAGAAGATGCCGCCGAAATCCACTTGCCCATCGCCGAGCGAACGGAACCGGCCGGCGCGGTTCGTCCAGCTCTGGTAACCGGAGTACACGCCCTGCCGTCCAGTCGGATTGAACTCGGCGTCCTTGACGTGGAACGCCTTGATCCGCTCGTGATAGATGTCGATGAATTCGAGATAATCGAGTTGCTGCAGCAGGAAATGCGAAGGGTCGTAATTGATGTTGCAGCGCTTGTGGCCGCCGACCGCGTCGAGGAACATCTCGAAGGTCGCCCCGTCGAACACGTCCTCCGAAGGATGGATTTCGTAGCCGACATCGACACCATTGTCTTCATAGGCGTCGAGGATCGGTTTCCAGCGTTTGCCGAGTTCGCCGAAGGCTTCCTCGATCAGTCCGGCGGGCCGCTGCGGAAAGGGATAGAGGTAAGGGAAAGCCAACGAGCCGGTGAACGACACCGAGACATTCAGCCCGAGATTGCGCGATGCCTTGGCACCGAACTTCATCTGTTCGACAGCCCATTCCTGTCTCGCCTTCGGGTTGTTGTGCACCGACGGCGGCGCGAACCCATCCATCTGGGCGTCATAGGCCGGATGCACCGCCACCAATTGCCCCTGCAGATGCGTCGACAATTCGGTGATCTCGACCCCGGCGTCAGTGCAGATGCCCTTCACCTCATCGCAATAGCCCTTGGAAGACGCCGCCTTCTTGAGGTCGAACAGGCGCGCGTCCCAGGTCGGGATCTGCACGCCCTTGTAGCCGAGACCGGCGGCCCATTTGGTGATCGACGCCAGCGAATTGAACGGCGCGGCATCGCCCGCGAACTGCGCCAGAAACAGTCCAGGGCCCTTCATTGTCGTCGGCATCGGCATCCTCCTCGTTTGTCATGACCAAGCATAGCGCCTGATGAAAGCAGGGCCAGTCACTTTGGTCTTATCGCGTCGGACGCTCTGCCGACATCGTCATTCTGGTATGACCAAATAAGGCAATCTGGTCAAGCCTTGGAATGCGCCGAAAAGGCACTCCCAAAGCGCGAAATAACGGCACATATCGCAATGTAATCAACAAACTAATTCACCATGAAAGTCGCGCTTCCACAGTTGTTGCCGTCTTGAGGAATTTGCTGTAGACCTCATTTCAGGCCCAATTGGTCTAACCAGTTTGCAGGAAAAGGCTGGGGATGCCTTGGGGAGGAACCCTTGCGTCGTCTTACGGCGATGCATGTCGCAGGCAAACCATACGGACGAATCTGGGAAGGACAGACCATGCATCTTTCGACGCACAACTGGATGCGCGCGGAACCGCTTGAGACGACGCTGAAGCGCATCAAGAAATTCGGCTATGAGTCGATCGAGATTTCCGGCGAGCCAGCGCAGTACAAGACCAAGGAGACGCGGGCGTTGCTGAAGGAGCATGGCATTCGCTGCTGGGGCGCGGTGACCTTGATGCTGGGTGAACGCAACCTCGCCGCCAGGGACCAGGGCCAGCGCGAACGCTCCGTGCAGTACGTCAAGGATGTGCTGACGATGGTCGGCGAGCTCGATGGCGAGATCATCACGCTGGTTCCGGCGACAGTCGGCAAGGTGGTCCCGGACGGCACCGAGGAAGAGGAATGGAAGTGGGTGGTCGACGCGACCCGCGAATGCTTCACTCATGCCAAGAAGGTCGGCGTCAAGATCGCCGTCGAACCGCTCAACCGCTTCGAAACCTATCTGTTCAATCGCGGCGCCCAGGCGCTGGCGCTGGCTGACGCGGTCAGCCCAGAATGCGGCGTCTGCCTCGACGCCTACCACATCCACATGGAGGAATTTAACGTGCATGACGCTATCCGCCAGGTCGGAAAGCGTCTGTTCGACTTCCATGTCGCCGACAACAACCGCTTTGCCGCCGGCCTGGGCCAGATCGACTGGCCAAGGATCGTCGCCACGTTGAAAGAAGTCGGCTACGACGGCGCACTGACCAATGAGTTCGTCGCCCCGGTCGATCGTACGCCGGCAGCACCCTATCCCGACATGGTCGAGCGTCACCCGGTCGATATCTCGCCCGAGCAGCTGAAGTTCATCCAGGACCATGGCTCCAGCGTGCTCACCGAGAAATTCTACACCGACCAGATGCGCATCACCGCCGAAACGCTGCTGCCGCTGATCAAGTAGTCGACCGCCGCTGGGAAATTTGCCCTTCCGCCCCGACCGGCGGCAGGGCTGGGGAAAAACATGCGCATCAAGACAGTCCAGGCCTGGTGGGTCCGCGTGCCGATCGAAGCCGCGAAGCAGCATCGCAGCGACTTCGGCCAGGTGACGACCTTCGACGCCGCCATCCTGCGCGTCGAAACCGATGACGGGCTGGTCGGCTGGGGCGAAGGCAAGAACGCAGCCGGCAGCGCCGGCAGCTACGGCGCACTCGTCCACATGCTGAACCACGAGGTCGGGCCGCAGCTGATCGGCCGCGACCCGGCCGACATCGGCATCATCTGGGAGATGCTCTACAACGGTGTGCGCCACCAAAGTGCCGCCCATGCCGGCCACGCCATGCCGCAACTGGCGCGGCGTGGGATGAGCGTCGCCGCCATAAGCGCGGTCGACATCGCGCTCTGGGACATCCTGGGCAAGTCGCTAGGCCAACCGGTCTGGCGGCTTCTCGGCGGCCGCAAGGTCGATCGCATGCAGGCCTATGCCTCGGGCGGCTGGGCCTCCGCCGATGCCATCGGCGAGCAATTGCAATCCTACATCGCCAAAGGCGGCTTCAAGGCGTTGAAGATGCGGGTGGGCGCCATGGATGGGGCGGCACACGTTTCCGCTGCCCGCGTGCGCGCCGCACGCCAGGCCCTCGGCCCCGACGTCGAGCTGATGGTCGACGCCCATGGCACCTACACGGTAGCGGAAGCCAAACGCTTCATCCATCTCGTCAAAGACCTCGATCTCGCCTGGTTCGAGGAGCCTGTTATCGCCGACGACAAGGCAGGCATGGCCGAAGTGCGCGCCTCCGGCGCCGTTCCGATCGCCACCGGCGAAAGCGAGGCGACACGCTATGCCTTCCGCGATCTCGCCGTGCTCAAGGCCGCCGACATCTTCCAGCCGGACCCGGCCTTCTGCGGCGGCATCAGCGAAGCGATGAAGATCGGCACCATCGCCAGCGCCTTCAATTTGCGCTTTGCACCGCATCTGTGGGCCGGCGCGCCCTGCTTCTTCGCCGGGCTGCATGTCTGCGCCGCGTCGCCTTCGAGTTTCACCGTCGAGTATTCGCTCGGCGCCAACCCGATGATCCACGATCTGGTCGAAGAGACTGTCGAAGCCAAGGACGGTATGATAGCGATCCCGGAAAAGCCCGGATTGGGATTCACCGTTTCGGAGCGATTCCTGGAGGCGCACGCGCAACGCAATTGACGATGAAAGAAAAGAACCTTCTCGCGGAACTCGCCGCCTATCTGTTCTCCCATTCGGACAAGGAGAGCGGCCGCACGCCGTCGGAACGCGAATTGGCCGAGCATTTCGGCGTCAGCCGCGGCCAGATCCGCGAAGCGCTCGCCATTCTCGAGGCAATGCGCATCGTCGAGCGCCGCGCCAAGTCAGGCATCTACATCGACACCAAGCAGGCCAGCGTCGAGGCGCTGGCGCTGTTCGCACGGGCCGGCCTGCCGCTTGATCCCTTGCAGATCTATGAGACGGTCGAGTTGCGCAAGATCCATGAGATCAAGGCCGCCGAGCTTGCCTGCTCGCGCGCCACCGAGGAGAATTTCGAGCGCCTGCGCGAAATCCTCAAAGCGTCGGAGGACCGCATCGCCGCTGGCGAAGGTCTGGCCAAGGAGGACCGCGAGTTTCACCTCGAGATCGTGCGCGCCACCAAGAACAGCGTCTTCCACAATATCTGCAGCGTCTACTATCTGATGGGCGAGCAGCGCCTGCCGATCTACTTCAACGATCCCGAACGCAGCGTGCGCTCGCACGCCGAGCACGTGCAGATCTACGAGGCGCTGCTGCGCCGCGACGGCAATCTCGCCCAGGCGCTGATGAGCGCCCATCTGCAAGGCGCGGAAAGCTATTGGAAGGGATTGATCGAGGGCGGCATGGCGGCTTCGCCCGCGGGCGCGGCACTCGAAAGGGCCTGACCGTGACCCAGACCGTGCCAAAGATCCTGTCAACGCATCCGCTGCACCCGCGCGCCACGGCCAAGCTGGCCGGCGCCGGCCAGTTGATCATCGCTTCGGCGCTTGACCCCGGCACATTGGCGAGGGAAGCCAAGGATGCCGACATCGTCATCGTGCGGGCGCCGCTGCCGCCGGCGCTGTTCGAGGTTGCATGGAAGCTGAGGGCCGCGATCCGCCATGGCGCCGGGCTCGACATGATCCCGATGGAAGCGGCCGCGGCGGCCGGCGTGCTCGTGGCCAACGTGCCGGCGGTCAATGCCCGCTCGGTGGCCGAACATGTCATGTTCACCGCGCTTGCACTGCTGCGGCAGTTCCGCAGGGTCGACCGCGACCTGCGCGCCAAGGGCTGGCTGGCCGGACGCGAGCATGCCAATGCCAACGTCGAACTCGCCGGCAAGACCATCGGCATCGTTGGTCTCGGCGCCGTCGGGCAGGCGGTCGGCCACATCGCCGCACACGGCTTCGACCTCAAAGTGGTGGCAACGACACGCAGCATGCAGCCGGCGCCGGAAAAGGTCGGCTTCCTGTCGATCGACGCGCTGGTCGAGCAGAGCGATATCATCGTCCTCTGCTGTCCGCTGACGCAGGAGACACGCGGCCTGATCAGCCGCGAGCGCATCGCCCGCATGAAACCCAACGCACTGCTGATCAACGTATCGCGCGGACCGGTCGTCGATGACGACGCGCTGGTTGAGGCCTTGCAGGAGCGCCGCGTCGGCGGCGCCGCGCTCGACGTTTTCTCTACGCAGCCGCTGCCGCCAAATCATCCCTATTTCGGCTTCGACAACGTCATCGTCACCCCGCATATGGCGGGCATTACCGAGGAATCGATGATGCGCATGGGCGTCGGCGCGGCCGGCGAAGCCCTTCTGGTGCTGGCCAACAAACTGCCTGTCAATCTGCGCAATCCAGAAGTGGTCGATCACTACCGGCGTCGATTTCCGGCGCGGATATAGCATCGCGGTTTCGCCCCAATTCTCCGCGACGTTGCGGGCCATGTCCGGTCTTCGCGTTGCAGTTCTGATTGTCGCAACTTCGTCCATCTGCACCTCGCCGTCATTCGCAGCGGCCGAGAGCAGCTATGTCTACTGCGACAACGGACTACGCTGCTTCAAGGCGCCCTGCCCGTCGAGCAGCGCACTCGACCTTGGCACCGGCACCATCAAGGGCGTGTCGATCGACACCAGCGGATTGCCGCGGGCCGACAAGGCGATAACGGCTCAGTCCGACGTGCTTTATAGCGGAAAGATCGTCGTCAGAGGCTCGATCGAGCACCGCATCCAGACCTTCGCCGGCAAGGAATACAGCCTGCCCCGGCTGGTCGCGACCCGCATCGTGCGCACCGCCAAGGACAGCGAACGCAAGCACTGTTCATCGCATTGATCCGTCATCTACGAGTCACTGCCGATCAACCCCCAGCAGCCTCTCCACCGACACCGCGATCCGCAGCAGATGCCGGTCATGGCCGTTGCGCGCCACGAGCATCAACCCCATCGGCAGCGATGGTCCCGGCATCGGCAACGAGATTGCGCAAAGGTCGAACTGGTTGGCGATCTGGGTGTTGCGCAGCAGCAGGGCTTCGGTGCGGTCACGCAACTCGGCATCCTCGGCCATGGAAGCGATGGCCGGCGCCGTCACCGGCGTGGCTGGCAACGCCAGCACGTCAACCGATGCCAGCCGCTCATCCATGGCGGCGGCCAGCACGGCACGGCGGCCGAGCGCCCTGATATAGACCGGCGTCGGCAGCAGCGCCGCCCGCGACAATGGCCCGCTGACATGCGGGTCGACCGGCACCGATGCGCCTGTCGCCAGCCAGTCAGCATGCACTTCCGCGCCCTCCATCGCCGCGATCGAACCGCGCTTGGTGGCCGCGCGCAGATCCGCGATCATGTCGTCGATCGACAGATCCGTAATGCGTGCGCCAGCCTGTTCGATCTTGCCGAGACAATACTCGAAGGCGGCGGCAAGCTCGCCTTCCGTCTCGCCGAAAAGAACGCCGCGCGGAATGCCGATGCGAAGCCCGGCAAGTGGAATGGCCACCAACTCCGTCGGCACTTCGCCGGCCATAACCGAGTCGGCGGCGGCGCATTGCGAGACGGTTCGGGCAAGCGGGCCGACCGAGTCCAAAGTGCCCGAAAGCGGGAAGGCGCCGGAGAGCGGCACGCGCCGCGCCGTCGGCTTGAAGCCGACGACGCCATTGAGCGCCGCCGGAATGCGGATCGAGCCGCCGGTGTCGGAGCCGATCGAGATGTCGCTCGTCCCCTCCCCGACGGACACACCGGCCCCGGATGACGAACCGCCGGGGATGCGGCTCTCGTCCGTCGCATTGCCAGGCGTGCCGTAATGCATGTTGTCGCCGATCGCGGTGAAGGCGAACTCGGTCATGTTGGTCTTGCCGATGACGACCGCACCGGCTTGCCGAAGCCGGCTGACGATGGCGGCGTCGCGCTGTGCCGGCGCGGCGGTCCTGCGCATCAGCGACCCGGCCGTGGTCGGCTCGCCGGCGACATCGAACAGGTCCTTGATCGAGACAATGGTGCCGTCGAGCGGGCCGAGTGTCACGCCCACTCTCTTGCGGGCATCGCTGGCGTCAGCCGCGACCCGCGCCGCTTCGCCATAGAGCTTCGTGAAGACCTTCTCGTCGGCCACACGATTGGCAAGACGTGACATGATAATTTCGAGGCGGTCGCGGATTGGTTGCATGTTGGTGTCGGACTCCGCCAGAATGGACCGTCTTTAAGGCAAGCAGCCGTTGGGACTGCCGAAGGGATAACCCGGCCAGCGTGCCTTTGCACCTGCCAGCGACAGGAAGATACTGATGCTGTACAAAGGCAGCTGCCATTGCGGCAAGGTTGCGTTCGAGGTGGAGGGCGAACTTGAGGGCGTCGTGCGCTGCAATTGCTCGATCTGCGCCCGCAAGGGTGCGCCGCTATGGGCCGTGCCACAAGACAAGCTTACGCTCGTCGCCTGGGGCGATGACCTTGGCCGCTACACATTCGGCGAGGCGAGAATAGCACACCGCTTCTGCCGAACCTGCGGCATCCATCCATTTGCCGAGGACACCAGCCAAGGCGAACGCAGCGCTTACGTCAACATCAATTGCGTCACTGGTCTCGACCCGTCCACCTTGTCGATCTTCGACTTCGACGGGCGTTCGGCCTGAGCAATTCTGCTCTATCGGTAGCCTGTCGCGTCAGCCGGTTTGCCGGCATCCTGAACTTCCGGAACATAGCGCCAGGCATCGGGTTGCGAACCGTCCAAATCGGTGAAACCGTAGACTTGCGCCAGCCCGCCACTGGACAGTGACTGCCCGTTCCAGCGCTCGCGATCCGGATCCGCCGCCAAAGCGGCAACGGCGCGGCCAACGAAGCGCGGCGTTTCGGAAATGACGAAATGCGGCACTTTTGCCGTGGCGTCGCGCCAGTTTTCCTCGGCAACGCCGTAAAGCTCCAGCATCATTTCCGAACGCATCCAGCCCGGCGTCAGCGAGACCGATGTGGAGCCGTGTTTCGCAAGATCCTTGGCGTGGGCCCAAGCCATGCGGTTCACCGCTACCTTGGCAAGGTCGTAGAAGGGCGACAGGCGATAATGCCCGGCATTGTATTCGGCGGTACCGTCGGTGATTTCGACAAGCAACCCGCCCGGCCGCTCGATCATCAACGGCAAGGCATGGTGCGCGGTGATCAGATGCGTGTCGATGGCCAGGCGCATCATCCGCAAGCCGTTCTCCAGATTGTGCTCCCAGACCGGCTTGTTCCATTCGAACAGTTGTTCACCGCCCCAGATATCGTTGACCAGTATGTCGAGCCGACCCTGTTCGGCCCGGATGCGCCCGACCAGGCCGCGTACGTCATCGGCGATGAGATGATCGACCCGCACGGCAATGCCCCTGCCGCCATTCGCGGTAACCAATTCCGCCGTCTCCTCGATCGTCTCAGGCCGGGCATACTCCGATGGCTGCCCGCGCGTGCTCCGCCCCGTGACATAGACCGTGGCGCCGGCGGCGCCGAGTTCGATCGCTATGCCACGCCCCGCACCCCGTGTGCCGCCGGCAACCAGGGCAACTTTCCCCTGCAACGTCATTGAACTCTCCCAAAACAGCATCATCGATCAAATCCGAGCTGGCTCACGCCGCCCGCATCATATATAAATGATCATTCGGTTATATCAGGATGTCAAGATGACCCGTCCCAAAACCCGGTCCGACGAGCAGGTGCTGGAAGCCGCATTGCGATTGATCCACGAGCACGGCCCGGAGGCCCTCACCTTCGAGCGTCTGGCAAAAGCCTGCGGCCTTTCAGGCGCAACCCTGGTGCAGCGCTTCAAGAACAAAGCGCGGTTGAAGCAGCGCACCTTGCTCCATGCCTGGGACGGTCTTGACGACAAGACCAGAACGCTGGCCACAGACATTGTAAGAACCCCGGCTGGCGCCATCGAATTGCTGGTTGCGCTATCGCAAGGCTATGGCGGCATCGAAACCTATGCCGAAGGCCTGCTCGTCTTGCGCGAGGATCTGCGCGACCCCGTTCTGAGGGCGCGTGGCGCTGCCTGGAAGGCATTCCTATGCGCCGCTCTTGCGGCCTGCTTCGCCGAAATCGACGACCCGCCGCAAGACGTTGGCCTGCTCATGGCGTCGCATTGGCAAGGTTCGTTGCTATGGTGGAGCTTCGATCCGACGATCGAAGTGGCCGTCTATATCGAGGACAGTCTCAACCGCTTCGTTGCCGCCATCACGACGCAAGCGGCCCGAAAACCGTAAGGGTTCTCGAGCCGTTGCCAGCGGTGGCTGTTGCGAGAGACTATTCGGACTGCTTTGGGCCGCGCAGGAACTACGACGGCAGCAGCGTCGCGGCTCCATGGCCTTGCCGCCGGGGCTGCTATGCGGTCGGTCTTCTGTTTGTCTGCAGCGCAGCATCCGGCCGCACTGCAACATGGGAGTGACGGCTTGGAGTTCCCATGCTAGAAACACCGGAATGAACTACAATTCGTCCAAAGTGGCACTGTCGACTTCTGGCGATCCTCTGACCGACATGCTGCGCGGATTGCGGCTCGACGGCGTCGACTATGGCCGCTGCGTGTTGGGCGAGCCCTGGGCCGTTTCCTTCCCCGCACAGAGGGCGGCGCGGTTTCATTTCATCGGCCAGCAGGGCTGCTGGTTGTTCTCACCCGCCAGGGAGTGGATCGAACTCTCGGTGGGTGACGCGCTTCTGATCCCGCGCGGCGACGAGCATGTCCTGGCCAGCGCGCCCGGCGTGCCTCCGGTGCCGATCGGCAGCTATACGATCGAACCGGTGTGCGAGAACATCTACGACGTCTCCAACGAGTGCAGTGGGCCCAAGACCTTGCTGTTTTGCGGCAGCATGCATTTCAATCTCGACGGCTCGCATCCGCTGCTCGACATGATGCCCACCCTCATGCAGGCACATAAGTTGATGGCGAACGCCCCGGGTATTCAGCATCTGCTCGACGCGATGGCCTCCGAGGTGACGATGGACCGGGTCGGCTCCGGCGGGATCCTTGCCCGCCTTGCCGATGTGCTGGCCGCCACGATCATCCGCTCCTGGGTCGAGAACGGCTGTGGCGATGCCACCGGCTGGATCGCCGCCGTCCGCAATCCCGACGTCGGCAAGGTGCTGGCGACCATCCACCTGCAGCCGGATCGCGATTGGAGCGTCGAGGCGCTGGCGCGGATGATGGGAGCCTCGCGCTCGGCCTTTGCCCAGCGCTTCGCCACAGTGGTCGGAGAGACGCCGGCCAAATATGTGCTGCGCGTGCGCATGCACCAGGCCAGGCAATGGTTGGCTCGCGATGGCATGAGAGTATCGGTGGTGGCGGCGAAACTGGGCTACGATTCGGAAGCGTCCTTCAGCCGCGCCTTCAAGCGGGTGATGGGCGTGGCGCCGAGCCATCTGCGCCACGTTGATGCCGGCGACAAGCCGTCCTGACGTCGGGACGACAAATCGCTGCGATCCTTCCGCCTGGAGGAATTGCCTAGTCTTTTGGACGCAGCGTCATTGCAGGCCAGCTTCCGGCGGATAATCTGGCCCGTGGAGGAAATCCCATGGCCAATCATTTCGTACTGCTCGCGCTTGGTGTCCTGTCGGTCATTCCCGGACACGCCTTTGCCCTCGAGGACAGCTATCTCCCTGCAGGCAAGATCCCTTACGTCGCCGAGGCGCCGGACCAGCCGCAGCGCCTGGGACCACTGTGGGGCGAAAGGGCCAAAGGCCCTGCCGGAACCTTGCTGAAAGTCCCGGGCAACTGGCGCGCGCCTGTCCACGCGCACACCGCAGACTATCGCGCCGTGGTCATTCAGGGTCTGTGGGCGCACTGGCAGATTGAAGGCGGTGAAGCGACCAAGGTCGAACTGCCACCTGGATCCTACTGGACCCAGAAGGCCAATGAGATGCATGACGACGCGTGCCTCTCGGAGACGGAATGCGTGATCCTGCTGATCAACGACACGCCTTACGAGACCTACCTGCCGAAATAGCCGCGCCCTATGACGCGTGCCGCAGGCTGACACCACTGCCCTTGTCGAACAGCACCACCTTGTCAGGATTCCAGGCAAAGCGCACCGGTTGCTCGATCGCGACATCGGTCCTGGCCGGCACCGTGGCGCGAAGAGTTGTATCGCCGACCCGCAGCGTCAGGATCTTTTCCACGCCATGGTTCTCGACGTCGTGGACACGCGCCTCGACCGGCGCGCCGCTTTCCAGATAAACATCCTCCGGACGGATGCCGAAGACGAGCGGGCGACCGTCGGTCGCCGCACTCGCCCCAGCCCCCGTAAAAATCTTGGCTCCCCCCGCAAAGGGCAGTTCGAAATTCAATGGCGCCATCACCGCGCGGCCGTTCACCAGCCTGCCGTCGATGAGGTTCATCGGCGGCGAGCCGACGAAGCTCGCCACATAGGTGTCGCGCGGGTTGTTGTAGATCTCGTGCGGCGTGCCGGTCTGGATGATCCGGCCATGGTTGAGCACGCCGACCTTGTCGCCCATCGACATCGCCTCGATCTGGTCGTGGGTCACAAACAGGAAGGTGGCGCCAAGCTGTATCTGCAAGTTCTTCAACTCGGTACGGAGCGCCTCGCGCAATTTGGCGTCGAGCGCCGACAGCGGCTCGTCCATCAGGAACACGCGCGGCTTGCGCACGATGGCGCGGCCGATGGAGACGCGCTGCATCTCGCCGCCGGACAGGCGGTCGGTCTTGCGGTCGAGCAGATGCTCGATCCGCAGCGTGCGGGCGGCGCGGTCGACGCGGTCCTTGATCTCGGCATCCGGCAGCCGGCGGATCTTCGGTTTCAGCGGAAATTCGAGGTTTTCGCGCACCGTGTAGCGCGGGTAGAGCGAATACTGTTGCAGCACCAGAGCCACGTCGCGCTCGGCCGCGCCCCAGTCGGCGACGTCGACGCCGTCGATGAAGACCTGCCCCTCGCTCGGCTTCTCCAGGCCGGCAATCAGCCGCAGCGTCGTCGTCTTGCCGGCGCCCGTCTCGCCGAGCAGGACAAAGAATTCGCCATCGGCGATGTCGAGGTCGAGCCCGGTCAAGGCCGTGTGGTTGCCGAAGCTCTTGGAGATGTTCTTGAGCTGGATATGGGCCATCAGAGCCTCACCTCAAGCGACTTGCCGCTTGCCTTGTCGAAGAAATGCGCCTGGGTCGGATCGATTCGGGCAAACACCTTCTCGCCCGGTCCGGCAACGAAGCCGCTCTTCGTGCGGGCCCGCAGCATTTTAGAGCCAACCTTGAGGTCGACGATGTCGAAGGAGCCGAGCGGTTCCACGATCTGCGTCTCGACGGCCATGAAGCCATCGGCCGCGTCACGGCGAATGAGGACGCCTTCCGGCCGGATGCCGAGTGCGAGTTGGCCGCTGGCGTGGCCGTTGAGTTTCGACAGCAGCGCCCGCGGAAACTCAAAGCCGGAAGCCGCTCCACCAACCGTAACTGAAGCCGATGACGGTGTTTCGGCAACCGCCGCGTCGGCGACATTCATCACCGGACTGCCGACGAATTGGGCCACGAACAGATTGGCCGGCCGCGAATAGACCTCGTCGGGCGTTCCCACTTGCTGCAGCACGCCCTCATGCATGATGACGATACGATCGGCGAGGCTCATGGCCTCGATCTGGTCGTGCGTGACATAGATGGTGGTCGAGCCCTGCTTGATATGCAGCCGCTTGATCTCGGCCCGCATCTCCTCGCGCAATTTGGCGTCGAGCGCGCCGATCGGCTCATCCATGAGCATCGCCTTCGGCCGCCGCACCAGCGCCCGCCCGATCGCGACGCGCTGCATGTCGCCGCCCGAAAGCGCCGACGGCTTCTTCGCCAGCAAATCCATTATCTGCAGCGTCTTGGCGACCGAGCGCACTTCCTGGTCGATCTCGCTTTTGCTCTTGCGCGTGGCGCGCAAGGGAAAGGCGATGTTCTCGTATACGCTCATATGCGGGTAGAGCGAGAATGACTGGAACACCATGGCGATGTCGCGGTCGGCGGCCTTCAGATGCTGGACCGGCTTGCCGTCGATGAGGATGTCGCCCTCGTCGATGGTTTCCAGTCCGGCGATGGCGCGCAACGTCGTCGTCTTGCCGCAACCGGACTGGCCGAGCAGCACGATGAACTCATTGTCCGCGATCTTGAGGTTGAGGTCCTTGATGACCTGGACGGCACCGAAGAATTTCTGGACGCCGCGAAGCTCGATCTGGGTCAATGCTGTGCTCCCGGATTTCGCGCGTCCGCGGCATGACCGGTGCCGGCCTGTTCCTCGGGCGCGATCTTCGAGGTGATGTTGAAACCGATCAGCCCGATCAGGATGATGGTCAGGCCGTAGGTGTGCAGGGTCATGTTCCAGGGCTGGCAGAGGGCCACGATGCCGAGCACCATGAGTATCTGCGAACCCGGTTCCAGATATTTCTGATTGATGGCGCGAAAGCTCATTTGCGGATCGCTCCGAAGGACATGCCGCGCAGCAGATGGTTGCGGAGCAGGAAGGTGAAGATGGCGACCGGCAGCAGGAACAGGAAGGTGCCGGCGGCTATCACCGTCCAGTCCGGCAGGCCCGAGCCGACCTGGCTCGGGATGAACGGCGGCGCGGTCTGGGCGCGGCGGTTGGTCATGATCAGCGCGAAGGCGTATTCGTTCCACGCCGTGATGAAGCAGAAGACGGCGGTGGCGGCGATACCGGTGGCGGCCTCCGGCAGCACGATCTTGAAGAAGGCTTCCATGCGTGTGTAGCCGTCGACCAGTGCCGCCTCCTCATATTCCTTCGGGATTTCATCCATGAAACCCTTCATCAGCCACACCGAAAAGGACAGGTTGAAGGCGGTGTAGAGAATGATTAGCCCGATGTGGGTATCGTTGAGGCCGACCGCGCGGTACATCAGGAACATCGGGATCGCGACCACCACCGGTGGCAGCATGCGTGTCGACAGGATGAAGAAGAGCAGGTCCGCCTCCCCCTTCACCCTGAAGCGCGAGAAGCCATAGGCGGTGAACGTGCCCATGCCGACGGCCAGCACTGTCGAGGTGATGGCGATGATCAGCGAGTTCAGGAAGCGGCTCGGATAGCCCGACCACTGCACCTGGCCCTTGCCGTCGCGCACGATCTTTTCGCCACCGTCGAAGACGACCCGCTCCCACCATGGGGCCGCCGCGTACTCTTCCGGCGACGGCGGACTGCGCAATTGAGAGCGCTTGGTGAACAGCTTCACGAACGGCGATATCTCCGGCTGGAAGACGACGGTCGGCGGAATAGTGGTGGCAAGATTGCGCGGCTTGAACGCCGTCGAGGCGATCCAGTAGATCGGCGCCAGGAAGATGATCGTCACCAGCAGCACGGCGACTATAGCGACGCGGTTGAAGGTGATTTCGGAAGAAGTGCGGACGGCTGCCATCTCAGCGCTCCTTCACCTTGTTGAGATACTTGACGTAGATGTTGGTGATCGCCAGCACCATGATCAGAACGATGTAGGCCATAGCGCAGGAGCGCCCGGTCTGCCATTCCTGGAACGCCATCTTGTAGAGCCGGATCGAGATCAGCTCGGCCGTCGGCTGGCTGGTCAGGATGTAGGCGAGATCGAAGGTCTTGAAGGCTTCCATGGTGCGGAAGATGACGGCGATCATCAGGATCGGCGCGACCAGCGGCAGGGTGATGCGGAAGAAGGTGTAGAACGGCCCGGCGCGGTCGATCGCGGCGGCCTCATAGAGATGCTTCGGCACCGCCGACAGTCCGGCCAGCGACAGCAGCATGACGAAGGGCGACCACATCCAGATATCCGTCAACGCAACAGCGTAGAGTGCCATCTTGGGATCGGCCAGCCACTCGAAATTGCCGAGCCCGAGCGCATAGTTGATAACTCCCCATGACGGGTCGTAAAGCAGTTTCCAGAATAGCCCGACCACCGCCATCGACAGCATCATCGGCAGCAGCAGCAGCGTGGTGATAAGACCCTTGAGCGGAATGTCCCGGTTGAGCAGCATCGCCACGCCGAAGCCGACAAGCAGCTGTCCGACGACCGAGACAATCACGTATTTCGCCGTGATGGCGAAGTTCGACCAGACATAGGGGTCGTTGAGCAGGTCGCGATAATTCTGCAACCCGACGAAATTCGCCGGCGCATTGGTCGACGCGCGGAAGTCGGTGAAGGAATAGCCGAGCGAGTAGATCAGCGGAAAAATGTTGAAGACGATCAGGAACAGAACCGTCGGGATGATGAAGAGATTGCGGATGGAGATATCGCTTAGGCCGCGTGCCGCGGCGCGCGTGGATCTGTCGAGGGTGGTGATCATCGTGGTCGCCAAGACCCTGCTCCCGGTTCAAGAAAAAGAAACGGAGGAGGCGACACCGCCCCCTCCGCGGGACATGAAGGATTATTGGACGCGGCCGTATTTCTTGAAGGTCGCGTTCCAGTCTCCAGCCAATGCGTCCAGCGTTTCCTTGGCGGTGCCACTGCCGCCGATCATGTAGGGATAAACGCGCTGGTTGAGCTGCTGCAGCAGTTCGGCATATTCCGGCACCGCCCAGAAGTCCTTCACCTTGAACATGGTCTCGTAGAAGGCCTTGTTGTAGGGCGTGGCGTTCTGGAACTCAGGCGACTTGAGCACCGCCTGGCTGCAGGTATAGCCGCCAAGGGCAGCCCACTTCTTCTGGGTCTCGTCCTTGATGAACCATTCGAGGAACTTCATCGCCTCGTCTTGCTTCTTCGAGTACGAGATGACGGAGATGCCTTGCCCGCCGAGTGCGGCGAACTGATCGCCATTTGGACCGGGAGGGTTGGCGAAGAAGCCGGTGTTCTTGGCATTCGGGTTCGACGCCTCGTTGATCAGCGAGGGGAAGAACGCGAAGAAGTTCATGCTCATCGCGGCCAGGTTTTCAGTGATTGCCTGGTTGTCCTCGACGAAGAACGATTTGGCCCAGCCCGGAGGCGTGAACTTGTAGAGCTCCTTGTAGGCATCGAGCGCGGCCACCGCCTTCTCGGAGTTGATGTGACCGTCGACCTTGTAGGTCGTGTAGTCGCCCAGCTCACCACCATAGGAGAACAGCGCGTTCTCGAAGCCCATCGCCATCGCGTCGTAGGAATTGTCGGTGTAGATGGCGATGCCGTATCTCTTCTGATCCGGCCGGTGGAAGAACTCGGCGATGTCGCGCAGCGCCTTGAAATCCTTCGGCACGTCGAGGTCGTAGCCGTATTTGGCCTTGAAGGCTTCCTTTTCCTTGGGATCTTCGAACCAATCCTTGCGATAGGACCAGCCGACGGCGTCGCCCTCAAGCGGGATCGCCCAGTATTTGCCGCTGTTGCCGGGATACTCGGCATAATATTTCACCGTCGCCGGTGCCATGACGTTGCCGAGATCATGCTTCTTGAAGAAGTCGGTCAGGTCGACGTAGTGGCCGCCGGTGGAGCCGGCGCCGAGC
Organism: Mesorhizobium sp. P160927; assembly: GCF_057766385.1. NCBI lineage: Bacteria > Pseudomonadati > Pseudomonadota > Alphaproteobacteria > Hyphomicrobiales > Phyllobacteriaceae > Mesorhizobium > Mesorhizobium sp. P160927. The sequence goes on from NZ_JBYMDW010000001.1 coordinate 6,047,378, forward strand.
CACTGCGAGTCGCCGACGACCAGGTCATAGGCGTCGCCATGGGCGTTGAACTCGGTAAAGGCCTTGGTCTGGAAGTCGGACCAGGGCGTGGTCTCCACCGTGATCTTGACGCCGGTTTCCTTCTCGTACTCGTTGCCGAGTTCCTGCAGGTAATTGGCCGGATCCCATTCCGCCCAGAAGATGGTGAGCGACTTTTCCTGCGCGTAGACGGACGTTCCGCAGGCAAGCGTTAAGCCGATACCAGCAAGCATGCTGGTCACTAACTTGCGCATAATGATTTCCTCCCTTGTGCGCATTCTACCTTGTCGTACGAGCCGGCGACGGAGCCGGCCCTGGTAGTTCCTCCCGTGGTCGCGCTTTTCCGAATTCGGAGCCTCCTCGCTCTGTCCGGAAATGGATCGCAGCCCTCACTTTCGAACCGCTTATCTTCCTTGATCTGGTATTACCAATCCTGCAGCGACGTCAAGTCCTTTCTTGAACGGAGGGCTGGGCCGTTACCGTCCAAGTGGAGCTTTATCTGCCTGTTTTCCCATGATTTTCCTACTCAATGATACACATTGGCCTTGCCCCATGACCTTATTTTGGGCTAGGATCAGCGGTATGCAGGGAAATCTGGTCGAACCAGATTGGGACTATTCTGCCGCTCCTGAAGCAGACCCATCACCACCATAAGCCGACTCCGAGATTGCCGTGCGCACCAGCGCACTCGCCGCCCATTGCGCCACCGACATCGTCCGGCGGCTGTCCAGCCCCCATATATCCTTGAGCACGATCAGCACCTCCACGCCGAAGATCAGTGACAGCGCCTGCGCCAGCCGCTTGACGTCGCGCGGCGGCAAGCGGCCCTTGAGCGGCGTGAGCGCCTCCTTCAGCAATTCGACGCGATGGCCGCGCGTGAAGGCCGGCTCTCCGCCCAGCGTGCCCGCTTGGCGCCGCGCCCATTGATCGAGCGACAGCTTCAACGCAGCCTTGAATGTCGCCTCGAAGGCCTCGATGCGCGGCATGGCCGTGTCGAACAGTTCGGCGACGCGGCGCTCGGCATCGGCGGCGGTGGACTTCCAGGTCAAGATTGGCCCCAGCCCCTCGTCGACGACGGCCTGGACCAGGGCTGCCTGGCTGGGGAAATAGCGGTAGGCCGTGGCCCGGGAGACCTCGGCTGCCTCCGCGACCTCGCTGACGGAAGGCGTGGCACCCGCCTGCATCAGTCGCGTGGCCGTCTCCAGCATCAGCCGCTTTGTCCGCGCCCGCGGTCCGCGCTCGGCCCTCTCCCCGGCGTTGTCGTCCGTTGCGGGTTGTTGACGTGAGACATCCATGCCAATACGATACGCGCGTCTCAAAAATTTGCAATGGCAGCCCTTTTCCTGGAGTGGCCACGTTGACGCTCTACGGCGCACAAAGCTTTCTGATGAGCATCACCACCTTCGAACCAACCAACCGAGGGAGGCGCGGATGAAGCGCATCCATGTGGTGGGCACCGCCGACACCAAGGGCGAGGAACTCGCCTTCCTGGCCGATGCGATCGCCGCGACGGGGGCCGTCGTCTGCCGTGTCGATGTCGGCACGCGAGGCGCGACCGTGCCGGTCGACGTCTCGGCTGAGGAGGTAGCCGCTCATCACCCCGATGGCCGCGGTGCGGTGCTCGGCATCGACGACCGCGGCAGATCGGTTGCGGCAATGGCTGAGGCCTTCACGCGCTTTGTCCGGTCCCGCGACGACATATCGGGCATCATCGGCATTGGCGGCGGCGGAGGCACCTCGATCATCACAGCGGGCATGCGCGCGCTGCCGCTCGGTCTGCCCAAGCTCATGGTCTCGACGTTGGCCTCGGGCGACACGGCCCCCTATGTGGACGTGTCCGACATCATCATGATGCCATCGGTGACCGACATGGCAGGCCTCAACCGGCTGTCTCGTGTCGTGCTGCACAACGCCGCCCAGGCGATAGCGGGCATGGCGGTCAATCCGGCGCCTGCAGCGGACGGCAAGGCCTCGATCGGCCTCACCATGTTCGGCGTGACCACGCCTTGCGTGACGGCAATCGCCGAACACCTCCGCTCGACTTATGATTGCATGGTCTTCCATGCCACTGGCACTGGCGGCCGCAGCATGGAGAAGCTGGCCGACAGCGGTCTGCTGTCGGGTGTCGTCGACATCACCACAACGGAGGTCTGCGACCTGCTGTTCGGCGGCGTGCTGCCGGCGACGGAGGATCGTTTCGGTGCCATCGCCCGCACCAAGCTGCCCTATGTCGGCTCGGTCGGCGCGCTCGACATGGTCAATTTCTGGGCGCCATCGACCATTCCGGAGCATCATCGTGGTCGGCTGTTCTACGAGCACAATCCGAACGTCACGCTGATGCGCACGACCGCGCGGGAATGCCGCGCGATCGGCGAATGGATCGGCACAAGGCTCGCCCACTGCGAAGGCCCGGTGCATTTCCTGATCCCGGAAAATGGCGTTTCCGCGCTCGACATCGAAGGCGGCCCCTTCTTCGATCCGGAAGCCGACGCAGCTCTGTTCGGAGCCATTGAGCGCACCATCAGGCCGGGTGCGACGCGCCGCGTCACCCGCCTGGCGCTGCACATCAACGATCCGGACTTTGCCAAGGCGGCGGTCGCGGCCTTTCTCGACATCGCCAGACAGTGAGACCCAGACATGCCAACCATACCACGCAAGGACATACTGAAGAAGTTCCGGGGAATGATCGACAAAGGCGTGCCGATCGTCGGTGGCGGCGCCGGCACCGGTCTGTCTGCCAAGGCCGAGGAGGCCGGCGGCATCGACCTCATCATCATCTACAATTCCGGCCGCTACCGCATGGCTGGCCGCGGCTCGGCCGCCGGCCTGCTCGCCTATGGCAACGCCAACGAGATCGTCAAGGAGATGGCCTATGAGGTGCTGCCGGTGGTCAGACACACGCCGGTGCTGGCCGGCGTCAACGGCACCGATCCCTTCGTCATCATGCCGCTGCTGCTGGCGGAACTGAAGACGATGGGGTTTTCCGGCGTTCAGAACTTTCCCACCATCGGCTTGTTCGACGGCCAGATGCGACAGAGTTTCGAAGAGACCGGCATGGGCTTCGGCCTAGAGGTGGACATGATCGCCGAGGCACACAAGCTCGACCTCCTGACCACGCCCTATGTCTTCAACCCCGAAGAAGCGCGCGCCATGACCAAGGCGGGCGCCGACATCGTTGTCGCCCATATGGGCGTGACCACCGGCGGCTCGATCGGCGCCACCTCGGCCAAGTCGCTCGACGACTGCGTCGTGGCCATCGACGCCATTGCCGAGGCGGCGCGCTCAGTGCGCAAGGATGTCATCCTGCTTTGCCATGGCGGCCCGATCTCGATGCCCGACGATGCCCGCTACATCCTCTCCCACGCCAAGGGCCTGCACGGCTTTTATGGCGCAAGCTCGATGGAACGGCTGCCGGCGGAAGCCGCGATCGCCAGGCAGACGGCGGACTTCAAGGCGGTGACGCTCGGCGGTGAGAAGACCGCCAAGAAAAAGATGGGACAATGAGAGATGGCCGACAAGAGCAAGGTGTTTGTCTACCCGAAGGACGTCAGCGCCTTCGGCTTCGATTGGGGAAAACTCTCCTTGACGGTGGCACCTGAAGTGAACGGCGCGACCCGCTTTTCCGGCGGCGTCGTCGACCTGCCCTCGGGCAAGGGCCATACCCGCCACAACCATCCGGGTGCGGAAGAGATCATCTTCGTCATCTCGGGCCATGGCGAGCAGATGGTGGAGGACGAGAAGGGCAATCCGGTGGTCGAGAAAGTCGGCCCCGGCTGCACCATCTATGTGCCGGAAAGCCGCTTCCATTCGACGCTCAACACCGGCGACGGGCCGATGCAGTTGTTCGTCGTCTATTCGCCGGCCGGGCCGGAACTGGGTCTGCGCGAACTGCCGGATTTCAGGCTGATCCCGCCGCGCAGTTGATCAACCTATTCTGCTGGAGGCAGCGCCGCCTCTCATTGTCCTGCCGGACATTTCTCCCCGTATACTGACGGGGAGAAAGGTGCTGTCATCGACGCTTTCGCCAATTGCCAGTGCTGAGGCTGCTCCCTTCTCCCCGTTCTACGAAGAGAAGGTGCCCGAAGGGCGGATGAGGGGCAGCGCCGCCCTCCAAAATCAGGCCGTCCCACCCCTATTCCATCCCCGGCCCCGATCGCCAAACATCACGTACCCGCTCTCGGTCACCGCCAGCGTATCCTCCAGCTTGATGAAGCCGCGCGTCGGGTGAAGCATTGTGGTCTCCACGGACAGCACCATGTTTTTCTCCAGCGGCTTGGCCGCATAGGTGCCTTCATAGGTCACCGGGTGGTTGGTCATCAGGAACGGCGCCTCGTGCGTGATCAGCCCCATGCCGTGGGCGAAGAAATCCGTATAGGGCGCGACCTTGGATGTCTTCAGCACACCCTCGGCGTAAGCAATCATGTCGCCGCCAAGCGTGCCGGCTTTCACCTTGGAGAACGCCGCCTGCTGCACGGTTTCGACCTCGGCCAGCAGATCCTCGAGCTCGGCATCGGGTTCGCCCAGAATGCCCATCCTGCAGAGATCGCCAATATAGCCGTGATAGTTGCCGCCGGAATCGATCGACAGCACTTCGCCCTTCTTCCACGCTTGCGGGGAGGTGGCGCGGTTATGGCTGGAGCCCAGCGTCAGCAGGCAATATTCGAAATGCGCACCACGATTGGTCTCTTCGCGCCTGATCTGCTCGATCAACTCGGCCTTGGTCGTGCCCTCGCGCGCCCAAGCGATGGTCGCCAGCATGGAATCGGTGATCAGCTCGGAGGCCATGCGAAGCTTCTCCAACTCCGCGTCGGTCTTGATGGCACGCATACGTTCCAGCATGTCGGTCGCATCGATCAGCTTCGCATCGGGCAATGCCTTCCGGATCAGCGCATAAGCGTCCGAAGGCAGGAAACCGGGCTCGATACCGATGCGGGCATCGCCCTTGCCGATCTTCCTGACATGCTCGACGGCAAGATTGGCGGCGTCGAGAGTGCCCCAGCAGGCGGCATGCAGCGTCGGCGTCCAGAACGGGTGGTTCTGGTGCTCGCCGCCTTCCATGCGGTTGGCGATATAGGCAGCATGATCCGGCCCGCCCTTCTCGTAGACCACGATCGGCAAATAGCGGCTGTGGCCGATCGCATCCATGGCGGCGAAGAAGATGAACTTGTAGCCGCCCAGCAGATATTGCGTATTGTGCTTGGAGGTCGCGAGCAGCACGTCGATGCCGGCCTCATCCATCAGCCGGTCGACCCTGGCCTGCTCGAACGGGATATTGCTGACGGCACTCTTGCCTGGCGCAATGTTCATCACTCTCTCCCTGAATTGCCCGGGACCGGCGCTGTTCGCATCCGATCCCCGGCTCGCGATCAAATCTGCACTATTTTTCACGCTCTGGTCTAGCCAGAATGTTCACGAACACAACGTTCGGTGGTCACCCAAGCGTCACTTGTGCGCATATCCGCTAATCTGGTCCTACCACCCAGTCGAATTGACTGGGCTTGTGCTAAACTGGTCCAGCGGACGGAAATTTCAAAGCCAAGCAAGGATGCGCCAATTCCGTCTCTGGCGAAACCCTCGGCAAGGCCCATAATGCCGATGCGCGCGCCGACGTTCGAGGTCGCGCCGGGTCGGGTGGAGGAGAGGACGGAGTTCGATCATGTCAGGTTTCACGATTTCCAGACGCACCATGCTTACCGGGTCGGCACTGCTGCTGGCCACCACCGCCATGCCGGCCCTGGGCTGGACGCAGACGCCAAAGAAGGGCGGACGGCTCGTGATTGCCGCCGATTCCGAGCCGCGCAATCTCAACCCGGCGATCGTCGCCTCCAACGGCGTGTTCTTCATCTCCAGCAAGATCGTCGAGACGCTGGCCGAAGCCTCCTTCGAGGCCAAGGACGGGCTCGCGCCTCGGCTGGCGGTGAGCTGGGAAGGTGCCGCCGACGGGCTCTCGGCGACCTTCAAGCTGCGCGAAGGAGTCAAATGGCATGACGGCAAGCCGTTCACCTCGGCCGACGTCGCCTTCTCGGCGTTGCAGATATGGAAGCCGCTGCAGAATCTCGGCCGGACCGTGTTCAAGGACCTCAGCACGGTCGAGACACCAGACGATCTGACCGCCGTGTTCAAATTCGCCAAGCCGACGCCGTTCCAGCTGATCCGCAACGCCTTGCCGGCGCTGTCGAGCGTGGTGCCGAAGCACATCTACGAAGTCGGCAAGATCGAGGACAACCCTGCCAACAACGCACCGATCGGTACGGGTCCGTTCAAGTTCGGCGAGTACAAGGCCGGCCAGTATTACCGGCTGACGAAGAACGCCGACTACTGGGGCAAGGACGAGCCCTATCTTGACGAGATCATCTATCAGGTCCTGCCCGACCGTACCTCGGCCGCCGCCGCGCTGGAGGCCGAGGAAATCCAACTCGCGGCTTTCTCGGCCGTGCCGCTGGCCGATCTCGACCGCATCTCCAAGGTTCCCGGCCTGAAGGTCATCACCAAGGGCTATGAGGGCCTCACCTACCAGCTCGTGGTGGAGATCAACCATCGCCGCAAGGAATTGGCCGACCTCAAGGTGCGTCAGGCCATCGCGCACGCCATCGACAAGGACTTCGTCGTCAAGACAGTGTTCCTCGGCTACGCCGCCACGGCGACCGGGCCGGTGCCGAAGAACGATCCGCAATTCTACACCGCCGACGTGCCGATCTATGCCTTCGATGTCGCCAAGGCCAACGCGCTGCTCGACGAAGCCGGTTATAAGAAAGGCGCCGACGGCAACCGCTTCTCGCTCAGGCTCTTGCCTGCCCCCTATTTCAACGAGACGAAACAGTTCGGCGACTACCTGCGCCAGGCGCTCGCGGCAATAGGCATCGACGCGCAGCTGGTCAACAACGACTCGGCCGCCCACATCAAGGCGGTCTATACCGACCACGCCTTCGACCTCGCGGTCGGCCCGCCGGTTTTCCGCGGCGACCCGGCGATCTCGACCACCATCCTGGTGCAGAGCGGCATTCCCGATGGCGTGCCGTTCTCCAACCAGGGTGGCTACAAGAATGACGCGCTCGACGCCCTGATCACCAAGGCCTCCGAGACGCTCGACACCACGGCGCGCACCGACCTCTACAAGGAGTTTCAGAAGCAGGTCGCGGCCGACCTGCCGCTGATCAACGTCGCCGAATGGAGCTTTATCAGCGTCGCCAGTGACAAGGTCGGCAACATCGCCAACAACCCGCGCTGGGCGGTGTCGAACTGGGCGGACACGTATCTGGAATCGTGACAGACTTGCGCGGATGAGAGTTCGCGAGGAAAAACATCGGCAGCAGCCAATCTACCTCCTTGAGGGGGAGATGTCCGGCAGGACAGAAGGGGGCCCCTGGGCTCGACATTTCCTTATGTCCTTTATCGCGCATTCGAGGTCCGCATGAATCGCGCCCTCGTCCTCCTGCGCCGTCGCCTCGTCGGCAGCATCTTCGTACTCTTGATCGTCGTCATCGGCACCTTCGTGCTGCTCGAAGCAGCGCCCGGCGATGCGGTCGACGCCTACATCGTCTCGACCGGCGGCGACGCCGGCATGATCGAGCTGTTGCGCCACCGCTGGGGTCTCGATCAGTCGGAGCTGACGCGGCTCGCCAACTACCTCTGGGCACTGCTGCATCTCGATCTCGGCCGGTCCGTCACTTTTTCCCGACCGATCCGCGATGTCATCCTCGAGCGACTGCCGACCACGCTCTTCCTGATGGTCAGCGCCACCGCGCTCTCCTTTGGCCTCGGCTCGGCGCTCGGCATCTATGCCGGCGCCAGGCCAGGCAGCTTCCGCGACCGTTTTCTCTCCGTCGCCTCGCTGGCGCTCTACGCAGTGCCCGGCTTCTGGCTCGGCCTGGTGCTGATCGTGATCTTCGCCGTCGACCTGCGCTGGCTGCCGATCGGTGGCGTCGAAACCCTGGCCTCGGACAAGACCGGCCTCGACCGCGCCGCCGACATCGCCGTCCATCTGGTGCTGCCGGTTTGCGCACTCGGTTTCATCTATCTGGCGCTCTATCTGCGCATGATGCGCGCCGGCATGGCCGAGGCCTGGCGCCAGGATTTTGTGCTGGCCGCCCACGCCAGGGGGTTATCGCGCCGCCGCATCGTGCTCGCTCATGTCGCCCGCAATGCGCTGCTGCCGCTGGTCACCATGCTCGGCCTGCAGTCGGCGCAGATGCTCGGCGGCAGCGTCGTCATCGAGAGCGTCTTTGCGGTGCCGGGCCTCGGCCGGCTGGCGCAGGAAGCGGTGGCCGCGCGCGACACGCCGCTGCTGCTCGGCATCATTCTTACCAGCGCCGTCCTGGTCATCGTCATCAATCTTGTCGTCGACATTGCCTATGCCTTCCTTGACCCGCGCGTCGGCGCCAGCGGGGCCGGTGCATGAGCCGTCTGCGCCGCTTTCTGCGCACGCCCGAGGCGGTCGCCGGTGCCATCATCCTGGCGGCGCTTTTCGCCATGGCGCTGTCGGCCTCGCTGCTGTTTCCCGGGGACCCGCAAGCCATTGCCGGCGCGGCGCTGCTGCCGCCCTTCCGGGATTGGTCGCTGCCGCTCGGCACCGACCGGCTCGGCCGCGACGTGTTGGCCGAGCTGTTCCACGGCGCCCGTACGTCGCTGGCGGTCGGTCTGGCCGCTGCGGCCGCGGCACTCGCCGTCGGCGCGGTGATCGGCACGCTGGCCGGTTTCGCCGGCGGCCTGATCGACGAGGTGCTGATGCGCATCACTGACGCTTTCCAAACCGTGCCGGGCTTCCTGCTGGCGCTGGCCTTCGTCAGCGTGGTTGGGCCCTCGCTCGGCGTCGTCGTCATGGCAATAGCGCTCGGCACCTGGACGGGACCGGCGCGGGTCGCCCGCGCGGAAGTCCTCTCCATTCGCGAACGCGACTATGTCGCCAGTGCCCGTGTCATTGGCATGCATCCCCTGGAAATCGCCTTTCGCGAGGTGCTGCCCAATGCCTTGCCGCCGATGTTGGGGATGTCATCGGTGATCGTCGCCGCCGCGATCCTCACCGAAGCAGCCCTGTCTTTTCTTGGTCTTGGCGACCCCAACCGGGTTACCTGGGGTGGCATGATCGCGGAAGGTCGCGCTGTCTTGCGCACCGCCCCGTTCCTCTCGATCGTCCCGGGCATTGCGCTGGTGCTGACTGTGCTCGGCGTCTATCTCGCCGGCGAAGGCATCGTCGAAACGACGGCGGTACGCGGGGGCCTGTCGTGACGGTATTGGCGTCGATCCGAGATTTGACGGTGACCTACCGCCGTGATGGCACCGAGGTCGCCGCGCTGAAGAACATTATTCTCGATATCCAGGCAGGCGAACGGCTGGCCATCATCGGTGAAAGCGGTTCGGGCAAGAGCACGCTGGCGCTGGCGATCGCGGGATTGTTGCCGGCGAGCGCCAGGATTGAGGGGAGTATCGACTGGCAGACCTCGAAAATTCAAATGTCGCATTCCCTCGAGCCGGAACGCGAACCTTTCCTGCTTCATGACAATATCCCCCTCGGCGGCCGCGATATCGGCTTCGTGTTCCAGGACCCATCAGCCAGCCTCGACCCGGTGATGACCGTGGGCAAGCAGATTGCCGAGGTGTTGCGCACCCATCTCAACCTTGACTGGCACCGGTCCTTTGCCAAAGCCAAAACCCTTCTCGAACGCGTCCGCTTGCCCGACCCCGATTCCGCCCTGCGTGCCTTCCCGCATCAGCTTTCCGGCGGCCAGAAGCAGCGCGTGGCGATTGCCGCCGCGATTGCCGCCGGGCCGAAACTGCTGATCGCCGACGAGGCGACCAGCGCGCTCGACACCATCGTGCAGGCCGAGATCGTCGATTTGATTCGACGGCTTGTGGCCGAGGACGGCATGACGCTGCTGTTTATCAGCCATGACATTGCGCTCGCCGCCGAGCTTGCCGCACGCATCGCTGTGTTCCGCCACGGCCAGGTCGTGGAGTTTGGCAAGACCGAGCAGATTGTCGAAGCCCCGACGCAAGCCTATACCCGCGCGCTGCTCGACGCCCATATCGGCCTCGACGCCGAGCCGCTGCTGCACCGAAGCAGGCTGAATGCATGAGCCTGCTGACAGTGTCCAATCTCACCAAACGCTATAGTCGCGGCGGCACGACCCTTGCTGCGGTGGACGATGTCTCCTTTCATATCGAGCCCGGCGAAACGCTGGCGCTGGCAGGCCCTTCCGGCAGCGGCAAGTCGACCATCGCGCGGCTGGCGCTGCGCCTGATCGAGCCGGATGGCGGACGCATTGAATTCGAAGGCGATGATTTCCTGGCTCTGGGCGGCTCGGCACTTCGAGCCCGTCGCGCGCGCCTGCAAATGGTGTTCCAGGATCCGCTGGCCGCCTTCAATCCGCGCGCCACGGTGGCGCGCGTCCTCGATGATCCCTTGCGCATTCATGGCGTCGCCCCGCGCTCGGAGCGCCCGCGCCGCATCGCTGCCCTGCTGGAGCGGGTCGGCCTGGCGGCCGATCTCGCGCCCCGCGCAATCCATGAAATCTCCGGCGGTCAGCGGCAGCGTGTGGCGATTGCCCGCGCCATCGCCACGAAGCCGCCGCTGATCGTGCTTGACGAAGCGGTGTCGGCGCTCGACGTCTCGGTGCGCAGCCAGATCCTCGATCTCCTGCTCGACCTGCAGCGCGAGGAACGGATCGCCTATCTCTTCATTTCGCATGATCTTGGCGTCGTCCGGGCGGTCGCCCACCGCGTCATCCTTCTCGATGCCGGGCGGATTGCCGAGAGCGGCGATGCCCGAACCGTTATCGACGCGCCGCGATCGGCCATCGGCAAGGCACTGGTCGCGGCTGCGCCTAGACTGAACAGGAACAGACCATGATCCGGTCTTCGAACAAGATCATGCCGACAGGACGGCCTACCCCCCAACCATCAACCTGACGACCTCGTCATGGTTGGTCTCGGAAATCTTGCGCTCGCCGGCCTGGACGCCGCGGCGCAGCACGACGATGCGGTCCGAGACCGCGAAGATATCCTGCAGATTGTGCGAGATGAAGATCACGCCGCGTCCCTGCGCCTTGAGCTGGTGGATGAGCGAGATCACCTTGCGCTGTTCCGGCACGCCAAGTGCCGCGGTCGGTTCGTCCATGATGAGGATCTGCGCATCCCAGTAGACGGCACGGCCGATGGCGACGGCCTGGCGCTGGCCGCCGGAGAAATTGCTGACCGGGGCGTTCATCCGGCTGACGTGGAAATCCAGTCGCTTCATCGTCTCCCTGGCCGCCTCGGCCATGGCCTTGCGGTCGAGCACCGGCAGGAAGCCGAACGCCTTGCACATCGGTTCGCGGCCAAGGAAAATGTTGGCGCCGATCGACAGATTGTCGGCGAGAGCCAGATCCTGATAGATCGTCTCGATGCCCTTTTCGCGCGCCTCCTGCGGCGTCGCGAATGCCACCTGCTGGCCGCCGAGCAGGATTTCGCCGCCTGTCGGCTGGAACACGCCCGAGATCGCCTTGATCAGCGTCGTCTTGCCTGCGCCATTATCGCCGGCCAGCGCCACCACTTCGCCTGGCCGCACGGCCATGGAGAAATCGTTGAGCGCGCGCACGGCGCCGAAATGCTTGGACAGGTTGCGGACCTCGAGCAAGGGGGTGTTCTGGTCGGTGCTATTCATCCTGGCGGCCTCCACTGAACCGGCGCTGCGCCTGGTCTATGAGCACGGAAATGATGATGACGACGCCGACGGCGATGAACTGCCAGAACGGCTCGACATTGACGAAGACCAGCCCGTACTGGATGACCGCGATCACCAGCGCGCCGGCGACCGTGCCCAGGATGGTGCCGGAGCCACCGAACAGGCTGGCGCCGCCGATGACGACCGCCGCGACGCTGTCGAGCAGCAGTGGCTCGCCGGCTTGCGCCGCACCGGCGGTGAAGCGCGCCGCGTAGAGCGCCCCGCCAAGACCGGCGCACATCGCCGACAGCACATAGAGCCGCAATATGTGGCCCCTGATATCGATGCCGGCGCGCCGCGCCGCCTGCACATTGGCGCCGATGGCATAATTGTGCTGGCCGAACCGCGTCTGGCTGAGCAGATAATGCATCACGACGACGAAGACGGCGGCGATCATGACCAGGTAGGGCACGCCATGGAACTTGCCGTTGCCGAGCAGCGCGAACCAGGAATTCTGCACCGGCACCGTCGTGCCGCCGGCAAGCAGGAAGGCAACGCCGCGCGCGACGCCGAACATGCCGAGCGTGCCGATGAACGGCGGCACCCTGAGGCGCGAGATCAGCAGGCCATTGATGATGCCGGGCAAGCCGGCGACGATCACCGCGGCGAGGATGCCCGCCAGCATGGCCAGCGGCAAGGGAACGGCGGCGCCCGCCATATTGGTGGCATGCGCGGCAACGACGGCGGCAAGGCCCATGATGAAGCCGAGCGACAGATCGATACCGCCAGAAATGATGACGAAAGTCTGTCCGGTCGCAAGCAGCAGCGGCGCTATGGCGAAGATCGCGATGGATTGCAGGTTGAAAGGGTTGAGCACGAACGTCGCGCCGAAGGCGAACCTCGACCATGCTTCGAAGCAGATGATCAGACCGGCAAGGAACAACCAGGCTCGCCCTTCGGCGATGCGTCCGATCAGGCTCCTGGCCGGATCGCCATGATCGGCCTGGGGGGCGACATGCTTCTCGGCCGACTGGGCTGGTGATGTCGATGTCATGAATACTCCGCGGCGCGGCTGTGTTCAAACAGGCCCCGCCTCTGGGAACCCGGCACGAGCTCCCCCCGGCGGACCGGGAGGAGCCAAGCTCGTCTTGACCTACTCGGAGTAGAGATACTTCGAGATGTTCGGGTCGGCGATGTTGGACTTGTCCATGATCGTGAAGCCGGTGCCGATCGTGACCGGGATTGAATGGCCGGTCAGGTGGGCATAGGCCGAGACGACGCCGAAGTAGCCGATCTCGGCGGGATGCTGGGCGATCGCCACGTCCACCAGGCCGGTGTTGATGTTGTCGACGATGCTGGTCGGTGCATCGAAGGCGACGACCTTGACGGTGCCGCTCTGCCCGGCCTGCTTGACGCCGTTGGCCGCACCCAGCGCGGAGAACAAATTGGCCCCGAACACACCGACCAGATCGGGATTGCGCGCGAAGACGGCCTGCAGCTGCGAGGCCGCCTTGTTGGCGTCATCGTCATTGAATTGCGTCTCCAGCACGGTGATGCCCGTATGCTTGGCCATCTCCTTCTTGAAGCCTTCTTCGCGCTGGTCGGTGGTCGAGATGCCGGGCTTGACGTTCGACACATAGACCTTGCCCTTGTCGCCGACGGCGGTGGCAAGCGCACGCGCGGCGATCTCGCCGCCCAGAACGTTGTCCGAGGCAATGTAGGCCAGCGGGAAATCGGCATCCCCAGCACCCGTCTGGTAGACGCCGCTACCGATGAAAGTATCGACTGTTATGACCGGAATGCCGGCGTCGTTGGCCTTGCGCAGCGGCTCGACCAGCTGGACCTTATCGGTCGGCGCGATCAGGATCGCATCCGGTTTCTTGGCGATGACCGCGTCGAGCACCGGCACTTGGGTGACCGGGTTGAAGTCCGGAGCACCCTGGAAGACCAGGTTCACGCCGAGCGCGTCGGCGGCCGCTTGGGCACCCTTGCGCATGGTAATGTAAAAGCCGTCGGTGGTGAGGCCCGGAATGAGCGCAATGGTGTATTTTTTGTCCTGCGCCTGCGCGGGCGCCATCAGCACCGTCGCGCTGACGGCAAGCGCCGCGAGCGCGGCAACGATCTTCTTCATGACATCCTCCTCATTGTTGGCAGTTCTGCCGTTTCGGTGACATTGGAATGGCCGTTATCCGCTCAGGGGCAGGATGCCGACGGCCGGAACGCCTGTTTGCTTTCGCGGGCAGCTCCTCCCAAGCGCCCTCCAGTCTAAATATCAGCCGGTCGAGCCGACCGGCACAATCCCCGTGCTCACTTTCCTCGCCTCCGCGAGGTCAGGGGACCATCGCGCCAGGCATGCCTGCACGGCGGATCGGCAGTTTGTAACACTTTGCAGAAATAAATTGCAACTCGGTTTTTCCGGGGCCGCAACGCCGGCTTTTCCAGACGCCATCTGACTGCTCCTCCGAGCTCCTGCGGACTATCGTCCCGACTCCGCGGCGACACAATCGATTTCGCAACGGCTTCTCTCCGCACCGACAGCGCCGCATCAGTCGACATATCCGCCGCTATCGCGTTGCAAGAACCGCGAGGATGGCCTGCGCCGTCTTGGTATCCGTCACCAGCGTGTTGATGAGCCCAGAACGAACGGCGCCGATGATTGCCGTCGCCTTCTCCGGCGAGGCTGCGACGCCGATCACCAGCGGTACGGCGCGAAGCTGCGCTGGCGACATGGCGATCATCCTGCTCTCCCCTTCCCAGGCGATCAGGGCGCCTTCCGCATCGAAATAATGGCGAAGGACGTCGCCAGCCGCATGGACCAGCGCCTGCTCGGTCGGCGTGGCGGCACTCGCCTCGGGTGGGTTGATGGCGTGCGGCAGGCCAATGCCGACGATCGCGACGTCGGTCCTGTCCCACAGCGCGACGGCATCGCGGATGGTGGCGTCTCCGAGGAAGACCTCTCGCAGTTCGCTGGACGGCATATAGGGCGCATGGATAAAGTGCGGTTTCCCGCCAAACTCTTCGGCGGCGAGCCGCACGAATTCATTGACCTGGAAATGCGCCGCGTGCTGCTGCATGCCGCCCGTAGCGGCCACAGTCAGCACGCCCGGCATACGCGGCAGACCGGCTCGGATGACCTCGCGCACGGCGCGCCCCCAGCCGATGGCGACCACGGAGCCGGCCACCAGTTGTGCCTGCCTGAGCAAAGCGCCTAGCGGGGCGGAAAGCGCCGTCAGCGCGCCGGCCCCCGGCGTCTCGACAACGGCGGCGTCCCGCAATTTCAATCCGTCGACAAGCTGCCTGGTAATATCCTCCGGCGTCGCCAGGTCGATCACCTCGATGCGCACGATACCTTCCGCCCGCGCCCGTTGCAGCAGGCGCGAAATCGTCGCGGTGGAGACACCGAGCTGCCGCGCTATGTCGACCTGCGACATCTCCTCCACATAGTGCAACTTGGCAACCGTGTGCAGCATCGTGCGCGATGCGGTCGCGTCCTGGACGGAGGGAACAGACAGCTTGCAATTCCTTTCAGCAACGTGTTACACCCGTATAGGCCGATGCGAGTTATCGCGCAAATCCGGTGAACTCGCAACTTTTGGGGACACCAGCCAAGCGCCGGCCAGGCTGCTTATCCCAGCAGCCGGCGATGCATCAGGCGGCAACTCTTCCTGCCGGCAGGCGGGCGAACTGACATTTATTTCCACGGGATCAGCGCCTCGGCGCGCCAACATCGGACAGAAGAAAACCATGACCAAGATGACCACCGCGGAACTGCGCGGCTACCAGCAGATATGCGGCAAGGATGGAGCCATGGTGGCCATCGCTTGCGACCAGCGCGGCGGCATGCGCACCTTGTTGGCGTCGGACCCCGCGGACCAGGCCAGGATCACCAACGACATGCTCGGCGACACCAAGGCCGACATCACGCGCTACCTCGCGAGCGCGGCGTCCTGCGTGCTGCTCGACCCGCTCTGCGCGGTGCCAAGGGTTGTCGACGACGGCGTGCTGAACCGCGATACCGCACTCCTCATCGGTCTCGACGCGTCCGGTTTCGACGTCTCGCCGGAGGGCTATCGGCTGTCGCGGCTGGTCCCCGGCATCGATGCGCGGCGCGTGCGCGAATTGGGCGGCACCGGCGGCAAGATCATGGTGTATCTGCGGGCCGACAAGCCTGAAGCCAACGAGCACAACATCGCCATTCTGCGCCAATGCATCACCGACTTCGGCAAAGAAGACCTGCTGCTCGTCGTCGAATTCCTGACCTATCAGCTCGAAGGGGAAAGCCCCGAGGACTATGCGGCCAAGACGCCCTGGCTGGTCGAGGAGGGTACGAGGATTTCGCTGGAATGCGGCGCGAAGGTGCTGAAGCTTCCCTACCCCGGAACGCCGGAAGCCTGCGCCAACATCACTGAAATGGCCGGCGAAGTGCCGTGGGCCGTACTTTCGGCCGGCGTCAACCACGCCACTTTCCTTGGCCAGGTCGAGATCGCCATGCAAAATGGCGCCTCCGGCGTCATCGCCGGCCGATCGCTGTGGAAGGACTGCATCTCGCTCGATCGTGACATTCAGCGCGAAAGGCTTAAGACCATCGCGGTGCCGCGACTGCGAGAGATCCAGGCGGTGATCGGGCGCTATCGGCAGAAGGCTGCCGCCTGATATCCATCTTTGATCGCCGACACGTGCAGGACGTCATGCCACAAAAGTCCATGGCCATAGGGATCGATATCGGCGGCACCAATTTGCGTGCCGCCCGCATCTCGGGCAGCGGTGAAATCCTCGAACGCCTTTCCGAAAAGAGCGCGCCTGACCCGGAGCTGGTGCTTGGCCGCGTCGCCGACATGGTGCGCCTTCTCGATACGCCTGATGTGGCGGCCATCGGCGTCGGCGTTCCCGGCCGCGTCGACGCGCGGCGCGGCGCGGTGCTGTCGGGCGGCTATGTCAACCTCGCTTCGGTCGCGCTCGCGCAGCGGCTGGAAAGCATGACCGGCAAGCCTGTCATCGTCGACAATGACTGCAACATGGCGCTGGCCGCCGAGATGGCGCTTGGCGCCGGCCAGGGCCACGACAGCATCGCCATGTTCACCATCGGCACCGGTATTGGCGGCGCCGTTGTCCAGAACCGACGGATCATGCGCGGCCGGGCAACGGCGGGGCAACTGGGGCACATCACCGTCGACGTCAACGGCGAACTCTGCGCTTGCGGGCGGCGCGGCTGTGTCGAAACCACCAGTTCGGGTACGGCGCTCGGCCGTCACATAGCGCGGGCTGGCCTTGGTCCCGAGGTTTCGGTCGACCAGCTTTTTGCCCGCGACGCCGCCGGCGACATCCAGGCTCGCGGCATACTGGCAGCCTGGGCAAAACCGCTGCGCGCGGCGATCGATACCACCGTTGCCCTGTTCGACCCCGACCTCGTGCTGCTTGGCGGCGGTCTTGGCCGGGCCGCACACAAAGCGCTTGGCCACGCGCCGGCGCTGGCGCCGTGGTACCAGTGCCCGGTGGCGCCGGCGGGGCTCGGCGACGACGCCGGAGTGATCGGCGCCAGTCTCCAGGCGCTTTCGGCACCGGCATCGCTTTCCGTTCAGCCCGGCCGCGCCAGACGCGCCGTGCTCGTCAACGGCATCCCGGCCAGCGGCAAGAGCACGGTGTCACGCGGCATCGCCGATCGTATGGGATGGCCGCTGCTCGCGCTCGATACGGTCAAGAACCCGTTTCTCGAAGTGCTCGGCGGCGCCGACCGCGAATTCAATCGCACGCTCGGCCGCGCGAGCTACCAGGCAATCTGGTCGCTCGTCGGCGACGCCCCGGCCGGCAGCACCTTCATCGTCGATGCCTGGTTCGGCTTCCAGCCGCGGCAAGCGCTCGAGGATCACCTGCGCAACGCTGGCGTCGAAGACACGGTCGAAATCTGGTGCCACGCGCCGGGCGAAGTTCTGGCCGAACGCTATGGCGCCCGGCTCGGTCAGCGCCTGCCAGGACATCCCGGCGCTGCCTATATCCCCGAATTGATCGAACTGGCCAAGCGCGCCGAACCGCTGCGGCGCGGGCCGCTCTTCGACGTCGATACCACGCAGCCGATCGACTTCGACGCCATCGCCGCATGGCTCCGAGCGACCTTGGCCGGCGACGCGTCGGTCAATTCAATCAATAACCGACGGTGAAGCGCTGCCTGACATGCGTCGGCTTCTCGATCTCGTCGACCATGGCGATAGCATAGTCCTCGAAGGAGATGCTGCTACCCTTATCCGAGGCGAGAAGCGTGTCCTTGCCAACGCGGAACTTGCCGGTGCGCTCACCTGGGACGAACATCGCGGACGGAGACAGGAACGTCCAGTCGAGGTCGCTGACTGTCTTCAACTTGTCCAGGTAGTCGGCGCCCTTCTGTGCCTCGGCCTTGTAGATCGCAGGAAATTCGGCGGTGTCGACCAGACGCTTGCCGGGCGCGACTTCGAGACTGCCCGCGCCGCCCACGACGAGATAGCGCTTTACGCCCGAGGCACGCACCGCGGCGATCAGCATATCGGGGTCGCTATCCAAGAAATGCACCGCGCTGATCACTGCATCATGGTCGCGGATCAACTCGGCAAGGCCTTCCTTATCGAAGACATCGCCCTTCTTGGCGGTCACGCCGGGCAGCGCGGCAATCTTTTCAGGGCTGCGGGCGATACCGGTGACCCTGTGGCCACGATCGGAGAGTTCCTGGAGTATGCGCGAGCCGACAGCGCCGGATGCACCTATGAGAGCGACGTTTGCCATGTTCTTTTCCAGTCCTTGTTGGAGGTCAGTTGGGGATCACGCCGCCGCGATATGGGCGACAAGATTGTCAAAGCTGCCGAACAGCGCGTTCGAACCGATGAGCCGAGGCGCTTCGTTGCGAATGACCGCCAGCGAAGGCACGCCGTTGGCATGCAAGCGATGGAACAGCGCGCGGCCACGATTGACCAGCTCGAGGTGCCACGTCAGCAAGGTTTCGGTCGGGCTCTTCAGGATCGCGGCGGCATCCATCATGCCAGCACCAGCGAGCACCGCAGCCACGCCTTCTACAGTCACGATATCGCGACCGTCGACATAGCGCGCACGTTGGATTGCCTTGAGCGCGGTCCACCGGCGGCTTGGGTCTTCCAGGCCGGCGGCGCTGATGCCGAGGGTCGCGGCATGCGAGTCCAGCAAGCTGCCACGGATGCCGAGGACATTGTGCTGATAGGCCAGCGTGAACGCTTGTCCGGTCAGACGCTCGATACGCTGGTCGTTCGCCCAGGCGTGAGCGGCAAAACCTTCATCCATCGGCCTCGCGCCCGCACCCGAAAACAGGCCGGTCGGCAGCAATTCGACGCTCACGCCGCTGGTAGCCAATTTGTCCAGCATCGGGGCGGCGCCGTAGCACCAGCCGCAGAGCGGATCGAAAAGATAAATCACATCCGAATTGCTCATGATTGCCTGGAGATCCCTTGGCGCGGCGTGGAGCGGTCTGGATTGTCAAAAACTGTTGCTCGTATGTGGCAGACAACGACCTTGCGATAAACACCATCCAATAATACAGACTGTCTGATCTATTCATACAAAAGCGATCGCCGTGGCTGACCTGCTGAACCTCAATCGACTCGTCTACTTCACCACCGTGATGGAGACTGGCTCCTTCACATCGGCGGCCGACCGGCTTGGCGTCGCCAAAGCCGTGGTCAGCCATCAGATTGGCAAGCTCGAGGAGGAATTGGGCGCGACACTCATGCGACGCACGACGCGGCGTGTCGCGCCGACCGAAGAGGGACGCCTCTTCTACGATCGTGCGATGATAATTCTGCGGGAAGCGGAGGCCGCCTATGGCGAGCTTTCGCGCGCGGCCGTCGAACCGGCGGGAATGTTGAGACTGACGGCACCGCTCGACTACGGCACGAAGATGGTCGCGCCGGTCATCGCCGCCTATCTGAGAACTTATCCGCATATGCGCGTCGACGTGATCTTCGACGACGCGGTAAGCAATCTGGTCGACGAGCAGATCGACCTCGGCATTCGCGTCGGCTGGCTTGCTGATTCCTCCAACCAGACGCGGCGCCTGGGCACGATACGGCAGATCGTGGTGGCAAGCCCTGCGTTCGCCGCAGGCCTGCCGCAGGGCGTGAGCCCGCGGCAGGCGCAATCGCTGGCCTGGGTCGGAAACGCCCAGCTTCGCGGCGTCGGCCAATGGCTGTTTTCCAGGGATGGCGACAAGGTGCTGACCGAACTCAACCCGGTCATCACCTGCGACAAGAGCCCGGCTGCCCATGCCTGCGTGCTTGCCGGCATAGGGCTGGGTGTGTTTCCCGACTACAGCGTCAGCGACGACATCGCCGAGGGGCGGCTGGTGCCGGTCTTTGCCGACTGGGCCTTGCCCACCGGCGGCATCCACGCCGTCTTTCCGCCGGCAAGGTTCCGGCCTGCCAAGGTGCGCGTGTTTGTGGACCTGCTCGCCGCCGCCGAGAGAAAGCGATCGCGCGGCAGTGCCGTGGCGTGAATGTAGCCGCCGCAGAAGGTCGGCAAAAACTTACATCAGACTCATAAGCGCGGCGCCACGGGCGCATTGAGGCGAGTTGGATCAGGGCGAGGAAGTTGGCGGCTCGCGTTGGCCAAGTTTGCGAGGAGGAGCAGCTATGATCGATGTCTACGAAACCGCGACTGACGACCTAGGGCGGTTCGGGGCAGTATTCGAAAGAGATGACGAAACAGCATACTTCTATTTGCTCGACATGAGAAAGCAGGAGGGCAAACGGATCATCTCCGCATTCAATGCCAAAGCAGTGACCGACTTGCCTGCTGACACGCCCGTTTCGATCCGGTGGAGCTCATCTGTGGCGGCAGTCGGGCTGTTCGTTGACGGCGCATTGTCAGCCATCTTTGATCTGCGCACAGCTGATCCGGTAGGCCGCTGGGCCGATCTCGAGGATAGTCACCTTTTCGCGGTGCATTGAACCAGAGCCCTCCGGGGCCGACCGTCTCCCGTTTTATGAGTTCACGACCTAAAACGGTTCTGATCCGGATAGGCAACGGTGCCCCGACTTGGACCCATACGACCGTCTTTTTTGATGTTTTCTTCTGGGGTTTTGTTGGCTTGGTTTTGGGGGCGGCTGATGGGTTCAAGTTTCTGTCCGGCAAGTTTCTGTCCGGCATGACAGCGGAACGCGAACGGCCCGCCAGGTTTGAACCTGGCGGGCCGTTATTGATTGGTTGCGGGGACAGGATTTGCGTTTTCTGTCCCGCGGCGTCGGCTCCGCCTCCTTGCGGGGCCCTGATGACAGGTAAAATCGCCGGCTGCCACAGCAAAATACAAAAGAGCCCGCACGAGGGCGGGCTCTTTTGTATTTGGTTGCGGGGACAGGATTTGAACCTGTGACCTTCAGGTTATGAGCCTGACGAGCTACCGGGCTGCTCCACCCCGCGTCATATTCCTCACCGCCAAATGAAAGGGCCGCTTTCGCGGCCCGTGATCCCGTTGGCGGGCCTGTACGTAGAGAGAAGATTTCACTGTCATCCGATTGGATGAGAGTTTGAACGTGCGTTTTGCAGACCTGGCAGCGACCTACTCTCCCGCGTCTTGAGACGAAGTACCATCAGCGCTGGAGCGTTTCACGGCCGAGTTCGGAATGGGATCGGGTGCAGCCGCTCCGCCATAACCACCAGGTCGGCAAAACGCACGTTATTCGAGAAGCTTTTGAGCGAAGAAGCATAAGAGACATCGACAGCGGAGCTGTCGGTGCCTCTCGGGGCTGTTCGCTGGTCTTAATTGTGCCTTTACGGTTCTTTTGGTCCTGGCGCCTTTCGAAGCGAAGCTTCGCAAGGTCGACCGACCGTCGGCGCTGATGCGCCGCACCCACGTAGCGCCGCCCGCGGGGCGGAACAAGCGTGAGTGAGAACAGACCATCTGATTTTGTCAGATGGGCATAAGGAATGAGAACGATCAAGCCGATCGAACTATTAGTACCGGTAAGCTTCAAGCGTTGCCGCTCTTCCACACCCGGCCTATCAACGTGGTCGTCTTCCACGGTTCTCAGGGAATACTCGTTTTAAGGTGGGTTTCCCGCTTAGATGCCTTCAGCGGTTATCCCGTCCGGATATAGCTACCCTGCTATGCGGCTGGCGCCACAACAGGTCCACCAGAGATCCGTCCATCCCGGTCCTCTCGTACTAGGGACAGATCCTTTCAATATTCCTACACCCACGGCAGATAGGGACCGAACTGTCTCACGACGTTCTGAACCCAACTCACGTACCGCTTTAAATGGCGAACAGCCATACCCTTGGGACCTGCTCCAGCCCCAGGATGCGATGAGTCGACATCGAGGTGCCAAACAACCCCGTCGATATGGACTCTTGGGGGTCATCAGCCTGTTATCCCCGGCGTACCTTTTATCCGTTGAGCGATGGCCCTTCCACGCGGGACCACCGGATCACTATGACCGACTTTCGTCTCTGCTCGACTTGTCAGTCTCGCAGTCAGGCAGGCTTATGCCATTGCACTCAGCGAACGATTTCCGACCGTTCTGAGCCCACCATCGCGCGCCTCCGTTACTCTTTAGGAGGCGACCGCCCCAGTCAAACTACCCACCATACATTGTCCCGGACCCGGATAACGGGCCGCGGTTAGACATCCATAGTAATAAGGGTGGTATTTCAAGGGTGGCTCCACCTGAGCTGGCGCCCAGGTTTCAAAGCCTACCACCTATCCTACACATGCCACTACGAATGCCAATGTAAAGCTATAGTAAAGGTGCACGGGGTCTTTCCGTCTAACCGCAGGAACCCCGCATCTTCACGGGGAATTCAATTTCACTGAGTCTATGCTGGAGACAGCGGGGAAGTCGTTACGCCATTCGTGCAGGTCGGAACTTACCCGACAAGGAATTTCGCTACCTTAGGACCGTTATAGTTACGGCCGCCGTTTACTGGGGCTTCGATTCAGAGCTTGCACCCCTCCTCTTAACCTTCCAGCACCGGGCAGG
>NZ_JBYMDW010000002.1:0-173730 GCF_057766385.1 Mesorhizobium sp. P160927
AGAGCAGGAGCCAGTGACAGGATTTTACAAGCTTACACTCAGGCTTGCCATTTTGGGACAGCGGTTCCTCAGCGCAACGCACCTTACTGACGTCTGCCAGCCTGTTTTGGAGGAATTGTCGACTCAGAGCGCGGAGCTCGTTCGGATGGCAGTCGTGCAGGGTGAAACGTTGACATGGATTGCACAAGTGCAAGGCGCCCGAAATGGATTGAAGTATCAGCCCGAAATGGTAGCAAGCGTCCGCTTGAGTACCACCGCCAACGGCAGAGCTTATTTGGCAACGCTCAGCCAGCCAGAAGCAATTCGTATCGCCATCAATGACGCCGCCGATGGCCGAGCCAAGCAGTCGATGGCCTCTTTGGAAGAGTTCATCAAGGAACTCGAACTGACTAAACAGCGAGGGTGGGCAATTTCCGACGAGTCAGCTGAACCTGGTGTCGTTGCGATTGCCGCTCCTATCACTCTGTCGGGCGGCCAGACGGTCGGCACGGTTAGCGTCGCTGGACCTAGCTCGCGCCTAACTGCGGACCGACACGAGAAAGTAGCGTCGTCAGTGTTGGCAACGGCCGCCAAGCTCGGCGAGCTTTGGCCTCTCAGGCAATACAATAGCTTGGAACAGTCCGCCTAACCACTTGCGGGCAATTTCAAGCTGCCACAATGGCGCCTTAAACTCTTCGGGGATTGACCCTTTCAGTTCTTCGGCCACGCCGTCCAAAAAAAGTGTCGAACGTATCACTCAAGCAGCCAGTCTCCAGAAGTATAAACTGGCCAGAGTTCACGAAAACGGGCCGTCGACGCTGACCGAATGGGACTAAATATGAAAAGAGCAGCTTTCGCTGTCAAGAATGCACCGGTCTGGGAACTGAACCGCCCCGGGTTGATCGGAGGCTCCAACTCCTGAGAAGGTGGAGCCATGACAAGCAAGACGACCAACAAGTTCTCTCCCGAGGTCCGGACCCGCGCGGTTCGGCTGGTTTTGGATCACGAAGGCGAGCATACGTCGCGGTGGGCGGCGGTTTCATCGATCGCCGCCAAGATCGGCTGCACGGCGCAGACGCTGCATGAGTGGGTGAAGAAAGCCGAGCGTGGCAGCGGCGTGCGCGCCGGAGTTCCCACGGATGTTGCGACGAAACTGAAGGCTCTGGAACGCGAGAACCGCGAGCTTCGACAGGCCAATGAGATCCTGCGCAAGGCGAGCGCGTATTTTGCCCAGGCGGAGCTCGACCGCCGGTTCAGGCCATGATCGCGTTCATCGACGATCACCGGCAGGCGCATGGGGTCGAGTCGATTTGCAAGGTGCTGCCGATCGCCCCGTCGACCTACCACGACCATGTCGCGAAGCGGGCTGATCCCACCAGGCTATCGGCTCGCGCGAAATCCGACGCCGCCTTGAAGGACGAGGTCCGACGCGTGTTCGATGCGAATTTCCGCGTCTACGGCGTTCGCAAGGTCTGGCGGCAGTTACAGCGCGAGGGCTTCGATGTCGCCAGATGCACGGTGGCGCGGCTGATGCGGGTGATGGGTCTTGAGGGCATCATCCGCGGCAAGCCGATCCGCACCACGGTGAGCGACAAGGCTGCACCTTGCCCTCTCGACCACGTCAACCGCCAGTTCCATGCTCCGGCGCCGAACATGCTGTGGGTCTCCGACTTCACTTATGTCGCGACCTGGACCGGCTTCGTCTACGTGGCTTTCGTCATCGACACCTATGCCCGCCGGATCGTCGGCTGGCGGGTGAGCCGGACGGCGCATGCAGCCTTCGTTCTCGATGCCCTGGAACAGGCATTACACGATCGGCGGCCGATCCATCGCGGTGGGCTCGTGCACCATAGCGATAGAGGCAGCCAATACGTCAGCATTCGATACACCGAGCGCTTGGCGGAGGCCGGCGTCGAGCCCTCCGTTGGCAGCGTCGGCGACAGCTACGACAATGCTCTCGCCGAAACGATCAACGGTCTCTACAAGGCCGAGGTGATCCATCGACGCGGACCATGGCGCTCGTTCGAGGCCGTCGAGTTCGCGACGCTGGAACGGGTCGACTGGTTCAACAATCGCCGGCTACTGGAGCCCATCGGCAACATCCCGCCGGCCGAAGCCGAGGAACGCTACTACGCCATGCTCGAAGACCCAGCCATGGCGGCGTGACTCAAACGAAACAGCCTCCGGCAAACCCGGGGCGGTTCAAACCCCTTGGGATGATCGCGCATTGATCGGCTCACAGCTTCATGACGACGTCACCTCGGAGGAGAGAAAAGATTGTTGTAGGCACGGGTGCTGGCTGCCTCGGTCGTCATTCAATCGAAAGCACTGTCTGCGGAGGAAGCTCTCCATCATGCAGTGCCAGAAGATGATGACCGACTTCCTTATCCGCCGCCGTGCGCCGATGATTGAGAGGAAGAAAGTCCATCCAGGTTGGCGTGCGGAATGTCTCTGTCCAAAGTGAATGTGCGAAAGATCAGATTTGAGTAGCATCCATCAGGCGCCGACGCGATAGCTCTCAGCTTCAATTGCCGAATAGTCTCCAACTTTGCTCGCCATCGTGGAAGACCGACTCACCGCCGTCGGCTCGCCACCGTGGTTACAAAGGTGATGAGACGGCTCCCTCGGCTCGCCGCCCATGGAACCCGGCGCTTCACAGGCGATGAAATTATCGACCGCCGAATCAGAATGCGCGCCAGACAGCTTACTCGCCACGTCGGCCTACTTCGCCTGATCAGCACCGCCGAAAATCCAGATGGCGAGAAGGGGCTCGTTCGAGGCGCGCATCGCGTGGAAGATGCCAGGAGAGTTATAGAATGTCTCTCCCGTTTCCACGGGGGTCCAATCGTCATCGCCATGGCGGAACTCGCCTCCAGCCATGGCGAGATACAGTTCTTCCGGCGGATGGTTGTGCAGGGGATAGCCAGCGCCGGGAGCAGCGAGGCTGATGCCGATCGTGAAATCCAAACGCTCCTCCAGCCCGCCGTCGCCCACAATCACCGCGTTGGCAAGGCGCTCGTTGAAGGCGGAATCCGTGTGAAGCTTGCTCTGCTTCCACGGCACCCGGAACAGCACCTGCTCCAATGCCACACCGAGTGGTTGCGTCCGACTTGAATGTGATTTTGAAATCTCGAGCGCTCGCGGGAGGTTATCCAGAACCGGAAGATATCCGCTTCTGGTCTCCCGCGCTTTGCCCGGAAAGTCTCTTAGCGCCTTGAACACCGTGTCCGCCACGTGACGACCTTGAAAGTCTTGGGGCTTTTCAAGGAGGGACGTCTCGAGACTGTGCAGGAGCGCCTCGAGTTTTGGATCGCGCATATCTTGAACTACCTTGTTTTTCGCCGCCCTAAAGGGACGTAAATCAGCTCCGACCAAAGCGTTACACCACAATCGAAACATCCATCACGGGACGAACTATGGAAAGCCAAATGCTCCACACTACGTATGGTTGTCGCCAAAATGTTTTAGCCAACTCGTTTCGGCTGTGATGCTTTCCATCCGGTCGGCCGAGTAAGTGGGAAAGAAGTGCCGGACAGTCGCGCAATTTCAAGCGAAATAGAACCTCGTGCCACAGCGAGAACGATATTCCAGTTACAGCGCCGTTACCTGTAATGTCAATGGGGGTGTCCAGGGGCAAGGGCTTAGGGTGTCAAAATGCGTTCAAAAATTAGACGCCGATAACCCGGCCTGAGGCGTGCGACTGAGGGTGGATAGATCGGGATGTGTGGATTGACCGTAAGTGCGAATTTCCCCGCACCTTTTGCTGTTGAGTGCTCTGATGCATGAGGTGTCCACCAAAATAGGTGGACACCTTGTGATGGAAGAAGATGATCAGAAACTGCTGGTCGGTCGGAACGGGCGACGCCGATACGACCCCGCATCGAAGGACCGTCTTGTCTCGGACTGCCTTGAGCCTAGCGTGTCGGTATCGAGGCTTGCACTCGAACATGGGGGCAATGCGAACCTTCTTCGCAAATGGATAAAGAAGCGCACGGAGACCCAGTCCCTCCCGCCGTCCTCATCACCGGCGTTTATCCCGGTTCAGATTGAAAGCACTTCCGATCGGGCCTTGCTGCGACAGAGCAGCATGGCTGCGGTGGATTTGCCGGGGACTTGCGATGGGGTGCGTGGGTCGGCATCGAAAAGGACTGCGCCTTTTTCCTCTCCAGCTAAGGTGAGCGCGTCGCTGCCGAACGGCGTGAAGTTGACGTTGGAATGCGGTGATGTGGATGCATTGACGGCGACCATCGGAGCACTGGGTCATGTTCAGACTGGGCGCTGACCTGAAAGTCTACCTGCACCGCGAGCCGATCGACTTCCGGGCCGGCATCAACAGCCTCGCGGTCCTGGTCCAGGAGACGATGGCGCTCGATCCGTTTCCTCCGGCGGTTTTTGCGTTCTGCAATCGCCGTCGCGACCGGATGAAGCTCCTGTTCTTCGATCGGTCCGGCTTTGTGCTGGTCCTGAAGCGGCTGACCGAGGACAAGTTCCGGTGGCCGCGCCGGGAGGCAGCGGTGATCACGCTTACGACCGAGCAATTGCACTGGATCCTCGATGGCATCGTAATCGATGCGATGGTCCGCCATCCGGTGCGGCAATATCAGGTTGCCGGTTGAGGGCTCTCGAATTGAGCGGTTGACGCGGCAGCATGCTTTCGATTCAAGAATCTGATGAATCGACCGGGCGAACCGACCGTTGAAGAGTTGATGGCGCGTATTGCTGCGCTGCAGGCGCAGAACCGTCACCTCACCGAACGCGTCGTCAAACTCGAGGAAGAGCTGGCGCTTGCACGACTGCATCGTTTTGCGCCGAAGAGCGAAAGCACATTGACCGCCTCTTCAATGAAGCCGAACAGGCTGCGGATGAGGACGCCGCCGACGGTGAAGATGGCGATGTCGTTGTCCTGCCGGACACGGGCTTGCCGGCGAGCGAAGGGGCGACGGGAAAGAGGCGCGGCCGCAAGGCCTTGCCGGAAAACCTGCCGCGCGAGCGTGTCGAGTATGACCTTCCCGACGATCAGAAGGTCTGTCCTTGCTGCCGTCACCAGATGCATCGGATGGGCGAGACCATTACCGAGCAGCTTCATATCGAGGTGAAGGCGAAGGTCCTGCAGAATGTGCGGTTCAAGTATGCCTGCCGTCATTGCGACCGCACCGGGATCAGCACGCCGGTCGTGATCGCGCCGATGCCCGCGCAACCTTTGCCGGGCAGCATCGCCACGGCCTCGACGCTGGCCTTCGCGCTCGTTCATAAGTATGTCGACGGCACACCGCTCTACCGCCTGGCGCAGGCATTCGAGCGCGCCGGCGTTCCTGTCAGCCGAGGCGCTGGGCAACTGGGTGATCGGCTCGAGCGAAAAGCATCTCTCCCGCATCTATGACGCGCTGAAGCTGCGGCTCAGATCGCAGCCCCTCATCCATGGTGACGAGACCACGGTCCAGGTGCTGAAGGAAATGGACAGAGCGGCCTGTATTGCAGGAAGATATTGGCGAGGAGCGGGCTGATGCCCGCCCCTTGCGGGGTACCCCTGTCCGCCTCTTGCTTCTCGCCGCTCTCAAGGACGCCAGCCCGCAACCACAGCCCAATGAGCCGTAGGATACGAGGATCAGCGATCCTGTGCGCCACCATCCGCAGCAGCCACTCGTGGTCGACCGAGTCGAAGAAGCTGCGAATGCCGGCATCGAGCACCCAGTTCACACGTTGGCTCATGATCGCTGTATGGAGGGCATCAAGCGCCATGTGGGGGCTCCGCCCCGGCCGAAAGCCGTAGGAGAACCCCAGGAAGTCGACCTCGTAGACAGCACTCAGCACCTCGGCCACCGCGCTTTGGACGATCTTGTCTTCCAGCGCCGGCACCCCGAGAGGCCGTTTACCGCCATCGGCTTTGGGAATGTAGACCCGCCGCACCGGCTGTGGCCGGTAGCGATCGGTGTGGACCCGTTCGCAGAGATCACGGATGTTATCCGTCAGCCCCTCTTCGTACTTAGCCACGGTCATCCCATCGACCCCAGCACTCGCCTGTCGCTTCTGTCGCCGAAACGCCCGGTAAAGGGCTTCTTCGTCGACGTGATGCAGCAGGGCCGTGAACCGGGTTTGGGCAGCCTGCTTGGCCGCCGCGTTCACCCGCTCGAGGTTCAGCGGCAAGGCAACCCGGCTCTGTGTCCGGACCTTGGCTTCCTCGCGCAGGCTCCCCTCAGGCTGGTCCCTTCCCTCCACTCGCCTCGTTTCCTTCGACGGCTTCACGGGTACTATGAACCAGTCCGACTCCCGACCTCAGCTCGGACGGCAGCTCTGGCAGTACCTTGCTGCTGTCCCCCGCTGGAGACCAATCCACCGGACCCGGTCGGGCCTCTCATGTTCCGATGATTACCTTCCATGCGTGATCCGGCCATCGACCCCGACGGAGCGGCAACGTCTCGCGTAACGACGATGCTCATATTGCCTTAGTGACTAGGGAACACACTCGGCCTCCGCGAACATCCACCTTTCGAGGCTCATTCCCGCACCCCGCATGGCTCCTGTCTACACTTCAGACCCCGCGTTGCCGCGACGCCCGCAAGACTCGGTCCCGGCTTGCCCGCTACGGCTTTGGCCGGATGGCACCCAAAAGCAATCATCAGCTTGGCATGACGTACTCCCGCGGAGTGGTGTAGCTGGCGGCATTAGTCGCCGTGCTCTCCGGCATGGGCCGGGCTGATCAGCGCGCCACGGCTGGCAGGCTGATCAGGGGATCATCGCTCATCTGGCTGATCGTTTCCAGAGTCATACTGGCCCGCTGCACTGCCCATTCATCGTTCTGTTCGAGCAGGATTGCGCCGACGAGGCGCACGATCGCATCGTCGTTCGGGAAGATTCCGACGACCTCGGGCGGGCGGCGAGACATAGACGCCGACCACGTCGTGCAACTTTTCGGCAAAGGCCTTGTCGTTCGAAAGCTTTGGAAGGGGCGCCAGCGATGCGGGGCAAGACCGTGATCGTGCCAGATCTTCACGACCGAAGACGCAGCAATACCGGCCGCCCTCGCCATCGCACGGACTGTGTGTCGCTTCGTGAGCAGGCGGCTCAAGCGTCAGCGCGACGACCTTCTCGACCAGCACGGCTTTCAGCTGCGCGATGCCGGGCGGCTGCGTCTTATCGCGCAACAGGCCGTCGACGCCCCCGGCCATGAACCGTTCCTGCCACCGCCATACGCAGGTCTTCGACTTGGCGTAGCCGCCATGACTGCCACAGTTCCCAAGCCTTCACCGCTCAAAAGGATGATCCGAGCTCGCCAGACATGCTTCTGCGGCGAGCCTCGGGCCGCCACGATCGCCTCAAGCCTAGCCCTGTCGGATGCCGTAACGTCGATCATGATACCTGTGCGCATCCCCACCGTCACATGCCGCGACAACGACGGGAATCCCAAATCGGACTCTTCCGTCCCCCACTAGTGGCCTAGAGGGATAGGAACTTGTTTAATACATTACGTGTGATGATATCGGCGTAAAAATCGCGCTCGATCAAACCGTTCACCCATTCAGTACTTGCAGCGCAAAATACCTCGCCCCTTCCGCCTTTGAATGAAACCATCATACTACTCCCACGGGAATGCTTTTCGACCAGACGGGCCTCGGGGCTTACCGTACCCTCTATCATAGAAGCGACATTTCGGCCGAAGGAATCTCCCCGGTCGAGGTAATGAGCGAATTTGGGAAGCCCGAATTCTGCCTTGCTGGCAAAATTCATTGCGATTATCTCAAGTCCGTCCGGTGCACCGTCCTTTTCGGTAGGCTCCGGAAGACCGTCTTCAAAGCGGTACTCTAGCCCGTCAACTTCGTACGCGCAGATACTAGCTTCATCCCCGAACGTGTCACCATAGCCGAGGCCTGTTCCTTCCAGGGACCAATGCTTGTGCCTGAATACGATATAGCCCCGCGAGGAGCGTTGTGCCATGCCGAACGTCGCGATGTATGAGCCTCGTGCTCCGGTCACCCCAAATGTTTTTGCCCCCGGATAGCCAATTAGAGGATCCTCCCAACAACCGGTCATGAGTTTAGGGTTTTCATTCCGAATGGGATCGAGCTCTCTCGCGAAACTCTTATAGCATATCTGACCCGATCCTCTCTCGCGCAGCCTGATCTGGGTATAGAAGTCTGCCCCAAATCGAGCAACTTTCCCTCCACGGTCGACGTAGTTTTCGACGGTTTGTCGCATCGGCGTCGACCAGTATTCATCATGGCCGACGATAGCCAGACACCGATAGTTTTCAATGCATTCTGGGTTAAGCTCGAGATCCTCCTGAGCTATCACGTGTACATCGTAACCGGCAGCTTCTGCCCAAAGCAAAAACGGGCGCTCATAGGATGGCCAGCCTCCAGAGGCATAGTAACGCGCATATCCATTGGCGAATGCCCACTCTTTGTTCCCGAAGTAGGGTTGTTCGGGTCCACGCGGGCGAGTTTTCGAGACAGTGCGGGGTGCGCCAGGAGGTAGCCACACCTGGCCTCTCGCCCATGGGCGTTGCGACGACAAGATCGGCGAGAATCCGTCGGGCAAATCTGGGTGTATTCCAATGTAGTGTGATGCCCCGCCCCAGTCGTTGTAAGCCGCCCAAGTGGATGTGCAGGCCATCAGCAGCAGGGTGTTCCCCATATCACGTTTGCAGGCACGCACGAAGAAAATATGGTGTCCTAAGGCGGGCTCGGACTGGCTTGCATCGGGATCCCGTAGTTCAACTATATACGCGCCTGGCAATACCTCCTCGGGGAGATCTACTAAAACCGTTTCCCGCCATGAGCACCCGTTCATGTACGACTGGGCAGGTACTTCTTGAAAATCTACACTAAGGTCGTCCCAGTGCTTTATCACAACGGGTTTAAGCCCATCTCTACGAACTTCAACATCAAGCTTTGTTACTGTTGATGATATGAACAGCGAGACTTTTTCACCCGGTTTGTAGCTTAGTTTGTCGCTGTAGCACCATGCGGCAGGAAGGCCGCTCTTACTCGGTAGTTCGACCCAGATGCTCTGCCACGCCTCGCCACTTCCAGAAAAAGTCATGACTGGCCAAGGTCCGACCGCTGGCTGCTTTCGGTGTTCAGTTTCGTCGTTTCCGCTCATAATCGCTCCTAAAAACAAGTGATCTATAAGTGCTGCAGCCGCTCAGCATTACAAACGCGTCCCTTGGCGGAATTGCGAACCCGGCCGCGATCATAGCTGCGCAAATGGACTGATCCTACCGGGCGTGGCGGCGCTTTCTGGGGACCAGTACCAGACGAACATCTTTCGGTTGTAGTCGTCTCTGATCGCCGGCCCCAATTAATCGTCGAGATTCCCGGCGAGGACATGATCATACTTTCCGAGCGCACTAGCGCCGAAGAGCTGCCCGCAGTGCGGAAGGTCATCGAGCGGTGCCAATATCCAACGTCATGCCGGTTTCGGACGTGCCGTGTGCCTGCAGAAGATGCGGTTAGGTCTCATTTGAATTTATAAACGCCTAATGCTTCGAAAGTTTTGTAGATTTCGTCCGCATACGCGGCAAACTCGGGATAGTGCCCCAGATAGGCCGGTCTCGGCCGCGGTAGATCAATCCGAATTTCCGCAACTATCTGCCCAGGGGAATTCGACATAACCAAAATGCGGTCGGACAGACCGATGGCTTCTTCAATTGAGTGAGTGATGAACAGCACGCTCTTTCGCGTTTCCATCCAGAGTGTCTCGAGGTCGTGCCTGATCTGCGTCCGGGAAATAGCATCAAGGGCCCCGAATGGTTCGTCCATTAGCAAAATTGATGGATTATGAACCAAGGCGCGAGCGATCGCGACGCGCTGTTGCATACCTCCCGACAGTTGTCGAGGATAGCGCGCCTCGGCTCCGGAAAGACCAAGTTTTTTGAACAGGTCCTTCGCGCGCCTTTCCGTTGCAACCCGGTCAAGTCCCCGGATTTCTTGTTGAAGGAGAACGTTGTCCATGGCCGTTCGGAATTCTAGCAGCAAATGATCCTGGAACACGATCCCAACGTCAGTCATGGCTTTATCGAGGGGCCTTCCGTCGACCTGCACAGTGCCTTTTGTCGGCCGAAGCAAACCGGCGATCATCAGCATCAGCGTGCTTTTCCCACAACCGGACGGTCCGAGCACGCTCACAAACTCACCTTCGTCTATAGCGACGCTTACCGGCCCAATAGCCAAGTATTCCCCAAAGCGCCTGGATACGTCTGAAGCGACTATAGCTCTGTGCTTTTGGTCCTGAACCTTCAACGGCTGGGCTTCTCTTTCGACCGTCGGATTTATCCGCATCAGTTTCCCTTTTTCTATGTCTAACGCGATATTCATTGATCGCTCCTCCAAGGCATGATCCACTTTTCTAGCCCTAGCAAAATACCTGTCGAACAGATACCAAGTATCGCGGTCGCCACTATACCCGCCAACATGAGCGGGATATCCATGTAATCCCCCGCTCGCAATATAAGTGCTGCGAGCCCCTCGTTTGCAGCGATATACTCAGCTGTGATGGCGCCTGAAACGGCGAACACCATCCCCATCTTCATACCTGAAAAAATATAGGGCATTGCCGCCGGTAGCCGTATAAATCGAAAAGTCTGCCAGGGGGTTGCACCCATCGACTTTGTTATCAAATGGAGACGGGGGTTGACTGAAGAGAACCCGGCGATGCTATTCACCAAAATCGGAAAGACTGTCATGACTGCCGTCAGCGTAATGCGCGGCGAAAACCCAAAACCGAGCCAAACTATAAAAAGGGGAGCTGTTATCGTTTTGGGAATTATGTCGAAAAAAACGATAATCGGCAACAAGCTACGCTTCAAAGAAGAGTATGAAGCTATTAGTAGCCCAATTGGAATAGCAACTGACGTCGCTGCAAGAAAGCCCAAAACCACCACGTACGCCGTGGCCGCAAAATTGTAAGCGAGCTCGCTTCTATCAGTGATGAACCTGCCCATGA
Organism: Mesorhizobium sp. P160927; assembly: GCF_057766385.1. Classification (NCBI taxonomy): domain Bacteria; kingdom Pseudomonadati; phylum Pseudomonadota; class Alphaproteobacteria; order Hyphomicrobiales; family Phyllobacteriaceae; genus Mesorhizobium; species Mesorhizobium sp. P160927. Next base: position 10,921 of record NZ_JBYMDW010000002.1, read on the forward strand.
AGTCTGCCGGGGCAGGAAGAAGGTATCTTGGTATCCCAAACCAATCACTGGCAAACTGCCAAGCGACGAGAAAAGCCATAAGGACGAGAGCGGGCGGGACGATCTGTTCGGCCACTTTGGCCAAGTGAAACTGCAAAGCACTTGGGGATTGAGCAATTTCGATCCGTGTCATTGTCTGCTTTTCGTTGACATTGAAAGAAAACGTAGTGGCGCCACCCGTGTGGGCCACTACGACTGGTTTATGGGCAGGCAGGAGCCTGGCTGGGTAAGAGTTCTTCAGTATACAATGCTCCGATTCCGCCATCGCCTAGGGACCCGAAGGTTGCCGTTAGAACCTCCCCAGTGACTTTCCACACCGCAGCGGGCGGCTTACCCAAATTGGTTGCGCCCGGCGCGCAGAATTCAGTCATCAAGTACTCAGTCATTTCCTCCAAGAGGACCTTTTTTTCCGCAGCATCCGGATATCGCGTCCGAAGCGCATCGACAGCAGCTTCAGGACTCTTTGCAACTGCAGCGTATCCCTTAAGCGTGGCTTCAATGAACTTCTTATAGAGTTGAGGATTCTGTTTGAACTTCTCCTCCCGGGCGATAAGGCTCAATCCTACGAGGGGCGCACCCCAATCCTTATAAAGCATTATCTTTGCCTTGATTCCTTGCTGCTCAAGCGGAATCAACGTTCCGCCCGGCGCGTCGGAGCATCCGTCCGCTTTTTTCTCCGCCAGAATCGCGACACAATCTCCACTCATCATTTGAACATGAACCTTGGATTTGTCGACACCGTTTGCCTTCAGCATGGCGTCAAAAAGAGGAATGTCTGCGCTGCCTGGACCCATGATGATGGTTTTTCCCTCCAGGTCTTTTGGCGTTGCGATGGGGGTTTCCTCCAGGGAGACGATGCCCCAATCCACTAACTGGTAGATAGGCGCGATGACTTTGATCGGCGCGCCCTTCGCAGCGAAAGAGATGGCGGAGGTAGCGCTTGCAAGTCCGGCATCAGTACTCCCGCCGGCCACAAGTTTCGACGTGGCGCCAGATCCCTTGCCAGACTCGATCTCAAGGTCAATGCCTGCGTCCTTGTAGTAGCCCAAGACGTCCGCATAAACGATCCCTATGCTCCCGTTGTCCGGGGTCCAGTTTAACGTCACCTTAAACTTTTCACTCGCATGGGCCGCCGAATTGGCAAGAACAGCAACAACAAGCCCAAACAGTGCAATTCTCTTTCGAGAGTCTCTGTACTTACCCATGACTTTCTCCCTTTCTTTTCATATGTGTCGCCGTTTCTAGTCCTGGTATCTTTTCAACATTTTCTTCTCTAGGAAGAGACTACCAGTGTTGAGTACCACGCCTAGCGTAGCCGCTATTAAAACGACTGAAATGATCTGCACTGGGTCTCTATTTCGAAGGCCTATCAAGGCCGCAAACCCAAGACCTTCATTCGACGCGATATATTCACTAATAATGGCAACGGCGGTTGCTACCGCCAAAGAAATTCGTAAGCCGCCCAGGAGATACGGAAGGGCTATGAACCAATCGACGTATCGAAGTGTCTGGAAAGGGCTAGCGCCCATCGTTCGGGTCACGAAATAGAGACGAGCGGGAGTACTTTTTAATCCCGCCACGCCATTTACTAATACCGGAAAGAATACGCTAAACGCAACCAGTATTGACGTCGAAACCAAGCCATACCCCGCCCAAATGACCAAGATAGGAATTACTGCAATCAACGGCATGGTCTGCGTGAATACGATGAGAGGATACAGCGCTCGCTCCAGTAACTTTATTTTTGCAAGAGCAAACGCCATTGGTATCGCGACCAACAGCCCGCTGCAGAAGCCAATGGCTATAAGTGCAAGGGTCGAAGCGGTTGCTGACAAGAAATATTCCGGCCGCGAAGCGATTCGACCGGCGATAGTTTCGGGGCTAGGGAGAATGTACTTGGGGATATCGAAGACGGGAATTGCGATAGCCCAGGCCGCGATCACTACGAAAATCCAAAAGAGGGCAACTGCGGCATCCGGCAGTTTCATGACCCTGCGTCCGGGTTTGGCCATATTCATCCGCCCTAATATGGAACTGGTCTCTATCTAGAACACTATTCCATTTACACGTCTTTTGTTCGGTCTGTCAATCGGAAATGCAACGAATTGCCGCGGGGTGGGCCGTTCCAGGCGTGGTGCCCCGCGCATCGGCCGGATTCAGGACGTCTAGTCTAATTCTGTGGGCTTAGCGGCCGAGTGATGCTGGCATAGGTGATCGTCGGCAATATGTGGTTCTTCATATATAGCTGAAGCCCGGGAGAAGGGGTCCTTACCCAAAATGAGCCTATTCGCGGAAACCGCTAGGAATCAACATTGCCTAAACGTGATCGACGCCGCCAGACGTTCCCGGTGCTCGAGGATCAGGGTTGTGTTTTCGAGTCGCTAATGTGGTTGATAGGGTATGCATCGCATTTCGCGAATGTGTGGAACTTCCGGTCCTTGAGGTTGCGCAGTCGCGGCGTGAAGCGTTTGTCTAGGAGGGCGAACAGGCCGAGGATGTGATCACTCGCGCCGCCCTATCGGTAAACTGTTCGGGATGTCGAGGGCTGTGCCCCGATCGAATAGCCCAACGAGCGCATAAGCAGCCTCGTTTTCGGTCGGATTGATAGGCAGAATGCTGAAGCAGCCGTACTGATCGGAAAGGTGGGCTGTAGAACTTCGAGACTCGCTGCCGTAATGCAGATTGATGCGCCGCGCCTTGCCGCTCCGTCGCTCGCGCGGAAGAAAGGCCGTCAGATGATGACGTCGTGCCATTGGATGGCGAGTGTATGCGACGTCGCCGGTGCGAACATGAGTGGAATTCGCAAAGCCAGTCCATTCATGCACTTCCCGCAAGAGGTCCGGCGCCTCGACAGCCTCGACAAACAGATAAAGGTCGCTGATCCCGGCATTCAGTTCCTCGGCTGCAGCGGGAACCTCGCCGGCGGTCGGCGTGACGATCAAGGTACACGCTTCAAGGCGAACACCGTCGAGCTTTGCGGTCGAGCTCTGTGCGCCAGGCGCTTCAGGTTGCAGTTGAGCATCTGGCGAGCCTCTTCGAGCCAGGCCGTGCGGTCTTCTCGGACACCAAGTCGGAGTCGATCCTGCTCCTTCATGGTTGAACGTTGACCGCAGGATTAGATCTCGTCGACCGGTCGGAAATATCGGCTGCCATCGACCCAGATATCCGTATATCGAAGCCGGTCGCGCAAAATAGCAATTGTTGCGATCTCATAGAGACGCCGATCGGGCGGATCCTGCCCGAAGATGAGCTTTCGACCGGCTTGAGTGGATGTTCCTGGATGATGAGGTGATGCGGCGCTGCGGGAGTCACGATCACTATCCATCGAGAAGTGCTCCGTGCCTCGACAACCGAGCAGGGATGACACAGAACTCCGCTTCAGAGGCGTAATCGACAGGCGAGGTTCGCCTTCAGTCCGAATCCATTCCTGGCCGAGCAGTTCCAAATCCTTGCCGCGTGATTGGCCTCGCGTCAATTCTCTCTGCGCTCTCCTTCAGCTGTCGCAATATCGCAACAAAACCAATTGTGCAGCTTCGCCCGACAACAATCGAGTTTGATGTGGGGCACAGCCGTACATGTCCCGATAGACTTTTGAGAAATGTGATGCCGAGACGAACCCGCAAGCCATCGCTATCTCTATAACAGGCAAACTCGAGCTGCGAAGCAGCAGGTGCGCGCGTTCCAGACGAAGTTCCAGGTAGTAGCGGCTCGGGCTGCGTCCTAGTTCACTCTTGAAGAGCCGCTCAATTTGACGCCTTGTAACGCCAGTCACTGCTACCAGTCGATCTATCGATTTAGGATCGGCGATGTGTGCCTCCATTTGATCGATGACTTCGATGACTGCCTTATGATTGAATCGTACGCGGGAATTTGGCGGGAAGCGTTGACGGTCTCCAACCGCCCGAACACGAAATGCGACGGCCTTCTCGCAGATGCGATTTACGACGGCGGCCCCATGATCCCGCCTAACTAGATCCAGGAATGTGTCAAAGGATGCGTCTGCGCCAGAGCAGGTATACAGGTCCCCATCCTTCTCGAACGCGGCTTGCGTTGCCATAACGCCTGGGAATTCCTCCAGAAATAGCGGGAATTGCTCCCAGTGCACTGCGCAGCGGCGACCTTCTGCAACGCCAGCTCGAGCAAGGACTAGGGTTCCGCCGCCTATGCCGATAATGTGCCCGCGGCGGTTACGGCACTCTCTAAGCCAGGCATGCAACTGGCTGTCATGGCCAGGGAGGGATCGTCCTCCGCACACTATCGCGACCGGGGCTGGGTTTGATCGCAGGTTGCGGTCACGCTCCGATGGCAATCCGACTGCTGAGCTTATGGTGATGCCACAACTCGACACCACAGCTTGTCCGTCGGCCGAAACGATCTGCCAACTATAGGCGTTTCGCCCCACCGCTTCATTTGCCAGCGTGAGCACTTCGATCGCGGAGGAAAACGCATGCAGCGAAAAAGCAGGAAGCAGGAAAAAGTTAAACCTGCCGGGTATGGGTTCCAGGTCTTGCTTTCGGGTCTCGTTGAATGGAACAATGGAACCCAGCGGGGCGTCGAGCGCGAGCGGCCGTTGCAAAATCGAATGTCCTGTCTTCACACGATCAGCCTGAGCACAATTCATTGTTGCCCGACCAAATTCTCACGCGGAGTGGATCGCAACGCGGCCGCGAAAAGGTTCTCGTACACCGAACTGTTCGGCGGCGGCCGGCGAAACGTCGACCGCCTCAGCCTCGAGCAGTTCTCAGTTCCATTGAGCAGTTAAGACCAGCTTGTTCATCATGTTAGTCCCGCTATTCCACGGCTAAGCTATTGCGCAATCGGCACAAGGGTTACCTCGGTGAAGTCGCAGATCATCGATATTCGCAACTGAGGTCCGCGAGCTCGTCCCAGAGGCTTTCGGCAAACCCTCGCAGCACCATCAACTCGAATTCAAGTTCAGCGGTTCTTGTAATACCAACCGTGATACGGCCGATTAGCGTGGTCGTCGCATGCCCGACCGGAAAGACGTTCAGGGCCAGGTCCACCGCTGTTCCCTTGGCGAGCACCAAGGCGGCTTTGGCGCCCGAAATCGCTAATCGAACGCGGCCGTGGCTCTGGTCGACCACGTCTGCATAGGGCTTCAGCTTATGCAGGAGGTCGACGAGATCTGCTGGCGACCCTAGCTCGTCGCTCACGATGAAATATTGGCCCGGCGACATGCTTCTAACAGCAAGGGCATCACACTCGAGCGCGGCAACAATCACGCCAGCGACATTGCCGCTCCCGCTTGTAGTTATCGCTTGTAGTATAAGGCCTTCCGGCAGTGCAGTTAGCCTCACGTCTGTCGAGAGGATGGGGGTCTTGCTACCGAGCGCAGAACGGTGTTCGATCGGGATTACGGACATGGGACCTCAGACTTTCAACTTTTCATGGAGCGGATCGACAAATATCGGATTGCAGAGGCGACCGCTCGTGTACTCGTTGCGAAGGCCGTTCCATACTTGCACTTCCTCGCCATGACGCGATGCGCCGCGCTTGACGAGCGCCAAACCGATGGTCGAGCCGACATGGGGCGAGTAGCAACTTGAACTGACGTAGCCCTGGTCGTTTTCCAACATTGCCCCCGCACCCTTTTCGAGAATATGCGAACCGCTGCGAAACGAGGTAGCGGGATCGAGCGGCAGGACTCCAACAAGCTGAGGGCGGTTCGCGTCGTTGAGCCCCCCGCGCTCCAGCATGCGCTTGCCAATGAAATCCGCCTTGGTGGCCGACACCATCCGGCCGAAGCCGAGATCACCGGGCACGACCGTGCCGTTGATCTCGTTGTGCGTGACGTGCCCCTTCTCGATACGAAGTACGGACAGAGTTTCGACACCATAGGCACAGATGTCGTGTTCCTTGCCGGCTTCCATAAGGGCATCCGCCACCGATTCGCCGAAACCTGCGGGAACGGCCAGTTCATAAGCCAATTCGCCTGAGAAGGAGATGCGGAACAATCGTCCCGTAAGCCTGTCGCCGAACAGTGAGACCTCTTTGGCTCCCAGAAATGGGAAAGCATCGTTGGAGATGTCCTCGTCGACGATCTTCTGCAGAATGAGGCGTGCCTTCGGCCCGACAATCGCCATTTGCGCCCACTGATCGGTGACGGAAGCGAGCCTCACGTCGAGTTCCGGCCACAGCGCCTGCGAGCAGAATTCCAGATGGATCATGACGGCCGCCGCATAGGCGGTGGTGGTGGTCATGAAGAAACGATCTTGCGCGAGCCTGCTAGTGGTGCCGTCATCGTAGATGAAGCCGTCTTCGCGGAGCATTAGGCCGTACCGGGCCTTGCCGACGGGCAGTTTCTTGAAGGCATTGCAATAGACGCGGTCAAGGAATTCCGCGGCATCCTTGCCGGTGATCTCAATTTTGCCGAGCATCGAGACATCGCAAAGGCCGGCATTGATGCGAACATTCTTCACTTCTCGATCGACACTTTCGCGCCAGCCGGTCTCTCCGGACCGGGGAAACCAAGCAGAACGATACCAGAGACCCGTCTCGACGAAGGCCGCACCGTTCTTTGCCGCCCAACCATGCAGCGGCGATTTGCGTACTGGCTGGAAATGTTTTCCATGCGACGTGCCTGCAAGCGCACCGAATGAAACCGGCGTATAGAAGGGGCGGAACGTCGTGGTGCCGACATCGCCAGGAGAAACACCACGCGCTTCCGCCAGCAGGCCGATGGCATTGACGTTGGACAGCTTACCCTGGTCAGTCGCCATGCCGTTGGTGGTATAGCGCTTGGCAAGCTCGACATGCCCGTAGCCTTCACGCACGGCTAGACCAATATCCTTGCGATGTACATCATTCTGATAATCGATAAAGGCCTTTCCCTTCACGCCGGGAATGGTCCAGAGCGGCTTGCTTGCGGGAGCGACGATGTCGCCTTCAACATGGCCGAAGGTCGCCGCTTCCGCCTTCAGCTCCAACAATTCAAGCAACGTCGCTGCCTTGGCGGAGCCGGCTTCGAGGCATGAGGCGATACCGTTTGCCGCCGCGCTGGCGCCGGCCAGTGAAATGCCCTTGCGGTCCTCGTCCGCCACAAAGGCGCCATCTGCATCCGACCACCGAGGTTTGCCGCCACGATGGAAGGCGAGGTTGATGACGGGGCTGAAGCCGCCGGAAACTGCGAGTGCGTCGATGTCCAGTTTCTCCATCCGGCCGTCCTTAAAGATGGTGATGGACGAAAGTGCCTTGCCGCCTTCGGCGTCGGAGACGCAGCCTCCACAAACGACCCGGGCGGAGCCGGTGTAGCCGGCGACCGCCGCGCCCGAAGCCCGGCTGTCGATGATCACCGTAAGCGGGACGCCAGCCGTTTCGAGATCGCGAGCCAAGGCATAACCGCTGTCATTTGTGGTGAAAATCGCCACCGATTTGCCAGGCGCAAGGCCGTAGCGGTTGAGATAGGCGCGCATGGCGCTTGCCAACATCACGCCGGGAATGTCGTTGCCACCGAAGACAAGCGGACGTTCTTCCGCGCCGGTCGAGAGAATGGCCTGCTTCGCCACGATGCGCCACATCCGCTCGACCGGAACCTCGGCGCGCGGGTCGGCAACATGCTTCTGTACGCGCTCGACCGCGCCGAATACATTGCCGTCATACCAGCCGAAGGCCGTCGTGCGAGAGAGAAGCTGAACGTTGGGCAGAGTTTCAAGTTCGGCGATTGTCTGACGGACGAAGCTCAAGGCGGTCAGGCCGCCGATCATGGCTGTGTCGAACAAAAGGCCGCCACCGAGCATCGAATTCTCGTCGACGAGAATGACACGGGCACCTGCGCGACCCGCCGTCAGCGCCGCCGCCAGGCCGGAAGCCCCGCCGCCGATGACCAGCAGTTCGCAATGCGCCCAAGACTTTTCATAGCGATCGGGATCCGGCTCGTAGCTCGCCTTGCCGAGGCCTGCCGCCTTGCGGATGAGGGGCTCGTAGAGCTTTTCCCAAAAGCCTGCTGGCCACATGAAAGTCTTATAGTAGAAGCCGGCGGAGAGGAAAGGCGACAGCAGACTGTTCAAGGAGCCGATATCGAAATCGAGCGAGGGCCAGCGGTTCTGGCTCTGCGCCGCGAGCCCCTGATAAAGCTCCTGCATGGTGGCGCGGGTATTAGGTTCCGTACGTCCGCCCTGGCCGATAGTCATCAGTGCATTGGGTTCCGATGCGCCAGCCGAGAGGACGCCGCGCGGCCGGTGGTATTTGAACGAGCGACCCATTAGCATCTGGCCGTTCGCAAGCAGGGCCGATGCGAGACTGTCGCCTTCGAGGCCAACCATGCGTTTGCCGTCGAAGGTGAAGGACAGTTGCCTGGAGCGATCGACGAGACCACCCTTCTCGAGACGATAACACGTCATTCCGCAGCCTCCTTGTGGGCGGCAGCGTCACGCAAGCCTTCGATTTCATGGGTAGCGGTATCACGGCTCACCACCAGCCAGCGACGGCACCCGGACGTGTGATGCCAGTACTCCCTAAAGGCGCCGCGCGGATTCTCGCGCAGGTAGACATAGTCGAACCATATCTTCCGCGATGCGTTCGCGGCGGGACGCGCCAGCGCTTCTCCCTTGATGGTGAATTCTTCTTTGGGCCGTTGCCCACAATGTGGGCAGGGGATAAGGCTTGCCATTTCGGTGTCCTTGCTTTCCCGGAAATCAGTGAAGGTTCGGTTGGGCGCCTTGACCCTTCTCATCGATGAGATAGCCGCGCTCGAACCGGTCGAGACGCATTTCGCGGGTGACGGCATGCGGCTCGTTCCGAGCGATGAGGTGAGCGAAGCAGAAGCCCGAGGCCGGCGTGGCCTTGAAGCCGCCGTAGCACCATCCTGCATTGAGGTAGAGATTGTCGATGGACGTGCGGTCGATGATTGGCGAGCCATCCATCGACATGTCCATGATGCCGCCCCAGGACCGAAGGACCCGAACGCGCGAAAGAGCTGGGATCATCGCCTTGCCGGCTTCTATGACATGTTCGACCGTGGCGAGATTGCCGCGCTGGGCGTAGGAATTATAGCCGTCGATATCGCCACCGAACACAAGGCCTCCCTTGTCGGACTGCGAAACGTAGAAGTGTCCGGCGCCGAAGGTAACAACACAGTCGATGAACGGCTTCAGGCCTTCCGAGACAAAAGCCTGCAGCACATGACTTTCGATCGGGAGCCTCATGTCGGCCATCGCGGCTACCTGGGAAGAATTGCCGGCAGCTGCTATTGCGAGCTTGCCGCAGCTGACGAATCCCCTGGAGGTATCGACACCAATCACTTTACCGTTGGCGCGGCGTATGCCAGTGACTTCGCATTCCTGAATGATGTCGACGCCCATCGAATCGGCCCCACGAGCATAACCCCATGCGACGCCGTCATGCCGGACAGTGCCGCCGCGCCGCTGGAGAAGGCCGCCCTGAATGGGAAAGCGCGCGTTCCCAAAATTCAGGAAGGGAAGCTTCTCCCGCACTTGCTCGCGGTCGAGTAGATCAGCATCTACGCCATGCAGCCGCATGGCATTGCCGCGTCGGGTATATGCATCGCGCTGCGCATCGGAGTGGAAGAGGTTGAGCACGCCGCGCTGAGAGACCATCGCGTTGAAGTTGAAAGCCTGTTCCAGCCCTTCCCAGAGTGTCATGGACAGCTCATAGAAAGGGTTGTTGCCAGGCAGAAGATAGTTCGAGCGGATGATCGTTGTATTGCGGCCGACGTTGCCTGAGCCGATATAATTCTTTTCCAGAACCGCGACGTTGCGGATGCCGAATTCCTTAGCGAGATAATAGGCTGTGGCAAGACCATGACCGCCGCCACCGACGATAATTACATCATAATGAGCCTTCAACGCCGGCGTGCGCCATGCCGACTTCCAGGCGGTGTTGCCGCGAAGTCCGTTCAGGAAAATGGATAAAGCTGAGTAGCGCATGGTCTGTCCACTTCGTTCGGCTTTCTATATCGGGAAATTTCAAATAGGAGTTTCACAGGACAGCCAAAAAAAGACACACAGAAGCCATGAACCAGCAAAACAACCGATTGACCCAGAATATAGGGTTCCTACTTTTGCCCGGCTTCGCGTTAATGTCCTACGCATCGGCGACGGAGCCGCTGCGCGCCGCAAACCTCTTGGCAGGCCAATCGCTTTATGATGTGGGGATGTTGTCCTTGGACGGCGCCGCGGTTGAGAGCTCATCCGGCGCCATCGTTCCCTGCCGACGGATGGACCAGTCGCGGCTCGACACTGTTTTCGTATGCGCGGGCGGTAACCCGTCGACACTGGGTTCGCCTGCGCTTTATACGGCTCTTCGCCAATTCTCTCGAAGCGGCGTCAGGATAGGGGGAATTTCAGGCGGGCCTTACATTCTAGCAGCTGCCGGTTTGCTCGACGGGCGAGACTTTACTGTTCACTGGGAACATGCGGCTGCTCTCAAAGAAGCTTTCCCAAATCTTAACCCGAGGCAGGCTCGTTTCGTTCTGGATGGCAACCGCATAACATGTGGCGGCGGGGTGGCGCCTTTGGACATGATGCACGCCCTCATTGCCGACAGAATGGGAGCCGATTTTGCCCGCCGTGTCAGTGATTGGTATCTTCACACTGCCGTAGCGGAGCCGACCGCGCCACAGCGGGCTTCTGCCGCGGAGCGTTTTGGCGTCAACCATCCCGTCTTGCTTAATGTATTGGCAAAGATCGAAGCGGCCGTCGAACAGCCGCTGGACCGGGCACAGATAGCCGCATATGTGGGCGTAAGCACGCGAAATCTTGACCGCCTGTTCTCCGAGCATCTCAAGGCAGGCTATACGGAAGTTTGTCGAAATTTCCGGCTCAGCCACGCGCGCCGGCTTCTGCAGCAGAGCCCTCTATCGATTTCCGAGATTGCGTTTGCCACGGGCTTTTCAAGCGCGGCGCATTTCTCCCGTTGCTACTCGGCGTTCTTCGGCAAAAGCCCGAAGAGAGATCGGTGTTGATGCAGACGTGATGCTTCGACCTGCATCGCCGTGTCAACATGTCCGATTTGTTTCGAACAGACCGCCTGCACAACCGGCCTAATGCAACAGTAATGCGTTGTTCTCGATCACTTGCTGACATTCTGCTTCCGCGAGCATCACAATCAGCACTATGCTGCCTGCGGGTGACCCATTGGAACACGCCCCCGCGCCTACTGCACACTTGTTGCTGCAGGGGCGGCAGGTCTCTTCTGCATACATACATCAACGCCGCAGCCGGCCTGAAAACCATCATATAGGCGATAAAGCCGCTGTTAGGCGGGCAAACTCCGTTGGGAGCAAGGGGCCAAGCCGGAATATCAGCAGGGCTTGCCCTCTTGGACGTCGTGCCGGGAGAACACCGCCCTTGTTCGCGGTGCAAGTCGCGATTTATTCCATCAATGCTGGCGAGAGGCAGTCGGAAGGCTCGATGATGGAGGAGCAAAAGCTGCGAACCCTGGCCCTCCCCAGCTATCGTCCTCAAAACACTCCGACAGGGCCGTACATATCCACACCGCACTGGCTGCAAAGCGTGACGCTGAATCAGCGCCGAGGAGTCCACGACGGCTAAAGCGCGTCGTGTTTGCGCGGATTCAGGCGACGCGCTTTAGGTCTTTGTCTTTGTGCATGTCGTTCTCTCAAAACCGGGGCCACTTTTGAGCGACATTGACCTGCCCCTAAGAATTTCCTCCATCTGAGATTAGAGTCCGGCCCTTGATCGAAGGACGGACTGATGAAGAGAAAGCGGTTCACAGAAGAGCAGATCATTGCGGTTCTGCGCGAGCATGAGGCGGGTGTAAAGGCGGGCGATCTGGCCCGCAAGCACGGGGTCTCGGAGGCGACGCTGTATAATTGGAAGGCGAAGTATGGCGGGATGGACGTGTCCGACGCCAAGCGGCTGAAGGCGCTGGAAGACGAGAACGCCAAGCTGAAGAAGCTGCTCGCCGATCAGATGCTGGAAGCCTCGGCGCTGCGTGAGCTTCTGTCAAAAAAATGGTAGGGCCCGCCGCCAAGCGCGAAGCCGTCGCGCATCTGCAGGCCGTCATGGGTCTGTCGGAGCGTCGGGCCTGTTCCTTTGTGGGCGCCGATCGCGAGATGATCCGCTACCGGTCAAGGCGTCCGCCCGAGACGGAGCTGCGTGGCAGGTTGCGCGACCTCGCCAATGAGCGCCGACGCTTTGGCTACAGGCGGCTGTTCATCCTGCTCAGGCGCGAGGGCGAGGCATCTGGGGTCAACCGCATCTATCGTCTGTACCGCGAGGAGGGCCTGACGGTGCGCAAGCGCCGGGCAAGGCGGCGAGCGGTCGGCACGCGGGCGCCGATCCTGGTCGAGGCAAAGCCGAACGCGCGCTGGTCGCTGGATTTCGTGCATGACCAGTTCGCCTGCGGCCGCAGGTTTCGCGTGCTCAACGTCGTCGACGACGTGACGCGCGAATGCCTGGCGGCGATCCCGGACACCTCGATCTCCGGCCGTCGGGTTGCCCGTGAACTGACGGAACTGATCACCCAGCGCGGCAAGCCACGCATGATCGTCTCCGATCACGGCACCGAGTTCACCTCGAACGCCATCCTCGCCTGGTCGAAGGATTACAGGATCGAATGGCACTACATCGCGCCGGGCAAGCCGATGCAGAACGGCTATGTCGAGAGTTTCAACGGCCGGATGCGCGATGAGCTGTTGAACGAGAGCCTGTTCTTCGGTCTCGACCACGCCCGAAGCGCCATCGCCGAATGGAGGGAGGACTTCAACACCGCGAGGCCACATTCCTCGCTCGGCTACCAGACCCCGGCAGCCTATGCCCAGGTCATCACCGCAACCGGCTCCGACGCTGTGCTGATGGAAGGCTCCGCGCCTCCGCCGGTTGCTCAACCCGCGCCACAAGGCGTAACAAAAACGGTCGAGGCTCTAATCGCAGCTGGATGACAGTTCAGTAGCAGGTCAACATGCATTACCTTGCCACTGTTCTCGAGAACTTCGACGCTTTCGGGTGGTCCGACGGCCCCGATAGAGAAGTTCGCGCCTTCAGGCTTCCAGCACTTGGTGCAGCCGCAAGCGTGATTATGGGCGATGTCGCTGCCGCGCCGTTTGCACCCGAATTGGTTCGGCACCGGTTCTATGGCGGTAGTTGGCAAAGGCGACCACGCGGGCACCGGCGATCGGAGCGCCGGTCTTGGCGTCCTTGACGGCCAGACTGATTGTCTTGGGTCCGGCAGACTCCGCCAGCCGCGCCAGGCCGATTTCGTTGCGGAGTTTCTCAAAGCGGACCAGGGGAATGATCTTGAGCCCCGGCATCTCTGCCTGGAGATCGAGTTCACGGACGCAATGATCAGCAGGGCGATCAGCGTCACGCTGTCGCCAAGAAGAACCCCTTAATTCCATGGGTCAATCGATGCCGATGACGAGCACCCTCGGCAGCAATTTAAAGCGCCGCATGTCAGCCTCTGGCCGTACCTGCCGTATTCGGGACGGCACGGCAGCAGCGATCATTGCGATGTCGGCGAGGGCTTCTATGAGGTGTTTCACTCAAGAATCGAAAGAAAGCGCTGCGGCGGCAAGCCACGCGTGACATGGAGCCGGGCTTTGGCCCGGCTCCATGTTCTTTCAGGTCGGCAGGGCGCCGGACTTCTTCGCCGTCCAGGTGGCGATGTAGTCCATCAGGCCCGGATTGAGGCAGTCGTACGGCTCCAGCCCGATTGTCCTCAGCCTGCCGCGAATGCCGTCCATGCGGCTCGGATCGACACCCGATTCGATGATCGAGGACACGAAGGCGGTGAAGCCCGGCGGCGACCAGCCGTCTTCCTCGAAGCGCTCGGGATGGATGAAGGACAGGCCCTTGAACGGATGGTCGCGCTCGACCGGCCCGTGCATGTGGACCCCGCATTGGGTGCAGGCATGACGCTGGATCAGCGCCGAGGGGTCGACCACCTTGAGCTTGTCGCCATTCTCGGTGACGGTGACATCGCCGGTGCCGGCGACCGCAACCACCGAGAATACAGCACCTTCTGGCTTCCAGCATTTGGTGCAGCCGCAGGCGTGGTTGTGGGCGATCTGGCCCTTGACCTTCACCTTGACCGACTTGCTGGTACAGGCGCAGACCAGCGTGCCGCCGGCAAAGCCGGCACTTTCCTTGGGCAGCCCATTGTCGATTTTCGGATGCAGTTTCTCCGCCATTTTTTCTCTCCTCCATGTTTCACCACAGGGGTCGCAGGCCTGTTGGTCGGCGGCGTGTGGTCTTCCTCAGTAAACCACGACACTCCTGATCGACTTGCCCTCATGCATGAGGTCGAACCCCTTGTTGATCTCCTCGAGCTTCAGCGTGTGGGTGATCATCGGGTCGATCTGGATCTTGCCGTCCATGTACCAGTCGACGATCTTCGGCACGTCGGTGCGGCCACGCGCGCCGCCGAAGGCGGTGCCCATCCAGTTGCGGCCGGTGACCAGCTGGAACGGCCGGGTCGAGATCTCCTGGCCGGCGCCGGCAACGCCGATGACGACCGACTTGCCCCAGCCGCGATGCGAGGCTTCCAGCGCCTGGCGCATCACCTTGGTGCTGCCGGTGCAGTCGAAGGTGTAGTCGGCGCCGCCGATCTGGTCGGCGCCGCGCTTGGTCATGTTGACGAGGTGGGGCACGATGTCGCCGTCGATCTCCTTCGGATTGACGAAATGCGTCATGCCGAACTTTTCGCCCCAGGCTTTCTTGTCGTTGTTCAGATCAACGCCAATGATCATGTCGGCGCCGGCAAGCCGCAGGCCCTGGATGACGTTGAGGCCGATGCCGCCAAGGCCGAAGACGACGGCGGTGGCGCCTTGCTCGACCTTGGCGGTGTTGATGACGGCACCGATGCCGGTGGTGACGCCGCAGCCGATGTAGCAGATCTTGTCGAAGGGCGCGTCCGGATTGACCTTGGCTACCGCGATCTCAGGCAGCACGGTGAAGTTCGAGAAGGTCGAACAGCCCATATAGTGGAAGATCTTGTCCTTGCCGATCGAGAAGCGCGACGAGCCATCAGGCATCAGGCCCTGGCCCTGCGTGGCGCGGATCGCCGTGCACAGATTGGTTTTCCTGGACAGGCAGGACGGGCACCGCCGGCATTCGGGCGTATAGAGCGGGATGACATGGTCGCCTTTCTTGACCGAGGTGACGCCCTTGCCAACATCGACCACCACGCCGGCGCCTTCATGGCCGAGGATGGCCGGAAACAGGCCTTCGGGATCGGCTCCAGACAGGGTGAACTCGTCGGTGTGGCAGATGCCGGTCGCCTTGATCTCGACCAGCACTTCGCCATCGCGCGGACCTTCCAGGTTTACCGTCATCAATTCAAGAGGTTTGCCGGCTTGAACAGCGACGGCTGCACGGACATCCATATGTCGATCCTTTGAATGAGGGTTGATTCCAGGAAGCGACCATGGCCGCTCGAGCACTATGGAAAGCTGGCCTGATGACCGGTCGGCACTACGGCCACGACCTCGACCTCAATGCGCGCGCCGGGATCTGGAAGAGCTGAGATACCGATTAACACCGACGCGGGTGGGGCGTCGGCACGGAGATAGCGGTTACGAACTTTTCGAACGGCTTCCATTATCCTCGGCTCTAGGTCGGTAATGTAATACGTAACTCGCGCAACGTGCTCAAAACCCAGGTCCGCGGCGATCAATGTACGACCAATACCCTCGAACACTGCCACGACTTGATCCTCTAAGGAGGAGACGACCAATTTTCCGTTGTCATCTACCCCGATATGTCCACTCGACACGAACATTCCGCTGCCCTTGAGGATCATACCTTGCGAAAAGCTGGGCCTTGTCGGGTCTGACGGAAAAATGGGGGTCAACAAATTACTTTCCATAGGGAAGCATTCTCCAACTGGATCACGTGTCTATTCGGTGAAGGCGTCAGCTGCTACCGGCATGAAGCAAGCTGAAGTGGTTCCTGAAGGGCAGCAGCTCGGCCTGCCAATCTCCCAGATGTAAATGCCCATCCCAAATGGTGGCCATGGCCTTCCAGGATAATTCCCCCCTGACCGGTTGCCCCAGCCGCATAGAGACTCGGGATGGCACCACCAGTTTTCGAGAGAACCTCCATAGAGGGCGAGATTTTTAGACCCCCTTCAGTCAAAACCCAACTTCGAACCGGCCCGAGTGCGATGAACGGGGGCTGTAACAGACCTGGCGTTCCCTCACGGGTGCTTTGATTGTAGGCCGCAACGGTTTTCCTAAGATTATCCGCAGGAATACCGATCTTTTTGGCGAGCTCACCCAATGAACTCGCCACATTATAGATATCTCTGCGATTTCGCCTGTAATCGGGAAGGTAGGCATAGGCTACGCCAGGAGCAGTCGAAATGTAGTTTGGCCAACTACTGAATTTCTTGGCGAGCACGCTGTCGAGGATAATGTATGCCTCTTTTTTGGGCTGCTCCGGCACGGCGAACTGCGGCTTGTCACACTCGTCAGCGAACCTCGTTCCATTGGTATTTACCAGGATCGCTCCGCTTTCATATAATTTCCGCTGGGGTTCGAGGACTGTTGTAAGAAACATCATAATAAAGGGTCGAATGACCGGCTGAGGCAGGGTAGCCATCGACCATTTCATGAGCAATGCCAGGAACCGGCTCGGGGGTAGCATTGTCATAAGATTGATCTTAGGCGGCACGAACCGAAGCTGGGGGCCGCTGACCAAGTCGCCGTTCACAATTTCTGCACCAACGTCCAGTGCGAGCTGATGAGCGTCACCCGTGCTCGTTTCAACCAAAGCACCCGCTCGCGAGATGGCCTCACCAGCATAGATTCGTTTCATTTCTGGGTTGGCGCTGAAATCACCGCCAGCCAGGACAACGCCCCGGCGCGCAAAGAAACGACGGAGTGCCCCATCAGCTTCCGCCTCGACACCGACAACCCTTCCGTTTTCGGTAAGAAGACGATGGGCACGATGATTGAGGCGGATATCCACGCCGAGCTCACGGGCGCGCCGATATAATGCGTGTGCGTACGCTCGCGAATTTGGCAAAACGTTGTGCATGCGGGGAGCACGATGAGGAGGCTCGGGCATCGGGCCGAAAAAGACTACCCCCATGTCGATCAGTTTCCTGAGAGTATCAGGAACATTTTCTACAAAGGCTTTACGAAGCTCGGGATTGTCTCGAGACAACAGCCCCCCATGAAAAAGTGCCATGTCCTCAAAATGAGCTGCCGGCGTGTCGTGGATGCCAATTGCAGCCTGCATCGGCGATGCGCTCGACGACAGGGAACCGATCGCCCAATTTGTCGTGCCGCCTGGTTTCGGATTTTTCTCGAGTACCAGTACCCGTCGCCCGAGTTCAGCTGCCTCGATCGCGGCGAACAGGCCAGAGCCTCCGGCGCCTACAACAATAACGTCTGCGGCAGTCACAACGCCATCGGACACGAATTCCCTCCTTCATCCGAGTTTCCAATGTCGCCAACAGGATCCCGGCTCGTAGCAATTGTTGGTGCTGACTGCCTTTGACACATTTGCCGATCATTTTCCGGCAAGCCGGTTGACCAAGGCCTAGAAAGCAGATATTCGCTGTTAGAACATTATTCCAGATAGTATGACATGTCAGACATAGCAAGCGAATTTTCAAAGGGCGTTTCCCAAAAGCTGGTCGCAGCACATCGAAGCGATTATCGCGTTCCTGCCGATATCTCAGATCTGGCAGCGCTGACCCGCCCTCAGGCTTTGAGCATTCAGCATGACATAGTCACCGCGCTGTCCCCCACCGGGGGTTGGAAAGTAGCAGCTTTGCCGGATGGCGACCTGATATCAGCGCCGCTCCTCAAGAGCCGTCTTTTTCGTAGCCCGGCGTCGATTTCTCCGGCGGTCTACGGTCTCGGCGGCGTTGAATGTGAGATCGCCTTCCATTTTGCGAGACAGCCAGTCCCGGGCAGGGACGGCTTCGCCAGCCAGCATATCATTGAGGCCATCGACGGTGCTTGTGCGGCGGTTGAGATCGCAGATAGCCGGTGGGCAAGCAAATTCTCCATTCCCCGCAATGCGATGGTTGCGGACCTGCTGGCGAATGGCGCTCTGATCTGCGGGCCGCTAAATAAAAACTGGCGAGAGAAGCCTCTCGATTCCCTCCAAGTCCGCCTTGGTATCAACGGAGAAACCATCTGCCAGACTACCGGAGGTCACCCTCGTGGAGACCTCGTTGGACTCCTCGTCCTGTTGGCCAACGATCTTCGAACAAGGGGGATCGCGCTTCGGCCCGGAGAGATTGTCACGACAGGAAGCTACACGGGTTTTCATACCGCAAATCCCGGCGACCAAATTGTCGCCGAGTTTGACGGTTTCGCGCCCGTTTCAGTGACATTTGATAAATCTGGGAACAGCGGAGATATCTATGCTTTGCGGTAAAGGCATGGTGGCCATCTGGAACGGGATATCCGAGGCGGGCCGCCTGGATTTCTATCAATGGCACATTCACGAGCACATGCCCGAAAGAACCGGCATTCCCGGGTTTTTGCGGGGGCGCCGCTTTCGCGCTGCCGATTCAGAAACCCATCCTGAGTTCTTTACACTTTACGAAGTCGAGCAATTCGACGTTATAACGGGCGAGGAATATGCCAATCGTCTAAATGCACCGACGCCGTGGACGAGGCGCGCGACATCGCATTTCATCAACACCTCTCGCGGCCTGGCGCGGGTTTTGTTGTCCAATGGTCCTGGGCCTGGTGGCGCCCTTGCCACAGTGCGCTTCCAGTTAGCCGCAGCCGATGACCAGCAAGCAGTCGATGAGCTATCGGAGCTCGTACACAGCATCACGCCACTCCCGCTTCTGACTGGGGCGCATCTCTGCAAAGCAGATGACGAAGCCACTCAGGTGCGCAGTGCGGAGAGTGAAGGGCGTACGGATTATGATGCGCCACCCAATTGGTTTATTCTTCTGGAGGCATGCACCGTAGAGTCTTTAGAAGAACCGATCCAGGCTGTTATCCAGCACCCTTTGGTCCGAAATGCGCAGGTGGGCCGCTACGTGCTGGAATATACTCGTTTAAAGACCGACGCTGCCGCTGGCTGACCTTAAGGACATTGGTATGAAACTGTTGCGATTTGGACCAGCTGGCTTTGAGAGACCGGGGTTGCTGGACGCGGATGGAATTATCCGCGACCTTGGCAGCGTGGTGCCAGATATTCAAGGCAACACGCTATCACGTGCTAGCTTGGACGTATTGCGCTCGGTTGTTCCTTCGTCATTGCCGCGGGTCGAGGACAATGTTCGCCTTGGGCCTCCGGTGGCTGGCGTCCGTCACTTTATCGCCGTGGGCCTGAATTACACAGATCACGCCATCGAGACCGACACTCCCATCCCAGACCAGCCGGTTATCTTTTCCAAAGCGCCGTCGTGCATCGTTGGACCGCATGACGATGTCCAGATGCCACCTGCCTGCACAACGCTTGACTGGGAGGCGGAGATCGCTGTCGTCATTGGCGAGCATGCCTTTGAGCTCCCAGAAGAAGACGCGCTTTCAGCGGTGGCAGGCTATATGATCTGCCACGATGTATCCGATCGGGACTCCCAAATACATCGTGGCGGACAGTGGATTAAAGGCAAATCTTCGCCAAGCTTTGGCCCGCTTGGGCCGTGGCTGGTGACGGCGGATGACGTTCTCGATCCTCAGACCCTGAATTTATGGCTTACGGTAAATGGCGTCACCAGGCAGTCAGGATCCACAGCCAAGATGATCTTCCCATTTGGCTACCTAATCTCGTACATTTCCAAGTTCATGGCGCTTGAACCCGGAGACGTCATCACCACCGGCACGCCTCATGGTGTAGGGCTTGGTATGAAGCCGCCAGTATATCTGAAGCCGGGTGACGTAGTCGAGTTGGGCGCCGACGGGCTGGGTCGGCAGAGGCAAAATGTAGTCCTCCGAGGGCCAGATATGGTTGCGGTCTGATGAACCATCGGCGTCCTTGCAACATACCGATTGCGCGCGAAGATATCATCCACTGACCCATAGCCACTCTCTCAGAATGGACAGGACCACGGCGCCATACTAGGACGGTATTCCATACAGAACGTCGTTTGGGATGTGGTGCGCAAACACCAAAACAGGGGTTTATCATGACAGCTAAATGGACAGGCGTTTTTCCGGCGGTGACGACCAAGTTGCAGGAGAATGGCGATGTTGATGTCCTGGCAACGCAAAGCAGCATCGAGCGACTTATCAAAAGCGGCGTGTCCGGGATCATCGTTCTGCCAATGTTGGGTGAGAACGCTTCATTGAAGCTGGCCGAAAAAGAAAAAGTCATTCGAGCCGCGAAGGAAGTCGTCGCCGGGCGAGTTCCGCTTCTTTCGGGCCTTGCTGAAGTTTCAACGGAGGCTGCAGCGGAGACAGCGCGCAAGTTCCAAACCTTCGGCGCGGAAGGATTGATGGCTTTTCCAAGTATCGCATACAAATCCGACCCCCGCGAAACTTCTGAATGGTATCGAACGCTTGCGGCTGAATGCGGCCTCCCGATCATGATCTATAACAATCCCATCGCTTATGGCGTCGACGTGACGCCGGCGATCCTGCGGACGCTGGAAGATGTCGATCAGATCGTCTGCATCAAGGAGGAGTCTGGTGACATTCGGCGTGTGACTGATCTTAACAACGAATTCGGCGATCGTTTTGCTGTGTTCTGTGGCGTCGACGATTTGATCCTAGAGAGCCTCGTCCTAGGCGTGACGGGGTGGGTTTCCGGCATGACGAATGCCTGGCCTGAAGAATGCGTCCGCATCTTTGATTTGGGGCGAGCTGGAAAGTTCGCCGAGGCCTTGGCCTTGTACCGCGTCATGACGCCAGCATTTCATTTGGATACCAGCGTAAAGCTTGTCCAATACATCAAGCTCGCGGAGCATCTCGTCTACGGGGCCCCCGAGTGGACGCGTGCGCCCCGTTTGCCCTTGGTCGGCGAGGAGCGCGAAAAGGTCGTCTCTGTGATCAACGACACCATCGCCTCGTTGAGAAGGCGTAGTTCGAAGGCCGCATAGACGAGGTCAATAACGGTCACTGTGCAGGCGCCAGCCCTCAATGGGCTGCGTCTCTGAAGGCCAAGACGATTCGGCAGACCAGAACGGTGAGGGTCGATGGCCCCCAGCAAGTCAGGAGTAGTGATGCAAAGCGATTCCCCGCAGCGCCAAGACGTCACTCCGGTGCTCGTGCTGAATGATCGCGATAATGTAGCGATCACACGGCGTTTAATAGCGCAAGGTGAGCTATTGGGCTCATCGGCGGTTGCCAAGGGTTCAATCCCGGCCGGCCACAAAGTCGCCATCAGACCCATCAAGTTGGGGGAGCCAGTTCTTCGCTACGGGCAAATCATAGGGTTTGCCACAAAACAGATAGAACCCGGCGCCCATGTTCATCTTCAAAACATGGCGCTAGGTGACTTCGACAAGGATTATGCTTTCGGCACCGACGCTCGACAGACCGACTATGTCGACGCCCCGGCGACATTCTTGGGGTTCCGCCGCCCAGACGGCAGAGCTGCAACGCGAAATTACGTCGGAATCCTCAGCAGTGTGAACTGTAGCAGTCACGTTGCCAACGTAGTGGCCGACGTATTCAAGAAAAATCCTTTTACCGGCGTCGATCCTCTGGCTGAATTTCCCAATGTGGATGGCGTCGTCGCATTAACACATAAAACCGGTTGCGGCATGACAGGCGGCGAGCCGCTGAATCTCCTGCGCCGTACGTTGGGAGGCTATGCTCGCCATGTCAATTTCAGTCATGTCATAGTTTTGGGATTAGGCTGTGAGGTCAACCAGATCGGTGGTCTGCTCGATGATCAACGTCTGGTAGGCCGGGTGCGTAGCATGGACATCCAGACCATGGGAGGCGCCAGAAAAACCGTAGCAGCCGCGGTCGAATTCGTGCGGGAGGTACTCCGCGACTCGAACCAGGTCGCCCGACAACCGATCCCTGCAAGCGAACTGATTGTCGGGCTTCAGTGCGGGGGTTCTGACGGCCTCTCAGGAGTCACGGCAAATCCAGCTCTTGGAGCTGCAAGCGATATGCTCGTGCGTCAGCGCGGCACAGTGATCCTGTCCGAAACTCCTGAAACATACGGTGCCGAGCATCTGCTGACGCGACGCGCCATATCGCGCGAAGTGGGCGAAAAGCTGATCAGCCTCATGGACTGGTGGGATGCGTACTTCAAGCGGGAAGGGGCCGTAATGAACGATAACCGTTCGCCGGGTAATATGGCTGGCGGGATAAGCACCATCGTCGAAAAGTCGTTGGGGGCAATGGCGAAGGGCGGCACGACCAACCTCGTCGAAGTCGTCAAATACGGCGAGACCGTTAAAGGTCCTGGCTTGGTTTTCATGGACACCCCCGGGTACGACCCGGTGTCGGCAACCGGCCAGGTTGCAGGCGGCGCGAATCTCATCTGCTTCACGACAGGACGCGGCAGCGTCTTCGGCTGCAAGCCGGCACCCTCCATCAAACTTGCATCAAATACGGCCATGTACCAGCGCATGAAGGATGACATGGACGTGAATTGCGGCGAGATCCTTAGTGGGAATGAGACCGTTGAAGAATGCGGAAAACGGATATTCGATTTGATCCTGCGTATCGCTTCCGGGGAGCGCACCAAAAGCGAAGAGTTTGACTTCGGCGCGGCCGAGTTTGCGCCATGGGTCCTTGGCGCCACGGTATAGTTCTCAAGAATGTTATATCCATGAAAGTCGTATACTCGGAAGGTCACCGTAGCCACGACCCGCAAACATTCATTCATCGCGGAAGGATCGTCCAAAGCCCAGAGCGGCCCGAGCGTGCCGACATGCTGCTCTCGTCGGCGATTGGTGCCGGGCACGAAGCGCTCGAGGCCAGCCCAACCGACGCCTCCATCTTATCGCGCGTGCATACAGCGCGGTACCTCGACTTTTTGGAAAATGGCATCGACGAATGGCTGGCCCTACCGCATGCCGGGCCGGAAATCGTACCTAATACGCATCCGAACCGCTTCGCGTCACACTACGCCAGCCATATCGTTGCACGAGCCGGATTCCACCAGGCCGACACAGCGTGTCCCATCGGGCGCGGAACTTGGCCAGCAGCACGATCCAGTATCGACGTCGCCCTTAACGTCAGTGATTTGATTGCGCGCGGTGAGCGCCGTTCTTACGGACTTTGTCGCCCACCTGGCCATCACGCCTGCACCGAGATGGCTTGGGGATTTTGCTATCTCAACAATGTGGCGACGCTCGCCGAATCGCTACGGATGAAAGGCGTGGAGCGTGTCGCAATTCTCGACATTGATATCCACCATGGCAATGGCACCCAGCAGATCTTCTATGACCGGTCTGACGTTCTGACCGTCTCTGTTCACGCCAATCCCGACGGGTTCCCGGTGTTCTTCAGCGGCTATGCAGATGAGATTGGCTCTAGAGCCGGTGAGGGATTCAACCTCAATCTTCCGCTGGATCATGGCAGCGACAATGCGGCCTTTGTAAGCGCGATCGAGGCGGGAATGCGAAGAATAGGGGATTATGGACCCGATGTCCTCCTGGTTTCGCTCGGTCTTGATGCATATCGCGGCGACCCCCTCAGTGTTTTTGACGTCACCACCGACGGTTTTCGTTACGCGGCAGAAGCCATAAAAGCATTCGACAAACCGATCGCCATGCTGCAGGAGGGTGGATACCCTTGCCCTGAGCTAGGCGACAACCTTGCAGCATTTCTAGGATCTATCGAGGAGTAACTCCCGAAGATCCGTGGCTGCGCTATCAGACATAACCCCCCTGAATTTCGCTTGGCAGCATTGCATCATTGGTTAGAGCAGTTCAGATTTTGACTGAATCTGCGGGATTCCCTTGAGAGTGGTTTTGTGATTCAAGATGCTGGCTGGATCGGAGGCCAGCATCAGATGACGGCTCCCCTTTCGAACGATCTACGTGAGCGTGTTGTTGGCGCGATCGAGGCTGGCGAGAGCTGCCGCTCGGTGGCGGCTCGTTTTGGCGTGGCGGTTTCGTCGGCGGTGAAGTGGTCGCAGCGCTATCGGGCGAATGGGTCTGTGGCACCGAGTAAGATGGGCGGCCACCGCAAGCGTGTTCTGGAGCCGCACCGGGCGTTCATCGTGGAACGGATCAACCAGACGTCGCATCTGTCGCTGCATGGGCTGAAGGACGAACTTGCGGCGCGCGGTGTGAAGGTCTCGCACGACACGGTATGGCATTTCCTGCGGCGCGAAGGATTGCGGTTCAAAAAAAACGCTATTCGCCCTTGAGCAAGCTCGCGCCGATGTTGCCCGCCGACGACAACGCTGGCGTTCCTGGCAGGCGGGTCTCGATCCGGAACGGCTGGTGTTCATCGACGAAACCTGGATCAAGACCAACATGGCACCGCTGCGCGGCTGGGGACCATGCGGCAAACGCCTGCGCGGCCTGCGGCGCGGATCATCTGCCGGATGTCGGCCGACTTGTGGGAGCCAAGATTGATGGGGTGGACGCCCCCTGGCGGCATCGCTGTGCAAGGCGCCAGGCTTTGGTATCTGCCGCCATACTCGCCCGACCTCAACCCATGTATGGATGGCTCCTGCGGGTCAAGGGTATCGGATCGGGTTTGGTGAACAGGTCGGTTGCGGCCATGTATACGGCGTCCGAATGTGCAACGGGATCGCTGCGCGCCCTGATGAATATCCGCTTGGAGAACAGGTCCCACTCAATCGAGCGCGCTCGAGGCGCTTCGGATTAATCGGGGTGTCCTGGTTCTTCGTCTCCGTTTGTTCGCCATCACCTCACTTTGCCCTGACCATTCCGAGAGCCTGTCAGGCTGACTGCGGCTCGTAACGCGATCCGTCCCTCAGGACGGCGAATATTGTTCGTGCCATGCGATGCGCCAAAGCGACGGCGACGATCTTCGTCTTCTTTCGCATCAGCATGCCCGATAGCCAGTCCGAGCTCGGCTCGCGCTTGAGTCTGCATCTGAGCATGATCTGCGCCATGGCGCCCAGATACAGCAAGCGTCGGATATAACGATTGCCCATCTTCGAGATCCGGCCCACCCTCTGCTTGCCTCCGGTGGAGTGCGGCTTGGGAGTGAGGCCGAGCCAGGCGGCATAGTCCCTTGCGCTGCCGAAATTGTCGACATCCGGCGTCGTCGCCGCGATGATCGTCGCCGACAGCATCCCCACACCTGGGATTGTGGCTAGACGCTGGCTTGTCTCGCTTTGCGCGTAGGTCTCTTCGAGCTCGTGGGTCAGCCGCTCGATCCGCTTGTCCGTCTCGGCCAACTGATCGAAGAGCAAACTCACAGGCATTCGAGCTACTTCCGGCAGTTGATCCAGTTGATCCTTCAGTCGATTGACGTTCTGCGCGCCCTTCGCCGCGATGACGCCGAACTCCGTCATGTGGGCCCGGATCGCGTTGCCGATCTGCGTGCGCTGGCGAACCAGAAAGTCTCGCGTGCGGTGAAGAACCAGAACCGACGAGCAGGCTTCGCTCTTGATGGCGACAAACCGCATGGAGGGGCGTGTCACGGCTTCACAGATGGCGGCCGCATCCGCAGCATCCGTCTTCCCGCGCTTCACGTAAGGCTTTACATAGGAGGGCGGCATCAGCCGGACGTCGTGCCCCATCTCCAGAAGCCTGCGCCCCCAATCGTGAGAACCTGCGCAAGCCTCCATGCCGATCAGGCATCGTGGACGCTTCTGGAAAAACACCAGCAACTGGCTGCGGCGAAGCTGACGGCGTACGAGAACCCGACCGTTCCCATCGACACCATGGATCTGGAAGACACTCTTTGCGAGGTCGATGCCAACTGTGGCAAGTTCTGACATGGATGGCTCCTTTGCTCGGGACGACAACATCCCAACTATGGCGCAATGCGACGCCGGGAGCAGGAGCCATCCACACCATCAATCGAGCAAGCCTTCGCCAAGATCAAACACTGGATGCGAGCCGCCCAGAAGCGAACCATCGACGACACCTGGCGACACATCGGCCACCTCGTTTCAACTATCGAACCCAATGAATGCAGAAACTACTTCGCAAACGCTGGATACGCTTCTGTCAAAATCTGAAACGCTCTAGCGCGTATAGCCTGAACGGTCCAGACGGTCATGGAGCACCGAATAGGGGGGGAGCTCGTCGGATACGACGGGTTGCGCCATTTCAATCGTCATCAGTCAGGGCGAGGACGTTGCGATCGAGGCAATTGGCGCCATCACCGCCGGAAATTTACCCTCCTGCGTTTCCAAACACCGGGCTAGATGGCGCGAGCTGCGCCTGGCGTCTTCGATGCCAATCTTGCAGCGTAATTCTGTAAAGAACCTGACGGCGCAAAACGTCATCAGGAGCCTTCAGCGGATGGTCGAAGTCGTCCTTGGGATCATGCGACATCCCAATGCGTTCCATGACAATTCGTGACGCCAAATTATCCACGGACGAGTTCGCAACGATTTCGTTAAGCTTCAAAGCTTCGAAACCGAAATCGAGAACAGCAGCCGCAGCTTCGCTCGCATACCCATGTCCCCAGCAGTCTGGCTGCAACCTCCAACCGATTTCAACGGCCGGCGTGAAATGGGCTTCATAGTCAACGTCGGTTAGTCCGCAAAACCCTACAAATTCAGGAGGGTCCGACCGCTCGACGGCAAAAAGGCCGTATCCTTTGCGTCTGAACTGCTCGCGCTCGGCCTCTATCCAGGCCTGGACGGCAGCACGGTTGCGGAATTTAGAGAGGTATTTTCCAACCCTCGGGTCTTCCACCATTCTAGCGATTGGATCGACATCATCGTCCTTCCATTCTCGCATGAGCAAGCGTGCTGTCCGTAGCACCGTCATCATAACCTCCAGGGCCGCGACGCTAAGCTGCTCGGAGACACAGCCTCATGGCGCCGTTCGCAAGGAATAACCTGCGACACAACGGTTGACAAGCATGAAAGGATGGTATTCCACTAAGAATGGCGTTTTAAGAGGCCACGAAAGGCACCAAATGGCGGTCAGACCAGAATACGACGTTATAATTATTGGCGGTGGGCATAACGGGCTGACAACAGCCGGTTACCTTGCACGCGCCGGGATTAAGACGATTGTGCTGGAAAGACGCGGCGTTGTTGGAGGCGCGGCGGTCACTGAAGAGTTCCACCCGGGCTTCCGCAACTCAGTCTGCTCATACGTTGTGAGCCTACTTCATCCGAAAGTTATCCGCGATTTGGAGCTCGAAGCCCACGGCTTGAAAATCGTGGAACGGCCTAGTTCCAGCTACCTACCTTTGCCTGATGGCGGCGCCATGGTCGTACCTGGAGACGTCGACGCAGCAGTGCGCGAGATCGCCAAATTTTCACGGCGCGATGCCGAACGGTTTCGCGCCTTCGATGATCAATTGCAAATTATTGCTGACCTAATTCGAGGCACATTGCTTGAAACGCCTCCAAACATCGGCGGCGGGGTCGGGGACCTGCTCACTCTCCTGACCTCAGGTAACCGCTTCCGTAAACTGAAACCTGCTATGCAACGAGAGTTCATAGACTTGATGACGATGAGTATCGGCGATTACCTAAACGAATGGTTCGAGTTCGATCCCCTCAAGGGAAACCTCGGGTACGAATCGATCGTCGGAAACATGGTCAGCCCCTATCACCCGGGGAGTGCCTATGTCCTCATCCACCACGCGCTGGGGGAACTCAACGGCAAAAAGGGTGCGTGGGGACATGCCATTGGCGGCATGGGCTCAATTACTCAGGCGATGGCACGATCGGCCGAG
Source organism: Mesorhizobium sp. P160927 (assembly GCF_057766385.1). Lineage (NCBI taxonomy): Bacteria > Pseudomonadati > Pseudomonadota > Alphaproteobacteria > Hyphomicrobiales > Phyllobacteriaceae > Mesorhizobium > Mesorhizobium sp. P160927. Next base: position 38,633 of record NZ_JBYMDW010000002.1, read on the forward strand.
TCGAAGGGCGCCGAGATTCGCGTGAGCGCTGGGGTACGCGAAGTAATCGTGGAGAGAGGAGCTGCACGAGGTGTTGTATTGGAAGATGGCAGCGTCATTCGAGCACGTGCCATCGCCGCCAACGTAGGTCCAAAATTGCTATATCTCAAGCTGGTCGACCAATCAGCACTCGACTCAGAGTTCCTTCGCCAAATCCAAGGATGGCGTTGCCGCTCCGGGTCTTTTCGGATGAATCTAGCTCTGTCGGAGATGCCGCGCTTTAACGGATTGGGCCAAGCAACCGACCCTAAAACGGCGCTCAGCGGCGGAATTCACATAGCATGGTCGCTCGACTATCTCGAACGTGCCTATGACGATGCCAAGCGCGGCTCCTGGTCAAAGGAGCCGGTAGTCTCAATGAACATTCCGAGCCTTTACGACGGAAGCCTCGCACCGCAGGGGCGTCACGTTATGAGCGTCTTCTGTCAGCACTTCCATCCTCAGCTTTCCGGCGGTCGATCTTGGGACGACGTAAAATCAGAGGTCGCTGACTTGATCGTCGAAACGATAGGGAAATATGCACCGAATATCCAATCAAGCATCCTCGGCCGCCAGGTCCTGACACCCCTGGATTTGGAGCGCGAATTCGGGCTGGTGGGAGGGGACATCTTCCATGGCGCGCTGCACCTCGATCAGCTTTATTCAATGCGCCCAGTCGGCGGTTATGCTCAATATCGCGGCCCCATCCCCAACCTTTACATGTGCGGCTCCGGAACACATCCGGGGGGCGGCGTTTCCGGGATGCCCGGGCACAACGCTGCTCGGGAGATCATCAAAGACTTCAGGAAGCGTCGCTTGGCCGCTTAGGCGGAACGGTCTAGTCAATTGCCTGTTTCTAATGGCCGACGCTCGGCACCGAGCTCCGGAGGGGACCACAATTTCCTCCTGACGCGCTTGCCCCTGCAGAGCAGAGAATCAGCTCTAATATAGCGGATGCGTGCTAATTAACCCTTGGTTTTGTACCATAAATTTTGGTTACAAAGATATGTTACTCGGCTTGTTATGAAATTGTGATATTCGCACAGATACGCAAAAAAATGTTCAATGGTTTTTTTGCAAAAGCCAGTCTCGCCAGAGCCTGCTCGAGGTTGCTTTGATCGCCTTCGAATGTTCCCGTGGTAAGGCGCGCGAAATCGCTGAAGCGGACGTTCACGTGGGCTGGTGAGCAGGAGAGGCCGCGTCTCTCAAAAGCCGAGCGCTCGTTCTTCACGCACGCTTCGGCATCCGATCCGACATCACCATCCCAGTCAAGACGGCAATGGTTCGATGTAGATGTTCACCCTCGCCTCAGAGAAGCGCATCCCGTGCGCGATCCTGCAGGACACAGCTGCCACAGCGAAGCAATTCCGGTTGCTGAAGAGGCGTCGAGGACGTGTTCCTCTGGGGCAGCGACCTCTTCAATCGTGGCTATTACTGGCCCCTCATGCGGCTTGGAAGGTCTTTGGCAGGTTGCAGATCGAGGCGCTCCCTTCTCGGACGCTCTTCAAGGGATTGATCCTGTTATCGCCGGCCGGCGGAAGATCCGCGAGGGCAAGCATGTTGCGGCGATGCGTCATGCCGGACGCGCCGCAGCAACTCCTTGGTCGGCTGGTGAACGCGCCCGAGCGCACCGTCGAGGTGCGCTCGGCATGTCACTCACAATTGCCGAACAGGCCGAAGCTACAGCAAGGATTCCGGCAGCCTCGCAGGCGAACGCTGGGTCAGCCTCAAGCAGTATTTGATTTCATTGTGGGGGCAAGTTTCCAACGGAATCCCCATCCCTTCTCGTAAGTCTCGAATTGCGCGTCATACGGCTGCTGCAACGCCCACAGAGTTCGAAGTTAGCCTCCGTCGTCGTGGCGCGGCCATGGAGAACCTAACCCATAGCGTATCCTTTGATTCGGATGACAAAGGGATGCGCCATCACAAACAAACTAGGGGATGCCGACGCCGAAACACCGCGTGTGAGCGACATTGAGGATGCGACCGACCAAGCTTGAGAAGCTGTATCCGGCGGTGGTCGCCGCCAAGACATAAGCGTGGGTCACACCGAGCCCCGGCATGGTGTTGATCTCAAGAACAAACGGCTGGCCGGAACGGTCGATCCGGAAGTCGATGCGGGCGTAATCCCGGCAGTGGCAGGCACGGAAGGTCGCAACCGAAATCTCCCTCAGCACTGTTGCAAGGCTGCTTCCGATCTCAGCGGGACAAATCCTTTGCGGCGCAGCGACCCCCGTGTGCTTTGCTTCCCAAGTCACAAGACGCGTTTCGCGGTCGCCGAAGTCCTGCTCCACCAGAGGTAGCACCTCGAGTTCTCCGTTTCCCAGCAGCGCGACCCAGATTTCTCGCCCCTCGATGTATTCCTCCACGAGCGCATCTTGCGCATACTGCGTGACAATCACTTCTACGGCCTGCCTTAAACCAGCGGGCTCATGTACGAGCTGTAGTCCGCAACTGTCGGATTCGTGACGCGGCTTCACTACCATTGGGAATCGCAGGTCGCCGATACTCTCGGTGCCGCGCCGCATCACGCGAAAGTTCGGCGTCGGCACGCCGCGATCGCGGATGAGCCTCTTGGTGATAACCTTGTCGAGCGCCAACCCATGCCCGAGCGGGCTGGATCCGGTGTACGGAACGCCGGCCATCTCGAGCATGGCCGGAACGTGGGCGAGACGGCACTCGCCCTGAATTCCATACGCCAGGTTGAAAACGATCCCCGAGGGGCGGGCTCCGGGCTCGGGTGGCATAAACCGCTCAAGCGTAGGGAGCAGTCCTTTATCGCCTTCGCACAGCAGCGTCTCGTGGCCGCACTCTTGCAGTGCCGCCGCCACGCTTTTGACCGTCTCGCGGCCATATTCCTCCGGACAAGGCTGACCGAACCGGTTGATCACGCCCGTATCATCATCGTTCCACACGACAGCTATTCGCATGAGTTACTCCCCTGGATGTGCCCCACGGTCACCTTCATTTGTCGGATTTGTAATTGATCGAAGGCAACAGCTCGTCTGGACTCCGCGTGCCCAGCCAGTACAGCCGTCCAAGCGGCGAGCAGGCTTGCCTCCTCCAAAAGTGGAAATCGAGATCCTCGTTGGTCAGCAAAAAAGCTGCCGGCCTGCACCAACGGCAGTTTCGGGAAAGGCAGGAAGAGTTTGATTTTATCTGGCAAGCTCGTCAAAGGCACAACGATGAGAACCCCCAACGGTCGTGAACGCGCGCCAGAGCGCTTCGCGAATATCTGGATCGTGTATATTTGCGAAGCTTTCGCAGGCCGCGCACAAGGCGTTAACCGGAAAGAACACAATGTCGCGAAGCTAGGCAATATCCCAAGGTTCCCGGTCATCAACGATGCAAAAAGTAGCGCAGCCGCGAGGCTCAACAGCATGGCTACTCGTGCGAATCTGTGGTCCGCCTTGACCAGCGGACGCAACGCGACAGTGACGAGGATCACCAGCGAGAGGATTGCAAGGCCGATAGGGAAGCCGACGATATCGAACGCCGCCGCCTTCAAGAGGCCGATCAGCCCCTCGATGTTGGAGCGTGTGCGGTTGGCGCTCGCTGTGCCGATGACCAGCTCGTCCTGACCCGACCACAAACCCAGCACGAGCGACCTGCCCGCCAGCAAGGTCGCGCACGGCATCATCCCACCAGGCAGGCTGAGCGACTTGATCGGCGCAGTCAGGGCTTCTTGCAACGCGACGTAACTGCCGCTGTAGTCCTGCTGCGCCGGACGCGGCTGGTCCGTCGGCAGCTTAAAGACCGCTGGTGCGCCCGCCAGCATCCGGAGCCAGTATTTCGAATGCCGCTCCGACAGATCGCGCGCCACCCACTGGCAAACCGCGTCGTCCGCATACTGCGCGGGCAACGGTATTAGCCGATCCGCGCTGCCTTCCCGCGCCGCGGCGTAGAGTTCCCGCGTCAGTATCTTTCGCGACCAGTTGTCCGATACCATGTCGAGCATGGTGGTCAGCAGCGCATTATCGCCCACTGCAAGGCGCACCGGCCGCCCAGCCTCCAGGTCGAACGCTGCCTGCGCTCCATTGCGTATCAGCTCCGCGAGCGTCGCCTCCAGATCCACTGCCGCCGTCAGGTCGTCCCGTTTCAGCGGCAGGCCGACGTCCGCCGGCCCGATTCGGTGGAATGGCTCGCCATCCTCAACCGCGAAGGGGGTGCGCAGCCCTTCATGGCTCGCCACCAACCTGCTCAGAGCCGACTGGAGGGCCGCCTCGCCCAGCTCGCCATGAAGCCAAAGCCCCATCTGGATGTGACAGGCCTCGCCTCCGCCCGCCAAACGCGCAATGAACCAAAGCTGCTGCTGGGGGAATGACAGCGGCACCCGCGACGGACGCGGCAACGCTTTAAGTGGCGGAACCCACCCAACAGTGCGGCGTCGATCGCATTGACTTGGATCGTTCGAGCAATTTTTCATTTGGACCTACACGGCTGGAGACTGCGGGACCGCAAACAGGCGAAACAGATCCTGCACCGTGTCCACGCAATCGGCGTGCCACCGAAGAGCTTGTGCGGGCAACAGGGGCAAAGCCACATGTTTCGCGCGCAGCGTCGGGATACTTACGCGCGGGTCTGTCAGGTTCCGAACGCAGACGTCCTCAACCGAACACGGCTGAACACGGCGACGGGACCGCGAACGATCACGATCGCGTGTCACGCGTACTGGAGAGTCCGGGGCCAGATTGGCCGGTTCCCCGCGCAAGCCGAGCGAATTGGAACGCCCGTGCCGCAAACGAAACAGCGCGCTGTTCAAGGAAGTCTGCGTGTTTCGTGGACAGCTCTTTCGCTAAATTCCGGACAATACCGGAGTTGGTGACCCAAGCTAGCCGCCTCGACACGGCGATAAGCTTTTGACGGCCTGAAGCGACGCTGTGGTCGCCGTTGTGGTGCTTCTCCACGCACCTCGTCAGGCGCCGGGATTGCTCCTCGTGATGGCAGGCGGGGGTTTGCAGGTTGCGATCGACGGGTTCGTTTCGGGCCGTCTGCGCCGAGTTGAGGGATGCGATCGAGGACGATGCGCAGGATGCGCTGGTTGGGGCACGATGTCGGCAGGCGCAGACGGATTTGCGATTTCATCTCGACCACCCGCGCAGCGATTTTGATGAGACGCAATCGCAGCGTGTCGAATTGGGCGATGGCAAAGCTCGAGCGCCTCGGCATCGCGGCCCGCAAGCCCCACATCAACCAGTAAGCACCGGCATGCAGGAATAGCCGGAACTGGTTGGCCGTCGCTCTGGTGCAGGACGTGCGGTCGGCGGCAAGATGCGTCTTCCACGACTTGATGTGGTTCTCGGCCGCGCCGCGCCGGCAGTAGACATCCTCGTAGAGCGCCTTGGCCTTCCCACCGGCAAGGTTGGTGACGACGAAGCGGATATCGCCATCTTGGGCGCCGACCTCGACCCGCGCGATGATGCGCTCGACGCGGCTCCAACTAGCGGCGCCGTCAACGAACTCCTTGAACCTGCGGACCTTGCCTGTCTTGGCCGACGCTTCGAAGCGCGCCGTCGTGCTGGCCTCCAGATCCGCGACATGCTTGCGCAGGGTCGTGGTGGGCGCGAGGCCAAAGATGAGGTCGACGTCGTTGGCGCGGCACCAGTCGATGACCTGCGGGTTGCAATAATGCTATCGCCGCAGAGCAGGATTCGAATGTTCGGCCAGTTGATCTGGATCGCCCGCACCAGACGGCGCAGGTGGGGGCGGATCTCAGCCCCACTCGGCCGCTTGGCCGGTCGCAGGATCGCGCTGACGAACCGTCCCGCACCATCGAACACGACGATCGGCTGGAAGCCGTACTCGTCATGGTGGGCATTGAACAGGCGAAGCTGTTGGCCTCCGTGCACAGCGTAGAAGGTGTCGTCAATGTCGAGTACGATCCGCTTCGGCACCTGCCGGAACGAGGCGCAATAGAGATCGACCATCGCCCGTCCCATCGCGACCAGCTCCGGCACGCCGGGTAGGTTCTCCAGCCGGCACAGCGTCGACTGCGACGCCAGATCCCGACCCGACGGCAGCGCATCCTGGGCCATCTTGAAGACCGGATCGCGGCGCAGCCGGTTGGCGTCGTTGCCGTCCTCGTAGCCGGCGGCAATCACAGCATGCCGCCGTCGAAACGGGCGACGACGGACTTGCCACCGACTGATAACAACCGCTCAGCGGCAGCGTAAGATCGTTCATGGTGGGTGTGGTCTCCGGGAAATGGTCGGATCGGCTTTAGCAACCAAATCCTCTTGCGCGACATCCACCAACCCCCATGAATTTTTCAGGCTGGGTGCTCGCAGCCTTCTCCCGGCCGGTTATTGACCCGGATACCGAACGTTTCAGAAAACTGAAATGACCGTCACCGTTGGATAACAAATATTCACAAGTCTCTTCTTTTAAAACGCCCTGCTATGCGCAAGAATCAATCTCCCGCCCTTAGGACAATCAGCGAATGACAGGGAAAAGCACTATGAACTACGAAAGTAATCCCCTTTTGGAGCTTGAATCACACTTCAGCGAAGATTATTTACACTTCAGCGATTTTCTCATTCCGCCGGAGAGAAGTGACCGGGATGCAGGCGCAATTTGGGAGCTTCTTTCACTCGAACAAGGCAGTTCAGTTCTTGAACTCGGATGCGGCTATGGGCGGATTACGAACCGGTTGGCGGAAAAAGGAGCACGGGTCACCGGACTGGATGTGTCGCCGATCTTGCTAAAAAAAGCCGAAACGGACGCGGCTGAACGCCAGGTAAACGTGGAGTATGTTCTTGGCGATATGCGCTCACTTCCTTGGCGAGATCGGTTTGATGCGGCATTTCTGTGGTTCACGACGTTTGGCTATTTCGATGAAGCAGATAATGAGAGAGTTCTTCATGAAGCCGCTTCGTCACTTCGGAAGGGGGGGCGTCTGTTAATCGATCAGGACAATCGCTTCGTTTTGCTACGCGACGAGTCGCCTACCTGCCGCATCGTGCAGCGTAACGACGATCTAAGAATCGACATAATAAGCAATGATGCGCTCACCGATCGTCGAAACTTCGAAAGGATCGTCGTCCGCAATGGATGCGTGAGACGAACATGTCTTTCTATCAGACACTATGGGTTTCTTGAATATGTTCGCATGTTGCGAAGCGCGGGGTTCGAGACCGTTGAAGCCTATGGGCAGGAGGGCGGAGAGTTCACATCCTATGGCCCGCGCCTCGTGGTTATCGCGAATAAGTAGGTGGGAGTTTAGGGCGATGGATGGTGATCGCTTTTCATGAGTTCAAAGAATGTTCCGGTCCGTCCTTCACCCACGGGGTGGATACTTCTTCAACTATTACAAGTTCCGTAAAGCGCGGCAACACATCCCGGTTGCGATTGCGCCAGCTTGTAGGCTACGTGCACCATATCCCAAGGGGCGAGGAACTGCTGACCTGAGACCCTGAAGCTCCTCCAGTTTTTGGTAGAGTCCGTCCCGCTCAAGGAGACGGACGAATGAAGCGTTCACGGTTCACGGAAGAACAAGTCATCGCGACTTTGAAGGAGCAGGAGGCGGGAATGAAGACCGCCGATGTCTGCCGCAAGCACGGGATCTCGGAAGCGCTTCTACAAATACAAGGCCAAGTTTGGTGGCATGGACCATGGACGTTTCCGCGCCCGCAAGGTGAAGGCTTTGGAGGAGGAGAACGCCAAATTGAAGAAGCTGCTGGCCGATTAGATGCTGGACAATCCCATCCTGAAGGATGTCGCCGCAAAAAAAACGATTCCAGTTGCACAAATGTATCCGGCCTCTCGCGAGTGGGCTGCTGTTGCAGCCAGGCCATGATGAGATCCGCGCACATGTATGGTCCGCCCCGACCGTGCAAGGGTTCGCGACATCGCCGATGACGCACCGTTCCCAATAAATGGTTCGGGCACGAAGCCCGCTTTTTTGCACAGGGCTTACGGCATGCTGATCCACTGTTTCGTCATCGCCATTCCCGAGCCTTGCAATCGAGCCGGAAGCTTCAGGCGAATGCAGGATCCCTGCGTTCGTAGAGCGCTCCCGGCTTGGTCAGAACAACCCAGACAATGCGCGCCATCTTGGCGGCGAGTGCAACAACGGCCTTGTTCGGATGCATCCGGCTCTGCAGGCCATCAAGCCAGCTTGCAAGGCGATCTCGGGTTCGATCCAGGTGTCGGAAGCAGGACCGCGCGCCATGAATCAATGATGTCGCTCTTGTTCGACTTCACGTAGGGCTTCACGAACTGCGCCGGGATCAAGCGAACTTTGTGCCCCAGCGCATGCAGTTTCCTGGCGATCCATTGTGATCCTGCGCACGACTCCATCCCGACGATCGCTGGCGCTGTATGTTTGAACGCCCACTGGTTCCTGACGCTTGCCGACGCGGCCGAAAAGTTGGAGGATTGGCGCAGATACTACAGATACTACAACGAGGTGCGCCCCCATGGCGCAATCGGGCACAAGGTTCCGATCTCGTTGATCAATCCCGATGGCGCCGTCAGCCCGCCATCGTGAAACAGCCGGAAAACTCCACCTTCCGGCGGTCCAAAGAATGGTATCGGATCAATGAAGCACCGGACTCTCCATTGAAATGTAGGGAACAAGGGTCTCAGGTCACGGGCTCGACCATGACCGCCTTCCAACATGCGGGTGGCAATGGCGCTAGTTATAACAGGATGTTGTGTGATGGCCGTCGAAACGATGCGGTCAACCGCACGCGCGAGGTTTAAGGGCTGGATGTGGTGTCGGTTGGTCCCATGCGCAGCGCCTTACTCAATAGCTCTGACAGATGATCTGGATCTGGTGCAATGTTCCAGGCGTGGACCCGGCATTTACCCTGCAGTACCTCAAGAATGCAGATATGACCTGTGCCGACCTTGCCGTTGAGACTATTGCCGGCAAGCCGCAGGAAGTAGCGCAACACGCCGTTGCTCGTCACGGCGAGGACAGCACTATCCTCTCGGTGCGTCCGGGCGAGCTGCCCCACAAATGTCGTGACGCCATGTGCCAACGTTGCCTCGGAAGGGCTCCAACCAGATGATTCCGGCCACGCGCCGCTGCGTTCCCACCCCTCGAATTCCTCCCTCCCGAATTGGGTTATGATTTCCTGGCTGCTCAAACCCTCCCATGCACCATAATCTATCTCGGCTAACCTCGAGTCGACAATCGGTACGGGCGCGGCGCCGATCCGCTCCACGATGATCTCGGCATACTGACGCGTGCGCCGCAGCGGTCCGCAATAAATCCCACCGAGCATAGCACCCGACTGGCACAGTGCGTTGCCGAGATCCTGGGCCTGGCGGCAGCCCTCTGCTGTGAGCGTGAGGTCGGTTCTGCGGCCGACCCACGTGACCTTGTCGCCTGGTCCAAACGTGTTGCCGTGGCGGCTGAGGATAAGCTTCATGGATGATTGCCTTATATTGCAGATCCTCCCGCCGCTCGAGGCTGGCAGGGTACCTCAAGCCGCAACGAGATCGCCTTCTTCGGCGATGATCGCCTCAACGCGCTTCAAATCATCCGGACTGTCGACAGCCCAGTGAGTCCGGCCGCAATAGTCGACTTCGACCACGCGGATCGGAATCCCATGCTCGAGCGCGCGCAATTGCTCAAGCTTCTCAGAACGTTCGAGGGGACCGGATGCGAAACTGGTATACCGGGACAGGGTCTTATAGCGGTACGCGTAGAGCCCAATATGACGAAAGATAGGCAGCGCATCTGTATTATTATGTTCTCCATCATTGCGCACGAACGGGATGATGGATTTCGAGAAGTAGAGTGCGTTGCCGCGCCGGTCGAAGGTCACTGTCGTGCCTCCGACCTCGCCGCGCCCTTTGGCCGTCCGCAGGGCTTCATAACTCCGCTGGTCCATCCGGACCGCGGCAGTCGCAATCTCGACTGTCGGGTCTCGGCGCATCTCATCGATCACAGCGGCTATGACCCAGGGCGGCGTGAGGACAGCGTCACCCTGAAGATTCACCACGACGGCAGGCGTCGTGGCGAGCATCTCCGCTGCGGTCAGCACCCGCTCGGTACCGTTTGGGCATTCCTTTGGGGTTATCACCGCGTCACCGCCAAAGCTTCGAACATGCTCGGCGATGCGCTCATCGTCAGTGGCAACGCAGACCATATCTGCGCCAGCTGCGGCACAGGCCAAAGACCAGACACGATTGATCATCGTCCGGCCAGTGATCGTCGCGAGCGGCTTGCCGAGGAGGCGGCTCGATCCGTAGCGGGCCGGGATGATGATAGCGATTGGGCTCGAAGCATTGGGCATTTTTTCCCTACTCTTAGAAATACAAAAGATCAATAGACGAGGTTGCGGAATCCTTTGACGCGATGGAACGTGATCAGGTTCGTGTATTGAGGATTCCTCCCCTCGTCGTCCCCTGACCGGCACACTACGAGAAGATCGTCGCCGTCGATCGCCATGCTCGCGTAGTTCCGTGCGTAACGCTCGATCTGACCTGCGGCGACAAGTCCGGCAAAGCACCAGTCGAGGCAGTTTCTCGAGAAGTGAAGTTGGAGCCTATGGCGCTCATTGTTCGGCAAATTGTAGCGCGCCTCCGACATGTGAGTAAGGCGCACCATAGAGTCGGTCGCTTGTGAACTCAGCAACCAGTGAAGCCGCGTCTTGTCATCATAAATTAAAAAGAATTTCAGATGGCCTCCCGGAAATGGAACGAAGAGCACCCTTTTTCCAGACGGCACGGTTTCTAATTCCGTGGTCAGGCGACCATCAGCCTGCTCAATGACCTTCGCCACGGCGGCATAGCCCGTTCCGCCCGTGTTCGTGCGCAAAAAGAGGTGCAATGTCCGCCCGGCCGGATCGTGCCACAGATGTGCGGGATCGTGGAACCGAACGATATTCGGTTCAAGCCAGCCCATCGGTGCACACAGGCGTCCCGCTCCGAGCTGGGCCGGACCTCTGGCTGGGGTCCTATAGAAAGGGATCCCAAACAAATCGAAATCGCTGGACGAGACTATCTCATTGAACGCAAACGACTCCGAGATAGTCCAGCTCCTGGGGTCAAGGAGATCGTGGTCGATTCTCGCGCGCAACACCCGCGGTGCCAAACCGGCTGTATTCCATCCTTCGATTGCAAGATCGCGCCGCTCGTCCAAAGCGAGGTAGAGATACTCTTTGGTGTAGTGGACGTTGCAGGACGAGCCGTGCCATTTCATATTTGAGGTTACCGCGACCGGCGCGCTCCACGTCTCCCCCTCATCGTCGGAGGCTATGATCATGACGTCGCCGGCATGACCTAGGATGTAGAGCCGCCCGCCAGCCACGAACGGGCGGGCATGCCAGAATGGAAACCTGCATCGCTCGGTCCAGGAACGCCCCCGATCGTCGGACACATAGACCATGCCCATTCCGAAGCGTGTACCACGGTCGCGAGATCCCTTCGGTCCGAGAAGGTCCCTGATCCCGTCACCGCCGAGATCAAAGGTCGCTATCACTCTGCGGTCCTCCGTGACGGCAATGCCCGGCGTGTAGCAGTAGACATCTCGAGGCCGCTCGGATCGGTAGACGATCTCGAAGTCATCCGCCAGGGCGCGCATCATCGACGTCCTGTTGCGATGCAAGACTGCGGCCAAAAGCAACGATGCCAGACGGTCCCTTGAAGGATTGTCACTGTATAAGGTCTCATCACTCAAGGTCGCTTAAGGACGTCCTGGCGCGATATCAACCCGACGAAACGTTCCTGGTCATCGTGCACAGGCAGCAGCTCGATTTCGTGCTGACGGAAGAGCTGCGCGGCTTGATCGAGCAATGCGTGCACGGAAATTGCAGCGAGCGGCTGTTGCATGTGGTGCCTCACCGGATCATTCAGGTCGGGAGTTGCGCCGCCGTCGACTAATCGGCCGATGGACTCCCCAATCAATATCCCGACGACCTTGCTTCGCCCGCTGAGCACTGCGCCGACGCCTAACTTTCGGGGGGCGCGGCACATCGACAGGAGCGCCAGCGATAGTGGTGTATCTGGCCCGAAGACAGGAATTGCTTCAAGCGGCCACATTAGGTCGCGCACTCGCGTCAGTTCCCATCCGAGACTTCCACCTGGGTGAAGACGAGCGAAATCCTGACGCGTGAACCCCCGCCGCTCCTGCAGGATAAGTGCTAGGGCATCCCCCATTGCCGCCATCGCTGTCGTCGAGGTAGTCGGAGCAAGCCCAAGTGCGCATGCTTCCTGGATCGACCCGATGTCGACCACTACATCCGCAGCTTGTGCCAGCGACGAGATGGCGCGTCCTGTGATCGCGGCAACGATGACCGGAAGCTGGCGGACAGCGCGGATGAGCGGCATAAGTTCAGCAGTCTCGCCAGAGTTGGATAGCGCAAGAATCACGTCCCCGGCTCGCACGCGCCCAAGATCTCCATGCAACGCGTCGACCGCGTCGAGCATGATCGACCGAGTGCCAGTCGATGCGAGAGTTGCGGAGATCTTTTCTCCAACCAGTCGCGACTTGCCGACGCCGCAGACTAGGACAATGCCTGTTGAAATAAGGATGTGGTCCGCGAGCATGCAGATACTCTCGTCGATCCGGTTTGAAAGACGTTCCAACGCGACCGCCTCTTGGCGGATGATTGCTCTCGCCCGCTCAAGCATGACTATTTTTATGCTGTTATAGTCTCCGGCGCATTCGGTATTCGTCTGAGCTGCCTCTCCGTGCGGACGCAGGAATGTACGCCTGGGGTTAACAATTGCCATGATGGCAGCCTCCAGTCTAAGCAGCGATTTTCGTCTCTCGCCGTGAGGTCGAATGGAGCGGCAGTATGGGCGATGAATCAGAAAATAGGATGATCTTTTGATTAATTTAATGCTGCAGTTTCATGACGGGAACATTGTCGCCTCTTGAACGATCTTCGTCCGGCAGATCGCAAGAGGCATTGACGACCTGGCACTCGTCGGTTCGATCCTTCCTATGCGAGATGGAAGCAGACGTGGATGCATCCTATCTCACAGCTCGTTCCTTTGCCGAGTTTGTAGAGGGAGCTTGACCTGAAACCTGAACTCCTCCGGTTTGAGTGAGAGTCCTGTGTGTCGTTCGTGGCCTCATGCGGCCTGTTTTTTCAGCGTGGGTTTGATTGCGAACTCGGCCGGCGGCATGTTGGCGAGCGCCGAGTGTGGTCTGTGGTGGTTGTAATCCTCCTTCCATGAGGTGATGGCGCTGCGGGGCGCTCCGCCAGCGTCGAGAACAGCGTGTCATTAAGGCATTCGTCCCTGAAGCGCCCGTTGAAGCTCTCCACGAAGGCGTTCTCGGTGGGCTTGCCCGGCGCGATGTAGGCCATTCGACGCCGGTCTGCTGGCACCATCGCAGGACCGCCATAGAGGTCAGTTCCGTGCCGTTGTCGGAGACGATCGTGTCCGGCTGCCCGCGCCATCGTGGTTTCCAGTCCGCGCACGACGCGCAGGCCCGACAGGCGACGAAGCCATCCTCAAGGCCAAATGAGATACTTCTTCAACAGATGGGGTGATTGGGCTCTCGCCCGAGCCAAATTGAGGGCGGCTGCTCCTGTCGAGATGTGAGAACGTGGGCGATGTAGATCGCCATAAATATCAGGATGAGCAGCCATGAAGTATTTCGCCGGACTTGACGATCTTTGGAAAAGACCGCGATACGAGTGACCCCGCGGGGCGACATGGAAAATATCAGGAGGAGCTTGACCTCAACGACCCCAACCAGAGAAGCTGCTAGGCATGGTCACTGCAGTGTGGCGAAGGCCGTGTTTCCTGCAGTAAGTTTACTGCAATTGTCAATATGCCGCTAACTTATGATAGACTTATTAGAGAGCGAGCAATACCTTCGTGAACAAGCTCATTCATTCGAGCAAGTTTTTTGTCGCGCTGACACCTCAGATTGGCTATCGCACCGGCCACATCTTGCCGTTGCAAAGCGCTGATGAGAGCAGACATATCCGCTGTAATTTCATGATAGTTGCGCTCATTCTCCAAATCAATCAGACGTAGCAAACGGGTTTGATCATTGAACTTCCGAATCGCATCGACCATGACGCGATTGCCAGATAGACCTACGATACGTATATATAGATGTTCTATCATGCTACTGTCCAATTCTTGCCACCTTCCTGTTTTGCCTCTACTGCCGACTCCAGTCGGACCTTCGATGTTGTCTTGAGCAAGGAATTGGACGCGCCCCTGTTGAATCGCATAATTCACAATCTGGAACGCGAATTCATAATGGTTCTTCATGCTGTTGGCATTTAGCGTCTTTGCAAAAAAACCGCGATTTGGCAGTAATTCAACAAGATCTTCGCCATGGAGTCGCGCCAACGCTTCTCGCACCGGCGTCGCGCTAACCTGCAGTCGATCGGCAATGCTGACAGCACTTAGCGGCTCTCCGGGTCGGAACCGGTAATTGAGGACGAGTTCCTTCAATCGGCAGTAGGTCGAATCGGACTTGCCACGAGCAGCGACTGCCATAGTGCTGATCCCGCCGTTGCCGCGTGCCAACTGATGCGGGCGGAAGTCCCATCTCCTTACCGGTCGTTCCATTTGCCGCCTCCGTCCCCAAAGATAAGCCTTCCTTCGCCGCGAAGCAGTCGGTGACGATATTAAGCGCTCTGCCATCTCTCACCAACCAGCCGCGGCCGGATGCGCGAGCCTACCTGGTCAGATGCGGTTTTGTTACCTTCCGCCGATAAAGTCGATCGCCGCGATGAATCCGGCCTTCTAGGCGGCAGGAAGACTACGCGGCAAAGCGCATGGTCACCAATGGGTGGCACATCCCCGTCTATCTCGATCTTACCATCGAATAAACACGCGTTAGTCTTATGACACAGTTCTTGTGCAATATGATCGGCTTTTTGCGAAAGTTATATAAATCACCATCGCAGTATGGCGCAATATGTTAAAAGCGAATTCACAATGGGGAAACACCACTGACGCCAGATCGATGCATTTTAGCATGGATATCCGCGATCATGCCCCGCAGCACGCTGATCAATCCCGGCCCCACTGGAGAACAAGATGCCGAGCCGTCAAGCTACACCACTGTGGGGCACGATCCGGCAAGATGTGGATTGCAACGAGGAGGGGGCGCTCTAACCGCCTCGACACGGCGATAAGCTTTTGACGGCCTGAAGCGACGCTGTGGTCGCCGTTGTGGTGCTTCTCCACGCACCTCGTCAGGCGCCGGGATTGCTCCTCGTGATGGCAGGCGGGGGTTTGCAGGTTGCGATCGACGGGTTCGTTTCGGGCCGTCTGCGCCGAGTTGAGGGATGCGATCGAGGACGATGCGCAGGATGCGCTGGTTGGGGCACGATGTCGGCAGGCGCAGACGGATTTGCGATTTCATCTCGACCACCCGCGCAGCGATTTTGATGAGACGCAATCGCAGCGTGTCGAATTGGGCGATGGCAAAGCTCGAGCGCCTCGGCATCGCGGCCCGCAAGCCCCACATCAACCAGTAAGCACCGGCATGCAGGAACACGATCTGGCGCCCCAGGCCGAGGTTCTCAACGGCGTCGCGGATGCGCTCCAAGCCGTCGCCAGGCGTGGCCAGGAAGCGGGCCTTGAGTTCGGCGGTCAGGCGAATGCGCCATGGCGCGCCTGTACAGTACCCCTCCGGTGAGGACCGTCTTGTCTGCTGATGGCGATCGTCGGAAGTCATAGGGATAATCCTAGGAGTATCCCTATGACGATGCCGCGGGTGGAGGTGATCACGTCGGTCGATAGACGCCGGCGTTGGTCGCGCGAGGAGAAGGAGCTGCTGGTTGCGGCCTCCTTCGAGCCCGGAGCCTCGACCTCGGAAGTCGCGCGATCGGCGGGCATTCATGTCAGCCAGCTCTTCCGATGGCGCAAGGACCTGTGCGATCGGGTCGATCCCGGTTCCTCGCGGTTGGTTCCGGTGGAGATCGTTCCTGCTGTTGCGCCGCCTGCCGTTGAGGCGCCGGCGCCATCGGCGTCTCCCGGCCGCCGTCGCCGCAAGAGCGGCATCATCGAGATCGAGCTTGGCGGCGGGCGCCGCGTTCGCGTCGACCGCGATGTCGATGCTGAAGCGCTGCGGCGTGTTCTGGCCGCGCTCGGGTCCCGATGATTCCGGTTCCAAGCGGCGTGCGGGTGTGGCTGGCGACCGGCCACACCGACATGAGGAAGGGCTTTCCGGGCTTGGCGCTGGTGGTGCAGGAGACGCTGAAGCGTGATCCGCACAATGGTCACCTGTTCGTCTTCCGCGGCCGGCGCGGCGATCTGATCAAGGTTCTGTGGCACGACGGCCAAGGTGCCTGCCTGTTCTCGAAGAAGCTCGAGCGCGGTCGCTTCATCTGGCCGTCACCGGCCGACGGCGTGGTCACTATCACGCCGGCCCAGCTCGGCTATCTGCTCGAAGGCATCGACTGGCGCATGCCGCAGAAGACTTGGCGGCCGTCGGCGACAGGTTGACGATTTTTGACCTTGCACATGGTGGTGGATGTGATTCCATCGCCCTGTGTCCGCTGCTGAATCGCTCCCTTCCGACCTCACCGCCGCCCACGCGATGATCCTCGCGGAGCGCGCCGCGCGTATCGAGGCGGAGGCCCTTGCCGCCCGCGCGGCGGCGGTCAGCTCCGGGACGGAGGCACTGATTGCGCGGCTGAAGCTGGAGATCGAGAAGCTCAGGCGCGAGCTCTATGGCAGCCGTTCGGAGCGCAAGGCCAGGCTGCTCGAGCAGATGGAGCTGCAGCTCGAAGATCTGGAAGCCGACGCAACCGAGGACGAACTGGCGGCGGAGAAGGCAGTGTCCCAGACACAGACGGTTCGCTCGTTCGAGCGCCGGCGCCCGTCGCGCAAGCCCTTTCCTGAGCATCTGCCGCGCGAGCGTGTCGTGATCGCCGCGCCGACGTCATGCCCGTGCTGTGGCTCCATGAAGCTGTCGAAGCTGGGCGAGGACGTCACCGAGACGCTTGAGGTGATCCCGCGCCAGTGGAAGGTGATCCAGACGGTGCGCGAGAAGTTCTCATGCCGTCGGTGCGAGGCCATCACCCAGCCGCCGGCTCCGTTCCATGTGACGCCGCGCGGCTTCGCCGGCCCGAACCTGCTTGCCATGGTGCTGTTCGAGAAGTTTGGCCAGCATCAGCCGCTGAACCGGCAAAGCGAGCGTTATGCCCGGGAAGGCGTCGATCTCAGTCTGTCGACGGCCGACCAGGTTGGCGCGTGTACGGCGGCGTTGCGGCCGCTGCACGCCCTGATCGAGGACCATGTGCTGAAGGCGGATCGGCTTCACGGCGACGACACCACGGTGCCGATCCTGGCGAAGGGCAAGACCGACACCGGCCGAGCCTGGGTCTATGTCCGCGATGATCGGCCCTCCGGTGGGGCATCACCACCGGCAGCCCTGTTCTACGCATCCCGCGACCGGTCGGGCGATCATCCGGAACGGCACCTGAAGCAGTTCGCTGGAATCCTGCAGGCCGATGCCTATGCGGGCTACAATCGGCTTTGCCTCCCGGACCGCAAGCCCGGACCGGTAAGGGAGGCACTTTGCTGGAGCCATGCGCGACGCAAGTTCTTCGTGCTCGCCGACATCGCCGCCAATGCGCGTCGGGGAAAGACCGCGGCGCCGATCTCGCCGATCGCCTTCGAAGCCGTCAAACGCATTGATCTCCTGTTCGACATCGAGCGCGATATCAATGGACTGGCCGCCGAACAGCGCCTCGCCGTCAGGTCAGATAGGAGCACGCTGCTCGTCGCCGAACTGGAAGACTGGATGCGCGGCAAGCGAGCAAAACTCTCGCGCCACGCCCCGGTCGCCCAGGCGATCGACTACATGCTCAAACGCTGGCCCGGCTTCACACGCTTCCTCGATGACGGGCGCGTCTGCCTGACGAACAATGCTGCCGAGCGGGCGCTGCGCGGGCTGGCGCTTGGCCGGTTCGGACCGTGGCGCCGAGCGCGCTGCCGTCATATACACCCTGATCGGCACGGCAAAGCTCAACAACGTCGATCCTCAGGCCTGGCTCGCCGACGTGCTCGCCCGCATCGCCGACACGCCGCAGAGCCGGCTGTCCGAACTCCTGCCGTGGAACTGGACGGCGCAATCTGCAAGATTGGCTGCATGAGCCACGCCAATCGTATCGCCCGCATCAGGATCCGGCTCGATGACTGGCAGCCCGCCATCTGGCGGCGCGCCGAGGTGCCGCTGACGACAACGCTCAAGGCCCTGCACGACGTCATTCAAGCGGCCATGCCGTTCGACGACTATCACCTGTTCGAATTCCGGGCCGCCGGAAAGCGCTACGCTATCCCCGATCCCGAATGGGATAGCCTGCGCGACAAAACCTACTCGGCGAAGACCACGCGGCTCGGCACGCTGGTCGATCGTGGCATCTCGCAATTGGCCTACACCTACGACTTCGGCGACGACTGGCGGCACGCGGTCACAATCGAGGAGATCGCCGGCGCCGATCCAGCTGCCGAGTATCCCCGTTACATGGACGGCGCAGGCCGCGCTCCGCCCGAGGATGTCGGCGGCATCCCCGGCTTCGAACTGTTCCTTGACGCCATAGCCGATCCAAAGCACGAGCAGCATCGCGAACTCAAACGCTGGCACGGGCGCCCGTTCGATCCCGAACATGCCGCTGAAGACGAAATCCGACATCGGATGGGAAAGCTTGCCAGACGCCGCGCTCTCGGCAAGGCCGGCTTGCAAACAGCCGCAGCCAGACACACTGAAGATCACAAGTAGGCCGCGGCCCTCACCGGAGGCTTACCCTGTACACACAAGGCCAATCCCTGCGACGGCCAAATTCCCGAAGCGATCACTCACATAA
Source organism: Mesorhizobium sp. P160927 (assembly GCF_057766385.1). Classification (NCBI taxonomy): domain Bacteria; kingdom Pseudomonadati; phylum Pseudomonadota; class Alphaproteobacteria; order Hyphomicrobiales; family Phyllobacteriaceae; genus Mesorhizobium; species Mesorhizobium sp. P160927. The sequence continues at coordinate 57,397 of NZ_JBYMDW010000002.1, forward strand.
CAGAACCGCGCCCGGAAGTGAACCGAAGGCACCCACGACGACGCAAATCGCGGTCACACGCCATCTGAGAGCAGAAGCGTCGGGTCATGTCGGCCATCAAATGGCCGATGCCACCACGATCGGCGGCCGAGTCGGTGATCCATCACATTACAAAAGGAAGAATCGGATGTGCAGCTTCAGATCGGGACAGCGCACCTCGCCGACCCGGCCAATCGTAGGTTCGATGTCGGCATTTCGATCAAGGCGTAATCATTCCATTGAGATTATCTTCTTATTTGCGGGGATTGACTCATATTCAGTGAATACCCTGTCAATATCGCCCAGTGGATGGAAACTAAGCAGGTGGTCGTGATTTGGTCCCCAGTTCCTTTTCATCAAAGCAGCTGCTCTAGTAAAGGAACCGCCATCTCCATTCACATGGACGAAGTAGATGCGTGGCTGCTTCCATGGGAGCCTGTCGGGTATAGAAGGCTCGTCGGAATGGTACCTACTCACGACGATGAGCCTGCCGAGCTTCGCCAACCGAGCGCACCCATGAAGGAAGCCGTCTGAACTTCCAGTCGCTTCGAAAACTACGCCGAATACACGATCATCGCTGCCATCCAATATCTTAATCCGGCTCGGATAAAGGTCTTTTAATGCGGCCATCTTGTGGTGCGCGTTGTCATAGATCCAGACTTCGCCGCCTTGTGTCTCGAGGAGATTAAAGACAAGTAAGGTTCCAATGCCGCCAATGCCTAGCACAAGTGTATCTTCGTCATATAGAGAGCATTTCGAGATATCCGCTGCATTAATCGCGACGGACAGTGGCTCGACCAATGCGCCCAGATGGCGCGATTGATATTCCGGAAGTTTAAGAAGGTATGAGGATTTTATGTCGACGAAATTCGCATATCCCCGATTTGAATACCAGGTAACGGCCGCACTTTCGCACAAATGGCCGGCACCTGTTTGGCAATAAAAGCAAGAACCGCACCGAAAATTCGGGTCAATAGCCACAAAGTCGCCCACCTGATAGGGTGTAACCTGGCCTCCGACCGCAACAATAGTACCGCAGTGCTCGTGACCGAGACTGATTGGATAGCCTTCATCGCGATGACCCAGGTAGAACGATCTATCTGTCCCGCAGACCCCACAGAATTCGATTCGGATTCGCACGAAATCTTGGGGGAGGTCTTCGCTCAGTGCATCGCGCGTCAGGATTAAACGGCGGGGAGAAATAAGGCGAGCGACACCGTTGGACTGTGCGGGCATAAATGCATTCTCCTAGTTATTGTGACGAGAGGCTTTGAAGAGCATCCCGGGCACCATCGAGTGTGATTGCTATGTCGTTGGCCGAGTGTGCTGCCGACATGTACCAGAGGCCCTCTGGCGTGGTCCGGATGCCTTGATCCTGCAATGCGAGGTGCCATGCGCGCTGGAGGCCAAAATCTAGACCGTCGGCTGCGGAGCGATGGTTGATGACTTGCGTAGGCGCAACTCTGAAGGCTGTCGTGACTGCGCCTGGGCTCGACCGAACAAGAAGAGGTAGCTGAGTTTGCCTTGCCAAGTCTTTAAGGCCCCGCTCGAGTAATGCCGCATGGTGATGCAAACGCTGGAGCTTTGCGCCGGAACTCGCCGCTAGGAGGGTCAGATGCCTCAACGCTCCCACCACGGCAGGCGGGTAGGCATTATAGGTTCCTGTGTGCACGGTATCGGTTTCAAACAGGCGCTTCATAACCTCCCTTCGGCCAGCAAAGGCAGCGAGACAGACGCCTCCGCTTAGTGCCTTTGCAAACGCGCTTAGATCCGCGGCGACGCCAAAGTGCTCTACAGCTCCTCCAAGCGAAATTCGAAAGCCGGTTTGGACTTCGTCGAAAACCAACAGCGCGCCGTTGGCGTCGCATTGTTCGCGAAGAAATCTAAGAAACCCTTCGAACGGTTGGATATTGCTCCAGAATCCGTTGAACATAATTGGCTCGGCGATGACTGCCGCGATTTCTCCACGACAATTCTTAAAGGCGTTTGTTACTGCTTCCGGATCATTCCATTCAACGGCCACTATGTTCGCGGCATCAGAGGAGGGTTGACCAAGAGACATGGGCACGGGCACGGGCAGAGATGGAGCTTCAGAGTTGGCGCTCACGCCCGAAAATCCCCAGGCAATGCCATCGTACCATCCATGATAGTGACCAATGAATCTGAGGACTTTCTCCCGACCGGTTGCCGACCGAGCCAGCCGAATGCACGCATGTATTGCTTCCGAGCCAGAGTTGCAGAACCTGACCATTTCGACATTGCTCACAAGCGAGCAAATCAACTCTGCAAGCTCTATCTCCCCTTCGATCTGACCTGCAAAAAATTGGCCTAGTTTAAGTTGTCGGTATATTGAATCCGTGACCTCTGGCTCTCCGTGGCCAAGGATCAGTGGTCCCCTGCCCAACACGTAATCAATGTATTCGTTGCCATCAACATCCCACACTCGAGCACCATCACCTCGAGCGTAGTAGAGGGGAAATGGAGTCCAATTCGCCCGATTTCCGCTCGAGACACCTCCTGGGATGACAGCGCGCGCTCTGAGGAGGAGAGCCTCGGACCGACTATACGAATTGCTCATTTTGCCTCCTAAGACGGGCAATAGGCGCCCGGACTTCTCTAGGCTGCCGATTGAGATTTGCTCTGAAACAATGGACGTTGAGTAGGCCAGGTCGCTAGGAGCCTCCAGACCAATATCGTAGTCGCATCTCTGGTGCAGAATGACCATCGGTCGAGTGCTTTGGGCAGTGTATCTAGGATGGTGACGCAAAAGACCAGACTATATTCCAGAATATTTTTTGTGCAGGTGCACCGGTTCATTTGCGGGCGACGCTTAAATCCGCGATGAGTCTTCACGCTTTCGGTCATTAGGCGACGTGCTTGTGTTGGTATTTTCGAGGCGGATACACCCTTGGCGCTTGCGTTCGCGTACCATCATGGGGCCATAGGAAGATGGGGAAGCTGGTCTTGATCCGCCCCCAACTGTCCCCCGAAGTGATTCCCGACGCGGAGATGGCTGTCTACGCTTTGTGCAGGTCTCGCGAATAGTCGAAGCTCCCCGTGAACATTCTTGTTCGCAATTATGCAAGAAAACTTTAACGTGACTACTCTTGGGCCGCTAGGTATGAATCGAGGTTGCGGAAGAGGTTGGCTCCCGTCGTGTGGCTTAGCGACCGACGCCAAGTAGCGCTTTTGGTCAATTTCGTGCCCCAGTCACTAGTCGTTGTTTTCGCAAGGACGTAACCCGAACACGAGAGAGCCATGCCGACAACTAACATTGATAAAAATTGCAATTTCACGTGGCGAGACCTCTGCCGTTCGGCCGAACTATTCGGACGCGGACAGCGCGTCATAACAGGAGGAAATGCTCGTCTATCTCTGTTCCAGCGGCCCCATCCAGTATATTTTGCAAAAGGCACAGGGGTTCATCTGCATGACGTTGATGGGAACATCTATCTCGATTTTCTGAATAACTTTACCGCCCTGATTCACGGCCATGGGTGTCGCCCAGTGTTGGACAGGCTTCATCACCAATTAGAACTAGGCGTAAGCTTCAGTGGGCCAACAGAGTTGGAAGTTGAACTCGCTGAACTGCTCTGCGAAAGGGTTTCCTATTTTGACCAGATCCGCTTCGTGAATTCAGGAACTGAAGCGGTCATGTATACCATTAAGGCAGCACGTGCCTTAACGGGAAGGCTAAAAATTGCCAAGCTCGAAGGCGCCTTTCATGGGAGTTATGATCCGGTCGAAGTGAGCCTCGATTCTGCGCCGGCGAACTGGGGTCTGCGGTCGGCACCGAACGCGATACCTTTTTCTGGGGGGAACACTGAGCCCCTCGCTGCCGACACGGTCGTCTTGCCATTCAATGATGTCGAGGCAACCCGGGAAATTCTTGAACGGAACAGGGACAAGCTCGCAGCGGTCGTGATAGACGTACTACCGCAACGTTCCGGGTTGGTTCCAATAGGCCTCTCCTATCTTGCCTTTCTGCGCGAAATCACGGCCCGCTACGGCATCGTTCTGATCTCTGACGAAGTGATGAGCTTCCGGCTATCTTATCGCGGCGGCATAACTCGATTTGGGTTCGAAGCGGATCTCTGTGCGTTTGCCAAGATCATTGGTGGGGGTCTGCCAATCGGCGCGGTCGGAGGCCCAGCGCGATTCATGCTTCCCTTTGATTCGACGAATGGTAAGCCCCTAGTCCCTCAGGCCGGCACCTTCAGTGCCAATCCGATGTCAATGGCGGCAGGCATTGCCGCAATGCAATCTCTGTCGGAGCAGAGTTTTCAACATTTCGATGATTTGGGCGAATATGCCCGCTCTTCGCTTATCGAGACGTTTCATCGGGAACGTCTGCCATACTCCGTGACGGGCATGGGATCGATGTTGCGTATACACTTGCGGGCCGAAGCTCCTGAAGGCTACCGCGAGGCCTACGCGGCGGCGGAGCAGCAAAGAAAAATGGAGATACTCATTCGTGCTCTACAGGACAGAAATGTGATCGTCTCGCCGACCTGCCAGCTCTGCCTGTCCACTCCTATGTCTAAGGACCATATCGACGAAATGGTGACGTCCGTTCGTGAGGCCACCAAGATGGTCGAAGCATTGTGATAAGAAACCCAGCGGGCAACTTAAGCTATCGACCGTTGGAACGAGAGGGATTGAGTCCTTTGACGCAATGGCAATACGCGCGCGATCTCTGGCCGAGTTCCCGCGGCGCCAGGTTAAGAGGGAGGCAGCTTTTGCTTTCGCATGCTGTCGCCCTGGAGCACGATGCGGTGGGCGTTGTCAACGATCCTGTCGAGAATAGCGTCGGCGACGTGGGACCTTCGCCGTGATCGATTTCGAACAGATGGAAACGCTGCTGGTCGGTGAGGGAGTTGGTTCCGAAGTCGTCGAGGACGAGCAGTTGCACGCGGGTGAGCTCGTCGATGAGGCGGGGAAAGCGGCGGTAAGGCAGGCGAGGCAGGGTCCTCGAACAGGCGCGGCACGCGCAGATAGAGCACGGAATGATAGAGCCGTGCCGCTTGACTACCGAAGCGACCGCCTTCACCCGCTTATACAAGCTGTGCGCCGAGACGTCCAAACGCGCAGCGACATCCGGCACCGCGTTCAATGACCAGCTTGACTGCTTCTTCCTTCAATTCCGGTGTAAACCTTTGTGTACTCACAAGCTGCCTCCTATGCTCAAACGAGAGGTTGCGGCTCGCCAGCATTGGTGACGAGGGAGCGAGATGTGTGGGAGGCATTCCGCCGGAAATCTGAAACCACCGGCTTCCGACAGGGCCGGAGACGCCTGCTTCGACGGCGGCCTCCTCACTGGGGAGACCTGCCGCGATACCCCGCCAGAACCGGCACAGATTCTCACGTTGCGAGACCGGTGGCCGTCCTGGCGAGGATAATCTGCGCCGGGCGGAGCGTTCGGATTTTCGTCTTCCTGTCGTCAAGTTCACCTCCGGGAAAGGGGTGTTGCGACGACCGGTTGAATCCGCCTATTGATCCCTGGTCGGAATGGTGCAGCAGGCCTGTCGGGCTTCCCTCTGCGCCAGACCGCCATGATGAGGGCGTCGGTGACCAGTGCACCGTCATCTCAGCCTTCATCGCCCAGCCGACGACACGGCGGGAGAACAGATCGACGACGGCGGCAACGTAGAGCCATCCTTCGGCGGTCCAGATGTAGGTGAAGTCCGCGATCCACTTCTGGTTCAGGCCGCGGCCTCGAAGATGCAGTCAAGGAGGTTGTCCGACACAACCGCTCGCTCGCCCATATCCTTCGGCAGGCCGCGGCGCCGAGGCCTGGCACGCAGACCGTTCTCCCGCATAAGCCTCTCGATGCGATGCAGGCCGCAGGACAGCCCCTCAGCCAGCACGTCGTGCCAGACGCGACGGGCGCCATAGGTGCGGTCGCTGCTCTTGAAGCTACGGTCGATCCTGGAAACGAGGATTTCGTCATCCCGGGAGCGAGCGCTGGGGCTGCGGTCGAGCCAGGCATGGAAGCCTGAGCGGGACACATCCAGCGCACTGCAAAGCCATGCCACCGGCCAGATGTTCCGGTGCCTCGCGATGAAAGCGAACTTCACGTCACTTCCCTCGCGAAGTAGGCTGCGGCCTTCCTAAGAAACAGCCGCCTCAGTGTCGCATGGAACAGCTTGCAAAACGAAGCCCCGCGATTTGGCGCGCCGCTTCAGATTGGCGAGGACACGGCTGCGATATTGTTCCTCATAGTGATCGGAGCCCGGATCCCTGTAGGTCATGCCGTGCCTGAGGGTGTTGTAGAACAGGACCGCAATTTTGCGGGCGGTCGCCGCCGCGGCCTTCGCCTTGCCCGCACGAGAGGACAGCCGACGATAGAATGCTCCGAGCGCCGTATCGCTCCGCCCGATAGTCGTGGCCGCCAACCGCAACAGCGCTGCTGCCCGGCTGGATGATCTCCGCGTGCGTGAAGAGAGCACCTTGCCGCCGGAGATTTTGTTCCCCGGCGCGAGACACAGCCAGGAGGTAAAGTGCTTGGCGCTCGGCCAAGCCCTCAGATCCGTGCCGCACTCGCCAACAAGCTTCAACGCGAGTGACGGACCCGATCCATGGATCTCGGTCAGATCAACGCCAAGCACGCCGTATGGAGCGGTCCTCACGTCGAACGATGGTGTATTGACCTGCTTGGTCTTCACCCGCGGCCTGGAGAGCTTCCCGATCGGTTTGGTCCCTTTGTCAGGCAGCGCCGCTATCAAGGATTGCAGCTTGCGATCGCAGTCGAGCATCTTGCGTGATAGGTGTCGTAAAGCTCCAGCGACTGGTGAGGGCGAAGACATGTTCGTCCCGGTCGTTGCCCACCAGTGCAGCGCCGATCGTCTCGACAGAGGAATGGCAGCTCACATCGCGGTAGGTAGCCAATATCGGGATTGCGCTCGCCCGCTACAATCGCTCGGATGATCCGCATACCGGTCGCGCCGGTGACGTCGGAGACGACGTGGTGAAGTTGCAGGTTCATTTCCGTCAGGGCCTTCTGCATGTGCTGGATATGGGCGGCTGCGTATTCCACGAGCCGCTCCCGCTGACGCAGATAGGCGCGCGGGGTTGCGATCTCGGCATCAGGACGGAAACTCCCGCGTAACAAACCGTAAGAATGAAGCTGGCGGAGCCACGCGGCATCGCTGACATCTGTTTTGCGCCCAGGCACGTTCTTTGCGTAAAGCGCATTGACCAGAATGACCTCGAACCCGTGCTGCTCGAGAATCTCGTAGGCCGGGATCCAATAGACCCGTGGATTCCATCGCGACACTGGTCACGCCGCATGAACCAGTCCGCCAGATCATGCAGGTCTGGCGTGAGTGTGCCAAACGCTCGCACTGGTGTGTCTGTGCAGGCCGGGTAGATCTTGATCCGATGTCGATGCCAGCGGCACCAACATTGACCGGCTTCAACTCCGGGCGGTCGCCGGTCGTCATCTTGGGCATCGCGAATCCTCCATCAAAAATTGTGGGCGGGAGGGTCTGGGCTATGCCTATCTTCATCTTCCTATCGGGACCGCCGTTGGAGCGGCGTCACCACTCTCAAGTTCGCATGCACCCATGGACCACGTTTTTTTACGGGGACTGCGCCTCCAATAAGCTGACGGTCGCTACCCTCCGAGGTGCGAGGGTAGCATAGGCTGTTTCTACCGCGCGCAGGCGGGCAACGGCCCGTGACAATTTTTTAGGATGTCCAGCCATGGCCGCGAAGCCAGGCGCTCAAGGCGCCCCCGCCGACATGCCCTCGTCCGAAGCCTTCAAGACCCGCGACCGAAGATTCCCGCTCAATGCTCTTCCTCCCATCGTCCACCTCATCGAGGTGGATGTTGAATCAGCATAAAACGCACCCGTCACATCACAATCGATTCATCGATCACAGGACGTGCTCGACGACCGTGGTAACAGGTGCGCTACGTAATCGCGCATCGCGCAATGCCGACGTCTCAGTTCATATTGCTTATCGGTTTGCATCGCTATTTCCTATTCTGAGGCCTAGAGGAGACACGAATTACACCGCCGGCGATCAACGCATCAATGTGTTCTTGAGCGATGCCAGTCTCCCGCAGAACTTCAACCGTATGCTCACCCAAATCGGGCGCAGGGCGATTGAAGACGAGCGACGAAGCGGATAGCTTCAGGGGCTCTAGTATCACGCGGTAGCGGCCCCCGTAGCTGTGCTCGACCTCGCGAACTAGTTCGCCAGCCACAGCAGGATCCGCTAGCGCCTGATCGATGCTGCGTACGGGGGCCAACAGGATTCCCGTGGATGCGAGGCGCGCCAGCGCATCCTCGCTTGTCAGCTGACACAGCCGGTCTGACAGAATACCGGCGATCTGGTCCCGGCTTGTCCAAGGGCCCTTCCCCTTCACCAGCGGTATGATCTGGTCGCTGAGGCCCAACGCGGTGGCAATATCGGGAAGAGCTTCGGGGTATGCCACAACAGCAATCGCGCCGTCCAAGGTCGAATAGATGCCGTAAGGTGCTGGCTGGTGACTGTGACTAATGCCATTTCTGCCTCGACTTGCCTGGTCCTTTGCGTTCAGCGCATAGCTGGTTTCCGATGCCAACAGGTGAAGCGCGCACGACATCATGTCCACGCGCACCCATTGACCAAGCCCAGTATGGTCGCGCTGGCGCAACGCCGCCTGAATGCCGATAACCGCCTGCGATGCCGTATAGGTATCAACAATGTAGGCACCGGCGGGGATGGGGGGACCATCGGCCGCCCCGCCGAGGCTAGCAATGCCCGACAGGGCTTGGATGATGAGATCCTGCCCCGGCTTTTCGCGGCTGGGACCGGCCGGATCGTAAGCCGCGATCGAGCAATAGACGAGACTGGGATGCTCCGCAAGAAGTTCGCCGGGGCACAGGCCCATCCGCTCCAAGACGCCAGGTCGGAAATTCTCGAGAATGACATCCGCCTGGGAGATCATGTCGCGGATGACCGGCTGCGCCTCTGGCCTCTTCAGATCAATTGACACTGAACGCTGGTTGCGATTTAATCCCAGAAAGTAGGGACTGGGTGCGTCCGCCGCCGCCGTGGGCTCCTTAATACCGTTCCGCTGATAGTCACCGGTCGGAGCCTCGATTTTGACGACCTCCGCCCCAAGAGAACCAAGATACTGCGCCGCGATTGGCCCTGCCGCATAGTGTGTGAATGCCAAGACGCGAATACCCGTCAGTGGACGCACGTCACCGTCCTGTGAGTTGCCTTTCGCTCGGGTCCGCGCCATAGCTTTCGCTCCTTTGCCGGCCATAACTCTCTCCTGCATTGCGTCGCGGACTCCAATCTAGATGACACGACGCGCCTGCCGAGGCGCGCATTGGTGCCGCGCGTTCGCATCAAACCGTTGAGGACGCGGCCACTTGCAAACTCAACTCCTCTAATAGCTTGAATTCGTCGTCGAGAGTGTGAAGCTTCATTGAAATCTCTGCTACGTCGCCCGGTTTGAAGGATATTCATGGTAACTCGCGTTGCCAGGGCGACCGAGGAGCCGCAAGGTCCTCAGCATCGCAGAATTTTCCTTCACGAACTCTTATCACTGTTGTCACATTGAATCCGCTAAGATCCACCTCGTTACATTGGGCTGTGCCCTGAACATGCTGTGTTAAGCGTTGTTAAGATTGTCTGGAGGCTTCTCATGATCGGATCACCACTTGAGGGAGTGAGAGTTCTCAGTCTAGCTGAACAGTATCCTGGTCCGTATGCAACCCTGCTGCTGGCAGACTTAGGGGCAGATGTCACTCTCATCGAGAGGCCCAACGGTGGTGATCCCGCTCGCAAGCTCAAAAGCCTCTTTTCCTCGCTGAGCCGCAACAAGCGGAGTGTTGTCCTCGATCTCAAGTCAGCGGACGGCCAGAGATCGTTAATCGAATTGAGCAGAACTGCGGATGTCCTCATCGAAGGCTACAGGCCCGACGTAATGAAAAACCTCGGATTGAGTTACGCTGAGCTCAGCCCGAAGAATCGCCGTCTGATATATCTCTCGTTGACCGGCTTCGGTCAGAATGGCCCTTACCGCAGACGCCCGGTTCACGACCTCTCCTGCCAAGGCTTAGCCGGGGTTCTATTTCAGCAGCTTCGAACTGGACTCATTGAGAAACCGTTTCAATTGCCCGTCGCCGATCTCGCCTCGGGTACACTTGCGGCATTTGGTGTGGTTTCGGCTCTACTGGCGCGGGAGCGAACCGGGCACGGCTGCTACATCGATCTGGCTATGACCGATAGCCTGGTATCATGGATGACCGCATCTCACTACGCGACCTTAAACGGAAGACCAATGGCGGAGGTGTACGAGGAGGAACCAGCCTATGGGACGTTCGTTTGTGCAGACAATAAGATGATTACGCTGAGCATCGCTAACGAAGATCACTACTGGCAGGCTTTGTGTCAAAGTACTGGTGTGGCACATCTCGCCTCGGCAAGCCATCAGGACCGCGTGGAACACGCGGCTGACTATCGCGCGCAACTTGCAGCCGCGATCGCAAAGCAAACACAAGCCGCGTGGGCAGATCTTTTCGACGCTGTCGAAATTCCTTGGGGGCATGTGCATGACCTGAATGATGTGGCAAGAGATCCACAGCTGCGCACACGAGACCTATTTGTCCGGCTTGGCCTCGAAAAAGGTGGTGAATGGCACGTGAACCAACCGCTACGATTCGACTGTTACAAAACCGGAATTCGGATTCCACCCCCTCAACTCGGTGAGCACACTCAAGAAATTCTGGCCCGTTGCAAATCAAGCGCGACCGCGCTCCCTGGAGAGAGCAAATGACCGCCAGTATTGATCAGTCGCAGTCTGCCTCCCTACTGCTTCCTCTCGATTGCTTAACAATACCTTGGGTATGAGGATGTGTCCGTATCCGCCATCGCCATAGTGCGGGTCGGAATTCCGGCGCATTGACGTTCCCCTTTCTGATCAGGGCATAGCGCAAGTGTCAGCGAGTCGAGGATTTGGCCGCTTTGGCGAAGTGAAGAACTGACCCCCTTCATTGGTTTGCTGTTTCGTTGGTTTCGAGCGTCGTCGGCTCTTCTGCAGAAGACCGGACCGACGCGGCGTGATGGACCAGATGGAGGCATCGATAAAACAACGGGAGAGCAACGGCGCGAACTGAAGCGCCTTCGCACCTATCTCGGTCGGGTGTTCCGTGACATCAGCCGCAAGATCACCGGCAATGGTGAACTCAAGGCCAGGTTCACTCGGCTGCTCGGGCTTGTCGAGCGGCTGCTGGCCTAGAGGCCGAAGGACAAGATCAAGCTCTATCCGATGCATGCGCCGAGGTGGTTTGCGTCTCGAAAGGCAAAGCCCGCGCTCCCTACGAGTTCGGCTGCAAGGTCGGGATCGCAACAACCAACCGTGAAGGCCTCGTGCTGGCCGCCAAATCCTTCGAGGGTAATCCGTATGATGGCCACACGCTTGCAGCGACGGTCGATCAGGCCGCGCAGATTGGCGGCGTCGAGCCGGATCGCATCTACGTCGACACAAGGGGCCATCGCGGCCATGACTATGCCGGTTCGGGTTCGGTGATGATCGCCGGCAGCAAGCGTCGGCTGACCGCCACCATGAAGCGGGAGTTGAAGCGACGATCGGCCATCGAGGCCACATGAAGACCGACGGGCGGCTGGACCGGAACTTCCTTCTCGGGCATGCTGGCAATGCCGTCAATGCGCTGCTCGTGGCCGCCGGCCACAATCTGCGCCTCATCCTCGCCACACTGGCGCTTTGGCGTGCGCTCATTCTGCTGGCTATCGCTGCTTGCGCCGCCAAACCGGATACTTCCTCCCGTCGCTGCGGCACTGCCGCGTCAATGGCTTAGCCATTGTTAAGGGGCGGACTCTTTGTCGTCGTCAAGGCGCAACCTCCCGCACCTGCACGGTCAACCTTGAGGCTTGCGGCAACATGCGCTGCTGCGGACAATCGGAGACGGCGCCCCCTCTCGATGCCGCGCGCTGTGTCCTGCTCCATGCCGCTGGTGCGGAATCCCGTTGTGAACCTGCACAGCGCTCTGGCATGCAGTTTGTTCCCCTCAACTGACCGATGAGCGAATGATCGACGACGCTTTCTCAGCTATTGCCATTGTTACAGCATACGTATTGACAGACGATGCTGTTGGCATGACGGATGCATCGACAACTCGCAGTGCGCCCACTCCGTAAACCTGAAGTTTAGAATCGACAACGGCTCCTTCATCAACCCCCATTCGACAGGTGCTCGAAAAGTGAAGAGCAGAAGCGCCATATTCTCGTGCATAATCTAGAAGCTCCGCGCTGCTTGTTCTGAGGGGGCCTGGCAGTGTTTCGCAGACGCTAAATCGAGCGAGCTCTGGCCTCTCGAACAGTTCTCGAGCTAATCTTATGCCAGAGAGGAGGACTTCGCTGTCCGAATGCGCGGAAAGATAGCCGAGAGATATTGCAGGAGGGACATTCGGGTCAGCGGAAACGATACTCACGGTACCACTGCTTTCAGGAAAGGATTGCCATAACCCGACGGTCATTCCCGGCGCTGGCTCAAGTTTGCCTAAGCCAGCGTAACTGCCTGGAGTGAAGCTCAATTGGAGGTCAGCAGCGGCCACACTGTCCCGGCTTCGAGCGAAGAGAACTGCATTACTCGCTCCTAAGGACATGAGTCCTCGTCCAAACAAGGCATATACCAACGACTCGTGTATGAAACGCCACCCCCGTGCCCGTTCATTGAGGGTTACGGAGCCTTTAACGCGGTGGGCGACCCGAATAAGGAAGTGGTCCTTCAAGTCTTCACCAACACCAGGCGCATGGTGCACCAAAGGGATACCGTAATGTGCTAAGAGGTTGGAAGGCCCGACGCCGGACAACTGCAATATTTGTGGTGACTTGAGAGCTCCTGCGGCGAGGATAACCTCTCGTCTTGCCTTGACATGGAATAGTTCTCCAGCTCGCAGGAATTCGACTCCTATCGCTCGACGATCTTCAAAGAGGACGCGCGTGCACAGCGCATTTGTGATCAGTTGAAAGTTTGAACATGCTCTCGCTCGCTTCAGGAATGTACGGGCAGCGCTTGCCCTAAAGCGGCCTCGGCGGTTCTGCTGAAACCATCCGACACCGACATCTCGGCGGCCATTGATATCCGCCAGCACTGGAAACCCGAGGGACCTGGCGCTCTCGATGAACGCCGAAGATAGCGGATGACGGACTGCTAAAGCTGTCACCGGCAAAGGGCCATCACTTCCCCGCTCTGCAGATTCCCCACCATCGTAGTGCTCAATAGATCGGAAGTGGGGCAACAACCCATCATAGCTCCAACCTGTGCATCCAAGCTGAGCCCAATGATTGTACTCCTGCGGATGCCCGCGAACAAACAGCGTTCCGTTTATGGAACTGCTACCACCCAAGACCTTTCCCTGAGGTAGATCAAGGCTCCGACCATTAAGCTCCAGAGACGGCTCACTAAAAAATCTCCAATTAATCGTTTTGTCGTTTTGAAGCTTTAGAAATCCCGCTGGCACGTGAATCAATGGGTTCTTGTCAACTGGACCTGCTTCAAGCAGCAAAACTTTGAAGTGACCATCTTGCGACAATCGGTCAGCAACAACGCTGCCGGCGGACCCTGCCCCAACAATGCAGAAATCACATTCAATGTGATAAGATGTATCCGCACCCTGCTTTGATCGCAATCGCTCGTCCGTTTGCATCGGTAGTTGCCTGTCCTGTCTCAGGTCGAAATTGCTGCCTCAAGTAATTCCACCGCGCGCAGGGGCAGGAATTCGGACTGCCAACCTCCCAGAACTAAACGACATTCTAAATGGTGGAGGGCTCTTCCAGTATGCCTCTCGCCTTCGGCCCGTTTTCCAGACGCGTAGCGATGTAGGATCTTCTACACTTTAGAGAAAACCTCCATAGCAGCCGAAACGCGCAGTTCCCGTTACCGAGCCAATCGGAATGCTTCGAACGAAGCCGGGCGCGAAAGCGTGAACTGAAGATATAAAGACGATTTTCGGTCGTGAACCTCAAAGTCGCTCGCACGCCCCTCAACTGGCGCTGTCATTCTGGGCCGGGCAAGCGTTGCTGGCCTTGTGTGTTGATCAGCGATGACGCCCAGGAGTATCTGCGAAAGGCACGGCCCATGTGTGAGACAGGCTCCTCACGGACGACGAAATTCACCCAAATTCACGCGTCTTACACGGGAAAGTCCGTTTGTGGCCCCCAGTAAGACACTGTGTCAGGCGATAGATTTCGCTCACGATACTCATAGGCAGCCTCCGATTGGTCGCTGAACGCTGCTCAGCCGGCTCAAACGGCCAGTTTGCCGTGCGGGGCGGCGACAGCCAAGCGTATGCCTGTGGTGATCTTAACAGGGGGCGACAGCAGAATTCTTGATTTACAATGAAGTTTTGCTTACAAATGTAACAAAGCTGCCTCCTGAGGCTTCATATGTGAAATTGTATGAATGAAGACTTTGGAATTTGTTGCGTTAGGCATTTCCCACGAGGACCTTGCGTTCTCGCCGCCAGGTGCCAGCGCAAATCACCTCCGCGGCGCTTTCCTGCGGCGGTCATTGCCCATGCCGTGTGGCTCTATTTCCGCTTCCTTTCGCGGACAGGATTCCTCCGGGACAAGCGGAATCCACGCCCTATCCAACCACCTTCCCCCTTGTTCGATGTCCGACAATGTCGGACACGCAACGTAGCAAAGCCAGATCTATCGCACTGATTTGAAATCGTTTTTCTTTGGCATGGGAGATGCACGCTCATCCGCAAATGCGTCGCGGACCGAGGAGAAATCGTCCCATGATCACGCCCACCGAAAATACCGCCGCCGCAGGTCTCCCGGTTGCAGAACGATCCAGAGGTGACGCTCGAGAAAGGCCTGGCAGCATGAAGACGGTTACTCGTGTCCTCCGTTCGGGCGGCGAATTCGGGCCGCGTCATGTTGTTCGCCTGTTGGACCAGGTGACTGAGCATTTGCCCGGCGCCAAGCTCCTCTGCTTCTCCGACGTCGACGTGCAGGGCGTCGAGGTAATTCCGCCTCAGCATGAATGGCCGGGCTTGGGCGAAGATGGAGCTGTTGCGGCCGGAACTGCCCGACGACTGGCTGCTTTTCGATCTGGATACTTCGATTATCCGCAGTCTCGCGGATATGGCGGCGGTCGAGGGTCCGGCGATCCTAAGCGAAATGTTACTGGCCAGGGGGCGTTGCAAGCGGCATCATGGCGATCCCGCAATCGATCAAGGCGGCGGTGTGGGAGGCCTTGCGGCCGCATCCGCGGACCACATGCAGCGGTTCGCTATCGGCGGCGATCAGGCATTTTTTGGGAGCTGCCGGGGAGTCGATTGGCGCCTGTGGCAAGACATCTCCCCGGTCGTCCGCGTGGTGTATTTCCACGGCAAGCCCCGGCCATGGGAGGTAGGTTGGTGAAACCATTCGAACAACGCGGCAACGCAATCATCCGGCGCCTGCATTTCACCTATAATACCAATTCTTACAGGAACGGCTGTGAACCAATGGCTGTGAACCGTTCGCAGCGTCTCTTCTACTTAGTTCGGAGGGCAGGAATGTGACGGACCTTGGCCAGATCAGGACGAAACTCAAGCGCAGCCAACAGCACGCTTTTCCGCTGTACTTACATGAATTTGGACTGGAGTTGACTGTAAACGAGGGTGTGCTTTCCCCACAAGAATTCCAGGGTTGGCGTTGGTATACAGATAATTTTCCTCCTGTTGCCGGGAAACGTATCCTGGAGATCGGCTGCGGCTTCGGCCTCCCTGGGCTGTACCTAGCAAAACTCGGCGCGTTGTCCTTGGTTGCTTGTGATATCGATCACAGGGCGGTCGCGAACACGATTGAAAATGCTGCAAGAAATGGCATCCACAATGCCGAGGTAATCGAAAGCGACATCTTTAGCAATATTCCGACCCGCCGAAAATTTGACTTTATATTTTGGAACTGTCCGTCGGACTTTGCCCCGAATGACTATGCGTATAGGGACGACATCGAACGAGGAGCCATTGATCCGGGCTATAAATTGCTCACCCGCTTTCTATCGGAAGGCCCAGAATTCCTCACGGAGTCGGGCAGCATACTCTTAGGCTTCCCCAGTGGTCAGCGGGACGATCTCCTCTCTGAAATCCTCCTCGCAAACGGTCTCGATTCGGTACTTCTCGGGTCCAGCACCTACCCTGACGCAGGCCCGATCTACAGAATGTTCTCCATATACAAAAGGGGTCTAGGCCCATCAGAACCGCTGCAATGCATGCATCGAGGCACGAGATTTAAATAAGAACCGGATCCCCATGATTAAGGACCTAAACGCGTGGCAATTCATTGCATGACGTTGGACGTCAGGCGCAGATAAGGCAGCATATGTAGTGATTGTCGATACAAACTGCCCGCTTATCTCACTATTAGGGCCAGCTGCGGCAGAAATCGACGTTACTCGTTGAAAATGGATTTTCGCATGGACTCTCAGACTATCGGCTTTATGCCAGCTGTCGAGCTGGCCGAGCTGATCCGCACCAAGAAGATTTCGCCAGTCGAGTACATTCGCACCCTCCTGGCCCGCATTGCCGAGCTGGAGCCCAAGGTAAACGCCTTCGCATACCTCGCCGCAGATCGCGCAATGAATGATGCGAAAAAGGCGGAAGCTGCGGTGATGAGCGGTGTGCGAATTGGTCGGTTGCACGGCGTTCCCGTCACGATCAAAGACCATTCGATCACCAAGGACATGCCGACACAGTACGGCAGCAAGATCTTCGCCGGCGATCAGCCGACGGAGGATGCGCCGCTCGTGCAACGCCTACGGGACGAGGGCGCAATCATCATCGGCAAAACTACCGTGCCGGAGTTAGGCTGGACGGGCGTCTCGCGCAGCCCACTTACCGGCATCACCAGCAACCCATGGATGCTTGGTTATAATGCCGGCGCGTCCTCAGCCGGCGCGGGCGCCGCCGCAGCGGCAGGCTATGGGCCGCTGCACCAGGGTAGTGACGGAGCGGGATCGATTCGCATGCCCGCGCATTTCAGCGGTGTATTCGGACTCAAGCCCAGCTTCGGGCGCGTACCCAATTATCCAGTCCCTCAAAGTGACATGACGACACATTACGGGCCGATCACACGCACCGTCGCCGACAGCGCACTGATGCTTGAGGTCATGGCCGGTCCGCATTTTCTCGACCATACGTCTCTCGAGGCGGAGCCCGCCAACTACATCAATCGGCTGCGCGACGGCGTGAAAGGCAAGCGCATCGCCTATAGTCCGAATCTAGGTGTCGCCCGCGTGGATCCGGAAGTCACGGAGCTAGTGAAGGCCGCTGTGGCGCGCTTTATGGAAATTGGTGCAATCGTCGAGGAAGTACCCACCCCGTGGGCGAAGGATGGACCGGAACTGATCCGTTTCTTCTGGTCCGCGCATTTGACCGGCTTCGCACAGTACCTTCCGAAATGGGGGCCGGAGATGGATCCTGGGCTCGTCGCCTGCATCAAGCATTCAGAGAATGTCTCCTTCGCGCGCTACCAAGAGATGCGCAAGCGGAAGATGCTCTACGTCGCGAACATCCACCGCTGGTTCCAAGATTGGGACTTCCTATTGACACCATCCGCTTCAGTTGCCGCTTTCCCGGCCGAGAAGCTGATGCCCGATCATTGGCCGATGCATCCTTGGGACTGGATCATGTGGGCGGAGTTCTCCTACCCATTCAACATGTCCTGGAATCCGGCCGCAAGCGTACCATGCGGCTTTACTCCGGCGGGGTTGCCTGTCGGACTGCAGATCGTTGGCAAACGCTTTGACGATGTGGGCGTGCTGCAGGCTGCAGCGGCATTTGAACAGCTGCAGCCATGGGCAGACAAGCGCCCGCGGCTCTGATCAGACTTCGCAACACGTCGAGATCTAACCAGGTGCCGTGACTCTAGCGGAACTGACGCATTGAGTTTACCAAGAAGCCGAGACCGTTGCTCCCGTGGACACAAGGCTCTTCAAAGGCGTGCTTCCTTTGCAAGGATATCGGAGACAGACAAGCTGGCCTGCCTCGAGAGGCAAATAGTCATCCTGCAGGAGGAGCGAATACCGAGTCCATAACTCGGCAACCTTAGGCATTTCTCGGAGCTAGGCAATCGACTGTCGAGAACGACGGACATGGGTCTTGGGCAAGGTCGTGCGGCGGCGTCGAACGAGTGCGGCTCCTCAACTGGAGCGGGTGCTCGACTTTTTCAGCGGGCGGGGAGGCTATTAATGGAGTCGCGGACAAAACGCCTGCTGCTGCGCGAATGGAAGGACGAAGACATCGAACCAGTGGCTCGAATGAATGACGATCCCAGAGTTGTAAGATACCTCGCAAGACTGGCCGATCGGAATGCGATTGAGGTATGGATAAATGCCCAACGTGAGCATTTCAAAACACACGGATATGGCCTCTGGGCACTCGAGCGTTTGGATGTTGCCGGGTCGATCGGCTTCTGTGGTCTCATCAACGTTCCCTATCAAGCGCATTTCACACCGGCGGTTGAAATCGTTTGGAGGCTGCATCCGGATTGGTGGGGACGTGGATATGCAATCGAAGCCGCCGTTGCCGCTCTTGCCTTTGGGTTCCAGAATCTAATGTTGACCCAAGTCGTCGCAAATGCCGCAGTGGACAACGTCGCCTCGCGAGGGCTTATGGAACGCATTGGCATGTCCCATGATCCAAAGGACGACTTCGATCATCCATTCAAGGCTGTCGGTGATCCCTTGCGACGCCAAGTCCTTTACAGGCTCACGTATCAAGATTGGCGCCAAAAACTTGCTGGCTTATAGCCAAGCATGAAGAAATGTTCCGCGAGACGATCCATCGCGCCACCGAGTGCACCGCTACGCAGGCGCTTGAGCACACTGCGATACGAAAAATAGAAGTCGAGCATCCTGCCCCTCCAGCAGACGCAGCCTGTCGACTTCCGGCGCGGCATGAATGGCCTGGTGGCATTGGTGGCGTCAGCGCTTGCGGCTGATCCTTATTTATGTGTCGGGCGAGATTTGTGTGGCGGAGCTGCGCACACGCCCGCTAGGCCTGCCAAGTCTGCAATCCTCCGCCGCATAACATTTCATGCTTCTCTGACGGACGCGGGATTCCCCTGCGCCGCAATGGACGAACTCTGACGGGCCGCTCCATCACCAACCACCGTCCGTTGGATGTCGCGCCCGGTGCCGCTGGTCGAATCGAGATCGAGATTGCCGGCGCGCGCCTGACCGTGATCGGCTCGGTGGCTCCCGAGTTGGCGCAAGCGGTAGTAGCGGCGTTGCGAGGTCGCGGGTGATCGGTCTTTCGCCGAATGGCGTAAAGATATGGTGGCGGTTGGGGCGTCAATCGCGGTTTGCTGAATGTCTGGCGCCGCGAAGCCGGGCTGACCTCTCGACGATTCGCCAAGGCCTGCGCGCAGGCAATTCGTGCCGGTGGCCGGGCAACAGCCGAGATGTTCACTCCGGGTTCAGCGCTCTCCGCAAGGATCCGCACCTTCTCCTCGTCACTTCAATTCCGCCGCTGCCGCCGACCGGTGATCACCTCGATCCGACGATATTTTCCCTCATGCATGCCTTCATCCATGACTTCAAGCATGGCCTCAGCGCGATCTCCACCCATCCCGTTCCCCTCCTATCGAGAAGGAGCTTATCTCGCGGCCTCCATCACAAGGTGGGCGTTCGTCGCGCTCACGATTCATCACCGACAAGATCGGCCTCAGGCAGCCCTCGGTGACCTCGCACATGCAGGTCCTCGCGAAGGCGGTGCTGGTCACCTCCAAGAAGATGAGAATTGGGTCTACTACCGGCCCAAACGACGCTGCGATTGAGCGCTTCCTTGATGATATAAGCCGCGTTCTACGCCGCCCCTAACAAAGCAGCCGTCGCGCAACTCGGGCGCGGATCCGGATACGAGCACCCTCCTCCCCTCGGGGGATATGGGTCAGAGACACTTGCACAGCGATTTGCAAGATAGTTTACTGACTCAATGAATCTGAAGCGGAGTGATCCATGGGGAACCAGCAATCAACTTTTGCTTCGTGCACCTATCGCGGCGTCGACGGCTGCGACCCGGGCCAGACCGCGACGCTGGGAAAGCAGGCGTTGCTTTGTGGCGTTATCGCCATGGCATGGCTCGTAACCGCCACCTTGAAAGAATGGCTTGTCTGCTTGCCGGTCCGGAAAGACGCAGCTGTCATCGTCGCGCGTTGTGCAACCAGCGAAATGGCCGACGTCGCCGGCGAAAGGCTGAAAGCAGGCGTAGCCGTCACCCTCCCAGATGATCTCGATCGCCGCATCCCCCCTCAACGCCCAGATCGAGCGTCAGGCTCGCAAAACCCATCGCGGCATTTTGGTCCAGCACCTTCCAGATGCCTTGGCTTCACCGGAAATTCTCACCTGCAAACCCATGACCCCCGAGCACGATATGCGTTCTTTTCGTCACATTCTCCACCTCGTAGCATCCGCGGCCTTGCTCGCCGGTTGCGCCGAGCGAGTGCCGGATGCTTCACCTTCGGCCGGCCCCGTTTCGGCTACGGACTCCTATTGGAAGCCTGATCGGGTCAGTCGCAGCCGGCAAGAATATGCGCCAGACTGGGGGCGATTCCCGCCGGTCATTACCCGGCGAGCCGGCTACCCAACCGAAGCTCAGGCGAATAACGCCCTGCGCCGCTCGCATTGGAGCTCCGTGCCTGTGCGCACGCTCATCACCAAGGAAGGCGTCAAGACGATCTCCGTCCCCGCGGAAGCCCCGGACACGATCGCTGCAGGCGTTCGCGTCTTTGCCTGCCGACCCGGAGCGCTCAACGGCTATACTGGCCGCGTGCAATTTTACGACGGCCCCGTCGTCGCCTGCGCTTCCGACCTCCTGTCTGCCGATGGTCGCGTGCTCGCCCGAGTACCCCTCAATTTCTACTACTGGCAGAAGGCTTGGCGCGTCCAAGACCCGAGGCCGTCCTACAAGTCTGTCCCGTGGGCTTACCAGGAACCCTCGCCGCCCAAGAGCAAGGGATGGTTCGGTGACCGCTACTAAGCGGCGGCAGTCACACTGCCGCGTGTCGGCTGGCCAGATGCGCACAGAAGCCGACGGCCAAACCAACGGCGCCGGCGTCGGCAAGATTGTCCGCAGGTGTATGAGAGATACGCTGCGAGCGGCTTTTACGACGCTCCGGATGTGTCGTCACGCAGCGCCACCGCGTCTCTTCGTGCAGATCCCAGTACGAAGATTGCGACGACCGTCTTCGGCGACTTCGAGCGTATTGCGTGTGGTCGCGCCAGCAGTCATGGCGACCTTCACGCATGGAGGCCGCATCGCTCACCTCCGGCCGAAAGATCATGCTTCCCTATGCGAGACCGATCCTGTCGTTCGGCCAAAGCGTTTTGCAAGGCTTTCGTTCAATCTCTTTCCTGGCGAAATCATTGTCAGTGCATGGCATTGCTGACGGTCGTCCACGAAGATCAAACTGCGGATATTGTGCATTCAGCATTCCGGGGATCGAGCGGCAGGCCGCACAGCCCCCAACATGTGGCTACTTCGCGGTCGAAGTCATCTACCGGTCAGGTTCTGCTCTTCTGCTGGGAGCTCGCTTCGCACAAACACGTCCAGCACTTGCGCGATATCGACCCCTGACGGCGATCCGTTGCGCACCATACCCCTCGATACCGCCGAGCGCATGGGTCCAATGACGCAGCATGCCGCGACGAGCGCTGCCACGGCATCGCCGTCGGTCCCTCCTTTCAATAGCTGCTCCGCCAGCGCCTCCCTCCCTCGCGGAATTTGATCGACATCTTCACCACCGAGCGACCACTGACGATTTTCTCCCGTCACGGCGACACCTCCCGGACTGTTCGATTTGACCATTGGCAGCCGAGCTGGCGGAGCGGATCTCCGATTGCCACCATCAGCACATGAGACAGCCCGATCGCGACTGCGATCGAGAGCGTTGCCGTCGCCGGAGCGTCCAGGAATTGGCCAAGCGACCAGTTGAACAGCGCCAGCACCGGCAGATGGATCAGATAGAGGGCATAGGAGATGCCTCCCAAACGGCGCAGCATCCGCCCCGGCCAGTTCACAGAATCATCCCGCAAGGTCGCCCTTGTCACGATCCACCCGCACATCAGCGCCAGCACGGCGGTCGCCACGCTATGCATCGCCGGCGGCAAGATCGCCAACATGAAGGCCGCGATCGACATCCAGAACGTCGCTTCCATGTTGCCGATCACCCGCAGGTGTTCCGCCAGACGGGGCCATGCGCTTGTGCCCATGGTTGCTCCGATCGCCAGCCCGACCGCGATTGCATCGATGCGGAACGTCCAAAGCGTCCCGCCCAAGGGCCGCAGCGTGAACGTCCCGACCACGAGAACGAGTCCGGCCAGCGCGACGAGCGCCCGCCGCGGTAGCAAGAACACCAGGAGCGGAGCCACTAGATAAAATTGCATCTCGGCGGCAATCGACCAGAATGGCCCAAACGCAAAGGCGTTCCCGCATCCTGTGGCGCCCCCGAAACAGGGCGCCCAGTGCGCATTCTAGATGAAGGCGAATGCCGCCTTCGCGTCTGCAGGCTCAACGCCGCTTCCCGGGATGATCAACCCGATCGAGAGGATGGCGCCGACGCACCAGGCCAGCGGCACGATCCGCATAGCACGCCTGACATAGAAGGCGGAGGCCGCCTCGAGCGCACCGCGCTCGAGGCGCAGGCTTCGCAATGAGCGTTCCACCACAATGCCGGAAATCACAAAGAACAGGTCGACCCCGACGCTCCACGCCGGCGCAAACAGCAGAGCGGCGACCGTCCCGCCTTGTCCGAAGACCGGCCCGACATGCGACAGCACCACCAGCCCGATCGCCAGGCCTCGCAATTCATCCAGCCCCGATGGGCGGGCTTTTCGTTCCATCCAAATATCACGCTCGACAATCATCACAACATTGATTTAATCATAGGGCAACAAGCGAGGCAAGGAATGCATGGACGCCTGACATTTGTCGCAGTCGCGGCTGCCCTTACATTGGCGCCCCACACTTCGGCCCAGTCGCTCACGCATGATCCGAACGCCTGGCGGGCCGTCGCCTATGCCGATCTCGAGCTCCCGAACTCGGAAGCCGTGCCCTACGCCTCCCTATGGGCCGACCGACTGAAGAAGAACAACGACGCCTACGTGGCCAAGGGCGATACGCGCTTTGCTTTCGCCAACGCGCCGGCTTCCGAGAGTCACATCGTCGTTCGCAGCCCGACCAAAACCGTCGTCCTCTCGGTCCTGCACACGCTCACCGGCTGCTCGCCGATCCGCACCGACCCTGTCGGCAATGCCATACTGAAACGATGCCCCATGCGCTTGGCGATCTACCAGAACGGCCGATCAACGGTCGCTGACGCTGGCTCCGGCTGTTTCATCGAATATGGCGCGCAACCGAATAACGTCCGCCCCGACCTCGCTCGGAATGGTGCGATGGGTGCATATGATGTTCAGGCCAAAAGCATTCGCGCCGGCATCGTATTTCAAGGTGAAATCGCCCAGGAATGCCAATTCCGGGTCCCTGTCCCGCAACCCTAGAGGAAGCAGCCCACGCCGTTGTGTTTCGGCAACCTCGACATCCCCAAGGAGCGCAATCATGATCGGCACGAAGAACCTGACGTTATTCAGGACACCAGCCAGCCACCGGCCATCGCCAACGGATCAATGCTTCCCTGACGGCGCGCGATGCGCGGCCTTGACCGCGGCTCCTGCCGGCGGCCACGGCGGAATGATGTTCCGGAGATCTGCCATGGCCAGCCGGACAATCTTAGCGACACTAGCCGTCTTGATCTCGCCGGCAATCGCGCAAGCACTTGATCCGCTCAAGGCTCCGCAGGGATCATATGTAGCGTCCACGCACACTTGTGCCGATCTCGACCAAGGCGTCGGCGCTCTCGAACTTGCCGAGTTCGACGGCGACGCAATCACCGTCGGCGCAAGCACCTGCAAGATAGCAGGCACCCGTCATGCAGACGATGCGTTCCAAGCCTCATGTACCGAGCGTGGCAGCAGCTCCCCGGTCATCAAGCCGATGAAGATTACGCGCCCATCCAGCGACGCGCTCTCCATCAATGGCACCATCTATAATTTCTGCCCGGGGAAGTAAGATGCTGCGTCCCTTCCCAATACTCCTTTCCGCGCTCCTGGTCGTTGGACAAGCGCCTGTTTCGCAAGCGAATTCTTTTGACCATGATGCAAATTCTTGCGACCTCAATGACAACACAACCTTGCGTTCCCTTTGTACGAACGGAGCGGGTCTGCCGAGCTATCCGCCCACGCAAGAGATGATGGAGCGCAGCCCGAACATCGCCAATATGATTGTCGACGCCGCCAACAAGTATGGCGTTGATCCCAAGCTCGCTCTTGCCGTGTCCGCTCACGAAGGCGCGATGTCAGCATGTGCCGGCTCCTTCAGTGGCGTTCTTGGACCGATGCAGCTTACGGGGGCGACCGGCCGGGCCTACGGAATGGATCGGGGCATCTTGTCCGAAAACATTGAAGGCGGCGTACTGACGCTTCGCGATGCCGTCAAATCGTGCGGCGGCACGTCAAGCATTCGCTGCCTCGCCGATCTTTACAACGGCAGCACTGAAAGCCAGCGCCGTAACTGGACGAACGACGTAAACCGCCGCTATGCCGCCCTCAATTCGGCCGGCCAATCCATTCCTCAGGGATGCGGCGCGCAAGCGGTCTGCCAAATGGGACCAGGCGACTTTCCGACGCCCAAGGGTGGTGACACAAAACTCGCTTCATCCGCTCCCGGTCCCGCCGGCAGCGACATCAACGTTGCCCCTGGTCAGGTGTGACGCCGTCTCCCCATTGCCATGCCCCCGTCGGCCCGCCGCCTTCAATGGGAGAGATTGCGCGACGAGAGCTTTACAAATCCCCGTTTCAGATGGCTTGCCAACTCCTGGCGCACATCATCAGGCCATTGCTCCATCACAACGCAGTTCACTTCGGCCGCAACCAGCGACCAGTACAGCAGATCCGCGTATTGTCCTTCGAACAGAGCCGCCACGATGAACTGTCCGATCACCAAGGTGATCGTCTCGGGCTTGCCTTTCTTCCGCAGAAATTCCGAAACCTCTTCCACCCATGGTTTCGGGTGGCAATCGACAAACGCCGCCACTTCCTTATAGAGCGCATTGTCTCCTGCGACTTGCCAGATATTCGCTTGCATCCTGAACCCTTCAGCAAAATGATGCCTTTGTATCGACGCTGGCGGATTTCTTGGTGCGAGTCAAAGAAATATACAATAGATTTTCTGCCAATCGTAGCAAATGAATCTACGCTGGTAGTTTAGCAGCTTCTACTTTTCTTGTATCTACTGGTTTGCCCTGCGTCCCTTTTTGGCCGGAGGCAGCCGCTTCTTCTCGGAGGTTGCCCCAGCGGGGCTGGCTGCCTCTTTCAAAGAAGGTACACCACTGAACTCCGTCATCGAGCGCTTCACAGCACGCGTGGCCTCAATATGCCGCGCAATCTCGTTGAAGTTGAAGCCGAACGTCTCGATGTCCCGCTTGACGCTGTCGTCGTCACCAGTCCGACCAATGAGCGCCCACACCGGAACCTTCAGGTGCCGTGCCAGCCGCTCCAGGGTGACGAATGTCGGGTTCCCCTTCCCCGTCCGCAACTGGTAGAGCGTGCCGCGCGATAGCCCCGTAGCGTCGGCAAAACTCGCATAGTCCGGGTACTCGTTCTCGATTTGGCGAAGTCGCAGCGCGAGTAGGATCGAAAGCCAACCGTCGCTGTCTTCTGTCTTGTTTTTAAATATCGGCACAGATGCCCCCCTGCTTATCGGTCGGAATATGACGGCCATTTTTTGCAGAATGTCTAGTGCTTAGGGCTTGTAGCCGAAATGATCACTCATCGCCCTATCAAAGTGTCTCGGCACCTCCCCATACTCCCGCAAAGTGACGACGTACAGCTTTTGACGCGTCAAATCGTTCCAGATGCGCGATAGCATTTGACGACCTGACATGCCCTGTTGAAAATGAATAATTAAAAGAATTCGGTTTGGATGTCCTGGTCCTCTGACTAATGAATGTCGTGTGCCACCTCATCCGGAGGGACAACCCTGATCTCTGCCCTCGCGGCAGGCAGGCCCTGCAATCGTTGCCCGATACCACTTCGAATGACCTGGTTCAGGTCGACCACAAGCGAGACTTCGACGCCGGTGGTTCTGGCGATTACGCTCTGAGACGGGGCCGCAGCTTGCCCCGGAACCAATCTCTATGCCTGTTCGAGATGGAAATGGCGCCGGGTAATACTCTGAAGCCGATACCGCCAAAAACGGCACCTTGCCCCGGCCGTCGAAAAGCGCTTGATCCATAGGGGGCCATCCTATCTCTATTGATCATTATAATGACCGTCAATCTGTGATATTATAATGATCAACATCGAAATAGGAGACTCGCCGTCATGTTGATAAGGTTCGCGTTCGCAATTTTCGCCGGCGGCGTGCTCGCTTTCTTCGCCCTGCCCGATCAGGAAGCCGGCCTTCGCATGCTCAGCTTTTCCACTGCTTTCTTGATCCTGTCCCTCGCCGTCGTCTGTGTCATCGAATTTCTAACCCGCAGTATCGGACGTCATCGTCTTCGCTCGTCGGTACAACTGTCGCGCTGTGATGACGATCTTCCTTTGCATGACGCTGCAAAGTTCGAGCGCTCCGCTTGGTCAACGTCCGGCGTCAACCCCCAGGATCCGAAACTGGCCTGGCAGTACCGCGTCAACGATCAGCGCCTTGGCCGCTTCAAACTCTAACAGGCTCTCCTTGCCAGGGTCTGCTCAATCACGCACACAGACGATCCTGCTATTCCGCCAGGTCTGTGATCTCCTGATACGATAGCCCCAAATGATTCGAGGCTTGCGCAAGGCAGCGTCCCGAATTCCCAAAAGGCCCGGACCGAGACGCCCGGGAACGCCGCCAATGTGCCGATCGTCTGAAGGTCGGGTTGCGCGCCTGCTGCGCAAACATCACCATGCTGCGGTTCGCGCGCAAATGGTTCTCGTAATTACCTCATGCAGCGGCTTCTGGTCGCCAACCTCGAGTGTTTTCGAATCGCGCTTTCAGCGATGCAGGCTTGGGCTACCTGGCCGAGGCGACCCTGCCGTCAGGACGGCTAAGTCCTGGCCCTTGAAACGCCCCGGCTATTTCGCCGGGATTGTTTGACGCGCTATTCGATTATTCTATTGATTCGATAACGGCTTGGCGGCATTGTCAGGTCCATGACAAAGGTGTCGTGGCCAAACGCTGCGCAGGTATATCGCGCTTTAGGAGGGTTTCCGGCGCGCGGGAGCTACTTGTGCCGTTGCCCAGTACCAAGTCACGGGCAAGGGAAAGGCGACCGCCATCCCTCCCTCTCTGTTCGTGACGGGGATTGTCGTCTTATGCTGTACTGCTTTGCAGGCTGCGATCCGGTCGACATCGAGACCGCCATTGCGGACCTGGATTTGTCGAAGCGCGCGGCCGAGCCTCTGCGTCGTGTTCGTCCGGCGGCGCCCAAAACCACGGCAGCGGACGCGCTCGCGCTCTGGTCGAGAGCGATTGCGCTCGCCGGCACGCACGGCGAAGCTTATCTTGCCTCTCGCCGTCTGCCGGCGACGTTGCCAACTTTGCGCTTTCTGCCGGGTTATCGGTTGGGAAAGAACCGCTTTCCCGCGCTGGTGGCTGCTCTGCAGGCCCCAGACCGTTCGATCTGTTCGGTGCAGCTCACCCTCTTGCACCCGACACGACCAGAAAAGGCGGCGCTGGACGAGCCACGCCGCATCATCGGCCCGAGCCGGGGCTTTGCCTTGCGGCTCGCCCCAGCGGCCGACGTCCTTGGTATTGCCGAAGGCTATGAGACCGGCCATGCCGTAATGCTGCGACACGGCTTGCCCGTCTGGTGCTCACTGGGAGCACCACGTTTGCCATTTCTTCAGCTGCCCGAATCCGTACAGCGGATCGTCGTCTTCGCCGATCCGGACAAGCCCGGCCTCAGCGCGGCCGAACGCGTTCGCGAAGCCAACCCTGAGCGCCAGGTCCTCATTCACAGACCGCCCGACGACCGGGATTTCGCGAAGCTGTGGGAGGACGATCCGACGCCCGAGACCCTACCCTTGGATCTTCTGCTGCGCGAAACACTCAACACAGACACCTGAGCCCCTCGGCGGCCAGCTTGGCCATCAACTTTGATCACAAATTGGGCACCACTTGTTCTGGCGAAGGGTGCCTTCGAGCATCTAGAACCGGCACCAGGTGCGCGCCTATCTCTACTCGACACCCAAGCCTTGGCTTCAGAAGACCAGCGCCGAAGTCTTCCGTCAAAGGATACTGTCGAGCACTCGGTGAAGGCGCTAACCCGCCTCGCTGCACAGTCGCTCAAGGAGAACTCACAAACGCCAAAAGCGGAGGAAGGGAATTTTACAAGCCGCCACAATACGCAATTCTCTTTCTCTATAGATTTTATATACATAACTATTCTGTCCCCTCGTCGTGGCTGCGGCCCGCAGTTTCAAGGAGAGGGACAGGACCAAATGACCAGACCCGCAATCGTCGGATTTTCCGGCAGTTTCAGTTCTCCTTCCCGCACGCGCGCTTTGGTCGAAGAGATAGCGAGGCGAACGGCGCACCAATATGAGAGAAGCTTCGAGGTCATGGATATTGGCCAGTTCCTGCCTTCGCTCGGCGCCGCGCACCGCCTCTCCGATCTGGACACGAAGGCAAGGAGACTTGTCGACCATCTCCTGCAAGCCGAAGCACTGATCGTCGCAAGCCCGGTCTACAAAGGTAGTTACGCTGGCCTCTTCAAGCATTTCATCGATCTGCTGGAGCCCACCGCCTTCATAGGCAAACCGGTACTTCTGGCCGCGACCGGCGGCGGAGACCGACACGCGTTGATTGTCGAGCATCAGCTACGGCCGCTCTTCGGGTTCTTCGAGGCACGAACGCTGGCGACACGGATCATGCTTCAGAGCGCGACTTCGTCGACCAAACCTCCGTATCCCCGACACTGGCCGATCGGCTCGATCGTGCGATCGGGCAATTCGCGCCCTATCTGGCCTCGCGAACTCGAGACCAGTTGGTTTCGGATTCCGACGTGCCTCAGGCGGACATTGCTATCGCCCGCGGGCAGTGGCGCGCTTCGAACCGGGTTTCTAACGCAAATCTCGGCTGAAGCGCCTCCTCCAGCCCTGTCTAGATCTTCGAGAAATCGTCAGCCGCCGCCACAAACTCAATCCGCCTGGAGACTACCCATGACCAAGCCTGCTTTCATTGATGCAACCATTCCGGAAGGCGATGTTGCTCCCCTCACAGCACGCGTCGGCGCAGAGATAAGCAACGTTCGTCTATCCGGTGATCTACCCCATGCTGTTGTGGTGGCGATCAACCAGCTTCTCCTGCGCCACAAGGTCGTGTTCTTCCGCGACCAGGGGCATCTTGACGATGCCGAGCAGGAGCGTTTCGCCCAGCGGCTCGGCGATTTGGTACCGCATCCGACCCAGGGGCCAATCGTCGGTACGGCCTCAATCCTCGAACTCGATTCAAGTCGCGGCGGCGGGCGCGCCGATCAGTGGCACACAGACGTTACGTTCGTCGACGCCTATCCAAAATTCTCGGTCCTGCGCGGCGTGGTCATTCCGTCGGCCGGCGGCGACACGATTTGGTCGAATACCGCCGCCGCCTACGAGACTTTGCCGCCAGCGCTCAAGCGCCTCGCCGACGATCTTTGGGCGATCCACAGCAACGCCTATGACTACGCCGCGGTGAGACCTCGGGCGACCGAAGCCGAAACAAAACACTTCGACGAGGTGTTTACTTCGACGATCTACGAGACCGAGCATCCGGTTGTGCGGGTTCATCCGGAGACCGGTGAGCGCACCCTCCTACTCGGCAACTTCGTGCAGCGGTTCGTCGGCCTGTCCAGAAGCGATTTCCACCGGGTCTACGAGTTGTTCCAATCCTACGTTACCGCACCGGAGAACACCGCTCGCTGGCGTTGGCAGCAGGGTGATGTGGCGATCTGGGACAACCGCGCCACGCAGCACTACGCCGTCAACGACTACGGCGTTCAGCGCCGGGTCGTCCACCGCGCCACTGTCGACGGTGACGTGCCGGTCGCGGTCGACGGACGACGCAGCGTCTCCCGCACCAAGGCAGCCAAGCCGGCGAGGATCAAGGCGGCCTGAACACGAGGGAACGTCTCTTCAACTGATGCGACAAGAGGGAATTTGATAATGCCCAGACAGATCAAGCTTGGCGCCTTCCTGCCCGGCGGCGGCCAGCATATCGCCGCCTGGCGCCATCCAGACGCGCCGGCCGACGGCGCCACCAATTTCGAGTTCCACAAGCAGCTGGCGCTGACCGCCGAGCGCGGCCTGTTCGATGCCTTCTTCCTGGCCGACAACCTGACTGTCGGCCTCGGTGCCCGCGAAGGCGGCAACGCCAAGATCGCCGGCTTCGAGCCGGTGACGCTGTTTGCGGCGCTGGCGCCGCTGACCACGCATCTCGGCTTCATTGCCACGGCCTCGACCACCTATGAGGAGCCCTACACGCTGGCGCGCAAATTCGCGTCGCTCGACCTGTTGTCGAACGGCCGCGCCGGCTGGAACGTGGTGACCTCGGCCGGCGACGAAACGGCGCGCAATTTCAACCGCGACGTCCAGCCCAACCATGCCGAGCGTTATGCGCGGGCGCATGAGCATGTCGAGACGGTGAAGGCGCTGTGGGACAGCTGGGAGGATGACGCCTTCATCCGCGACAAGCAGTCGGGCCGCTTCTACGACAAGGACAAGCTGCACGACATCGACCACAAGGGCGAGCACTTCTCCGTCAAGGGCCCGCTCAACGTGCCGCGCCCGGTACAGGGACATCCGGTGGTAGTGCAGGCCGGGCAGTCCGAGGACGGACGCGGGCTTGCCGCCCATTCTGCGGAAGTCATCTTCACCGCCCATCAGAAGCTGGAAACGGCGCAGGAATTCTACCGCGACATCAAGGCCCGCGTGGCCGCTGTCGGCCGCGATCCCGACCAGGTGCTGATCATGCCGGGCGTAGCGCCCTTCGTCGGCCGCACCACGGAAGAAGCGCGCGCCAAATATCAGCAGTTGAACGACCTGATCCTGCCCGAGGATGGCGTCGCTTTGCTCAACGGGCTGGCTGGCCAGACGCTCGACATCAGGGGCTATCCGCTCGACGGCCCGCTGCCGCCGAGCAAGGAAACCGAAGGCATGAAGAGCCGCCAGGCGCTGATCCGCCAGATCGCCGACGAGCACAACTTCACCATCCGCCAGCTCTACCAATGGGTGGCGACGGCGCGCGGCCACTACACCATCGTCGGTAGCGCCACGGAGGTGGCCGACCTGCTGGAGGAGTGGTTCACCAGCGAGGCGGCCGACGGCTTCAACATCCTGCCGCCCTGGCTGCCCGGCGCACTCGACGACTTCGTCGACCTGGTCATCCCGGAGCTGCAGCGCCGCGGCCTGTTCCGCACGGCTTACGAAGGTCGGACGCTGCGCGAGAACCTTGGTCTCAGGCGGCCGGAAAACCCGTGGACATCAGCACGCTCGACCGTGCTGGCCGCCGAATAATCATCCGACGCGCCAACAATCTTCCAAGGAAGGGCAAGACGATGACTTTGCAGCACATCGAGCGGCCGATCACGATCGGCGCACGCCGCGGCGGAACAGGCGCAGACACTGACTTCCTGCGACCCGGCGGCCGGGCAGCCGTCCGTTTCCTGTCGCGCTACGGCGTTCTTCTAGGGTTCCTGGCGCTCTGGCAGGTGGCGAGCAGCGTCGGGTGGGTCAATGCCGCGGTGCTGCCGCCCGTCGACATGATTGCTGCCGCCCTGTGGAAGGGACTTGCCGGAGGCGTCTTGCTCGGCGACATCGCCATCAGCCTGCAGCGCGCCGGCATTGCCTTCGCTGCCGCCGTCGCGGTCGCCATTCCGCTTGGCCTGTTCATGGGCCAGGTGCGCGCTGTCGAAAACGCGCTCGACCCGATCCTGCAGCTGTTCCGGCAGACCTCGGCGCTGGCGCTCTATCCGGTGTTCATCCTGCTGCTGGGGTTGGGCGAAACCTCCAAGATCTTCGTCATCTTCTGGGCGACCTTGTTTCCGCTGCTGCTCAACACCACCAGCGGCGTCAAGGAGGTCGATCCAAAACTGCTCGAAATGGCGCGCGTCTATGGCGCGACGCGGCTCACCGTGTTTCGCCGCGTCGTGCTGCCGGGTGCCATTCCCTCGATCTTCGTTGGATTGAGGCTGAGCGCCACCACGGCGCTCTTGCTGCTGATCGCGTCTGAAATGATCGGCGCCAACAAGGGCATCGGCTTCCAGGTGATGAACGCGCAATACAATTTCCAGATCCCGCTGATGTTCGCGGCGATCGTCATCCTCGCCAGCCTCGGCCTGATCGCCAACCAGGCGCTGGTTGTCCTGCAGCGGCGGCTGTGCCGCTGGAGCAATCCCGTCAACTGACCAACCTTCTCAATCTAGGCCTGCCCCTCCTCTCGACTTAGGAAAGATCGGACCATGAAAATCACGCGTCGTTCCCTGCTTGCCGGTGCACCGCTTGCCGCCGGCATCATCGCCGCCGGCCTGCCCCGCTTCGCCTTTGCGCAAGCCGCATCCGTCAAATTCCGCTACCTTGCCAGCCGAGGCGGCATCTCTCCGCATGAGCTGGCCTACGAGCTTGGCTATTTCAAAGACCTCGGCATCGAACTGGAGAATGTCGGCTATGCAGCCGGCGGCCCGGAATCGCTGTTTGCGCTTTCCTCCGGCAGCGTCGACCTCGGTTCGGCCGCCACCGCCGCGGTGATCAACTCGATCTCCGGCGGCAACGACTTCGTCGCCGCCTATCCGAGCAACGGCATCAACAGGCAAGTCAAAAGCGTCTTCTACGTGCTCGAAGACAGCCCGATCAAATCGATCGCCGACATCGCCGGCAAGACCATCTCGGTCAACACGCTCGGCGCCCATCTCGACTATACGGTGCGCGAGGCCCTGCACAGCGTCGGCCTGCCGCCGGATGCCGCCAACCTTGTGGTCGTGCCCGGGCCGCAGCTCGAACAGACCTTGCGCTCGCGCCAGGTCGATATCGCCGGCCTCGGCTACTGGCAGGCGACCTTTGCCGGCGCGCTGGTCGCCAATGGCGGCGTGCGCGGCGTGTTCAACGACACCGACGTGCTGGGCGAACTCGCCGGCGGCTTTGTCGTCCTGCGGCGCGACTTCATTGCCGCCAACCCGGACGCGGCGCGCAACTTCGTCGAACAGTCCGCACGCGCCTCCGACTGGTCGCGGCAGAATCCGGACGAAGCCCGCAAGGTGCTCGCCGACATCCTCAACAAGCGCGGCGAAAATGGCGATCTCGCCCGCTACTGGACCGGCTTTGGCCTGCGCGAAGGCGCGCAAGCGACCGACCGCGACATCGATTTCTGGGTTGCCGTGCTCGAGCGCGACGGCCGCCTGGCCAAGGGCAAGCTGAAGGCCGCCGACATTCTGTACCGGCCCGGTGAAACCAAGACCAACTGAGAGCTGAGAAGGACTGGGAGCTGGACATGACGGGCACCAACCGCAGCGGAGAGGTCTCGATCCGCGACCTCTCCAAATCCTTCACGCTCGGCGGGCGCCAGCTTGCCGTGTTGAGGACGCTCAACCTCGACGTCCGTTCCGGTGAATGCCTGATCATCGTCGGCGCCAGCGGCTCGGGCAAGACCACGCTGCTGCGCATCCTCGCCGGGCTGGAGGCCGCCGACAGCGGCGGCGTCGCCATCGACGGCAAGCCGGTTCACGGCGTCGGCGCCGAGCGCGCGGTGATCTTCCAGGAACCGCGCCTGCTGCCCTGGCTGACCGTGCTCGGCAATGTCGCCTTCGGCCTCGAAGTGCGGGGCGTCGCGAAGGCGGACGCCGAGGAGAAGGCCCGCTTCTACATCGCGCTCGTCGGTCTCGCCGAATTCGCCGACGCCTTTCCCCGGCAGCTTTCCGGCGGCATGGCCCAGCGCGTCGGCATCGCCCGGGCGCTGACCGTGCAGCCGGAAATTCTCCTGCTCGACGAGCCGTTGGGAGCGCTGGACGCCATGACCAAGATCGGCATGCAGGAGGAACTGGCGCGCATCTGGAGCGAGGAGAACGTCACCATGGTGATGGTCACGCACGATCTGGAGGAGGCGATCTATCTGGCCGACCGCGTGCTGATCCTGCCCAGGGAGAAAGGCGGCGCTGCACGGTTGATCGATGTCGACCTGCCCCGCCCGCGCGACCGCAGTGAAAGCCGGTTCGTGCGCTACCGTGAAGAGTTGCTGCGCGAGTTTGGCCTGCACTGATGGAAGTGAACGGATTAGCCCATCTCTATTGGCCGGTGTGGTAACCCTGCGGGATGGGCAAGAAAAACCGCTGAGGAATGCTCAAGCGCGATCGGTCCTACGCATGAAACGCCGATATTTCAACGCTTTGAGCCATATGCGGTAGCTCTGGAATAGTAGGGACAGAAAGCCCCTCCCGTTACGCGCCAAACAGCCGCCGGTCCCAGTAGACAGGCTGGTGGAGACTCGTCTGGATCCTTGAAAACTCCGGATGCGCTGGATTGATCAGCACATTGCTATCGAGACGCGCCACGACGCTCGGCACCAGCAGGATGACGCTGCGCCGTTCTAAACACCAGGTTTCGCCAAATCTCTTGCTCACCGTCGCCGGCATCGTGTCCCAGCCGGGCAGTGACGGCTGGGAAAAGACCTCATAGCTCAGCCCGCGCGGGATTGTGATTTCGATGTAGTGCTGGTTGGGCGGCAGTCGGCCGCTGCCATGCACCAGCTTTTCCAGGAGGGCCGTCGAATAGTGCTCGCTCGTGTAGATGATAGGGCTTCCGGGCGTGTTCCATCGCCCTGGTGCGACTGTCGAGCCTGTCGCGTCGAAGATCGGGTAGGTGCCGGCCGGATCGCCGACACGAAAGGACAATAGGGTGCGATCGAGAGTCTGCGCCGTCACGCAGCACTGCCATACTTCAGACCTCCGAGGATATCGACCACCATTTCGGCGCCGAACTCGCTGAGGATAACGATGTCGATCGGCCGCTTGTCCTCAATCATCGGATGCGGCCGAAACAAGAAATCGCGTGCTTCCTCTTCGTTCTGCCAGACATCGACAGCAAGCCCCCAGACCCGCGCCACACGGGCCAATCGTGTGCCCTCATCCGACGACAGGCGATGCGCCGTCTTGCGCCGCTCGTAGGTTGCTTTGGGGATCAGCCGGTATTTGAACTGAGCATCTCCCGGGGCAACGAGATGGGCAACGCGCTCGACCACCCCAATGGGAAGTCCATTCTCGATCCGGGAGATCAGTCCGAATGGCGACCGCGCCGCCACCTCCTTAGCAGGCAGCCCCAACACGTCGGCTACATTTCCGAACGCCAGCATTCCACTCTCCATTCATGTGAGGTACAATATAGCCTCACATGATGCGCCCTGCAAGTCCCTGCGTCAGCGCGAACCGATCCGATCACCCAGCGATCCTTGCTGTCACGCGTAGCCTTTGGCGCCCGCCAGCAGCATCAATCCTACCGACACCTCGCCTGCGTAGCCCTTCGAAAAGCGCTAAGGCGGCGAGTGCGAACCGCCTTGGTCGCGAATGATTGACACCAGGAAAAACGCGTTTCCGCCAGCGCTGAACAAGGAAGCCCGGAAGAAAGAATGGCCGGGCTCGGATACGGCCCGGCCAAAGAAGGTTAAAGCCTTCAGGGAGGAAAACCGTCCGGTGGAAATGGGAGGAAACCATCGAACGATTTTACCTGTTTGATCTTATTTCAACGCGTTAGCGACGAATGGGATTCCAAAGAACATATAAAACGGCAAAAATTTGTGCGCCACATTACAGAACGTCACAAGCGCGCGGTTCCGGTCTTGAGAGGTCACCATAGTGGCGTAGCTTCGTCGCATCATCCGGCACGAGGACATGACCGCGTGCTCTTCATGCACGCCATCGATGAGACAGTCTAAGTCGACGGATTGTCATCATGCTTCACCATCCCAGGCGGATCACGCCGCGGACGGCTACATCGCCGCCACAGCCGCTGCTTGCGGCTCTATGGTCGCCTACCTGAAACATCAGCCCATTCGAGTCTGCTGGGTTAACCACTGTCAATCCATGGGAAGCATCGTTGAACCCAATGGGTTGAACGAAATATCGGTTCAATGATTTAATCATGAGGCGAACGATCTAAAGTCGGATGGCACCTTATGAGTGACTTTGCTATTCTGGGTCGCACGGTTGGCCCCCAGCACCCGGAAATCCAGACGCTCTTGCGTCAGGCGCGGGATCAGCAGGCTCGCGTCTTGTGTTTGTGTCGGCATCCCGGGGTGCCGATGTACATCGCCGCCGTCGGCGAGGAATTGATCATCAAGCGCATGCCGAACACCGGCAAGGACCATGCGGTCGACTGTGATCGCTATGAACTGCCCCTTGCACTGTCGGGAAAGGCGGAGATCCTGGGTCAAGCAATCATCGAGGATCCTGCATCGGAGGCGGCGCGGCTGAAGCTGGCCTTCGCACTGACACAAGGCAAGGCGCGACAGGGATCATCCGGCGAGGGGGCTTCCCACCATACTGTGAAGGCCGATCCGAAGAAGCTCACGCTGCGAGGCTTGCTCGACTATCTCTGGGAAGAGGCGGAGCTGACATTAATGGCACCCGGCTTTGTGGGAAAAAGAAATTGGGGGTTGGTCCGGAAATTTCTTTGGGGCGCGGCCGATGCGAAGTCGAGCCAGAAGTTCCAGTTGCGCGAGCTGCTGTTTATGCCGGCAATGTACTCCCCTGAGCACAAGGATCGCCTGGCAGCGGATCGGGAGCGGGCTTTCGCGGCGGCAGCCAAGGCGAAGCACAAGAAGATCGTGATCGGCATTGTGAAATCGCTCGATCCTGCCCGGTTTGGCGGCAAGCTGTCGATCAAGCATATGCCCGACGCGCAGCTCTTCATGGATGAGAAAATATTCAGGGCAGTGCCGAAGCGCTTCGCAGCAGAATTCGACCTGTGGCGACTGCACGAAAATTCGCACCTGATCACCATCGCAACGGTCATGCAGATGCCGTCCGGCATTCTGGCGATCGACGAAATCGGCTTTATGAACGTGACTGAGAGTTGGATTCCGTTTCAGCACAACGACGAAAAGGAATTGATCGAGGTCCTGACCGGGGAGCATCGGCGGTTTGTGAAAACGTTGCGCTACAACGTCGTGCCGTCGGTGCCCATGGCGTTCGGTCTTCTGACTGATGTTGACCAGCAGGGAACCGCGCTTTTTGTCGTACCGCACGATGCTAACGAGGCGGTACGGGCGGAATTCGACCATCTGATTTCAAGCTGCGAGCTCGAGACCTGGCGCTGGGACGCAAGCGGCCCCCGGCCGGCGCTACCGGGCAAACAGCAGCGGCTTTCGCCTCCGCCCGGCAGGCAGGCTTTGGAATATCGACCGAACAACTGAAAAGCCGAAGCGCGTGCGAGGCTGCAGCTGTAATTGGACCCAGCCAGGACATAAAAATCGTGAACAAGCGAAAGACAAGATGACGGCAATGATTCGATGCGGTTGGCGAGGGTCCGTGAGCGCGACGAAGCGCGGACGACGGCTGGCGCCCCCGTAGGGCAGGCTACGTCTGAGCTTGCGTCTGGCGCCGGCGTTTGCGCTGGAAGCGATCGTGGATCGGGGCCGTGACCAGGGAGTGCGAAAAGGAGAAAGCGATGCTGAAGAAATTCGACATGGATCCGGGAACGGGCATCGTCATAGCAACAGTCCTGATTTTGGTGCTGTCCGGCGCCCGGCTTTTGAACCAGTGGGACAGTCTATCGTTTTGGCGAGAGCCGGGGCTGGTCGCGGCTATTGTTATCGGATTGATTTCGGCGATTGCGCTTGCCGTCGCGTTCGTGGTTTGGCGATGGCCTCAGCAGAACGTACAGTATGATCCAACGCGCCGGGGACCAGTTATCGATTTGCAGGCGGATTCGAAGACTGACCAGCCTGGTTAGATGCGTTTCGGATATCGCGGAGGATGATGGCATTCGGATCGGGCACGTCGGCAAACTGCCACAGGCCAAGGTGCTGCTTTTTAGCGACCTCCTGCGCGACGATATAGGGAGCATGGACCGGAGCGCCGTTCGGAGTGACGGCCGCGAACGCCCAGCCGGTCGAGATCAGCGCCGTGCCGAGATCGATGCGAGAACCGGCCGCGGATCCTGAAGTAGGCTGTGCGACGCAAACGACGAAGCGCGTTTTGGTCGCGGTCTGCCAGGCGGCCGTGTAGCATTGAGGTTTGAGATCCCGGATGAGAGACACGAGCATTGCAAGGCTTGCCTCCCCGCAATCGACATGCCCCCCTGCCGCATTTGTGAAATATGTGCCTCGCAGGCAGGCTTGAACGCCATAGAGACGGTGGGTCTCACCGGCATAGGTCCAGGTGTCGCCGGTGCTGAACGATGCTGTGGCGGGGATCGGAAACCAGGGATTGGATTTGTCCTCGGCCAGTGCCGGAACACTGGCGAGGACGGCCGCGAGAATGCCGGCGGCGGCGAAGCCAGGTTTCATTATTGATACCTGCTCAGATTGAACCAGAACCGTTGTTTGC
Source organism: Mesorhizobium sp. P160927 (assembly GCF_057766385.1). Classification (NCBI taxonomy): domain Bacteria; kingdom Pseudomonadati; phylum Pseudomonadota; class Alphaproteobacteria; order Hyphomicrobiales; family Phyllobacteriaceae; genus Mesorhizobium; species Mesorhizobium sp. P160927. The sequence goes on from NZ_JBYMDW010000002.1 coordinate 95,977, forward strand.
CGTCGGTCGTCGTGAGATCGAGATAGTTTGGCTCCGTCCTCTGCTCGCGCCGCGTCACGGCCGATGTTGGACGCGCACCGTAACCCGAACCTCTCGGGTAAGTGCCCCAAGAGGCATTCGTTGCATTCCGCGCAGCACAGAAAGCGCCGTTATTGTCGGGCTTGTAGACAGTTTGTGAGCGAGAGCTGTTGTCGCTCCCGCTCGATTCCGTCTCGGGCGAGACGGCGATCGTGCCGTCTGGGCAGGGTTTGAATTTCTCATATCCGATACGACCGGAACTGCCGGCCTCGGTGCACTGGGGCCAGGGCTTCCCATGCGCGACCATACGGAAAGCGCGCTCGACCGGGGGCACACATTCCCCGACGCTCGCCCAACCCTGCGGGTTGAGGATGCACAGCAAGACCTTGCAGCCAAAATCATCAGCATGGGCCGGCGCCGCCGACAAAACCGACAAGGTCGGCAAAAACGCCACAACGGGAAGAACCTTGCTCATTTTCATTGTGTCCGCCTCAATTTCGCGATTGCAGTTCATCGAGTCATTGTATTAATTAAGCATTCCAGGATCGGCAACGGCGCAGGACTATTTTAATGATTCGATCCCGCAAAACGGTGTTGGCAGCGGGTGCGATCCTGGTGACGTGCCAAGCGGCGTCTGCACAGGAAGCTTCGCAAAGATTCCAGGACCGCGTTACGACTCCCGCCACCAGCGTTAATGCTGCCGTCGACGTGAATGGCCGGGTGATGCCGGCCTACCAGGTTGAGAGCCAGGGCGTGCAGCGGGTCGGTGCGCCGGGCGACGCTGACAGCGCGGCCGCTACGGTGACACCGACCTTGGCTGACAACCCCTGCCCCGGCGTCGCTGCCCTGTCGAAGGAAGAAGGACAGCGGATCGTCGAAACGGTCGCGCGCGAGCAAGGCTTTGCCCCGCCCCTCGCCCTCGCGGTTGCCCGGGCCGAAAGCCGCTTCAATTCCGGTGCGCTATCGCCCAAAGGGGCCTACGGCCTGATGCAGCTTCTGCCGTCCACGGCGGCAAGCTACGGGGTCGATATCTGCGATCCCGCGGATAATGTGAAAGGTGGGATCGGCTTTCTGCGGGATCTGCATCGCAAATTTCCGAACCCGATATACATGCTCGCCGCCTACAATGCCGGCGAGATCGCGGTTCTCAAATACAAGGGCGTCCCGCCCTACCCCGAGACGATTGGCTATGTCGCCAACGTCATCAACGATTTCTACCAATGGCCATCGGTCGGGTCTGAGGCGGTGATGCCCGCAGGGGCGGTAAGCCTTGACCCGGCCGGTGCTCAACCGGCTGCGGCCGGCGCAGAGGATCAACGAAATGATCCGACACCCCGCGCCAACTCCCGCAATGGCAGCACAATGACGTCTCGCGAAGCGACGGCGCCGGTCTGGCAGGGCGGTATGGTGCAAAACTTTGACTGAGGAGAAGCTTTGATGACTTTGTGGAAGATGTTTGCTGCACGCAGCACTGGTGTGGCGATGCCGCTCATGCTCTTCGCAACGCAGGCGATGGCCGGGGGCGGAAATCTCCAGCCGGTGCAAAGCACGCTGCAGACGCTGGTGCAGACCTTGACCGGTCCGATTGCGACAGCCTTGGCCGTTCTGTTCTGCATTTTCATGGGCTTCATGGCCTGGGCGGCACGCCTGTCATGGTTTGTGGCCGGAAGCTGGGTGTTGGGTATCGTGCTGGTCTTCGGCTCGGCCCAGATCGTCGAATTCTTTCAATCCGCGGTCGGCAGGTGATCGGCATGGCAGACGGCCGGATCGATCCTGGCGAGCCCAAATTGTTGATCACTCCGCTGGTCAAGGGCTTGACCCGAGCGCCGACGGTGCTCGGCATTCCCTACGAGCTTGCGGGGTTCATCGGCGTGCTGACCGCTGTCGTGTTCCTTGCAACCCATAATCTGGTCATGCTCTCTATCTGCGTGCCGCTCTATGCGGTTGCCAGGATCGCGATCATGCGCGATCCCATGTTCATCGAGATCATGTTCATCCGTTCACGCAAGACGCCGCCCCGAAGCGCCAGCTTCTGGGGTGCGCGCAGTTATCGGGTGTGACCGTGGCGATCGCACGGGCTCTTCGCAATGAACTGAGTTTCGGGGCCGTGTCTCGTCGGGAGAACCCGGTTTCGGCCCATATACCCTATTCGCGGCATGTGTCCGACGAGGTGATCAAGACGCAGGACGGCATGTTGATGTCCTTCGTTCACATGAGCGGACTGTGCTTCGAGACGATCGATATCGCCGAGATCAATTCGCGCCTGCTCGGCCGCAACGATCTCATCCGGGGTTTGGCGAATTCCCGCTATGCGATCTACTCGCATATCGTGCGCCGCGAGGTGAAGCCCGCGATCGAGTCGAGCTTCGAAAACAAGTTCTGCCAAGAGCTGGACCAGCGCTATACGGCGGCCCTGCGCACCCAGCGCATGTTTGTGAACGATATCTACCTGACCATCGTGCGGCGCGAGCTGCAAGGCACGGTCGGGACGGCGGATCTCGTGATCCGCAAGCTTTTGGGACGAAGGGCTGCGGATGGTCGCTCTTCGAGCGAGGAGCGGGCGCTGATCGAACTCACGGACGTGATGAAAGCCGTCCGAGAGAGCCTGCAGGCTTATGGCGCGCGGGTTCTCACCGTCGTCAAGCGCAGTGACGTTTGGCATTCCGAGCCGCTGGAATTCCTGGTGCAGCTCGTCAATGGCGGATTTCCGCGGCCGATGGCACTGCCGCGCATGAAACTCGCGGAGGCGCTAGCGACAAAGCGGCTGTTCTTCGGCCCGAATGCGCTGGAAATTCGCGGGGCGTTCCCTGGCGAAACGCGATACGGGGCCATCATTTCGGTAGGCGAGTACCCCTCGATCACGGGACCGGGGATGCTCAACCCCATGCTGAAGGTGCCGCACGAATTCATCGTCACGCAATCCTTCGCCATCATCGACAAGCCCCAGGCGCTGACCCAGATGGAGCGGGTCGGGCGCAAGATCGACATGTCGGATGAAGCCGGCTCGATCGTGGCCGATCAACTCGGTGAAGCGCGCGATGAGCTTCTCTCCTCGGAAGCGCTCTATGGCTTGCATCATCTGACGGTGCTGTGCCTCGGGAAAACCATGGACGACGTGGCGCGCTGCGTGACCGACGTCGGCACCGCGCTGACGGAGGTGTCCGCCCTGTGGGTTCGCGAGGACCTGAATTGTGAACCTGCGTTCTGGGCCACCCTGCCTGGCAATTTCGCCTATGTGGCGCGCAAGTCGATGATCTCATCGAAGAACATGGCGGGCTTCTCCGCCTTTCATAACTATCCGAGCGGCCGGACTGGCGCGGTGCATTGGGGAACGCCGATAAGCGTTCTCGAGACGACGTCGCAAACGGCCTACTTCTTCAACTTCCATGTTCGAGACCTCGGCAACTTCACTCTGAACGGCCCCTCGGGCTCGGGCAAGACGGTGCTGCTCGGCTTTCTCGCGGCACAGGCGCAGCGCATCACGCCGCGCCCCAAGCTGGTGATGATCGACAAGGACCGCGGCCTGGATATCTTTGTGCGGTCGCTTGGCGGCCGCTATGAGGTTTTGAAGGCCGGCGAGCCTTCCGGCTTCAATCCGTTGCGCCTGCCCGATACGCCGCGCAACCGGGAATTCCTCTTCCAGCTTTTCAGCTTCATGCTGCGTCGATCCGACGGACACGCCCACTCGACGCGCGAGGAGCAAGTCATCCGCAACGCGATCGCCCAGGTGGCGAGCGCGCCGCCGGAAGGTCGAACCATGGAGGAGTTCGCCGAGCTGTTGCGCGGTGCGATGCGCGCCGGCGATGACGATCTCTATTCGCGCTTGCAGCCATGGATGAGGCCCGATCAGCGCGGTTGGTTGTTCAACAACGCGGAAGACTCGTTTTCGATGTCGTCCATTTTCGGCTTCGACATGACGAGCGTGTTGAGCGACGCAACGACCAGCACGGCGGCCTTGCTCTATATCTTCCATCGCATCGAGGAGCTGCTTGACGGGCAACCGGTCATGATCTTCCTCGATGAAGGCTGGAAGCTGCTGGACAATGATATTTTCAGCTACTTCATCAAGGACAAGCTGAAAACCATTCGTAAGCTGAATGGCATCGTTGGCTTCGGCACGCAGTCAGCGGCGGACATTGTGAAGTCATCGATCGCCAACACGCTGATCGAACAGACGCCGACCAATATTTTTTTCCCCAACCCGAAGGCCGACGAGGAATCGCACAGGGCGTTCGGGCTGTCGGAGCGCGAGATCAAATGGATCCGCGAAACCCCGCCCGAAGCCCGCAAATTCCTGATCAAGCATGATCAGGACAGCGTCATTGCGCGCCTCAATCTGGGCGCGATGCCTGACGCGATCAAGATCCTCTCCGGTCGAATTGAGACGGTTCAGGAGCTCGACGCGCTACGCGCGCGCGTCGGCGACGATCCGCAGGTTTGGTTGCCAATCTTTCTTGGGAGGGACCCGGAATGAAGACCATTATGGGCACGACGGCCGCCCTTGTGACGATTTTCGCGGGATCGACGGCCATGGCGGCCGTGCCGGTTTCTGACAGCCCTATTCTGTCGCAGCGGAGCGAGGACAAGGCCGACAAGGTTCAGATCAAGCTCATCCAGGCGGACACCAAGTCCGCCACGCAGGGCGTCAATTGCTCGGTAACGACACCCAAAAAGGCGCAGAACGTGAAGAGCCCGAAGGCTTCGGTCGATCCGGCGAGTGGCCGGGCGTCCTTGGAAGAGGCCAATCCGGACATCAAGGGCTCTTCGGCGTTCGACTCGACCGGGTCGGGATCGGGCGCTATCGGCGGCAATGCCGGCGAAAGGGGCCAGTTGGATATCACCGGTCAGGTTCTCGGCGGCATGAATGGCAGCATGTCAACGGTGGCCCCCAATAGGCAGTCCTTCGAGACCATGGGTCAGGATATCGGGACTGACAAAACGGTCATGGAAGCCTTCGACCGCAACAGCGCAATCCGCGCCCAAGGCGGGCTGAGCTTCAACGAGGTGATCCAGGCGACAGGCTTCTTCGCCCAAGCTTTCAACGTGCGCAACATCGGCACTGCCACACTGACAAGTCGGGGATCCTCCGGCCTGGTGGTGCCCACTCCCGCGTACCCGCCGCCTGGTTCGGGTGGCTCGACAAGCTGTCCCGGGGCTACGAGCGGCGGCGGCACGGCCGGCAACCCGTGCTGCCCGTCGACGGACGGCACATGCACGGCGCCGCGCACGACCGACACGGTTGAAAACGTCTCGCCCGTGCTTTCGCAAATCCAAAGGGACGCGAACCGCGCTCCCGTGACAATGACGACCGACGAGCTGATGTCGGCCGTCAAGCAATATCAGGGTCAATAGGAGAAAGCGCTATGCGTGGAATTCCGTTAACAGCGGCACTCTTGCTTGGCTTGGGCGGCATCGCCTTTGCGCAGGTGCCTACGATCGACGAGGCCAATCTGGAACAGGCTCGGCAGATTGCATCGGCCACGAGCGAGATCCTCAGCACCGACCGCAACATCATGAACTATACACAAAAGACGCTGCAGGCAGTCACGGGCGACCGGTCGAGCCAAGCCGGCCAGCTCGCGCAGATGGCCTTGGGCAATGGCGGCTTCTCCATGGGGGACGCGCCTTCGCTTGGTAGCGTGATCTCGGGCGGCTCGTTGTCGTTCGCCGGCCTCGGCAATGGATCGCAGGGCATCGTTTCGAACATGATCAATGGCTTGCAGCTGGTGAGAACCATTTCGGGCCTGATCAATGGCCAGACGACGCAGATGGATAAGAACTACAGCGCCCTGGTGAACGTCGCGGCCACGGTCACCGGACTGGTGGACTCCTCGCAAAATGGGGTGAAGACCCGTTCCAGCGCTTTTCAGTCGGGCGCTCAACGGATCGGCACGGCGCAGGACATCAAGGGCTCGATCGATCAGAACAGCCAGATCATGGTGCAAACGGGTCTGACCGTGAACGAGCTGATCGGCGCGGTGAACACAGCTACGGCAGCCGCCAACCAGGAAAACATCGATCGTATGAACCTGATCACCCAGGCCTCGCGGGGGCTCGAATACAAGTCCGGCCAATGACGGTGCGCTTTCTTCTATCAGCGGCCGCCATCATTGGCGCTGTCGCCACCTCCGGGTGCGGCCACAAGCCGCTCAAGGCTCCATGCTCGCGCGACGAGGGACCGATGCAGCCGATGGCGTTCGCGGCGCCTGAACCAAGAACAGGAGCGAAGAAGCCATTCGAGTGCGGTCCGATGAAGGCACTCAATAGCGATCCATCTTTGTTTCCAGGTGGGACGGCGAAAAAATGAACTTCAATATCACGACGCTTCTGCAGCAGGTCGACAAGTTCGGCAATAACTATGTATCGCAAGCCTACCAGAACCTTGCGTCGGCCCTGACCGGCGGGGGACAGGTGGGTGTCGCCGGCCTGATGCTGACGCTGTACGTGATATTCTGGGCCATCAGCATCTGGCAGGGAACCTCGACCGGATCGGGAAAAGAGATGGTCTGGCGCCTGTTCCGCGCCTTCGTCATCTACGCTCTGGCGACGAGCTGGGGGGACTTTCAAACATATGCCTATTCGTTCGCGAATGAGACACCTTCCGCGATCGGGAACAGCCTTCTGACGAGCGTTTCGGCCAATGTGACCGGGACATCGGCCGGGCTGAACTCCGTCAACTCCGTGCAGACGACCCTGCAAAACATCTGGGATTCGCTCGCCAATTCCACCTCCGCCTTTATCAAGAGCCTTGGCGTGTTGAACTTCGGCGGCTACGTACTGGCGGCGATCATCCTTGTCGTCGGCGCGCTGCTCATCGGCTATGCGATCTTCCTCATCATCCTGTCGAAGATCTTTCTTTGGCTTTTGCTGGCGCTCGCCCCAGTGTTCATCATTCTTATGCTGTTCGGCTACACGACCCGGTTCTTTGCCGGCTGGATAACCGCGATCGTGCAGTACATGTGCGTGCAGATTCTGGTCTACGCCTTCTGTGCCTTCTTCATCTCGATCACCCAGACCTATTTCGACGCGGTCAACCGGTCGAATGGTGCTGCGACAACGACCTTGACCGAAGCCGCGCCGCTGATCCTGATCTGCCTCGTCGGCGTGCTGCTGCTGTCGCAAATCACCAACGTTGCCGCCTCGCTCGCGGGCGGAATTGGTATTGGAACGCCTTCGTTTGGGCGCTTCTACGGCGGCGCCTTCGCAGCGATGGGCCAAGCCGGTCAGCGCAGGCTGATGGGACGCTTGGGCTGGAGCACGCGGCAGGAACGGCTGGCGGGTCGCGAGCGGGCACGCGTGAGCCTCGCACAGAGAAGGTATGAGAATTCAGCGGAATATGCACGGCTTTCCCGAAAGCTGACGGATCCCGCATAGGTTTGGGGCACCAATGAGCGATGTGAAGGAAAGCGCTGGGGGACCGGCGAAGGAAACCGAGTCTCCCTTGCCGTACTACGTGGATGCGGCAATCTGGGAAAAAGATATCGCGCGGCGCAATCGCTGGTCGCGATCTCTGGCGTGGTGTGTGGCAAGCGTCGCCTCGGTCATTGCCGTTGCAGCGGTGGGCGCGCTGATCCTTGCGCTTCCGCTCAAGACTTATGAGCCCTACATGGTGGTGGTCGACAAATCCACCGGGTTTGTCGAGGTCAAGCGGCCGCTGGCCGACGGGCCTTTGCAGCAGGACGAGTCGATGGGGATGTTCGATATCGTCCGTTATGTGAAGGCCCGCGAGACCTACGATCCGAAGGCGCTTAAGGACAACTTCGATCTCGCGCAATTGCTGAGCGCCGGCGATGCCTCGAGGGAGCTCGTCGAGCTTTTCAGCCCGGCAAACAAGGTGACGAACCCGGTCGTGCTCTATGGGCGAAACACCGTCGTGGCTGTGACCGTGAAGTCCGTGACATTTCCTAACCAGAGGACCGCCCTGGTCCGGTTCATGACGGAGGAAAAGAGCCAGGCGAACACCGTGCAGCGGCATTGGGTGTCGTTGATCCGGTTCCGCTACACCGGCGTGCCGGCCAAAAACGAGATCCGCTTTCAAAATCCCCTCGGCTTCCAGGTGCTCGAATATCGGCGCGATCAGGAGACGGCGCCGGCACCCACCGCGGAGACACCGCAATGAAGATTGCCGGCATCCTGATGGCAATCGGGCTCGGCGTTTGCGCGGTTCACCCGGCTCTTGCCGAACAGACCCCTCGGGCGGGATCTCGTGACAGTCGCATTCGCTTCGTCTGGTATCAAAAGGACGATGTGGTGTCGGTGCCGGCCAGCTACGGCGCCTCGACCATGATCGAATTCGGCGATGACGAGAAAATCGAAACCCTCGGCGCTGGCGACGTCCCGGCCTGGAGCATCGAGCCCAACAAGAAGGGCAATGTGCTGTTTGTGAAGCCGATCGAGAAGAATGCGGGCGGGAATCTCAACGTCCTGACCAACAAGCGCAGCTATGTGTTCTTCCTCAACGGCGAGTTTCGGCCAGTTGCGCAACAGGTCTATGCGATCAAGTTCCGCTATCCCGAAGAGGCGTCGGACGCGGCGCTGATGGACGAAGCCCGGACCCGGGCGGCACAGCCGAACCGGCATGGTTTCAAGGCCGAAAACGCCAACTCGTCCTATGCCTATAAGGGGTCGTCGGCAAATAAGCCGCTCGTGATCTACGACGACGGCGTGAAGACCTGGTTCCGCTTCGATCCGGCAAGGGAAGTGCCGGCGATCTATGTCGTCGACAGCGAGCGCAATGAGACGCTTGTGAATTATCGCCGCGAGGGCGCGTACATCGTCGTCGACAAGGTCAATTACCAATGGACGCTGCGCAATGGCAACGAAGCAACCTGCGTCTTCAATCTGAGACTGAACAATGTGAACGAACCGACCGGGCTTGAACCTTACGAGCCGCAGCGTGTCGGCGGTGGGACTGTTCGGAAAGTGAGGGGGCCTGATGCCATCTCCCAATGAGTACAGAATGCTCGCCGAGGAAGGCACGGCGGTCGCCCCGCCAAAATTCGGGGCGACCACATTCTTCAAGATCGTGGTGCCGCTGGGTGCGGTGGTCTTCGCCGGCTGGATGATCTATGCGGCGACGCGTGCGCCAGACAAGCCGCTGTTGACGGCGTCGGATGGCGAGGAGTTTCACACCACACAGTTTCCCGCACCGGGGCTCGATACGCCGCGTCCTCAGCTTGATAACGGGACCCTGAAAATTCCGACGGCTCCCGAGGAGCCGCCGGCGGCGCTGGCACAGCCGCCGTCGACGGTCGAGGCTCCGCCTCCCCCTCCACCAGCCTTGCAACCGCCTGCAGCTCCACCACAGGTGCAGGATGATTCCGAGGCCCGTCGTCTGGCTGAGGAAGAACGGCGCAGGCAAGAAGAAGAGGAACGCCGCAAATGGGAGCGCTTGCGCGCCAAGCAGCTCGTCGTCGATAGCGGCGATGCGCCTGGCAGTGCGTCAGCATTTGGCGGCAATGGTACGGATGCAGCGGCGGCCGGAAACGCCGGCGAGGGCGAGGAGGACCCCAATCGGCGTTTTTTGGCAAGGGCGAGCCAGAGCGGAGCGGATACATCGAAAGCCACGATGAACCCGCGCACGGACGCTCTGGTCGCCCAAGGGACGATGATCAAAGGCGTGCTCGAGACCGCGATCCAGAGCGATCTTGCCGGTATGGTTCGGGCCGTCGTGTCGGAGGATGTGTGGTCGTTCGACGGTCGCAGGGTTTTGATCCCCGCTGGCTCCCGCCTTATCGGTGAATATCGCAGTGGCCTCGCAACCGGCCAAACGCGGGTGTTCATAGTGTGGACACGCCTGCTTCGATCGGACGGCATGTCGGTGCAGCTCGGCTCGACCGGCACCGACGAGCTCGGTCGCAGCGGCATGCCGGGTGAGGTCGACAACCATTATTTCGAGCGGTTTGGCTCGGCGATCCTTCTAAGTGTCGTGGGCGGTGCGACGCAATTCATCGCCAACCTTGGCAACGACCAGAATGGGTCGAACACCAGCCAGGCCTACACGGACCCGCAGACCGGACAGACGGTGACAATCCAGACGCAGCCCAACCAATACCTGCAGAGCGCCCGCCAGATCGGCGCGCAACAGGTCTCGCAAAGCCTCAACCGCATTGCCGAAGAGGCGCTTCGAAATTCGATCAATATCGCGCCCACGATCCATGTCGATCAGGGGTCGCGCATCATGGTGTTCGTCCGCCGGGACCTCGATTTTTCGGAGTTCTATCCGGACCCGGTACGCGAGGCGTTGAGGGAGATACGACGTGAGCGGGCAGCAAAGAACCGTCTTTCTAAATAAGGCGCTGGAGCCGGTGCGGCGCTGGCTCGACGACGATCGCGTGGTCGAAATCTGTGCAAACGGGCCTGGGCTTGTGTGGGTCGAAATTGTTGGCTCGACACATATGGAGCCCTTCGACGTCCCCGAGCTCGACCGCGCCGCGATCACTTACCTCATGGAACGTATAGCGGCATCATCCTCCCAATCGATCAGCGAGGAAAATCCCTTGCTTTCGGCCGCCCTCCCCGGCGGCGAACGCTTCCAGGGCGTGCTTGCGCCGGCGACGCCGACAGGAGGCGCCTTCGCGATCCGCAAGCAGGTCGTGAAGGATATGCGCCTTGATGATTACCGGAAGCGGGGGTCGTTCGATACGATCTCCGTCCAGGATCCCGGCGAATTGAGCGAGACCGACAGCGCCCTTTGCGAATATCTCGACGCCGGCAAGATCGAGGATTTCCTCCGCCTGGCCGTGCGGGAACGGTATTCGATCTTGCTTTCAGGAGGCACATCGTCGGGCAAAACGACGTTTCTGAACGCAATATTGCACGAGGTGCCTTCGGATGAGCGGATCCTCACCATTGAGGATACGCGAGAGGTTAAACCACACCAGCCCAACTATCTGCCCCTCGTCGCATCAAAGGGCGACCAGGGCCTGGCGCACGTGACCGTTGAAACGCTGCTGCAAGCCGCCATGCGGTTGCGGCCGGATCGAATCTTCCTGGGCGAGATCCGGGGAGCGGAAGCCTATTCGTTCTTGCGCGCCGTCAACACAGGTCATCCCGGATCGATCACGACGATCCATGCGGACAGCCCGACCGGTGCGTTTGAGCAGCTAGCATTGATGGTCATGCAGGCTGGGCTTGGGCTGAGCAAGGCAGAGATCATCGATTACGTGCGGTCGGTCCTGCCGATTGTGATCCAACAAACGCGCCGGGGCGGCTGGCGCGGAACTTCGGCGATCTGGTTCAACCGCATGACCGAATGGAGAGCCGCCAGAAAGGTTCCCCAGAATGTCTCGCGTATTCGCTTATAGGCTTCTCCTCGGCCTCATCGGCCTCGCCGCCTTCTTTGCCCTTTGGAGCCTGGCCTACGAGCTGGTGGCGACATGGCGGTGGACTCCCGCGCTGCCCTCTGAAGGCGCCTCGCGCTGGGGGCTTCTAAAATACCAGAACGCGCAACGCAGCCTAAGCGGCCTGTTCGTTGCCTGGCAGCATTTCAGCCAGCGCCTAGCCTATCATCCCACGCAGGGCGAGACGATCATCCGGGGCGTGATCGCGGTCGCGGTTGTCGTGGCGATCGGCGTCGGCCTGGTCTTTGCAAGCCTGATCAACCGCAAGCCAAAGCACTACGGCAATGCGCGGTTCGGCACGATCATGGACGCCGAAAGGAAAAACCTGCTGGCAAAGCAAGGCTTGATCCTCGGCAACATGGGTGGGGCGACGATCCGCTCGGACGAGCCCGCGCACGTCCTGGTGGTCGGGCCGACCCGATCCGGCAAGGGCGTCAGCTTTGTCATTCCGAACGGTTACATGTGGCGAGGATCCTCGGTGTGGTTCGATCCGAAGCGGGAGAACTTCGAGGCGTTCGGTGCGCATCGGCAGGCTCTCGGCGATAAGGTCTTTTTCTTTTCGCCCGGCGAGCAGGATTCGCATCGCTATAATCCGCTGGATTTCATCCGGCGCGATGCGCGCATGCCGACGGACTGCGCGGTGGTCTCCTCCTTCATCATCCCCGACGCGACAGGAAGTTCCGAGATCTGGGCGCGCGCCGGCCGGCAGCTGCTTTCGGCCATGATCGGCTATGTGCTGACGTCACCACGCTATGAGGGGCAGCGTCATTTACGCGCCGTCGCGATGCTTCTTTCGACCGGCGTGGATTTTCTCAGGGTGCTGACGAATATCCGCAATGACGAGGAAAAATATCTGCCTTCGTGGGTCGTGCACGGGCTCAACCAGTTCATTGCGCTGGAAAAGGAAACGCGAAACTCAGCCTACTTCAACCTGACGGCGGCTCTCAACCCCTGGACCAATGATCTCGTTGCAGCCGCTACGGCGTCGACCGATTTCGATATCTCGAAGTTTCGCAAGGACCCGACGGCTCTCTTCATCGGCTGCTCGGTGGCGCAGCTCGACGTGTTCCGGCCCATCATCAAACTCCTGGTTCAGCAAATCCATGATGTGCTGATGGCTTCCTCGCCAGGCCCGGACGAGCCCTATCAGGTCCTGGTGATGATCGACGAGTTTCGCCAGCTCGGCAAAATGGAGTCTATCGTTTCCAAGCTGGCGATCAACGCGGGCTATGGCTTTCGCATGGTCCTGATCCTGCAGGATCTAGCCCAGCTTGACGAAGTCTATGGAAAAGCGACGCGGCACACCACGGTGACCGCGTGTCAGGTGAAGCTTTTCATCCGCATGAACGACGTGGAGACCTCGGAACATGTCTCTGTAATGCTGGGGCCGACCACGATCGAGGTGCCCACACCGATCATCAGGGCTGGTCAAGGTATATTTGGTGGCCGAGACAAGAGTTTAAGTTATCAGGAAAGGCCGTTCCGAACGGCGGCGGAGCTTCGGCAACTGCCGGCGAAGCAGGCCGTGGTTCTGGGCTCGAGCCCCCCTGGTTTCATGGTGCGCAAGATCACCTATTATAAGGACGCTCCCTATAAAGCGACCTACCAGGAATTTCGGCACCGACGCCTGAAAGTGCCGCCTCTCTCCCGATGGCAGGATCTTCCGCTGCGCTCCATGGCGGAGGTCGAAGCGGCGGCTAACAACGCGCCGGCCGCACCTTTCGAGTTGGGGGAACCCGATACCGTCGAAGCGCCGGTTTCGGGCGATACAGCGTATGCCGATGCGGTGCCGTGTGCGACTGCGGCTGAACGGGCTGATCCCGTCGCGTTAAAGCCGAAAGCAAAGAGCGACAGCGCGGACGCACCACAGGTGCTGCCAAGCTCAGGCCTTCCAACGGTCGGTGAGGCTGAAGCAAAGAGCGAGGTCGCCGCTGAAGTTCCGGAGTTGAAGTCGAAGCGGGCCGATCAGACAGCTGATGATGCGCCGCGGCCGCTTCCCACCCTTGGCCGGCGATCGGCGCCGGCAGCATCAAAGACGTCCGACCCGAGTGCGTCTGAAGGCAAGGCGAGTGTCTTGCGATTCCAAGTCCGGCCGGGAAACAAGTCCACGTCGATCGCCGCACTGCTCGCATCGCTCGATGAGGAAGTAGAGGCCGGCGCTCGTTCCCTGTCACCGTCAGTGGACAGCGGAGATGTCGACGGGGGACCGTCAGCCGCTCTTGAGGCGCTGCAGGATCAAATTAGACGTCACGGCGATCGCTAGGACGTGAAATTTAGTTACAAATGCGCGATTTGTGCCTTCGGTGCCTATGTCGGGTGGTGAGAACAAGACGAAGCGTTCCCAATCGATGGCAGGCGCATCGAACCTTTTCGTTGCGGCTCCCGGTTCTTGGTGGGGACGTGAGCTGATTGCTGGTCCGTAAAATGCGATTGATTGTCACCCTAGCCAACCTGTATCAAAATCGATACAGCGCACCCCGATGAAGGTGATTGAATGGCTTGGAAGCAGCAGGGCGGATGTTCCAGCGTTTCCTGACGATGCGCGGATAGAGGCGCCGGCTGACAGCTCGAACTTGTCCAGCGCGGCGACGATCCCGAGGACTGGAAACCTCTGCAGATCGTGGGGGGCGGCGTCAGGCAAATCAGGGTTCGGGAGGCATCGGGAGCGTTCCGCGTCATCTATCTGGCAACGCTGGAGGACCGCGTTTTGGTGCTTCATGCGTTCCAGAAGAAGACACAGGCCACATCCAAGAAAGACCTCGATCTGGCGGCTCAACGGCTAAAACGATGGAAGGCAGAACGATGAACGTAGAAATCTATGAGAACGTCTGGGACGCCCTGGCGGACACCGAACAGGAGGCAGCAAATCTCAAGGCGCGCTCGGCGCTGCTCTACGAGATCCGTAAGGCAGTCCAGCGTTGGGGCATTCCCCAGGAGGAAGCCGCCAAGCGGCTCGGCCTGACGCGCCCTCGTATCAATGATCTGCTGCGCGGCAAGCTCGCCAAGTTCTCGCTTGACGCGCTCGTCAACATCGCCGCCTCCGCTCACCTGGATATAGAAATCCGGGTGAAGGAGGTTGCATAATCACGAGGTGTCAAATCTCGTCTTTCCTTCGGAGTACATCTTGCGTTTGGACGCGAGCGTGTGCCGAACCGAGCCGCTGCCAGAGCCCGGCTTAGGGAGCAACGAGCCCACGCAGTGGTGCATGACGAGGCAACTACTGCTTTTGCGGCTTTTGTGAATCCGGCTCTTCGCCTTCGACTGCAGCGGTGTTGATGCTCCTCGACTGCAGGCGCTGCAGTTCTTCGAGCCGTTCGCCTTTGACGATCTCGGGATCAAGCCGCTCGTTGGGATTCTGTGCCAGTGATCGCGCGGCTTCGCTTGCGGCTTGTGCCTCGCGGGCTTCCTTCGCAGCGATGCTTTCGGCGTTGCGCACCATTTCGCGGTGTTGCGCAACCTGCTCAAGCGAGGTCGGATCAGCCGATCCGGCTCGTTCGTCGCGGATCTCCTGCTCGATGGCGCGATTACGGATCTCGCGAGCGCGATCGGCCTCAAGCCGCTCAGCGGCCTCGATCTCCTGGGCGCGATGGATCAAAGCTTCGGCGCGCGCGCCGGCAATCCGATGGGCCTGGTCTTCGCTGACATGCGTGACGCCACCTTCCTGCAGGGATTTGAGATCCGTCCGGATCGCAAGCAGTTCCATGGTGGGCGCTGCGCGCCGTAAGAACTCCGCTTTCGTCTGGCCGTTCATCATGGCCGCTGTCTTGTTAACGGTCTCGTTGATCTGTTTTAGGTTTTCCCGCATCTGGTCCGCGGTGGCATCTGAACTCATTTGAACACCCTTTCCATCTCGAATAGCAACCACAACAGTACCGGATCGGAAAGCTTGCGTCATCCGATCAATGAATTGACTCGCTATCGCGTTATCCGGGCGGGAAGCAGCAACCGAGTGCCAATCCCGAAGGCTTGCCTGGGTGGCCTGCAGCTGGCGCGCCGAAGTCGGAATCTTTATCGGGTTGGCCCTCGCGTAGTCGATCCGCTGGCGGGCTTTCTCGATGACGTGCGGGTTTGCACCGGCGTAGGCGCGGTCACGCGCCTCCCTGCCCGGCCGCGGCTTTTCGGCCGTGGCCACAATCGCCTTGTCGCGCGGGCCATAGCTTTGTGATGACGCTCGATAGGCCGCGGAGGTCGCGACGATTTTCATGCCCTGCGCTTGTGCGTGCTGGGCATAGAGCGCGCGCCATTCGCGAAGCTGGGCCGGACCTGGTCGCAAGCGCTCACCATCCTCACCCTTCACCGCAACAATGGCGTGGACATGAATATGACCGCCCTCCTCCGCCATATCGGCATGCATGCCGAAGGCGAATTTGTGATTGGGGAACAGCTCATGCAGGAACCCACGCGCGGCCCTCACCAGAGCTTGCCTGTCCTCGCCCGCCTTGGCCGACAGGATCATGTGCATGGTGTCGCGAGGCTTGTAGGAATTCAGGGTCTTGTCCCAGGACTGCGCGGTCTGCCGAACCGCCTGCTCAGACGCGATCGCGGCGCCGTCGGCGCCGATCGCCGCTCTGTCATGGCTAAGGCGCGCGAGCTGGAACACGACACCGGCTTTGCCGTGGCTGGGCTCCCCAATTGGTTTCACCGAAACGGTATCCTCCTTGACCCCAAGCGCCTCGGAGATCCGCGAGGCGATCATGGCCCGGGTCGGTGCCGAGAACTGGCGATCCTGCTGGCGTCGATCCGAAAAGTGAAACCGATGCTTCACCTTGTCGTCCCCGTTCTCACCCCGCACGACGCTGTGTCCGGCCATGGTTGCGACGACGCGCGCGACGCTCGATCCGTCCTGCAGTGTGTCGATACGATAGGCGAAACCGTGGCCGGCGAAACCTGCCTGAACTGCCTGTGAAAGGCGCTCGGCATTCTCCTGCCCTCCCAGCGAAAGCCGAAACGTCGCCACATCCTCGCTCTCCCGCCGCTTGTCGAAACCCTTGCCCCACTGTTTCATTTCCTCGGCAACAGCTTCCTGCGTTGCCAGGATACGCGCGTCATGCGTCTCGAGCGCGACACCCTCCTTCTGGATATATTGACCGATGGCGGCTGCCCTTGTGACGCCATGCCCGTAGGAAATCACCTTCAGAACGGCCGGCTGATACCCGGCCGCCAGCCTGTCGGCGGCGGCCCTCGGCGCAGGTCCGCCGGCGAGCTTCCGTCGCTTCGCTGGCAGGGCGAGGTTTAGGCGCCCGGCTTTACCGCGCGGCGGCTCCAGCTGCCCGGGAGACGAGCGCGGCACGGCCGGTTCCGGTGGCTGGCTTGCCCCGAGACCGCCCTCCCCCTTCCGGCCGCGAACCGTCTTGAACAACCAATCATCGTCATTTCCAGCAAAGGACAACAGGGCCCGACGCCGGCGCTTGCGGTTCTCTTCTTCAAAAGCCGCGCTCGCGCGAATCCGATCGGCTATGGCTTGTATGGAAGACTGGTCGAGGTTCACGCGCCCTCACCATCCATCAGATGCGCCGCCTTCCGAAGTTTCAGGCCATGGGCGATCGTCATCGCCGTCAATTCGGCGTCGACGGCTTTCACCCTCTCATCCAGCGCTTCCCATATCGGCAACGCCGCCTCCATGGGGGCAGCGTGGCCGGAATGAATGGCATGGAGAAGCTGGCTGAGGTTTCGGCCGACCATCCGAACTTGTGAGGCCAACGCCGCGACAGTGCGTGAATTCTCAGCTGACAGAGCGGGACCGACATCCAGGCTGGCCCGGATAATGCGCCGCAACGTCTCCGCCCGGTCAAGCTGGAACACCTTGCAGGCCTCATCCAGGAGCGCGCCCGCCTCCGGCCCAATATCGATCCGAGAGCGCTTTCGGGTGTCCTTGTGGGCGGCGCTGGTGTCCAAAAATTCCTCGCTATGGCGGATGGGCCTCACGTCGCAGACGGTCCAGGTCGAAGCGAAGCGACGACCTGCTCAGCCAATTTGGACCCAAATTGCGTATCTTGTCAATTCAATACGAAACATTATACTGACTCACTGACACATTGATCTAGAACCGATCGTGCATCCTGGGACATTGCACCGATGTGCAAATTCATATTATCACACAGACACTTATGCGCCTCGGTACTTTGTTGCATCGGCGCATAGGCATAATGCAAGAAAGTCACTTTGGCGCCAAATCGCCTATGCGCCTTGACGCCAAGGTACGCAACATTGGGAAAAAACAATGCCGGAACAACGCGCGGTGCAAATCACAGTGGCCTCTCCCAAAGGCGGGGTCGGCAAGACCATGACCACCATCCTGCTCGCGGGCGAATTCGCCGCCGCCGGTCATCGGGTGACGGTGCTCGACACCGATCCGCAACTGTCCGCGGTGGAGTGGAGCAAGAACAGTCGCCGAGCCGGGTACGCGCTTTCAAACATCGACGTCATCCCCATCAGCTCGACCGACGAACTGATCGATCGCCTGGCGCAATCCGACGCCGAGGACCTGCTGCTGGTCGATGTCCAGGGCACGGCCGTGGCTGCACTCGGCCCGGCCGTCGCCAACGCCGACTTCGTGCTGATTCCGACGAAAGCGCACGTCTTCGATGTCAAACAATGCCTCGGTCTGATCCGGCACATCCGCTCACTTGGAGGGCGCCAGCGCGAAATTCCCTACGCGGTGATGCTCAACATGGTTTCGGGGATCGAACACAACACGATGGCCTTCCGCACGGCGATCCAGCTGCTGCGGCAGGCCAACGCCAGCGTGCTTGAGACCTTTTTGTCGCAACGGCCGACCTTCGCCTCAATCGCAACCGCCGGGACGCTTTACGAAGTCCAGCCTGTGAACAAGGCCGTCGAGGACGCTCGCGACCAGACGAATGCCCTGACCGCCGAGATCATCCGCAAACTGAACGGAGCCACCCCGCAATGAATGAGAAAAGCGATCGGACCGCAAACCAATTGCCGCTGCCTGCCTTGAAACCGCGCGCCCGTTCGGATGATCCGTTCTCGCGCAACATGGCTGCCATAGTGGAATCCAGCATCAGCGAAACCGACAGGCTGGAGCAGCAGACGAGAACCCAGTCTGCCAGAGCGGCGAAAGCGAAGCTCGAAAGGCCGAAGGCAGACGGCGAGACAGCCCGGCTGCACACACGCATTCCGGTCTCGCAGATGATCGAGCTGCAGGTCCATTGCGCGCGCAATAGAACAACCATGCAGGAGGTGGTGCAGGGGCTGATAACGGAATTCCTTGCCGGGCAGCCGAAGTAGCCGGACGCGCTATCAGCGTCGATTTTCGTACGACCGACCGCCCAGGACTATGGCCTAACGAGGATTGGCTACATCTCTTCGGGGAAGGCCATCAAAGACGGTGCTGAACGACTGACGTTCGGTTCCATCCATCACCAGAGTGAATCGATCTGCGTCCGCCGATTCAAACCATTCATTGGACGCGCGCGTCCGACTGCGCGATTCTGTCCGCAATGATCGCGCAACTCTATCGCCTCTGTATCGAACGCCGCGACGCGGATCGGAACATGGCGCGCTTCTATGCACTGTCGATCGAGGAGACCCTGTTCGGCCAGACCTGCCTGGTCCGGCGTTGGGGCCGGATCGGAACCACCGGCCGCACGGTACAGCACTCCTTTGATACCGAGGACGAAGCCGTCGCCCTTTTCCTCGAGCTGCTGCGCGCCAAGCGGATGCGCGGCTATCAGCCGCGATCCGCCCGACGCGCAGCAGCGATCCCGTCTTGACAGGTAGCCGGTAGAGCGACGGGAGCCAGGTTTTGGAACAAAGTCGCTTCGTGTACCGGGTGCGGGCGCGATGTCGCCAGTGAGAAGTCAGTGATCTTGACACCGTGGCAAGATGTCGGCGGGCACTTGTGAGGCGATAGGTCGAGTGGAGTCGACAGCGAAGATTGTCCGGAGCACGACGAAATTCCCGGCGAACCGTTGAGACGTTCGACAATTCACCCGGCAGCCACTTTGCCCTCGACCAGCATGGTGACGACATCGCGCATGCGAACTTCACTAATGCGCTGGGCCAAAAATGTTCCCGCCATGTTCTGACACGATCCCTGTTCCGCTATGCCACCGTCGCCGCCGTTCTGGCTTTGATCTTTTTGTCTGTCAGGATAGGTCAGGATGGCGGCGGGCACACCACAAGCGGCTTGCCCGATCCGGCAAAGACGCCCGGTCTCCAGCGACCACGACTCCGGCTTGTATCGAGGAGGCTGCGATGATTACGGCTTCAATGCTGGGTATCGTTCTCATCGCACTGGCCGGGATTATCGTCATCCGGCGTTAGTGGCGATACATTGGAGCACCTGCTGGTATGGCGCAGTTTGGCGCGTCCATCGCGCACCTGCACCTGGCTATGCCAACCGCCATTGGCGGAGACATCCGAAGCCTTGAGCCGATAGCGATAGTCCAAGATACGTTGCTGGCACTTTCTCCCATCCTTGAGAGCCGCGAAGTCTCGGGAGTGATTGAGCACGACTACCTGGCATGCTTGCGGCGATCTGAGTTGCACTCCCTTCCAGCCGGCCTGTGTCACGGCGATGCCTGGACAGGCAATACTCGCGTTCACCAGGGGAAGGTCCACTTTTTCGATTTTGATGATTTTGGGCACGGCCCTCTTGTTCTCGACCTCGGCACGGCGGCATGGCACTTAGCGCGCGCCGAAAGCCCCAATTCCGGTGAGATGGTCGCTTCATTGATATCCGGATATGAAAAGATCCGCCCGTTGTCCAAGATTGAACTCGACGTGTTGCCCCTTTTCATGGGCCTTGCTGAAGTCCGCTCGCTGCTGTTTCTCGCGCGCTATTGTGCGTTGACCGATGACTTGTGGGCTGAGACGTTTCAAAAGGCGATGAACGTATTCGCCCTGTCGCAGCACTCCTAAGGTTGATGCGTAGCAAACGTCAGCTTATCATCTGAAACAATACTGGGAATTTTCGCGACGCGGAAGTTGGATCGCATAGTGAGTAATTCGAGCCGTTAAATTCATCCGCTATCGGAAGCGCCCTACGTACAAGTGACCTCGCCTTCGTCACCGCGATCGATGTCGGTTGCCTCCACCTCGGCGAATTGACGACGCTTCGCGGCCAGATCGCCGGTGAACGCAAAAGTCACCACTATCACGCGACTGGTATGACGCGAGCCTGCGGGCGCATGGGCAAAAAGCTGGCGCAAGCGCTCCCGTTCACCCTCTAGATCGTCGAGGGCGGGCTCGAGGGCGGGACGGCCCAAGCGGCGTCACGGTCGTGGGGAGCTCGATATCGTAATCCCACGCCGGTCCGCATCGGCATGGTGCTGTAACGGTAGCTCCCCGCCGAAGCGCTGACCCTCACATTCGAGATCGAAACCGCCGATCGAGCGATGATCGTCTCTGCTCCTGCCGGAGGTGCACGAGCGTCAGGATCTCCCTCATCAGCACCTGCGAGCAGCACAAACATTCAAACGCAAATTTTGGGGGTGGAGAGGGACCCTCTCCGTTCTTGCATAGCTGCATTGCACAAAACGTGTTTGCGCATTGCACAACTTTTAGCCATTAAGCCTACAGCTGATGCACGCGATGGTTTCCTCCCATTCCATCGTATCAGCTGTTCCCCTCTGAAGGTTTTGACCTTCACACCTAAAGGGCCTCGGTTTACCGATGGCCCTATTTTTTTGGCGGCCGAACGTCGTTGACTGCCTTCGTCACTGTGTGGAACGCGGCGCGATCGCCGGTTCAGCCAGCAAGCTTTGGGTGTCATTTCTCCCTGGCGGAATCGACCCCTTCCGACAAAAGCCTGACCTTTGCCAGTCTTCTACGGGCAAGCGTTCGCGCCAGAAGTTCAAAGCCGCGTCCATAACATTCAACAATGAAGCCAGTGTCATGAGATCGAGCAGAAAGTCGTCGATCGCATGTGTGAGCGCATCGGACCTTTGTTCGAATTGAAGTAGCAAGTCGCGCGCCTCTTGGATCGCGGCCCCACAATCGCCTGCGTCTATCAGGGAATCGATCCTGTCAAAGATCTGCAAGCGTCCGTTCGCATGCCCCATGTGCAACGAACCGGTGACGTTCGGCGGGGGGATCACGATGGTGAAGGTTTCCGCGCCCGGCCTGGCGTTCGCACCGGCGCGAAAAGCGTCTGCCTCATCCCA
Organism: Mesorhizobium sp. P160927; assembly: GCF_057766385.1. Taxonomy (NCBI): domain Bacteria; kingdom Pseudomonadati; phylum Pseudomonadota; class Alphaproteobacteria; order Hyphomicrobiales; family Phyllobacteriaceae; genus Mesorhizobium; species Mesorhizobium sp. P160927. The sequence goes on from NZ_JBYMDW010000002.1 coordinate 117,467, forward strand.
TTTTTGGGCGATCTTCGGTTCGACCGTGGCGGCATCATAGGTTTTGTAGAGCATTTTGGGGAATTTTCTTCTCTGGCATTTTTGGTGCACCAAGGCGCGCCAACTGGATGAGCACGAGTTCTTGGTACGCGATTAGGCTACGTTGACCAAGTGGATTGAACGACCCGCTGGTGGGGCGTGAAAGGCGAGGTCGCATAACGCGCTCCTGCCTGAAAGGTCAGCCAGATTCGGGCTATCCTCAATCGAAGCGACGCAGCCGCCGGTCCACAATCAACGCCATCGGGAGACCTTTGGACTATATGGCCAGTTCCATCGTGCGCTTATACCGCAGCCATCCGGTCCTGTGTGAGCCGAGGAGCAATTTGGCCGCCGGGTACGAGCAGCGCTGAGCCGGCTAGAAACGGGCGAAGTGACCTGAGCTCCGAAGCTTGGCTAGCAGGATGCTGGCCGTTGCGCGGTGGTCAACCCTCGCTTGCTCACGCAGCGGAGACGCATTCCAGGCAGCCAATTCCGCCACCAAAAGCGCATTGTCTTCGTTGATCGATGCGCATCTAAGTTGTCCGTTCTTCTCCATCACGATTACCGCAGTGCCGGTGACGCCATATCCAATCGCAGCCATCCGCTGTACGCAGACATCGCCGTCGACGCGAACATCGAACAGAACCGACCCTGCGGTTTTTTCCGCAGCGTCAGCCACACGATCACAGAACGGTCGATTGAGGCCCTCGATATTGCCGAGCGACTGCTCAAACAAGGCCAATTCAACATGCTCCGCCACCATGGCGGCGAGAGTGCGCGCCGGCTGGCGCAATCGGCAAGACACCAGCGCTGATTATCCACATACCAGCCCAACTCTCTGGCCCTTTCATGGAGCACGCCTCGGCCCGAAAGCACCGTCTTGCCTGCGGCTGAGAGCAAGAACTGTTTGAGGTGCCCTCGCATCAAGGCCCACGACAATCCTGTCGCCACCCTCTCTTGCCGGACTGTTTCGTTTTCCTCGCGTGTGCGGAGGCGATTGTATATTTGACAAACCCGTTGGCGGCTTCGACCGCATGCGGCTCCAGGATGACAATTAGACTTCGCTAATATATGCTATGCGGCATGTGGGGGAGGTGTCATGAGACAGCCACGAAGACGTATCGCGCTGGCGTGGCTTGTCTTAACTGGCAATGCGGATGCTCACGACTGGTATACCGGCAAAAAAGACCCGGTCCTGCTCTATGATTGCTGCGGCAACAAAGATTGCCATCCGATAGACCCTCGCGATGTCAGGGAGACGAAAGACGGCTATTACGTCAGCCTGCCTCGCCCTTCATATCTGAATGAGCCACAAGAGCCAGAGTGGTTTATCCCTAGGGAGCGTGTCCAAGCCTCCCCCGATGATCACTATCATCTCTGTGAGCGATTGATGACGTTCTATCGAACGATCATTCCGCATATGAAGTTCGAGGCCTACCAGAGGTTCAGATGGACGTGTTTCTTCGCGCCCAAGGGCACGAGTTCAATCGAGCAAGGCCGGTAGAGGTTCTTCACCGAGCCTGGTCCCGTTCCACCGGATGAACGCCTTGTCAAAAATATAATCGCGTCAGCGGAAGTTAAATTTCGACTGTTTCGGCTTGCCGCAAATTAGGGTCTCGGTGGCATAACTCGGGCATGACTTTCGGGGTACTGGCAGGAAGACTGATGCGCGGGCGTGGATGGATCAAGGCGTTGCGTCAGGACGATGCCCAACAGGTGCGTGCGCACATTGCCGAACTTGAGCGCAACCTCATTGCGACCACACCTCAGGGACGCCATCGACGTTTCGAAGCCGGGAACGAACTTCGCATTGCGAAATTCCGCCTGGAGCGTCTCGAGGAATGTATCGCCGGAATAGCGGAGAAATGTGGGGGTTAGATGAGATGCTCTCGAAGTTGCCGCGCGGTACGCCGGGCTGTGCGTCGGGGCTGTCACAAGGCCAGCCGTCTGACGCCGCTCGGTCGGGAGCACCCTTTCAAGCTGCGCTGGGCGGTAGACGCGCGGGCACACGAGACTGCCTGGAGACAACCCGCAAGGCGTTCCTGTTCCATAGTACCGGACGAGGGGCGACCGGCCTGCGGGCCCCGCCCGTCGCGGCCAAATCACCTCTATCGTAATTGATTGCCAAGTGACAAAATGCGTCTTTGATGGCTATTGGTTCGACGTTGCGCCCGCGCTGGCTACCGGAAAAGAATTTTCCGTCCTATGCGTATCTTCCCGGCCGGCAGCCGCATCCCGTGCGCGATCCTGCAGGACACAGCTATCACAGCGAAGCAATTCAGATTGCTGAAGAGGCGTCGCTTGACTCGGACATGTTCCTTTGGGGTATCGACCTCTTCAATCATGGCTATTACTGGGAAGCCCATGAGGCTTGGGAAGGTCTTTGGCAGGTTGCAGATCGAGGCGCTCCGCTTCGGATGCTTTTCAAGGGATTGATCCTGTTATCGGCGGCCGGTGTGAAGATCCGCGAGGGCAAGCATGCGGCGGCGCTGCGTCATGCCGGACGCGCCGCGGCGCTCCTTCGTCGGCTGATGAACGCGCCGGATCGCGCCTTCGAATGCGCGCTCGGCATGTCACTTACCGTGCTTGCCGAACAGGCCGAAGCCGCAGCAAGGATTCCGGCAGCCTTGCAGGCGACAGCGCTGGGTCAGCCTCAAGCCGTGTTTGATTTCATTCTCGGGTCACGTCCCCGCGGAATGCCGATCAGATCGCAAAAGAGAAACAATCATTCGTAGAAGACGGCGGATTCACCGTGCCGTTTTGCCGGGAATTCGACGACGAAATCGGCGTTCCGTCCTTACGCTGGGGATAACACCCTTGTTCGCTCTTTGTTCTTTTCCAAAAAAGAGCGGTAATATATAGTCTGAAACTACATCAGCCCTCAGTGAGTCAGCGCGCCAAATGACTGTGCAGCCCAGGATTCTCAATGAACCGACAATCAGCTGCCCGAGCTGCAAAACGGAGATCAAGCTCAACGAGTCGCTCGCGGCGCCGCTGATTGCCGCGACTCGCGAGGACTATGAACGGCGTTTGGAGCAGAGCAACGCGTCCATGGCGGCCCGGGAGGAAGAGCTTAAACGTGAGCGGGCCGCGATCGACGCCGCCAAAGAGGACATCGGCAACCAGGTGGCTGAGCAAATCAAGCTTGAGCGTGCCGCAATCGCTGTCGAGGAAGCCCGCAAGGCAAAATTGCTGCTTTCGGTAGATCTGGAGGACAGGGATAACAAGCTAGCCGAGCTGGAGGCGACGTTGAAGGCGCGCGACGAAAAGCTCGCCGAGGCCCAGCAGCAACAGGCGGAATTTCTCAAACAGCAGCGTGCGCTTGACGATGAAAAGCGCGAGATGGCGCTGACCATCGAAAGGAAGATCCAGGAGGGATTGGACGCCGTTCGCGTAAAGGCGAGGTCCGAAGCCGAAGACGGCCTCAAAATGAAGGTTGCGGAAAAAGAAGAACAGATCGCCGGCATGCAGCGTCAGATCGAGGAGCTGAAGCGCCGTGCGGAACAGGGTTCTCAGCAGCTGCAGGGCGAGGTCCTCGAGCTTGAGCTCGAGTCCCTCATTGCCAGCCGGTTCCCGATGGACACCATCGAACCGGTCGCCAAGGGCGAGTTCGGCGGAGATGTCCTGCACCGCGTGGTCGGACCCGCCGGCCAGCCATGCGGCGCCATTTTGTGGGAATCGAAACGCACCAAGAACTGGAGCCAGGGCTGGCTTGGGAAACTCAGAGGAGATCAACGAGCCGCGAAAGCGGATATTGCGCTGATGATCTCGGAAGCGCTGCCTCCCGGCGTGGAAACCTTCGATCTTGTGGACGGAGTTTATGTCGCCCATCCCAAGTGTGCGATCCCGATCGCCATCATGCTTCGGCAATCCCTGATCGAACTGGCGAACTCCCGCCTCGTCCAGGACGGCCAGGCCACAAAAATGGAACAGGTCTACGGCTATCTGACCGGTCCGCGCTTCCGCCACCGTGTCGAGGCGATCGTAGAGAAATTCTCGGATATGCAGGAGGACCTCGCCAAGGAACGCAAGGTCACAACACGCCTGTGGGCCAAGCGCGAGGCGCAGATCCAAGGGGTGATCGAGTCGACTGTCGGCATGTATGGTGACTTGCAGGGTATCGCCGGAAAAGTGATGCAGGAGATTGAGGGGCTGGATGTGCTGGCGCTTGAAGCCTCTTCGCCTGAAACTGAATAGGAGGCCTTCGGGTCGGCCAAGGCGATCAGGACTCCTCACAACGACTGATCCCAACTGAGACGCGACCAGAAGACGGGACCCGAGCCCCTGCTCCGCAGCCATCGCTTCGTCACGCTTTCTCGTTCCGCCTGCGGGCTTGGTTTGGGAACGGCCGAAGGCCCCGCCTTGCGGCGGAGCCCTCGTCGAGGCGATCAGTCCCGGTTGGGGCGAGACCAGATCAGCTGCAGGCCTTCCTCGCCTTCCACCTCGATCAGGGTGGCGTAGATCGGAGCGGGGAAGCTCGGGTCGTCCAGCTTGACCGAGAGATAGTCGCGGCCCTCGTTGGAGACCTTCTGCCAGGCGGCTCCGAGATCGACGCTACCCGAGTAGACGCGGAAGTGGGGGCCTTTGTCGGAAGGGTTCTCGACGCGGATCAGCTTGGCTTTGACGTTGAGGTTGAGGGTTTTGATGGCTCCGGAAAAGCCGTTGCCGTTTGAGGTGAATGTGCCGATGGTAGCCATTTGTCGTCTCCGTGAGTTTCTCGGGCCGCGACCACCGCGACCTCGATGGCGGTCGATGGACCGGAGGCGATCGGCCCGCACCCACCGGGGTCCCCATTGCGTGTGCGCAATGGGGTGGTCCTTAGGGCCGCAACGAAAGTGAAGGGCAGCCAGGGCGAGGCTTTCTTGTTCCGCGCGGAATGACGGTGCAGCCGTCAGGGGAAGAAAGTCGCGACCGGCTGTTGCGGGTTTGAGAACGAGGCGTAGCGCAGCGAAGACGGCCTTCGGTCAGACCAGCCCCATCGAGGACGCAGGTGGTGGGCCTTTCCATGAAACCGCCGGCCAGACGACGGTCGAGCTCCCATCGGCATGATCACCGCAACTTCGACTAACGTCAGGCACCATCAAGCCTGGCCGTCCCCGTCACGCGTCATTGTAGAACGACGGACAGCTCGAAAAGAGCCGGACCCGCCTCCTGATATCGGTCGAACGATGACGGGCCGCGAGGCGAGTCCCAGGAGCCCGATAATCTGCTGTTCAAGCAGGAGCGGCCGCATAGCGGACATCGATAGGCATCTTTGGGCTGGACGCCGGCACCAGCCGGCTGATCGGGGTTCGGCCTCGGGTTACCGCCCGAACGGGGCCAGCCGCAAGGCGGGGCTCACCCTGATGTGCTCTGCCGAGCGAACGACGCTTGCCAAACTGGACCATCACACGCCGCACATCCTTCATTTGGCCAAAGGTCGAGCTGGCCCTAGCCGGCCACGTCAAAGTGTCGACCTAGTTGAGGCAATCCCGCCGAGTTATGCGCTTCTCTATGGTCTCGCGGCTCGGCTTATCCGCATGGAAATCCCGGTCGACGGTGCCGGGGGTAAAGCGGGAATCGATGCCCGATGCTTGCCCTCAGCGACGTTGGGGAGATTTCGCGCAAAGGGCAGCACATTCGGCGAGGCAACCAGCGAAGATGGTCGTAGACAACGACCGCTTCCCAGCAAGTATCGGCGAATATATGGCAAAAATAACCGTGTGCCGCCATCAGGACGAAGGGGTCGATTGCACTCCCGCGCCCAAACTGATGACGCGAAAGCGGATCGGGGAGGGCTCGGCGCTCTCCCCTTGCAACAGCGGAGCGCGTAACATCAGGCCGCACTCGCCATTTCTTCCGCCTGGGGCTGGAATTCGTGGAGATAATTGACCGCGCGTTGTGCGTGGGCGGCCGCCTGAAAGATCGCCCGCTTGTCGCTGCCCAGCAGGCTGGCCCAGCCCTGAATGTAGGCGGCATGATCGGGCCTCGGCTCCAGCTCAGGGACGATGTCGAGGTCCGCGCAGAGCATCGCGGCACCAAGCTCGACGAGCAATTCTTCGCGCGCCCGATCCGTGCGATCCTTGTGGTAGCGGCTGAGGTCCCTGTTCAGCCGCTGAGGAGCCGATGTCCAATGCAGGGTCTCATGCGCTCTCGTGGCGACAAATGAAGCCATGTCACGGAAAAATTCCGGTGACGGCAACTGCACATGGTCGGAAGAGGGACAATAATAGGCCTTGTCTCCGCCATACCGCACAACCGCTCCGGTGTTGTCGAAAAAACGGTCGGCATGCTCGATGCGCTGGATAGGATCGGCGGCAGGCTCTGGTGCCGCATGATAGTGCGGCGGCAGACCTTCAATCTGGTCGGCGCAAAACACCGTGTAGGCCTTGAGGAACGGAATACCCCGCTCGACTTCTTCGCCATGCGCGTCGGTTTCGGTCCTAGTGAAGCGGCTGGCGTAAACAACCATGGAGCCAGTCTCGCCCTTGCGAACATGACCCCCGAGCTCCACACTCTGCTTGAACGTCATCCAGACCGGAGAGACAAAGCCCCTCGCGACCGCCTCCGACCACAAAAGCAGTGTATTGATCCCTTGATACGGCAGGCCGTTGTGACGGAGCGGCCGTGTGATGCGACCGGTCGTATTCGCAACGCTCCACGGTTTGACCCAGGGACGCACGCCCTTCTGCAGATCCGCGACGATACGATCGGTGATTTTCGCGTAGATGTCGACGCGGGGCTTGTTGTTGTTCCTGTCCATTTCAAACCTCCATTCGAGGCCGCGCCAATCGCGGCCGTCACGAGGTCCGCACGCGCAGGACCGCAGGTCCGCGAACCCGCGCAGGATCGATGAGGAAGCTGAGAACCATCGCTTGCGGGCCGCAACGTCAGTGGAGGACGGCGCAGCCGTTTCGCGGGACGAGGACCGGAGCAGGACCATCATTCGTGACGGCCGCGATTGGCGCGGTCTTAATCACTTGCCGTGTCCATCTTTGAGCCGGGTGCCTTTGGCACAGCAAAGAGGCCGGCTCCCGAACGGACACCAGCCTCAGTATGAGAAGATCGGGCGGAGCCGATGCTCCGCCCGATGGCAGTTAGCCAAGGGCCGCCATCTGGAGATCGGCTGCCTGCCGGTTGACGGTCTGGCCGGGGTTCTCGGTCTGGCGTTCGTAGGGCTTCCAGCTCTCGCCGACGATGTGCTCGTAGGCGGCAACGGCGCCCTCGGCGGCCATGCGCAGGGCATGCGCCTGAAGGCCCATTTCGGCGGCGAATTCGCGCTTGCGTTGGGCCTTGCTGTCGAAGCCGACCGGACCATCAATGTCCTCGTCGCGGGTGTCATTGGCGAGCTTGGCCGTGGCATCCTTCGCCTCGGTGACGGCCTTCGAGTAGAACTGGCCTGCTCCAAAGGCGGAGCCGACATGGGACCCGACGATTCTTTGCAGGTGGATCTGCATGGCCTTTTCGGAAAGGCCCTCGGAGAGCGTATCGGCGCTTTCGATCAGACTGCGCTCATGGAATTCACGGATGCCGTCACTGTCGAGGATGGAGAGGCCGAAGCTTTCGGAAATGAGGGTGGCCTGGTGGCCATCCGGGCAGCAGAGCCGGACCATTTCGAGGGTTGTGCCCTTGCGGAGCTGGACGACGCGGGCCTTGGCCTTGGTGGAGCGGGTTGAACTGGACATTGAGCTTTCCTTTCTAGCGATGCCCTTCAGGTGTTCCGGCCCTTGCCGGTCTTTCCTGCGGGTGCGGTCAAAAGGAACCGGCGGAAGCTGGACGCTTCAGGGTCCGGAGCCTGCCAGGCGAGCGAGGTTGGCTTGCGGACAAGCGGGGTCAGTTCTTCACTGGCCCTGCGCGGGACGCGGGCCAGCCTTGCCGAGATCGGCGCGATCCGGCCGCCCCGCGGCGCGATAGCGGCCTTGAAGCGGACAGCCGCCGGTTCAGACCGCAGCAAACCCGCCGGGAAGACCGGCAAGGGATGAATTCGGACAACGGCATGCGCGAGGAAATGCAGTGTTCATTCCCGCCGCGCTGTGCGTGATGATGATCGCGTCCCAGGTCGCGGATCGCGCCCTCATCTGCGGTCGCGGCCCGAACTTCCTCGGTGTCGAGCCATGACAGGTCGCCCTCTGGCTCGCCGATCTTGCGCTTGCGGAAAAACAGGACGTCGACCACGACATCCGTGCCGGCGTCGGCGCGGAAACTGCCCTCGGGCAGGCGGATGGCGGCACAGGTCGGCGGTCTTCGCGATATGCTCGCGCGCGGTGCTGTCGGCCTTATCAAAAGTGCCGCAGCTGGTGACGAAGGCGGCGAATGCCCCCGGCTTCAACAGGTCGATGGAGCGCGCGATAAAATAGTCATGCAGCCGCAATGCCATCGACCGATACGCCCGATCGGAGCGCACGGTTCGATCCGAAAACGGCGGATTGCCGATGGCGAGGTCGAAGCTCGCCGGCAGGTCGGTGCGGGCGAAATCGCCGGCTATGATCCGCGCTTGCGGCTGCAGCAGCCCGGCGATGCGCGCGCTGACGGGATCGAACTCGATCCCGGTGACGTGGGAGACGCCGCGCAGGGACTGGGGCATCAGCGCCGGAAACAGGCCGGTTCCAACGCCAGGTTCAAGAACCCGACCGCATTGGCAAGGTCGGACGCGCCAAAGCCGGTGAACCGGATCAGCCGCTCCTGCTCCTCACGCGGGGCAGGACGATCGTCGGCCTCGATCTCGGCGGCGAGCCTGATCGAAGCGATGTTGTCGCGGGCCCGATCCTTCCAGCCACGGGCCAGCCGATCGCCGGCAAGATAAAAGTTCAGTCCATGAACCCGTCGAGGCTTCGACGTCGGTTGCATGGCTGCAACCGCCGGCGTGACCGGCGAAGGCGCGGAAGAATCGGGATCATCTTCATCGCCCGGCCGGAAGTCAGCCGCGAAGGCCGTGACGCCAAGGCCAAGTCCGGACGAAATGGCCGTGCTGCCGAACAGGTCGATGGTAAAGGGGTCGTCATGAGCCATGGAAAATCTCCTTGGATTTGAGGGCGAGCACGATCGCGCGGACGGCGTTGGCGGCCGCGTGAAAGGGCTGGCAGGTTTGCTGGGGGTTAGCGGGCGATCAGGGACAGCGAGACTTCGGTCTCAGTGAGCTGCACGTTGAGATGCGTGCAGCGAAGGTTGCGATCGAACAGCGGGATCAGTTGCTCGGCGTCGATGAATTCGATGCCGTCGTCGCCACCGAAATGGCGCTGCTTGTAGTGAAACCAGTCGGGGTTGCCGATCGGGTGGCATTCTTCGGAATAGAGGACGAGCGGGCGCTCGCCGGCCCCTTGGTCTCCGACCAGCCACAGGCCGGGGATCTCGCCCTGGCCGGGCTTGAGGCCATAATAGGGATTGCGGAAACCGCCGTTGTTAGCGGCATCGGTTTTTCCGCGCTCGAGTAACTTTGCAAACGGCAAGAATGGGAAAAGTGAACATCGCATCCCCCTCACGCGGCAACGGCCAGGGGAAGGTGGCGCAGATGCACCGGCAGCTTTGCCACGATCTCATCATCGGTGAGCTCATCGAGCAGCTTCAGCATGGCGTGCTGCCGGCCGCCATAACAGAGCACTGTGCGCTTGCCGCGATGCTCAGGCATCCAGCGTTCGCCTGCGTAACCACGATACTCATCGTGGGTGGCGCTCCAGATATGCTCGAGCCGCTCCTCGCGCGTCATCGCCTTCACCGGCCAGGACTCGCGCTCGACGATGGCATCGCGCATTTCGGCAGCCGATCGCGCCACATTCAGGTCGCAGTAGGCATGGAAGTAGCGCGTTTTGCCGTCGATGCGCAGCGTGTAGAAGACGCTGGTGATGCTGTCGGTAAGGAACTCGCGCAGCGCGAACATGTCGCCCCGCATCCAGAGCGGTGGCAGGATCCCAGCATGTAGTGGTGCTCGACGCGGCCGACTTCGAACCACTCGCCGCTATAGAGAAATCCGGCATCGACATGCTCCCGGTTCGGGCGCTGCGCATGTCGATCCGACAACGGGTCGAACCAGATCCCTTGCCGTCATGGATGACGATGATGATATCGTCACCACGACGGTATTTGACCGCTTTGCGCGTGCTTTTCTTGAGGTCGACCGTAAAGCCGCTGGTCTCCAGCACCGCGGCACAGCCGACCCGGCCGCGCAGCGCTTCTCTATCCGTCTTTTCCATTTTTCTCTCCGGAGAGCCTTCCGGCCGGCCTTTCTTCAAGTCAATTTCTTCCGCACAATTGGCGGAACATTCCCCAACCGCCGCGAAGAGCAAAGGGCGCAAGGGCGCGGCTTTCGCCGCGGCGCAGCCTCCCTTGCGGCCTGCCGCTCGCAAGCGGCACGCCGTGGCATAGAGGCCGGTTCAATGAACCGGCCGGCCTCCTGTGTATGGACAGTATTCGGCGATCGCCTCGATCTCGTCGCCGTCGAGGTCTTCGGCAGGGAGAACGCCGTACTCGTTGTCATTGACCTTGAACAGGATGACCGGCGTCATCAGGGTGCGAGCGAGGTTCCAGGCGTGGCTCTGAGCGAGGCTGAGTTCGTGCGACATTTGTTTGGCTCCCGTGTTCGCGGGGACCATTCCCCGCTCGACAGGCGCCCGTCGGGTCCAGCCGGGATCGCGATCATCGCGATGGCGAAGCCTTGAGCGACGGCACGCTTGCGTAGTCCGACCCCGAAGCGGGTTGATCGGCAAGGTCCGGGCTGGAACAAGGGAATTAAGCCGAAAGAGCGGGAAATGGACCCCGCACAGGAGCCAAGTCACTCGCCACGAAACCTAGCGGATTCATGCCTGCGGCACTTTGCGGCTGAGTTATGCCGGCTTCATCAAGGTCTAGGCGAAAAAACCGTTCTTCCTGTGCCCGACGACGCCGCCACGATAGTGGCGTCCGCACAAAGAACCCATCCGGGCAACACCATGGCCGCCCAGAATACGAGAGCACATCAAGCCTGATCGGGCTGACCGCCCGTAGCGTTGTCGCCTAGGACTGGCGGTGAAGGAGCTGCAAAAGCCGCGTTCCAGGTTCTTGCAGGTATCGATGGGGAGGCTGGAAAGGCGACCGGGGAATCCTGCACGCCCCTCGAGGGACGCGCCGGATTTCAGCGAGCATTGCGATGATTATTCCCGCGGTATGCTGCGAATGTTTTTGGCCCGAATGGCCCCGCTGCCTCAGCCGCAAGCTTCGCCATGAAACATCGCGTGAGCTGGCCTCCAAAGCCCATGAGGTGGCGAGGTCATCGACATTGAATTCGTCCACCATGACCCAGGCCGGCGTATAGAGCTTCGCCCTCTTCGCCTCAGTCTCCGGATTTCGACGCGACGCCGGTCAGGTCCCGGGGCCTTATTCGTGATGGGAAAAAGCAGAGGCCGCGTGCCGCCATCCTTGCCTGCGACGATTGCCATCACGCAAGTCGGCCGAGCCGTTCGGCCACTTTCTTCACCGCGATCGAATTCGCCCGCCCCTAGGTAGGAATAGAGAGTGATGTGGCCGTGTTCAGGCTCGGTCATTCTCCGTTATCCCTCAAGGTGACGGCGTCCAGGCCAGCGAGAATTTCATCACGCTCGGCTCCCTTGAGATCTTCGACACGGTACGCCCGCTGTGCGCTTCGTCCCGACAATCGATCGAACTGCTCGGCGGTCAGGAGCACAAAAAGGCAGGCAGCATTCAGAGACCCGCCGGATCGATTGACCAGTTCGCGACCTCGCGATCGATCACACGCCACTGTTCGGCCAGATCAGTGATGTCCGCCTTTTGTACAACCGGCTGATCGAGGCCCTGGAACTGGTCTCCGATATATGTTGTAAGGCCCGTGCCGCCTTCATTTGCAAACCAGACCCCGGTCAGGTCGGCAACTTCCTTCAGCTGCTTAAGGGTCTTTTGCGCATCGCGTACGTCAAAATCGTCGAGCAGCTTGTTAAGGCGGCTCTCCTTGTTGCCGGCATGGGCTACGTGTGTGCTGACATGCACCGCGATTCCATCCAGGGCTGCTAGGCGGGCCTCGATCCGGGTGAAGATCGCCGGATCGACGAGATCATCGGGACTACGTGCCAAGTGGGATACACCGCTTAGGGTATCGAAATGACGGTGCGCGGCTTCGCTCTTCATCAGTTCAGGATCGCCCCAGATGACCCCTCCCTTCGCCGCGGTGAGTTTCTCATGCTGTTCCCGGCGTAGTCGATCGAGATCGTATTGAGCATCCAGCACCTTCTCGACGTAGATCCTCCGGGTGAGCCATTCGCGGCTTGTCTCCACGTCCTTTACGACAGAGCGGATCGAATACACGCCCTTTGGGCCGTTGAGGGGAGCTTTGTCCAGAAGCCGTCTTGTGCCTAGAAGCAGGCTCGACCAGTAACCCTCTGATATAAGGTTGAACAGCATTTGGTTGAGTGGCGGACGCGCCTCGCGCCTGTCGTTTGCGAGCCGCACGATCCTTACCGTCGTCCGGAAAGCAGCGTAGTTCCAGAGGAGGTCCTGAACGGTTTTGTGGATGCCTGTCGTGTCGTCGCGAAATGCTTCACGCCAGTGAGATATGCGTTCGATCTGCTGTGCCGATCTCTGCATCGATTGACCTCGATCATGTCAATAAACTTCGCAGCATGTACTCTGATTTGGCGCAATAACGTGCAGGTTTTCGCGTATTTCACCATCCAAGCAGGCGAGCTGCCGTTGCCGACGCGCGGCGGCAGTGGGATAGTAGATGGCGATTATCAGGGGTTGGACCAATCCCCCTGATCACGACCGTCGATGATGGCGCGCACCGTTCGGTTGCTGCCTCTTGAAGCGCACGCGAGCGAGCTCGAGGAGCGCACAGTCTATCTCGTCCTCGGTCCAGCCGGATTCCTCTGCGCGCTCAACCAATTGCTGGAGGGCCGATTCCAAGGCGAGCTGGCATTGAAGGCCGCGGTCCGGATGGTCGACTGGGTAGCCTGGTTGCACGATCGCAATGCTTGATCGCTTCATTGCGGGCCATGGGCTCTCGCCCTTCTCCTTAAGCCAAACGAGGCGCGCCAACTCACGTGTTGTTCGTGCGCGGCTCGGCAACCGTTTCATCTTGTCAACCAGCCGCTCCAGCGATCCCGCGCGTTCCAACTCCGTAAAAAAATGATGCGGCGTGACGCTACCGAGCCGGTGCATCTCGGCCAGGTTCCACACATACGGATAGTCGAATTCGGTTCGAGGCGAGGCCTTGGACGGTTTAGCCTCGGACAGGATGCCGCCGCCCACGAGCCGATCGGCCCTCTCGATGATTTGGCGCACTCTCGATGTCGATAAGCCATGTTCCTGCGCCAGGTCGGCGAAGCGCTTGCCCTTCAGAAACCCCTCAACCAGGGCGACGTTCCTTTCGACAGTCGGGTAAAACCCCAACAGGCCCGCAGTTTTTCCAGCATCATGCCGTTCGTTCATCCGTTGTTCGCGCCCCCGCAAATTCTAACCGGCCAAATCGGCGCTTGGAAGCCCTCCGAGACTCACATCGTGGCCCGGTGCGTACGTTGCTGTGAAACCGGCCCCTGACAGAACAATCCGCGAACTTCTGTTCTGACCTCGGTACCGATGCGACCTCACGTTGTGAACACGAAAGATGCGGGCGATCACCACTGATCGTTGTTGACCTCGCGAATGTCGGCTTCGACGGGTGCGAACTCATGGATATGATTGAGACATCCGGCATCCAGCTCGTCGCAAAGCCGCTAGCGTTGCAATCTCAAGCCGGCGCTCGGACTTATCCTGCCCGAAGATGAATTTTCGATCGGCCTGTGTGAAGGCGGCCGGATCGGCAGTATCAGCCACCTGCCAAGGAAACCGGACTTGCGCCGCGATTCGCTACTGGGATTTTCTCAAACTAGCGCGCCGATTGTTTCCTGGCATATGTGGCGATGGCGCAGAGGAAAGCCAAAGCAGCGGTGTCACACGCCGTTCGAGACGGCCCTTTTGCAAACAGTACGGCATCCGCAATCGGGAGAGCCAGGCCATGCTTTTTTGCGAAGGAGGTAAGCTCGTAAGGCTTATCGTCATCTTGATTGCGAATACCAAGTTCGTAATCCATCGATCATCTCCTCCCGGGTTCCCAACCATCCCCTCTTTGAGCCCACAATGATTAGCTGCCCATGGCAGGTTCTTGTAAAGAGCATCTTCTTCGAAAATGCCCATGCCAAATAGGTTCATGGCTGGCGCGGCCAGCTGCTCCGCTTCAGCAGAGCCTGTACGGATTCCCCTTTCTTGGCGGATCCTGTCATGACGCCCGGCCCAAGCAATGCCTTGGCCTGTGCGATGTGTAAAATTTGTGCATTGCAATAGTTTTGCGTTTCGATATGATCCTTTCGTTGCTCCTTTACCCCTCCCAGATGTGCTGATGCGAACGCTGAATGCGGCGCACCTCCTCCTGCGATGCATTCAAATCAAGCCCGCTGTCACCTCCGCCCGGCAGTGGCTTTTTCTTTGTATGAGCGGCAGGTTCGGGACATGGGCAATGCATCGCCGTCTAGGCAAGGCGAGTGCTCTGGACTTCCAAGCCTTTCTTGCCTTGCCCGCATTGACAAACACCTTCTGTCCCGCCACACGCGATGGCGAAGATGCTGGCTGGGGAGATCGACACGCGGCAAGCCCTGATCAGCGGCACGGTTGAAATCGCTGGCGATAAATCGCTCCTTGGGGAAGTCGGCCGGCTGCTGCGCGCGTAGAACGTGACCTGGCGGAGTTCAGGCTATCCGCACGCCGCGCAAGTCGTTACAGCTACAGCCCTGCCCGCCCGGTTCTGGAAGCTGTTGGAAAGCAGATACCTCGCAACAATACACTTGCACGGCATTTTATCCTGTGTAACGCGTAGTTGCAGCGGAGGGTATACGATGCCTGTAAAAGTCTTCATCTCTCACAAGCAAGAGGATAGCTATCAGGCGACCTACGTCGCGGAGCGTCTTCGAGCCGGGGGGCTCGACGTGTATCTTGACGTGATCGACGCCCAACTGCGCAAAGGCGGCCCGGAGCTCGCCGACTACATCCGCGACCAGCTGGCTCAGTGCACGCAATTGCTGGCGGTCATCAGTGCCAAGACGCAGGCCTCCTGGTGGGTGCCGTGGGAGATCGGGGTCGCCACCGAAAAGGAGCGATTTCTCGCCTCGTTCGTCGCCGACAACTCGCAGGTGCCCGAGTATCTGCTGAAATGGCCCTATCTCAGAACCAGCATGGATCTGGACAAATACATCAGCGAATCGAAACGGGCTCAGTCCCTGGTCGAGACACGCGTGCAGAAAGGCGAAGCAGACGCCCGACGGACAGGCTTCCGCTCGTTCCACACGTCGTTGCGAGCTTCACTCGGGCAATAGAGAGTGGTCACCATGACGAGCAGGAAGGTAATCTTTGTGGCGTTTGCCATCGAAGACGAACGGCAGCGCGATTTCCTGAAAGGGCAGTCGCTGCATGCAAGGGCGCCCTTCGAGTTCATCGATATGTCGGTGAAGGAAGCCTATGAAAACGACTGGAAAGACAAGGTGCGCACGCGCATTCGCCGCTCCGACGGGGTGATCGCCCTTGTGAGCAGGAATTCGCTCACGTCAAGCGGACAGAAATGGGAAATCCAATGCGCGAAGGACGAGCAGAAGAAACTGCTCGGGATCTGGGCCTACGCAACGGATCGCACTGCGCTTGCAGGCGTGCAAACCCTGCCGTGGAGCGATACAAACATCGCCGGTTTCATCGATTCCCTGTGAACTGGATGCGCAAAGCCCTCATTGTCGGTATTGACCACTATGACCGCCTGCAGCCTCTTAAAGGCGCTGTGCAGGATGCTAATTCGGTGGCCTGCGCGCTCGCCCGACACGCCGACGGCAGCGTCAACTTCGCCACACCCAATGTGATGACGGCAAGCGGCGTCCATGATGCCGTAACTAGATCAGACCTTCGCCAGGCGATCCAGGCCTTGTTCAAGGACGATCCCGAGATCGCTCTGCTTTACTTCGCCGGTCATGGCTACGTTGACGAGACGGGCGGGTTCGTCTGCGCAAGCGACGCGATGGACGGCTTCGACGGCATACCGCTGAGCGAGGTGATGACTTTTGCCCGCTCCTCGCGTGCCGCCAACAAGATCATCATCCTTGACAGTTGCCACAGCGGGGCGGCCGGGGACCGCGCGGGAAGTGGCGGCATTGCCGAAATCGGGCCGGGCATGACGCTGCTGACCGCCTCGACGGCCGATCAATACGCCTATGAAGGAGCCAATGGCGCTCCTGGCGTCTTTACAAATTTGCTGGTCGACGCCCTTAACGGCGCGGCGGCGAATCTGGTCGGTGACATTACGCCCGGCAGCGCCTACGCCCATATTGATCAATCGCTGGGTCCATGGGGCCAGCGCCCCGTTTTCAAGACCAACGTGAAGAATTTCGTCTCGCTCAGAAGAGCGGCGCCACCGATTTCGCTGGACGATCTTCGCCGCCTGGCCGAGCTCTTCCCGCAACCTGGCCACAATTTTCAGCTGGATCCCGCCTATGAGCCTGAGCGCCCGGGCCAGCCTGTGAATGCAGCAGAAATTCTAGCCCCCGACCCGGCAAAGACCGCTGTTTTCAGAATCTTGCAGAACTATGTGAAAGTTAATCTGGTCAGGCCCGTCGACGCCGATCATATGTGGCATGCCGCAATGAGCAGCAAATCGTGCCACCTGACGGCTCTGGGTGAGCACTATCGCAACCTAGTCGCCCGACGGCTGATTTAGCGGTAGTGTTTGTCGATGACCAATGCTCACCGCAACGACCTGGCCAGCCTGATCGAAGAACTGGCTGCTGTCGAGCATGAGCGCTGGGCGCACTGGCAGACATTCGTGCACTCGAAGGGCGAACGGTTGCCCGACGGCTCTCTCGTGCTTCCCGCGGATCTGGTTCAGCGTTGGGAGCGACAGATCGCCATGGCCTACGATGACCTACCCGAACAGGAGCGTCAGAGCGACCGGGAGCAGGTGGAAAAGTACTTTCCGATCATAAGGCGCTGGCTGGCGTCCAGAGGGTATTCGGTTTGACAGAAGACTTCGAAACCTTCCGCGACCCGTTGCTCTCGCTTTTCCAGTCAGCCGCCGTCGATGTCGGCAAAAAAATCGACCAGCAATCCGCGTCGCGCGGCGGTCCACGCAGCCAGATCGCGTCTTCCGCCAAGAGCGACCTGGAGGCAATCGCCACATCGATCGCTCGACGCGAGCGCGGTGAAGAAGACGATGCAACACCTGCCGCACGCGATCTCTCAAAGCTCGGAATCGCACGCGCCTGCGCGGAGTGGGGTCTGCGCTACCTCAAGGCCGTCGCCCTCGGCAATCAGGCCTCGATCGTCGCATTGGAAGACGAGTTCACCACGGGAACCTGCGACCCGGCCTGGCTTGGAACGCTCAGGGAGTACAGGTCCTATTTCGACGCCAGCGGCAAGCGAAAGCCGATTCCGTATATCAGGCCGGCTCAGACCGGCGCCCAGGTCATCGAAATCAAGGCGGATGCGAGTATCGGGCTGCTCGCGGACTGGGGCACAGGCGCCCGTCCGGCCGTCGAGGTGCTGAAAGCGCTGGCTTCGGACCAGGCCGACGTCTTGGTCCATCTGGGCGATATCTACTATTCCGGCACGCCATCGGAATGCGCACAGAATTTCCTGCAGCTGATGAATCTGGTGCTTCGCCAGGCTGCGGCCATGCCAGTATTCACGCTCTCCGGCAACCACGACATGTATTGTGGCGGTGTGGGCTTCTATGACCTGATCAAGCAACTGAACCCCTCGCCTTTCACGCAGCCGGCGAGCTTCTTCTGCCTGCGGTCAGCTGACGAAAACTGGCAGTTGCTGGCGATGGACACCGGGCTGCACGACGACAACCCGTCGGGAATAGCCGACGCCTTGACCTATCTTGAGGATGACGAACTGGAATGGCATTGCGACCGCATCCGGGAATTTCCAGGGCGAACCATCCTGTTGTCGCATCATCCGCTTTTTTCGGCGTTCTCGGCCATCGGAGCGCCAGGTGCGGACGGAAAGAGGACCGCCGTCAATCCGAAGCTTTTGACAGCGTTCGAACGGCTCTCTGCCGAAAAGGCGATTGCTGCATGGTTCTGGGGGCATGAGCACAATCTCGCGATCTACAACCCGTTCGCCGGCCTTGCGCGCGGACGCTGCGTCGGTCACGGCGCCGTCCCGGTTTCGGTGCTCGACCAGATCTATGAGCCGGTTGGCGATTTGGGCGACACACCGACCATCATTCCCGGGACAGAACTCGGCAAGGGCCCGGGCGTCTACAACCACGGCTATGCCATGCTTGCCTTTCGTGGCAAGGCGTGCCGGGCGGAGTATTTCGAGGTGGCGGGCGGGAAGAAGAATCTGATCTTCGGCGAGGACTTCGAATAGACCTCGCGCGTTCCGGCGCTGGCAACCACCGCAGGTCCCGACCGGCTCAGCCGAAATTGTCGAGCTTGCACCACCAGAATCGCTGAAAAGACCTCGGCGACGAGCCGCTTGGCCTCACATGGCTGGATACAAAGTAAGGATAGGGCGCCGCGATCTCAAGGTCGTCGAGCACCTTGATTAAGAAGCCCCGGCGAAGATCATCGGCGTACAGGATGGAGCGTGCCGTTCCAAGAACAAGGCACCACACGTGATGGAAAAAACCTTGTCCTTCCCTCCGAAGGTCGGCTTCTTCCCGATACCGGTGAGAGGTACCGCGGCACTCAATATCCAATTAAGCAAAACCATAGCCTGTAAGGAGTTGGTGCAGCCAGAAAGGGCTCAACTCAAAAACCTGTCGGGAAACCAACGCGCCATCAGGATGTATTTGAATTGGCTTGTCAGTTGTTACGTCATAGTAATTTAGAGAAACTTCCCCTGGCCAGGCAAAATCCGGTTCAAATGGTACTTCCGCGTACGGGTTAAAGTAGATGTGCAGCCCATCAAGATGGCCCTCGTGATGAAACGAGGAATGCAGGATGTGCACATCGGACCCTATGATGTCGCTGCCGAAATCCCATCGTTGTGTCTTTAGATAGTTCATTTTGTCTACCTGAAATCGATGGACCCCGAGCTGCCACAATGGTGAGCCGAGCGGAATCCTGTCCTTCTCGATCGTTCGATAGCGGGTCGCCCTGATCAGTCTCTCAATCCTGCTTTCAGCGACTGCCTTGCCGAAAGTTCCGACTGTGGAGAAGATGACAGCGCTGATCTCCCTATAGGAATCGTTCGTGAAAATCCCCATTTCAACCGGCGCGCCGGAGGCCGTCGCGATCGATCTTATCCTGTCTTGCCTAAGCTCAGTTCCTTCGAGTACTGGTGCGCCAATTCCGAAGAGGACCAGGTTTATCAGCTCGTTGTTCTGCATGAGGGATCGCATGTTGTCGAATGGCGCAACAGCAATGACGAACGGCCGGTCCTTGACGTGGGCTAGCGAGCAATAAGGATGCTTCTTGCCATCGCTCCCTTGGAAAATTTTCAACTTGTCTCTGATTTTTCCAACCAGCTTTAGCAGGCTGTTGAAGAAGTGTCCCGTTTGGCTTTGAGGATAGCCTCATCGCCATTGTGATAGGCGAATGTGATCTCGATGGAGCCGTCGTCGAGTAGTTCGGCGGAGCCATCACCAGTGGCTTCGTCCATTTCGTCGAAGCCGGCCCATGTGAAGAATACCATCGAGGGACCGTAGTTGAGATCGAGGCTGGCTTGCAGAGCGCCAAAGGCGATCTCACCGGTGTTGTCGGCCCCGATGGTGACCATGGCGGGACCGCAGAGGCTGAGATAGCCGCAATCCCACAGATCGGCCTCGACGATATGCCAGCGGTCAATCAGCTTGCAGTCCGCCGGCGCGCTCATGTCGGCACCGCGATCAACTTGGGCAGCCGCACCAGATTGTAGGCGGCAGCCGCGAAGGTGAAGGCCCATCCGACGCGGTCGCGACCGCGGAACTTCGTCTTCTCTTGACCTGCGATGACCTTGATCCAGCCGAACGCCTCCTCGATGCGTTTGCGGATGCGCTGGCTGACGAGATAGCCGACGTGCCGGGTCGTGCGACGATCTATAGCGGAACGGCGCCCGTTCGTGTTCTGCGCCACGTGTGGCGTCACCTTCATCGAGCGCAACTCGTTAATGAAGTCCTCCGCGTCATAGGCCTTGTCGGCGCCGAGGGTGATGGCTTGCGGTCGCTCGGCGCGGGGTTCGATCATGTGCAGAGCCGCCACTCGTTCGGCATGCCCGTCGGCCAGCGTCAGGCAGGCATCAACCAGAAGACCATGCCGGTTCTCCATCAGCCCGTGCCCCATGAAGCTGAGCTTGGCCTCCTTGCCTTTCCCCTTGCGGAACAGCCGAGCATCACGATCAGTGGTCGAGGCATGCGTCTCGTTCGAGCGCTTCTGGCCATGGAAGTCCGCCTCCTCATTGCGCCCGCCACCCGACGGTGGCTCATCCAAGCCGTCCTTCCGCTTGAAGCTCTTCATCGACGCCCAGGCCTCGATCAAGGTGCCGTCGACTGAGAAGTGATCCGTGGAGAGAAGCTTCTTCACCTTGGGCTGCGCCAGGACAGCGTTCAAGAACTTCGCCGCGATGTCGCCCTCCAGCAGCCGGTCGCGGTTCTTCGAGAAGACCGAGTGATCCCAGGCCGCGTCGTCAACGCCGATGCCGACGAACCAGCGGAACAGAAGATCGTATTCCAGCCGCTCCATCAAAAGCCGTTCAGAGCGGATCGAATAGAACGCCTGCAACAGCATTGCCCTGAGCAGCTTCTCCGGCGGGATCGAAGGTCGCCCGATCGGCGAATACAGCGCCGCGAAGTCCCGCTCTAACGCTGCCAGCGCCTCATTCACTATCCGACGGATCGCGCGCAGTGGATGATCGCGCCGAACCCGCGCCTCGAGATCAACGTAGCTGAACAACTCGCCAGTTCGATTGTCGCCGCCGCGCACGATTCACCCTCCGCATTCTCGCGAAATGAGTGAATCACGGAGCTACCCCAACCGCGAGCCCCTTTTTCAACAGCCTGTTAGGGCGCCGCGATCCTTGAACCCTTGATGGTCGAAGGGCTCCTTTTCATCACCGCCGGCAGGCTGGTCTGATATTACCGCCTCAATGTTGAATTGATAATTGTTCGGTGTCTTCACCACGAAATCCGGCAACGACTTTGAGTAATCAACGCTGCATCCCAGTTCACTCAAAGCCTTGTTGAGGTACATCTCCCACATCGACGAATTGAATGTCGATTGAAATTCAGTGACGAATTTCCTTGCCTCCCCGCTCCTCTCGAGCAGGCCCTCTGCCCAACCCTGAATAATTGGCTTTACCTTCGCATAGCATTCATTGTTTCGTATTTCGTGAAAGCTCTTGTGAAGTTTGCTGTCTGGCAATATCGGGTCAAATAATTTCATCATGCTGTGTCACGCCTAATCTTGCCCAAGGATCTTGAAGTCGTACTGCGGATGCTCGCTGCAGGGTCAGACGGGGCTACCCGCGATCACGCCTGCGAAGAGTGTCTGGCTGCCCTTCTGCCAGAAATGGCATCGATCGCCTTTTGACAGCTCAGGGTCTCGTCGATCGCCGGGTTATCCGCCGTCTCGGGAGACCTCCACCTAGAATCGCTGTATTATTGCGTTTGGTTCTACGTACCAATTATTGGAAATTCGCAAGTGGCTAGAAATCATGGGATATTCATTTCCTTTGCCATCGAAGACGAATGGGCTCGCACGCGAATGGTAGGGCAAGCCAGAAACGAGCGCACGCCATTCGAATTCGTGGACATGTCTGTCAAGCGTCCTTGGGATGAGGCTTGGAAAACCCAGTGCCGAACTCGGATCAAAGGTTGCGACGGAATGATTGCAATGGTTACGAAGAACACCGCCAAAGCTGACGGCCAACTTTGGGAGGTGCGCGCGGCGCTTCAGGAAGGGGTACCGGTGCTGGGCGTCTACGCCACTCAGGACAACCGGCCATATTCTTTGCCTTCCGAATTCCGATACGTGCAGGTCGTCGGATGGACGTGGGACAACGTCAGCTCATTCCTTGAGGACCTCTAGCATGGACCGGCGGGCTTTGATCGTCGGGATCGATCACTACGATAACTTTTCGCCGCTCTCGGGTTGCGTGGCGGACGCAGACTCGATTTTGACCGTGCTTGCGCGCAACGAGGACGGTTCGGTGAATTTCGACTGTCGGAAGTTTACGAGTTCGGTGACAGATCGCATTACCCGACCGTTCTTGCGTGCGCGATGGAAAGAGCTGTTCGGTTCCTTCAAGGGCGACGCCGTCTTCTACTTTGCCGGCCATGGTGGGCCGAGCCAATTGGGCGGTTTTCTCGTCACTCAGGATGGAGAAGAAGACGACCTTGGCCTACCCATGAATGAGATCGTTCAACTGGCCAACGATTCGCCCACTCGCTCCGTGCTGATCGTCCTAGACTGCTGTTTCAGCGGCGCGGCCGGAAACTCGCCAAGTCTGCAGACCGCAGGACTCTACCAAGCCACCCTTCGCGAAGGCGTTACCATCCTTGCGGCGTCGCGACCCACTCAAACCGCTGGCGAAATCGATGGTCACGGCCTGTTCACCGACCTTGTGCTGGGTGCGTTGCGCGGGGGCGCAGCGGATGTCAGAGGGCGGGTCTCCGCGGCGGCCATTTACGGCTACGTTGAATCTGCCATCGGGTCCTGGGCACAACGGCCGCTTTACAAGTCCCATGCCGCAAGGCTCGATCCCATTCGGCTGTGTTTGCCTAAAGTTCCGGATACGATTTTGCGTGAGCTCCCTCATTTCTTCAGCACCAAGGACGCCCAATATCGACTGGACATGAGTTACGAGGAAACCAACGGTGCCGCGAAAGCCGCAAATGTCGAGGTCTTCAAGAAATTCAAGACGCTCCAACTCGCTGGCCTACTCATGCCGAGATATGGCTCCGACCTCTATTGGACTGCAGAGCGATCCGGCTCAGTGGAGTTGACGGCCTTGGGTCAGTTCTATTGGCGGCTGGTCGTTGAGGACTTGATTTGATCCGCGTTGCCGTGACAGGCCACGAAGCGGGCGACGGCATGGATCGCCTTGGGTATGCGTCAGCCTTCGCGACTGGCTTGTCGCATCCAACGGGAAAAAAGGCAGTGACCTGCCTGGCGAAAGCAACGGATCAGCCGCTTGCGGAAGTGTCGCAAGCGCAAAGCCTGGGTCAACAGTTTATCGCGCTAGGTCTGATAAGTCGCGACGTCCAATGGGACGGCTCCAATTCATGAAAATCTTCATCTCCCATCAGCAGACCGATACCGCACTCGCCACCTGGATCGCGAAGCGGCTCTGGATATATCATACAATCGACTCCTATCTTGACGTCGTTGATCCTGAGTCTTCCAAGAAAGGCGATCAACTCGGCGAGCATCTCCAGGACGAACTCGACAAGTGCGACCAATTGCTTGCAGTGGTGTCGCAAGCGACCAAGGGATCATGGTGGGTACCGTGGGAAATCGGTGTCGCAACCGAAAAGGACTACCCGATCGCCACGTACGCAAGTGACGAGACCTCACTTCCCGAATATCTGAAAAGATGGCCGTATCTTCGAAGCCAGCAAGAGCTCGATATCTATGCAAGGATCTCCAAAACCGCGCATGAGACATACGTCAACAACAAGCGCTACATGACCGAGGACGTGGCGCGCAAGAGCGGACGGCGCCTGTTCTATCGGCAGTTGAGGCAACTGCTCGGCCAGATCTAGACGGAGTTGTTCCAAACGATCGAAGTCCGTCTTATATGTAATATTTGAACGGCAGCTTGGGCTCGCCCGTCTGCGGCGCCGCTAGGATCACGTCTCCCACTGCATCGGCAAAACGTATCGTCACCGGCAGTCGATCATTGTGGAGGCAGGAATTGAAGTTGATCTTCGTCAAGCCCATCACATCACTGAGAACCGTCTTCAGATCGCACTCCCCGCGGTGAATGCGCACTTCTATGGGGTTTGGCGTTTCCGGCCCCAGATAAGTATCAAGACGGGGCGCGAATCCTGACGTCCAAAGGAACGCGCGATGCTCGTGCAGGATCAGAGCCGTCCCCCGGATGACCGGATATCGACCAGGCCGGTAGAGCTTCATACGGTCTTTGGCATCGGAAATCTGTACCCCGATGACATTTGTGCCCGGAGCAGCCGCTTCGAAGCCTTTCCATTCAGGGTCCGCGAACGAGGACTTGGCATGAATGAACAACTCGGTGGGAGCCTGTCCATCATGCATCAGCCTGTATTCGCCGACGACCATCTCTACCAGGTTGCGTGCCGCGTCCTCGCTCAGATGGAATTGCCTCGACTCGGAATGGAACCATGGACCGAGCGCACCACGAAATACGACACCCTCACCGCTCGAAAGAAACATCTGGGCTGCGCAACAGGCAAAACGGTCATCGGAATTGTTGTCCTGTCGTTTGTACGCAAGGCCGACATAGCAAACACCGGGCCTGACGTCGGCCAACTGCCATGGCCGTCCACCATCCTTGTAGTAGGCGCCGGTCAAGATTTTCCAGGCGATAGTTGCGGGATCCTCCAGCCGCCGAATCGGCTTTCCGATCTTGTTCAGGAAATCGTTTGGAGCCAGGGTAGTTTCCCTGACGATCTGGGTGACGATCCGGTCCTTGAGCAGGCGTGCCTTTAGTTGGCGCCTGAAGTGGGTGGCATACTGATAAATCTTCGCCGCTTCCAAGTCCTCGGGAAAGAACGTCGGCTGCAACATCAGACCCCTGGCAGCGGACTTCGACAGCTTTACCGATCCACGGACCCGATCCGCCTTAGGGACGCTCGATTGCGGCCGGCCCAGCTTGTAGATTTCCTCGGGAATGATCACGAACCAAAAATTCGGAGGGGCTTCTAGGCGATTGGCGGCCGCCACCAGCGGGTCGACGTACAGATCCACAGTGGTCTTGATCGCCTCATTTCGGTTCTCCAGGCGAAGCGCGCGAGACACGGCCGCGGGGTCGATGCTATCGATGACGTAAGGTGGTTGGTCGGGCCAGGCACTCGCGAAGGCAGCGCCATATCCTGGAAACGGCACATGCTGCGGGTCGCCATTGGCGGCCTCAATGAGATTGCCGACCGAGCCCATCCACTTACGAAAGCGAGCGACTCCCGCAGGCGTGCCAATTACGCCGAAGTTGATCGGTGCTCGTCCTCCATCGCCAGGGCCGAACAGAAACAATCCGTCCCGCGGGTAGACCATACGCTGGCCATAGCGAAATTCGAGCATTGGCTCGTCGACATGAATGGCTCTCAACGCGTCAGTCCTCATCCTCGAGTATGTCGGCGTCATTCTCATCCTCGAAGTCCGGCTCCTCGTCGGAGCTTGCTAGGATGTCGCGCGTTTCCTCATCGTCCTGCTCCTCAGCTGTAGGCGTTTCCCCCTCCAGGCCGAACGGAACGTCGAATTGGACTGGAGGCAATTCAAGTTTGATGACGGCATCACCACCCATGTCGATGGACAACTCGGACGCATCGCCGGCGACCCATGCCAGAGAGGCAAGCATCAGGTCCCGCCAACGATCATTACGCCAAGACTTGCACATGGTCCGGCGCATCTTGTGCATGCGGCTCGCGTCACCGACAGTCGACCGACCATCCACCGTAAAGATCACATGTCCGGATAGACGAAAATGTATAAACGGAGTGGTAGCTGGCCACATGCTGAGTCCATAATGCCAGAACACGTTTCGCGCCTTGGATTGCCCGACGAGCTGGCGACGTCCAGATGGGCCTTCATTCCAGGCAAAGGCTTTCTTTTCCAGTCCGACCAGATCCCTTTCAGGCCACCACATGTGTCGGCCGTTTGCCATTTCCGTAGATCGCAACCTGGCGTGCTCGAGGCGTCGATCGAACCCTTTTCTCATCAGGTCGACGAGATGGCGTCGCGCATCACTCACATCAATACGATAGCCGGGCGCGCCTCTTGTAAGAAACTCCTCCGTTTCCACTATTCCCGTGATGCTTATGGGAAGATCGTCGCCGAAGTGTTCATGCAGTGCCGGTGGCGAGGCAAAGCTGAGAAACCCGCGCCCCCTGGGCACCAGCGGCAGTGAACAGCTCTCTATGGCGCGATCCTTCGCACCGATCGAAATCCCGCCGGCAAAGTCGTAGATTCGGAGATCCCGCGGTAAGGCCTTTACCCGCAGCCAGTTCGATACCAGCCGTTCGCTGGTCTCCACCACATTGCGCCCATCTCGTTGAGAAATCTCGCGCCAGATTTGGGAGCGCTCGGACACGCCTCGGCGCGGTATGCCAGCGACATCCAAGGTTTCGAGCAGGTCACGCAAGCCCTGGGCCCACCCTCCGCCAAAATCGACGCGCTGGGCATGGACGATCTGATAAGAGGACTCATATTCCGCTGTCCGCAATGGAATAACGAAGCTATCGTCCTTAATTCCCTTACCGGTCGCCATAGCAATACTGATTTCGTTTCTTACCCCTTGCTTGGTCACACTGACCGGGTTGGAGACGACTAGAACTTTTGCGGCGAGGTTACGGATCGCATGTTCAAGGATAACCTCCCAGTTATCTCCACCTTTGAGACGAAATATATCGGCCCAGACGTCATAGCCCATGGCGTCGAGGCGATTTCCCAGCCATAGCGTGAATGCATTGTCTTCCGGCGTCGCGTGGCTGATGAAGATGCTTTCACGGATCACGTCTTGTGGTTTATCAGCGGCAACTGCTTCAGAGGCGAGATCTGGCACCAATTTCTCCGAATCCGTCTAACGTATATAGTGAAACAATGTCATTGCCAGTCAAGTCAGCGAACCCATTCTGGGCCGTGCTCGGCCCACCGGACAGAATGGCCGGACCTCTTTCCAAATCTCGACATAGAAATTGATCGCCCCGCCAATAGAAATGACGAGTGAGACCCCGCGATTCCTAGAAGGCGAAGCTAGGTGAACCGCCTCTCCGGAAGATCGCCGACCTTTACTCGGTGTTCCGAAGCGTTCGTCGAAACGATGTAGCCCATCACGCCATCCTTCGATTTGACGAAAGCCAACATCGATTGCCCGCTGGAGAAGGTGATTTGCCCAGAAGCGATCTCCAAAGCAGCGTTTTCTCCGGCGTATCGATGAAGCGTGAACGGTCGCTCGATGACCTCGATCTCCAACGCGTACCTGAACGTGACATCTTCCACAGGCAAACGCTGGTCCAAAGCGTCTATGACGTAGAACCCCTTCATGGGCACAACGATTCGACTGCTCAGCGCGGGCGGTTGGAGCTGCTGCGGATTTCGGGTGGTAGGTGGTCCAGGATGACGGATCGCGCGTCCTCACCGGCGTAAAGCGCGCCGTCCGGCCTATACACCTTAGCTGGCTTAGCGGCCTTTCGCCCATCCTCCACCACGCGGACAAAAATTTCGATTGCGGTGAAGTTGTAAAACTGGCCGACGATCGTAACGTTGCCGACCCATTCGAAGGTCTCTGCCTCCGACAACTCCATACACGTCAGGTTCAATGCAGCAGCCTTGGTGCGGGCCGTGTTCGTAAAGCCGTTCGCAGAAACGACAATCCCGCGGTGGATTCCGGTCTTTTCGCATTTCTTAGCGAAAGCTTCGATCTGGGGAACCCCTACCTTTCTTCCTTGGTCCCTGCATTCGATGGCGGTTGTGCTTGGCCCGTGATGCGTATCGCGGACAATCAGGACGTCATGTTCGCGAAGCCGTCCCGTGTCCTTGTCGCGCAAGCGCGGGGAAAACTCCACAATCACACCATCCCGGTGCGCGAGCATGCGTTCCAGATTAGCTACGAATGCATGGAAACGCTGTCCTGGTCGGACGGAAGCCATGGTTACTTGCACGGTAGGATTTCAATTCAGATTGGTGTTTGCGGGCAGGCTCGCCACGTGCAGGCGCAACACGATGCTAAGCGCATCCTTTGCAGGAACAAACGCGTGGTTGTAATCGAAAGCGTGCCAATCAATTTCCGTACGCGCGCCAAGTCTATCCTGATGGATCTTGTCCCGAACGGCTTTTGCGCCGCGCAGCTTGGCTTCGAAGCCGAGCGCGCCATGCGGGTCCGCCAACGCCACCAGAGCCCCAATCCAATCGTTCGGCGCGATCGCTGGGGCGGCGGCTCCATCGTTATTTTGACTACGAAGCCAAAGCGCTGAACCAATGCCCTCGCAGACCGAGAACACTCCGACACAGAACTCGAATGTCAACAGCTGACTGTAAGATTCAAAGAGTACCGCCTTTTTTGAAACCCGCATAGCATGCGGCACTATCAAGGCAGCTTTCATCTCCAGGCCGACGAGTATGTGTTTAAGGTTCGCACCTAGACGGTTCTGGACTCCGGCGTCGAGACCCGCGGGTATTGTTGCGTTCAGCCACGGCTCCCATGCAGCGGCAGTGGATAGGGGCTCCGCATAACCTGGGGGATCTTCCGGATACTGTGCAAGGTAGAACATTGCGCTCGCTCACTGCATGGGACATTTGTAGACAATATTGCACTGGCTGACTGAGAGAAAGTGCGTTGCATGCGAAGGATCTGCTCAATTTATTCTGAGACAGTGTCACGCGCTCCAATCGTATTCACTATGCTGGATCGGATTGCCGAGAATGGCGCCCTAAAAAACTCGCGACGCGGATTGATACGGAAAGACGACAAAGCAAGATGCACCTTGACTTCAGCTTCCCGGGCGTCATCCAGTTTCCAGCAATCAACCACAATGTATGCCATCGGAACCCCTGTCGCGTTGGACAGTTCGGCGGCACGATCTTTGGGGTGCCTGCTCGACCAACCGATTTTGTAAACGTCGTCATCCATGAGCGGGCAGCGCATCACATAGAGCCAGCCGCGGGTTCCGATCATTGGTTCCGACGGAACAATTTCTTGCGGGAGGTGCACCTCATCACCGACAATGGCAGCGCTGGCGTAGCTTGCCAGCACAGCTGCTGCCTTTGCGCGTGCCGAGGAGATCGAACTCTTGAGGTAGATGACGTGCGGATTACTGGGCCTGTCGCGCCATCGCAGATGGCCCTTCACCCACGTTCGGCCTCTGACAGGGTTCCCCTGCTGATCGTGGCCGGGTGTGTCCGGCGTTAGCCGTCGCCAAAATCCTTCGACCTCCACCCGGAAACTGGGTGGGTTGTAGCTGCGAAGAACGGGCGCCTGACCGAGATCGACGATCTCCAGGGCCGCAACCTTGCGAATGTATGGGCGAATGGAATCGGCCAGGCCGCTGATACGGTTGCGCTCCAGCGCGGACATTTCGCCAATGGCAGTTGCTCGGATGGACTCACGGATCAAGGTGATCCGAAAATCGAAGTACGACGGCAGCAGGAAACAGGTCTCCGCCAGTTCGATCAACAGATGGTCGGCTTCCAGGCGTGCGATCATGCTCTCTGCGGTTTCACGGTCCCTCGCCGACATTTTCGACGGATCGGGAGCGTCAAACATGTCTGGATCGTCGGCAATGATGTAGTACTGGTTGCCGTAGTCGCGAGCGATCCCCCTTACCTCGTGGCTTTCGGTGCGAAGATTGAAACGCCCATAAACCACCGTCTTCCAAACATCGTCGGTACCTTTGAGCGATTCGGCGCGATATTCGAGGTCCGGATTGACGTCGATGTGCGCCTTCTCAGGCGGGCGGCCACGAACGGCGCCAGTGCCTGTTTCGCGCAGTTTGTGGGTTTCCTCATCAAGATCGACGATTGGCCCCCCGACCATCGCCCAGTGGAGTTGGTCGTCGCGGCGCACCAGCGTGAATCCCGCAATGACGAAGCGATGGCTGTCGGCATGCAAAAAGGCAAGGTCGCGGACGTCGCCGATGGGTGTGAAATTCAGGATGAGCCCGTCTGGCAAGCCCGCCAGCGTCCGCAGCCCGTCCTCGCGACGATTCCCACTGGTCGCAAAATCGAAGAAATCCGAGAGGGAGAAGAGATGATCTTTTTCAGGCCGCAGAGCGAAGAAATGTACCGGCGGCTCGGCGCAAAACTCTAGGAAACCCTCCATCACGTTGAAGGTCGACGGCAATGTCAGCAATCCATGCCCCAATTGCCTGTCGTTGTATTCCATAAGGAATTCCCTGATTTGCATGTCGATCGGATAACCTGCACCCGAACTGTTATCCGCAATCATGCGCTTGTAGGCGCTGCCAAGCGCCCGATCGATCACCTTCTTGCGCAGGCGGCGCTCGTTGCGGGGCAGCTTTTCGATCTGCTCGAGGACATGCTTTGGGAGCAGCCGGTGGTCCGGCTGCGCATGGATGCCAAGCTCCTTCAAACGATCCGTGCGTCCCATTCCGATCACTTTCTAACTGTTTGCGACACTACCGGGTTGGTTCGATACTCGACTTCCGACTAGCTTTTCTGCGGTGAGAGTAATTCAGAGGGCTTCTATGTCGATGTGATTTCAGGACATGCGATTAAATTGTACTGCACACCCGAGCATGATTCTGGGAATAGTAGAAACTGCCGGACGGACGCGTCACCTTCGCCAATCCTTTCCCAAGGAGGCCAAACTCGCAGTCTCAGGCGCTTGCTATCGAAGCGCGTAGCTTCAGTATTTGACGAGATCCGTTCTCTTTGTGCAGGCTCAAAATCCTGCCGTTCGGCGGATATTTGACCGGAATCACTCGCGTGCCTAGGTTTTGGCATGTTTGAAATCACCGGTGACGACATCGCTCTTTTGAGCGACGAGGACCTTCGGGCCCTTGTCGCTCTTCTTTGCGAAGCGGAATTGCGCCGCCGTGGCCTGCCCGCTTCGGCCGTGACCTGGGGCGGCAATCAAACCGCCGCCGATGGCGGCCTCGACGTCCGCGTTTCCCTTCCCGCCGGAACGCCGATAGACGGGTTCGTCCCACGCGCCGCCACCGGCTTTCAAGTGAAGAAACCCCGACATGCCCCGCGGCGAAATTCTCGCCGAAATGCGCCCTGCCGGAATGGTCCGCCCCGTCATTGAGGAACTGGCGACGCAAGCGGGCGCCTACATCATTGTCAGCGCGACCGGATCGACGGCCGACGGTGTGCTTGCCAACCGGCGCAAGGCGATGGCCGATGCGGTCAAGGACATTCCGCAGCGTGATCAGCTCGCTCTCGATTTTTATGATCGCGGGCGCGTCGCGACATGGGTACGCGATCATTCAGGCCTCATCCCATGGGTTCGCGATCGCATCGGCAAATCCCTGTCAGGATGGCAACCCTATGGCTCTTGGGCGCACGCGCCTGCTGGCGCGACGATAATTACCTATTGGATGACACATTGCGCATCCGGACCGACAGCGCGGAAAATGGTGGTGGGGTCTCCGCGCTCGCTGGCCTCGAGAAAATCCGGGATCTTCTGGGGCAACCCGGTAAAGTCGTGCGTTTGGTTGGACTTTCCGGTGTGGGGAAAACCCGCTTCGTCCAAGCACTTTTCGATCCAGCTGTCGGCGCGGGCAATCTCGACCCATCGCTAGCCATCTATGCCGACATGGCAGACACCCCTGATCCGCAACCGATCGCGCTCACTAGCAATCTGGCCGCCCGACGCACGCGGGCGATCTTGGTCATAGACAATTGCCCGCAGGAACTGCACCGGCGGCTTTCGGAACTCGTCCGTACCGCCGGCAGCACGATCAGCGTAATCACAATCGAATACGACATCCGGGAGGACGAACCCGAGGGCACCGAAGTTTTTGCGCTGGAACCGTCGTCGCCCGATCTAGCCCAGAAACTGGTCAGCCGGCGCTTTGCATCGCTCTCCGATGTCGATGCACAAACCATCTCCGAATTCTCAGGCGGAAACGCCCGGATCGCCTTGGCACTCGCGGCCACGGTGGGCAAGAATGAATCGCTTGCCGGACTAACTGACGACGGTCTTTTCCGGCGGCTGTTTCAACAACGGCACGAGCACGACAGCGAGTTGCTGCTCGTAGCGCAAGCTTGTGCGCCGCCGAGACGAACGTTTTGAATAAACCGCTACTTGCCCGACATATGCCTACAAATTCGGACAACGCGACGGTCGCCAAGAACTCCTGGCCCCTGTCTGCTTAAGCAGTCAGCGTATTGAGGCGGCCGCGACCTTCCGCAATGCTACTCGATCTCGACGTCGGCGTTTCTATGATGAGGTGAAAACTCGGGCATGATGTCGCCGGCCAGCAGCTTCTTCTTCGACAACAGCCCGGCGTCCTCGAGCGCCTCGAAATCCGGCAGCTGGCGCAGCGTGTCGAGCCCGAACTGCGACAGGAAATTTTTCGTCGTCACATAGGTGTAGGGCGCGCCCGGCTGCGGGCTGCGCGGTCCCGAGGCGATCAGCTCCTGCGCGCGCAGCACGCCGATCAGATCGCGCGACACCTCCTTGCCGAAGAAGGATGACAGCTCGCCACGCGTGATCGGCTGAAAATAGGCAATGCACATCAGCACGAGCGCCTCCGACCGCGACAGCTCTTTTGTCCCCTGGCCGCCTTGCTGGCCAAATGCGGCGTGGATGGCGTCGCCAAAAGCCTTTCTGGTCCGGTGCTGCCAGCCGCCGGCGACCGTGACCAGCTCATAGGGGCGGCCGGCGAGCTCGGCGCGGATATCGTCGATGATCAGCTCGAGATTGCAGTTCTTGCCCACCACCCGCGCAAGTACGCTACGCGTCACCGGTTCATTGGCGGCAAAGATGACCGCCTC
The DNA here is from genome assembly GCF_057766385.1 of Mesorhizobium sp. P160927. Classification (NCBI taxonomy): domain Bacteria; kingdom Pseudomonadati; phylum Pseudomonadota; class Alphaproteobacteria; order Hyphomicrobiales; family Phyllobacteriaceae; genus Mesorhizobium; species Mesorhizobium sp. P160927. The sequence continues at coordinate 150,034 of NZ_JBYMDW010000002.1, forward strand.
GACGCGGCCCATCCACTCGCGCCAGCGCAGTTCCGGCGGCAGATGCTCGAGCTCGGTGTCGAGCAGCGCCGGCTGATCGTCTGGCTTGCGGCGAGCGGCGGCCTCACTCATCGTCAGAGCCCAAACAGCCGAAAGCTGGTGCGGCCGGAGAGTTCTCGCACGGCCTCGAGTTTTAGCAGCCGCTCGAACAGCCGGCGCGTGGCAAAGCGCGACAGGGTTTTGGTCGTCAGCGTGCCAGGCACGGCGTCTTCATTGAGAAGCAAAAAAATCACGTCGCCGGCGCCTTTCGCGCGCAGCTTTGGCGCGATGGCGATGAGCTTTTCGGCGCGCCGCGAAACCTCGCCGGCCAGCCGGCAGGCATCCGCCGCCGCTTGCACCAGCGCGACGCAGACCGCGCGCTCGAAATCTTTCTCGCCCGGTTTTTTCTCCGGCCGCCGCCGGCCTCGCGAAGGGCGGGTCCAAACGCCTGGGCCAAAAACAGCGGCAGCGGCCGCGGCCAGCGCAGGTTTTGCGCCAGCACCAGGTCGGCCAGCCACCAGGCCAGGAGCTCGGCATCGGGGCGTAGCGCGACGACACGGGCGGCGATCGCCGCGGCGGCGAACGGCGCCGGCCGGCCGGCGCGGACCTGATCGTCGATCTGCGTGCACAGCTCGGCGAGCGCCGCGCTGTCCCAGGCGAGCCCGAGCAGTTCGAGCATTTTTGCCAGACGTTCGGCGCTGACCGCCGGCGGCTGCAGCGCCAGTTGGCGCCAGGCGCCAAAGATGGCGCCGGCCGGGCCGGGATCGGCGCCGGGCGGGCAAAAATGCCAGGCGTCGCGCAGGGCGGCTTCGTCCTCGGCGCGGCCGGCGAGCCGCATCGCGGCGGCGGCGCAGCGAAGCGCCAGCCGCTGGCGCCAGGCGCCGGCCCAGCTGGCTTGCGCGCGGGCGAGGCTGTCGAGCGCGCCCAGGGCGGCGCCGGCCTGGAAGGCGGCGCCGGCGTCGCTGCCATCGCGGCCCGGCGCGAGTGCCCAGGCGGGGACGGCGGGCGGCGCAGAAGAGCCGGCGGTCGAGGGATCAAGGCGAATCATGATTTGGAGGGTAAAGCGGCTGTGCGCTTTGCGCCATCAATTTCGCACCGAAACGCACAGCCTGTCGCACAGATCAAACGAACGATAATCTTGCATTATCAGTAGCTTAGTCTCTTGTCATCGCCCACGACAAGGGCGGCAACCTCTCGATCCTCGCTTCAGATTATTCCCCAGGCGCGAAACCTTCCCCTGCCCGTCATCTCGCGCAGGCCGAGCTCGCCGACCAGGTTGAGCGCCCCCTGTTTTGTCACCTTTAGCCGCTCCTGGATCATGCCCGTCGAGACGAGCGGCCGCGAGAGCACCAGCTCGACCAGATCGGGCAGTTTCGAGCTGGCGCGCCGTTGTTTGAGCCGCCGCTCCATCTGGCTTTTGGCCAGCACCAGCCGATCGTGTTCCTTCAGGCCAGCCACTGCTGCGTCGTGGATTCCATCGAGCAAGGCGAGCAGCCGATCGGAGCGATTGGGCGCCCGCCGCCGCTCACGCGGAATGTTTTTCGAGCCGAGATGCAGGCAAGCGAGATGGTTGGCGGCAAGCCCCTCGTGGCGCAGCAGTGCAGCCACGAGCAGCGGCCCGAGCCACGTGGCATGCTGCAGCACCTCGATGTCCGACCAGGCTTCGAGCAGGACCGCCGCTTGCAGGACGACTGGCAGATCGCGCGTCCTGGCGATCACAGCTTGCCATTCAGCCAGCCGTTCTTCTTCATTCCAGTCGAGATCGTAGATCAGGCCGTTTTGCGGCTCCGGCCGGTCACGTCCTGACGCTTCCTCCTTTCGACCAGGCACGTCTGCGCCGCTGAGAATCCTGGACGAGCGCGCCAGGACCGCATCGATCTCGGCAAATTCTTCGGCCAGCAGATCGGCCTCCGCGTCATCGCGATCGTCGGCTTCAAAGGAGCTGGCTCCAGCCCCCTCCCCCTCCCGGCTTTTTTGGCCCGCCGCCGGCATGGCGCCGCCGCGACCGGTCAGCGCCAAAAAACCGTCGCGGCTGAGCGCCCAGTCCGGCTTTTGCGCAAAAATCCGCCGGCGGGTTCGCAGCACCGCGTGCGCCCGGGTGAGTTCGTGGGTCGGGGTGCGGATGTCCATGTGGGCGTCGTGCAGGACCAGGTCCTCGAGGTGGACGAGTTCGCCCTCGAGCCAGAGCGCGGAAGCCGCGTCGGCAAAATGCTGGCGCTCGACCAAGCCGTCGCGGACCGGCGAACGGGCGACCCGCTCGTCGAGGCGGACCAAAACCTCGGTCGCACGGGCAACCGACCCGATCAGGGTCTCGAGGGGCAGTTTGTCGAGCGTGTAAGCCATTGTTTTCATGATGGCTGATTCGCGTTGGTCAAGCTAGCGTGGGTCTCACTGGACTTACAACGTGTTTCTTCAGGGCGAAAAGTCACTATCGATAATGACCTCTTATCGATAGTGATTGCTCTCGCTGCGCAAATCAGCCAAAATCGCCCCCAAGATGGCCGCCGGCGTCGTACGGTCGGCGTTCTGGACGGCCTTTTCTGGCCAATAGACCAATAGAGAAGCACCCGGCATGCCCGAGCAAAAACCCGTCCGCCTGCCCGACGCCGCTTCCGTCGAAACCGTGCTCGCAGCTCTGCAGCCGCAGTCGGCCGACGCCGAGCTTGCCCCTGCCCTCAACAAGGCCTTTCCGGGCTTCGCCTTTACCGTCGCGAGGATCGACGACCCCTACTGGAGCAACCCTCATGCTGTCGTCGCTGCCGACGGCACGCGCCGCGGCGACCATCGCGCCTGGGTCGAGCGCGCACTGGCCGAAGTCGATGGCGATCTCACCGCCTTCTGGAACCGGCATCGAGAAAGCGGAGAAAATTCTCGGAATGGCGCGGCGCTTCCGTCTTCGCCGTTGCGCCGACCGGTCCGGGCGTCGCCGATTTTGTTCAGCTCTCGCTCGGCGGCGAGTCGGAACATCTGGCCGGCCCGGTGGTCGATCCCGACTATCGCCCCTATAGCGCCGACCATCTGTTTGAACCGACCCTGGTTTCTCGCGAGTCCGCGGTTGGGGCGCAGCAGCTCGCCGGAGAGGCAAGCCGGCCCGAACTCGAAAACCGCGTCATCCACGAGGTCGGCCCCGAGGGGGTCAGGGACATTCCGTTCCTGGAAGCCAATCCCGGCTGGTTCGATTTTGTACCGCGCGAAAACCGCTTTTTTGCCGACTGGGCGCGATCAAGTGCCGCAAGCGTACGCATCTTTGACCACTGGGCCTTCGACATCCACGATTTTGAGGGTCCCGGCCAAAAACGCGAGATCGGGCTTATTCCGCGACTGCTGCAGATGCCGACCGAGCGGCTGCTGGGCGAAGAGGGCGTATCCGTACATCGGCTGGTGGAACGCACCGAGGCGATCGACCAAAAAATCGGACTGGCCTTCGCCTGGTTCTTTTTCATGACGCACGGGCACTGGGTCGATCCGGATGTCGGGGACATCATCGCCGACGGACTGCGCGCCGGGCGCGTGCGCCTGCCAGACCACGATGCGGCCGTGCTGCTTGCCTGGGCAGACAGAAAATATCTGTTCTGAGCCGGCGTCATGGACCTTCGTCTGCCAAAGCCCGCATCCGACCAAAAACTGCGCCGCGCCGAAGCGCTGGACGCGCTGGAGTCCGTGCTGCCCTTCGACCGCCGCGACTTTTTGGCCGAAATCCTCACCGACGACGACGTCGCCACCCTGCGCCACCTCGCCAAGGAGGGCATCGGCGAGAATTCGCTGCGGGCGCTGGCCTCGGATCTCGGCTACCTCCAAGCCTGGTCGCTTGCCGCGACCGGTTTTTCGCTCCCCTGGCCCGCGCCGGAGGCACTGCTGATCAAATTCGTTGCCCATCATCTCTGGGATTTTTCGAAACGGGAGACCGATCCGGCGCACGGCATGCCCGCCGAAGTCGCGATAACGCTGAAAGCTGAAGGGCTTCTGCGCATTGACGGCCCGCACGCGCCCGCCACCGTGCGCCGGCGGTTGTCGAGCTGGTCGACGCTGACCAAATGGCGCGGTTTGCGCGGCAAATTCAACGCGCCGGGGCTGCAGAGCGCCATCAAACTGGCCGTACGCGCCAGCGCCCGCCCGCGCGGCCGCAAGAGCAGGAAGGCGGTGACCGTCGACATCTTGGCCGCCCTCCTGAAGGCCTGCGCCGGCGACCGTTTCGTTGACGTCAGGGACCGCGCGATCCTCATCACCGCCTTCGCCTCCGGCGGCCGCCGCCGCAGCGAGGTTTCGTCCCTGCGTGTCGAGCAGTTCGTTGAGGAAGAGCCTGTGCCGGCCGATCCCAAGGATCCAGAGGGGCTAAAACTGCCCTGCCTAAAAATCCGGCTTGGCCGCACCAAGACGACACAGGCCGATGGGAATGCTTTCGTGCTGCTCGTCGGCCGCCCGGTGCTGGCCCTGAAAGACTGGCTCGAGCGGGCCGGGATCAGCGAGGGCGCCGTGTTTCGCGGCATCGATCGCTGGGGCAACCTCGAAAAACGAGCCCTGACGCCGCAAGCCGTCAACCTGATCCTGAAGCGCCGCATCGCCGAGGCCGGGCTCGACCCCGCGGCGTTTTCCGCCCACGGCCTGCGCTCCGGCTATCTCACCGAAACCGCCCGCCGCGGTATCCCGCTTCCGGAAGCCATGCAGCAGTCGCAGCATCGCTCCGTGCAGCAGGCGTCGAACTACTACAACGATGCCGAACGCCCGCTCGGGCGGGCGGCGCGGATAATCGTCTGAGTCGCAGATCCATCCGACACATCACAGCTTGCGGCGTCAGCTCCAGGCCATACTTCAGACCTCCGAGGATATCGACCACCATTTCGGCGCCGAACTCGCTCAGGATAACGACCTCGATCGGTCGCTTGTCCTCAGTCATCGGGTGCGGCCGAAACAAGAAATCGCGCGCTTCCTCTTCGTTCTCCCAGACATCGACAGCAAGACCCCAGACGCGCGCCACGCGGGCCATTCATGTGCCCTCGTCCGACGAGAGGCGATGCGGGTGCTGCTGGCGCTCAGGGTGTTTCCGCAACTCCGCCTACCTTTTCCGGATCTAAGGCGTTTTTGGCCGGCTTGTTGACGTCGGCCACGCCCCTAGTTCCGAGTGCCTGGAATTGCTTGGCCTGCTCCACAAAGAGTTCGACCCGTTTGCGCAAGAAGGTCGACTGCAGCGCGATAAACTGCGACGGCAGCTTGGCGCCAACCAGCGCCTGCAGATGGGAGAGATCTGCCTCGGCGTTGGCCCAGAATGTAGCGATCCCCTTCAGCGACAGTTCGATACCGACCGCCGCTGTGTTTTCGAAGATAGTCTTAAGCATCTTCTGGGCGTCTTCAGCGCCCGGCGTGACTCTGAGAAGAGCTCCTGACCACTGCTCGGCCGTTTGGGCGACCGAATGCAGCTGATCGGCCGCTTTGACCGGGTCAAATGCGGGAAAGTGGATAATTTCGACGTCTTTATCTTCGGACTTGGCCATTTCGTTATCCTTCTGGTCAGCGATCTCTCTGACGTACTCACGCTGTTTTTGCATCTCAGTGGCTGCTCCTTTCACTTTGGCAGGCGAAGCGCCGATTCGTCCGCCGCTCGTGGTCGTCTCTGCCACTGTTCACTATGACGGCAATATACGGGGTGTAGGATGCATAAGGGCATTTCAACCGTAACATAAATGGTAACAAATATGACCATTATAATTAATTAATTTTTCTATACATCGACTCACTTATATAACGATTCCGTTAAGCTACTGCCATATTTCGTCAGGCAAGTTTATATAAACATTTGCAGCAGAAAGCTACCAATCGTTGTAACGTTTACTCCAGACTTTCAGGGTCCAAGCTGCCAAGCCATCAGAATTCCAATTTGCTGCCGTGGCGCCATCGTTTGGAAAGGGAAGACTTATGGTTTAAGAAAGCACCTCCAATTCCCTGGCTGCTTTCAAAACCCTAACGTGGGCTCTTATCGAGAAGGGCTGCGGGATCCATTCTCGAGGCGGAGAATGGAACGGAGTTTGACGATTTTCTCTCCGCCGCAGGCGTATTCAACTTTGGGCACAACGATGCGTATTTTGATGGGTGCCGCAAAGCAACACACGGCGAGCTTGGACGGCGCCCGCCGCGCTCCGATGCCATGGGCGCATGCCCGGCTGCCCGGTGCTCGACACCGGCCACTCGCGATCTGACGCTTGGTCTGGGCGAGGTGGCACAACGATCTCACTGACCGACCGCACCTGATCGCATCAGCCATGCAGAGCCCAACAAATCGGAGACAAAGCCATGCTTGAACGCAATCACAACAAGGAAGCCACCGCCACCATCGCGGAAATTTCGGCGCAGTATTACCGCATCGCACTGGTGTTTCAGGGGGGCGGTGCGCTCGGCGCCTACCAGGCGGGCGTCTACCAGGCACTGGCCGATGCAGGCTGCGAGCCGAGCTGGCTTTCGGGCGTGTCGATCGGCGCCATCAACTCTGCCATTATTGCCGGCAATGAGCCGGGCCGCCGGCTGCAGCGGCTCGAGCAATTCTGGCAGACGATTTCGGGCCGCGACATCTGGGCCTTTACGCCGGAAGGCGACATCTACCGCGACATCCGCAACCGCACCTCCTCGTGGATGACGATGACCATGGGCCAGCCCGGCTTTTTCAAGCCGCGCAACCCCAACCCGTGGTTCCAGCCGCCTGGCGCCGATGGCGCCACCAGCTTTTACGACACCGCCGAACTCAAGGACACTCTGGAGAGCCTGATCGACTTCGAAGTGCTTAACAACGGCAAGAAGCGGCTCAGCGTCGGCGCCGTCAATGTCAGGACTGGCAACTTCGTCTATTTCGACACAGACAAGGGGCGCATCGGCCCGGAGCACATCATGGCGAGCGGCGCGCTGCCGCCGGCCTTCCCGTCGATCCGCATCGACGGCGAATATTACTGGGACGGCGGCATCGTCTCCAACACGCCGCTGCAATATCTACTCGACCAGAAAGAAGACCGTTCTGCCTTGGTGTTCCAGGTCGACCTGTTCAGCGCTCGTGGCGCGCTGCCACGCAGCATGCCCGACGTGCTGTCCCGCCACAAAGACATTATCTATTCGAGCCGTACACGCCAGAACACTGATAACTTTCAGCGCATCCACGCGCTCAAGATGAAGCTGCTCGATGCACTGAAGCGCGTGCCGCCGGACCAGCTCAAGGACGGCGAGAAGGAATTGATGGCCGACTATTCCGATGCCGGCGTGGTCAACATCGTCCACCTGATCTACCAGCACAAAGGCTATGAAGGCCACGCCAAGGACTATGAGTTCTCGCGCACCTCAATGCGCGAGCACTGGGAGACAGGCTTGGAAGACACGCAGCGGACCTTGCGGCATCGGAAGTGGCTGACGATGCCAACCAATGTCGATGGCGTGGCTATCCGCGACCTGCAGCGCGAAGACCCGACCTGAGATCTTTGCCGGCGCTTCGCCATTGACGATCCCCAACGCCCCACTTCAGACGCATAGGAATGTCCCTCATAGCGTCGGCTTGAATGACACAAGGATCGTGGTCGAGTAGCTCAGCCATTCGGCTTTCATCTCCGGCGCATTTGCCGATGGAATCCGTTGAGCGCTGGGTAGTTGTGCGGCCTGCCGTAGTAGCCGTAGTGTCCACGCAGAACGGCGGCGAACCACCTGTGCTGCGCAGCCATTGGCGCGTGCATGAGCCGCCAGGCATCCTGGCGCAGCGCCGTCAGCTTGCGGGTCAGGCGTTCCCCTTCCGTCTTGTGCTTCACGATGAACCGGCCATCCCGGGTCCGCCCGCAGTAGTGGGTGAAGCCCAGAAAGGCGAAGGTCTCGGGTCGCCGCTCGCAACGCCGCTGTCGTGAAAGGGCCGCGAACCGCCCAAACTCGATCAACCGCGTCTTGTCCTCGTGGAGAGTCAGGCCAAAGCCGGCCAGCCGCGCCTTGAGGGCCAACAGCATCTCCTCTGCATCGGCCTTCTTCTCAAAGCCCATGACGAAGTCGTCAGCGTAACGCACGATCACAACGCGACCGTATGCATGGCAACGACGCCATTGGTGGGCCCAAAGATCGAGGATGTATTGCAGGAAGATATTGGCGAGGAGCGGGCTGATACCCGCCCCTTGCGGGGTACCCCTGTCCGCCTCTTGCTTCTCGCCGCTCTCAAGGACCAGCCCGCAACCACAGCCCAATGAGCCGTAGGATACGAGGATCAGCGATCCTGTGCGCCACCATCCGCAGCAGCCACTCGTGGTCGACCGAGTCGAAGAAGCTGCGAATGCCGGCATCGAGCACCCAGTTCACACGTTGGCTCATGATCGCTGTATGCAGGGCATCAAGCGCCATGTGGGGGCTCCGCCCCGGCCGAAAGCCGTAGGAGAACCCCAGGAAGTCGACCTCGTAGACAGCACTCAGCACCTCGGCCACCGCGCTTTGGACGATCTTGTCTTCCATCGCCGGCACCCCGAGAGGCCGTTTACCGCCGTCGGCTTTGGGAATGTAGACCCGCCGCACCGGCTGTGGCCGGTAGCGATCGGTGTGGACCCGTTCGCAGAGATCACGGATGTTATCCGTCAGCCCCTCTTCGTACTTAGCCACGGTCATCCCATCGACCCCAGCACTCGCCTGTCGCTTCTGTCGCCGAAACGCCCGGTAAAGGGCTTCTTCGTCGGCGTGATGCAGCAGGGCCGTGAACCGGGTTTGGGCAGCCTGCTTGGCCGCCGCGTTCACCCGCTCGAGGTTCAGCGGCAAGGCAACCCGGCTCTGTGTCCGGACCTTGGCTTCCTCGCGCAGGCTCCCCTCAGGCTGGTCCCTTCCCTCCACTCGCCTCGTTTCCTTCGACGGCTTCACGGGTACTATGAACCAGTCCGACTCCCGACCTCAGCTCGGACGGCAGCTCTGGCAGTACCTTGCTGCTGTCCCCCGCTGGAGACCAATCCACCGGACCCGGTCGGGCCTCTCATGTTCCGATGATTACCTTCCATGCGTGATCCGGCCATCGACCCCGACGGAGCGGCAACGTCTCGCGTAACGACGATGCTCATATTGCCTTAGTGACTAGGGAACACACTCGGCCTCCGCGAACATCCACCTTTCGAGGCTCATTCCCGCACCCCGCATGGCTCCTGTCTACACTTCAGACCCCGCGTTGCCGCGACGCCCGCAAGACTCGGTCCCGGCTTGCCCGCTACGGCTTTGGCCGGATGGCACCCAAAAGCAATCATCAGCTTGGCATGACGTACTCCCGCGGAGTGGTGTAGCTGGCGGCATTAGTCGCCGTGCTCTCCGGCATGGGCCGGGCTGATCAGCGCGCCACGGCTGGCAGGCTGATCAGGGGATCATCGCTCATCTGGCTGATCGTTTCCAGAGTCATACTGGCCCGCTGCACTGCCCATTCATCGTTCTGTTCGAGCAGGATTGCGCCGACGAGGCGCACGATCGCATCGTCGTTCGGGAAGATTCCGACGACCTCGGTGCGCCGCTTGATCTCGCCGTTGAGACGTTCGATCGGATTCGTCGAGTGGAGCTTGGCACGATGTTCCTTGGGGAAGGTCATGTAGGCCAGCACGTCGGGCTCGGCGTCGTCCATGTCTAACCCAGACCTGTCGCTCCGAGACATCGCTGGCCAGCTCGAGCGCCTGCATGAGCGAACCCCACGAAGAAGCGCAAAATGGTCTGCCTCATCAGTCAAGACTCTGCTCGATCGAGCCCGCCGGGTTGGGCTCGTCGCCGAACTACCCGCGAGCTAACCGTCATCCCGCTGCAGAACAGTCCTCAGTTTACGGTCCATGCCTGACGTTCAACATTCCCGAGCCGCTTGTACGCGGCCCAGGCAGCAGCTGGAACAGCGCTGCCGGCCCGCGCCAGCCAAGCCGCACGATCGGATTCGGCAAGTGAGTTCCACCACACCATTCCGGCGGTTTCATCCGGCGTCCGTTCCCGGTCGTGTCGTTTTTCATGCCTCAATGCTCTCATAAGACGCTCATCCCGACAAGCGCTGCAGCCACCGTCCACGCATCGAAACCCGCCCGGCTGATCATGATCCGCGCCCTGGCTTGTCGAGGCTGCGGCGCAACGCATCGCTGATGTCCAGCCGGGATTCGGTGCGCACAACCTTGCCTGCCCCCTCCAAATCGACGGCAGCGGCTTCAGCTCCGGTTCCGGTCGTCTTCGACGCGTCAAGCTTGGCCCGCAACAAGGCCATCACCATCGGCCAGACCGAGAACTTTCCGACCTTTGCTCTATCTGTCAGGCTGCGCAAATAGCCGCCGGCGCTGTTGATCTGGTCCTGCCGCTGGTATATCGCGGCAATGGTAATCGCCGCCTGCTGCTCACCCATTGCCGTTCGCGCTTCCTCCCAGGCGCTCGGGCTGACGCCCATGGACGGCCGGGCAACCTCGGCCGCAGCCAGAAATTCACGCCAGTTGCGGATTCCGCCGCAGCCCTTCACCAGCCAAAGCATGTTCGGGCAGGCATCCAGCACGATCCCTAGCGGCAGTTCGCGTTTCGGTAGGCTGCGTACGTTGTCGGTGTCAACGTTGCCGCCCGCTTCATCTTTGTTTCCTGAGCCGCTTTCAGATTCAAATTTAAAGTCTGGTTTTGAATTCTGTATGTGGCGCCCATTTCGGGACTCATTGGCGTCCACTTTCCGTGTTTTTAGAAATGATTCCAATGCCTCACGCACTTCAGCCCAAAGGCCTTCAAGCTCCTCGGCAATCGCCTCGAGGGTTTGTCTGGTTGCGGTGCGTGGTATCTGGCCGACAATCGCCTGGTAGGCCTGCTGGACCCTTCCCCAGTTCGCCGGCACGCCTTCCTCAATCCCGGCGTCGATCATCTTGACGATGTCACGGCGGCATATGGTTAGCCGCTCCTTAGCGAGACGAAAGGCCTTCTTCTCAGATCTGACCGCTTCCGCAAGATTCTTGAACTCCTCAGCGCGCGCCACGATCGGCGAGAGGTCAAAGCCATAGGCCTGCTCGATCTCGCCCCCCTGACCCTTCCGGGCGAAGCGCTTGCCGTTTGGGCTGTCCCGACGGATGATCAAGCCGCACTCGACCAGAACGGCCAGGTGCCGCCGTAACGTCGTTGGGGGCAATCCGTTGGCGCGGCGGATCAGCTGCTCGTTGGATGGCCATACAACCAGTTCGCTGTCGCCATAAAGCGCCGTGACCGGATGGAACGACAACAGCGCGTCGAGAATAGCCAGAGCGCGATCGGTGGCGCCCAGAGCGATCCTGGCGTCCTTGATATCTTGGAAGACATGCCATTTGTGGACGGTCGCGTCCTTCGGCACCGCCCTTGCGGTGACTTGGCTTGAAATCATGCCAAGCGTCATCGGTCGCCGCCCAAAGGGCGTCGTTGCAATATTCGTCTCCATTTTCTTTCACCCTCGATAGGCAAAAGAAACCTGCTCGCCAAAACGACGCCAATGACTCTTGACAGTGATTCGTGGAGATGCGATTCTCAGAGTGCTTAGTTCAGAGAGAGGCTTCCACGGCTTGCCGTTTGGGGGCCTTTTTCTTTTGCGGTTTCAGACTCCTTGTTTCGTGATGGACTTCCGAAAGGCCTCAAACAGGTCGTCCAGTTGTCCGGCGATAAACGCTGCGAAACGCGATCCTTCAGCCTCTCCCACAGCAATCATGGTAGTTTTTCCGTTGTCCTTGAGGCTGACCCTGACTGTTTTGTCTGGAGCAGCCCAGGATTTCATAGCAATCTTGTGCTTTGATGGCTTGGCCGGACCCGCAGGTTCTTTGATCGCATTATGATCCGATGGAAGCGTCTCAAGCAGAATAATGAATCTGTCGTCGGACGTTGCGTCGCGGAATTTGTTTTTGCGAGTAAGATCGAAAGCTTTTGCGAGTGAGCCGTCTATGGAATAGCGGTTCGAGAATTCCTGCCATCGTCCTCGACCAATCCCGGGAGCTTTACCAATCGATTGCAGTATCTCCTTGTCGACCGATGAGGCGATTTTGATCATCTCGGAGACATGCGATTTTCCTGTCGACAGCGAAGCGCAGATGGTGTCCCGTTTGTATCCCGCCTCCTGCTGCGCAAGCGCAAAAGCGCACTTTTCAATGTATGAAAGATCCTCTCGAGCGGTGTTTTCTTCGCCTTGGAAAATGACTGCTTGTTCATCAGTTAACTCGCGGACGGCCGCTTTGAATCCGATCCCAAGCTGCTTAGCTGCCGCTAATCTTCTGCGACCATAGACGATTTGAAACTCGCCATCCTTGCCTTGCACTGGCCGAACCAATCCAGGCACAATCTGACCGCGCTCCCGCATGGATTCAGTGATCTCAGCAATGGCGGAAATCTCGTAGGCGTCATCATATCGATCGGTGATACACGACGGCCGTATTTTGTCGGGATCGAGTTCAATGATCTGTTCGCCTGACTTCAGTAACTTGTCGGCGATATCGCTACGCTCTTGCATTTGGCGGACACCAGCCGCCACCTTCATCAGGTGCGGCGATGACGTGCGGCGGCTGACGCCCTCCTCCGAATTGTCCTCCCCGAGTTGCCCCAAAACAGCAGCAAACATGCCCTTAGAATCTTTACGGCTCACTGTTCACGCCTCCATGCCATTGTGATGAGGCTTTCTATCTCCGCGTTCGCGGCATTGATCGATTCGATTGCACGATCATAAGTTTTAGGTGCCGAAAACCTCGATCGTTGCACTTCATAGAGGCTCTGCTTCCAAGTGAGAGCGTCCGCAACCGCAGTGGATTTGGAGACCGAATTCAGAAGTAAATCCTCGCCAAACACTTGGCGCATTAGGGCCTGCATGTTGGCTTGCGGGTGGTCGTTGGCCTCAAACTTTGTGATGAGGAATTTGGCGAAATCCCAACGTGCGCCTGCACCAGCCTCATCCAGGATTTGCATATAAGATGCGGCCAACTCCAAAAACTTCCCTGTGGAGTCGACATCGAGCATGTGCGCTGGAACTGGGATTAGCACTCCGGTAGCGGCAGTGAGCGACGAAAGTGTCAGGAAATTGAGTGACGGCGCACAGTCGAGAAGAACGATGTCGTAGTCGTCGACGATCTGTTCGAGGGCCTGTGACACTCGAAGCAGAAAACTGGTTCCACCGCTCTTGCGCATCTCAAGGGTGACGGCCGTCTCGAATTCTGTCAGCTCAAGACCGGCGCAGATGACATCAAATCCGATGATATGCGTCTGATGAATAATCTTTTCCGTTGGCACCGGATCATCAAACCGAATCGCTGAGTAAAGGGTGTCACCCTCTCGGTAGTCAAATCCGGGTAACGCTCCTTGCAGACTTGTTAACGACGCCTGGGGATCCATGTCGACTGCTAGAACGCGGTATCCCCGTAGTGCCAACCAATGACCCAAGTGAATAGTGGTCGCTGTCTTGGACGATCCCCCTTTGAAGTTCGTGACCGCGATGATCTGGCAATCCTCACCTTTAACACGACGAGGATTGATCCATTTCTTCCGTGCCTTTTCCGCCAGGTGCATCCGAAGGTCCAGCACCTGCTCCACAGAATATAGGCGCTTTCCGGTGGTCGTTGTCTCTGGCTCAGGTCCCTGCCCTTTCAAGGAGACCTGCCTTATGTAAGCTTCGGTCACTCCTAGCAATGCTGCCACTTCCGTCGAAGTGAATTTGCGCATCGTACGCATCGCATCAGGAGGATACTGAGCCAGCGAAAGATTGTTGAGTGCCTTCTCGAGTTTCGTCGAAAAGGTATTCATGAACTGAAGGCTACTTAGATGCCGCGTCACCCAGATTCTCCTCTTGCACCCAGCGCCTATTGATAGCGACTGTGGTTAACAAGCTGTTAACGCCACGCCAACTACGCCAACTTTTCGAATTACGCGGTTTTTCCGTTACTGGAGGTATGCCCGATTCGGAGCATTCGAGCAAATGGACACAGGGCAGTTCCCAGCTGGGAACTTTTCGTTATCGCTGGCTTCCCTGTGCCGTCAAAGTCGCGCATCAGGCATTGAAAACGACAGCTATGAAGTTGGTCACGCAGCATGGGGCACGGGCGAGCCCGTTGCCCGTTTTGTTCTCGTAGATAGTCGACGTTGGTGTGCCGATTGCCCTCTGGCTTCCGCGGACGGCGGCCAGTCACCTTACAAAAGCGCAGGCAAGTTTCGGCGCATGGAGAGATCCCCCCTCCCCCACATTGGCGCGGCGGCGAAATTCCCGTTGTGAAGGAGACACTGAGCTCGCGCAGTCCAGGGGGTCACCATCCTTTGCGTTGGAGCCGATGGGTTGTGTTTGTGATGCAGCCATGCCGCGCCGCTTCGATGTCGCTTCGGTGATCGCCCCCTAGCTGACAAGTTAGACGCCCCACGGCCCCTACCCTGCAACGAGGCATTTCCCTCCGGGCAGAGCGACTCTCGCGAATGGCAACTCAGCGGCTAGCTCTAACGCCAGGCGACGCACGCGATTCGACAGCAATCAGCAGTGTCGGCGAAGGATCCTGGAGAACTCATCGAGAAGCAAACTTCTCGCACAACCCGTAATTTGAGTTCCCAGCTGGGAACAGCTCTTCAAGCTGGAGGCTTGCGCCGCTCCAATAAACTCTAGAAACCCATCAACTTGAGGGTTGGATCTGTGGCGCCGGGGTGGATCGGCGGCATCCAGAGTCACCCGCAGCTGGGGGGGGCGTACCGCACTCTACAATCCTGACGCCTTACTTAGATTGACGCGGAAGCGATCGCGCCGTCGTTGATACTTGCGAGTCATCTCCGCCGAGGCGTGGCCAAGCTGCTTTTGCACATAACGCTCGTCGACCTCGGCTGAGGAGGCGAGGCCAGCGCGCAGCGAATGGCCAGAAAATTTTTGGCCGCGCTCGTCCTCGGAAAGATCCCCGCGCACGCCGGCGGCCAAGGCCGCGCGTTTGACCAGCCGCGCCACCTCCTGATCGTTCAGCCGCTCGGACCCCACCGCTTTGCCCTGACCGGTGACGCGGCGGAAGAGGGGGCCATGGGCGATACGGGCCAGCTTCAGCCAGGTCTGCAGGGCGACGACCGGGCAGGTGGCGTCGGACGAGCCGCGACCAATTTCGACCTCGCGCCAGCCGGTCTTGCCCCGCAATGTAACCAGCACGCCCTTGTCAGGGAAAAATTCAATCCAGCCGCGACCGTCCTCCGTTTGATCGCGGCCAAGATCAAGGCCGACGATTTCGGAGCGGCGCAAGCCGCCTGCGAATCCCAAAAGTAGCATGGCGCGGTCACGCAGGCCGCGCAGCGTGCCACGGTCGAGCGTCTCCAGCATAGCGATGAGATCCTCGCGCAGGACGGCCTCCTTTTGTCGGGGAGGGGCGGCGTGTTTGTTTCGGATGCCAGCAAGGACGGTTGCGATATGGCGGTCCTTGCGGTCGAGCGGTTGGCCACGTTGCGTATAATTCCAAGTCAGCGACGACAGGCGGCGCTCGATCGTCGACACCGACTTTTTGACCCGCTCCGATCCCGAGGCCTGGGCGGTGATCTAGAGGCCGACAACTTGTGGATCTGGCGGCAGCGGATCGAACGATTGGCGCCGGCACCAAGCGGAAAAATGCTTCCAGTCGGCGGCGTAGGCGCGACGGGTGTTTGCTGAACTGGCTGCCTCGACATAATCACGCGCGCGGTCGGCGAGCTTTTCGAGATGCGTAGGCAACGATGCCTGCCGCTGGTCGAGGACCGGCGGGGAAGGGGAGGGGTCTTCATTCGGCCGCCCCATCTCCATGACGACGTCGACAATGTCCGGCAGGTCATCTGGGTCGATTGCGGCGGCGGAAACCATCAAGTTGCGGGCATTGCCCATTAAGTCTCGTCGATTTTGATGTCGCAGCACTGCGATTCTTGGGCCAAGGTGCTGCCAAAGCTCGGAATTGTCCACAGCAAGCTGCGTGGCGGAATAGCTGCGAGATTTGCGTCCCGTCGGGTCCGGGTATCGCATCACCGGGAGCAGGCCTGTCCTATCCAGTGATGACCTCTTGGGAGGCGGTCCCTCCTTGCTTTCATGTTCAACATTCTTTATATTCCGTTCAACAGATGGAGATCCCAACAAGATGGCACGCGGCGCAGCGGCAGATGCAAGTGAGGAGCGGATCGCCCACACCCGGAACCGCCTCGTGCTTGAGCAGGCGAGGGCGGTCGGCCTGCTTGGCGCGGCCAAGAACACACGCCTTTCCGGCAGGGTGCCGTCGGAACTGATCGAGGCGGCAAAGAAGCGCGCGCATGTGACCTCCGACACCGAGCTGCTTGAGCTCGCCTTGTCGCGGCTTGCCATCGAGGACAATTTTGGCGCCCGGCTCGTCGGCCGCAAGGGCAGCATCCCCGCGGACATTGATCTTGGCGTTTGATCTAGGGAGCGCGCTGCGTTCCCTCAAGCCACAGCGGCGTACCGGAGGGCTGGAACGGCGGCCGGATTCCGCTCTGTCCTGGGCAGGGGACCAACCGCCTGTCGGTAGTACCCTGCTTCTCGACACCAGCGTCTATCTGGATGTCCTGCAGGGACGCACGCCCGAAGTGGTCGATGACCTTCTAACCTATCGGCTTTGCCACCACTCCGCCGTTTGTCTTGCCGAGCTCAGCCACGTGTTCGGCCGGCTCGACCCGGCGCACCCGAGGACGAAGCCGGTCCTGAAAGTGGTTGCGGACACGATCGACGATATCCCCGCGCACCGGCTGCATGCACCAGACGCCACCGCCTGGGGACGCGCCGGCATGCTTGCCGGCCTGTTGTTCCGACTGAGCCATCTGCCGAAAGGGGAGGGGCACGAACGCCGCTTCCTCAACGATGCGCTGATCTTTCACCAAGCCGGTCTTTTGGGAGCGACAGTTCTGACGGGCAATGTTGGAGATTTCGATTACCTCAGCCAGCTTGTTCCGTCGGTGGGGGTGATCTTCTACCGGTCGGCGCCGGGTTTGCATCCGTAGGGTTGAAAGCGTCGGTGGGGAGATATGCACTAAACCCTCACCGTCGTTCAGGAGAGGCCGTCCTGCTGTGGGACGGCCCGCAGCGACGATCAGCGTGATTTTTGGGCTTCTGCTCGACGACAGCGACCTTTCCGGGCGACGTCCGACAATTGAGCGCGAATCCGGTCCGCGCAACGAACGCGAATTCTCGTCGATCTGACGCCGAAACCGGGTCGTCTGGCGATGAAAAACGAGCCAGAGCGGCCGTTTCTGCACGGGTTTCTAAAACGAACGACAATGTTGCCTTATCGTTCGTTGTATCACCACGACAGGCGCAGCGCTTTTGCCTATTTTTGTTGCTCAAAGGGCCGCCGTGATTCATCCTGCTTTCGATGATTCTGCGTCCCAAACCCTCTTTACGCTACGGGGCCCTTCCCGGTGCCGCGGCGGTCGCGCCGATCATCGCGGTGCCGGCCTGGCTGCGCCGGGCCATCCCGGCGGCGACCGCTGAAGCCGATCTGCATCCGCAATAGCCGGTATCTCAACGGCGGATCGAACAGGATCACCGGCGTATCAAGCGCCGCATTCGAGCCATGCTCGGCTTCAAGTCGCAGGCGAGCAAGACGATCCATATGATGCGCAAGCGACAGACGAGGTATGCCTACAATCCCAGTCTGTCGATCGCCGAGCAATTCGATACCCTCGCTGCCTGACGGACAGGCCGAAATAGCCGTTCACAACCCCATTCCAGGTCTGCGACAGAACCCGGCGTATGGCATTCCGCCGGGTTCTGTTCGTCACTGTCCTTCACCATCGTGTCTGACAATGTACAACTTTCCTCAAAGGAGGCGCTTGATCAAATCCCCAAAGATCGTTGCTACGCGAGCAGTGGCGGCCTGCGATACCGCGCTCCGTTCCGATTTATTGACGTTCCTGAGACGGCGTGTGTCCGA
This sequence comes from Mesorhizobium sp. P160927, assembly GCF_057766385.1. Lineage (NCBI taxonomy): Bacteria > Pseudomonadati > Pseudomonadota > Alphaproteobacteria > Hyphomicrobiales > Phyllobacteriaceae > Mesorhizobium > Mesorhizobium sp. P160927. Next base: position 167,880 of record NZ_JBYMDW010000002.1, read on the forward strand.
AATGCTCGGCGTACGAGGCTGAGAAATAGGAACTCGAGCAGAACCCAGTCGCGATGGCGATATCAATATTTGCGAGACTGGTGTGCAGCAGCAGATCCCGGGCGTGTTCGAGCCGAAGGATCTTGTAGTAGCGGGCGGGCGGGTAACCCGTATGCCGCTGAAAAAGACGCTCAAGTTTCCTGACGCTCAATCCAAAGGTGCGAGCGATCGAACTGGTGCTCAAAGGTTTTTCTAAGTTGCGCATCATAAGTCCGACGGTCTGGCCCAATTCCGGAGGAAGCGTGACGAGGCGGACCGAGCTGCCCGACCGCTGTTCGACATTACCGGTCCTGATACGCTCAACCTGAAACTGGTTCGCGATGGACCGCGCCAGAACCGCGCCATGTGCCTGTGTGATGATGTGCAGGATCATGTCGAGAGAGGCGGCTCCGCCAGCGCATGTGTACCTGTTCCTGTCGATGACGTAGAGTTGATTGCTTAGTTCAATGAACGGAAATTCCTCGCGGAAAGCTGGCTGCCCTTCCCAGTGCAGGGTGCATCGCGCATCGGTCAGCAGCCCTGCGCGGGCGAGAAAAACGGTGCCCATGGACAGCGCGCCCATATGACACCCTTCGCGTGCCCGCCTCTTCAACATGACGTTCAACCGGGTCTGGTCTTTCGCGAGGAACGTCATGCCTGCGCAGACGAAGAGGTACTCAGGTGCATCGGAAGTGCCGAAGCGCTCGTCCACATTTACGGAGATTCCGTTGGAGGCATGGGCTGCTGACCCATCTTCTGAAGAGAAGCGCCAGCTATAGGCTTCAAATCCGAGAAGTCGATTGGCCGCCCTCAGCGGCTCAATCGCGCAGGTCACCGACATCATGGAAAACAGATCGAGGAGCAAGAACTCGACGCACTCATGCCGTTTTTCGTTGCCGCCAAGTTTCATGATTTGGCCACTCCTCTCGGCTTTCCTCTGACAGTTTGGTATACAATCCACGTCCGGAGTCCTGGGTTAAAGCAATCAATGCTGCTCGCATCAGGATCAAGGCTTTATCAGTAACAGTGCAATCAAGTTCGCCGTAAATGGGTGACCTCCCAGCCTTTTTCTGAAGTTGGAACACCGTCTTCAAGCGATACGACGATTAGATACATATCCGACGTTTTTTTTCGGCTTTTCGAGGCCCGCTCGGACCAGCCGGACATGGAGTTCGCCATGGTCGACGCAACCATCATCAAGGTCCACCGCCACGATGGCGCAAAAGGGGGACTCAAAGCCAGGCTAGGCCGCTCCAAAGGCGGCATGACCACCATGATTCTTCGCGGGCTGATCGCTGACTTGGCCTTCGACAGCAACACCATCATTGCCGATCTGAACGAACGCGGCGCCAAGATCGTAATCTCGCAGCATCCAAGGCGCGCCTTGCCGCTGCCTCCCGATCTCGAATATCAAGTTGGCGTCATCTCTTCCAGAACTTCTTTTGCAAGAGTTCAAGCGTATCGCCATGCGAGCTGGCAAAACCGAGCAGAGCTTCAATGCTATCATCCATCTCGCAGCCGCCGAGCTTGTCTCCTTGGCGATCCGCAACATCCGGCCAAGGCTCTGCTGCGTTCATTCGGACCTTGATCATAGCCCATCCTCAGGCGGAACCCAACCAAGCGATTTTCAAAACAGCCTTTCCAGACAGGCGCAGGGTTAACCCTGCGCTGAAGTGTCTGGTCTTCTCACATCGTCGGTCTCATCCAATGCTGGTGCCGAAGCGGGTCATGCCGGGTCAGAGACCATGGCATAGTACGAGGAGGAGCTCGCGGCCTGTACCAATTCTGCTTGCCCAACGGGCAAGGTATTGATGGCGCTATGCATTGGTTCTTAAGCCTTGGACCATTGAACTCGCATTCTTTTGAGCATGTTCACATTCACGCGCCGGTCCGCCGGTCCGCCGGTTCCAGGCGTTCGGCGCCGAAGGCCTGTCCAACTCGATTAGCTCCAAGGATAAGGACTGTTCGAGGTTGGGTGCAGCTCACCCTTTTCATAGCGGTCTAGGCGGAACGGCTTTAGCAGGCGTGATTCATGACCCAGAACCTCTCCTGCGACAAGCGCACCCACGCCAATCATTTTGTAACCGTGGTTGGAGTCGGCGATCATGTAGACGTTCTCACGGAATGCTTCGAAGACGGGGAAGTTGTCCGGTGTGAAGCAACCGATGCCGCCCGACGGCTCGCGGTGGAACTTGTCCATCGTACCTTCAAACCGTTTGTTGCAGTGAGCCAGTGCCGAGACCCACATATGGGCGAATTCCTCGCTAGCGATGAATTCCGGCGAGGACGGGCCGTAGGGATCGATCTGAACTTCGTCCACCGGTGTTTCGACCTTGTAAGGCATTGCACCTCCTTGGACGCCGCCGAAATTGAAGTCGGGCTTGTAGTAGATCCCCCACATCCTCTCCGTGATCAGACTTCCGTCGACGGTTGAGTAAAGCGGAGCGTCCGTGTCGACGTGGATGACCGGCGGCATCTTGCCATGGTTGGTTCTGAAGGTGTTGGGGTCGACACCGAGTACGCCCTCCTCAAGCTGCCAAAACCGCCACATGGGGATACTGCCATGGAGTTGTCCATCCTTGCTCTGGATCTGGACGGTCTGCGGTAGCTCCGCCATACGCCAAAAATCGCGGACCCACGGGCCTGCTCCAACGATGAGATAGTCGCATGTGATGTGGCCCTGATCGGTGTCAATGCCAGTCACCGCCGAGCTTGATCCGTTTGCGAAGGTCATGCCAGTTACCCTCACCCCGGTCAGGATACGGACACCTTCGCTTTCGGCCTTCTTCGCCAGCGCGTAGATCGCCGCTCCGTTGTGGGCGTAGCCGCCCTTCTTTTCGTGAAGCACGGAGGTGATGTTCTTTGCCTGCCAATCCGAAAATAGGTCCTTCATGTAGGCGTCGCAGTCTGCTTTGCCTTCAACAAAGACCGAGGAATAGCCGATGGCCTTTTGCTGCTCATAGATGCTGCGAACGTCTTCGTGCATCGATTCCGAACTGATCTGCATGTAACCGACCGGGTTGTATCGATAGGCTTCGGCGTCGCTCTCCCAAACGCTAACTGAGTGTGCCATGAGCTCGCGCATCGCAGGCTGAAAGTAATTGTTGCGGACAACGCCGCAGGCAATGCCGGATGCTCCCGCCGCGATGCCGCTCTTATCGATCACAAGAATGTCCGTGCCCGAACCCTTGCGGGCTTTTTTGAGGGCTAGAGCCAGATGATATGCGGTAGATAGGCCATGGATGCCAGCGCCGATAATCACGTAAGGCGACGAATTAGGAAAGGCCATGGATTACCCCTTGTTGGCTTTGCTGTCTAAGATCCAGCATCTTCCTCCCTTGAATGGGTTGGTGTTGGATTTTCGTCAAACCCGTCAGTAAAAACGTCAACCAACTTGTCCGAGTTGGTTGGCGGTCGCTTCTCCACTGGCTCGGCTGAGCCATATGAGCCAGAGGACAATCGAGCATCGACGCCCGCAAGCGCGAAAATTGTGGGTTGTGGACCGGGTCACCGCTTCTTCGATCGGGGCCTCTACCCGCTGATCGCTGAGACCTCGCCGAAATATGGCGCCGACCTACCGTTACAGCCGCCGCTCACTGCGGGATCAAGGCAAAACAGATGCCTCTCATCCAGCGCCATTGGCCAGGCAACCGGGAATTTCGGTGAAAGGGAACAACTGCCCGCCCGCGGCTAGTCTAAATCACTCCACGAGGCGTCCCCTGATCAAGTCTGCAGCTTTCTCGGCTACTGCGATTGCTGTGGCGTTCATCCCGCCCGAAACTGGGCTGGGAAGGACCGAATTGTCGACTACCCTCAGTCCTGATACGCCGCGTACGCGAAGCAATGGATCTGTAACACTCGCGTCCTCCGAGCCCATCTGACACGTGCCGGTGTAGTGCGCAGCCGTCGACCCCACGTGTCGAGCAAAGTCGTACAGTTCGTCATCGGTATCCACGCCAGGCCCCGGCCTCGTTTCACCTAAACTCCACCGTTTGAGGGCATCCATTTCGAATACCTGCCGGGCTGTCCGAAGCCCAACAAGAAGTCGCGGCCAGTCCGTTGGCGCGCTCAAATAGTTCGGGCGAATGACAGGCATCTCTAGCGGGTCGGAGGAACGAATCGACACACTTCCCTTGCTATCCGGACACGTCAGGAAGACGCCGATCGTCATCCCCCCTTCTTTTTCAAGAGCGCCAGGGACCGATGGGGAGAAGCTAACTGGAGCGAACATCAGTTGCAGGTCCGCGAATTTTGCAGCTGGGGAGCTCTTACAATATAGCGATGCCATACTCGCTCCCAGTGTTAGCAACCCTCTATTTTGAGTAAGGTACTTCAACCCCTCCAATGCGATTGTCGCGAACGTGTTCATTTCGTTGATGGTAAGGGTTCCGTGAGTACGGTGAGAAATTCTGACTATATACTGGTCACGAAAATTCTGGCCGACCGCAGGTAACGCATGAACAACAGGAACGCCTATTTGGTTTAGGAGAGCTGGATCGCCGATTCCACTTAGCTGCAGCAGTTGTGGAGATCGCAGCGCGCCGCAAGAAATAATCAGCTCGCGCCGTATTTTCACACGTCGTATATGCCCGTTTTGGAGAAACTCCAGGCCGTCCACCTTCCTCCCGTCGAATATGATCCGAGCGCAAAGTGCATTCGTCTCGACTCGAAGGTTTTGGCCCTTTTTCAAAGCCGGGCGCAGGTAGGCGGAGGCTGTATTTGACCTGAAGCGACCCTTGCGATTCTGTTGGAATAGGCTGGCGCCCTCCCTGTTTGGCGAATTCATGTCTGCAATCTCAGCATATCCGGCCTGGGTCGCCGCACTCACAAAATCCTGTGCTAGAGGATGTATAGTGCGAAACGGAGCAACCGAGACCGGACCAAAGGTGCCGCGGTGCTGGGATGTTTCGCCTTCAAAAGTCTCGGCTTTTCTGAAGTAGGGTAGTAAATCCCGGTAATTCCAACCCGGACAGCCCAACTCTTCGGCCCACCAGTCATATTCGGCAGCTTGTCCCCTCGCGAATAGGATACCATTAATCGAACTGCTGCCACCCAGGCCTCTGCCGGCAGGAGCAACGATGCTGCGATCGAAGCCCCCGGAATCCGGCTCGGTCTTGTACATCCAGTTGAGGCGGGGATTTTTTAATAAGTAAAAGTATCCTGCAGGAATGTGTATAAACGGATTCCAATCTTTCGGACCAGCCTCTAACAACAGAACGGAGCTCTGATCTTCGGATAAACGCGCAGCGACAACGCTGCCCGCAGATCCCGCCCCCGCGACGCAATAATCGATCTCTAAATCCCAATGCTTGACCATTCCGGAACCTTATTTGCCCGCGTCAAAGGCCTTGACGAGCCCAGAAGTGCATCTTGGCTGTAACCGATGACATTCTTGGTATTCGATACGAATTCGAGCCCGAACGGCTAGAAGCCCAACGCACTAATAGAACCTTATTCCAGCTATGACACTGTGTCAATTTTGGGAGGGTCGTATATGTGGGAACATTCAAATCGGGTCGACCTGCAGTCATTTGCCTCACGACCATCCTTCGGTCCTCCACTATCGAGGTATGACACGAACCCAATGCCGCCTCATATTAGGCTTGACCCACGCAGGGCCTAACACTAGAATGTCATTCTTACTGGAACGAGAAAAGTGACTGGAGGGCGGAGTGCGGGTCGTAAATTCTCTCGTGGAGCGATGTTTCGCGGTCATTGAGCTGCTTGCAAAAGAAGCTTCCGCGATGCGACTCGGCGAAGTCGCCGAAAAGCTGGACCTTCAGAAAAGCGCTGCCCACCGAATGCTCAATTTATTGTGCGAAATCGGCTGGGT